>NZ_JBEPUO010000002.1:0-560002 GCF_041691455.1 Phenylobacterium sp. | reverse complement strand
CGGCCCATCGGCCGGGCGCTTCACCGTGCCTCACAGCTTGACAAATGGACATGAGAGAAGGGGTCGGCCGCGACGCAAGGGCGCGGCCACAGGGGAAGAAGCTATGGGGCCGGTGCTGAAGATCTGAGAGCATCGTCGCATCTTCCACCCGACGGAGACGCCCCCGATGAAGCCGTTCGATGATCTGAGCCGTTCGCTTGTGGCCTTTGACCAAGAGTCCGCAGTGGTCGCGGTGATCGAGTTGAGTAACGCAAGCTGGCTGGTCGCCGGCACATTGCCGGGCGTTGCGCGCCGGCCGCTGAAGAAGTTGGACCCCGACCCGGTGGCGCTGGAGCAGCTGCTGACGCGCTGGCGGGTCGAAGCCGAGAGTGCCGGCCGGTCGATCAGCCGGATGATCGTCGCCTACGAGGCCGGCCGCGATGGATTCTGGCTGGCCAGGTGGCTGCAAGCTCGAGGCTTCGAGACCCACGTCATCCATCCGACCAGCGTGGCGGTGTCGCGAGAGCATCGCCGCTCAAAAACCGATCGTCTGGATTCCGCCATGCTGGTGCGTGTGTTTTTCGCCTGGCTTCGCGGCGAACGTGGGCACTGCAGCATGGTCGCGATCCCCAGCCTCGAGGAGGAGGACGCCAAGCGGCCCAGTCGGGAGCGCGAGAGCCTGGTTGGCGAGCGCACTCGGATCATCAACAGCGTAAGGTCTGGGCTGCTCAGGCTGGGCGTTCGAGGCTTCAACCCCGCCCTTCGCAGGGCGGCCAAGCAGCTTGAGACCTTGGTCATGCCGGAGGGCACACCGCTGCCGCCGAACACCCTGGACGAGATCCGCCGGGACCTAGCGCGCCTGGCGGTCGTGCGTGAGCAGATCGAGGCCATCGAGCGCGATAGGCTGGAGCGCCTGCAGCACGCGCCGCACTCGCGGGCTAACGCCATGGTCGTACTTCTCGCCCGCGTCGTCGGGGTCGGCATCGAAACTGCCGACATGCTGGTCCAGGAAGTCTTGTCGCGACCACTGCGAGACCGTCGAGCGGTGGCCCGCTACGCGGGGCTGACGGGATCGCCCGACGAGAGCGGCGCCCGGCGACGAGAGAAGGGATTGGCCAAGTCCGGCAACGCCCGCGTCCGCCGCGGCTTGATCCAGCTAGCTTGGCGATTCCTGATGTTCCAGAAGGGCAGCGGCCTGGCGGCTTGGTATCGCTACCGAACCGCGGCGGCCCCGACCCGGCGCAAGACGATGATCGTCGCCCTGGCCCGCAAGCTGCTGATCGCCTTCTGGCGGCTTGTCACGACCGGTACCGTGCCCGACGGCCTAGTCATGCGGGCGGCTTGAGGGAGGCGCTGGCCAGCAGGGACAGAGCTTAGACGGCGATCGCAGGCGCAGACGTCGTCGATTAGATCCGAGGTGGCGGTGACACGAGGAACGCCGTGGCCAATACGCCGAGGGAAGAATGTGCCCGCCGCCTCGGAGCCTCGCACTCGAAGCGAATGGCTGCTTCATGGTCCAGGTCCTCAGCGGACCTAACCGAATACAAGGTTGCGGTGCGACTATCGCGCCCGACAGCGAACTCCCCTCGGATCGAGATCTGAAGACGATGGTCTCCGTTGGCCTGTCACGTCGGCTCGGCGCCGAGAAACCACGGCAAAGCCCGCCCATTGCGGAAGTGCTCCCGCCGCGTGATGATTGAGTATGCAAACTGTCTTTGAAGCCGCGGGTGGCGATGATGGACTGCGCAATCTTGCGAGCGCGTGGCACAGGCGCGTGATGGCCGACGAGGTGGTCTCGCATGCCTTCAGCCATGTCTTCCGCGCCGACCACGCCGAGCGGCTCGCGGCCTATTGGGCGGAGGCCCTGGGAGGACCCAGCACCTATTCCGACCGCTACGGCAACGAGACCTCCGTTGTAAGAATGCATAGTGGTAACGGGGAGCATGACGAAATGGATCGTCGCGCGATTGCTTGCTTCAACCAAGCTCTGGCAGATGTCGGATTGACGAATGACGATGTTCGACGGGTACTAAGTGGTTACTTTGCTTGGGCTACAACGACAACGATGGCGCGGTACCACCATTCTGCCGACGACGTCCCGAAGGGTCTCGATATTCCTCGCTGGTCCTGGGACGGACTTCAAAGCTAGGACCAAAATCTAAAAGGAGCTGCCCGACTCTGGAGCTCGCGCCGAGCGCATCGTGAGGTGATGGGAAGTAGCCCCGGCAACTATCGTTTTCCAACCTTAGCGGACGAGTCGCCGACCCCAAAGCCGGAGCGTATCCGCCTCGGGAGAGTTTGGCCGACAAAGTCGTGAGACTGGCGAAGGTAATCGGCCAAGTCGGCGGCTGACATGGCCGAGCCACTCACTTCGAGCCAGTTGCCTTGGGGCAAATATGATGATTTCCGGGCACTGCCGGCTTCCAGGAGTATGTGCGCCGTGATCTCGGAAGTCTTGAAGATCACCGATAGTGGGGCATCAGGCTCCGGCAGACCTGCCATGGCGAATATCTTTCCCCCTATTTTGTAAACGTGGCTTCCGCCCCATTGGATAGTAAGTCCCGCTCCGGGAAACGACGAACAAAGCGTATCGAAATCTTCCATCCGCATTGTCTTCGGTCCACGCCTCTGCGACCCCAGGTTTGCACGGGTCAGGTCCGCGAACCACCTTTCTCGGGACTTCAGAACGTCTGCTCGCAGGGGCTTGACAGAGAATTCCCCATACAAGGCGTTCCCCTCCAGGTCTAGCTATCCCCATGAACCCGGGTCTTATGTTGTCGATCACGGACCACCGAAGCGATCCTCATGGCCAAGTACGATCCCCTGGAAACTCACCTCAAACGCCAAACGACGGCGAGCTACGAGATGAGTTTTCGGGACATCGAGCGGATCCTGGCCGCTCTTCTGCCAAAGAGCGCGGAGCGGCCCGAATGGTGGGGCAATGAAACGAGAGGGGACACGACACACGTCCAGTGCAGAGCCTGGCTCGCCGCCGGCTACCACGCCCATCTGCACAAGGGCCAGGACCGGGTCCGCTTCCAACGGATCGCCCGCTAGAGGGTGGCCCCGGAGGTCGGCGTCCACGGCCGATCGATAGCTTTGGAAGGTGGCGCCCCGGTCGGACTCGCAATAGCGCCTTCTGGCCCGAAAGCCGACATTTAGCCACGCCGCCTAGAAGCCGACCCTTTGAATGTCCGCTAAGGGGGATTAGCGGACATTGATAACGATCCGGTCGAACGCCTCCTGATGACTGAGGCTGTGTAAAAACTCGAACGACGCAATGTTCGGCGCAACAATTTGCCTGCCGCCAGCGTCTAAAGACCACTCTGCGCAAAGCATCATCGCGTAGGCGGCCGGGCGCGGTTGGAACTTGCGCGGGATTTTCGCCGAGACGAGTTTTTACACAGCCTCGACTCTATGCGGGCGTTCGGAAGGTCAGCTTTCGGGCAATCCTGACGTTCGGCGTCGACCTCTATCAGAGGTCGGTTTCGGCCCGCGTCACGCCTCATCCACTCGGAACCGGAACATGAGGGGACCAAATGCAAAGAGGAAGAGGACGAAGGCTCCTGCCCAGGCTATCGCCGCAATCTCAATCCCGAGGGAATATTCGAGAATGCCGAACGGCGTGGCCACGCGAACGGCGGCCCCCACGGTAATCAGCCCGAAGAAGAGGGTGGTTGGCAGTGTGGCCACGAGGTCGCGGCCTGTATGGCCCAGGATCGCGCGAGTCATGACCGCAAGGATCATCGTCCCCATGGCGCCGGCCGTCAGAGCGTGGATCGCGGCCGACCGGGGAATCCACGTGACGATGATGCTCGCGCCTAACAGCAACAGGCCGACCGCAAGCCAGAAGTACCCGACATGCAGAATAACAACGAGGGGATCGCGCGCGCTCCTCAGTCCACCCCAGCGTGACAGTCTCAGCGCCTGGGCGCATCCGGCGACGGCGAGCATCCATCCTGAGGGCGCCCATGCCGGCAGGGCGGCCCAGGCCAGGAGGCTCCCAGCCGTCACCGCCAGCACCGATAGGTCAAAGCGCGTCGGCTGCGCCGGAAGACGATCCGAGATGCCTTGCTTGACCATCCAGTTACGCGTGAATGCGGGGATGATGCGCCCGCCGACCACGGAGATCATCATCGCGACAACGGACAGCGCCGCCCGTATGCCGAAGTCCGCATCGTACAACAGTCCCGCGGCGCCGGCATGATCGGCGGCGTTGGCGACTCCCAACAACAGGACGAGTCCCGCAATGGGCAGGTTGCGATTCCTTGACGCCAGAACCTCGCGGGCCGCGACCCCGGTGAGCACGATATAGAAGGCGACATCCACGACAGCGGCCGGGGCCGGGCCAATCCATCCTGAGACGAGAACCGCCATGCGTCCCGCGGCCCACAACCCGACCAGGGCGGCCAGCGGCCAACCGGCGATCGGCGGGCGAGCGGTCCAGTTCGGAATCGCGGTGAGGAGGAATCCGGCGATGATCGCGCCGACGAAGCCGAACAGCATTTCGTGCCGATGCCAGACCAGCGGCTGGAAGGCCGACGGAAGGTTGAGCCCGCCGAATGCGGCCATCAGCCAGAGTACGAGTGCGATCGCTGCCCAGGCGGAACCGAAGAAGAAGAACGGCCGAAAGCCGCCGCGGAGGAAAGGCGGCGAGCCGGCTATCCTCGCGCGACGCCGCGCGAATAGACGCTCGTCGTGGGCCGTCATGGGCGACGAGCAATCACCGGCTCGAGATCCGGAGCCGGCGTGTCGGCGGTCTCGCCGCGCCGGTGGCGGCCGAACAGGGCGCGCACCATGAAGATGGCGAAGGCGCCGACCCCCACCGTGAAGACAACGTCCCCAGGCACCCGCATCCAGACCAGCGCCTGCATGAGCGGGCTGTGAATGACCTCGGCGCTGCGCGCATAGGCATAGTCGCGGGTGAAGCTTTGGTAGGTCTGGATAAGCCCCTGCGGGAAGAGCGAGAGGAACACCATCATCGCCAGACCGACGTTGAGGCACCAGAAGGACGTCCGGAGCAGGCCGTTGCTCCAGCGGGCCGGGTCCGACAGGCCGCGCATGCAGAACAAAGTAAGGCCGATTCCGAGCATGCCATAGACGCCGAACAGGGCGGCATGCGCATGGGTAGCGGTCGTGTTGAGCCCCTGCATGTAATAGAGCGCGAGCGGCGGGTTGATGAAGAAGCCGAAAAGCCCCGCGCCGATGAGATTCCACACCAACACGCTGGTGAAGAACGCGAACGGCCAGCGATAGACCTCCTGCCAGCCGTGCCGGTGTTCGAACTTCAGGCGGTTATAGGCTTCGAAGCCGACGACCATCAGCGGGACCACCTCCAGCGCCGAGAACACCGAGCCCAAGGCGATCACCGCGGTCGGCGTGCCGCTGAAGTAGATGTGATGGAACATGCCGAGCACGCCGCCGCCGAGGAAGATGATCGTCGCGAGCAGGACCGATGTCGCGGCGACCGACATCCGCACCAGCCCCATCTTCACGAACAGGGCGGAAACAATCGCGGTCGCGAAGACCTCGAAGATGCCCTCAACCCACAGGTGGACCACCCACCAGCGCCAGTACTCCATGACCGAGATGTGGGTGTGTTCGCCGTAGAAGAGCCCGGCTCCGAACAGAAGGCCGATCGAGACTGTTGCGATAGCGACGAGAAAGACCAGCGAGCGGCCGGCCTTTTCCCTGAGCGCCGGCCAGACTCCGCGCAGCACCAGCACGACCCAGAGCAGCAGACCTATGAACAGGTAGATTTGCCAGAAGCGGCCGAGGTCGAGGTACTCATAGCCCTGGTGGCCGAACCAGAAATTGATCGTCCCGACCGGGATCTGGCGGTTGATCGCAGCCCACTCGCCGGCAAAGGAGCCGACGACGATGACCAGCAGGCTGACGAAGAGGAAGTTCACACCGAAGCGCTGGAACTTCGGCTCCCGGCCACCGAGCAGCGGTGCGACATAGAGACCCGTCGCCAGCCAGGCGGTGGCGATCCACAGCACCGCAAGCTGGGTGTGCCAGGTGCGGGTGACTGCGTAAGGGAAATACTCGGCCAGCGGGAGACCGTAGAGACCCTGCCCCTCCACCGCATAGTGGGCGGTGACGATGCCGAGCAGCACCTGGGCGCAGAGCATTGCGGTGACGACGAAGAAGTATTTGGCGGTCGCGCGCATTGAGGGCGTGATCGTGGCCGTGCCGAACAAGTCGGTCGTCGCGAAGCCTTCGAGCGGCTCCGTGTCGCGCCGCCAGACATCGAATTCCCGCGCGTAGTACCAGACCAGGCCGCCTATGCCGGCGAGCAGCACGAAGATCGAGATGAAGGTCCAGAGGAAGATCGCGCCGGTCGGGGTGTTGCCGACCAGCGGCTCATGCGGCCAGTTGCTGGTGTAGCTGATCGCCTGCCCTGGTCGCTCGGTCGCTGTCGCCCAAGATGTCCAGAAGAAGAACGCGCCGAGCGCATGCGCTTCGCTTGCGGTCAGGGTTGCGTTCTGCGGCATCGCGTAAAGCTCACGCAGATGCTGGTCGGCGGGGGTGCGGTTGGTGAACAGGCCCTCGAAGTGCGCGGCGGTCGCCGCGATGGCGGCCGCCCGCGCGTCGCTGACGGAGATCTCGGCGGTGCGCGGGTCGTATCCGCCGGTGCGCATCTCCCGCCTGAGCAGGGCGCCGACCCGCGCCTGATCGGGTTCAGTCAGGGCCTCGAAATCTGAACTTGCCAGCCGGCTGCGCAGGGCGAGCGCCTCGCGATGCAGCCAGTCCGCGCTCCAGTCGGGCGCCACATAGCCGCCATGGCCCCAGATCGAGCCCTGCTGCATGCCGCCGGTCGACTGCCAGACCGCCTGGCCGCGCTGGATCTCTGCGCCCGTGTAGACGATCTGACCGGAGGCTGACCGCACGGCGGCCGGCAGTGGCGGTTTGGTATGATAGATTTCGCCGCCGAACCAGAGCAGGGCGCCGAACATGATCGCCATGCTCGCGCCGAAGATGATCCACAGACGGCGAATAGAAAACTCGGAGGCGTAGTCAGACATAGCCGTCCCTCGCCCGAGGGACGTGTCGGGTCGCGCGCCAGTTTCGGTGCATTGCCGCCGGTCTTGCGGGCGGGCCCGGGCATCATCCGGACTGGCCGGATACCGGAGGACTTGGCGCCTCCGCCTCTAATCAATGATAGAGCGGCGACCCGTTGGATGACAGCGGTATTTGCATTGCCGAGTTCTGCCGGCCGCGCATCCCCGTTCTTAAGCAAGACGGCGACAGCGGAAGGCATCGGCATAGGCGCGACCGTGCGCTTACCTTGGTTGAGGGTCCGCTACGGGGCGCATTGCCGACGTTCGGCAGCAATTAGGTCGACCTCGATGGAGTGCGGATCGCGGTGATCTCGGGCAGCCCGGATCCCTGGTTGGCGTCGAAGCCGATCTTCTGACCGACCTTGAGGCCCTTCAGCATCGCTGGCGACTTGACGTGGAAGCCCATGGTCATGGCCGGCCAACCGAGGGAGGGGATCGGCCCGTGCTTGATCGTCAGGGCGCCGGCCTTGGCGTCGATCTCGGTGATCACGCCGACGCCCTTACCGGTCTTGGTGGCAGAGGCGGGCATGGCCATGCCCTTCATGTCGGCCATGGCCGGATCGGGGGCGGCAGTGGCCGCGTGCGCCGCGCCAAGTGTCAGGATGGCGGCGAGGGTCAGGATGTGGGTTCTCATGGTCAACTCCTTTGGGATTGAGATGGGGCAGAGTTTGTGCGTCGGCGGCGCAGCAGCAGGTAGCCGGCCGGGATGACGAGCATCGAGAGCAGCGGAGCGGTGAGCATGCCGCCGATCATCGGGGCGGCGATGCGGCTCATGACCTCCGAGCCTGCGCCATGGCCGATCAGGATGGGCGCAAGACCCGCCAGGATCACGGCGACGGTCATGGCCTTGGGTCGCACACGGAGCAGCGCGCCCTCTCGCACCGCGGCGGTCAGATCGGCGTCGTTCGGATCGGATCCCCGCTCGGCCAGGGCGTGCTTCAGGTAGATCAGCATCACCACCCCGAACTCGGCCGAGACACCCGCCAGCGCGATGAAACCGACGCTGGTGGCGACGGACTGGTGGTAGCCGAGCAGGTAGAGGGTCCAGATGCCGCCGGTCAGGGCGAAGGGCAGGGTCGCCATGATCAGCGCGGCTTCATCGAGCCGCCCGAAGGTCAGGTAGAGCAGCAGGAAGATGATCAGCAGTGTCGCGGGCACCACCAGCTTCAGCCTTTCGGCCGCGCGCTGGAGGTATTCGAACTGGCCCGAGTAGGCGACGGAGACGCCCGGCGGGAGCGGTACGTCCTTCGCCACCGCCCGCCGCAGATCGGTGACCACCGAGTTGAGGTCCCGGCCCCGCACATCGACATAGACCCACGTCGAAGGCCGAGCGTTCTCGGTCTTCAGCATCGGCGGCCCATCGGCGATCTGGACCTGGGCGACCGCGCCAAGCGTGATCTGCTGTCCGGCCGGCGTCAGGATCGGCAGGGTTCTCAGCCCGTCCAGGCTGTCGCGCAGCTCGCGCGGGTAGCGGACGCTGATCGGAAAGCGCGCTACCCCCTCGACGGTTTCGCCCACGGTCTGTCCACCGATGGCGCCGGCCACGATCTCCTGCACGTCGGCGATGTTCAGGCCGAAGCGCGCCGCCGCCGCGCGGTCGATGGTCAGGTCGACGTAGCGGCCCCCGGCAAGCCGCTCGGCGAGGGCGGAGCTGACGCCGGGGGTGCGCTTGGCCGCCGCCTCGACAGCTCCGGCAACGCGGTCGAGTTGAGCTAGGTCGGTCCCCGAGACCTTCACCCCGATGGGGCTCTTGATGCCGGTGGCCAGCATGTCGATGCGGTTGCGGATCGGCGGCACCCAGACGTTGGCCAAGCCCGGGACCTTCACCACGCGGTCCAGCTCATCCACCAACTTTTCGGGTGTCATGCCGGCCCGCCACTGGTCGCGCGGCTTGAACTGGATGGTGGTCTCGAACATCTCCAGCGGCGCCGGATCGGTGGCGCTCTCCGCGCGCCCGGCCTTGCCGAAGACGGTCTTTACCTCCGGCACGGTGCGGATCAGGCGGTCGGTCTGCTGAAGCAGCTCCGAGGCCGTCTCGGCTGAGAGGCCCGGCAGGGCCGAAGGCATGTAGAGCAGATCGCCCTCGTCCATCGGCGGGATGAACTCGCCGCCAAGCCGGGTGAGCGGCCAGGCGGTGGTCGCGAAGGCGATCAGGGCCAGCAGCAGGACGGTTTTCGGCTTTCGCAGGGTCCAGTCGATGGCCGGGCGGTAGATGGCGCTCAGCCAGCGGTTCAGGGGGTTGGCGTCTTCCGCAGGGATGCGGCCCCGGATCAGGTAGCCCATCAGCACCGGGACCAGGGTCACCGACAGGATCGCCGCGCCGGCCATGGCGTAACTCTTGGTGAAGGCGAGCGGTGAGAACAGCCGCCCCTCCTGCGCCTGGAGCGCGAACACCGGCGTGAAGCTCAGCGTGATGATCACCAGGCTCAGGAAAAGCGCCGGGCCGACCTCCGCCGCGGCGTCGGTCACCAGCCGCCAACGGGTCTCGTTCGGTAGGTCGGCGCCGGGGTTCTCGTGTCCCCATCGCTCGACATGCTTATGGGCGTTTTCGATCATCACAACGGCCGCATCGACCATTGCGCCGATGGCGATGGCGATGCCGCCCAGCGACATGATGTTGGCATTCACGCCCTGCACCCGCATCACGATGAAGGCGAAGAGCACCCCCAGCGGCAAGGTCAGGATCGCCACCAGCGCCGAGCGGGCGTGCCAAAGGAAAAGGCCGCAGACCAGGGCCACGATGACGAACTCCTCGACCAGCTTCTCGCTGAGGTTGGAGATCGCGCGGTCGATGAGCTGCGAGCGGTCGTAGGTGGTCACGATCTCGACGCCCGGCGGTAGGCTGCGTTTCAGCTCGTCCAGCTTTGACTTGACGGCGGTGAGCGTGGTCCGGGCGTTCTTGCCCGAGCGTAGGACCACCACGCCGCCGGCCACCTCGCCCTCGCCGTTCAGCTCGGCGACGCCGCGCCGCATCTCCGGCCCGATCTGGATGGTCGCCACATCTCCCAGCCGCACGGGCACGCCACCGGCCGCCGTGCGCAGCGGGATGGCGCGGAAGTCGTCAGGGGTCTTCAGATAGCCCGAGGCGCGGACCATGTATTCAGCCTCGCCCATCTCCAACACCGAGCCGCCGGTCTCCTGATTGGCGCGCTGAATGGCCTCGACGGTCTGCTGGTGGGTGACGCCGTAGGCGGCAAGGTTCGCCGGATCGAGCACCACTTGATATTCGCGCACCATGCCCCCGATGCTGGCGACCTCGGCGACGCCCGGCAAAGTCTTCAGCTCGTAGCGCAGGAACCAATCCTGAAGGCTGCGGAGCTGTGAGAGGTCGTGGTGGCCGGTGCGGTCCACCAGCGCGTATTCGTAAATCCAGCCGACGCCGGTGGCGTCCGGCCCGAGCGCGGGCTTGGCGGCGGCGGGCAGGCGGCTCTGGACTTGGTTTAGGTATTCGAGCACCCGCGAGCGCGCCCAGTAGAGGTCTGTCCCGTCCTCGAAGATCACGTAGACGAAGCTGTCGCCGAAGTAGGAATAGCCGCGCACGGTCTTGGCGCCCGGAACCGAGAGCATGGTGGTGGTCAGCGGATAGGTGACCTGGTTCTCGACGATCTGCGGCGCCTGGCCGGGGTAGCTCGTGCGGATCACCACCTGAACGTCGGAGAGGTCCGGCAGGGCGTCCACCGGCGTCGAGCGCACCGCGATCACCCCGACTGCCAGTAGGGCGAGCGCCGCCAGCAGGACGAAGACACGGCCGCGGACGGCGGCTCGGATGACGGCGGCGATCATGGCGCGGTCGCCTTGCTCATCCGGCGCACAGTCGGTCCGGCCGGTGGCTGGTCGAAGGCGAAGGCCATGCGGTCGCCGACCTCGACGCCCTGGGCGAGCGCCGGGCTGGCCAGCTTGAAGGTCATGGTCATGGCGGGCCAGCCAATGGCGGGCACCGGCTGGTGCGACAGGGTGACGGAGGCCGGGCCGATCTGCTCGACCCGGCCGACGCTCTCGTAGAGGGCTGGGGTCTTGGCCGGCGAGGCCATCGGCGATGGCGGGCTCGCGGCGGGTCTCGCCTGAATGCCGGAAAGGCTGGCCTCGCTGTCGATCAGGAACTGGCCCGAGGCCACCACCTTCTCGCCTTCGGAAAGGCCGGCCAGGACTTCGGTCTTGCCGCCGCCCTCGCGCCCGATCCTGATCTCGGCCGGCGCGTATCGGCCGCCGGGCTGGGCGAGCATGACGAGGTTCCGCGCACCGGTGCGGATCACGGCCTCGGAAGGCACGAGCAAGGCCGCTTGGCTCACGCCGCCGAACTGAGCCGAGGCGAACATGCCGGGGCGCAGCCGTGCGCCCGGATTGGGGAGATCGATGCGCGCCGTCAGGGTGTGGCTGGTGGCGTCGGTCTGCGGCAGGATCGCCGTGACCCGGCCGCTGAAGGTCTCGCCGGGATAGGCGGCCAGCGTCGCCGTCACGCTCTCGCCGGGCCGGATTTGGCCGGCCAGGGCCTCCGGAACTGACGCGTTCAGCCAGACCCGCGACAGGCCGTTGACCTCCGCCAGTGTCTGCCCGGCCATGACCGACATGCCATTGCGAACGCCCAGCGTCTTGATGACCCCGCCGGTCGGTGTGGACACGGTGACGACACTTCGGGCATGGCCGGTCTTCTCCACCGCCTCGATGAGCGAAGGCGGCATTCCCAGCAGCTTCAGGCGTTCGCGCGAAGCCTGGATCAGCGCCGGATCGCCCGTGTGCTGCACGGCCAGATATTCGCCCTGGGCGCCGGCCCATTCGGGAACCAGAAGGTCCGCCAGCGGCGCGCCGGCCGCCAGGGTGTCGCCGGGCGCGCGGCCGTAGACCCGCTGCACGAAGCCCGCGGCCTTGGCCTGCACCACCGCCACGTCGCGTTCGTTGAATGCGATGACGCCGGTGGCGTTGACGCCGCCCGGGAGGGCGCCGCGTTCGACGGTTGCGAGCCGGACGCCAAGGTTCTGCGCCTTGGCCGGATCGATCTGTACGCCCGCCGCACCGGGCGCCTCGGCCGCGTATTTCGAGATGAGCGTCATGTTCATCGACGATTTGCCCGGGCCGGAGTGGCGCTCCATGGGGATCATCGGGTCGTACCAGTAGAGAATGCGACGCGCGCTCTGCTGGACCGGAAGGGCGGCCCTGGGCTGCGTCGCCGTCAGCCGCCCGACGCCGAAGCCGAGGATGGCGACCAGGCCGGCGCCGGCCGCCGCGAAAAGGATCAGGCGGGGATTCATTGGTCGCTCCCATAGGTCAGGACGATGCGCGCGCCATCGCGGACGACCGTCGCCTCGCGTTCCAGGGCGGTGAGCTTGGCGTCGGCCAGGGCAGTCATGGCGTCGAGGACATCGGCCAAGGTCGCCGTGCCCGCGGCGTAGCTGGCGGTCTCAAGGTCGGCCCGTTGCTTGGCCGCCGGGACCACCACGCCCGTCGTGCGCATCCATCGCTCGTGGTGCATCTCGTGGTCGGCCAGGTCGGCGTCGAGCAGAGCCGCCAGACCGCGCCGGGCGTCCTCCCGGTCGGCATGCACGCGGGAGGCGTCGGCCCGCCGCGCCGCGAGCAAGGGCTCCTGCCGAGTGCTAGCGAACAGCGGAAGGCTCATGGTCACGCCTGCCGACAGCATGTCGCCGAACCTGGGATCGCGGCGCTGGTAGGCGACCTCCCATCCCCAGTCCGGATGTTCGGCGGCCTTGGCGGCGTTCACCTCGGCGTCGGCGCGGGAGGCGGCCGAGTGATAGGCCAACAATGTGGGGTTGGTCTCCAGCGCCGCGCGCAATCCGGTGGGATCGATGTTGAACGCCGGCGGGGCGCCTATGACGGAGGGTGCGGTCTCGCCTGTCCATCGCGTCAGCTCGGCGCGAGCGCGAGCCAGGTTGGCGACCCGCTCGGTGCGCTGATCCTCCAGCGTCGCTCGCATCTGGATCGGCGAAAGCGCTTGCCCCGGCCGCTGGCGGCCCGCCGCGACGGCGGATGGTTGCGCCTCCCACAGCGGGCGCAGGCTGGTCAGAACCTGATCCACCGCAGCGAGGCGGCGCTCTGCGTAGGCCACGTCGATCCAGGCCAGGGCAGTCGCCACCCTGACCTTCCGCAGCTCCACAAGCCGAGCGGCTTCAGCCTGCGATACGGCCGCGGTTGCGCCCGCCACCGCCGCCTGCCGGCGTCCCTTGTTCGGCACGTCCTGCATGATCCCGACCTTCACGTCGGAGAAGTCGTCGCGCGATGGGTGGCCAGCGTTCGGGCCGGAGATCGGGAAGCCCTCGACGCCGACGCTCAGCTTCGGATCAGGCAAGGCGCCGGCGGCGCGTGCGGACGCCCGAGCGGCCTCGGTTTGCAGCGCGGCGGCCTGAAGGCTGGGCGCGTCCGCGGCGGCGCGATCCAGCGCCTGGGCGAAGGTGAGCGGTCCGGCGTGGGCCGGGCTCGCCAGGGCCGCGGCGACCACGAGGGTCGGCAGCCATCGAATGGGAGACATGCTCTTAAAGTCCTGTTGACGGCGCGCATGCGCCAAGGTCCGGCGGTTGGAGCCGCCGGGTCACGAGGAGATCAGAGCTGTATGGGCGGCCTCAGCGTCGGGTCGGGGGGCCGCGAGGGGGCCGCGAGCGCGCCGACGAGATCGTGCGCGGTGGTTTCAGCGAGCAGGACCGTCTCGACCGCTGTCTGCGGAAGCAGCGGCACGGCGAAGGCCGTCTGGCAGACCGCCGTCGATTTGCAGGGCGTCTCGGCCCTGCCGCTCTTCCCTGGCGCCTGGTCTTGGTGGTCAGCCATCGCGCCGGCCTGGGCCATCTGCGCCATCATCGGGCAATCGGGCGGGCAGGGATTGCAGGGGTTCGAAGTCGCACTCGCGGGCGCTCCGCCGACCATCAGGATGATCGCGGCGAGCAGGCCGAGAAGGACACGGACGCGCTGCATGCTACCCTAGGATGGAGAGTGAAGACCTTGAGCGCAAGGCTCGGCTGTCTGCCGGAGACCCAATGGCCGATCCCCTGACCGTCATGGCCGGCATTCCGATCCCCTCGACCTCTCCGCTCTTCCTGGCCATCGTCGGGCTCCACATACTCGCCGGCCTAGTCTGTGTGGTCGCCGGGGCCATCGCCATGTTGTGCCCCAAGGGCCACGGCCGTCATTCGGACTTCGGCACGGTCTACTTTTGGGGTCTCGCCGCGGTGTTCGTGTCGGCGTCCGGCTTGTCGGCAATGCGTTGGGCCGAAGACCATCTGCTGTTCGGTCTTGGCGCGTTGGCCTTCCTGCTGGGCCTGTTTGGTCGAACCGCTCTTAAGCGTCGCTGGCGGGCTTGGCCGCGGCTCCACATCGCGGGCATGGGCGGTTCGTACGTGGTGTTGCTGACCGCCTTCTATGTGGACAACGGCAAAATCCTTCCGGTTTGGAGTTCACTCCCGCCGCTCACTTACTGGCTTGGTCCGGCCTTGATGGGCTTGCCGATCATCCTCTATGCGATGCTGCGTCACCCTATCGCCCGCAGTGGCGGCCACAGCATCCGCTAACCGGCCGCCTGCAGCATCTCCGGCACGGGGTGACCTTCAGCGCCGCCGCCTTGAAGCGGCTCTATCCCCATGCGATCTGAGCGATGAAACAGCTTCCCTTGGCGACGGTGGTCGGCCTCGCCGGAGTGGCTGTGGCTGTGGCTGTGGCTGTGGCTGTGGCGGTGGCATGGTCGCGTCGTCCTGCTGCGCGACCCCGATGGCTCTAGGGTGACGATGTAGAGTTGACGCTGGAGGACCGGCCGCTGGCTTCGATCAAGAGTTTGCTCGCGTGGCCGGGCGCGCCGCTGGCGATCACCTCGGCTGCGCTCTTCGGCGCGAGCACGCCGCTCGCCAAGGCGCTGCTCGGCGGCGGGGTCAGTCCATGGCTGCTGGCGGGGCTCCTTTATCTCGGCTCCGGGTTGGGACTGGCGGTCCTGCACTATGGCCGGCGGCTGGTCCGGCGGCCCTCGTCGGAGGCGCCGCTGGCGCGCGGCGATTGGGGCAGGATGGCTCTTGTCGTCCTCTCGGGCGGCATCGCCGGTCCGGTGCTCTTGATGCTCGGCCTTTCGACAACTCCGGCCGCCAGCGCCGCCCTTCTGCTCAACCTCGAGGGGTTGGCGACCATGGTCATCGCCTGGCTGGCGTTCCGCGAGAATGTGGATCGGCGCCTGCTGCTGGGCGCCGCGGCGATTCTGGCGGGGGCGCTCCTGTTGTCATGGCATGGTCGCTCGCAGTTCGGAGGCTTCGGCTTCGGCTCGGTCCTGATCGCCGGCGCATGTCTCGCCTGGGGCATCGACAACAACCTCACGCGCGGGGTCAGCGCTTCCGACCCTGTACAGATCGCTATGGTCAAGGGGCTCGCCGCCGGTGCGGTAAACCTGACCCTGGCGATTGTCGGAGGCGCTCGCTTTCCGACCGGCCTCCTGCTCGCCGGGGCAGGCGTCGTGGGCTTCCTCGGATATGGCGTGAGCCTGGTGCTGTTCGTCCTCGCCCTGCGGTTCCTCGGAACCGCGCGAACTGGCGCCTACTTCTCGACGGCGCCCTTCATTGGCGCGCTGCTGGCGGTGGCGATGTTCGGAGAGCCCGTAACCTGGCGGCTCATCGCCGCCGCCTTGCTCATGGCGGGGGGTCTCTACCTGCACCTCGTGGAGCGGCATGAACACGAGCACATCCATGAGCCGCTGGAACACGAGCACCCGCACGTTCACGACGAGCATCACCAACACACGCACGCGGCTGGCGAACCGCCCGCCGAGCCGCACACTCACCGCCACACGCACACGCGCCTGGCGCATAGCCATGCCCATTTCCCCGACCTGCATCACCGGCACGACCACGCTCACCCGCCTTAAGCGGCTGGCGTAGGACCACAGTCCCGCGCGCGCTTGGACCTGCGGCCGAGGGCGCTGGTGTGAAGGCTGCCGGGCCGACGCGGTCGCCCGGCCAGAAGGTTCGCCATCCAAGACCCCGCTCCTGTCGGGACGGCCGCGAGCCGGGCGGAAGCGGCACATGGCCGACGCCTTCGGCCAGCGCGGTGGCGAGCAGGGTGATGCTGCCTCTTCCACCCGAGAGGCCCTGGCCCATGATCCCGAGGCCACAACAGGCGTGACGTTTCCCACTAAGGGCAGCGCCGACGTTCGCATCTGACTTATCGCGGGCGTGCGGGCGGTCCGCTTTCGAACTGAGACCCAAAGATCGCGATCCACCCATTGCGGACGTTCAGATGGTCCGCCTGGCAGATCACGCTAACCGCCGAGGAGGTGTCTCGCGACGCCGATGGTCGCCCACAGGAAGAGCAAGATGCAGGCGCTCGATTGGATGAAAAAGCCGGGCAAACGCTTCTCAACGGCCTGGGTATAGCCAACAGCATAGATGATCCGCCCGATCAGCCAAACGACTCCAAGCGCGGCGGCGCCCACATCGCTCAGCGACAGGGCGCATAGCCATAGCGGGACCAGGAAGACCAGCAGCCATTCGTTGGTGTTCTGATGGATCCGGAAGATGCGCTCGAAGTCCGCGTTGCCCGAGGTGGCCGGAAGGCCGACACCAAACCGGCCACGCGCCCTGGCGACGCGCAAGGCGAAGGCGAAATAGAGCACTACAGCGAGCAGCGTCACGAGTGCGGTGTAGGGTGGCATGCTCGTTCCCTGTGGGGGTGCTGCGGGCCGTGCGCGGTCCGCTGCGGCGCAAACAAGTCGGACCGAGGCGTTGGTCTCGGTTCGACTTGCGTTGGATTGGCGGCTTAGCGCGCAGCCTCCGCAAACCGCTGGAGATAGAGCGGCCAGCCCTGATCGCCCCGGACGCCTTCGGCCAGGCCCTGCCAGCCCTCGCCGTGCCGCTCAAGGTTGCGGTGGTCCAGCTCCACCCGAGTGCGCCGCTCGCCCTCTGCGATGAAGCGGATCTCCACTTCGCTAGCGTGGGTGGGGTCGGTTTCAATCTGCCAGCGAGGGCTGATGTCCCAGGTGAAGACCAGGCGCGTCGGCGGCTCGTAGGCAAGCACTCGGCCCCATTGGCACTCGCTACCGTCGACGCCGCGATCGAAGATGCGACCGCCGACCTTGGGCTCGAAAACCGACTGGGCGATATCGACGCCCAGCATGTTGTGCTCGCGCGGCTTGATCTGGTCGAAGCGCTCCGTGAACACCCGGAAAGCGCGCTCGAGGGGAACCTCCAGCGTGATCTCCGTGGTGACGGTGGCCGGGTCAGCGTCGATGCTCATGCTATTGATCCTCTTGCTCGGCGATCTGTTTGAAGTTGAGGAGGGTTTGACCCCAGAACCGGTCGAGCTGCGCGCGAAGCGCGGCCAGGCCCGCGGGGTTGACGCGATAGATGCGCCGGGCGCCGGCCGCCTCGTCGATGACAAGGCCCGCCTGCTTCAGCAGCTTGAGGTGCTGGGAAACCGCGGGCCGGCTCACGGGAAGGCGATCCGCAAGCTCGCGTACAGCCCGCGGGCGGGCCGCGACGAGCTCCAGGATCGTTCGCCGCGTGGGGTCAGCAAGGGCGCTCCATCCATCCATAAAGGGTCACATATCACTTACCGTAAGTAAATCCTAACCGGAATTCGAGGCGGCAATCCAGCTTGCACAGCGGCGAATCCATTCAGGTCGGAGAAGGTGCTTAGGCGCGCGACCCCGCACGGCGACAGGCCTCCCCTCTTGCCGCTGTCCCATGATCCGCAACTGGTCGCGGGCAAGGCCTTCCCGAGCTTCGGTTACGACCCAGCCCGAACGTCAGGCGACCTCGACCGGCAACCCCGCGCGCCGCCATTCGGGTAGGCCCCCGTCAAGCCGCCGGGCGTCGCGACCGGCTTCGCGCAACAGGGCCACCGCCTCGAACGCCAGGACGCACCAGGGGCCCCGGCAGTAAGCGATGACCTCGGCGCCAGGCGGGATTTCGTCGAGGCGCGCCCTGAGTTCGGCGAGGGGGATATTCCGTGCGCCGGGCACGTGGGCGGCGACGAATTCGTCGGCGGGACGCACGTCGATGAGCGTGACGAGGCCATCCCCCATGCGCTGTTCCAGGGTGGCGAAAGGTACCGCTTCCAGAGCGTCGCGCGCCTCGAAGTAGTCGCTCACCACCGTCTGGACCGCATCCGCGTGGCGTTCGCCCACGGCGCGCAACGCCGCCATCAGGTCCAGGACGTCGTCGCCGGACAATCGGTAGACGACCTGTTTGCCGCGGCGCTCGCCGATCACCAGGCCGACGCGGCGCAAGGCCTGCAAGTGCTGCGAGGTGTTGGCAAACGTCAGGCCGGTCTTGGCGGCCAGCGCCTCGACGCTCTTTTCACCCTGGGCCAGATGCTCCAGCAGGTCGAGGCGGTGGGCGTTGCCCAGGCCGCGCGCAATGTCGGCGAAGGCGGCGAAGAGATCGAGTTTAGCGCCCAGGGCCAAGCTCCAGATCGGGGTTGACGTTCATTCAAGAGAGTTCTTGAATATAAGCGATGGCTCCCGTGGTCAAGACGGGCCCCCGATTCTGCTGCGCCGGCAGCCTGTTTCATCGCCCGAGGACTCCATGATCCTGCGCCAGTTCCTCCACACCGATCCCGTGGCGATCTCCTACCTGTTCGGCTGCGGCGGCCAGGCCATCGGCGCGGTGGTCGATCCGGTGGGCGAGATCGCGCCCTACCTGCGGGCGGCTGCGGACACCGGCATGGCGCTGCGCTATGTGATCGACACCCACCTGCATGCCGACCACCTTACCGCGGGCCGCCGCCTCGCCAAGGCGGCCGGCGCCGCCTACGTTCTGTTCGCCGAGGCGCCGGCCGCGGCGCCGTTCACCGGCGTCGAGGATGGGGCGGTCTTGCCCCTCGGCAACGTCGAGGCCCGCGTGCTGCACACGCCCGGCCATACGCCCGAACACATCTGCCTGCTGGTGACCGACCGCAAGCGCGCGGACGAGCCCTGGCTCGCGTTCACCGGCCATACCCTCATGGTGGGGG
Source organism: Phenylobacterium sp. (assembly GCF_041691455.1). Lineage (GTDB taxonomy): Bacteria > Pseudomonadota > Alphaproteobacteria > Caulobacterales > Caulobacteraceae > Phenylobacterium. The sequence continues at coordinate 541,034 of NZ_JBEPUO010000002.1, read as the reverse complement.
ACCTAGGCCGCACGGAACTGGCGGCCTCGGCGGAGGAGGGCGCTCGTGCGCTGTTCCGCTCCATCGGGCGGCTGAAGGCGTTGCCCGACTATGTGGAGGTCCTGCCCGGCGCCTATTCGGGATCGGGTGGCCGCACCCTGAGCGGCAATCCTTCGTCGACCATCGGCTTCGAGCGCCGCCACAACGCGGCTTTCCGGATCGACGACGAGGACACCTTTGTCCGCGCCATGCTGGCCGACGTCCTCGAGGCGCCGCTCCAGGCCGCCGAACTGCGCGCGCTGAACGCCGGCGTGGCGCCTGCAGCGGCGTGACGAAGCCCACCGCCGCCAACCCCGAAGCGACCGCCGGCGTTCGCCTCGGCCTGGCCGAGAACTGGCGCCAGTTCGCGCTGCTGGTCGTCGTCAACGCCTTCGTCGGCGGGATGGTCGGCCTGGAGCGCACGGTGGTGCCGCTCATCGGCTCCGAAGAGTTCCGCATCGCGTCAACGACCCTGGTGACGGCGTTCATCGTCAGCTTCGGTGTGGTGAAGGCTTGCACCAACCTGGTCTCCGGACACTTCGCCGAGGTCTACGGGCGCAAGCCGCTGTTGGTGGCCGGCTGGGTCGTCGCCCTTCCGGTCCCCTTCATGATCGGCTGGGGCCCCGGCTGGGGGTGGATCGTCGCGGCCAACGCGTTGCTGGGCGTTAGCCAAGGGCTCGCATGGTCGATGACGGTGATCATGAAGATCGACCTCGTCGGCCCGAAATCGCGCGGCCTTGCGGTCGGTCTCAACGAGTGCGCCGGCTATGTCACTCTGGGCCTCACCGCCCTCGCCACGGGCTTCATCGCCGAGCGATATGGCCTGCGGCCAGCGCCGTTCTATCTCGGCGTCGCCTATGCCATCCTGGGCCTTGGCCTGTCGGTCTTCGTGGTCCGTGACACGCTCCGGCACGTGGCGCTTGAGACCGCTGGCCATGCCGTCGCCGCCGAGCCGGTACGGTTCTGGGAGGTCTTCCGGCGAACCTCCTTTGGTGACCGCAACCTCTTCGCCGCCTCCCAGGCCGGGCTAGTGAACAACCTCAACGACGGCATGAGCTGGGGGCTCTTCCCCTTGTTCTTTGCTGGCTTCGGACTAACGGTCGGGCGCATCGGCGTGTTGAAGGCCGTCTATCCCATCGTCTGGGGCGCGCTGCAGGCCGTCACTGGGCCCTTGAGCGACCGATGGGGGCGCAAGGGCCTGATCGTCGCCGGTATGTGGGTGCAGGCCTCCGGCCTCTTCCTGACCGCGGCGACCCGCCAGTTCGGCGGGTGGCTGGCGGCCAGCGTCCTGCTCGGCCTCGGCACCGCGATGGTCTACCCGGCCCTGATCGCCTCGGTCTCCGACGCGTCGCATCCGTCTTGGCGCGCCCGCTCGCTCAGCGTCTACCGCTTCTGGCGCGACATGGGTTACGCCATCGGCGCACTCGCGGCCGGGATCGTCGCCGACCTCTTCGGGGCGAGCTGGGCCATCGGCGCGGTGGGCGTCCTGACGGCGCTGTCTGGCGCCGTGGTGGCCGCCGTCATGCGGGAGCGGGCCTCGTGAGGCGGCCGCCGATCCTGGCGGACAAGGTCCACGGCGCGCCCTCGGCGTTCCGGCCCGAGAACCTGCTTCGAGAAGCCCGCCGCCAGAAAGGCCTGCCCGACCGGGCGGCGCCCGCGGTGTGCCTGCTGGATCCGGATGGCGACATCGTTCGCCAATTGAAGGCCGATGGCCGGGCCCGGCGCGACCCGGCCTGGGCCTGCTACCACACCGAACTCTACCGGTTCGACATGGCCGGGCGTGAGTATGGCATCATCGGCTGCGCGGTTGGCGCGGCCTTCGCCGTGCTGGTCGCCGAGCAACTGTTCGCGAGTGGCTGCCAATTGCTGCTCAGCATGACCTCTGCGGGCCAGCTCGCGACGGTCGGCGCCGAGCCGCCGTACTTCGTGCTGATCGACCGCGCCCTGCGCGACGAGGGCGTCAGCTACCACTATCTCCCGCCCAGCGATTTCAGCCTCGCCGGGGCGGACCTGCTGGCCACGGTCGATGGCGTCTTCGCCGGGTTGCGGGCGCCCGTGGTGCGCGGCGCGAGCTGGACCACCGACGCCCCCTTTCGCGAGACCGCTGCGCAGATTGCCGTCATGCGCGAGCGCGGGCTGCTGGCCGTCGAGATGGAGGCCGCCGGGCTCTATGCCTTCGCCGAGGCTTGCGGCCGGCCCGTCCTCTGCTTCGCGCACGTCACCAACCAGATGGGCCAGGCCGGGGACTTCGAAAAGGGCGAGGCGGACGGCGCGGTCGACGCGCTCGCCGTCCTGGACGCCGCCGCCTACAGGCTGATGAAGGATCGCCCGTCAGGTTTTCGAGCGCCGCGAACATCCACCTGGACCGCAAGGCCAGCAACCCGGTCGATCCGCGATGTGGAGCCGGCCCTGTGGCCCGACTTGGCCTCCGATGAGAACGTTGTCGGGATCACCAATGTCGCGGCGTCACCCGGCAGGCTGCGCGGCTCCCCTGGCTCCGCATCGACAGCCGCGCTAAGCCCACCTAGCTGATGACGCCGCAGATCCCCATCGCCGAGTTCCTGATCCGCGGGGCCGCGGCCGGCGGCTTCATGCTCCTGGCGCTGGCGATCGGGCACGCCCGTCGCATGCCGATCCGGGTCACCGGCGCGCTCTTCTGCCTGGGCGCGGCATCCCACACCTTGACGCAAGTGCGCCCGGTGTTCGAGGCGCTGGGCTACCTCAAGTCGCCGATCTGGGCCCTGTCGGTGATGGCGTCGGGCCTCTTCTGGGGCTTCGCGATCGAGCTCTTCGGCGACAACCGGCGGCTCGCGCCGACCCGGTTCATTCCCGCGGCCGCCCTGCTCGCCGATGGCTTGGCCGCGGTGGCGGCGCCTGAGCCGGTTTCCCGCGCGTTGTGGCTGCTGCAGAACCTCATCGGCGCGGGCCTTATGATCCATGTCCTGGTCGTGGTCTGGACCGGCTGGCGCGCCGATCTGGTCGAGGCCCGCCGGCGCCTGCGCGGGCCGCTGCTGGGCGCTGCGGCCATCTATGCGCTGGTGATCGTCTCGGTGCAGTCCGCCGAGCTCTTCGCGCGGACGCCCGAGCAGCTCTCGCTGGTGGCGGCCGTCAGCCTGCTGGCGCTGAGCATCGCCGGTGGCCTGGTGTTCCTGCGCGCCGAGCCGCAGCTGTTCGGCTCGCCGGCGGGCTCCTCTGAGGGGCGGCCGGTCGATGCCCGCGACCAGGCGCTGCTGGCGCGCTTGCGGCAGGCGCTGGACGCAGACGAAATCTGGCGCGAGGAGGGCCTGACCATCGGCGCGCTCGCCAGCCGGCTCGGCGCGCCCGAGCACCATCTGCGCCGGCTGATCAACGAGGGCCTCGGCTACCGCAACTTCATCGCCTTCATCAACGAGCGCCGGATCGCCGCGGCCAAGCAGGCGCTGGCCGATCCCGCCAAGGCGCGGACGACCATCGCCACGGTCGCCTACGAGGTGGGCTTCGGCTCGCTCGGGCCGTTCAACCGGGTATTCCGGCAGATCACCGGGCAGACGCCGACGACTTGGCGCAAGGCGGCCCAGGCCGACTGGCCGATGCCTGGCGCGGCTGCCTGATCCCGAAGGAGTCTGGCTGATTTCGAAACCGGAGAGACGGGCCCGGCGCGCGTCAGGCTGGCTCGGCGCTCGCTTTGGAGCCGACCATGTCCCTGTCCCCGACACTTACGGCCTACGCCCAGCACTGGGTCACTAACCTCTCGTATGATCTGTCGCGCTACGCGATGTTCGCCATCGCCGTCTGGCTGGTGATCTGCGTCCTGCTGCGGGTCCCGCTCGCGCGCCGCAAGCTGCGCGACACCAGTCCGGCCGCCCGCCAGCTGATCACCGAGTTCGCCACCTCGCTCAGGACCGTGGCGATCTTCTCCACGGTCGGCCTGATCGCCTTCACACTCGAACGGGTGGGCATGCTGCCCGGCGCCGCCTTCGCGCTCCGCCTCGGCTGGAGCTGGGGCGTTGCATCCCTGATCCTGATGATCCTCGGTCACGATGCCTACTTCTACTGGACGCACCGCGCGATGCATGACCCGCGGCTGTTCCGGGCGTTCCATCGGCGCCATCACCGATCGCACAATCCCTCGCCGTTCAGCGCCTACAGTTTCGATGTGGCCGAGGCCGCGGTGATGGCCGCCTTCGTCCCAATCTGGATGCTGCTCGTGCCGACGAGCTGGCCGGTCGTTGGCCTCTTCATGCTCCACCAGATCGTCCGCAACACCATCGGCCATTGCGGCTATGAGCTGTTCCCCGCCAACGCTGAGGGTCGCCCGCTGCTCGGCTTCCTGACCACCGTCACCCACCACGACCTGCACCATGCTCAGGCCGGCTGGAACTACGGCCTGTACTTCTCATGGTGGGACCGCTGGATGGGCACCGAACACCCGGAGTACCTGACGCGCTTCGCCGCCGCGAGCGGTCGCCGGCTCGAATTGCAGAGCGCGGCCTGATGTCGACCGCGAGGATAGCGCTCATACTGTCGGGCGGCGGTCACCGCAAGCATCGCAGCAGTTGTCGATGCCCGGGCGCAACCGGCGGACCTCGCCGGTCGCTGGGCGACGCAGGGCTTCGGCTCCGTCGTCGAATTCCATCCCTGCGGCGGCGCGAAGACGACGGTGTGCGGGCGCATCGTCTGGCTGCGGGAAAAGAACGACGTCTCAGGACGGCGCCGAACCGACCAACACAACCCGGACCGGGCAATGCGGTCGCGACCGCTCTTGGGCGTCGAGATCGTGCGGGGCCTGCGCCAAACCGGCGAAGGCCTATGGAGCGGCGGCAAGCCCTACAATCCCGACGACGGTCGCACCTATACGGGCACGGTCCGTCTCCGGGCCGGCGGCCTGGCCTTGCGCGGGTGTGCGCTCAGGCTCGTCTGCCAGACGCAGACTTGGCGCAGGCCGTGGGACGCGCCGGCGGCAGGTCAAGGTTCGGGAAGGTCCTGAACCCACATGCGTAGGCCGCGCTTCATCGCCGAACAGGCGCGTCACGCCCGAGGGCCGCTCGGGAGATTGATCGCCTACATCATGGCGTTCGAGACCTGGGGTGAGAACCAGCGCGCGATCGATGCGCTGGCGATCGAGAGCGGTGACCAGATCCTCGACATTGGCTGCGGTCCGGGTCGCAGCCTGGCGGAACTAGCGGCGCGCGCGCCAAGCGGGCGCGTCGTGGGCGTCGATCCCTCAGACGTCATGGTGGCGAGCGCCGCGCGCAGGAACCGCCAACTCATCGCGGCCGGCCGGGTCGGCGTGGCGCCAGCCGGTGTCGAAGCGCTGCCGTTTCCTGACGGGTCGCTCGACAAAGCGCTCTGTGTCCACGTGGTCTATTTCTGGACCGATCTGGATGCGGCCCTACGAGAAATCGGCCGGGTGCTGAAGCCTGGCGGGCGCCTTGTTTTGTGTTTCCGATCCAGTGTTGACGAAGCTGCTGTTCGCGCGTTTCCGGCGGACGTCTACCGGTTTCCCGCACTCGCCGATGTCCTTGCCTCGTCCGTTTTCGCCGGCTTCGACGCCAAGCTCATCGCCAGGCCGTCCGAACCGGAATCGGAAAGCGCCGTGCTCATCCTCGCGACCAAACAGGCGGCGTGCCTCCCGGAGGTGCTTTCGCACGCCGGAGGCTTTCCGACGCCTAAGCCGTCTGCGAGCGCACGGCTTCACTTTACGCATCCGTTCTTCGAATAAAGAGTGCCGTCACCCTAGACCTGAACATTGCAGCTATGAAAAAAACGGCCCGGCGAGGGGTTCGCCGGGCCACTTCGTTTTGACCCGTTGGCCGGTCTGATTCGTCGGGTTGGCTTTGCGTACTATCGGCGGTAGTTGTTGTCGCCGTAGCGATCCTGCAATTCATGACCCCGCTCGTGCGCGGCGTGCATCGTCTCGTGCAGGCGTTCGAGCCGAGCCTGGGTGTCCTCAGGATCGTAGCGGCCCTGCCGTTCCATATGGTTGGCGCGGGAGCGGATCTGCTGCATTGAGCGGTAGAAGCCTTGAGCTTGGCGGCGCGTGTAGGAGCCGTCGCTGACGCCGTGCTGAATGTTCTGCCAGATGTGCTGATATTCCTGGTCGAACTCGGCATAGGTATCGCCGCCGTTGTTCCAGGTGTCGCCGGATTGAGCGCGGTCCTGGGCAGCGTGGCCCTCGGTGTGGGCCTCATGCATCGTCTCATGCAGCCGCTCGAGGCGCGCCTGGGTGTCCCGCGGATCATAACGCCCATCGCGTTGCATCACATCGGCTCGGGCGCGGATGTCTTGCATGGCGCGCATATATTGCTGGGCCTGGGGCCGGCTGTAGGACCCATCGCTCAGGCCGTGCTGAATGTTGTCCCAGATGTGCTGGTATTCCTGGTTGAAGTCGGCGTAGCTGGCCCCGCCGTTGTTCCATTGCTCGGCTGCGCCAGGCGCAGGATGGTCGTCAGGATGCGCCAGGGCAGGGACCGCAAAGGCCATGGTGGAGGTCGCCAGCAAGGCGATCATTAGGCGTTTCATCGTCAGCTCCAATTGTTCGCCCATCGCGGGCATGTCCATTGTTTCAACATGGACACGGTGAGCGAACGCTGAGCCGCACAGTCACGTTCCGTTCACGCCCGGCCGGCGCGTGACCGGTCAGGCCAAGCGGGCAGCCGACGTAGCGATTGGGGTCGGCGCCACGTCGATCGCCATCATCAGACCACCGCCGTTGCTCTCGACGTTGTTGTTCGGTGTGTGGCGCCCCAAGTGGCCGTGGATCGGCCGACAATCGGGGTCAGTGAGCGGCCGTCACGGCGCGCGACGACCAGTGGACGTGGACGATCTTCCAGCCCTCGGTAGTTCGACGCAGGACCATGGTCTCGGTGGTTACGCGGTCGATGTCTCGCCCCTTGAACTGGCCCTTGGTTTGGCCCTCGCTGGCAACCCAGGCCAGGTCGCCGGCACGCCCGCCGCTCCTTCGCGCGAGCTTGCTTCCGATGGCCTGTTCGAAGGCCGCGTCCGCGGGCAGATGGGCGCCAGCGTACTCGCTGCGGGAGCGCTCGGCTGTCCCGCCTTCGAAGATGATAACCGCTGCTGAAAGCAGGTTTGCAGCCGCCGCCGTGTCGCCTCGCGCGAGCGCCGCGTGGAAGTCATCAACAACTCGGCCAGCGCCAGCGTCCGCTGTCGGCCCGCTTGCAGAGGCGTCAGACGAGGGCGTCGGTGGATGGGCGGCCGCCGCCGACGCCAGCACTAAAAGGCCGCAGGCCGCCATGACGGTGCGAAGTTGGGGCATGTCTCTCTCCATTGACCTAAGGGCTCGTTCGGATTGCGGGGTCCAGCGTCCGCGCCAGTGCCCTTCTGGCGCGGTAAACTCGCGTTTCGATTGTCTTGGCGGACACGCCCAGGATCTCGCCGGCCTGCTGTTGGGAACGGCCGTCGATCGCCGTGAGGATCAGGGCTTCCTTCAGGTTGGTCGGAAGTTGGGAAATGGCTCGGTCGAGTTCGGCCAGTCTGGCGCGCTCCACCAGATCGTCCTCAGCGTTTGGAGTGCGATCAGGGATCTCGGCGGTCGAAGACTCGGCGCCTGATGGTGTTCCAAAGACGAACCGGCGCACAGCGAGGCGGCGGCCACGGTCACGCGCCTTGTTAATCGCGATCGTCCGCAGCCAAGCCCCGAACGGCCGGGAGGGGTCATAGCGTTTCAGGGCGCTCCAGGCGGCGATGAAGGCTTCGTGCGCGGCTTCATAGGCCTCGTCGGGATCGCCGACGTAGCGGCGCAGGAGGCGATAGAGACTGTCCTTATGCCTCTCAACAAGCTCTGCAAATGCACGCTCATCGCCGCCGGCGGCAAGCTGCGCCAGTTCGGCGTCCGACCGCTCTGGCGGAGGGTTCACGGAGCGTCTTCGGTGAGGGCTTTCGCGACTGTCTCGTCGAACACCGCCGACTGCTGGGGGGTTAAGACCTGCCGCATCGCCAGGACGTGCAGGATGCTCTGCTTCTGAAGGTCGCCCATCGCCATGTGGAAGCGATCGACGGCGTGCTGGACCTCAGGCGAATAGCTGTGGCTCTGCTGAATGGCGCGCGCGAGATCGGCGTTGGCGGCCCGCATCTCAGCCTCCAGCGCCTTGCGGCGTACGGCGTAGTCCTGCTCCACGCCCGCAATACGCTGCTTCTGCTGGGCGGAGAGATTGAGCTTGTCGTGCACCACTTCGTGGAGCGGTTCGGCGTGGTGCATGTGGCTGACGACGTAGCGCGCGCCGCCCCAAGCGCCCGCTCCGGCGGCAAGCGCCGAGAGGACGACTGTCAAGATCAGGCTGCGCGCCAGGCTCACCGTCCCCCCTCGAGGAGCGTCGAGGGTGCGAGGTGGGCATCGGCCGAAAAGGTGCTGAGCTGTCGAGGCTCGACGGCGGTCCGCGGGGCGGCCATGCCGCCCGCCGTCACGCCGATCGCCATCGCCAGGCCGATTGACGCGACCCGGAACGGGGTCAGGGCCGCGCTCGTGCGCATGGCCTCACGGCGTCGCATGATGCCGCCAAGGACGCTCGCTTCCAGGCCCGCGAGCGATCGATCCGGCCCGCTCTGCGCCAAGCCGCTCAGAAGGTGGTCCAGATCGTGTGACATCAGTTCGTCCTCGCCCCTACCCAACTAGGTATACGCGGTCGCGCGCCTGACCCCGCAAGTCGCGTGGCGACGCCCTAGTTCGGCGCCAGCGCGATGACTTGGTTATCGGCCGCGGTATCCAGGGTGAACTTCACCTTCTGGCCCGTCCTGGCCGTCTTCAGGACTTCGGGCGACGCCTTGAAGGTCATGGTCATGGCCGGCCACTTGAGCGCTGCGATGGGACCATGGTGCAGGGTGATCGTTCCAGCCTTTGCGTCGACGCTCTGGACCACGCCAGAACCCTCGGCCGTCTTCGACGAGACGGCCTGCGCCGACGCGCCGGCTGCGGGTCCTTGCGCGAACGCCGGAGCGGCGATCAATGCGCCGATGACGGCGAGGGCTGCGAGTTTCATTGTCGTGCTCTATATGCGGTCTGTGGCGGCAGCCAGCCGCCGACCGCCTTGCTATGAGTTACGCGTCAGGGCGCCGGATACCCTCACGTCCGCCGGATTTCCGGCCGAATTCCGGGCTGACGCTGGCCGGGGAAGAGGTCCCTGGCGGCGGCTCGCCCTTCCAACAGGTAGAGGACCAAGGCTAAGGCCCAGACCATCGCCAGGGCGATCAAGGGCCATTTGAAGTCCGAGGCGATGAGGACGTTGACGGCGGCCATCAGGCCCACGGAGGTCAGTCCAGCGAAGGCGGTCGTCATCGCGGCGCCGCGCGCCCTGGCGCGAAAGCTCGTGACCGCGACGTAGAACGTCAGCGCTCCCGTCGCCAAGATGTATCCTCCAAGCACCCAGAACACGCGCTGAAGCCAAATCGAGAGCCGGGGCAGGCTTGATCGGAGTTCAGCGTCCGAGGCCCCCAGGAACCGCAGGTCCTCAGGCAGCAGCGGTGGTCGGAGAAATATGAAATAGAGCGCCATCGCCATCAGGATCGCTCCGCCGAGCGCCAAGACGACTGCCGACCGCGGCTTCCAGCTCATTGTCGTCTCCCAGCGCGGACGTTGAGCCACCTGCGCCTCAAGTCTTGGCCCGCCCGAGGCGCAAGGCTTGCGATCGCCGGGCAAGTAGCCCCGCCAGGTCGCGGCCGATCTTGATCCAAAGCAGGACGAAGCCCGTGAGGACGATCATCAAGGTCGCGGCCGTCACGATCACAATGGCGGGGTGATTGTAGCTGCGGGAGGCGCCGAAATTCATGATGTGGATCTGGTAGAAGACGTCGTAGAGGCCCCAGAGGGACGAGCGGCGGCTGAGCACCTCGCCGGTAAAGGCATCGAGATAGAGGCGTGTGTGCTCGGCGTCCGAGAAGCTGGCGCGCCATAGCGGCCCGCTGACCTGGGCTTCCTTGGGAGCTGTCTCCTCATAGTCGACGGCCGCGAGCTTCCCCGCGCCCTTGTAGGCCATCAGGGCGTAGCGGCGGGCGTCCGGACCCTTGATCTCGTCGATGTTCTCGCCGGTGTAGGCGTTCCACCAGCCCTCGCTGCCGGCCGCCGACTTCAAGACCCAGATCGGGCCGCGTGGGGTGTTCTTCAGGGTCGCGCTAGCGACGTCGGTCTGGTCAGCGAGGGCCAGCTGTTTCTCCAGCGACACCAGCTTCTTCAGGTCGATGGGGGCCAGGGCCGGGGTCGCGGCGTGCTGGTCGCCGTGCACCTTCTCGATGGGGATGGCGGTCATAATCAGGCCGCCGAGCACCCAGCCCAGCACCTGGACGCCGACGATCAGCGCGATCCATTTGTGAAACCAGATCGACCAGCGAAGCATAGCGGTTCCCCTCGATAGTCGCCGCACGACGACGGCTCTGCCCAGCTTACTGCGCCGCCACCGGCGCGAGCATGCCCAGGATCGCCACGAGAAGAACCACCGCCAGGCCAAACAGGGTTTCGAGGATGATGCTGACCCGCAGGGTCTTCAACGCAGACACCGCGTCGCCGGCGTCAAGCCCCCGGGCAAGGGCGGGCGTGTGGAAGAACCGGTTCAGTCCCGCCAGGCCGATCATCGCGGCGAAGAGCGCGATCTTCACGAGCAGCAGAACGCCGTAGGTTGAAGCGCCCATCCGGGCGATGCCCGCAAGGCCCACCAGGAACCAGCTGTTGATCAGCCCGGTCACGAGGATCACGGCGACCACGGCAGAGCCGATGCCCGAGAATCCCTCAAGCGCGCGGTGCAAGACGGCCTGGCTTTCGAGACTGGCGCGGCCAGGGGCGCACAGCAGAATTGCGAAGGCCGTGAGCGCGCCAAGCCAGACTCCCGCCGCGAGAAGATGCAGGACATCGGCTGGCGTGTGGATCAGCCCATGCAACCCCTCGTCCACCGCCCCATGCCCGGTCCAGGCGAAGCTCGCCATCACCGCGGCCCCTAAGGCCGCGAGGATCGCCCAAAGGATGCGGCCCGGCTTCAGCACCAGGCAAGCCACAAGCGCCGCGAGCGCCGCGGCAAGGCGAGCGACCACCGCATGACCCATGGCGCTGTCGTTGAGCACCCCCAGGAGGGTCTCGCGATCGAAGGCCGCCGCGGGGTCGTCCGCCATCATGGCCGTCTGGCTGCAAAGGTAGACTATCGCGGCCACGATGACGGCGAGCGCACAGGCGCCCAGCACAGGCCTCGGCCAGGGGAGGGTCATCGCGGACCCGACCCCGGCCTTCGGCAGCGCGTAGAGGAAGAACAGCGGCGTTCCGAACAGGATCGCAGCGCCAATGAACTGCGCAATCCGCGCGATGACGACCGCCGTCTCCATTTCCGGCTAGCGGACGGTGAAGCTGTAAGTTCCCTGCATCCGGTGGGTGTCCGCCGTGACCGCGTGCCACTTCACCGTATAGGCCCCCGCCATCAAGGCCGCGGTCGGCTGGACGATCATCGTCTTGCCGTCCTTGGCGAAGCTCACCTTTGCCGGCGTGACCATTCCGGGCATGGCGACGTCGGCGCCCGAGAACTTCGGCTGCAGCTTCTCGCTGAACTTCAGGACAAGCTGCTTGGGTGCGGCGACCGTGGCGTTGGCGCCCGGATTGGAACTGACGAGCTTGGCGTGGGCCTGGGCCCCGGTGGCCGCGAGCATGGCCGCCGCGCCGGCGACGGCCGCAAGGCCGAGCATCTTGGACATTTTCATCGGTATCTCTCCAGCGTTTGGTCGTGAACCCTCGCAGGGCTTACGCGCCGGCTGGCGAACATCCCTCATCTCGTTTTGATGTGTCTTCGGGCGCGCGGCGCGGGAATATCTTCGCGGACATGCGGCCTTCATGAGGGCCGGGCCGTTTGCGGCGCGTAGTGCAGTGCAGGCCGGCGGTCCAGTGATCGGCCTGACGCAAGACTGGGATATCGCATGACGAAGCTCGACCGCCGGCAGTTGCTGCGCGGCGCCACAGCCGGAGGCACCGCCGGAGCGTTCGCCGCGCTCCTTCCGTCGTGGGCCCAAAGCGCGACGCCGGGCGTGGGCCCGACGCTGCCGACGCTCTCGGGGACCGACATCGCCCTGAATATTGGGCACAGCGCTCTCATGGTGGACGGACGACACGGTCACGTCGTGGCGATCAACGGCACGGTCCCCGGGCCGCTGATCCGTTTGAAGCAGGGCCAGACGGTCCGCATCGCGGCGACCAACAACCTCGACGAAGACACCTCGATCCACTGGCACGGCGTGCTCGTGCCCTTTCAGATGGATGGCGTCCCAGGCGTCAGCTTCCCGGGGATCAAGCCCGGCGCGACCTTCGTCTACGAGTTCCCGGTCATCCAATCAGGGACCTACTGGTACCACAGCCACTCGGGGCTCCAGGAACAGGAGGGCCATTACGGCCCGATCATCATCGATCCCGCCGGGCCCGATCCGGTGCAATTCGACCGTGAGCACGTCGTGGTGCTGTCCGATTTCAGCTTCCTGCACCCCCACATGATCATGGCGAAGCTGAAGCAGCAGGCCGGCTACTTCAATCTCCAGAAGGAGACCATTTCGGGGCTGCTGGCGGGGAAGGACCAGACGCTCCAGGAGCGGATCGAATGGGCCAAGATGCGCATGGATCCCACCGACATCTCCGATGTCACCGGCGCGGCCTATAAGTTCCTGATCAACGGCCACGGCCCGAGCGACAACTGGACCGCGCTGTTCAAGCCGGGTGAGCGGGTGCGCCTACGGTTCATCAACACCGGCGCCCAGACCATCTTCAACGTCCGCATCCCGGGCCTGCTTATGACGGTCGTGGCGGCCGACGGGCAGAACGTGCGGCCGGTGGAGGTCGAAGAGTTCCAGATCGGCAATGCGGAGACCTACGACGTCATTGTCCAGCCCACCGAGGACAAGGCCTTCACCCTGGTGGCCGAAGCCGTCGATCGCTCCGGCATGGCGCGCGCCACCCTGGCGCCGCGCGAGGGCCTGACCGCCCCGACGCCGCCGCTTCGCGAACGGCCGCTCGCCGTCATGAAGGACATGGGGATGGATATGAGCGCCATGACGGGCATGGCGGGAGGCCAAGCCAAGGGCGCCGCCGCTCCCATGGCGGGCATGGACCACATGGCGATGGGTCACGCCGCCGCCGGCAGATCGATGCCCGGAATGGCGATGGGCGCCGAACCGGGCATCGGCCCGCCGCGGATTCGAGGATCGGACGCCATGGGATCCATGGGTGGCATGCAGATGTCCATGCGCGACCCGCTGAATGCGCCGGACCTCAAGCTCGGCCCTGGCGTGCAAACCATCGCCCCCAGCCCGACCGACCGCACCGGAGAACCCGGACAGGGGCTCGAAAACGTCGGGCATCGCGTGCTGGTCTACAAGGACCTCATCGCGCTGGCGCCGAACCCCGACAAGCGGGCCCCGTCGCGGTCGATGGACATCCGCCTGACCGGCAACATGGAACGCTTCATGTGGGGCTTCGACGGCGAGAAATTCAACGAGGAGACCACCAAGCCCTATCCCTTCCGCAACGGCGAGCGGGTGCGGGTAACGCTGATCAACGACACCATGATGGCCCACCCGATCCACCTGCACGGGCACTTCTTCGAGCTCGCGCACGGCCCGAGAGGCTTCATGCCGCGCAAGCACACCGTGACCGTCGCGCCTGGCGGCAAGGTTACCTTCGACCTTACCGCGGACGCCCCCGGCGACTGGGCCTTCCACTGCCACATGCTTTACCACATGCACGGCGGCATGTTCCGCGTGGTCACCGTACGGCCTTTGGGCGGAGCCGCTGCATGAACCGCACGGCGCTCCTGCTTCTCCTGCTGCCAATGGTCTGGGCAGCGCCCGCGGCTGCGCAGCCGATGGATCCGAACATGCCCGGCAGGAACATGTCCGCAGCGAAGGCGAAGCCGGCCGCGAAACACACAACCCACAAGCGCCTCAGCCGAAAAGCACCGGCGGCGGCGGCTGATGCCGGCCATGACATGTCTAAAATGCCGGGCATGGCAATGCCGGCCGCGCCGGCCCAAACCGGCCCCCATGCGGGCCATGACATGTCGGCGATGCCCGGAACGGCGATGCCGGCGGGCCCCGCCAAGACCGGCCCAAGTGGCGGACACGACATGTCCGCGATGCCGGGGATGACCAAGCGAGGCACGGCTGCGATGCCCGGGATGGATATGCCGGGGTCAGCGGGCGTTGCTGGTCATGACATGGCCGCGATGGGCCCCCCGCCGCTCGCTGAAACGCAGCCGCCGCCGCCGGCTCCTGCCGACCATGCGGCCGAGCGCTTCTACGATCCAGCCGCCATGGCCGCGGCCCGGCAGCAACTGCGCCGGGAGCACGGCGGCGAGACCTATTCGACGGTGATGGCCAACATCGCCGAGTACCAGGCGCATTCCGGCGGGGGCGGATATCGTTGGGAGGGCCAGGCGTGGTTCGGCGGTGACATCAACCGCGTTCTGTTGACGTCGGAGGGGCAAGGCGCCCGTCGCGACGGGCTGGAGGCCGCCGAGGTGCAAGCGCTCTATGCGCGCGCCATCGGCCCCTATTTCAATCTGTTGGCCGGCGTGCGGCAAGATTTCAAACCGACGCCGCGGCGGACCTACGCGACCCTGGGCGTCGAAGGCCTCGCGCCCTACCGGTTCGACGTGCAGGGCGAGGTTTTCCTGTCAAACCAGGGCGAGCTTCTGGCCCGCGCCGAAGGCTCCTATGACCTGCGGCTCACCCAGCGCCTTGTCCTGCAACCGAGGGCGGAGTTGAATTTCGCCGCGCAGGACACGCGGGAAACTGGGATCGGATCAGGGCTGAGCGACGCCGCACTGGACTTGCGCCTGCGATATGAGATCCGCAAAGACTTCGCGCCGTACATCGGGGTCTCCTACGACAAGCAATTTGGCCGGACGGCCGACTACGCGCGCACCGCGGGGCAGAAACCCGGCCGCACGAGCCTTGTGGTCGGCATCCGGGCTTGGTTCTGATCGGGACACGCGGGCTGGCCGGTCGACATCTTTGTCGCTCACCCCGGCGGCGAGCGAGGTAAGCGATGCTCCAGACGCCCGCTGCGCGACCTTCCGGAGGGTGGCTAAACCGTCACCCCAGGGCGGGCCTGGCGGCGGCTGTCGCGCTTGGGGTCGCGGTTACCGTGGGCTTGCGGGTTGGGCCACCGCCCGCGCAGGGCCTTACGCCGACGCCGGTGGTGCGGGCGGTCTTGAACGATCCCGGCAGTCCGGCGCTCGGCGATCCGTCGGCCGATGTCACAATCGTCGTCTTCACCGACTACCAGTGTCCCATCTGCCGCGGCACGGACGGCGCGCTTGAAGCCGCGCGACGGGCTGACCCGCATATACGTGTCGTCTACAAGGACTGGGCGATCTTCGGGGAGGCTTCCCGCAATGCCGCCCGCGTGGCGCTGGCCGCGCAGCTGCAGGGACGTTACGGCCCCGCGCACAGCGCGCTGATGACCACGCGCCGGCGCCTGGACGGCAGGTCTGTCCGCGATGTGGTCGTAGCCGCCGGGGTGGATCCGCAGAGACTCGACGCCGACCTCGCGACGCACGGCGCGGAGATCGACACCCAGCTAAAGCGGCACGCCTTCGAGGCCTGGTCGCTCGGTATCGAAGGGACCCCGGCCTACCTGATCGGCCCGAACCTCTACCGGGGCGGAATGGATGGCTTGGCGCTGCGGCGCGCGATCGCCAAGGCGAAAAAGTCGCCCTGGAGGCCTGCCTAGCCAGGCGGGTCGTGGCGGGAGGCTATTCTGAGGGCCTGCGCTGTCCGAACGGCGTCCGGCCTCGCGGTTTGTAGATGGACAATGCCGTCGCCACGATCAGGGCGAGAATTGCAGCGATCGAATACCCCAGGAGCTGCGTCCTCAGGCCCAAGGCCTCGGTGGCGGATAGCATTTGGGCCGCGGCCGCCGCGGCCAACTGATCGACCGGCTGAGTGTGCAACAGCAGCAGCAGGGTGAGGGGTACGGTCATCAGGACCTTCACGAGCACCCAGTAGTGCCGGACCAACCCCCAATCGGTCCCCAGCGACGAGGCGAGGCCGGATAGGGCCGAAGCGATGCCGAAAGGGACGACCACCCAATCATAGACCAATCCCAACGCGAGATAGGCCGCGCGCACCCTTTCAGGCTCACGGCTGGCGACACCCGCGATCGCCAGCGCCACGAAGGCGGCGATGGCGCCCAGCCAACCGACCGAGGCGATGATGTGCGCCGTGAGCGCGAGCTTCCGCAGGTTGGGGGCCAGGGTCACGGCTGGTGCAGCTCGTGCATGTGACGGCCAAAGCCGTGGCCTGTGAGGTGCAGGCCGACGATCGCCAAGAGCAACACAACGGCGATGCCGCCGAACACCCTGACCCATCGCGGCGCGCCGGTTTGCGACTTGGACATGTTCGTCTCCTCCGCCGGGCCGGCGTCAAAGTCGCCGCCGAGGGATCAAGGAATTATCGATACACCATGTCGCTGTCGAATCATTATGTCTCGATAGCGTCATCGCGTATGCTGGCGCGATGCCAAGGCTATGGAACGATACGATCGGGGCGCATCGCCTGGCGGTGGTCGATGCGATCGTCGAGAGCACGGCGGCGCTGCTGGCCGAGCATGGGCCGCGGGCGGTGACGATGTCCCAGATCGCCGAGCAGGCCGGCATCGGGCGCGCGACGCTCTACAAATATTTTCCGGACGTCGAAGCGATCCTCGCCGCCTGGCACCAGCGCCACGTGGCCGGTCACCTGGAACATCTGGCCAAACTCCGGGGCCAACCCGGCCCCGCGGGCGAGCGTCTCGCCGCGGTGCTGGAAACCTACGCGCTTATTTCACATCATCGCGGGCGACATGGTGCCGAACTCGACACGCTGCTGCATCGCGGCGAGGCCTTCGCCCGGGCGCAGGAGCAGCTGCTCGACGTGTTTGAAAGCCTCCTGGTCGAAGTGGCGGCGACCGGTGAAGTCCGGGACGATGTCGCGCCCGCCGAGCTTGCGCGCTACTGCCTGCATGCGCTGGGCGCCGCCAGCGACCTGCCGTCCAAGACGGCGGTCGGCCGTCTCGTGACCGTTACGCTCTCCGGATTGCGTCCTCCGCGATAGGCCATCCGGTTTCAAGCGGCGCGCGGATGACCGTTCACCGGTTTGTCCGGTGCAGCACTTCGATCAGTTCTTCGGTCTTCTGGCGCTGCTCTGCCGCGTCGCCGCTGGTGAACGCGCCGTGGACGCAATGTCCGATGTGGTCGCGCAGCAGCTCGGTTTCGACCTTCCCTAGCGCCGCTCGGACCGCCTGGATCTGCGTGAGGATGTCGATGCAGTAGCGGTCGTCGTCGACCATCTTCGCCACCCCCTTCACCTGGCCGCCGATACGGTTCAGCCGGTTGAGCAATTTGGGCTTTCGCTCTTGATTCATGTGAGGGCTCCGGTCGGCGTGGCGCGTACCTATATAGGAAGTTCATCGAGATACCCGCCATGGGTATCAGGTACGGTCTCGCGGAGAACCCCTTGTCCGATCCCCACCACGCCCCAACGCAGGTCGATGACGCTGCAGGCAGCGCCTTCGACCCCGTCTGCGGAATGACCGTCGATCCGGCCAAGACCCCGCATCATGCCGAGCACCTCGGCGCGGCCTATCACTTTTGCTCGGCCGGCTGCCGGACCAAGTTCACGGCCGATCCCGACCGCTACCTCCACCCAAAGGCTGGCGAGCCTGTGCCGGCAGGGACCATCTACACCTGCCCGATGCATCCCCAGATCCGGCAGGAGGGACCGGGATCGTGCCCGATCTGCGGCATGGCGCTGGAACCCGAGACGATCACCGCCGATGCGGGTCCCAATCCCGAGTACGCGGACATGCGGCGGCGCTTCTGGATCGGCCTCGCCCTGGCCGCTCCTGTATTCGTGCTGGAAATGGGCGGCCACCTGCTCGGCCACACCTTCATGGTCCCGCGGGTTACGTCCGACTGGATCCAGTTCGCGCTGGCGACCCCGGTGGTGCTCTGGTGCGGTTGGCCGTTCTTCCAGCGCGGCTGGGCGTCGCTGGTCTCCCGAAACCTCAACATGTTCACGCTGATCGCCATGGGGGTGGGTGTCGCCTACGCCTACAGCGTCGTGGCGATGCTGGCGCCCGGCCTCTTCCCGCCCGCGCTTCGCGGCGAGGGCGGACTGCCGCCGGTCTATTTCGAAGCCGCCGCGGTGATCACCGTCCTGGTGCTGCTGGGCCAGGTGCTCGAGCTGCGCGCCCGCGAACAGACCAGCGGCGCGATCAAGGCGCTGCTCAACCTGGCGCCCAAGACGGCGCGGCGGGTGCGCGAAGATGGGACCGACGAGGAGGTGACCCTCGATCTCGTTCACGTCGCCGACCGGCTGCGGGTGCGGCCCGGCGAGAAGATCCCGGTCGACGGGGTGATCCTCGACGGGCGCGTCTCCATCGACGAGTCCCTGGTCACCGGCGAGTCCATGCCGGTCACCAAGCAGGCGGACGACAAGGTGGTCGCGGGATCGATCAACAAGACCGGCTCCTTTGTCATGCGCGCCGAGAAGGTCGGCGCCGACACCCTGCTCTCGCAGATCGTCCAGATGGTCGCCCAGGCGCAGCGGAGCCGCGCGCCGATCCAGCGGCTGGCAGACCAGGTCTCGGGCTGGTTCGTGCCGACCGTCATCGCCGCGGCCCTGATCGCGGCGGCCGTCTGGGCTTTGGTTGGACCTGAGCCGCGCTTCGCTTACGCCCTGGTCGCGGCGGTCTCGGTACTGATCATCGCGTGTCCCTGCGCCCTGGGCCTGGCCACCCCGATCTCAATCATGGTCGGCGTCGGACGCGGCGCTCAGGCCGGTGTGCTGATCAAGAACGCCGAAGCCCTGGAGCGCCTCGAGAAAGTCGACACCCTCATCGTCGACAAGACCGGCACCCTTACCGAAGGCCGTCCGGCGGTGACCGCCATCCATCCCGTCGCCGGGTTCGACGAAACCGAGCTCCTGCGTCTCGCAGCCAGTCTGGAGCGGGGCAGCGAGCACCCACTGGCGGACGCGATCCTGCGCGCAGCCAAGGACCGCAACATCACCTTGTCGGAGGCAAGGGACTTCGACTCTCCGGTCGGCCGCGGCGTTCTAGGGACCGTAGACGGCCGCAAGGTCCTCCTCGGCAACCCGAAATTCCTAGCCGAGCAAGGCGTGCCCACGAGTGCGCTGGAGCCCGACGCCGAAGCGCTGCGACGGGAAGGAGCCACGGCGATTTTCGCGAGCGTGGATGGGGTCTTGGCAGGGCTGCTCGGCATTGCCGATCCGGTGAAGCCGACGACCGACGCTGCGGTACGAGCCCTGAAGGCTGAGGGTGTTCGACTGGTGATGATGACCGGCGACAACCGCACCACGGCCGAAGCGGTCGCCAAGCGATTGGGGATCGACGAGGTGGAGGCCGAAGTGCTGCCGCAGGACAAGGCTGCGGTCGTGGAGAAGCTCCGCAAGGAGGGCCGCGTCGTGGCCATGGCCGGCGACGGGGTCAACGACGCGCCCGCCCTGGCGGCCGCCGACGTGGGCGTCGCCATGGGCGCGGGCGCCGACGTTGCCATCGAGAGCGCCGGAGTCACCCTGCTGAAGGGTGACCTCCAGGGCATCGTGCGGGCGCGAAAGCTCTCGCGCGCCGTCATGCGCAACATCCGCCAGAACTTGGTCTTCGCCTTCATCTACAACGCGGCAGGCGTGCCAATCGCGGCGGGGGTGCTCTATCCGACCTTCGGCCTGTTGCTGTCGCCGGCCATCGCGGCTGCGGCCATGGCCCTGTCGTCGGTCAGCGTCATCAGCAACGCGCTGCGGCTGCGCGCCGTGAAGCTATGAAGCGCATCGCAATCGATCGGCGCGCGTTCGTCTACCAGCGCTACGTCGAGGCGCTCGGCCCTTGATCGGCGCAATCAGAACTGGACAGGCCAGATGGCCGCTCAAGACATCCTTCCTCCGGGCGGGGCGCTGACCCCGGCGCGGCTCGGCCTCTCGCGCTGCGCGCTGACGGGCGCGGTCGTGGTCGGGGCGCTATTTGCGCTGTGCTGGATTGGCGTGGCAGCAGGTCTTGCCAGCCCATCCCACATGTTCATCTCGCTGTTCACAGTCGCCCCGATCGCCTCGGCGGCGGCGCTGGGAATCGGCCTGTGCTGGTCGCTGGTGTTTGGAGCCCTCTCGGGGGCCCTGATTGCGGTCGTTTACAACGCCTCCAGCTTCCTCGGGCGGCCCTGACATCGAAGGTTCTCGCAAGGACCCCGACACGGTGGGGCGGGCAGCCCGAGGCGCGGCCGGCGTCGCGGAACAACTCAACCGCGGCTGCTTCTGCGTCACCCTGGACAGAACGATGCTGTCTGAGGCGCTGGACCAGGAAACCGGCGTCCCGGGCTTCGCCGCACAGCTTAGCGCGTCCCACCCGACGCTCTTCTCTAACGTACCTGTCTTCGTGCCTTCCGAGACCCTCGCCGAAATGGTCCGGTTCATGACGGCGGTCGAGGCGGCCGCACAGCTGCCAGGATACCGAGAGGCGGCGATGGCCTACGCACCGCCCGCCGCGTCCCGCGACTTCGGACCTGTCGGCGCTTTGATGGGCTATGACTTCCATGTGACGCCGGAGGGACCAAGGCTGATCGAGGTGAACACCAATGCCGGGGGCGCCTTCCTGAACGCTGCCCTCGCGCGGGCTCAGCGCGCGTGCTGCGGAGACACCCTTGGGACTGAGACCGAGGCCGCAGACGGGTTTGCTGCGAAGGTCGCTGCGATGTTCCGCGAGGAGTGGCGTCGGCAGCGAACCACACCGGGTCCGACGCGCATCGCCATCGTCGATGACGCGCCTGAACAGCAGCATCTCTATCCCGAGTTCCAACTCGCCAAGGGCTTGCTGGAAGAACACGGCCTGGAGACCGTGATTGCCGACCCCGAAGAGCTGGAGCCCGACGGGTCGGGGGTGTCGGTTCGCGGCCGGCCGGTCGATATGGTCTACAATCGGCTGGTCGATTTCGCCTTGGACGAGCCGCGTCACGCCGTCCTGTTGGCCGCCTATCTGGGGGGCGGCGTGGTGGTTACGCCCAATCCTCACGTGCACGCTCTTTTCGCGGACAAGCGTAATATGGCCCTTCTGTCCGACATCGCGGCCCTGAAGGCGTGGGGGCTCTCGCCGGGCGACAGCGAGGCGCTCGAACGCGGCGTTCTGAAGACCGTCCAGGTGACCGCGGCCAACGCCGAGGAACTCTGGCGCAGGCGCCGCAGCCTGTTTTTCAAGCCGGCGCGCGGACACGGGAGCAAGGCCGCCTATCGTGGCGACAAGCTCACCCACCGGGTCTGGGCCGAGATTTCCACGGGCGACTACGTGGCCCAGGCCTACGCTGCACCCAGCACGCGGGACATCGCAGTGGGCGCCGAACGCTCTGAGCTGAAGGTTGATATACGGCTCTATACGTACGCGGGCTCCCCGCTGCTGGCGGCGGCCCGCCTCTACCAGGGCCAGACGACAAACATGCGAACCCCCGGCGGCGGGTTCGCGCCGGTGTTGGGCGTGTGAGCTTCGTCGCTTTGACGCCTCGGCGAGGACACCCCGCAACGCATCATGAAAACGGCGGGTGGCCGGCGGTCGTGCTCGGTCCCGCCGCAGTTCCTGCGGCTCCTACGGGTCCGCCCCTGCGGGCGCCTTAAGGCGCCGCACCGATCGGCGCGTCCCGCCGCGAGAAGGGCACGGCTCCTTGCAGCCTGCATTGTAAAGGTTGGGGCTTACGGCTCCGCCCTCCGCGCGCTTCGGAGCGCCTTCCGCCCAGCTTCGGTGTCCTGAGGGGCGACACGGGGTCCCACAGGGCCAAGGCCCCTGCAGCCGGTTCCCAGCGAA
This sequence comes from Phenylobacterium sp., assembly GCF_041691455.1. Lineage (GTDB taxonomy): Bacteria > Pseudomonadota > Alphaproteobacteria > Caulobacterales > Caulobacteraceae > Phenylobacterium. Next base: position 519,226 of record NZ_JBEPUO010000002.1, on the reverse strand, counting down.
GCCGCCCTCTGCGCTTGCACACCCGGTCTCGCCGACGGGCAGGGCCGTAGGCGCGCGCTTTGCGCCTGCGGCCCATAACTACGCGGCGGATCGCTGCGTCTTCGAGGCGTCGCAAAGCTTGTCTAATTTGCGCATCGTCGCTTCATCGACCAGGCCAGAGCGGTATAGGCAGAGCATCTCCCCGGCCAATCGAGTTAGAAAGACGAGCCGGGGAAACAGCCCCACGTGACGTTAGAAAAGGCGAAAGTGCCTTTCGTGGGCGCGCTACGGGAATTCATCCCCCGTGCCGAGGTTCCGGCCTCGGCGCCAATCGTCTGCGACACCCAGCTAGTTGAAGGTGAACACCGCGCAAAAAATCACCAGTAGGATCGCCGCCCCTGCCATTCGCCCGCCCAGGAACATTAGCGGCACGGCTCTCTCATCCCCGCGCTGGAACCGCATCCTCGCCCATTCGTGCAATCCGATGCTGATAACCGCGAGAGCGACGAACGTCATTTTCGCCCAGAACCAGCCTGTGAAACCGCCGGGACCGCCAAACTTCAACCAGACCATCAAAGGTCCCGTGAACAGCAAGAGTCCCAGCCCGACGGGCCCGATCCGGCTGAAAAAGGTCTCCAGCGGCCACCAAATGGCGCGCTGATCGAGGGGGGCCTCGATCAATCTCGGTCCGACCTGCGAGAGCGCTATGCCGCCGCCGACGGCCATCCCGATGCCGACGAAGTGGAGGCACATGAGCAGGTTGATCACGGTGTTCACGCGGCCGCTCCCTGTCGCCTGAAATACACTCGCGACGGCGAAGCCTAAGCCTTGCCGCCAGCATCTCCTAGTCTGCGGCGTCCCAATGTCTGCGGCGAGTCCGCAAGCGGAAGATGACCGCTAGCCCGAAAAGGGAAATTCAGCCGCCCCGCCGGTAGGCGGACCTCAGGAACGTCAGTTCGGGGTCGTGAGCGATCTTCCGCGCTCAACCCTACAAGCTGACGCCGTAGACCTCTGCAAGGGGAAGGAGACATCCCCGGCGCGTTGCTTCGACCATACGACCAGCCTAACGTTGCGAGGGCGAACGCCGCCTAGAGGATGTACGCATGATAGAACGACGGCGTGTGCTCGCGGCTCTTCTCGCGGCGTCTGCCTGCAGTGGGGCCTCCGCCGGCGGTAAGCCGTCGCGGGCGACCAAAGGGGTCCCTGATCTTCAAGGCATGTGGACGAACGTGACGGGCAGCTGTGACCCCCAATGCGCTCCGATCATCGGCGTACATTGGTGAACCCCAAAGAAGCGACTGAGGTCATATATAGCTGATTTCTTGTAGTATTTCCACCCATCCGCGCACCTTAGCGTGCAGCGTGATGGTGCCCCCGGTCGGACTCGAACCGACACACCTCTCGGTACTGGATTTTGAATCCAGCGCGTCTACCAATTCCACCACAGGGGCCAAGCAGGAGCGGCTTACCAACACCGCCTCACGGCGACAAGTGCGGGCGCCGCCGCGGCACATCCGACGGCCCCTTGGCGCCCGCGGCGAACTCAGGGCGAGGGGTCCAGACGGTCGTTTTCGGCGGCGATGTCCGCCGGTGGTTCCGGGAAGCTCTTCCAAGGGAGATCCTTGCGCAAGGTGCGCGACCATCGGCTCAACCACTCGTCTCCGTCCGGGCCCGCGTAGTCGTCGGCGATCTTGTAGGCTGGGTCGCGCATGGCGCGGTCGAGAGACATAGCGTGCAGGTCCTGGCGCCTGAGGATTGCCGCAAGCTGGTCGAGACTGTCGGCGTTCAGGCGCGTCGCGTGCAGCAGGAAGACGAAGTCCGGCCGCCGCCCGAGCAGCTGGAGGCCGGCCTCCCGATACCAGACGACCACGCGCTCGGTGTAGTCGAGGTAGGCCCGCTGGACGTGCGCGGCGCCGGCCTTGTCGTGGCGCAGGATGGCGTCGTCGTAAGGCAGGGCGAACATCCAGTCGGAGTTCTCCATCGTCACCGGCGCGACGCGATAGCCGTGCGCCGCCAACCAGGTCTCGAAGGTTCGCCGCGCTTCGAACGTCAGGCCCGTCTCGAGATAGGGATGGCGGAACCAACGTAGTGGGCGCCCCTGTGCGGCTACCAGCGGCCGAAGGACCCCGTCGGCGCGGCTCACCTCGGCGATGTAGGCCTGGACCGGGACCTTGTTGAGCGAGACGTGGGAATAGGTATGGTTGCCCAGGTCCATTCCCGCCGCCAGCCACTGCCGGGCCAGGCGGGTCTGGGCCACGCCGCCGTCGCCCTCAAGCTTGTCGGCGATCACGAACCCGGTCGCCGGGAGGTGATGACGCCGAAGTCCTGCCAGCAGCGCCTTGGTCGTGGCCTCCGCGTACGGCGCATCGCCGGTCAGCGCCATGGTCGGCAGATCGTCGAAGGTGAGGGCGACGCCCTCGGCGACGGCCGGGCCGGCCCCAACGAGCAGCGCGATAACGACAGCTGAAAGGAAGGACCGCAACACCAAGACCTCTCATATGCCGCGTTGGCGCAAGAGCTCTACCTTAGCTGCAAGACCCGCAAGTTTTCATTGAATGCGCGCCTCCGCGGGAAATCAGGAACTTTTGTCCGACCGCCTAATCCAATGACGCGCGGCCTCAGGGCAAACCTGTGGTCGCCAACCCTGTCGCGGCTCCCCAGTTCCGCAGTTCCCGGCGCCGCCTCGCTCGTCCAAACGAAGAGACTTTCAATGTCCAGGGCTACCCTCGCCGCGGCGCTCGTCGGTATAAGCTCGGTCGCTCTGATCGGAGCCTCCAAGGTTCCCACCATACCGTCGCCAGCCGACGCGACGACCGCGCGCTACGCCCAGACTATGCTCGCCGAGGGCCGGCAGACGTTCCGCTTCGATACCTTCGGCAGCGAACACTTCTGGGGCGACACCCTGCAGCTGCACAAGGCCATCGCCGGCGCCAAGAACGGCGGCGTCGGCCCCGGCGTCTCGCCCAAGGCGGCGCTGTCTGTCGGCCTGAAGGTCGACGCCGACGCGCTGCCCGCCGCGCTCAAGGCCCAGATCGCCGCCGGCAAGGTCAACCTCGATGACCCCGCGACGACGATCGCGCTGCTGAAGCTCAACGCGGTGGTCGGGGTGAAGGCCTTCACCAACCCGGACGGCAGCGTCAAGTCGATGGGCATCCAGTGCTCGTTCTGCCACTCGACGGTGGACAACTCCTTCGCGCCGGGGATCGGCAAACGGCTGGACGGCTGGGCCAACCGCGACCTGAACGTCGGCGCGATCATCGCGCTGGCGCCCAATCTGCAGCCGGTAGCCGACCTGCTGGGCACGGATGTCGGCACGGTCAAGAAGGTGCTGGCCACCTGGGGTCCGGGCCGGTTCGACGCGGAGCTGTTCAAGGACGGCAAGGCCATGCGCCCAGACGGCAAGCAGGCCGGCACCCTGATCCCGCCGGCCTTCGGCCTGGCCGGCGTGAACCTCGCCACCTGGACCGGGTTCGGCTCGGTGCCCTACTGGAACGCCTATGTGGGCGTGACCGAGATGCATGGCTCGGGGACCTACTACGACGCCCGGCTCAGCGACAAGACGCAGTATCCGGTCTCGGCCAAGAGCGGCGAATGGAACACCCGTGGGACGCCCGACCGGACCACGCCGAAGCTCGGCGCCCTGCAGTTCTACCAACTCGCCATCCCCGCGCCGAAGGCCGTGGCCGGCTCCTATGACCGCGTCGCCTACACGCGCGGCAAGGCGCTGTTCGACGGCCCGGCCAAGTGTGCGACCTGCCACGTCCCGCCGCTGTTCACCGAGCCGGGCCAGAACCTCCACACGCCCGCCGAGATGGGCGTCGACGCCTTCCAGGCCGACCGGTCACCAACCCACATGTACCGCACGGCGCCGCTGGCGGGCCTGTGGACGCACCAGACGGGCGGCTTCTATCATGACGGCCGGTTCGCGACGCTCGCCGACGTGGTGGAACACTACGACAGCCACTTCGCGCTCAAGCTCAGCCCGCGCGACAAGCGCGACCTCGTCGAATACCTGAAGGGGATCTAGCCATCGGCTCGGTCAAGCGTGACGCGCTTCCGCGACGGATCTGCACACCGTGACAGACGCGGCGCGTAAAGGGGGCCCTGCGGGCAGGCGCGGCTAGTCGTTCGCCGCCGCGCCTCGCGCGGAAGGGACCTTCCGCCTTCCGGACGTTGATCGCGGCGGCGTCCAACGTTGGCGATGGGAGAGGCGTAGATAGTCTTGCACAAGACCCGGCGGGATGTCGGTGACGACCTTGTCGCCGAAGAACGACCGACGCACGTCAGCGATCTCGCCCTACAATGACTGGCACGCGCCAGGCGCGCCGGTCCCCGCAGGGCGAGATCTCCGACGGGTGAGCCGGCTGGCCTGTCCGAGCCCTGAGCAAGGCGGACCGCGCAGGCGATCGCCCCGACAGACCGGGCGCGGCTGTCCCGCCGGGGACGTCTGAGCCTGCATCGCCGCGGCGTTAAGCGGCCGGGGTGTCAGTTGCCGGGTAGGCAAGGGTCCCGTCGCCGCGCAGGCGCGCGCCAGGCGTCATGACAGCCTCATCGATATGCGAAGGCCCCAGGATGTGAAGGACCCGGTCTCCGCCCGCGAGCAGATAGTCTGCGATGATGCGCCGGTGGCAGCGCCACCACAGAACCTCGGCGCACATGATCGCACATCGTCGTCGAGCGCCCAGGTCGCGCAGCCGGGACAGGCCCACGGCAAAGGGCGCCGTCAGCGCATAGTCGGCGTAGTTGCGGAAACTCTTGACCCGCCAGTAGCCGTTCGGCGAAGGCTCCGCGCCGCGCTGGCGGCCGCGAAGCCCGCCGAGCGCGGCGATGGGCTCGTAGCCGATCTGCCAGGCGGCCAGGCTCTCGGGAAGCGTGTCGCCGTTGAACTGCGGGTTGGCGCGGGATCGCGGCATCGATCGCACATCGACGACGAGATCCGCGCCGGCCTCCTGAAGAAGATCGCCGAACTCGGCCAGGGCGCGCGTCGAGTGTCCTATGGTGAAGAATGTGCTGGCCATGGCTATGGCAACCCCCGAAGCGCCGAACGGTTACGCCGAAGGTTATGACGGTCAAACGCAAGTGTGCGGCTGAAAGCCCGCTCAACGGCGAGAGACCACTCCGCGCCTTCCGCCCGTCTCGGTCCGCTCAGGCGTCGCCGGGGACCATGGGCTGGACCCTCGAACGGTGGAATCGGGCGATGATGGCGGGGTGAGGACGTTCAGCATCCAGGCGCCGACCCCGCAGGGTCCCGCGTCCGCCGACGAGCAAGCCTATCTGCTCGCGGCGAGCTTTCATGAGAGCGCGCTGCGCGCCGGAGGTGACGGAGCACGACAGCGACGGGGTTCCGATCTCTGCACTCTGCCCGATGCTCGTCGCCTACGCGCTCGCAGCGGAGCTTTACCTCAAGTCGCTTGCGCGGGCTGCCGGCGGCAGGCCGCCGGCCAAGAGCCACATGATCTCGGTCCTGTTCAACCGGCTCGACCGGTCGATCCAGGCCGACATCGCGGACGCCTATCGATCTGGCGTTTCGGTAGAGGGGCCCTGACCGGCATTGCCCATCCTTAAATTGGAGCCTGAACACGCGCTTGGTATGCGTTGGACATGAACCGCCGCGCCATGGGTCCAATCCTGGTCTTTCTCGTCGTCTCCGCCGCGGCGTCGCCGTTGTTGTCGATGATGCAGGCAGGGTCGGCCATCGATCCGGTCGTTTTCCAGCTGACCGTTCTGTCGACTGCGGTTGGGGCTGCGGTCGTTTGGGTCATCTGGCGCGGTCGCCTGGCCTATCCTCCAACGGTGAAACGAGGCCTTGCTCGGCCATTGTTGGGGGGCGCCGCTGCTATCGCGGTCCTGGCTGGCCTGCTGTTCGAGCTGGCGCACGCCCAGCATGCACCCTGGCGCACCGCCGGCATGGGCGACCTCGGAGGCCCGCTGGCGATTCTGTTGCTCGTGCAGCTGTTAGGCGCCGGAGCCGAGGAGGTGGGCTGGCGCGGATTGGTCCAGCCGCTTCTGGAAACGAGGCTGCGTCCCGCACTCGCGGCTCTGATCACCGGCGCGCTGTTTGCTGTCGGGCACTTCTACCTGGCGTTCTCTATCAGTGCGCTGGCTTTCACGCTTTTCGTCGCCGCAGCAACCGCGATGTCGCTGCTACTGGCGGTGTTTACGCTCGGCCGATCTTTCGCCGACCGGGTCGCGATCGCCACAGTCCTCCACTTCCTGATCAACATGGCGACGTTCAGCCTGTTTAGCGACGGTGATGGGAGCGTCTTGTACTTCGCCGACTTGGCGACCGTGTTTGGCGTTGGCGGCGTCATCGCCTTCGCCATCATGCTCAAACTGCGACCGACAGCCCGGTCGCGATCCATTCCAGGCTGACAAGTGTTGGCGGCGCCACCGCCGATGCGATTGGGCCGCGGCGCGTTGTGAACGTCCGCGCGCCAAGTATGGTCTGACAAAGCCTCCGGGATCGTGTTCATCTCACCCGGTGCCGCCGGTGCCCCCGGCGTGCGGCTGAAACGCTAGCATTCCTCCACGGTGTACCGTGACCGAAAGTGGACAAACGATCTTAGTCGCGGAATGCGGCTGGCAATTCGCCGGAAATCTGCTTGTGCCAGGGTCGTTGGGACCAAGGTGCTGAGGGCCTCCATAGCCGCGGCAATCGACGCATGGCCATCGGAGCCTCTGAGCGGCGCCATCGAATTGCGCGGATTGAGCGGTCAGGTGTCGCCGTGAACTCCGCTGGCTGTCCTTGACCTACCCTTCCGAGGCAGCGCCGCGCCGACGCTTCAGGTGGGCATGGCCCCTGGCGGTCACCCTGTTGTTGCTCGCGCTGTTGGCTGTCTATGCCGCGCGCAAGGTGATCGCGCGCGACGTCCTGACGGCCTGGCTGCGTTCCCACGGCGTGGCCTCCGCGGTGCAGATCGACGAGCTAGGTCTCAGCCATATGGGCGGGCGCGTGCGCCTCGGCGCGGCCGAGGCGCCGGATTTTGCCGCCGCTGATGTGGCCGTGATCTACGGCTTGCGCGGGCTAAGCTTTGAGCTTCTCTCCGTCACCCTGCGCCAGCCCGTCCTGCGCGCCCGCCTGCACGACGGCCGGGTCAGCCTGGGCGGGCTCGATCCGCTTATCGCTGACGTCCTCAAGAGGCCCCCGACGCCAGGTGCGCCGAAGCCTCGCATCGAGATCGACCAGGGCGTCCTGCTGCTGGTCAGCGACTACGGTCCGGTGCGGCTGACGGCCGACGCCGTGGTGAGTGATGGCCGGCTGGTCTCGCTGACGGCGCGGTCGGACCCGGCCCGGCTGCGGGGCGGCGCCTTCGACGTCGCCGTTGGGACGATGGCCGGAAGCCTTCGAACCCGTGGAGATCGCGTCTCGCTGGCGCTGGACGTCCCGGTCGCCTCCGTCCGCGCCGGGGGTCTGACCGGCGCCCCGATGCGACTGCGGCTCATTGGAGAGGCGCCGTACCCGGACCTGAAGCACCAGAGGATCGACGGACCCCTTGTCCTCCACGCCGACCTCACCGGCGAGCAGGTTGATCTGGCCGGCGCGACCTTCACGGCGCCCGCGATCGTCGCCGACTTCCAGGGCGCGGCCGGCGGTGGGATCGCTGACCTCGCGCTGGTTGGCACGATGACCGCCGATCTGCGCAGCAGGACCGCAGCGTTCGGTGCAACTCGTTCCGGGGCGATCAGGCTCCAGGTCAAAGCCGACGACCTTCATTGGACGCGCCGTGCGGGCGTGATTTCGGCGACGCCTCGCGTCACCGCGCTGCTGCACGACCTCGTCGCTGGCAGCCTTCATCTTTCTCAACTGCTGACCGACGGCGGCGGCGCGGTTCGCTACGGTCCCGGCGGCGTCCAAGCGGACCTGAAAGCTCGTCTCGATGGTCGTGGGGCTTGGAGCGGCCTTGGTCCCGGCGAGCCTTCAGACGCGCCGCAAGTCGCGGTCCTGAAGCGGGCCGCAAAAGGGTTCCAGATCTCCGCGCCAGACGTGTCGTTGAGCCTCGACCAGGGCGGGACGAGGGTCGGCCTGCCGCAGCCTTTGCAGATCCGCGCCGACCAAGGCGGGACAGCAGAGGTGAGCGCGCGGCGCGCCGAGCCGGTGTTCAGCGCGCAGAGGGGCGCCTTCCGCCTCGCGGTCTCCGGCGGCGGCTTTCCAACCCTGAACGCTGACGTGCGCCGCCTGCAGGTCCTCGGCGGTGTAGTGACCGCACAGGGCGACGCCAGGGTCGCCGGCTCGATCGGGCCTCTGGAAGACGGCAAGCTGATGATCGACGGCGTGTTACGAGTCGCGAACGACGGCGTGAGCTTTTCCGCGAGCGGCTGCGCGCCCCTGTCGGCCCGCCGCCTGGTGTTCGGCGCCAACGACCTGGAGGGCCTGACTGGGCGGCTTTGTCCCGATGAGGGCCCGCTCTTCGGCTCCGGAAAGGGCGGCTCGTGGCTGCGCGCCAAGGCCCAAGGCTTTGCCGCCGCCGCGCCGTTCCTGCAGGCCAGGATCGCCGACGGGTCGGGTCGCGTGGTCGTCCTGCAGGCCGCCGGAAAGCTTGGCGTCACCGCCGCTCTCGGTCACGCCCAGGTATTGGACATGGCGCCGCAGAAGCGCTTCAACCCCTTGCAGGTCGGCGGAAGGGCGGGGCTCGCCGACGGGGCCTTCACCGCGGATCTTCGGTTCGCCACCCCGGCCGGCCAGCCCGTGGCAACCGCGGCGCTGCGGCACGACACCGTTCGCGGTAAGGGAGGACTGACGCTCGATACCTCAGCGCTGGTTTTCGCCGACAACGGCCTGCAGCCGAGCCAGCTCTCGCCGCTCGCCGAGGTGCTGGGAGGGCCGGTGCGAGGCCAGGCGCGGTTCGTGGGCCGCTTCGCCTGGACGCCGGAGAGCGTCGAGAGCGATGGAACGCTCAGCGTGAAGGACCTCGATTTCGGGAGTTCGCTCGGCAGGGTCAGCGGCCTGAAGGGGGACATCGTGTTCACCAGTCTTTCGCCTTTGACCGCGGCGCCGGGCCAGACGCTGCACGCCGCGGCCGTCGCGGCCGCCGTCCCGCTCACCGGCCTTACGGCGAGCTTCGCCCTCGACGGCAAGGCCCTGACCGTCTCCAGCGGAGAGGCGGCCGTGGGCGGCGGAAAGGTTCGCGTCGAAACCCTCGAGGTCCCGCTGGCCGCCGACCGGCCGATCAGCGGCGTGCTGGTCGTCGAAGGCGTGCAGCTGCACGACCTGGTGGAAGCCTCGCCCTTCGGCGACCGGATGGCCCTGGACGCCAGGGTCAGCGGCCACGTGCCGTTTCAGAGCCAAGCCGGCAAGATCCAGATCGCGGGCGCGGACCTGCACGCCATCCAACCCGGCCGCCTGTCGATCAGTCGCCAGGCGCTGACTGCCACCGCCGCGGGAGGTTCGGTGAGCGCCTCCACCGGGGCGGTGGCGCCCGTCCAGCCCAACGACACCTTCACCGACTTTGCCTACCAGGCCATGGAGAACCTGGCCTTCGACAAGCTGGACGCCGGCATCGATAGCCGCAGCGACGGCCGCCTGGGCATCCTGGCGCACATCGTGGGCCGTCACGATCCGCCGCAACATCAGGAGATCCGGCTCTCGCTCTTCGACCTGATCGGGCGCAAGTTCCTGACCAAGCCCCTGCCGCTGCCCTCCGACACCGGCGTCGACCTAACGCTGGACACCACGCTCAATCTCGATGAACTCCTCGCGGACTATGCCGACTATCGGCGCCTGCGCGGTTCACCCGCAGTTCAGCCTGCCCCGTCGACAACAAAGGCCAAGCCCCTGGAGACGCCCCGATGACCGCGCCGCCCCGACCCACGATCGCCCTGGCGGCGCTGGCCCTGACCGGCCTCGCCGCCTGCGCGCCGACCATTCACGTCAAGGTCGACCCGATCACTATCTATGCCAAGCTGGACGCCAACGTCCGGCTTAGCCTGGACGCGGACGTGAAAGCCTTGATCCAGAAGAACCCGAACCTCTTCTGAGGGATATGACCATGCAGACAAAAACCTTCTTCGCCCTGGGCCTGGCTGCCGTTCTGGCCACGCCCGTCGCCGCCGTCGCCCAGTCGGCGCAAACCAAGGCCACGGTGGATGCCGCCAAGGCCGCGGGCATTGTCGGTGAGCAGGCCGACGGCTTCCTGGGGTTCGTGACGGCCGCGCCCGATCCGGCGATCAAGGCCGCGGTCACCGAGACCAATGCCGGGCGCGCCCAACTTTACGACCAGGCCGCCGCCAAGAACGGCGTCACCGCCGCGGCGGCCGGCGCGGCGGCCTATCAGGGCGTGGTGCAGGCTAAGCTGCGCCCCGGCGACTACTACCGCCCGACCGGTGGCGGATGGACCCGGAGATAGGTCATTCCGCCGCCCAAGTGGGCTGGCCGACCGATGCCAAAGGAGTCCCGAATGAAGACTATCCTGCGCGCCTTCGCGCTAAGCCTCGTCATGGCGACCGCCGGCGGCGCCGTCGCCCTGGCGCAGGCCGCGCCATCCGCCGGCGACACGATGTTCCGATCCACGACGTTGAGTCTTGCGGCCCATGGCGAGAGCAAGATCAAGCCGGACATGGCGACGATCAGCCTGGGGGTCATGATCCGTGCGGACACCGCTGCGGCGGCCATGCGGGCGAATGCGGCGCGGATGGACCAGGTGATGGCGGCCTTGGCCAAAGCCGGCGTCGCCGCCAAGGACATCCAGACCTCGAACCTCAGCCTGACACCGCAGTACCTCTATGTGCAGAACCAGGCGCCGCGTCCGAACGGCTATCAGGCCTCGAACCAGGTGACGGTCACGGTCCATGATCTGGCGCGGCTCGGCGCGGCGGTGGACGCCACCGTCACCGCCGGCGCCAATGAGGTGAACAGCATCAGCTTTGGCCTCAACGACGCCACGGCCGCGGAGAATGTCGCGCGTGAAAAAGCGGTGCAGGCCCTGCAGGCCAGGGCCGATCTCTACGCGAGGGCCACCGGCTATCGGGTGCAGCGCCTGGTGTCGCTCAGCGAAGGCGGCGGCTATGCCGTCTCCCCGCCGATGCCGATGGCGAGCTTCGCCAGGAGCGCTCTCGCGGTCTCCGCATCACAAGTTTCTCCGGAGGAGCTGAACGTCCGGATCGATGTAAGTGGGCTCTACGAACTGACGCGATAGGAATTCGCAAGGGGCCCGGGTGTCGAGGAGTGGATTGTGTCCAAAGTCCCAGCTGATGCCTCGAATTCGGCCCAGATCGACTACTGGAACGCCGCGGCTGGGAAAACCTGGGCGCAGCACCAAGATCGACTTGACCGCCAGATCGAACCCCTGGGCCTGGAGGCCATACGCGCGCTCGCTCCGTTGGCGGGAGAGCGAATGCTTGATGTCGGCTGCGGCTGCGGACAGACGACCTTCGAACTCGCCGCTCGGGTCGGTGTTGCGGGCCACGTCACGGGCGTAGATATCTCAGCTCCCATGCTCGCGGTGGCTAAGACCCGCTCCGTTCCGACTGATGCAGCGCCGCCAGAATTCCTCCAACTCGACGCTCAGACGGCCGACCTTGGCCATGGTGTCTACGACGCCGTCTTCTCCCGCTTCGGCGTGATGTTCTTCAGCGATCCGACGGCGGCGTTCGCAAATTTGCGCCGCGCATTGACGCCCAACGGCCGGCTGGCCTTCGTGTGCTGGCGGCCCTTGCAGGACAATCTGTGGATGAGGGCGCCGATGGAGGCTGCCCTGCCCTTCCTCCCGACGCCTACACCGGCGGATCCGCTAGCACCGGGCCCGTTCGCCTTCGCGAGCGCAGATCGCATCCGGTCTATCCTTTCGGATGCAGGGTTCGCGGAAGTCACGCTGCACGCGTTTAACACGTCGATCGGTGGCGCAAGCCTGGATCAGACCGTCAATCTGGCGTTCCGCGTCGGCCCCTTAGGCGCGGTGCTGCGTGAAAAGCCCGAACTCAGGGCGGCGGTGTCGGGTTATGAGACCCCAAGCGGGGTGCTCATGCCGGCTTCAGTTTGGATTGTACGCGCGCAGGCGAGCTAGGGCGGTCGCTCCCAATTGCCGCGGTCGGCTTTTGACGAAGTTCGCGGGGGACATGGAAACGGTTCGCCTCTTGAGCGTTTGAGAGTCCCGCGCGCGACGCGCTTCCACGGCCGAACGATCCCCCTATGTCTGAGAAATCGCTAGACGACCTTGCCAAGGCGATGCGTGACATCGATATCACGATCCTAAGCACTATCTCGGAGACAGGGGCGATTTGCGGCCGGCCAATGAGCAACAACCGCGACGTCGATTTTGACGGTAACTCATACTACTTCACAAGCAGCGAGGGGGAGATCGCGACCCAGATCGCCGCCAACCCTCAGGTAGGCCTAGGCCTGCAGGGCCACCACGGTCTCTACATCGCGGTAACCGGCCACGCCGCGCTCATCCGCGACAAAGCGGCATTCTCCGAGCACTGGACTAAGAGTCTCGACAAGTGGTTCGAGCACGGCATTGAGACCCCAGGCCTCGTCCTAGTGCATGTCAAGGCCGACAGCGTCCAGTTTTGGGATGGTCGTGACACTGGCGAGTTCAACGGTCCACAGCCGCACCCGTCCAACCCCCATTTCAAGTGGACGTTCTTTTGATCCGAACGCGTGGCGCTGCAATCCGCTTCAGAACCGGGCGGGTAGGCGGGCGAGCCGGCTATCAGCCATCGAGTATCTGCGACCAGGCGTTGATAGCGACCTGATGGGCGTCACTCTGGATCAGATCGCCATGCGACAGTACGATCTGCTGAAAATTCCACGCCAAAATGCGCCGAAGGGATATTGCCGCAGCCTGCCGGTCGCTCCAGCCCATCTGATATTCCGGCGCGGGACGGGGATTGTTCCACATGCGGAATACGTACTGGAACCAGAACTTCAATGCCCCTCCGATATGCGGCGTGGCGTCGGTGAAATTCTCGATTAAGTCGACCAAGATCAACGTTCGGCTGGCTCGGTGAAACATCGCAACCTCGCGCATGATGCGCGCGCCTTGCACGAGCGCCTGGCCAATCTCATCATCCCAGTCCGGGGGCGCCACGTCGCCGAGGACGCCGTCGTATTTCAGGCCAGGGCGCTTGCGCTCGACGCCGGGGCAGATCCAGGTCTTCGCGCTTGGGAACGCGGCTTGCGCTGTGGCTGCGTACAGGTAGTGAAATTTCCGGGACGAGGATATGGGCGACGGGACCCAACGCCGCTATCTCTTCGGCCATCGCCGCCGTGATTTCGCAGGGTGAGTGCAGGATCAGTTTGCCGGAGGCGAGGCGGATCACTGTCATTCGCGCTTCGAACCGGGTGCCCGCCATTCGAACGGAATATGGGCAAAGCCAAATCTGATCTGCGACATAGGGCGTGAGCGGCATCGCGGTCTCGGCGACACCGGCAAGGTCACGGTCCCCCCTCATATCAGGGACGGCAACTGGTCGCGAACCGCCTCGGAATCCCGACATTCGAGGTTGCCGCGCATTGCACCAAACCGCGCGCTGTTGACCCTTCAGTCCAGCTCCCGGTGCATTCGCCCTTAGCACTATTTTCGATATTGCTTATTTGAATCAATTTGTTTGTACCCGCCTGGGCGATCCAGGACACCCGTCCAATATCAGGCGATGGTCCTTGGGCCTGCGCCCGCGACGCGGACCAGGCTCAACCACGAACTGGGCACGTGCGGCCCCTTCTCATCCGACATCCACCCGCGGGCGCAAAGCCGCTCTCCCTGAAGAGCAGCGATGAAACAGCGATCCTCTGACTTGGGATCCACTTCGTCAGCCGGACTTAATACTCCGGATAGTAGTAATTATTGCGACCGCGGCATGCACGCACGTGGTCGCCACGCTCATTGCTCACCCATCGGCAGTCATGTTGGCGATACCAGTTGTCATCCCGCCTACCCCGGTAACCGCTGTAGCTGTTGTATTCGGCGGTCTGATCGCGCGTCCAATAGGGCTGACCGTTGTCGCAGTTGATACTCGATCGGGCGATGTTGGAGCCGACGGCGGCGCCAGCGGCCGCTCCTATGATCGTACCCCCGGTCTTACCCCCACCCGACGATACAGCGTTGCCCACCAGACCGCCGGCGATCGCGCCAAGGGCTATCCCGGCAACGTTGCGGTTCTGCTTTTCGCTTTGGCACTGATCGGCGTAGTAGCGATAGCCTGCGTAATTCGGATTGTCATCGCCGTTGGAAACTATCCTGGGGTCGGGACCATAATTGTTCTCCGCGCATCCCGCGAGCGTCATGGACGTTGCGAGGAGAGCGAGGGCCAAGGTGGCGCTTGCGGCTTTGGTTTTCATGTGGGTCTCCTGGGGCACCCGCGGAAACCCATTCCGCATAGCTTTGTTCCGATTGCCGCCGGCCTGATGGCGGCAGACGTCCTTCCCGCTGATGCAGGAGTTCCCTCAGCGCCCGAAGCAAGATGTACCGCTGCTCGCACCGGCGATTTGCGGATCCCCAAGGCGCGCTCCTTAGGTCCCCTGTGCATCGGGTGCGGCGGTCAGTTCGCGACCTGACCTGAAGAGCTTGGCGCGGAGGTTCGTAAAACTGCAACGCTGGATGTGCGCGCTACGGCGGTGCCGGTGCTTTTGGCCACCCAATGGAGTCTTCATGGCCGCGGAAGTTGCGCAGCCACCACCCCCAGTCTTCCGGCACCAGAGAGAAGGGCTCCGGGACTCCGAGCTCCCGGGCGGCCCAGACAGGCCAGTGCGGGTTGGACAGCGCCGGGCGGCCCAGCAGCACCAGGTCGATCATCTCGTCGCGGATCATTCGGTCGGCCGTGGCCGGCAGGCCGAGGTTCCAGCTGACACCCACGGGGATGCCGATTTCGCGGCGGACGCGCGAGGCGCGCTCGACCATGAAGCCGAGCTCGTTGAACGGCCGCGTCTGCAAGTGCGGCGTATTTAGACCAAGGCTCAGGTCGGCGAGGTCGAGGCCGTGATCCTTCATCACCCGCACCGCGGTCATGGCGTCCTCGAACTGGACGCCCTCTGCGTGCAGGTCGTCGGAACCTAGGCGCATGGAGAGCGGGAACCGCTCGGGCCAAACGGCGCGGACCGCGTCCAGCGCTTCGAGGTGGAACCGAAGGCGGTTCTCAAGCGAGCCGCCGTATTGATCGGTCCGGGCGTTGGCCAAGGGCGAGAAGAAGCTCGCGCCCAGGTAGCCATGAGCGAAGTGCAGCTCAAGCCACTCAAATCCAGCGACCACGGCGCGTTTCGCGGCCCGGGCGTAGGCCCGATGGATCTCCTTGATCTCGTCTATGCTCAGGGCATGGACCGGATAGGGCGACTTGGCGCCATAGGGGATCGCCGAGGGACCGACGACCTGCCAGCCATCCGGGTGGTCGGGCGGCAGCTGGGCGCCGCCTTCCCAGGGCTTCAGCTCGCTGCCTTTTCGCCCGGTGTGGCCAAGCTGGATGGCCGGGACCGCACCCATGTCCTTGATGATCGAGGTCACCCTCTTGAGGCCCTCGATCTGCGCATCGTCATAGATGCCGCCGCAACTGACGCTGGTGCGGCCCTGCGCGGTGATCGCCAACTGTTCTGGGAAAACCAGTCCGAAGCCGCCGGCTGCGCGGGAGCCGAGCAGCATCACATGGAAGTCGTTCATCAGTCCGTCCCGCGACCGGTACATGGTCATCGGTGACATCACGATGCGATTGCGCAGGGTGACACCCTTGAGCGTGTAGGGACTGAAAAGGTCCGGCATTTGCAGCTCCAGGAGCGTGGCGCGGGAGCCTCGCCAACTTCTGCCTATCGTCGGGTTGCCGAGGTGGCCAGCGGGTTTTGCGAGGTTCAACGGCGAGAGGTGGCAACCCCCACATCTACCCTGGCGGCTTCGTAGATCGAGCGGGTCACCTTGCGCTCCGGCGTGTTCGGGAAGCACCGGCTCTGGAGCGCATAGGTGTCGCAGTCGGCTTTGGTCGCGCACGGCGTCCATGCTGATGCCTACGAATGGCATTGCACTCTCTCCGCGCGCGCCTTCGTCGCCCGCTCGAAGCACGAGTTCATCGAGGTGAGGTTCGAGCGGCCCCTTCTGGACCCTGCGCGGCTTGAACCGCCCGCGCTTCGGCCGCGGTCGGATTAGGCCCTATCGCGGGACGAGCATGCCGAATAGACGACACTCATGACCGCATCGACGCGGAGCGACGCGCCGACCGGGCGCGGGCCGGTCCACTGGATGTGCGTAGGGAGAAGCAGGCATGCGATCGAGATTCGCGATGCGATCGGCCGCTGCGGCGGCCTTCGCCTGGATGGGGGTGGTCAGCGCCCAGGCTGAGGCCGCGCCTCGGGCTCATATCGATACAGGGGTCGTCGTCGGCCTCGAGCGTGGCCCAGCCGAGGTATTCCTCGGCATACCCTACGCCGCGCCGCCGACAGGGCCCTTGCGCTGGAAGCCGCCGGCGCCTGCCGCCAGTTGGGCCTCGGAGCGGCCGGCGACCGCCCCGCCGCCCGCCTGCCCGCAGAAGGTGAACGCCAACGGTACAGGCAATGTCGGCGGTTATGCGGGACCGATCAGCGAGGACTGCCTGACCCTCGATGTCACGGCGCCCAAGGGCGCCAAGCGTGCGCCGGTGATGGTTTGGATCTATGGCGGGGGGAACATTGGCGGGGCCACCAACCTGACCAGCCTGGACGGTCGGAACTTCGCTCGCGACGGGGTCGTGCTGGTGGCGATGAACTATCGGCTCGGGCCCTTCGGGTTTTTCGCCCATCCGGCCCTGACGGCCGAGGCCGCCGCCGGCCAGCCGCTCGGTTCCTACGGCCTGATGGACCAGATCGCAGCCCTCAAATGGGTAAAGCGAAACATCGCGGCCTTCGGCGGCGACCCCTCGAATGTCACGATCTTTGGGGAGTCGGCGGGCGGCATCGACGTCCTGGCGCTGCTCAATGCGCCGTCGGCGAGAGGTCTCTACAAGAAGGCGATCGTCGAGTCCGGCGCGGGCTGGGATGCGCCCATCACCCTTGCCCAGGCGGAGGCCAAGGGCGCCGCTGTCGCCGGCAAACTCGGCCTTTCCAGCGCGAGCGCCACCGCCCTCGAGCTTCGCGCCCTACCGATGGACAAGTTGCTGGGTACGATCACCGAGATGTCGTTCCCGATCGTCGATGGACGGCTGTTGAAAGAGGGAACCGCGCAGGGTTTCGCCCGCGGCCACGCCAACCCCGTGCCCTTGATCATCGGCTCCAACAGCGATGAGGCGACGCTGATGAGCGCCTTCGGCCTGAACGCCAAGGCGGTCGTCACCCAGGCATCTGCGGCGATGCGGACAGCCTATGCGTCGGACGCCGCGACCGAGTCCAACCAAGGTCGGATGATGTTCAACGACCAGAACATGGGCGCGCCGGCGCGATGGATCGCGCGCAAGCAATCGATGAAGGCGCCAGCCTGGCTCTACTACTTCTCCTATGTCCCCGAACGGCAGAGGTCGGCGAGGCCGGGCGCCGCCCATGCCTCGGAGATCGTGTTCGCGTTCGATTCCATCGACGCCATTCCAGGCCGCACACCGTTGATCACGCCGGGCGAACGCGCGCAGGCGACGCTGATGCATTCCTGCTGGGTGGGGTTCGCCAAGACCGGGCGGCCGACCTGCGGGGGACAGCCGTGGCCGGCCTATAATCCGGCTTCAGACCAACTTCTGGAGTTCGGCGAACCCGCGGGGGTCCGTGCCCATTTCCGCAAGCCGCAGCTCGACGCACAGGAGGCGGCTGCGGCGGCGATCATCGGCGCAAAGTAGCTCGCTCCGCGGTGATCAGTTTATGGATCCGCGTGCACGGAGCGGCGCTTTAGGCCTCCGCCAACGCCTTGACCGCGGAAGGGACCTTCCGCGGTTTCGCCTTCCGCACGTTGATCGCCGCCGCGTCCAACGTGTTGGCGATGTGGGAAGCGTAGAATTTCTCGATCATCTCCACGCTCGTGCGACAGTTCTTCGCGATTTGATAGATGTCCGCCCCCTCCATCAGCCGCATGCTGATGTAGGTGTGGCGTAGGCTATAGGCCGTCCGGGCGTTGCCTTCCCGATCCTTTTTGAGGTCGAGCTCGCCGAGGACGGCGTTGAGGAGCTCGCGCTGCACCGGCCCGAAAATCAGGTCCTCAGGCTTGGGGCTGTTGCGCTTGCGCAGCCGCTGGAACGGCAGCACCGCGCCGGTCATGGATTTGCAGTAGCCGACCCCGCGCTTGCCGCGGACCACGATCTCCAGGATGCGCTCGTTGGTCGCCTCGTCCAGGATGATCGTCACGTCCCGGTACTGCAGGTTGGACGCCTCGTCGGGCCGCAGACCGGTGTTGGCCATGAACAGCACCCAGTCATGGAACTGCTCGCACTCCCAGCGCCACCGCTCGTTCAAAGGATTGCGGGCCCGCTCCCGGGTCGCCTGGTAGAAACGCTTGTACTCGTCGGGCGCAAACCAGGCCCGGTGCGAGACCTTGCCGTTGGTCTTGTAAGGCGCCGACATGTCCGGAACCGCGGCGATCCAGCCCTTGCGGTTCGCGGTCTTCATCACCTGGCGCAGGGTGACGATTTCCTGATGTAGGGTCGCCCGGGCCGGGCGCTTGAACGTGCGGCGCTGGCGGCCGATCTTGCTGCGCCATCCGGTCTCTTGATCCGGCGGCGCGGTCACGCGGGAGACGCGGTACTCCGAGATCAAACCGGACGTGACCTCAGTGACCGGCAGCTTGCCGAAGAACGGCAGCAGGTAGAGCCGCAGGTGCCGCTCCTTGCCATCCACATACTCCTCGTTGCGCTCGCCGAGCGTCATGACCCGAAACTCCGCCATGAACAGCTCGGCCGCCTCGCGGAAGGTCGGTCCCGTCGCGGCGTCCTTCTTGGGCTTGCGGCGACGCTTTTGAGTCCGGCGCGTCTACCAATTCCACCACTCGGGCACGCTGAGGCCCCTATAGCGGCGAGCGGGCGCTTCGCCAACTTCGGCCTTGGCCTTGCGCATCGACATCGGCGTTCGTAACTGATAATCAATCGCAACTAAGCGTCTGGTCCGAGTTCAACGCCATGCATGACATGCTCGCCGAGCCTGCGAAGGCCGCGGCCGCCGAGACGGCGGCGCCGGACGGCCAGCCCGTGCGGCTAAGCGCGGCCCGGCCCGGCGACCGCGGCGTGATCGTCGACGTGCGGGCCGAGAGCCATCCCGGCGACCATGGCGTAGCGGTCGACGAGCTGCAGCGCCGGCTGCTGGAGTTCGGCTTCGTCGAGGGCGCGCGGGTCGAAGTCCTGCATGAGGGCGCGATCTGGCGCGACCCGATCGCGGTGCGGCTCGACGACATGCGCATCGGCCTGCGCCGCCGCGACGCCGAGGACGTCTGGGTCCTGCTGGACGCCAAATGAGCGACGCAGCCCTGCCGGGCGCCCGCCTGCCCACCGCGAGGGTGGCGCTGGTCGGCAATCCCAACTCCGGCAAGACCGCCCTCTTCAACGCGCTGACCGGCAGCCGCCAGAAGGTCGCCAACTACGCCGGCGTCACCGTCGAGCGGAAGGAGGGCCAGGTCGCCACCTCCAGCGGCCGGTCGCTGTCGATCCTCGACCTGCCCGGGACCTATTCCCTGCGCGCCCGCAGCCCCGACGAGGTAGTCACCCGCGACGCGGTGCTGGGCAAGCTGGCCGGCGAACAGGCGCCCGACGTCCTGGTCTGCGTGGCCGACGCCACGAACCTGCGCCTGGTGCTGCGGCTGATCCTGGAGCTGAAGGCGGTGGGCCGGCCGATGGTGCTGGCGCTCAACATGTACGACATTGCCCAGCGCCAGGGCCTGCGCATCGACCTTGAGGGCCTGGCGCGCGACATCGGCTGCCCGATCGTCACCACGGTCGCCACCCGCAAGCGCGGCATCGAGGATCTGGTGGCCCAGGTCGAGGCGCTGGTCGCCGCCGGCGCGATCGGCGCCGACAACACCTGGCGCGAACCGGACGCCGGCCAGATCCGCGACGCCCACCGCGAGGCCCAGCGGATCCTGCGGGCCAACGTCCGCGCCGCCGAGCGGCCCGACACCTTCACCGGCAAGGTGGACTCCGTGCTGCTGCACCCGGTCGCGGGCCTGGCGATCCTCTTCACCCTGCTCTTTGTGATGTTCCAGGCGGTCTTCACCTGGTCGAAGGCGGCGGGCGACCTGCTGGGCGAGGGCTTCTCGGCGACCGGCGCCTTCCTCGCCGCCCACCTGCCGCCCGGCATCCTGACCAGCTTCCTGACCGACGGGCTGATCTCCGGCGTCGGCTCGGTGCTGGTGTTCCTGCCGCAGATCCTGGTGCTGTTCTTCTTCATCATCCTCCTGGAGGACTTCGGGTACATGGCCCGCGCGGCCTTCCTGATGGACCGGATCATGGGCGGGGCGGGCCTGCACGGCCGGGCCTTCATCCCGCTGCTGTCGAGCTTCGCCTGCGCGATCCCGGGGATCATGTCGACGCGGGTGATCGACAACAAACGCGACCGGCTGACCACCATCATGGTCGCGCCGCTGATGACCTGCTCGGCCAGGATCCCGGTCTACACCCTGATCATCTCGGCCTTCATTCCCAACCGCCAGGTGCTGGGCGTCCTCAGCCTGCCGGGCCTCGTCATGTTCGGGCTCTACGCCGCCGGCATCGTCAGCGCGCTCGGGGTCTCGTTCATCACCCGGCGGCTCTTCTGGCGCGGCGCGGTCGAGCCCTTCCTGATGGAACTGCCGGCCTACAAGCTGCCGGACGCCGTCAATGTGACGCGCAGCCTCTATATACGCGGCAAGATCTTCATCACCCGGGCCGGCACGATCATCCTGCCGATGATGATCCTGGTCTGGTTCTTCTCGTCCTTCCCCGGCGCGCCGGCCGGGGCGACGGACCCGGCGATCAACTACAGCCTGGCCGGGCGGATCGGCCACCTGATCCAGCCGCTGCTCGCGCCGATCGGTTTCAACTGGCAGATGACCGTGGCGCTGATCCCCGGCTTCGCTGCGCGCGAGGTCGCGGTTGCGGCGCTGGGCACCGTCTACGCCATCGGCAATGCGGACGCCGCCCCCGGCGCGCTCGCCACCACGCTCTCGCACCACTGGTCGATCGCCACCGGCCTCTCGTTCCTGGCCTGGTACGTCTTCGCCCCGCAGTGCGCCTCGACCATCGGGGTGGTGAAGCGCGAGACCAATTCCTGGCTCTGGCCGGCGGTGATGCTGGTCTACATGACAACCCTCGCCTACCTCGCAGCCCTGGTCGTCTACCAGACCGCGCGGGCCTTCGGACTGGGCTGAATCCGGGCTTTTCGGGACGACACCGGAAGTTGCGAATTAACCTAGAATTCAACCTACCCTTTAACTGGGCGCTAAATGAGATGGGCGCAGGTTGCGCTGGTGATGCAGAAAACACACGAAACCTCCTCCGACGCAGCCCACGGCAAGAAGCCCGCTCGCGGGACTCAAACCCTGGCCAAGCGTGTTCGCGAGGCTCTCCTTTCGCTCGGCGGCGAAGCGCACCGCGCGATGGTGATTGAATCCGTGGCCAAGAAGCTTGGTCACGATGTCCGGCAGAT
Organism: Phenylobacterium sp.; assembly: GCF_041691455.1. GTDB lineage: Bacteria > Pseudomonadota > Alphaproteobacteria > Caulobacterales > Caulobacteraceae > Phenylobacterium. Next base: position 497,772 of record NZ_JBEPUO010000002.1, on the reverse strand, counting down.
CCCCGAAGACCTCGAGGTGGCCGTCATCCTCTCCTTCGAGGAGAACTGGCGCGACGAGCGCAGGCGAGCCGCCTACGGCTTCCACCTGCCGTTCGGCGAGGGTTCGCATCGCTGGGGCGTGCTCAAGGAACCGGCCTACCTCCACTAGGAGGTGCGCGTCAGGACTGAGCGTCCCCCGCGAGCTGCCCCGCCGCCGATTGCAGGCGCGTGAGCAGACGCTTCAGCAGCGCGACCTCGTCGGGCGCAAGGCCCGCGATCAGCGCCGCCTCATAGGCCAACGCCAACGGCGCGATCTCGGCGTGCAGCCCAGCGCCTTCCGGCGTCAGCGCCAGGACGTGGCTTCGCCCGTCCGCCTGGTGGTCCGAGCGGGCCACCAGATGCCGCTTCAGGAGCCCCTGGGCCGCGCGGCTCACCGTCACCTTGTCCATCACCGTGCGGGCCACCAGCTGGCCCTGGGTCAGGCCGTCGCCCTCGGCCAGCACGCAGATCAATCGCCATTGCGGAACGCTCAGGCCGAAACGGTCCTGGTAGGCGCGCGCGATCAGGCCGGAGACGGCGTTGGAAGCGACCGACAGGCGGTAGGGCAGATAGGCGTCGAGCCTGAGCTCAGCCTCGCTCATACCGCGACCACCGCCTGTTCTATGGCCCCGAAGATCGAGTGGCGCTTGGCGTCGCGCATCTCGATGCGCACGGTGTCCCCCGCCGCCAGGAACGGGGTCTTGGGCGCGCCCGACGCGAGGGTCTCGATGGTGCGGATCTCCGCCAGGCAGGAATAGCCGACGCCGCCGTCGGCCACCGGCTTGCCGGGCCCGCCGTCCGGGCCGCGGTTGGAGACCGTGCCGGAGCCGACGATGGAGCCGGCCGACAGCGCCCGGGTCTTCGCCGCGTGGGCGATCAGGGTCCCGAAATCGAAGGTCATGTCGACGGCCGCGTCGGCCTCGCCCAAGGACTTGCCGTTGAGTTCGACGGAGAGCGCGCCCGAGAGCTTGCCGTCCTTCCAGCCCGGCAGGTCGTCCGGCGTGACGGCCACCGGCGAGAAGGCCGAGGCGGGCTTCGACTGGAAGAAGCCGAAGCTCTTGGCCAGTTCTCCCGGGATCAGGTTGCGCAGCGAGACGTCGTTGCAGAGCATCACCAGCCGCACCGCGGCCAGCGCCTGCTCGCGGGTGGCGCCCTGCGGCACGTCGCCGGTGATCACCGCCACCTCGCCCTCCAGGTCGAGACCCCAGGCAGGGTCGGCCAGCGGGATCGGATCGCGCGGCGCCAGGAAGCCGTCGGAGCCGCCCTGGTACATCAGGGGATCGGTCCAGAAGCTCTCGGGCATCTCGGCGCCCCGGGCCTGACGGACCAGGGCCACGTGGTTCACATAGGCCGAGCCGTCGGCCCACTGGTAGGCGCGTGGCAGGGGGCTCGCGGCCTGGTGCTCGTGGAAGCGTTCCTGCGGCACGGCGCCATGCTCAAGGCTTTCGGCGAGACCCCGAAGCGCCGGCGCGCAGCCTTCCCAATGGTCGAGCGCCGCCTGCAGGGTGGGCGCGATGTGATGGGCCTCGGTGAACCAGGCGAGGTCGTTGGAGACCACCACCAGCCGCCCGTCACGGCCGCCCTTCAGGGACGCAAGCTTCATCGGAATTCCTTCTTCAGGCCGCAGCCCCGTCTTCACGCAAGGGTTTGGCGGAGGGTTCGGTTCAGCGTAACGCCTTCTTCGTAGGCGTGGGCCTCGTAAACGGTGACCTCGACACGAATATCGCCGCCTGCCTCGCCGTCCCACAGATAGCTGCGCTCGAAGGTGACCTCGCGGCCGGCGGGCGTGAAGCCCTCGAAGTTGTCGCCCCAGGGCGTGTGGGCCGAGAGCTCCTTCCAGCCCAGGGTGCAGGCGCGCTCCAGCTCCTCGCGGGCGGCCTCCTCCAGGTCGGTCTCGAAGCTCAAGCCTGGGCCTTCCAGCTGTCGACATAGGCGGGGTTCTCGACCGAGGCGGCGGCCTCGCCCACCTCAAGCGGATCGCGGGTGTCGATCATCACGGCGTATTCGTCGGTGGCCGGCTTGGGCTGGGAGAGCATGTTCTTCAGCGCCTTGGGATGCGGCCCGTGAGTGAAGCCGGAGGGATGGAAGGTCATCATCCCGGCCTCGATGTGGTCGCGGCTGAAGAAGTCGCCGGCGTGGTAGAACAGCACCTCGTCGAAGTCGTCGTTGTTGTGGAAGAACGGCACCTTCAACGCGCCGGGATCGGTCTCGAACGGGCGCGGGGCGAAGGTGCAGACCACGAAGCGGTCGCTCAGGAAGGTCGTGTGGACCGACGGCGGCAGGTGGTAGCGGTGGCTGGAGACCGGCCGCAGGTCCTTCACGTTCAGCCGCACCGGGGCGAGGTCGCCGTGCCAGCCGACGGCGTCCAGCGGATTATAGGGATAGGTGACCGTTGAGACCTCGCCGCGCTTCTTGATCTCCACGCGGTATTCGCCGGTCTCGTTCTGGTGGGCCTTGAAGGCCTCGTCGATGGCGGGCGTCTCCAGCATGGCCGGATCGAAGAGCGCGTGGCCGCCGAGCAGGCCTTTGTCCGGCAGGCCGAAGTGGGTGTTGGTGGCCTGGATCATCAGGACGGCGGTGGGCTCGGCCGGGGTCAGCCGCCACATGGTGCCGCGCGGCAGGTAGAGATAGTCGCCGGCGCTGTAGGCCAGGCGCCCGTAGTCGCAGAAGAGGTCGCCCGCGCCTGCGTGGATGAACAGCAGCTGGTCGCCGTCGGCGTTGCGGGCGAGCGCCCGCATGGCCGAGGCCAGCTTCCAGAAGCGGATCTCGACGGCGGGATTGTAGAGCACCTTGCCGGCCGCCCAGGGGCTGGGCTCGGCGGCGTTCAGCGCATTGAGGTCGAAGGCGCGAGGGCGAAGCGGGCCCTCGAAGTTCACCCAGCCGGTCGGCGGGCGCCTGTGATGGATGAAGGCGGCGGGGCCGAAGAAGCCCTCCTTGGAGATTTCCCGCTCATAGGTGCCGGCGGGCATGTCGGCGTGGGCCTGGCGCGAGTGCACGCCTTGCGCGCCGCGGACGGGGATCCAGTTACGAGACGCCATCAGGGTTCGTCCTTGTAGATCGCCACCGCCAACGGCTGACCGTCGGCGATGCGGGCACGGTACATGCCCGAGGTGTTGAAGCTCCAGGCCATTTGTCCGTCCGGAGCGACGGCGATCACCCCGCCCTGCCCGCCGAGCGCGGTGAGGTCGGTCTGGATGACCTGGTCGACGGCGGCCTGCAGCGAGAGTCCCTTCAGCTCGACGAGCGCGCAGATCTCGCGGGCCACCGAGAGCCGGATGAAGTACTCGCCCTCGCCGGTGCCAGAGACCGCGGCGGAGCGGTTGGAGGCATAGGTGCCGGCGCCGATCAGCGGACTGTCGCCGACCCGGCCCCAGCGCTTGCCGGTGGTGCCGCCGGTGGAGGTGCCGGCCGCCACATTGGCGCGGACGTCGCGGGCCACGACGCCGACCGTGCCGCGCTTGCCCTCGTCGTGGGCGAGCGCGGCGTGGCTCTCGTCGCGCGAGGCGCCGTCGGGACGCGGCGGGACGGCAAGCCCATCGCGCGCGAGCTGCTTTTCTAGCGCCCGCCAGCGGCGTTCGACGAAGAAGTACGACGGCTCGACGCGCGCCAGGCCCTCGGTCGCCGCGAAGGCGTCCGCGCCGGTCCCCATCAGGAGCACGTGCGGCGAGCGCTCCATGACCGCGCGCGCCGCGGAGATCGGATTGCGCACCCGGGTGACGCCGGCGACCGCGCCCGCCTCGAGCGTCGCCCCGTCCATGATCGCGGCGTCGAGCTCGATGCGGCCGTCGGCGGTGAAGACCGCGCCGCGCCCGGCGTTGAACAGCGGGTCGTCTTCCAGGACGTGGATCGCCGCCTCGACGGCGTCGAGCGCCGCGCCCGAGGCCTTGAGCACCGCGGCGCCCGCCTCGGCGGCCCGCGCCAGGACCGCGCGATAGGCCCTGTCCTGCTCCGGCTTCAGGTCGGCGCGGTCGATGACGCCCGACCCGCCGTGCAGGACCAGCGACCAGGCGGATGCGGACATCAGGCGTCCTTCGCCGGCAGCACTCCGCGGCGGATCTGGTCGAGTTCGATGGATTCGAAGAGCGCCTTGAAGTTGCCCTCGCCGAAGCCCTCGTTGCCCTTGCGCTGGATCAGTTCGAAGAAGATCGGGCCGATCATGTTCTCGGTGAAGATCTGCAGGAGCAGGCCCTGGCCCTCGGTGGGCGCGCCGTCGAGCAGGATCTTGTCGGCCTGCAACCGCTGCAGGTTCTCGCCATGCTCCGGGACCCGGGCGTCCAGGAGCTCGTAGTAGCTGTCGATCGTGTCCTGGAATTTCACGCCCTGCTCGCGCATCGTCTCGACGGAGGCGAAGATGTCGGCGGTCCCCAGGGCCACGTGCTGGATGCCCTCGCCGTGGTAATCGCGCAGGAATTCCTCGATCTGGGAATGGTCGTCCTGGCTCTCGTTCAGCGGGATGCGGATCTTGCCGCAGGGGCTGGTCATGGCCTTGGAGATCAGCGCGGTCTGGGCGCCCTCGATGTCGAAATAGCGGATTTCCCGGAAGTTGAAGATGCGCTCGTAGAAGTCGGCCCACTTGGCCATGTTGCCGCGGAAGACGTTGTGGGTCAGGTGGTCGAGATAGGTCAGGCCCTTGCCGTTCTTCGCCATGGCCTCGGCCGCGCCGGGGATCGGCACGAAGTCGACGTCGTAGATCTCCTGGGCGCCGTAGCGGTCGACCAGATAGAGGTTCGAGCCGCCGATCCCTTCGATCGCCGGGATGTTCAGCTCCATGGGGCCGACCGGGCCGGTGACGGCCTTGGCGCCGCGCTCGACGGCGAGCTTGAGCGCCTTGGCGGCGTCCTTGACGCGGAACGCCATGGCGTTGGCCGAGGGGCCGTGCACCTGGCGGAAGTCGGCCGGCTGGCCCGAGGCTTCCATGTTGAGCAGGAAGTTGATGTCGCCCTGGCGGAAGCGCAGCACGTTCTTCGAACGGTGCTTGGAGACCGCCGTGAAGCCCATCAGCTCGAAGAGACCCTTCAGCCGTGCCGGCTCGGGCGAGGTGAACTCGACGAACTCGAAGCCGTCGGTGCCCAGCGGGTTCTCGAAAAGGTCTCGGCCTTGGGCCTTCACGTCGACGGTCATGCGGCTGTCTCCTGTCTGGAGCGGGTTGGTATCATCTGTAACTAGTTCGCGGTAGCCGGAAGACAAGGTTTGTCGCGCCTGATAGCTCAACGCGGCAACATTCTCTGGGATAGTCGATGCTTCGCAAGACCTATGACTGGGTGATGGGCTTCGCCGCCTCGCCGCGCGCGCCGCTGGCGTTGGGCGCGATCGCCTTTTGCGAAGGGTTGTTCTTCCCGATCCCGCCGGACGTCCTGCTGATGCCGGTGGTGCTCGGCGACCGCCGCCGGGCGCTGCGCTATGCGCTGCTGACCACGGTCTGCTCGATCGCCGGCGGATCATGCGGCTACGCTGTGGGCTTCTTCCTGCAGCCGGTGGGCGAGTGGCTCCTGTCCCTGACCGGCGGCAGCTATGCCTCGTTCCACGCCTGGTATTCCCAGTGGGGCGCCCTGCTGATCGCCGTGCCGATCCCCTACAAGATCACCGCCATCGCCTCGGGGATGGCCAAGCTCGACTTCGGCCTCTTCATCGGCGTCTCGATCCTGGTGCGGGGCCTCAGGTTCTCGCTGGAAGCCGTGTTGCTGAAGATCTACGGCGAGCCGATCCGCGCCTTCGTCGAGAAGCGCCTGGCCCTGGTGGCCAGCGCCGCGGCGGTCGTGGTCGTCGCCCTGCTCATGGCGTTGAAGTTCGCTCACTAGGCCTCGCGCGGCGAGCCGGGCTATAGAGGCGCTCATGCAGACGATCCTGCGACCGATCCTCGACCGCTGGCGGCTTTTCGCGCTGCTGGCCTCCGGCGCCATGCTGGCCATCGCCCACGCCTTCCAGACCTTTGGGGGGCTGGCGCCCTGCGAGCTTTGTCTGAAGCAGCGGACGGTCTATTGGGCGGCCGGCGCCTTCGCGGCCGTCGCCATGGTCGTCGTCCGGACGGCGGGCGGTCCGCGCTGGCGCGAGCCCACCTGCTGGGCGCTCGGCCTGTTCTTCCTGGTGGGCGCGGGCGTCGCCGGCTACCACGCGGGCGTCGAGTGGAAGTTCTGGCCGGGGCCGCAGAGTTGCTCCGGCGGCGGACGGGTGACCGCCGCGGCGCTGCGCGAGCTGCTGAACGGCGGCGGGGTGAAGATGCCGGCCTGCGACCAGCCGGCCTGGAAGCTCGCCGGCCTTTCCATGGCGGGCTGGAACACCGTGGCCTCGCTGATCCTGGCGGCGCTGAGCGCGGCCGCGGCGCTGCGCGAACGGAGCAAGGCGTGAGCGCCAAGCCGGTCCCGCCGCGTCCAGGCCGCGGCGCGCTCGCCGCCCGGATGGCGGAGATCCTGCGCGTCGACCACGCGGGCGAAATGGCCGCCGTCGCCATCTATCGCGGCCAGCGCACGGTGTTGGGAGGCGCGGCGGGCCACGAACGGATCGCCGGCCAGCTCGCCGAGATGGAGGAGCAGGAGGGCCAGCACCTCGCCCGCTTCGACCGGCTGCTCACCGAGCGCCAGGTGCGGCCGACGGCGATGGCGCCGGTCTGGCGGATGGCCGCCTTCGCGCTCGGCGCAGGGACCGCCCTGATGGGCGACAAGGCCGCCCACGCCTGCACCGAGGCGGTCGAGACCGTCATCGAGGAGCACTACGCCCACCAGGTCGCCGAGCTCGCCGAGCACGACCCGGACCTCGCCGCGGAGCTGTCGAAGTTCCGCGACGAGGAGCTGGCCCACCGCGACCTGGCCGTCGAGGAGGGGGCCCGCGAGGCGCCCGGCTACGCCCTGCTGTCGGCGGTGATCCGCACCGGCTGCCGCGCGGCGATCAAGATCAGCGAGAAGCTCTAGGCCGCCGCCGGGAACCGCGCCGCGCCCGCCTCAAGCGGCAGGTCGAGCGCGTTGGCCAGGTAGGACACCGTCCGGTAGAAGCCGCAGAGCAGGATGATCTCCAGCATCTGCTCGTCGTCGAAATGCACGCGCAAGGCCTCGAACTCGGCTTGCGAGAGCGTCGAGCGCGCGTGCAGGCCATCCACCGCGGCGAGCAGCGCCCGTTCCGCCGGGCTCCAATCCGCCGTCACCTCCCCCGCCGCCGTCGCGGCCACCTCCTGGGGCGTCAGGCCCGCGGCTTCGGCGAACAGCGCGACGTGCACGCCCCACTCGTATTCGCAGCCGTTGAGCGCGCTGGTACGGTCGATGACGATCTCCCGCTCGCGCAGGCTGAGCGGGCCCTTGTCCAGCAGCGACCCCGCCCGGAACCGGGCCCACGCCCGCTCGCTGACCGCCAGGGTTCGGAACAGCGCGAGCGGCGGCGCACCGCGCATGACCCGGTCGAAGCTCGCCTGGACCTCCGGCGCATAGGGGTCGTTCAAGGGCTCGATACGGGGCATGGCGACGCTCCTTTTGCTACTAATTATGTAGCAATTACGCCGAACGCAAGTCCGCAACGCGGTAGCGTCGCCGTGCGGTTGCGGGCCGCCGCCGATACAGCCGCAGCGGCGTAGCGCCGATCGATAAGTTCTGTTTTTGTTCTTGTTGGCGATTCAGGACGAGGCGAACATGGCGGACGGCGCATCCTATCGGAGCCTTGCGGCCTGGCCGGCTTGGCCCCGGCTCAACCAGGCGCTGGCGGCGCGATCGAGCCTGTGGGCGATCTGCCGCTGCGGGCGCGAGGCGGCGATCGATCCCAGGCCCTGGGTGAGCCAGGGACTCGGCCGTCAGGCGACGGCCCACCTGGAGACACGGCTACGCTGCCTGTGCGGGTCGCGCCGCGCCAGGCTGGAGATCCGCGGTCTCGCCGAGGCGCCGCGGGGCGCCACGGGCGGGATCTACGTCTTCCGCTAGGCCGCCGCGGTTTCCGTGAACATCGGGCTCGAGCGGAAGATCGCCTGCTCCTCCTCGGTCATGTCGACCGGCACGTCGGCGAACAGCGGGGTTGAGAGATAGCGTTCGCCGGTGTCGGGCAGCATGGCCAGGATGTTGGTCCCCTTCGGCGCGTCGGCGGCGATCTTCAGCGCGCCGGCGAAGGTCGCGCCGGAGGTGATGCCCACGAAGATGCCTTCCTTGGTGGCCAGCTCCTGGCTGAGCCGGATCGCTTCCGGACCCGGGATCGGCAGGATCTGGTCGGCCAGGCCCAGGTCGACGGCGTCGCCGGTGAGCTTGGGGATGAAGTCCGGCGTCCAGCCCTGCATCGGGTGCGGTTTCCAGGCCGGATGGCCGGCGGCCGGCGTGCCGTCCGGATTGCGCGCCTGGGGCTCGCCCGATGCGAGGAGTTGGGCGTCCTGCGGCTCGCAGACGACGATCCGGGTCTTGGGGCTCTTCTCGCGCAGCACGCGCCCCACGCCCTTCAGGGTGCCGCCCGTGCCGTAGCCAGTCACCCAGTAGTCGAGCTGCTCGCCCTCGAAGTCGCGCAGGATCTCCTGGGCCGTGGTCTTGGAGTGGATGTCCGGGTTGGCCTCGTTCTCGAACTGGCGGGTCATGAACCAGCCGTGGGTCTTGGCCAGCTCGATGGTCTTCTCGACCATGCCCGTGGCGCGCAGCGCGGCCGGCGTCAGCACCACCTTGGCGCCCAGGAAACGCATCAGCCGCCGGCGCTCGATGGAGAAGCTCTCGGCCATGGTGACGACCAGTGGATAGCCCTTGGCCGCGCAGACCATGGCCAGGCCGATGCCGGTGTTGCCGCTGGTGGCCTCGATCACCGTCTGGCCGGGCTTGAGAGCCCCGGACTTCTCGGCCGCCTCGATGACGCCCAGCGCCAGGCGGTCCTTGACCGAGCCCAGCGGGTTGAAGGCCTCGACCTTGACGTAGAGGTTCACGCCGGCCGGCGCGAGGCGGTTGATCCGCACGACCGGGGTGTTCCCGACGGTGCCCAGAATGCTGTCGTATCGTGCCATGTGGCGTCCCTCTCGTTCGGCCGCGGACTGGAAGCCAGGGCCGGCGAGGAGTCAATTCAGCAGAACATGGGTCATTTGGACATTCTCTGGGGTCGCGCCGCGCGACGGCCGGCGGTCGCCATGTCGCGGCGGGCGCCTAACGTCCGCCGCCGCCGGTGATTTCCTTGATCAGGCCCTGGACCGGGGCCTTGCCGCCCGCACCCCAAACCACCTTGAGGAAGGCCAGGGTGCGCCCGGCGGCGTCCTCGAATTTCCACTCGCAGTCGTCGATGCGGCAGTCCGTGAAGGTCGGCGGCTCGCCGCCGGAATAGACCAGGCGGCAGTCGCGGAACTCGCAGGACGAAAAGGTCTCCCCGTCCAGGACAACGGTCTCGTGGTTGTAGATAGCGCCGTCGGCCATGCCTCAGGCCTGGTCGTCGTCGGACGGCGTGGCGGGCGCGCCGCCCTCGGCCTGGGCGCGGTCGCGCTCACGCTGCTCGGCCTTGGCCCGCGCCTTTTCGGCGACCTTGGCGGCCTTCAGCCGTTCGCGCTCCATGCGCTCGAAGGGGTAGTTGGGCTTACGCGCCATGGGTCTGGTCTCCGTCGGGGGTAAGGCGGGGCGCGAGCCGAGCCGGCGAGCAGGCGTCTTACACCGAAACCGCGGCCGGGCGCATCAGCCTCGTGGATCGCGCCGCGTCCGGCTGGCCGTCGCCATAAAGAAAGACGGCTCCCCCGCCGGGGAGCGGGGGAGCCGTTGGCGGCGCCGCGGGAGACTGGGGGGTTAGTCCGACGGAGCCGTTCTTGACGTGCGGGCGGCGGGGCTGGGGGGAGGAGATCCGCCGCTGCACAACGCCAAATTGGTCCCCGTCCTGGGCGCGAGTAGGGCCGGTTCGTGTCGCTGGCGTCTCCAAATGGAGGTCAAGTCGAGGCGTGCGGAAATATGGCGCAGCCGGCTCCCGGATGGCCTTGCCGGCCTCCTAAGCGATGCGGCGATTACGACCTGAGGCGCCGTCCGCCGGAAAGCTGCCTCATTTCCGCTGTGAAACGCCTCAAATGGGATGACTCGCGCTGAGTGATCCGGGGCGCGGGGGCGTTCTTTCGCTGATGGGAAATCCATGGAGCTCGGTCGAAACGCCAAGGGGGCGCGGCCTTCGGAAGTGATGCAGTCCCAGCAGGATGTGATCCGGCAGCAGGACGAACTGATCGAGGTGCTGAAAGGCGCCCTGGCCGCGGCCGGGATGGCCACGGTTCCCGCCCACGCCCGCTGGATGAGCGCGCTGTCGCCCCAAGAGCGTGCGCTGTTCGGCGTGCTCTACGCCAGATATCCGCGGCCGGTTCCCCGGGAGGTGATCCTGGAATTCCTGCCCGGGCACGACCATGTCCGGGAGCGCCAACTGCAGGTCGTCGACGTCCTGGTGCACAAGCTGCGCAAGAAGCTCGGCGTCGACGCCGTGGTCACCGAGAGGGGCGCGGGATTCCGCTTCGGCGCCACCTTCTATGAACAGACGCCCAAGACCCGGGTCGAGCCGAGCCCCGGCGCTGCCGTGGCGCCCGAGCGCGCCAGCTTCGAGGACAAGCGGCCCGGCCTGCCGCTCGCCAAGGCGACCTCCGTCAGCTGACCGCTATGCGGCTTCGTAGAGCGCCTGGGCCGCGGCCAGATCCTGCACGATGTGGCCCAGGGATTTGTAGATCGTGACCTGATCCGTGGACTGGCGGCCTTCGAGCGCCCCGTCCAGCACCTGGCCGATCTCCCCCACCACATGGTCGTCGCCGATCAGGCCCGCGGCCTTGGCGCGCAGGAATTCCGCGCCCTGCGCCAGCACGCCTTCGCGGCTGTCGGCGATGAAGCGGGCGCGCACCACCAGATCGCTGTCAGCCTCGACCGGCCCGGCGAAGCTGGAGCCCACGAGATTGACATGCGTCCCCGGCCGGACCCAGCGGCCCAGCAGCACCGGCTCGGCCGAGTTGGTCACTGTGCAAATGATGTCGGCCTCTGCGACCGCCGCCTCGGCGGACGCGCAGGCCGTGACCGACAGGCCGAGTTCGGCGCCGAGCCGTTCGGCGAAGGCCTGGGCGCGTTCCGGCGCGCGGCCCCAGACTGCGATGGCGTCGAGCGCGCGCACCTTGGCGATCGCGCGGGCGTGGGTCAGGGCCTGTTCGCCGTAGCCCAGCAGGGCCAGGCGCCGCGCGTCGGGGCGCGCCAGGACGTCGGTCGCCACGGCGCTGGCGGCAGCGGTTCGGATCGCGGTGACCTCGCCGGCATGGATGACGCAGACCGGCGCGCCGCCCTCCCCGTCGAACAGCACCACGAGGCCCTGGTGGGACGAGCCGCCCTTTTCGAAATTCTCCGGAAAGACGCTGATCACCTTGGCGCCGAACATCGCGCGTTCGCCGAGCGCGCCGGGCATGACCCCGAAGAGCCGGCCGCCGCCCAGGGGGATGATCGCGCGCAGCAGCTGGCGGGTCTCGCCGCGGGAGAGCGCGATCATCGCCTGCCGGACCAGCGGCATGCAGACCTCGTAGGTCAGGCGCGCGCGGACCTCGTCGCGGTCGATCATCCTCATGCGGCGGCCTCCAGCGGGGCGCGCGGCGGTCCACATTCCGGGCCGACGCGATATAGCTGCGGGCTATGACCGACGCCGCCGCTGCGATCAACCTTGCCTGGACGCTCTCCACCGAGGGCCGCCATGAGGCCGCCGAGCCCGCCTGGCGGCGCGCCGCGGAACTCGATCCGCGCAACGCCGCGGTCTGGGGGAACCTCGGCGCGACGCTCGCCAAGCTGCAGCGAGCGGATGAGGCCGAGGGCTGCTTCCGCAAGGTCCTGGAGATCGACCCGGGCGACATCCCCGCCCTGCGCAACCTCACCGTCATCCTGCGCGGCCAGGGCCGGCTCGACGACGCGCGCGAACTCTTCGCCGCCGCCAGGGGCCGGGGCCTGCCGGCGGATCTCGTCGCGCCCGCCGAGCTGGCGCTACGTGTGGTCAACCGCTCCCGCGCCGAGATCGCCGAGGAACGCGCCGCCTACGCCGAGGGCCTGAGGAACCTCAGGGCCCTGCCCGGTCCCCTGGTCTATGACGGCGAGCCGTTCGGGCTGCAGGCCTTCTACCTGGCCTATCATGCCCTCGACGACCGGCCGCTGATGGAGGAGACGGCTTCGACCTTCCGGGCGAAGATCGCGGGCCTCGACCATGCCTCCCCGAACGCGACCGCGCCGCGCGGCGACGGCAGGATCCGCGTCGCCTTCGTCTCCGACAACCTCAACAACCACACCATCGGCCACCTCTACCGGGGGATCGTCCGTCATCTGGACCGCGCCCGCTTCGAGGTCGCGGTTGTGCACGGCGCCTATTCGCGGCGCGACGCCTTTCGCGACAGCGTCGATGCGGCGGCTGACGAGGCGGTGGTGCTGCGGCCCGGCCTGGCGGCCCAGCGCGCGCAGATCGCGGCCCTCAGGCCCGACATCGTCTTCTATCCGGACATCGGCATGTCGGCGCCGAGCTACTTCCTGGCCCATTCGCGGCTTGCGCCCGTGCAGGCGACGGCGTGGGGCCACCCGGACACCACCGGGCTTTCGAGCCTCGACTACTTCATCTCCACCGAGTTGTTCGAGCCCGCGGGCGGGGCGGCGCACTACACCGAGCAACTGGCGACGATCCCCCGGATTCCCTGCTGCTTCGACCCGCCCGAACCGCCGCCGGCCGTCTCCCGCGAGGCCGCCGGCCTGCCGGCGACCGGAACCCTCTACGGCTGCCCGCAGACCCTCTTCAAGCTGCACCCGGACTTCGACGCCGTGCTGGCCGCGATCGCCCAGGGGGACCCCGAGGGCCACATCGTCCTGCCGGCGGCCGACCAGCCGGGCTGGACGGCGGCCGTCGAGGCCCGCTGGCGCGAGACCTTCCCGATCCTGCTCGAGCGCGTGCGCTGGACGCCCAGGATCGAGCCGGAAGCGTTCCTGGCCCAGCTCGCGCATTTCGACGTGCTGCTCGATCCGCTGCATTTCGGCAGCGGCTACACCTTCTACCTGGCGATGACCCATGGCGTACCGATGGTCACCTGGCCGGGCGAGTTCGCCCGCGGCCGGGTGGTCGCCGGCGCCTACCGGCAAATGGGCGTCGGCCAGGAGCTCGTCGCGGCCAGCCCGGCCGACTACGCGGGCCTGGCGCTCAAGCTGGGGCGCGACCCCGGCCGCCGCGCGAAGCTACGGACGGAGCTGCATCGGGCAGCGCGGGATCATCTGTTCTCCGACCTCGCGGCCGTGGAGCAGCTCGGCGACCTCTTCGCCGCCGCCGTCGAGGCCGCCCGGCGCGGCGAACGGCTCGCGCCCGCCGGGCCCGGGTGTGGTTGAAATTCAACCGGGGTCTGGTGAAGCTGCTCGCGGGACCGGGAATCGTCGTCGCCGTGGTGATCGCCGCGCTCGGCCTCGCCACCGACGTCAGGCCCCCCGGCCTGCTGGCGGGATGGCTCGTGGCGGGCCTCACCGACTATACCTGGACGTGGACCCGCCCGCGCCCGCCCGCCGCCGAAGGAGCCTGAAGATGCGCGCCCTGTTGATCGCCACCGCCCTGCTCACCGCCACCGCCGCCAACCGGGCCATGGCCGCGCCGGAGTTCTTCCCGCCCGCCAATCCCAAGAGCCCCTTCTCGGAAGCCGTGAAAGCCGGCGACCTGCTGATCGCCTCCGGCCAGCTCGGCGTACGGCCCGGTCAGCCCGCCAGCTTCGAGGACGAGGCCCGCCATGCCATGGAGAACGTCGCCGCCGTGCTCGGCCGCCACGGGGCTTCGATGAACGACGTGGTGAAGTGTACGGTGCTGCTGACCGACATGGGCAAGTTCGCGGCCTTCAACGAGGTCTATGTGAGCTTCTTCAAGCCCGGCCGGCTGCCGGCCCGCACCGCCATGGGCGTCGGCGCGCTTGCCGCCGGCGCCGCTGTCGAGGTGGAGTGCTGGGCCTACGTCGGGGCGCGCTAGGACCCGACGATCACGGAGGGAACCATGTCCGACAAGCTTCGACTTCTGGCCCTGGCCCTGCTGATCGCCGCCTTTGCGCCGGCCGCGGCCACCGGCGCCAGGCCGGCCAAGGCCGAGCCCTCGCCCGTCAAGTATGAGTGCCCCGACGGCTATCGGGTGAAAGAGGGGCTGAACCTCGACTTCGCGCACAAGGGCGAGAAGCGGGCCTTCGTCGTCGTCCCGCCCGTCGCCGCCAAGGGGCCCGCGCCGGTGTGGGTCCCGCTGACCGGCACCGTGGAGTCCACCAACGCCAACCTCACCGTGGCGCGTAGCGGGGCCAACGGGCTGATGGCGCAGAAGGGCTTCATGGTGATCGGGCCGGTGCGCAACTGCTCCAGGCAGGATCCCGCCGACTTCAGCCAGGCCTGCAACGGCCCCGGCAAGGACGGCTGGAACTGGATGCCCTGGCGCGAGGGTCGCGCGGGCGGTCCAGCGGGTGAGGCCTGGAAGACCGACGCCGGGCCCGACGTCAGCTTCCTGGAAGCGGCCGTGAAATGCGTCGGGACCAGGTGGCCGCTGGACAGCCGCCGGCTCTACGTCGGCGGCATCTCGTCAGGCGGCACGCTGACCAACCGCTCCCTTACCTTCGCCTCGGACTTCTGGGCGGGCGGCATGCCGATCTCCGGCGAGTGGTATGTGAGCAAGGACGACGGTTCGGCGCTGTCGTTCGAAGCGGCCCGGCAAGCCGTGGCCGACGCCCCCGCCAAGATCCACCAGGGCCGGGTCGGGCCCTATCCCCTGAAGGCGGCGCTGGGGCCGATGATCGTCATCACCGTCTGGGGCGGTGAGAAGGACATGTGGAATTGCGGCCCGCCGATCGGGCTCTGCTCGGACTACCGGCCGACCACCCAGGCCGCGTCGAACTACTTCTCCTCGATGAAGAACCTCGTGCATGTCGCCTGCTCGGCCACCCACGGCCACATGTGGCCGCAGGTGAACACCCAGGCCTTCAACCTGTGGGCGCTCACCACGCTGGCGTCCTATCCCAAGGGGTCGAAGCCGGCGGACTTCCGCCTGACGCCGCCGCCGGAGGGCTACCGCTGCAAGCTCGGGCCGTTCTCGGATCACTATCCGGCGCCGGCGGCCGACTGACGCCGGAAGACGCGCCGTCCGCTACTTCACGCCGTCGAGGTCCGCCAGCGTCGCCGCCGAGGCCTGGGTGGTCGCGCGCAGGCTTTTTCCCACGGCTTCGGTCTGGCGCATGACCCGCAGGACGTTGCCGCCAGCCAGCTTGCCCAGGGCCTCGTCACTCCAGCCGCGGCGCGCGAGTTCTGCGAACAGGGCGGGATATTTGTCGACGCCGTCCAGGCCGTCCGGCGTGTTGGGGATGCCGTCGAAATCGGAGCCGATGCCGACGCAGTCGCTACCGCAGACCTTGGCGACATGCTCGATGTGGTCGGCGACCATGGCGAGCGTGACCGGCGGCTTCGGGTGGGCCGCGTCCCAGGCGGCCAGCGCCGCCTTGGCCTTGTCCGGCTGACCGATATAGAGGCCGCCGTAGGGTGGGCTGTTGTAGCGGGCCTGCTCCGCCGAGCGGTCGGCCTCCCAGTGGGCGCGCGCCTCCGAGACATAGATCGGCGCGAAGTTGACCATCACCACGCCGTGGTTCTTCGCCACCAGCGCCAGCACCTCGTCGGAGACGTTGCGCGGGTGGTTCGAGATCGCCCGCGAGCCCGAGTGCGAGAAGATCACCGGCGCCTTGGTGGTCTCCAGCGCGGACTTCATGGTGCCCTCGGAGACATGGCTCAGGTCGACCAGCATCCCCAGGCGGTTCATCTCGGCCACCACCTGCTTGCCGAAGGGTGTCAGCCCGCCGTGGACCGGGTTGGCCGTCGCGGAATCGCCCCAGCGGATGTTGGTCGCGTGGGTGAGCGTCATGTAGCGGGCGCCGGCGGCGTACATCTGGCGCAGGCTGGCCAGGCTCTCGTTGATCTGGTTGCCGCCTTCCACGCCGATCAGCGAGGCGATGCGTCCGGCCGCGTGGATGCGCACGATGTCGTCGGCCGTGTAGGCCATCTCGAGGTCGGCGGGGTAGCGCTCGGCCAGCCGCTTCACGAGGTCGATCTGTTCGATCGTGGTCTGGACCGCGGCGGGGCCGGTGATGTTCGACGGGATCCACACCGACCAGAACTGGCCGCCCATCCGGCCGGCCCGCATGCGCGGGATGTCGGTCATCAGCCCGAGGCCGCCCTCCTCCGGCGACGGCAGTTTCGAGGTGTCGGCTTTCAGGTCCAGCCCCTCGAGCTTGCTGGCGAACCGGATGCGGATTTCCCAGGGCAGGTCGTTGTGGCCGTCAATCAAGGGGGTCTGGGCCAGGATCCGGTCGACGCGCGCCGCGATCTTGGGATCCGGCCGCTCGGCCGCCGCCGCCGCGGTGCTCATCGCCAGCGCCAGCGCCAGGCCCGCGGCCAGTCTCGACAAGGACGTCATGGGACCTCTCAGGCGGCCAGGGCGGCCGCGCGCAGGACTTTCTGCAACTCCGCCCAGGATGGGCCGAACGACGCCGGCGCCTTGGCCCCGCCGTCGCTGTTGATGATCAGGGCCATGGTCGTCCGCTCGGCCGGCAGCGTCTCCAGGAACGAGCCGAAGCCCTGGATGCTGCCACCGTGCGACACGGCCTCGCGCCCGTCCACGGGATTGACGCCGATCCCGAAGCCGTAACGCACCGGCGTACGTTCGCCCTTGCGGTTGGTCTGCAGAGGCAGCGAGCCGTCGTTGAGCGTGATCGGCGTCAGCATGGCCTTGAGCATCGCCGGCTGCAGCACCTTGCCGCCCAAGAGCGCCTCGTGCCAACCGCAGAGGTTCTCGCAGGTCGAGCGCAGGGCGCCGGCCCCGCCGGGGTAGGTCATGGAGGTGAAGGACGCGTTGTCGAAGCCGCTCGGCGCCTTCGGATCGTCCGTATACCCCGCCGCCCGGTTCGGTACGATCTCGGCGACGTCGTCGACAGCGGTGTGCGACAGGCCGAGCGGAGTGAATAGCCGCGCCTGCAGGAAGTCGCGGTAGGTCTGCCCCGAGGCCTTCTCGATGACCACGCCCAGCAGCACGAAGCCGGTGTTGGAATAGCGGTAGTTGGTCCCCGGTTCGAAGATCAGCTTGGCGCCGACGTTGCGCATGATCTCCAGCATCTGGGCCGTGTCGCGATCGGTCCGGGCGATCTGCCAGATCAGTTCCGGCGGCGTGGTCTCGGTGTAGTTGCCGAGGCCCGCGGTATGGCTCAGGAGCCGCCGGATCGTCAGGCGCTCGGCGTTGGGGAAGTCCGGCAGGAACCGCGACAGCGGGTCGTCCAGCGCGACCTTGCCGTCCTGCACCAGCAGCAGGATCCCCGCGGCGGTGAACTGCTTGCTCACCGAGCCGATCCGGCACACCGAGGCCGGCGTCATCGGCGTCGCGGTCTCGACGTCGGCCTGGCCGAAGCCCCGGGAGAACACCGTCGCGCCGCGCTTGCGCACGCAGATCTGCAGGCCGGGGACCAGCCGCCCGGCGACCATCTTGCGCGCGGCGGCCTCCACCGGCGTCCAGGAGCCCGCCGTCCTGGCCGCCCTGGCCGCGGCCAGCGTCGGTGCGGCGAGCGCCGCCAGCATTCCGGCCATCGATGCGCGTCGGTTCAGGTCCATCTCGGATTTCCCTGCCTCTTCAGCGGGCACCTTGCACGGGAACCGACGGCGCTGGCAATGTCGATTTTTCCGATTGGGAAAATTGTGAAAACCATGACCGATTGCAGGCGCCATCAAGGGGTGGGACAGGCCGACCGGCCGGCCCTAGGTTGCCGCGAGGCGTCGTTCACGGGGACCAGGATGAAGACCATGGCATTGGCCGTCGCGATCGCGGCGGCGTGGGGTTCGGCGGCGTTCGCGCAAGCCCCGCCGCAGCTCTCCACCTGCGAGGGCCCGTCGAAGCCGGCGGCCTGCCAGGCGATCCGCGGCGACCGGACCGAGGGCTGGGCCGCCCAGTCGCGGGCGGAGGTCTTCGCCCAGCATGGCATGGTCGCGACGAGCCAGCCGCTCGCCGCCCAGGCGGGTCTGCAGGTCCTCAAGCAGGGCGGAAACGCCATCGACGCCGCGGTGGCGACGGCCGCAGTGCTCAACGTTGTCGAGCCGATGAACGTCGGGGTCGGCGGCGACCTCTTCGCGATCATCTATGTGGCCAAGGAGCACAGGCTCTACGCCCTGAACGCCAGCGGCATGGCGCCCTCCGGCGCGACGCCGGAGCACTTCGCGGCGCTGGGCTACCGGGCCGATCCGAAGAACTGGGGACCGGGCTCCGGCATGCCGCTCGGCGGGATCCTGCCGGTCACCGTGCCGGGCTCGGTCTGGGGTTGGGACGCGGTGCTGAAGCGCTTCGGGACCATGACCTTCCGCCAGGTGCTGCAGCCCGCCGCCGATTACGCCCAGGACGGCTTCCCGGTCAGCCAGCGCATCGCCCACGACTGGCGCCTGCCCAACGCCCTGCCGCTCAAGGCCTGCTGCACGGCGCCCGATCCCGACTCCGTGGCCGCCTGGTACATCGACGGCCAGCCGCCGGTCGCCGGCCAGGTCTATCGCAACCCCGACCTCGCCAAGACCTTCCGCCTGCTCCAGGCGCAAGGGCCGGACGCCTTCTACAAGGGCGACATCGCCAGGGCCCTGGTCGCCAAGTCCACGGCGGTGGGCGGGACCATGACGCTCGCCGACCTCGCCGCCTACAAGGGCGAGTGGGTGGACCTGGCGCACACCACCTATCATGGCCACGACCTCTATGAGCTGCCGCCGCCGTCCCAGGCCTGGGCCGCGCTGGAGATGGTCAATGTGCTGGAGGCCTGCGTGCCGGTTTGGACGCCCGGCCGCACGCTGGCTGACCTCGGCCCGCGCAGTCCGCGATACTGGCACCTGATGGTGGAGGCCAAGAAGCTCGCCTACGCCGACCTGATCGCCTTCAATGCCGACCCGAACTTCGCGAAAATCCCGCTGGAGAGGCTGCTCTCCAAGGCCCACGCGAAGTCCCTCTGCGGGCGGGTCGATCCGGCCCACGCCTCGGCGACCGGACCCCGCGGCGAGGCCGCCGGCGCCGGCGACACCATCGTGCTCTCCACCGCCGACGACCAGGGCAACATGGTCGCCTGGGTGAACTCCAATTTCGACAGCTTCGGCTCGGGCCTGACGGTGCCGGGCTACGGCTTCGTCCTGCACAACCGGGGTTCGCTGTTCAGCCTCGATCCGAAGTCACCCAACGTCATCGCCCCGCACAAGCGGCCCTACAACACGCTGGCGGCCGGCTTCGTGATGGACGGCGACCGGCCGCTGATGTCGCTCCTGCTGATGGGCGGCGACATGCAGGCCCAGGGCCACGCCCAGGTGCTGGTCGACATCTTCGACCTCGGCGCCAATCTGCAGATGGCCACCGACATGGCGCGCTTCCGGCACAACCAGGTCGCCAACAAGCTCTCGCTGGAACCGAGCCTTTCGGACCTGGTCGGCAAGGGCCTGGCGGCCATGGGCCATGACCTTGGGCCGCCGAACAGCAGCATCATGGGCGGCTTCCAGGCGATCATGGTCCAGCCCGCGGCCGCCGATCCGAAGGCCGGGCGCGTCTACCGGGCGGGCTCCGACCACCGCAAGGATGGTCAGGCGGTGGGCTACTAGCGGGCCCGGGGCGCCGGCGCCGGTTTGCATATCCGGAAACTGTTGCTAGGTTCGAAAATTCGACGCCGCCCCATGCGGCTCGCGCCCTTGGAGACATCGACGTGAGCCCCAGGACCCACTGGTTCCAGCGCTGGCTGCTTCCCGGCCTCGCCTTCAAGGCGGTGGTCATCGGCGGCGGCTACGCCACCGGCCGCGAACTCGCCTCCTACTTCCTGCCCAGCGGACCCTGGGGCGGCCTCTACGCCATGCTGCTGGCCACCGCGATCTGGAGCGTGGTCTGCGTGGTGACCTTCCTCTTCGCCCTGCGCACCACGAGCCGCGACTACCGGACCTTCTTCAAGCACCTGCTCGGCCGGTTCTGGCCGATCTTCGAGATCGCCTATATCGCGGCGATCATCGTCATCCTCTCGGCCTTCGCGGCGGCGGCCGGCGCCATCGCCGGCGCGGTCTTCGGCTTCCCGCCGCTCGCCGGCGCGCTCGCCCTGATGGCCCTGATCACCGCCTTCGCCTCGCTCGGCAACGACGCCGTCGAGCGGCTGTTCAAATACGTCTCGTTCCTGCTCTACGGGACCTATGCGGTGTTCGTGGTCCTCTCGCTCCTGAAGTTCGGGGGGCGGATCGAGACGGCGTTCGCGGCCCACACCCCCACGACGGGCTGGCCCCTGGGCGGCCTCACCTACGCCGGCTACAACATCATCGGCGCTGTCATCATCCTGCCTGTGACGCGCCACCTGACCTCCAGGAAAGACGCCGTCATCGCCGGCCTGCTGGCCGGTCCGCTGGCCATGATCCCGGCCGCCCTGTTCTTCATCGTCATGGCGGGCTTCTATCCGACGATCGCCCAGCAGGTGCTGCCGTCCGACTTCCTCCTGGGCCAGCTCGGCCTTCCAGCCTTCCGCATCCTCTTCCAGACGATGATCTTCGCCGCCCTGCTCGAGAGTGGAACGGGCGGCGTCCACGCCATCAACGAACGCATCGCGCACGCCTATGAGCGCGGCGGGGACCGGACCTTCGCCAAGCCCATGCGTCTGGCGGTGACCGTCGCGATCCTCGCCGGCTCGGTCTTCGTCGCCGACCGCGTGGGCCTCGTGAGCCTGATCGCCGACGGCTACCGGTGGCTCGCCTATGTGCTGCTCGCCATCTACGTCGCGCCGCTGCTCACGCTCGGCGTCTGGCAGCTCTCGCGCCCGGCGCCGCCGACCCTGACGGAGCCCGCGGCCTAGCGTCCCGCGGCCGGGGCCGACCTGGTGAAATCCAGGTCCTGGAAGTCGAAGCTGAAGTCGGTGGTGGGCGAGAGCGGGGCCATGGTCATGCCGCTGACCGCGCCGTCCATCCCGGTGCGGAAGTTGACCAGGGCGTCGGCCTTCAACGTCCGGTCGTCCCAGCGCACGGCGAAGACATTGCCCTTCATGACCTGCATGTCGCCCTGCATGTCCGTGGTCCGGCTGAAAACCATGCGCAGCTTGTCGCCCTGCTTCTTGACCGTCACGTCGCCGCGCCAGGCGTCGTGATAGACGCCGACATAGGCGTCGAGCGGCAGGAAGGCGCGCCCGCCGGCCGCCTTGATCGCGGCCTCCGCGTCGCGGTCCGCCGCCGCCTCCCGCTTGACCCCATCGGCCTCCCGCTGGTCCCAGACCTTCACCCAGTCCTGGACAGGCTTTCCAAGCAGCGGATCGAGCAGCGACTGCATCATCGCCGACATGGCCGCGCCGCTCTGCTGGTTGGTGAGCACGATGACGCCCAGGTGCTGCTCCGGCAGCAGGGAGACGTAGCTGACCATGCCCACCAGGCCGCCGGTGTGGGTGACGCGCTCGGCGCCCTGATAGTCCTCGAGGAACCAGGCGAGGCCATAGTTCCGGAAGTGGGTCTGGGTCGCGGCCGCCGTGTCCGGCAGGGGCGCGACGATGGTCTGCGGCGTCCACATCTCCTTTTGCC
Organism: Phenylobacterium sp.; assembly: GCF_041691455.1. Lineage (GTDB taxonomy): Bacteria > Pseudomonadota > Alphaproteobacteria > Caulobacterales > Caulobacteraceae > Phenylobacterium. The sequence continues at coordinate 476,269 of NZ_JBEPUO010000002.1, read as the reverse complement.
GCGCGGGGCTGAAGAGGGCCGAGCCATCCTTGAACTTGCCGCCGGCGAGCTGCAGCTCGGCCCAGGCGGCCATGCCGTTGGCGTTGCATTGGATCGAGCCGGCCGGATCGTAGGCGGTGCTCGGGTCCGGGGTGACCACCGTCATCTTGTCGCCGACCACCACGTGCGGCATGGCCACGTTGTGGCCCGAGATCGTGCTGACCGTCGCCGCGCAGCCGGTCCCCAGCCGATCCAGGATCTTGGTCTGGACGAAGCTCTCCCAGCTCATGCCGGTGATCGCGGGCACCAGCTCGCCGGCGACGATATAGAGCAGGTTGTCGTAGGCGAACTTCGACCGGAAGCTTGAGGCCGGCGGCATGTACCGCAGATTGTGAATGATCTCCGCGCGCGTGAAATCGCTGGGCGGGAACAGCATCAGGTCGCCCGAGCCCAGGCCCAGGCCGCTGCGGTGGGTCAGGAGGTCGCGCACCGTCAGCTCGCGCGTCACATAGGGGTCGTAGAGGCGGAAGCCCGGCAGGCGATCGATGACCTTGTCGTCCCAGTTGAGCTTGCCCTCGTCCACCAGGATCGCCAGCGCCGCCACCGTGAACGCCTTGGTGTTGGAGCCGATGCCGAAGAGGGTGTCGGCGTCGACCTTGTCGGGCTTGCCGGCCTCGCGCACGCCATAGCCCTTGGCGAACAGCACCTTGCCGTCCTTGACGATGGCGACGGACATGCCGGGCACGGCGAACTTCTGCTGGATGCGCGCGGCCAGGCGATCGATGTCCTGCGGCTGCGCCCCGGGCGGAAGGGCCGTCGCGGGCGCCTTGGCGGCCAAGGCGGGCGTGGCCAGGGCGACGCCCAGCACGCAGGCGAGCGTCCGGGCCGCGGTCAGGGTCGTGCGGAGAGCGTGCATGGCGGTCCTTCAGCTTGGCGTCTAGCGGTGCGTCGGTGGGGCCGGATCGGGCTTGAGATGGCGGCCGAAGAAATCGTCGGTGGCATGGAAGAACGTCAACCAGGATTGCGCGCGCAGCAGGTCGTGGATCTCGTCGGGCAGGATGATCTGCTCGAACTCGACGCCGTGCTTCCGCAATCCCTCGACCAGCTCCACCGTCTGCGAGAACGGAACATTGCGGTCATCGTCGGCGTGCACAAGCAGCACCGGCGACTTCCACTTCTCGATGGTGGCCATCGGCGAGGACTCGAAGGCGAGCTCCACTGCGCCCTTGGCGGTCCCCGGGCCGAGGCGCGCGCCCATGGTGCTCCAGTCGTGGACGCCCGCGTAGTCGACGCCCGCCGCCAGCAGGTCCGAGGCGCGCGAGAGGCCAAGCGCGGTCATCAGGCCGCCGTAGCTGCCGCCCCAGATGCCGATCCGCTTGGGGTCCACGTCGGGCCGCGCGCGCAGGAACTGGGCCGCGCCCAGGATGTCGTTGAACTCGCTGGAGCCGGACGGTCCGAACTTCGGCGGCTCGCGGAAGTCGAGGCCGTAGCCGCTGCCGCCCCGGTAGTTGACCGACAGGACGACATAGCCCTCGCGGGCCAGATACTGGTTCAGCCCGTACATGTAGGTGTAGGCGTCCATCGGATGCCAGCCGAGCAGCATCTGCCGGGTCGGGCCGCCGTGGAAGAACAGGATCGCGGGACCGCGCGCCGCGCGCCCGGGGGGCGGCATGAAGAGCTGGCCGTGGACCTGCAGGCCGTCGGGCGAGGTGAAGACCACCGGCTTCGGCTCGGAGAACCGCGCGTCGGGGAAGTCGGCCGGGTTCGCGGCGGGCGCCAGATCGGTCAGGCGGCCGCCGGCGGCGAGCGAGACCGGACGGATCGGTTTGCGCCAATCGCCGTGCAGCGCCACCACCTGTCCGTCGCTGGCCACCGCGGGATTGTCCTCGATGGTCGCGCCGCGGGTCAGTTGGCGCGGAGCCCCGCCGCTGAGCGCGATCTCCCAGACGTGGCGGTGGTCGATGTCGCCCTGGTTCGAGGAATAGACGATCCGCTTGCGGTCATGGCTGAGGGTCGCGCTGAACACCTCGAAATCGCCCTCGGTGAGCCGGGTCGGCGCGCCGCCTGAGGCCGAGACCGCATAGAGCTGCAGCCAGCCGCTGCGCTCCCACGGGAAGACCAGCCGGCCGTCTGCGGCCCACATCAGGGTCTGTTCGACTTCCAGCGAGTGGAAGGCGCTGCCAGCGCCCGGGCTCGCGGTCCAGACGTTGCGCGCGGCGCCCGTCGCGGCGTCGGCCACCCACAGGGACCAGGGCTGGGCCTCGTGGCGGCCGGCGAAGGGGTTGGCGTTGCCCGCCGCCACCCGAACGTAGGCGAGGCTCCGTCCATCCGGCGACCAGGCCGGCGCCATGTCGCGGTCGACGCTGGGGCCGAGCCAGACGATGGCCTTGGCCGCGAAGTCGTAGACGCCGACCAGGCTGTGATCGCCGCGCGAGCTGACGAACGCCAGCCTGGCCCCGTCGGGCGACCAGGCGATGGCCTCGGCATGTCCGCGATCGTGGATCAGCTGCGCCGGCTGTCCGCCCGCGGCCAGCGGCGCGGTCCAGATCTGGTCGGCGAGGATGTAGGCGACGGCGTCGCCGTGGGGCGAGACGGCAGGCGAATGTCCGGGCCCGAGCCGGCGCGGCGCCGTCCCGTCCACCGAGGCGATCCAGACCTCCTGGCCGACCGCGCCGGCGGGTTTGCTCAGCACGTTCACCGGCCCGCCGCCTTCCAGGCTGCCGCCGCGCGAATAGGTCACCTGGCGGCCGTCAGGGCTGAAGGCCAGCTCGCCGAGGTCGTAGCCGTCATCACCCGCATAGGCGCTGATCGCCCGTGCGGCGTAGGTCCCGCCGGCGCCGGGCTCGGCGACCCAGACGTTGCGGCTGCCGCCCTTGTTGTTGACCCAGGCGACGCGGCCGCCCGCGCCCGCCGCCACCAGGCTCGAGGGGAATGGCGCGCTCAGCGCCTGCTCGATCGTGAAGTCCGGCGCGGCCGCCGCCGGCTGCGCGGCCGTCAGCGAAAGCGCCAGGGTCAGGGCCGCGGCCCCGATCGCCGTGGCGAGACGCATGTGGCTCGAGGTGGTGAGCATCTTGCGGAACCTCAAAGGGCTGATGGGCTGGATCGCACGGCGGTCATTGGAGGGCTCGGAAGACGTGCCAGCCGGCCCACAGGTCCTGGGCGACGGATCCGAGCGACTTGTAGGCGGTGATCTCCGAGCCGGACTGGCGACCGCCGACCCGGCCCGCCAGCACCTCGCCGATCTCGCCAACGATGTGGGCGTCGTCGATGCGCCCGGCCGCGCGGGCCCGCAGGAACTCGGTCCCCTGGGCCATGACGTTTTCCCGGCTGTCGACGAAGTAGCGCGAGCGCGCGACCAGGTCGTCGTCGACCTCGCTGGGTCCGGCGCGGCTGGAGCCGACGATGTTCACGTGAGCGCCATCCGACAGCCAGGCCCCCTGCAGGACGGGTTCGGCCGCGGCGGTGGTCGTGCAGATGATGTCGGCCTGGGCGGCGGCGAACGGCAGGGCCGCGGCGACCTCGATCGGGACCGCGATCGTCGCGGCGAGCGTATCGGCCAGGCGTCGGGCGTTGGCCGGATTGCGGCCCCAAAGGACGATGCGGCGCAGCGGCCGCACCGTGGCGATCGCCCGCACATGGGCCTCCGCCTGCTCCCCGGTCCCCAGGACCAGCAGTTCCCCCGCGTCCGGCCGGGCCAGCACGTCGGTCGCCATCGCGCTGGCCGCCGCCGTGCGAATCCGGGTGATCTCCCCGGCGTCGAGGATGCAGACCGGCGACCCGGTCAAGGGATCGAACAGCACCACCACGCCCTGGTGCGCGGGGAGATCCGAGCCCTTGGCGTGGTTGAAGGCGCTGATCAGCTTGGCCCCGAACCGGTCGTCGGCGATCACCCCGGGCATGATCCCGAAGACCCCCTTGCCGCTGACCAGCGGCAGGATCTGGCGCGGCGGCTGGTTGATACCCCCGCTCGACACGGCGGCCATCGCCTCCCGCATCAGCGGCGTGCAGGCCTCGAAGGTCAGGACGCGCCGGATCTCCTCGCGGCCGATGAACCGGGGCTCCACCGCAGGCCTCAGTAGGCGATGTGCAGCGTGATCAGGCGCAGGCTGAACGCGAACCAGATGCAGGCCACGCACGCGACCGCGATCGACACGCTCGAGACCTTGGCCCACCAGCCCCGCGAGGCGTCGCCGAACACCGTCGCCACATTGGCCAGCGGTGCGAGCGTTCCCAAGACCCCGACCAGGCCCACCAGCTGGATCAGCCGGATGATCCCATCGGTTCCGCTGCTGAACCACTGGATGTCCTTCTGCGACAGGAACCAGAACCAGAGGCCAGCGAACGCGAGGTCGACCACGCAGACGGCCCGGGTCAGCCGGTAGAGCAGGGCCGCGCGGCCGGCGAGCGCGAAGCTGTGGCCATAGCGCCGGCGGATGATCGCCGCCGCCGGCCAGGTCACCGCCGCGGTCAGCAGGATCCCCAGGCTCACGTAGAACAGAGGCACGTTCCAGGCCGCCGACATGGCGGGCGAGACCGGCTGCAGCGACAGGACCGGCGGCTGGTCGTCGGTCATGATCCTGATGACCTTGCCGCCCTCGACCACCGCGGCCATCCGGCTGTCGCCGCCGACGTCCTGGTACTGGAACGGTCCGACCTCGCGCCAATGCTTGGGCTGGTTGTTGACGCCCCGATAGCTCGAGATCGTCACCACGCCCTTGGGGTCGGCGGTGACCTTCGCCTGGCCGAGCAGGAAGTTCGCGATCCGCAGCCAGCCGGAGTCCGAGCGGCGGCTGTCGATGTAGCGGCCCGACAGGGTCTTGCCGTCGGCCTTGGCGTCTTTCCAGGTCGGCAGCTCCGGCGTCGCGGGCGCCGGGAAATAGCGGTTGGTGAAGCCCTTGAAGACCGTCGTGCGGATGTTGTGCGCCGCGCCCAGGCTGCCGGCGCTGTTGAACGAGATGAACAGGCCGACGTGGTCGTCGAGGTAGAGGTGCATGTCGCTGTGGAAGTGGTTCAGGTCGCCGGCGTGGGCGATCACCCGGTGGCCGTTGCCGGGCTCCTGATAGAAGCCGAGCGCCATGCCGGGCAGCGAGGGCACGGGCTTGAACTGCGGGCTGTGCATCAGCTGGGCGGTCTGGGCGCTGAGGATGCGCTGGCCCTGGTATTCGCCGTCCTGCAGGTGGGCGATCATGAACCGCGCCATGTCCGACCCGCTGGTGGCGAGCGCGCCGGCCGGGGATTCGCCCACCAGTTCGTAGGGACCGGCCGGTTGCGAGGCGACGCGATAGCCCTTGGCCATGTCCGCCGCGAAGCGCGCCGGCAGCGGCTGCTCGAACGTCGAGTGGGTCATGCCGAGGGGCACGAAGATGTGCTTGTCGACGTAGGCGGCGAACGGCTCGCCGGACACCCGCTGCACGATGTAGCCGGCGAGCGAGGCGCCGTAGTTCGAATAGGCCGGCGTGGTCCCGGGCGGGAAGATGCGCGGCGGCACGGCGGCCTTCAGCAGGGTCTCGAGGCTCTGGAGGGTCTTCGGATCCTTGACGATCAGGTCCTTGGCCGCGTCCGAGAACCCGGGCGAATGGGTCATCAGGTTGCGCATGGTGATCGGCTTGCCGTCGTAGGCCGGGATCTTGAAGTCGAGGTACCGGTTCACGTCGGCGTCGAGGTCGATCTTGCCGGCCTCGACCTGCTGCATCACCGCGGTCCAGGTGAAGGTCTTGGAGATCGAGCCGGGGCGGAACAGCGTCTTCTCCGGATCGATCGTCCGCCTGGCCTTGATGTCCGCGAGGCCGTAGCCGCGCTCGAACAGGGGCTCGCCGTCCTTGACGATGACGATCACGGCGCCGGCGATGTCGGCGCGGCTGATGGCGTCCGGCAGCAGGCCGTCGAAATAGGCCGCGGCGTCCTCGGCGGTGAGCGCGTGGGCGGCGGTCGGCGCCGGCGCGGCGGCCGCCTCCGCCCTGTGCGACCCGGGGGCAGGCAGGGACACCGTCGCCTTGGGGGCCAGGGTCGTGGGCGTCACCTCGGTCGGCGCGGGCGCGAAGGCGCCGAGGGCGACGAAGATCGCGCCCATGGCGGCCAGGTTGGTGAGCAGTTTCATTTCTCAAAGCCCCCGAGACGGTGAAATGCCTGGACCGTGCCGGCGCGATGCCGTCATGGGTCAGCGATCGCCCACGGCGACCCGAAGCCACGGCCCCTGACCGCCTGTCACGATCAGTTCATATGATTTCTCTTTTCGCAAGCTGTTTCCGGTTTAGATATATTGCCGCTCACTGGGAAACTTGAGCCGCCAGAACTACGGCGGCGGCGGCCCGCGTTGGACCTCTGAAGCAAGCCAGTAGTAGGATGCGAAAAGCGGATGCGGAGCTGAAGGCGCGTGAATACCAAAGCAAAGCCAGGATCGGTCCTGAAGGGCCTGAGGCTCGCCAACGGCTGGACCCTGTCCGAGGTCAGCCGAAGGACCGGCCTGCCCGTCTCGACATTGTCGAAAGTCGAAAACGACAAGATGTCCCTCAGCTACGACAAGCTGGCGCGGATCAGCCGCGGGCTGGAGATCGACATCGGCGTGCTGTTCGCCTCGGACGGCGCGGCCCCGCCGCTGAGCCTCGTGACCGGCCGGCGCAGCATCACGCGGGCCGGCGAAGGCCGGGTCATCGAGACCGAGCCCTACGAGCACGTCTATCCGGCGACCGACCTCCTGAATAAGCGCTTCGTGCCGATCGTCGCCGAAATCCGCGCCCGCTCGGTGTCGGAGTTCAGCGAACTGATCCGCCACCCCGGCGAGGAATACACCTTCGTCCTCGAAGGGACCGTCGAGCTCCACACCGACCTCTACGCGCCGGTCACCCTGGAGGTTGGCGATTCGATCTATTTCGACAGCGGCATGGGCCACGTCTACCTCTCGGCGGGGCCGGGGCGCTGCCGGGTCCTGTCGATCTGCTCGGGCGAGGAATCCCAGCTGATCGCCGCGGCCATGGGACCGGATCCGGCCGCGGCCGCCGCAACGGCCGAGCGCGACGAGGCCGTCGCCAAGCCCGTCAAGCCAGCGGGTCGGCGACGCGCGGGTGGTAGTTGAGGTCGGCCTTCTTCACATAGTTCAGAGCCGCGAAGTCCATCTGGATGGCGCCGTGCGTCGCGGCGCGGATCACCTTGGCGGCGATCGGCGCGAACCCGCCGTAGAAGTGCTGGCTCGACTTCACCGCGACGATCTTCTTGGCCGCCAGGTCGATGCCGAGGCCGGTGAAGGCGTCGGGCGAAAAGACCTGGGTGCGGATGGAATTGAGCACGACGTCGATCCCCGCCACCTCGATCCACACCGACAGGCCCATGTCGGTGCGCGAGTTTCCAAGCCCGGTCTGGTCGTGCCGCTCGCGTACGGCCCGGACGGTGGCCTCGACGTCCAGCGGCTGGGCCGAGGACAGCCCGGACTTGCCGCCGATCCGCAGCCGCAGCCTTGCGCCCACGCCGGCGTCCGCGCAGGCCGCCGCGGCGACCGGGTCCCAGATCGCGCCGAGCGCCGCGCCGGCGATCCCGCGGTCCAGCATCGCCTTCAGCAGGCTGGTGTTGTCGCCGGGCGCGCCGCCGCCGGCGTTGTCGGCGGTGTCGGCCACCACCACCAGGCCCGGCGTCGCGAGCGCGTCGGTGAGCGCGGCGTCCACGCTCAGGAACCGGGGCAGCAACGCCTCACGCGCGGCGTAGATCTCCCGGCCGATCTGTTCGGAGAGCCGCGCGGCGAGCGCCGGGTCTCCTTCGGTGATGACCAGCACCCGCGAGCCGGTGTCGGGCGTGTCGCCCCACGGAAACCCGTGGGCGAAGCTGACCGAGAGCACGCCGGGCTGGCGCTCGACCTCGGCGAAGCGTCCGAGGAAGGAGGCCATGGGCTCGCCCGTGGTCGGGTAGAAGCCGACCATCCGGCAGTCGAACAGCGCGGAGGTCGGTTGCGCCTCGCCCCGCGCCTTGGCCAGGCAGAGGCCGTAGAGTTCCACGCAGCGTTCGAGATAGTCGTCGTGCGGATAGTGCTTCATCAGGATGACGGCGTCCGCCGCGTCGATCAGCGGCTGGGTCAGATGGCAGTGCGGGTCGAGCTCGACGCCGATCACCGCCTTGTCGCCGACGACCTCGCGCACCCGGCGCACGAGGTCCGCCTCGCAATCGTCGCAGCCGGTCGAAACCATGGCGCCATGCAGGAACAGCAGGACCACGTCGAACGGCCCCTGCGACCGCAGGGCGGCCAGGATCTCGTCGCGCATGGCCTCATAGACCGTCTGCACGATGGGGCCCGACGGCTGGGCCCAGGCGAACAGGCCGGCCGTGAACTCATGGCCGTCGCGCAGGCAGAGCTCACGCCACAGCTGCGCGGTCTTGTGGTCGGGGCCCTGGCCCGCCAGGACCTCGGCGCCGCGCCGCATCCCGCCCTCCTCGAACGCCCTGGCGCCCGTCGGCCATGGCGCGAAGGTGTTGGTCTCGCTCTGTAGGCCGGCTGCGAACACCCGCAAACCATGTCTCCTGAGATTTCGGTTGTGGAAAACTGTTTTCAGATATGCCAAGTCGTATCGAAAGCTGGGGACCGGTTCAACCGATGATGACGACCGCCAACGCCGACCGCGCCGTGACGGGGGAAGCCCCGTGGCCGCCCGCGTCCCGCGCCTGGTGGGCGGTGGGCGTGTTCTGCATCGCGGCGGTCCTGTCCTACAGCGATCGGCAGATCCTCAGCCTGCTCGTCGACCCGATCCGCGCGGACTTGCACGCTACCGACGTCCAGATCGGCCTGCTGCAGGGCGCCGCCTTCGCCCTGATCTATGCGGTGGCCGGCGTGGGGCTCGGACGCGCCGCCGACGTCCTGCCGCGCCGCCTGGTGATCGTCACCGGCATCGTCATCTGGAGCCTGGCGACGGTGGCCTGTGGCTACGCGCATTCATTCGGAAGCCTGTTCGCCGCCCGCGCCGCCGTGGGCATCGGGGAAGCCGCGCTCGCGCCCGCCGCCATGTCGATCATCACCGACAGCTTCCCGGTCAACCGCCGCGGCGCCGCCACCGGGACCTTCCTCATGGGCATGATCGTCGGCGGCGGCGTGGCGCTGGCGCTCGGCGGTTTCATCCTGCAGGCCGCCCAGTCCGGCGCGCTGCACGGCATGCCGGTCATCGGCGCGCTGGCCCCCTGGCGGGCCGGGCTGGTGATCCTGGGCCTGCTCGGCCTGCCCGTCGCGGTCCTCGCCGCCACCGTCCCCGAGCCCGCGCGGCGTCACCTGATCGGCGGCGGTTCGGCGAAGCCCGTGCCGCTGCACGACGCCGCCAAGCGCCTGGCCGCCCTCTGGCCGGTGCTGGCCCCGCTCTACGCCGCCATGGGCCTCAGCAGCCTCTGCGACTTCGCGATCCTCAACTGGATCCCGACCTTCCTCTCGCGGCGCTTCGGGACTGGGGTCGCGGAAATCGGCGGCGTCCTGGGCACGGTGGTGATCATCGGCGGCGTGCTGGGTTCCGCCGGCGCCGGGATCGTCGCCGACCGGATGGTCAAGCGCGGCGGCGCCTCCTCGCGCCTGGTCCTGGCGGTCGGCGCCATGCTGGCCGGCATCGTCAGCACGCTCTTCGTGATGGCCCCCTCGCCGCCCCTGGTCTTCGCGCTCGCCGGCGTCTGGATATTCGCCTCGACCACCGGCCAGGCGGTCGGGATCACCGTGCTGCAGGAACTGGCGCCCGGCGACGCCCGGGGCCTTAGCGTCAGCATCGTTTCGCTGATCAATATCGGCCTGGGCCTGGCCCTCGGCGCCGCCCTTCCCGCGTTGATCCTGGAGCATGTGCTGCACGACCCGACCGCGGTCGGCGCGGCGATCACCGCTGTGGCGCTGCCCTGCGCGATCGTCGCAACCTTGCTCTACCGAACCGCCCTGGCCGCCGCCCGAAAGATCGACAGGACATGAAAACGGACACGGCCGACATCGTCGTCATCGGCGCCGGGATCGCGGGCGCGGCCGTCGCCGCCGAACTCGCCCAGACGCACAAGGTGATGGTGCTCGAGCGGGAAGCCTTTCCCGGAATGCATTCGACCGGCCGTTCGGCGGCGCTGTTCTCGGAGATCTACGGCAGCGGCCCGATCCGCGCCCTCTCCCGCGCCAGCCGGGCGTTCCTCTACACGCCGCCCGCGGGCTTCGCCGACGCGCCGATCGTGCGGCCGCGCGGCGCCCTGCACATCGCCTCGGCCGCCCAGATGGCCAAGCTGGAGGACTTCTGCGCCCTGCCCGACGTCGCCCCGTCGATCCGACGCCTCACCGCCGCCGAGACCCTCGCCCAGTGCTCGATCCTGCGGGACGACTACGTCGCCGGCGCGGCGCTGGAGATCGGTTCGGCCGACGTCGACGTGGACGTCCTGCACCAGGCCTGGCTTCGGCAGCTCAAGACCCGGGGCGGCGAGCTGGTGGTCAACGCCGAAGTGGTGCGCCTCTCGCGGCGCGAGGGCGGCTGGCGGGTGGACACTCCGGACGCGCGGATCGACGCGGCGACGGTGATCAACGCCGCCGGCGCCTGGGCCGACGTGATCGCCGAGCTCGCCGGGGTGAGGACCGTGGGCCTGCAACCGAACCGGCGGACGGCGCTGATCGTCCCCGCGCCGGAGGGTTCGAACAGCGACGACTGGCCGATGGTGATCGACGTCGACGAGCAGTTCTACTTCCGGCCCGACGCCGGCGCCCTGTTGTTGTCGCCGGGCGACGAGACGCCCACCGACCCCTGCGACGCCCAGCCCGAGGAGCTGGACATCGCCATCGCGATCGACCGGGTGCAGACCGCGACGACGCTTGAGGTGCGGCGGGTGCGCCGCAGCTGGGCGGGCCTGCGCAGCTTCGTGGCCGACCGCAGCCCGGTGGTCGGCTATGCGCCGGACGCGCCGGGCTTCTTCTGGCTCGCCGGCCAGGGTGGCTACGGCATCCAGACGGCGCCGGCCATGGGCCAGCTCGCCGCCGCCCTGGTGCGCGGCGAGCGGGTCCCCGAGGCGTTGACCCGGTTCGGCGTCGAGGCGCATGACCTGCGCCCGGACCGTTTCGCCAGCAGCGTGGCGTCGGTCTCCAGGGCCTGACGGAATCCACGGACGCCGCGATGTTTGAAATCCAGCCCCACCCCTCGCCCACGCCCGCGGACCGGCGCGCCGAGCTGCTCCACGCGCCGGGATTCGGCCGGGTGTTCACCGACCACATGGTGACGATCCGCTATTCCGAGGCCCGAGGCTGGCATGACGCCGCGGTCGGGCCGCGGGGGCCGATCGCCCTCGACCCGGCGGCCGCCGTCTTCCACTACGCCCAGGAGGTGTTCGAGGGCCTGAAGGCCTATCGGGGCGACGGCGGCGGCGTGCTGATGTTCCGGCCCGAGGCCAACGCCCGGCGCTTCCAGCAATCGGCCGAGCGCCTCGCCATGCCGGCCCTGCCCGAGGCGCTCTTCGTCGAGGCGCTGGAGCAGCTCGTGCGCCTCGACGTCGCCTGGATTCCCGATGGCGACGGCAGCCTCTACCTGCGCCCCTTCATGATCGCCACGGAGGTGTTCCTGGGCGTCAAACCGTCGGCGGACTATCTGTTCGCGGTCATCGCCTCGCCGGTCGGCTCCTACTTCGGCGCCCAGACCGGCGCGCTCTCTGTATGGGTCTCGCAGGACTACAGCCGCGCGGCCCCCGGCGGCACCGGCGCGGCCAAGTGCGGCGGCAACTATGCCGCCAGCCTGGTCGCCCAGGCCGAGGCCGTCGCGCGCGGCTGCGACCAGGTGGTCTTCCTGGACGCCGCGGAGCGCCGGTGGATCGAGGAGCTCGGCGGCATGAACGTCTTCTTCGTGTTCGAGGACGGATCGCTGCGGACCCCGCCGCTCGGGACCATCCTGCCCGGGATCACCCGCGACGCGGTGATCGCGCTTGCCCGCGCCCGCGGCCTCGAAGTGCGCGAGGCGGCCTATTCCCTGCCGCAATGGCGCGAGGACGCCGCGGCCGGGCGGCTGCGCGAAGCCTTCGCCTGCGGCACCGCCGCGGTGGTCGCCGCGATCGGTCAGGTCAAGACCCGCGATGGCGACTTCATGATCGGCGATGGCTCCGAGGGCCCGCTCACCGCCGAGCTCCGGACCCAGCTGGTCGCCATCCAGCGGGGCCGGTCCGACGACCCCCACGGCTGGGTGCGCCGCGTCGGCTTTCCGGCGGTCTCGTGATCGCGCCTCGCGTCTAGCGCGCATTGCGGCAGAGCATTCGCCAAACGAGAAACTCGGCCGCAGGCGGAGTGAAAGTTCGGCGGCATGATCAGAGCCCGCCGAGTTCTGCTCGGAAGATTCCCGACTTTCAAATCTGACGCCCGAAAACCTCAACCAGGCACTCGCGTTCAGATTCGGAAAGCATTTGCCAACTCTGAAAAATTATTGTCATCATCGCCCCGACGAACTGCAGGGGGAACTACCGATGAACGCTGTCACGAAGCTGAGCTTGCTGGCCGGGGCCGCCTTCGCCGCCCTCGCCCTTCCGGTCGCGAGCTACGCCGCCGACGCCGCGGCGGGCTCGCCCGGCACGGTGCAGGAAGTCGTCGTCACCGCCGACAAGCGCGAAGAGAACCTGCGCGACGTTCCCCAGTCGGTGACCGCCATTTCCGGCGACGCGCTGGCGCTGGTGCGGGCGTCGAAGTTCGAAGACTACATCACCCGGGTTCCGGGCATGGCGTTGATCGCCTCCCAGGCCGGCTCGAACCGCCTCGTCCTGCGCGGCATCAACGCCGGCGGGGTGAGCGCCACGATCGGCACCTACGTCGACGAAACCCCCTATGGTTCGGTGACCGGCCTGTCGAACGGCGCGATCCTGACGCCGGACCTAGACACTTTCGACATGCAACGCGTGGAAGTCCTGCGCGGACCCCAGGGCACGCTCTATGGCGCCAGCAGCCTCGGCGGCCTGTTGAAGTTCGTGACCAACGCGCCCGACCCCTCGCACTATTCCGGCCGCATCGAGGCGGACGTGGAGAACACCAACTCCGGCTCGACCGGCGGCTCGGTGAAGGGCGTCTTCAACGCCCCGCTCGGCGAGAACGCGGCGGTCCGGATCGGTGGCTTCTACAGCGACCAGCCCGGCTGGGTCGACGACCCGCTCCGCCACGCGCGCAACGTCAACGGCGCACTCTTCAGCGGCGTGCGCCTGGGCTTCCTCTACCACCCGACCGACAAGTTCACCCTCAGGCTTTCGGCGGTGGGCCAGGCGATCTCCAGCAAGGGCACCTCGACCGAGGATGTGAACCGCATCACGCTCGCGCCGCTCTATGGCGACCTCGGGCAGAGCCGCACCTTCGCCGCGCCCAACAAGATCGACTATCGGATCTACAACGCCACCGCCGACTACGATCTCGGCTTCGCCAGCCTGGTCTCGGCGACCAGCTATGCGACGCTGCGCCAGGACGCCAACGGCGACGCGACGGCCCAGCTTGGCCCGACGCTCACCGCGATCTTCCACACCCCGCTCGGCGCGGGCGTGCAGCAGAACCTCCAGCAACAGAAGTTCACGCAGGAAATCCGTCTGGCCTCACCAGCGCAGAAATTCGAGTGGCTGGTCGGCGCCTTTTACACCCACGAAGACAACAAGCTGTTCCAGAACCTCAGCGGGATCAATCTGCAGAGCGCGCCGCAGGTGGCCGCCGGCTTCGGCGGGGTGCAGACCGTGTCCCTGCCGAGCGACTATGCCGAGTACGCGGTCTTCGCCAACACCGACTACCACTTCACCGACCGCTTCGACGTCAGCGTCGGCGGCCGCTACAGCCACAACAAGCAGACCGAATCCCAGACCAACGGCGGTCCGCTCGGCGGCGGCACCGTGGTCGGCGGCAGTTCGTCCGAGGGCGTATTCACCTTCGCCGTGGCCCCCAAGTACAAGCTGAGCGACGACGCCACCGTCTATGCCCGGGTCGCCAAGGGCTACCGTCCCGGGGGCCCGAACGCCATTTCGCCGCTGGCGCCCGCCGCCGTGCCGCGCACCTTCCAATCGGACTCGATCGTCAACTACGAAGCCGGCATCAAGGCCGACCTGCTCGACCGCAGCGTCTCGGTCGACCTGGCCGCCTTCTACATCACCTGGACCGACATCCAGCTGCTGGCCAACGTCAACAACTTCGGCGTCAACACCAACGGCGGCGGCGCCGAGAGCAAGGGCGTGGAAGGCAGCGTCACCTATGTTCCGATGGTCGGCCTGACGCTCTCGGCCAACGGCGCCTTCACCCAGGCCAACCTCACGGAAAACACCCCGGCCCTGCTCGGCGGCAAGGACGGTGACCGCCTGCCCTTCTCCGCACCCTTCAGCGGTTCGCTGAACGCGGACTACAGCATCCCGATGGCCAACGACGCCCGCGCCTTCTTCGGCGCCAGCGTGCGCTTCGTCGGCCGCCGCCGCTCGGACTTCAACGCCACCTTCGGGCAGACCTCCGTGCCGAGCTTCAAGACGGTCGACCTGCGCGCCGGCCTCGATTGGCAGAAGTACCGCATCGAGGCCTATGTGAAGAACGTCGGCGACGAACGTGGCTTCCTGTCGCTCGGCGGCATCGGCTCGACCCCCAACGGCGCCGTTCAGGCTGGCCTCATCCAGCCCCGCACGATCGGGCTGTCGCTGTCCGCCAGCTACTGAGCGTCCAGGCGCTTCCGAAGGCCGAGCCGTGCAGCGAGCGTCGACGACAGATGACGAGCACGGCGCGGAGGATCACGCCCCGTGGCCCTGCTCGACCCGGCCATGAGACGCGAAGCGAAGCGGCCGACTGGCCTCTCGCTCGACGAGTTGCGCATCCTGGCGAAGCTCGAGGGCAGGCCGCTGCCGCGCGGCCCGGGGCTCGCCGACGCCCTCGGGGTTTCCCCGAACGCGGCGTGGCGGCGGGTGCGCGATCTCAAGCGGCTCGGGGCGCTGGGCTTCGTGTCGCCGGTCAGGCTGCCGCCGGGGACCTGCGAATGCGTCACCTACCTGAAGATCAACGGCGCGCACGTCGGCAGCCTCGACCTGCTGGACGCCTGGATCGCCGCCGACCCGGCCACCACCTCCGCGGCGCGGGTGACCGGGACCTACGACTACCGCCTGAGTTCCGCGCACCGCGACCTCAGGACCGCCAACGACTGGAGCCGGAGCCTGGAAGCCCGTCCCGAGGTCGCCGAGGTGCGGACCCGGTTCTGCGACATCCTCTTCGAACGCCACGCCTTTGCCGCCGCCATCCTCGGGACCGGCTCGGCCTAGGTCGCGGCGACGGCGGGCCGAAAGTTTCAGGTTGCGCTAAATTAATTTCCAGGATTGAAAATTATGTGGGACTGGAACCTGCACGCCGTGCATCGCCGCGGACCTAAGGGGGCTATCGCCATGAAGCTGAAATCGATGATCGGCGCCTTGAGCGCGGTTCTCATCCTCGCAGGCGGCGCGCACGCGCAGGCCCCGCAGGAGACCAGGCCCACAAAGACCGCCTCGGCCGCGGCTGCAGCCCCGCCCGCCGCCCCCGCGACCACGCCCGCCCTCACCAAGGCCGACCTCGACAGCTGGCTTGACGGCTACCTGCCCTATGCGCTCGCCAGCGCCGACATCGCCGGCGCCGTGGTGGTGGTGGTCAAGGACGGCCAGGTCCTGACCGAGAAGGGCTACGGCTACGCCGACGTCAAATCCAAGCGTCCCATCGACCCGAAGGCCACGCTCTTCCGGCCGGGCTCGGTCTCGAAGCTGTTCACCTGGACGGCCGTGATGCAGCAGGTCGAGGCCGGCAAGATCGACCTCGACGGCGACGTCAACCAGTACCTGGATTTCAAGATCCCGGCCTATGGCGGCAAGCCCGTCACCATGCGGGACCTGATGACCCATACCGCCGGCTTCGCCGAGACGATCAAGCACCTCTTCCCCGGCGACACCAAGGTCTTGCTGCCGCTCGACAAGTTCATCTCGGTCTGGACGCCGAACCGCATTTTCCCGCCCGGCGAGGTCCCCGCCTATTCCAACTACGGCGCGGCGCTCGCCGGCTACATCGTGCAGCGCACCTCGGGCGAGCCTTTCGACCAGTATGTCGCCAAGCACATCTTCGCCCCGCTCGAGATGAACCATTCGAGCTTCAGCCAGCCCCTGCAGCCGAACCTGCTGGCCGGGATGGCGTCGGGGTATCTGCGCGCCTCCGGGCCGCCCCAGAACTATGAGCTAGTCGGCCCCGCGCCGGCCGGCAGCCTGGCCACCACCGGCGACGACGTCTCGCGCTTCATGATCGCGCACCTGAACAACGGCCAGTATGGCTCCGTGCGGATCCTGCAGGACGCCACCGCCCGCCAGATGCACGCCCCGCAGAAGCAGTATGTGCCGCCGCTCAACGGCATGGCGCTCGGCTTCTATCACGAGGACCGCAACGGCCATGTGATCGTCGGCCACGGCGGCGACACCGTCGCCTTCCACTCCGACCTGCACCTGCTGCTCAACGACGGCGTCGGCTTCTTCATTTCGATGAACAGCGCCGGCAAGGGCGGCCTCGTCCAGAACGTCCGCGAGACCCTGCTGAGCAGCTTCATGGACCGCTACTACCCGGCCCCTGAGGCGCCCCTCCCCACGGCCGCCACCGCCAAGGCCCACGCCGCGATGATGCAGGGCGTCTACTGGTCGAGCCGCCGGGTCGACACCGGCTTCCTGCGGGTTCTCAACCTGCTCGGCCAGATGAAGGTCGCCGCCAACAAGGACGGGACCCTGGTGGTCTCCAACCTGAAGGACGACGCGGGAACGCCCTTCGTCTGGCGCGAGGTCGGCCCGTTCGTCTGGAAGGACGCCAGCGGCAAACACACCCTCGCCGCGGTGGTCAAGGACGGCAAGGTGACCGGTTTCGGCGAGGACGACCTGGCCGCCATCATGGTCTTCCAGCCGGTGCCGTTCGCGGCCAGCTCCGCCTGGAACGTGCCCCTGCTGATCGGCATGTGCGGCGTGCTCTTGGCGATGCTCGCGCTATGGCCGGTCCAGGCCCTGGTCCGCCGGCGCTACGGCCAGAGCTTCCCGCTGTCGGGGCGCACCGCCATGCTCTACCGGGCGGTGCGGGTCGCCGGCCTCCTCGATCTCCTGGCGCTCGCCGGCTACGTCGGCATCGCCCAGGCGGCCAGCACCAAAATCTACCTGTTCGACGACGCGCTGGATATCTGGCTGCGCCTGCTGCAGCTGGTCTGCCTGCTGGGCGTGATCGGCGCGGGCCTGTCGGTCTGGAACGCCGTCCGTGTCTGGACCGAGGCAGGCCGCAGCTGGTGGGCGAAGACCTCGGTCACCGGAATCATGCTCGCGCTCCTAGCCTTCGTCTGGTTCGTCGTCAGCCTGCAGCTGGTCAGCCCGGGCCTGAACTACTGACCGTCGTCCGGGCGGACACCGTTCAACCTCGGGATCGGGCGGCGGCGGTCGATCAGCCGGCCGCCGGCTGCAGCCTGGCCTGCAGGGTCACCAGGTCCGCAAGCGACCTGGCCTTCATCTTCCGCATCGCCCGACCGCGGTGCGCCTTCACCGTGATCTCGCTGATGCCGAGCTCGCCGCCGACCTGCTTGTTCTGGAGGCCCGAGGCCACCAGGCTCATCACTTCGCGCTCGCGGCGGCTGAGCGTGGCGTAGCGCGCCCGCAGCGCGCGAAGCGCCGTCTGTTCGCCCACCACGGCCTGGCTGCGCTCCAGGGCCGAGGTGACGGCCGCCAGCAGGACGTCTTCGCCGAATGGCTTGGTCAGGAACTCGACGGCGCCCGCCTTCATCGCCCGCACGGTCATCGGCACGTCGCTGTAGCCGGAGATGAAAATGATCGGCATGTCGCTCCGATCGCGGGCGACCAGGGCCTGCACGTCCAGGCCGGTCAGGTCCGGCAAGCCGAAATCGAGCACCAGGCAGCTGGGCCCCGAGGCGGGCGGAGAGGCCAGGAACGCCTGGCCGGAGGCGAAGGTTCGCGGGGTCCAGCCCGCCACCTGGATCAGACCTTCCAGCGCTTCGCGCACGGCGAGGTCATCGTCGACGACAAACACGGTCGGTGAGGATTCCGGCATCTTCGGCCCCTCTGTCGACAGTCGAAGGCCGGATTATAGTTGGTCTACCGGTGATTGCATGGGCGAACTGATCGCCCCTGTCCCAGCGCGGTGCGGCGACGGCGCCCGCTTCAACGGGCGGCCCGCCGGACCGACACGAAGGTATCGCCAACACCTTCGTACAATAGCCTCCGACGGCATTCGGCCGCTTCTGTCCCTGCCCCTCGAAGTCCCGCCATTGGGCGGCCTCGAAGCAGGAGACCTGTCATGCCATCAGAATTCTCATCGACGGCCCATCGGCGGTTCATCGCCGCTTCGGCCACGGTCGGCGCCCTGGGCGGCGTCAGCTCGGCTTCCTCCGATGCTTTCGGCGACGTGCTCGAGCAACCCGGCGGCGGGGCCGCCGCCACGGCTCCCGACCGCACGGCCATCCGGCCGTTCAGCTTCAAGGCGTCCGAGGACGAGCTCACCGACCTGCGCCGCCGCATCAAGGCGACCCGCTGGCCCGAGCGGGAAACGGTCCCCGATGACCTACAGGGCGTGCAGCTCGCGACGGCGCGCAAGCTCGCCGACTATTGGGCGAACGACTACGACTGGCGGAAGGTCGAGGCCAGGCTCAACGCCCTGCCGCAGTTCATCACCGAGATCGACGGGCTGGACATCCACTTCGTCCATGTCCGCTCGAAGCACGAAAACGCCCTGCCGCTGATCGTCACCCACGGGTGGCCGGGGTCGATCGTCGAGCAGATGAAGATCATCGATCCGCTGACCAATCCCACGGCCCACGGCGGCAGCGCCTCGGACGCCTTCGACCTCGTGATCCCGTCGATGCCGGGCTACGGATTCTCCGGCAAGCCGACGGCCGCCGGCTGGGGTCCCGAGCGCATCGCCAGCGCCTGGGCCGTATTGATGAAGCGCCTGGGCTACACGCGTTACGTGGCGCAGGGCGGCGACTGGGGCGCCCTGATCACCCAGCGGATGGGAGCCCAGGCGCCGCAGGGACTGGCGGCTATCCACACCAACATGCCAGGCGCCGTTCCGCCGGAGATCGACGCGCAGGCCATCGCCGGCGCGCCCGCGCCGGCTGGCCTCGCGCCCGACGAGCGGGCGGCCTACGACCGGCTGGTATTTTTCTATACGACCGGCCTGGGCTACGCGAACGAGATGCGGCTGCGGCCGCAGACCCTGTACGGGATCGCGGATTCACCCATCGGCCTCGCGGCCTGGTTCCTCGACCACGACGCCAAGAGCTACCAGATGATCGCCCGCGTGTTCGACGGCCAGACCGAGGGCCTCACGAAGGATGACGTGCTCGACAACGTCACCATCGCCTGGCTCACCAACACCGGGGTGTCGGGCGCGCGTCTCTACTGGGAGAACACGCTTCCCTTCCTAACCCCGCAGAACATCGCCATCCCTGTCGCGGTGAGCGTCTTCCCCGATGAGCTCTATCCCTGCCCGCGCAGTTGGGCGGAGAAGGCCTATCCCAAGCTCATCCACTACAACCGGCTCGAAAAGGGCGGCCACTTCGCGGCCTTCGAACAGCCGGCCGCCCTGACCGAGGAAATCCGAGCCTCGTTCCGATCGATTCGCTGACCGGCGGGCGGGGGCGCAGGGTTCTGCGCCCCCGCCTGAGCCTCCAGCTCGATGTTCCAGCAGAGGTGGACGGCTCGATCGGCGCCTTGTCCTGGCTTGGCCATGGCCGGTTCGCGCCTAGCGACCGCGCGACGCGGCTGCGTAGGCCGCGGCCTGTTTGGCGACGATCCGGTTCAGGTCGCCCATGGTGAGGTCGACGTCGAGGATATGCAGTCCCCAGGACGGGTCGATGCCGGTGGCGCGCAAGATCTGTCCGCCGAGTTCATCGGTGCGATGGCCCTTGGGGTTGGGGTTCACGTGTACAGAGAGGTAGGTGAAGTCGCCCTGCGAGACGCACTCGGTGGAGATCAGCCCCGGGGTTCTGACGAATGGTGTTTTGATCGGGCGCACGGGACGGGTCCACTGCTTCTCCGCGTCGCCGCCGGATCCGTTCAGATAGCCCTGTGTCATGAAATAGGACTGCGCTGCGCCCGTCCCGCCCTTCAGGCTGGCGGGATTGGCGCAGACCACGGCGAGGCCGCCGCGCGAGCGCCCGAACCGCGAGTTCGCGGGCGGCGGCACCCGGTCGCGGAACGACGAATAGCTGATGACGCAGCCGAGCTGATTGTCCGCGTGGCAGACTGGAACCGTCTTGAACGTCCCGCCCACGTCCTTGCCGGGCGGGACCATGACCGGCGCGCCCAGCACGAGGGCCGAGACCAGCTGCTTCTGGACCGGCTTGCCGTCGATCTCCTGGGCGATCAGCCGGGCGATCATCGCCGCGCCCTGGCTGTGACCGATCAGAACGACGCCGCGCCCGTTGTTCTCGTGGGCCATGTACCAGGTCCAGGCGTCGACCACGTCGTTGAACCCGCCGACGCCGGGCGCGGGCTTTTCACCGACCGGCTGCGGCCCGCCCGCCGGCGCCCGAAGGCCGGTCAAGGTCCCCTGCCGATACATCGGCGCGAACGGGCGGCAGACCTGCGAGAACCGCGCGAACTGGACGCGGATATCGTCCCACTCCATGCGGTCGGGCACGAGATCCGATTGCCAGCCCGGATCCTTCGAGACCGTCGGATAGACGAAAAAGCAGTCGATATTGGGGTCCTTGGCGGGGACGAACTTCTCCAAGGACATCGCTCCGCTCGGCGCGATCACCGTGGCGTCGAGGTCAACCTTGCACCTGTTGTCTTTCAGATCGGGCCGGCAGAGCCAGGTCGCGGGGTTGTCATAGTCCGGCCGCCCCTGAGGAGTGAGCAGGTTCGGCTGCGCGATCGCCGCTCCGCCTAAACTCAGCGCAGCGCCCAGGGCCGCCAGCACCGTTAGTCGGCTACGCGTCGACACGCCCCCAAGACCACCCATGACGTCTCCCGCTTTTCTTGTATCTGGACGCTTGTCCTTACGCCGACGCTGAGGGGGTTTCGCCGGCTGGTCAATACTAACTCACGATCTAGCGAATGAAATTCACTGGCCCTCAGGCGCGCAGGGAATGGAAGCCGGCGGCCATGAATTTGGCCATCCGTCGCTTGACCGCCTCGAAGTCGTCGGAGTGGCAAAGCCCGCCGGAGAGCCGGTCGATGCGGCCTGTGCGGGCGAGCGTGTTCATCAGCGCGCCGGTGACAAAGTGGTAGCCCCAGAAGATGTCCTCGTCGGCGTAATCGGGGAGCGCCCGCTTCAGGATGCCGACCAGCTTCAGGACCACCGGGTCGAAGTGAACGTCCATGAGCGCCGCGCCCTCCGGCGTGTTGCTGGCCCTGGCGCCGAAGGCCGCGTAGTTCATCCACCCCTCGCCGCCCTGGATATAGAGGTCGAGGTCGGTGTCGAGGAAGGCGTGCAGCGCGCCCTCGACGGTGGGCCGGTCGCCGGCCTCGGCGGCGTAGCGCTCGAGGGCCTCCATCCGCCGGCCGCTGGTGACGCTGGCGCGGCGCGCGAAGACCGCGTCGAACAGGGCTTTCTTGTCGTTGAAGTAATAGTGCATGAGCGTCGTGTGGACGCCCACCCGCTGGGCCACGTCGCGCAGCGTCACGCCGTGCAGCCCGTTCCTGGAGAATAGATACTCCGCGGCGTCGAGAATCTGCTCAAGCGACTCCGCGCGCCGTTCGGCCCGTTTCCCACCCGCCTTCTTCGCGGCTGAACCGTCCGACATCGGCCTGGACCTCTCCACATCCTCGAAGAGGCCGCGACGGCGCGGCCGCGTCAAGCACCGGGCAGGCCGGCTTCCCCTTCCTTGGCGTACTCGCCACGCAGGCGGAGCTTGTCAATCTTTCCGGTGGCCGCGAGGGGCATCGCAGCCACCTTGACCAGCTGATCCGGCAACCACCAGTCGGCGACCTTGCCCTTGAGGACGGCGAGGAGATCCGGCAGCTCGACCGTGTGGCCCGGCTGGGTTTCGACGATCAAGACCGGCCGCTCTCCCCACTTCGGGTCGCTCCGCCCGATCACCGCCACCTGTCCCACCGCGGGGTGTCGTCCGACGATCTCCTCGATCTCGGCAGGGTTGATCCATTCGCCCCCGGACTTGATCAGGTCCTTTGAGCGACCGCGAATGCTGAGGGTGCCCGCCGCGTCGAGGCTCGCGAGATCCCCGGTGTCGAAATAGCCCTCGTCGTCGAGGGCGCGCTCCGCCGCCTTGAAGTAGCGATCGAGGACGCTGGCGCCGCGGACCTTCAGGTGGCCGACCACGCCGCGCTGTTCGGGCAGCGTCGCGCCGTCGGCGTCCGTCAGCTTCAGATCGAGCCCCATGACCGGCCACCCCGCGGCGCGGGTCTCGGTCACCGGAGCATCGCGGGCCGTGATGACGCCCAGCGGCGAGAGCTCCGTCATCCCCCAGCTCGTCTGCACGCGCGCACCCAGCCGATCCTCCAGCCGGCGGATCAGGGCGTCAGGACAGTGCGAGCCGCCGATGATCACCCGCTCCAGCGCCGGGAGATCGCCACCGACCGCGTCGAGATGATCGACGACGCCGAGCCAGACCGTCTGCACGCCCACCGCGACCGTGACGCCCTCCTCGCGCATCAAGGCCGTCAAGCTGGCCCCGTCGGCGTTCCGTCCCGGCAGCACCAGTTTCGCGCCCACCGCCGGCGCTGCGAACGGCATGCCCCAGCCATTGGCGTGGAACATCGGCACCGCGGCGAGGACCGTGTCGCGCGCGGTCAGGGCCAGGGCGTCGGCCTGCAGGGCCCGCAGGGTGTGCAGGTAATTGGAACGATGGGCGTAGACGACGCCCTTGGGCTTGCCGGTGGTGCCCGAGGTGTAACAGAGCCCTGCATCGGCCTCCTCGTCGAACCCGCCCCACGCGGCCCGCGCGCCCAGGCCCTCCAGCAAAGCATCGTAGGCCCAGACCTTGGCCCGAGACCCGGCCAGGTCGCCGGGCTCCGCCGGGCCGTCGTCCAGCACGATGACGTGTTCCAGGTTCGGGCAGAGCGGCGCAAGCTCGGTCGCCAACGGCCAAAGGTCGCCGGCGACCGCCAGGACGCGGTCCTCCGCCTCGTTGACCATCGCCGCCAGGTGCGCGGCGGTCAGGCGCGGATTCAGCGTGTGGCAGACGATGCCGACGCCCATCGCCGCGTAGTAGATTTCGAGGTGGTGCTGGGTGTTCCAGGCCAGTGTCCCGACCCGGTCGCCGGCCGCAAGTCCGAGCGCGGCGAACGCCCCGGACAGCCGGTTGCTGCGCTCGCGCAGCGCCGCGTAGCCCGTGCGCAGCCTCGCGCCGCCCAGGGCGGTCACGATCTCCCGCTCGCCCGCCCACTTGGCGGCGTGCTCGAGGAACTTGTCGACGGTAAGCGCATAGGACTGCATCGGACGCCTGGGTCTACTTCATGGGTGGGATCGGCCGGCCGCACTCACTCCCGCCGCCCCTCTCAACGGCGATGAGAACGATGGAGACGCCTCCCCGCCCGGCCGTCTCTACGGCAGGCGCCTCCCGCGCGGGCGACAGCGCCGGGCGAACGAGGCCCCCCGGAGCGCCAGGGCGTTCCGGGGGAAAAAGGGCGTGTTCGGGAAGGAACGTCGAACAGCGCCGTGAGCGTGACGGTGGAAGGCCGCCTCGCCCGACCTCAGAAGCGCTTCTTGACGGCCACCTCGAAGACGCGGCCGAGCGGGCTGGCCAGGAAGAAGTCGTAGTTGAAGGGGCTGAAGGCGAAGGGCGGATCCTTGTCGAAGAGGTTCTGGATGGTCGCCGTCAGGGTGGTGTCCGCCGGCAGGTTGACCCGATAGGTGAGGTCCACCGGCGTGAAGGCCTTGATGGTCGCCGCCTGCACCCCTGGGGTGGCGGCGTCGGTGTCGTGGTTGATGTCGCGCAGCGGGTCGACGTAGTGGAACGTGACCCGGACGTTGTGCGGCCCCACGGCGTAGTTCAGGTAGAACGTCGCCTTCCAATGCGGGTCGGAATAGAAGGTGCTGAGCAGGTCGGCCTTGCCGGCCCGGTCCACGCCCGCCGCGATGGTGATCCCGTCGAGGGTCTTCAGCGCCCCGCGCTGATATTTCCGCAGATAGCTCGCGTCGACGCCGGCGGTGAAGTTCCCGGGGATCCCGAACAGGTTCTCAATGTCGTAGAGCGCGTCGATGTCCACCCCGTCGGTGTTGACGTTGGGCCCGTTGATCAGGTTCGCGCGCACCCCCTGGAAGTTCGAGGGGTGGCAGTTGGTGCCGGTGAGCGGGTTCACCGCGGTGCCCGCGCCGGAGGCGAAGGTGAAGCGCGAGGCGAGCGCGGCGTTGGTGCATTGCCATGCGGAGGGCGACGCGCTCGGGAACATCGTCGCGTAGATGGCGGTCGCGGTTTCGCCCGTCAGCTCCTCCTTGAAGTTGAACTTCCACCAGTCGAGCGTCGCGCGGAAGTTCCCCAGCTGGAAGATGCCGCCGACATCGTAGTTCGTGGCCTTTTCCGGCTGCAGGTTCGGATTGGCGTAGGTGTCCACCGCCCGATAGAGGGCCGCCCCGTTCGTGGGATCCACGAACTGCTGGAGCGAGCGCGAGAAGGTGTTGCTGATCGAGGTTTCCGGCGGTGCGCGGAAGGTAGTTCCCACAGAGCCGCGCAGGGCGAACCAGGGGAGCGCCTGCCACTTGATGTCGAACTTGGGATTGGTCGTCGAGCCGATATTGCCGCCGTAATATTCGTATCGCACGGCGAGGTCGGCGTTGAGGTTGTCGAGGATCGGCAACTTGGCTTCGCCAAAGACCGCGGTGACTTCGCGGCTTGCGGAGCTGGTTTGAACCGACGGGAATAGAATGAATGCTCCGATCCCGTTGGTGCAGGTCGGCGTGTGGTCATCGACGTCGTCGACGCACCGCGTGGCGCCGATATCGGAGATCGTGTCGCCGGGGTTGGTCCTGAAGGAGTCGTAGCGCCACTGCGCGCCCACCGCCACGGCCACCGGTCCGCCGGGAAGCTGGATCGGGACCTCCCCGTTCGCGACCGCGTCACCGACCAGGATCTTGCTCTCGCTGATCGCGGTGCCGTTCTGGTGCATCCAGGCGAACAGCGCCTGGGTGTTGGTGTTCGCCGGCACGGCGGCGGCGCTGAAGAATGGATTTACGGCGCCGTGGACCGCGTCTTTCGCCACCGCATTCGCAAAGGGATTGAACCAGAAGCAGCCGTTCTGGCCGGGCGTGTTGGCGGCGACGTTGCAGTTTGGACCGCCGAGGCCGCGGAGGCCCAGCTGCAGGCGATTGACGATTTCATCGGGCGTGCCCGTCTCGCCGTGGATGTCCATGTAGGTGAGCGCGACGTTGTATTTCCAGTTGCCGTAGCCGAGCTTGCCGCTGAGCACGCCGGAGAGGCGGAATTCATCGGCCTCGCGCTTGTTGTGGTCCGCGAGGTCGGAGAACAGCGGCTGGCCGCCATAGCCGCCCGGCCGCCACTGGGTCTGCGAGGTGATCACCCCGGACGTCTGGATGTCGTTGCATTGCACGGCCGAATAGGGCGACGCCACGCCGGCCAGGCAGTGCTGGTTGAACAGCGTCGTCAGACCCGGGTTGGCGAACGGAATATAGAAGCGCGACTGCTGATTGAGGCCGGTGGCGGGATAGGGTGAGACCCCGCCGCCGGGCGATCCCCCGGACGCCTGGATCGGCGTCGGGAACTGCACGGTGGACTCGTAGGGCGATACACGCTCGTCGGTCACGTCGTGCTTGGAGTACATCCCCTCGAAGTGGACTCGCGTGTCGGCGGTCAGGTCGTAGTTGAGTTCGCCATAGACCTGATAGTGGGTCTCGTTGTCCGCTAGGTTGTCGAACTGGCTGTAGTGGAAGCGGCAGGTGCCGCCGACGATCTCGCCGCCCAGCGGCACGCAGCCATCGTCCTGGAAGTTGATCGGGTTGGCATAGGGCTGCGCCAGCGATCCGTTGGGAAGAACGCCGCCGCCCGCGCCGGTGGTGTAGCCGCCCGGGTTCGAGGACGCAGACCATCCGCCGAACGGGTCGACCGCGTTGGGCTGCAGGGCCCAGCTGCGGTCGGTCGTGCGCAGTTCGTCGATGCGGCGGTAGCCCAGGGTGATGAGCGCATTGCCGTTTTCGAACTTCTTCCCCCACGCTCCGCTCAGCGTGTAGTTCCCGGAGTTGCCCTTGATGGCGCTGTAGTCGCCGCTGACCTCCAGGCCGTCGAGGTCGGTTCGGCTGATGAAGTTCACCACACCCGCCACCGCGTCGGACCCGTAGATCGCGGCCGCGCCGTCCTTCAGGACCTCGATGCGGCCGATAGCCGCCATGGGGATCAGGTTGACGTCGACGCCGCCCGCGGCTGGCCCCGCCACCGAGGGCGCCAGCCTCTGGCCGTTGAACAGGACGAGCGTTCGCGCCGCGCCGAAGCCGCGCAGGTTGATCGTTGCGATGCCGGCGGACGCGCCGAGCAGACGATTGGTTTCGCCGATGGAGCCCGAGGCAGCCGGGAGCGACTTCACGATCTCGACCATGGTGGGCGAACCGCGCTTGGCGAGGTCCTGCGCATTGATCACATCGACCGGCAGGGCGGTCGTCTTCGGCGTTCCCGCGATGTAGGAGCCGGTCACCACGACCTCGCTCACGGTGCTGTCGGCGCTTGACCCGGCCGCTCTGGACGGCGCCGCGGCGGCGGTGCGGGTGACCGTCGACCTGTTCACCTCGGCCTCGACGCTCGACCCGCCGGAGGCGGTGCTGATCGGGGCGTCGCCGGCGGCTGCGTCAGCGGCGAAAACCGGACTGGACCACAGAGCTGCGGATACGACGATCGCTACGGCGGACACGCCGCAAAAGACGTTTTGCCTCATATTTCCCTCCCCTGACAGCGCCGCTCATTGCGGGCGTTGACGCTGTGCGCTTCCCCAGAACGCGAGGTTGAATCCCCACGACCGCCGTTCGGCGATTGCTGTGACGGTGCAGGATGGGCGGGAGACTGTCAACGCTGACTATCAGAAGAGTGAATGACTTGGAGACGGGTTGCGTGCGGCCAGGGGCGCGCACGACCGCCCGTGGCTGGAGGGCGCTCTAAGCCTCCAGCTCGATGTCCCAGTAGAGGTAGTCCAGCCAGCTTTCGTGGAGGTGGTGCGGCGGGAAGCGGCGGCCGTGCTGCTGGAGCTCGAAGGCCGAGGGGCGGTGCGGCGGACGGCGCGGGTGCATGCCGGCCTCGCGCGGGGTGCGGCCGCCCTTGATCAGGTTGCAGCGGGCGCAGGCGGTGACGATGTTCTCCCAGGTGGTGCGCCCGCCGCGCGAGCGCGGGATCACATGGTCGAAGGTCAGGTCCTCGCCGGCCCGGCAGTACTGGCAGCAGAACGCGTCGCGCAGGAAGAGGTTGAACCGGGTGAAGGCCGGCGGCCGGTCCTGGGCCACATACTGCTTCAGCGACACCACGCTCGGCAGCTGCATCTCGAAGGACGGCGAGTGGACCACCTGGTCGTAGGTGGAGACCACGTCGACGCGGTCGAGGAAGACCGCCTTGATGACGTCCTGCCAGGGCCAGAGGGAGAGGGGGTAGTAGCTGAGCGGCCGGAAGTCGGCGTTCAGCACGAGCGCGGGCCAACCGGAAGGCGCACGGCTAAGCACCTGCATGGTCGGCCTCCACCTTGTCGGGGGCGGGGCGCCGCTCGGCGCCTATGTCGTACGCTGGTGAACTGAAGACGAGACCCCTGTTCGCGACGCATGGATGCGGCGACGGGCCCGTTCAGGAAGCTCGGGCTGTCCCGCAGTGGGAGCCACTATAGGTAAGATTCGGAGACATCTCCATGACGCAGAGAGGGCGGCCGGGCCTCGCCACAACTCGGTTGAGCGGGCGAGGCTTATCGGCATCGCATCCTGGAGCCTTACGCGCCGACGATGGCGGTGGCGCCGGCGATGGTCAGGCCGAGGAACACGATCGCGTAGGACGCGAGGGTGTCGAGGATACGGTTCAGTTGGATCGACATAGCTTGGTTTCCTTTCGTAGTCGGGAGGCGATTGGGCCGCCCTGTCCGATGTGGACGATGCTTAGATAGCACATATCTGAACGCTGCCTAGATGTGAAATTGTGCAGTGCAGCTATGCAGAAATGCATGATGGCGCTTGGCGCCCTGTCGGCGCCGACGAAAAAGGGCCCCGCGGGGGGCCCTTCTCCGATCGGCAGGAGACGGGGAGATCAGATGCCGACGGCGGCGAAGGCTGCCGTGAGGGACGTGCCGAGGCCCAGGATCAGGGCCGGCGCGATACGGTCGAAGAACCGTTCGAAGCTTGCGAGAGACATGACACACACCTTTGAGTTGGAACCTCGTGAGCAGCGAGGTACTTGTTATGTTAACAACGCTAAGATAACACTGATCTAAGCGGCGTCAAGATATCTTTACGGCGCCCAGATAGAGAATTAGAGTGGGGTTGATGAGAGAATCTCAAGCCGCCGAAGCCCGGCCCTATCACCACGGCGATCTGCGTCGCGCCCTGATCGACGCCGCGAGCCGTCTCCTGGAAGCCGAGGGCCCCAGCGCCCTCTCGCTCCGCGCGGTGGCCCGCGAGGCCGGGGTCAGTCCGGCGGCGCCCTATCACCACTTCAAGGACAAGGGCGAGTTGCTCGAGGCGGTCGCCCACGAGGGCTGGACCCTGCTGGACCAGGCGCTGGCCAGGGCCAAGGCCGAGGCCCCCTCCCCCCGCGAGGCGATGAACAATCTGGGCGTGGCCTATGTCTGTTTCGCGCGCGAGAACCCGGCGCTCTACCGGGTGATGTACGACACCGCCCGCGACAAGGAAGCCCTGCCCGACGAGATGCAGCAGGGCGAGGACAGCGCCTACTGTAAGGTGCGCGACACCCTGGTCGAGGCCGGCGCCGATCCCGATGACGCGCTCGACATCGAACTAGCCACGGTCGCCGCCTGGTGCTCGGCCCACGGCCTGGCCGAGATGGCCGGCTTCAAGCAGTTCGATCACCTCAAGGATGCCTGCGGCGGGGAGCGGGCTTTCTTCAAGGCGATCTTCCAGCACATGGGTCTGGTTCCCAAGCACCTGGCGGACTAGACCGCCGGGGTGTCCGGCCCCGCCTTCGTCACCCGCTTCGCGCCCTCGCCCACCGGCTACTTGCACCGGGGCCACGCCTTTTCGGCCCTCACCGCCCATGAGGCGGCCCGCGCGGTCCACGGCCGCTTCCTCCTGCGCATCGAAGATATCGACCGCACCCGCTGCCGCCCCGAGTTCGAGGCCGCCGCGCTCGAGGACCTGGCCTGGCTGGGCCTGGGCTGGGAAGACCCGGTGCGCCGCCAGTCCGAGCACATGGCCGACTATGGCGCGGCCCTGCGCGACCTTTCCGAGCGCGGCCTCACCTACCGCTGCTTCCGCACCCGCCGCGAGATCGCCGAGGCCATCGAGAGCGCGCCACACGGCGCCATGGAGGCCTTCCGCGGCGCGCCGCTGCCGCCCGACCAAGAGGCGCGGAGGGTGGCGGCCGGCGAGCCCTATGCCTGGCGCCTGTCGCTGGCCGCGGCCGAGCGGGCGCTGGGCGGCTTCGAACGTCTCAGCTTCGTCGAGGAGGGCGAGGGCCCCGATGGCGAGCACGGGGCGATCGCGGCGCGGCCGCAGGTCGGCGGCGATGTGGTGCTGGCCCGCAAGGATGTCGGCGTCGCCTATCACCTGGCCGTCGTGGCCGATGACGCCCTGCAAGGCGTGACCCAGGTGATCCGTGGCCAGGACCTCTTCGAGGCGACCCACGTCCAGCGCCTGTTGCAGGCCCTGCTGGCCCTGCCGACCCCGACCTACCGCCACCACCGGCTGTTGACCGGCCCGGACGGCAGGCGGTTCGCCAAGCGCGACCGGGCGGAAACGCTGCGCGAGCTGCGCGCGTCGGGTATGACGGCGGCGGACCTGCGCGGGGAGCTGGGATTTTGACCGAGGCCGTGGCCGCATCCGAGGCCGGCGCGCAACGCTGGCGGGCCGTGGCCGTGCTCGTGTTCGGCGCCTGCGTCATCGGCCTGTCGCCGATCCTGGTGCGGTTGACTGAGACGGGTCCCGCGGCCGGCGGCTTCTGGCGCCTGGCCTTCGCCATGCCGCTGCTCGCCATCATGACGCGCCGGACCAGCGGACCGCTCGGCCGGCCCTCGCGGATCGCGGTGATCGCCGGGGTGATGTTCGCCCTCGACCTGGGGTTCTGGCACTACGGGATCAAATACACCTCGGTGACCAACGCCACGGTGCTCTCCAACCTGACGCCGGTGGTGGTGACGGCGTTCGCCTGGATCTTCCTGAAGCAGCGGCCGCGCGGCCTGTTCCTGCTGGCCGTGGCGGTCGCGGTGGCCGGCGCCTGGATGATGGCGCTCGGCAAGACCTCGGGCGGCAGGATCCTGAACCAACCGCTGGGCGACGCGCTCTCGGCCACCACCGCGCTCTGGTACGCGCTCTATTTCCTGGCGATCAGCGAGGGCCGCAAGACCGAAGGCGCGAGCCGGCTGATGTTCTGGTCGAGCATCGTGGGCATGCCGCTGATGCTGATCTCGGCCCTGCTGCTCGGCGAGCCGATCCTGCCGACTGGGAGCTCGGGCTGGGCGGCCTGCGTGGGCCTGGGCCTGATGCATGTGGCCGGCCAGGGTTCGATAGCCTGGGCCATGGGCCGGCTGCCGACCGCGACGGCCTCGGTGGTGGTGCTGGTGCAGCCGGTGGTGGCCGCCTGGCTGGGCTGGCTGCTGTTCGCCGAGGCGCTTGGGCCCCTGCAGGCGGCGGGCGCGGCGGTGGCGCTGGGCGGCGTGGTGCTGGCGCAGTGGGCCTCGCGGCCGAAGGCGCAGCCGGCCTAGGTTCCCTGCGCGGGCAGGCCCCAGGCCCTTCGGGCGGCCTCGATGCCGGCGAGCTTGGCTTCGAACCCCGACCAGTCGTCGCGCTCGGCGATGGGCGCCCACAGCGCCTCGATCTGGGCGACGAGCAGTTCCTCGGGCTCGGCCCGCGCGAAATAGGGATCGTCGAGCCGCTCGGGCCGGTCGGCCGTGAAGCCCGCCAACAGCCGCCGGAACTCCGCGAACCCGTCCAGCGCGTAGAGGTCGCCGCGCGGGCCGGCCAGCGCGCGCGCCTCCCCGCCGCAGAACCAGTCGAAGAAGAACGGTTCCCAGCGCAGCCGCTCACCGCCCTCGGCGAAGGCGCGGAAGGCCGCCTGGACCAGCGCCGCATCCTCCTCCGCCCCCCGGGCCTGGACGCCGAGCCGCATCCGCATGGCCGCGGTGAGCTCGCCGCGATAGGCGGTCCCGAAGCCGTTCAGGGCTTCCACCAGGGCCTCGGTTTCGGAGACCAGGCTCAGCGCGCCCGCCAGCTGCTGCAGGTTCCAGAACACCGCCTCGGGCTGGCGGCCGAAGGCGTAGAGGCCGGCGTGGTCGAAATAAGCGGCGGTGAAGTTCGGGTCGTTGTGCGGCAGGAAACGGTAGGGGCCGTAGTCGAAGCTCTCGCCGGTCAGGTTCATGTTGTCGGTGTTGAGCACCCCGTGGACGAAGCCCGCCGCCATCCAGCGCGCCGTCAGCCGGGCGTTGCGCGCCACCACCGCCTGGAGCAGGGCCGCCGGGCGGTCGTTCGCGCCTTCAAGCTCCGGGTAGTAGTTGGCGATGACGTGATCCACGAGCGCGGTGATCCGGTCGGGGCGCTCGAAGAAGGCGTGGCGCTGGAAGCTGCCGAAGCGGATGTGGCCGTGGCTGAGCCTGACCAGCACCGCCGAGCGGGTCGGACTGGGCTCGTCGCCGCGCTCCAGGTCCTCGCCGGTCTCGATCAGTGAGAACGAGCGCGAGGTGGGAACGCCCAAGGCTTCCAGCATGGCGGTCGCCAGCACCTCGCGCACCCCGCCCTTCAGCGTCAGCCGCCCGTCGGCGGTCCGCGACCAGGGCGTGCGGCCGGAGCCCTTGGTCCCGAGGTCCAGCAGGCGGCCGGTTCCGGCTTCGCGGAGCTGGGCGAAGGTGAAGCCGCGGCCGTCGCCGAGCTCGGGGTTGTAAACCCGGAACTGGTGGCCGTGATAGCGCTGGGCCAGCGGCGGATCGATGTTGCCGGGCAAGGGCTCGAAGCGGCCGAAGTGGGCGATCCATTCGTCGTCGGTCAGGGTGTCGAGGCCGACGCTGGCCGCGGCGCGGTCGTTGCGGAACCGCAGGATGGTCTTCGGGAACACCTCCGCGCGCACCGGATCGCCGAACTCCGCGCCCAGGTCGGGGAACTGGGGATCGGGGCGATAGGCGGGCGAGACCGGCATCGCCGCACCTAGCCGCCGACCGCCGCCCGCGGCAAGCGGATCGCTAGGCGATCCGCCGGGCGCCGGGGCCGAGCTGGACGCGCACCTCGTCCATCGTGAGCCGCGCCGCCTTGGGATCGGCGGTCATCGACACCCGCACCGGACGGCCCGACGCGCGCTCGCTCACCTTGGCGACCGGACCGTCCGGCGGCGGCGTCCAGCGTTCGCTCCACTGCGAGAGGGCCAGGAGCGCCGGGAACAGGTCCCAGCCCTTTTCCGTCAGGTGGTACTCCGCGCGCTTGCGCTGGCCGGGTTCGGCATAGGCCCGCCGCTCCATGAGGCCGGCGGTGACCATGGCCTTCAGCCGCCCGCTCAGCACCCCGCGGCCACACGCCAGCGCCCGGGCGAAGTCGTCGAACCGGGTGAGGCCGTAGACCGCCTCGCGCAGGATCTTCAGCGTCCAGGGATCGCCCACCGTCTCCAGCGCCGTGCGGATCGAACAGGCGTCGAGGTCGTAGAGGAAGCGCGGGTGCATCGCGCCCTCATAACTGGATTCGAAGTTCGTACTTAGCCCGATCGAGCCCTAGCCGATCCGCAAGCCCATGGCGCCGTCCACCGGCAGGATGGCGCCGGAGATGAACCGGGCGTCGTCCGAGGCCAGGAACAGGGCCGCATGGGCCGTGTCCCAGCCGTCGCCCATCTTGCCCTTGAGCGGCACCCGCGCATCGCGCTCGGCGCGAACCTCCGCCGTCGAACGGCCGCTGGCGGATGCGATGCCGGAGACCGCCATGGGCGTGTCCATGTAGCCCATCTCGATGGCGTTGCAGCGCACGCCATAGCGGGCGTTCGACTGGGCCACGCTGGTCGTCAGCCGGTTCACGCCGGCCTTGGAGACCTCATAGGCGAGCTGGATGCCGCCGGCCCGGGCCGCCAGCGACGAGATGTTGACGATCGCCCCGCCGCCCTGGTCGCGCATGACCGGCAGCGCCGCCTTGATGGTCAGCCACATGCCCTTGAGGTTGACCGACAGGATGCGGTCGAAGGCCGCTTCTTCCAGCCGATGCGCCGGGGCGTCGCCGTTGCCGATGCCGACGTTGTTGATCAGGACGTCGAGGCGGCCGTAGCGGG
Organism: Phenylobacterium sp.; assembly: GCF_041691455.1. Classification (GTDB taxonomy): domain Bacteria; phylum Pseudomonadota; class Alphaproteobacteria; order Caulobacterales; family Caulobacteraceae; genus Phenylobacterium. Next base: position 443,006 of record NZ_JBEPUO010000002.1, on the reverse strand, counting down.
CCTTGGCTTCCTCCACGATCCGGGCGGGGTCGCCCGGCTTGACGATGTCGCCGGCCAGGAACGAGGCGACGCCGCCGTCCTCGGCGATCAGCGACGAGGTCTCCTCGGCCCGCTCGGCCACGCGGTCGACGCACAGCACCTGGGCGCCTTCCCGCGCGAACAGCAGCGCCATGGCGCGGCCGTTGCCGATGGTCTCGCCGGGCGTCTGGCCGGCGCCGACGACCACCGCGATCTTGCCCTCCAGACGGCCCGCCACGGTCAGAAGCCCTTCAGGTCGGGGTCGAGGGTCTGGCCTTCGTCGAGCTGCACTCCGAAGGTGTTCAGCATCATCGAGACCTGGGTGTACTGGCCGGCCGTGAACACCACGTCCATCCGCTGCTTGTCGCTGAAATGCTTGCCGAGCTCGGCCCAGGTCGGCTCGGTGATGAACTGGTCGGCATGCAGCTCGTCCGAGGCCCGGATCAAGGCCGCATCGGCCGCGCTCCAGCCGGCGTCGGCACCCTTTTTCAGGCGGCCGATCTCGTCCTCGGTCAGGCCTTCGCGGAGGCCGATGCGGACGTGCTGGGTCCATTCGTAGCCCGACTTGCAGAGGAAGCCGGTGCGCAGGATGACGATCTCGCGCTCGCGGGCCGGCAGGTCGTTGCGCCGGGACAGCACATAGCCGCCCCACTGGTTGAAGCGGACCAGCGCCTTGGGCGCGCGGGCCAGCGTGCGGAAGATATTGAGCACCGGACCAGGGCGCATCGGCTCCAGCGCCTCGGCCTGTTCGGGCGTCAGCTCGGCGTCGGTGAGCGGTTCGAACCGGGGCTTGGTCAGTCGCATCGGAGCGTCTCCTCCGCGTCTCGCGGGTGGTGTTGTCGGATACCTTAGCGACGGGCGCGTGACCATGCTAACCGAAGCCATGGCCAGGCGGATCACGCTGGATTTCCTGAAGACCGAAAGCGCGTCGGGCGCGATCCTGGCGGCCGCCGCCGTGGTCGCCATCACGCTGACGAACTCGCCCTGGGCCCACATCTATTTCGGCTTCATCGCCGAGCCTTTCACCGTCCAGCTGGGCGCCTTCACCGAGACCCTTTCGATCCTCGACTGGGTCAAGGAAGGGCTGATGGCGGTGTTCTTCTTCGTCGTCGGCCTGGAGATCAAATACGAGATCGTCCGCGGCGAGCTGGCCAATCCGCGCAGGCTCGCCCTGCCGGTGATCGCAGCCCTCGGCGGCATGGTCGGGCCGGCCCTGATCTACCTGGCGATCAACATGGGTCCTGGCGGCGCGCCGCGCGGCTGGCCGGTGCCGGTCGCCACCGACATCGCCTTCGCCATCGCAGCCCTCGCGGTCGCCGGGCCGAAGCTGCCGCCGAACCTGCGGGTCTTCCTCCTGACGCTGGCCATCGTCGACGACCTGGGGGCGGTCGGCCTGATCGGCCTGCTCTTCACCGACCACTTCCGGGTGATGGAGCTGCTGGGCGCCCTCGTGGGCCTGGCGCTGATGGGCCTGCTCGGCCGCTGGCGGCGCGCGCCCTACCTGCTCTACGCCTTAGGGTTCGTGGTCGTCTGGGGCTTCACCCTGAAGTCGGGGATCTCGACCTCGCTGGCGGGCGTGGCGGCCGCCGCCATGATCCCGCTCGAGGCCCGCAAGCCCGGTCGGCCCGGCGTGCTGGAGGACTTCATGGAGGGCCTGCATCCTTACGTCGCCTTCCTCATCCTGCCGCTCTTCGCCTTCTGCGCCGCCGGCTTCACGATCCGCGGCCTCGGGGTCTCCGACCTCTTTGGGCCGGTGGCGCTCGGGGTCGCCGCGGGCCTCTTCATCGGCAAGCAGCTCGGCGTCTTCGGCGCCGCGGCCCTGGTCATCGGCCTGAAGCTCGCACGCCGGCCGACAGGCGCGAAGTGGATCGAGCTCTATGGCCTGTCGCTGCTCTGCGGGATCGGCTTCACCATGAGCCTGTTCATCGGCCAGCTCGCCTTCCCGCTCACCGATGCGGCCGCCGAGGCGCAGGTGCGGATCGGCGTGGTCGCAGGCTCGCTCCTGTCGACGCTGGCCGGCATGGCGGTGCTCGCCTGGTCCCAGGCCCGCCGCGCGCGCGACGACGACTAGGCCGGCAACGAAAAAGGGCCGCCCTCGCAGGCGGCCCCTGATCGCTTGAGCTGCGGAGGACCTACTCGGCGGCCTGCTTGGGCGCGTAGCCGAGAACGGCCTTGGTCTCCAGGAACTCGTGGAAGGCGTAGTCGCCCCACTCGCGCCCGTTGCCGCTCATCTTGTAGCCGCCGAAGGGGGCGGTCAGGTCGCCGCCGCCGCCGTTGATCGACACCTGGCCGGCGCGCAGCCGCGAGGCGACCTTGCGGGCCTTCTCCAGGTCGCCGGCCTGGACGTAGGCGGCCAGGCCGTACTCGGTGTCGTTGCCGATATCGATGGCCTGATCCAGCGTCTCGTAGCCGAGGATCGACAGCACCGGCCCGAAGATCTCCTCGCGGGCGATGGTCATGTCGTTGGTCACGTTGGCGAAGACCGTGGGCTTCACATAGTAGCCCTTGTCGAGGCCTTCCGGCCGGCCGACCCCGCCGATGACCAGGGTCGCGCCCTCGTCGATGCCCTTCTGGATCAGCTTCTGGATCTTGTCGAACTGGGTCTTGTTGACCACCGGACCGAGCTGGCTGTTGCCGTTCGGGTCGCCGACGGTGACCTGGGAGGCCGCCTCGCGGGCCACGGTGATCGCCTCGTCCATCCGCTTGGACGGGACCAGCATGCGGCTCGGGGCGTTACAGGACTGGCCGGAGTTGGGCATCATCGCCGCCACGCCGCGGCCGACGCCCTTGGCGAACGCGTCGTCGTCGAGGACGATGTTCGGGCTCTTGCCGCCCAGCTCCTGGGCCACGCGCTTGACCGTAGGCGCGGCCGCCTTGGCGACCTCGATGCCGGCGCGGGTGGAACCGGTGAAGGACACCATGTCCACGTCCGGATGGCTGGCCATCGCCGCGCCGACCGTCGGGCCGTCGCCGTTGACCAGGTTGAACACCCCGGCCGGCACGCCCGCGGCATGCATGATCTCGGCGAAGATATAGCCGCTGAACGGCGCCACTTCCGACGGCTTCAGCACCATCGTGCAGCCCGTGGCGATGGCCGGGGCCACCTTGCAGACGATCTGGTTGAGCGGCCAGTTCCAGGGGGTGATGAAGGCGCAGACGCCGATCGGCTCCTTGACGATCATCGTCGGGCCGCGGTCGTCCTCGAACTTGAAGGTCTTCAGGATCTCGGCGGCGGTGGCCAGGTGGCCCATGCCGATCGGCACCTGGGCGCGCTGGGCGAGCGAGGACGGGGCGCCCATTTCCTCGGTGACGGCCGTCGCCAGGTCGCCGAAGCGCTTCTGGTACTCGGCGAGAATCCGGCCCAGCACCTCCAGGCGCTCCTCGCGGCTGGTTTGCGACCAGGTGGCGAAGGCCTTGCGGGCGGCCTTCACGGCCTTGTCCACGTCGGTCGCGTTGCCGAGCGCGATCTGGCCGACGACCTGCTCGGTGGCCGGATTCTCGACGTCGAGGGTCTTGAGCTCGGTGGGCTCGACCCACTTTCCGTCGATGTAGAACTTGAGGTACTCGCGCATGACGTCCTCCCGGATCGTTCGTTTTAAGGGGTGGCCGGACGGGCGGGCCCGCCCGGCTTCAATCCCTATTCTAGTGATCGGCGGTAAGTGGGGAAGACAGATTCCCTAATGACGTCGCGTCACCGTTGGTGGATGAGCGGCTCGCCGGCCACGGACGAGCGGCCCTTCAGCACATAGTCCGCCCGGATCGAGCCGATGTAGAGGTCCTTCAGGTCGGCCCCGCCCCAGGTGACGTTGGTCGGGTGGTTGACGATCTCGCCGGACGGATCGTGGATCACGGTCACCATCTCCAGCGAGGGCAGGATCGCCACGATCTTGTTGGCGGCCGGCAGGCAGACCCAGACATTGCCCTCGGCGTCCATGCCGACGCCGTCGGTGTAGCCCAGGTCGTTGTGGTCGGGCGCGGGCTCGCCGGCCTGCTGCAGGAGCCCCAGCACCGGCCCGTAGCGTTCGCCCCTGCCCAAGCGTCCGCCCGGCAGGATCGGGAAGGCCATGACATCGGCGCCGCTGGTCTGGGCGCAGTAGAGGGTCTTCTCGTCGGCGGAGAGCGCCATGCCGTTCGGGAACTTCAGCCCCTCGGCCACGATCGACGACGAGCCGTCGGGCCTGAGCACGAAGATGAAGCCGTCGGTGCGGCCATCCAGCGCCTGGGGCCAGGTCTCCGCATGGGTGGAGTTGGCGCACCAGATGTTCCCGGCCGCGTCCATCACCGGATAGTTGGACGAGGTCAGCCGCATGCCGCCCACCTCGGCCAGCAGGGTCTCGTGCTTTCCGGTCGCCGGATCGAACCGCTGCAGCGGCCCTTCCTCCTGGTCATAGAGGCCGAAGTTGGCGATCAGGATGCGGCCCTGCCGGTCCATGTTGAGGCCGTTGGGCGCACCCCCCTTGGGCCCCAGCCGCTTGAACGACCCGTCGGGGAAGATCTCGGCCACCGCGCACTGGTGGTCGGAGGCGAAGACCCGGCCGTCCGGGCCCACCACCACATCCTCCGGCCGGTCTATGCCGACGGCGATCTTGCTCAGCGCCTCGGACGCGATGGGTGCGAGCGGCATGGCGGTTTCCCCCTTTATCGTTGCGCGAACCTTGAACGCGCCGGGCGGGGTTCGACAAGTGCGCTTGCGGCTGCGGCGGCGCCTCGATAAAGCGCAGGGCGACCAGCCACTCGGAGTCACCCATGGCCCTTATCGCCATCGCCGTCGTCGTCATCCTGTTCGGCTTGCTGAACCTGGTTGAATTCGGCCGGCTCGACTGAGTTTGAACAGGACGCGCTCCTCTCGGAAGCGCGCTCATGGCTGAGCGCGGCGCGGCCCTGGTGACCGGCGGCGCCCGGCGGATCGGCCGCGCGCTCGTGGTCTGCGCCGCCGAGGCGGGCTACGACGTCGCCATCCATGTCCGCGCGGTCGACGACGAGGCCGAGGCCGCCGCGGCGGAAGTCCGCGCCCGGGGCCGCAAGGCCGCCATCCTGGCCTGCGACCTGCGCAAGGAATCCACCACCGTGGCCCTGGTGGGCGAGGCCGAGGCGGAGCTCGGGCCCGTCACCCTGTTGGTCAATTGCGCCAGTGTCTTCGAGGAGGACGCCTTCACCGACATGAACCGCGCCTCCTGGGACGCGCACATGGAGACCAATCTGCGCAGTCCCCTGGTGCTGGCCCAGGTCTTCGCCCGCCGGCTGCCGGCCGACCGCGAGGGGCTGATCGTCAACCTCATCGACCAGCGGGTCCTGAAGCCCTCGCCCGAGTTCTTCTCCTATTCCCTGAGCAAGGCCGCGCTCTGGGACGCCACCCGGCTGCTGGCCCAGGCGCTGGCGCCGCGCATCCGGGTGAACGGCATCAGCCCCGGCCCCACCCTGCCCTCGGCCCACCAGGACCAGGCGGCCTTCGAGGCCGAGGCGCGCGCCACCCTGATCGGCCGTCCGGTCAGCACGGCGGAGATCGCCCAGGCCCTGCGCTACCTGATCGACGCGCCCTCGGTGACCGGCCAGACGATCGCGGTCGACGCCGGCCAGCACCTGGCCTGGATATCCTGATGGCGGCAGCCGTGCGCACGGTGATGACCAAGGTCTTCGTCACGGGCCTGAAGGTCCAGGCCGAGATCGGCGTCTACAAGCACGAGATCGGCCGGGTGCAGCCGCTGGTGGTCGACGTGGAGCTGGACGTGCCGACGGCCGGCGCCGACCGGCTGGCCGAGACCCTCAACTACGAGACCATCCTGAGCGCCGCCCGCGAGATCGCCGCCCAGGGGCACATCGAACTGGTCGAGACCTTCGCCGAGCGGCTGGCCCACGCGTGCCTCGCCGACCCGCGCGTGACCAAGGCCCGGGTGCGGGTGGAAAAGCCCCTGGCGCTGGCCCCGGACGCGGTCGGCGCCGGCGTCGAGATCACCCTCCTACGCGGCTGACTTTGCAATCGAGCCCTGGCGCTCCCACCTAAATGGGGCAACCATCCTGGCGGGGAGGCTCGAAAGCCATGACCGACCATCTGGACTACGGGGTGACGGAAGACCGGACCATGCCGGCCGTCGCCTATGCGCTCTACCTGCTGGGCTTCGCGACCGCGGGGCTGACCTCCGTCGTCGGCGTCATCATCGCCTATTCGAGCCAGGCCACGGCCGGCCCGCAGACCCGCAGCCACTACACCTTCCTGATCCGCACCTTCTGGATCGGCCTCGTCTGGTGCGTCATCGCCGGCATGGTGCTGGGGATCGGCATCCCCTTGAGCTTCATCCTGATCGGTATTCCGTTGCTGATCCTGGCCAAGGTGATGTTCGCCCTGGGGGCGGTCTGGTACGGCCTGCGCTGCGTCGTCGGCGTGATCTACCTGGCGCAGGGCGAGCCCTATCCGCGGCCCTACGCCAACCTCGTCTAGGAGCTCCCGCCATGGCCGCCGGGAAGCGTCTGGTCCCGAAGGTCCTCGTCCAGCTCGCAGCCCTGATGCTGTTCTTCGGCCTCCTGCTTTTCGGCGCCGCGGGGACCTGGCGATGGCCGTCGGGCTGGGCGTTCCTGGCGCTCTTCACGACCCTCAGCCTCGCCGTCACGCTGTGGCTCGCCTGGGCCGATCCCGCCTTGCTCGAGGAGCGGATGAAACCGCCGATCCAGGCCGGCCAGAAGCCTTGGGACCGGGCGTTCCTGGGCGTCCTTTGCGTGGTCTACGTCGGCTGGCTGCTGCTGATGGGCCTGGACGCGCGGCGCATGGCCTGGTCGCACGTGCCCCTGGCCGTCCAGGTGCTCGGCGCTGCCATGATCGTCGTCAGCTACGCCGGCATCGCCTGGGTGTTTGGCGCCAACAGCTTCGCAGCCCCGGTGATCAAGGTGCAGGCCGAGCGCAGGCAGACGGTGATCTCGACCGGCCCCTACGCCTTCGTGCGCCACCCGATGTACGCCTTCGCGCTCTGGCAGTTCGTCGGCATGCCGCTGATGCTCGGCTCCTTGTGGAGCCTGGCGCTCGTGCCGCCGATGATCGCCGCCATCGCCTGGCGCACGCTCGGCGAGGAGAAGATGCTGCGCGAGGAGCTCGCCGGCTACCAGGACTACGCTAGGCGGGTCCGCTGGCGCTACGCCCCGGGGATCTGGTGACGCCTCGGCGGCCGGCCGGCGCCGGACTTCCGGTCCGCCGTCGCACGTCGTAGCTTCGCCGCATGGCCTCGCCCCAGCTCATCGCTCTCCACCAGCGCGCGAACGCCGGCGACCCCGAGGCCGTGGCCTTCACCGCGGTGGTGGCCGCGCTGGGCGTCGGCGAGCGGCCGAGCTGGTCGCGGGCGCTGGACCGGCTCAAGCGCGCCGCCAAGCTCGGCTCGGCGTCCGCCGAGGGCCAGCTCGCCGTGCTGGAGGCCAGCGGCTTCATCGGACCGCCCAGGCCGATCAAGGAACATCGCCTGCTGGCCGATCCGCGGATTACCAGCCTGCCCGGCTTCCTGCCCGCGCCGGCCTGCGAGTGGCTGGTCGGCCGCGCCGCCGGCCACACGCGCCTGGCCGAGACCTACGATCCCAAGACCGGCGAGCGGCACGTCGATCCGGAGCGCAACAACAGCGCCATCGGCTTCGCCTTCCCGGCCTTCGACCTGGTGATCGTGGCGATCCGGGCGCGCATCGCGACGGCGATCGGCGCGCCGGTGCAGCGGCTGGAGCCGGCCCAAGTGCTGCACTACGCCCCCGGCCAGCAGTTCGGCCGCCATCACGACTTCCTCGACCCGGACCTGCCCGGTCTCGCCGCGGAGGTGGCTTCGCGCGGACAGCGGGTGGCGACCTTCCTGATCTACCTGAACAGCGGCTTCGAAGGCGGCGAGACGGATTTTCCGCTGGTCGGGGTCACCTACAAGGGCGAGCCGGGCGACGGCCTGACCTTCGCCAACGTCGATCGGGCGGGCGGGCCGGACCGCCGGACCCTGCACGCCGGACTGCCGCCGCGCTCCGGCGAGAAATGGCTGTTTTCCCAGTGGATCCGCAACCGCACGGCCATCTGACGCCCTGCTGAGGACGTCACGGGCCGCCGAGGCGGCCCGGACCCCTGTCGTCAGGCGCTGACCAGCTGGCGGCGCACCATCTTGGCGTAGTCGTCCATCAGGCTGAGCGAGATGTTGCCCGGCCGGAAGGTGTATTCGCCGATCTCGGCCACCGGCGTGACCTCCGCGGCGCTGCCGGTCACGAAGCACTCGGAGAAGCCGGAAAGTTCCTCGGGCCGGATGTGCCGCTCGATCACCTCGAAGCCCTTGGCCTGGGCGAGCTTGATCACCGACTGGCGGGTGATCCCGTTCAGGAAGCAGTCCGGCGTCGGGGTGTGGATCACCCCGTCCTGCACAAAGAACACGTTGGAGCCGGTCGATTCCGCCAGATAGCCCCGGTAATCGAGCATCATGGCGTCGGTGAACCCGGCCTTCTCGGCGGCATGTTTGGAGATGGTGCAGATCATGTAGAGGCCGGTGGCCTTGGCGTGCACCGGCTCGGTTTCCGGTGACGGGCGCTTGTACTTGGCCCAGCACATGCGGATGCCCTTGGCCTTCTCTTCCGGCTTGAAATAGCTCGGCCAATCCCAGCAGGCGATGGCCACATGGATCTTGGTGTTCTGGGCCGAGACCCCGATCATCTCCGAGCCGCGCCAGGCGATCGGGCGGATGTAGGCGTCGGTCAGGCCGTTCTTGGCGCAGGTTTCCTTGCAGGCCTGGTCGATCTGGGCCACCGTGAACGGGATCTGGAAGTCGAGGATCTCGGCGGACTGGAACAGACGCTCGGTATGCGCCGTCAGCTCGTAGATTTCGCCCCCGTACATCCGCTCACCCTCGAACACGGCCGAGGCGTAGTGCAGGCCGTGCGTCAGTACGTGCACCGTCGCCTCGCGCCAGGGCACGAACTGGCCGTCCAGCCAGATCCATCCATCGCGGTCGTCGAAGGGAACGAGAGACATGAGAGGGTGACCTCCTTTCGCAAGGCTCCTCTAGAACCCCTCGAAGGCGGCCCCGTCAAACAAAATGGCGGCTGGCGATGAGTGGGGCGGCGCGCGCGCGGCACCTGTTGATCGTCGACGACGACGACCGAATCCGCGAGCTTTTGAAGGAATATCTCGCCCGTGCGGGCTTCCGGGTGACCGCCGCGGCGGGCGGCGCCCCGGCCCGCAAGCTGATCGGCACGCTCGACTTCGACCTGGCGGTGTTCGACGTGATGATGCCGGGCGAGGATGGATTTTCCCTGACCCGGTGGCTGCGCGAACAGCGCGCGCCCGCCGGCCGGACGCCGGTCCTGATGCTGACCGCCATGGGCGAGCCCGGCGACCGGATCGAGGGCCTGAAGCTGGGCGCCGACGACTACCTGGCCAAGCCCTTCGAGCCGGAAGAGCTGCTCCTGCGCATCGAGGCGATCCTGCGGCGCGCCCAGGACCGGCCGGCGCAGGGCGGGCCCCTGTCGCTCGGCCGCTGCCAGTTCGACCCGGACCGCGGCGAACTCTCGCAGGACGGCGAGCCGGTGAAGCTGACCGAGGCCGAGGTCGCCCTGCTCCGCGAGCTGGCGCGCACGCCGCACGAGGCGGTGGAGCGGCTGGAGCTGGCCCGCGACACCGTCGACCCCTCCGGCCGGGCGGTGGATGTGCAGGTCACGCGGCTTCGGCGTAAGATCGAGGCCGACCCCAAGGCGCCGCGCTATCTGCAGACCGTGCGCGGCGTCGGCTACCGATTGGCTCCGGACTAGATGGCGAGAAGCGCACGCGTGATCGGCCGCTGGATCAAGCGGCAGATGCCGAAGACGCTGTTCGGCCGCTCCCTGCTGATCATCGTCCTGCCGGTCGCGATCATGCAGATCGCGGTCACCTACGTCTTCTTCGACGCCCACTGGCAGACGGTGACCAGCCGGCTTTCCGAGGGCCTGGCCGGCGACATCGCCTGGGCGGTGGAGAGCTACCGCGACGACCCGAGCCCCGCGGCCTTCGCCAAGCTCTCCAAGCGCGCCGAGGACTCCATGAGCCTCTCGATCGCCCTGCAGCCGGGCCGCAAGCTGCCGGCCAGCCGGCGCGAGGAGCCAGTGCTGGTCCAGCCGTTCCTGGCCCCCATCGACCAGTCGCTGCGCCGCGCGCTGTCGGAACGGCTCGACCAGCCCTTCTGGTTCGACACCACCCGCTACCCAGCCTACGTCGACATCCGCGTGGCGGTGCCGGGCGGGGTGATGCGGGTGCTGGCGCCCCGCGACCGGGCCTTCGCCACCCAGGGGCACATCTTCGTCCTCTGGATGACCGTGGCGACGATCCTTTTGACCTCGATCGCCATCCTCTTCATCAGGAACCAGGTCCGCGCCATCGAGCGGCTGGCCAACGCCGCGGAAGCCTTCGGGCGCGGCGGCGACGTGCCGGCCTTCAAGCCGCACGGGGCCAAGGAGGTGCGCCGCGCGGCCACCGCCTTCCTCGACATGCGCGCCCGCATCCAGCGCCACATCGACCAGCGCACGACCCTGCTGGCCTCGGTCAGCCACGACCTTCGCACCCCGCTCACCCGCCTGAAGCTGGCGCTGGCGCTGGCCGAACCCTCGAAGCGCAACGGCGCCATGAAGCGCGACCTCGCCGAGATGGAGCACATGATCGACGAGTACCTGGCCTTCGCCCGCGGCGAGGGCGGCGAGGCCGTCGAGACCGTGCGGCTGCGCGACCTCCTGGAAGAGGTCAGCGAGGGCGCGGTCCGCGCCGGCGCCCAGGTCAAGGTGGCCGCCGATCCGGAGCTGATGGCCCAGGTGCGGCCCAATGCGCTGAAGCGGGCGCTCTCCAACCTGGTCATGAACGCCGCGGTGCATGGCGAGCACGTCGAGGTGGCGGCCGATGTCCGCGCCCAGGGCGGCGTCGAGATCGTCGTCGACGATGACGGGCCGGGCATTCCGGAGGAGCGCTACGAGGAGGCGTTCAAGGCCTTCGGACGGCTGGACGAGGCGCGCAACCAGAACACCAAGGGGGTCGGCCTGGGCCTGGCCATCGCCCGCGATGTCGCCCGCGGCCACGGCGGCGACATCACCCTGTCCCGCTCGCCCCTGGGCGGCCTTAGGGCCGTGGTCCGGCTGCCCGGCTGACCAACCGCCGGCCCGCCGCCTGGGCGCATGACAGCGAATTCATCTTTCCGTCCGCATCCGCCGATCCCGGTGGCGGCCACTATAGAATGTCGGACCAGGGAAGATCGTCATGCATCAGGCGGAAAAACCACGCGGCGCGCTGGGCCTAGTGATGGGCTGGCTGCTGGAGAGCGGCAATGCGGCGCAGAACCGCGCGACGGTGGATGCGCTCGATCCGCCACCCGGCGCGGCGGTGCTGGAGATCGGATTCGGCCCCGGCCATGCGCTGGAGATGCTCGCGAAGAGCCGGCCGCTGGGCCTGGTGGCCGGCGTCGACCACTCCGAGCTGATGGTGGCGCGCGCCCGGCGCCGGCTGAACGGCGGCCGCGGCGACGCGGCCCTGGACCTTCGGGTCGGCGAGGCGAGCGACCTGCCGTTTCCGGACGAGCGGTTCGACGTGGCCTTCGCGGTCAACTCCTTCCACCAGTGGCCGGACAAGGAATGCGCGCTCGCCGAGATGGCCGGGGTGCTGAAGCCGGGCGGCGACCTGATGCTGTCGATCCGCGACTTCCGCACCGAGGGCCGTTTCGAGCCGCCGGGCGAGGGCGCCGAGACCGCCAGGACGGCGTCGGACATGCTGAAGGAGCTCGGCCTGCAGGTCCGCATGCGCGAGGTGGTGCACTCGGCCAAGCGGGCCACCTTCCTGGTCCGCGGGCGCAAGTGCGGGCGCGCCGAGGCAGGATAACGGCGTTCATCCGCGGTTCAGCGCGCACGGCCACGGGACCTGGCGGCGGCCGGCCGACGTCCGCTGACGCCGGCCGGCGCTTTCCCGCCCTAGCGGGTGGCGACCTCGATCGCCTGGGCGTCGTAGCGGGCGCTGACCACCGGCGCGCCGAGCCTCGCCACGGCGTGGGCGATGCTGGCCTTGCGGCAGGTCGCGAAGGCCTGTGTCGCGCGCCGCGAACGGCCGTCCGGCTCACCGCCGCAGACGCGGTCGGCGGCCACCGAGATGCGGCGAAGCAGGACCTCGGCGCCCGGGGCCTGGCGGATGTCGAGATCGGCGTAGCGCACGGTCTGTGAGCTGGGGCCGCCGGTCCGCGCGTCGAACGACTGGGCCTGGGCCGCGCCGGACACGAGCAGCGTGCCGGCCAGCGAGGCGGTCGCCAGGAGATGGAAAGCCTTGAACATTTGAGTTCTCCAAAGAGTAAGCGCCCCGAGGACACAGTGTCCTCCGGGTGTCGCAGTTGGGGGCGCCGGCCGAGGCGCGGCGCTGTTCGGTCTTGTGGTTTCGAAAAGGGGGTGGGCCGCCGCGGGGCGCCTGGGGGAGGAGACGCGGCGGCCCGCAAGGCCTAGCGCGTGGCGCGCATGGCCTTGACGTCAGAGGCGGTCAGCGTCTTGCCGCCGATGCCCCATTCGCCGCTGGCGACTTCCTGGACACGAACCCAGGTGACGCCGCGCATCACTTCGCCTTCGATGGCCACCATGGTGTCGGTGACCTTCTCGATCATCTGGCGCTTCTCGTTCTCGTCGAACACGCCTTTGATCAGTTGAATATCCACGAGGGGCATTGCCCGTTCTCCTGACTGGCTTAGCGGAACAATTCCCGCGTCACTGGCCAAGCGATACCCGGCTCCCTAAATCCAAGCTTGAAGGCCGCCTGGAGATTTCCGGGAGATTTGCCGCAAAAAGCCGTGCATGCGGCGCTCGCGCCGGCCGCGTTCCCAGCGTTTCCCGAAAAGACCCCTGCCCTCGATGATCTTCAGATTCGCCCCCTTCGAGATCGACACCGGCCAGGTCGAGCTGCGGCGCGACGGCGCGCGGGTGGCGGTCGAGCCGCAGGTGTTCGCCCTCCTGCGGCTGCTGGTCGAGAACCGCGAGCGCCTGGTCACCAAGGACGAGATCATCGAGACGGTCTGGGGTGGCCGGATCGTATCGGAGTCCGCGCTCTCCAGCCGCATCAAGTTCGCCCGCCAGGCGCTGGACGACGACGGCGCGGCCCAGCGCTGGATCCGCACCGTCCACGGCCAGGGCTTCCGCTTCGTGGGCGAGGCGACCGAGGAGGGCGCGCCGCCCCCCGTGCGGTCCAGCGCCCCGGACCGCCTGGCCGAGGTGATGGCCCGGCCGATGGTCGCCGTCTTCCCCTTCGAGCAGGAGAACCCGGACCCGCGCGACACCTATTTCGTCGACGGCCTGGCCGAGGACCTGATGGCCGAGCTCGCCTCGTGGCGCTGGTTCCCGATCCTGTCGCGCAACGCCGCCTTCGACCCGGCGCGCCGGGCCCTGCCGATCGCCGAGCGGGCCGCGGCGGTCGGCGCCCGCTACGCCATCGGCGGGCGCATCCACCGGGCAGGCGGCCAGGCGCGGCTCAGCATCGAGCTGCTCGACGCCGCCGGCGGGGAACAGCTCTGGTCGGCCCGGTTCGAGAGCGACCTCGAGGGCCTGGCGGGGATGCAGGCGGAGATCGCCCGGCAGGTGTTCCAGCGCATCGCCCCCGAGCTCGACTCCGCGGAGCGCCGCCGCATCCTGCGCAAGGCCCCCGCCGACCTCACCGCCTGGGACCTGACCATGAAGGCGCTGTGGGTGCTCAACCGGCCGTCACAGGACGACTTCGCCGGCGCCCTGGAACAGCTCGAGCACGCCACGGAGCTCGATCCCGCCTCGCCGCTCTCCTGGGCGCTGATCTCGCTGATCCGCTACGAGGCGGCGCTCAAGGGCTGGGTCGGCGGCAACCTGGGCGGCGTGGAGCACCACTTCCAGAACATGCTCTTCGCGGCGCGCAAGGCGATCGAGATCGATCCCAACGGCTGGATGGGCCACTCGCTGGCCGGCGCCGGCGAACTCTGGGGCGAGGCGTCGCACGCCCGGGCCCGCTACCACGCCGACCAGGCGATCGACCTCAATCCCAGCGCCGGCCTGGCGCACCATTTCTCCGGCTGCATCTACGGCTTCGGCGGCGACCCGGAGGCGGCCTTCGCCACCCAGAGCCAGGCCTTCCGGGTCGACCCCAACTATCTGCACGCCGACGTCATCGAGGCCGACCTGGGCCTCTGGCGCTACCTGATGGACGACTGCGAGGGGGCCCGGCTCCACCTGGACCGCGCGCTCGCCGAGAACCCGAAGAACCTGCGCGCCCGCCAGCGGCTGGTCGCGGTCCTCGGCCGCACGGGCGACAGCGCCGGCGCCCGCGAGGCGCTGGACCGGCTGGAGGCGCTCGGCGGGCCGCTGACCGGGGGCTACGTGAAAGCCTCCTACCCCTTCCAGCAGCGCGAGCATCTGGAGCTCTTCACCGAAGGTCTCAGGCGGGGCGGCGTCAGGCTGGACTAGCCGCCCAGCTCCTTCGAGCGGCGCAGCGCCTTGGCGACCGCCTCGCGCAACAGCGGCGGCAGGCCGTGTTCGCCCAGCAGCACGTTCAGCGCCGCCTCCGTGGTGCCGCCGGGCGAGGTCACCTGGCGGCGCAGGTCCTGCGGCTCGGCCCCGCTCTGCGCCAGCAGGGCCGCGGCCCCGGCGATGGTCGCGCGCGCCAGGCGGTTGGCGTCCCTCGGCGGCAGGCCGGCCGCGGCGCCGGCCGCCTCCAGGGCCTCGACGAAGGCGTAGAGATAGGCCGGGCCGGAGCCGGAGACCGCGGTCGCGGCGTGCATCTGGTTCTCGTCGGCGAGGTCGACCACGATGCCCAGCGGCTCGAAGAGCGCGCGGCCCCGCGCGCGGATGTCCGGATCGTCGGCGTAGAGGCTGGCGGCGCCGAGGCCGATCGCCGCCGCCGTGGTCGGCATGACGCGCGCCACCGGCCGGCCGAACGCGCGGGCGATGGCCTGCGAGCCGACGCCCGCGGCGATCGAGACAATCACGGCGTCCGGGCCGAGCGAGGGCGCGTACTGGGCGGCCGCCTCCCGCCAGAGCTGCGGCTTGACCGCGAGCAGCACGGTGTGGGCGGCGGCGAGCTCGGCGGCGGGCGGATTCAGCCGGGCCCCGGCGCGCTCGGCAGCCAGCGCGGCCTCAGAGGGTTGCGGGTCGACGATCATCAGCTCGGCCGGCGGATACGCCTCGGTCCGCGCCCAGCCCTCAAGGATGGCCCCGCCCATGCGCCCGGCGCCCAGCATCAGGATCGGCGTGATCATTGCCCCGACCCTAGCGGCCGGAGCGCCCAACGCAATCGTCGAGGCGCCGTCTCAGGCTTCGCCGATGGTCTCGAACATGCAGGCCGCGATGGCTTCGGCCGGCGACTTGGAGCCCTGCACCAGGAAATCGAAGGCCGGGTAGAAGCGGTCGGCGCCTTCGACGGCCACGTCGATCATGGCCGCTGCCTGGGCCAGGCTCGGCTGCTCGCCGGTCATCAGCGCCATGCCGTGCCGGAAGATCACCTCGCCGTCTTCCCACAGCTCGAAGTGGCCGAGCCAGACGCGCGGGTTCACCTTGGCGATGAGGTCCTGAGCGGCGGCGCGCTGTTCGGCGGGGACCGTCAGGTCCATCGAGAGGCAGAGCTGCAGGCAGTCGCCCTCCGGCCGCCAGGCGAACCAAAGTTCGTAGTCCTTCCAGTCGCCGGCCAGCGAAAACGCCAGGTCGCCGTCCTCGGTGCGGTCGAAGGGAAGGTTTTCAGCCGCGAGCACATGCTCCACGACATCGAGCGGATCGGCGCCAAGCTGGACGCTGTCGTCAGACGGGCTGGTGTCCATGAGACCCATGATCCTTTCGCAGCGGGCGGGAGACAGATGGCCGCCCCCGAATCGCCTGCGATACTGAAACTAATCTGCTTCGCGGCCGTGTCGTCATCCGGTTCTTACCGCCGACGACCCACATTCGCGTGTGTAGGAGCGTTTTCAGGCGCTGCCGCCTGACTTCGGTTTGGGCTTCGGCCCCTTGGCGGCTTTCAGCGCCTCGACCTCGGCCCGCAGTTGCGCGACCTCGGCCTTCAGCGCGTCGTAGTCGTCGCGCCGGATCAGATCGAGCTCGGCGGCCATCCGGTCGGCTTGCGCCCGGAAGGCGGCCTTGGCTTCTTCGCCCGCGGCCTGCGCCAGCCCCATCGCCGCCGTGGAGAGCTTGGCCATTTCGTCGAGGAAGGGATTTTGTGTCTGCATTCGCCACTCTGCGCGGCGGGCAAGAGGCCTGCCGACATCTCCTTATATGGACCTAAAGGGGTGAAAGCGAAGGGCTTCTCCTTTAAAGCGTTTCCAGCCTGGACCGTGGAGCCGCTGACCTCGTGACTTTCCCGAACATCGATCCGGTGCTGTTCCACATCGGCCCCTTCGCCCTGCGCTGGTACGCGCTCGCCTATGTGGCGACCATCCTGCTGGGCTGGCGCTATGTGATCGCCAACGTGCGCAACGCCAGGCTCTGGACGCACCGCCCGCCCCCGGCCAACCCCGAGCAGATCGACGACCTGATCCTGTGGCTGACCATGGGGGTGATCGTCGGCGGCCGGCTGGGCCACGTGATCTTCTACACGCCCTCGCTGATCTGGACCGACCCGGTCGAGATCCTGAAGACCTGGCACGGCGGTATGAGCTTCCATGGCGGCGCCCTGGGCGTTTTCGTCGCCGGCCTGCTGTTCGCCCGCGCCAAGAAGATCGATGCGCTCAGGCTCGGCGACCTGATCGTCGTGGCCGAGCCGATCGGCGGCTTCCTGGTGCGGATCGCCAACTTCATCAACGGCGAGCTCTGGGGCCGGCCGACCACAGTCCCCTGGGGCATGGTGTTTCCCGACGCCGGCCCCCTGCCCCGCCATCCGAGCCAGCTCTATGAGGCGGCGCTGGAAGGCGTCGCGATGTTCCTGCTGCTGTTCTGGGCGGCGCACGGCAAGAAATGGCTCAACCGCCGCGGCGTGGTGATGGGCCTCTTCCTGACCGGCTACGGCCTGATCCGGATCGGCCTGGAGAACGTGCGCGAGCCCGACAGCTACATGCCGCATTTCCCGCTCGGCCTGACCATGGGGATGATGCTGTCCGCGCCCATGGTGCTGATCGGCGTCTGGCTGATCTGGCGCGGCCTGAAGGAGCCCCTGCCGCCTGCCCTCGCGTCGGCGGAGCCCGCCCCCGCCCCGGCTGTCACCCCCAAACCCCCGCCCAAGAGCGCTGATGAGCCTGCGTGAGCGGCTGGCGGCGCAGATCGCCGCCGGCGGACCGATCAGCGTCGCCCAGTACATGACCGCCTGCCTGCACGACCCGGACTTCGGCTACTACGCCACCCGCCCGGCGCTGGGCGAAGGCGGCGACTTCATCACCGCGCCGATGATCAGCCAGATATTCGGCGAGCTGATCGGCGTCTGGGCGGCCTCGGCCTGGGAGCTGATGGGACGGCCCGAGACGGTCCGCCTGGTCGAGATGGGCCCCGGCGACGGCACGCTGATGAGCGACATCCTACGCACCGTGCGCCATGCCGATGGCTTCCTGGAGGCCGCCGAGGTCTGGCTGGTGGAGACCTCCGGCCCGCTGATGGCCCTGCAGCGCGAGCGCCTGCCTGAAGACGTGAACTGGGCGCAGAGCCTGGCCGAGGTCACGAACGGCGCGCCGATCCTGCTGGTCGCCAACGAGCTCCTCGACTGCCTGCCGGCCCGCCAGTTCGTGCGCACCGCGATCGGCTGGGCCGAGCAGGTCGTGGGGCTGGACGCCGACGGCGAGCTCGCCTTCGGCCTCGCCTCGACGCCGGCGGCGGGCCTCTTGCCGGAGGCCGCGGTCGGCCAGGTCTATGAGCAGTCCGCGGCGCAGGGCGCGCTGGGCGCGGCGCTCGGCGCCCGGGTCGCCGCCGATGGCGGCGCGGCGCTGCTGATCGACTACGGCCGCGCCGAGCCCGGCTTCGGCGACACCCTGCAGGCGCTGCGGCGCCACGAGAAGGTCGACCCTTTGATGACGCCGGGCGAGGCGGACCTGACCATCCACGCCGACTTCCCCGCCGTGATGGCCGCGGCGCGCGCCCAGGGCGCTACCGCCGCCATCCTCACCCAGACCGCCTTCCTGGCCCGGATGGGGATCGGCGCGCGGGCCGAGGCCCTGGTCCGCGCCGCGCCGCGCCGCTCGGGCGTCATCGGCCGCCAGCTCACCCGCCTGATCGCCGCCGACGAAATGGGCGACCTCTTCAAGGTTTGCGCGATACATTCGCCGGACTGGACACCGCCCGCGTTCGAGGACGATGCATGAGTTGGCCCCCGGTCCTGACCTCTCGGCTGCTGGAGGCTGAGGGCATACGCCACGCCTTCTTCACCCGCGCGGGCGGCGTCTCCAGCCGCATCTACGGGACCCTGAACGTCGGCCTGGGCTCCGACGACGATCCCCGGGCGGTGCGCGAGAACCGCCGCCGCTGCGCCGCCCACTTCGACGCCGAGACGATCGTCACCGTCTACCAGGTCCATTCCGCAACCGCCCTGGCCGTGGACGGTCCCTGGCCCGGCGAGCCGCCCCGCGCCGACGGGGTGGTGACCGCGACGCCGGGCGTGGTCTGCGGCGCGCTCGCCGCCGACTGCGCCCCGATCCTGCTGGCCGACGCGCAAGGCCGGGTGGTCGCCGCCGCCCACGCCGGCTGGAAGGGCGCGCTCGGCGGCATCGTCGAGGCGACCGTCGAGCAGATGGTGGCCCAGGGCGCCCGGCGCGGCCGGCTGCACGCCGCCATCGGCCCCTGCATCGGGCCCAGGTCATATGAGGTCGGCCTGGAATTCCTCGAGCGCTTCGTCGAGGCCAACCCCGCCTACGAGGGCTTCTTCGGCCCCGGGGCCTCGGCCGAAAAGCGCATGTTCGACCTGCCGGCCTTCGTGCTCGGCCGGCTGGCCGCCGCCGGCGTCGGACTCTGCGAATGGGTCGGCCGCGACACCTGCGCCGAGCCCGACCAGTTCTTCTCCAACCGCCGCGCCCTGCTGCGCGGCCAGCCCGACTTCGGCCGGCTGATGTCGGCGATTGCGCTCACCTGAGCCGCCCGGGGGATAGACTCGCGGCCTCCCGCTGCTACAAGCCCCGCCCATAGCGCACTTGTCTCGCGGAGCTCCGATGAAGCTGCTGGCCGGCAACTCGAATCGTACGCTGGCCGAGGCGGTGGCCTCGCACCTCGATCTGCCCCTGACCAAGGCGCAGGTGAAGCGCTTCGCCGACAACGAGGTCTGGGTGACCATCGACGAGAACGTCCGCGGCGAGGACGTCTTCGTGATCCAGTCGACCAGCTACCCGGCCAACGACAACCTGATGGAACTGCTGATCTGCATCGACGCGCTGAAACGCGCCTCGGCCAAGCGGATCACCGCGGTGATGCCCTATTTCGGCTACGCCCGGCAGGACCGGAAGACCGGCGGCCGCACGCCGATCTCGGCCAAGCTGGTGGCCAACCTGATCACCCGGGCCGGCGCCGACCGGGTGCTGACCATGGATCTGCACTCCGGCCAGATCCAGGGCTTCTTCGACATCCCCACCGATAACCTGCTGTCCGCCCCGATCCTGGCCGCCGACATCAAGTCGCATCATTCCAAGACCAGCGAGCTGATGATCGTCTCGCCCGACGTGGGCGGCGTGGTCCGCGCGCTGGCGGTCGCGACCCGGCTCAACGCCGAGCTCTCCATCGTCGACAAGCGCCGCTCGGGCCCCGGCAAGAGCGAGGTGGCCAACATCATCGGCGACGTCTCCGGGCGCCGCTGCATCCTGTTCGACGACATGATCGACGGCGGCGGCACGCTCACCAACGCCGCCCAGGCCCTGGTCGACAACGGCGCGGCCGAGGTCTCGGCCTACGTCACCCACGGGGTGCTGTCGGGCGCGGCGGTCGAGCGGGTGAACTCCTCGATCCTCAGGGAGCTGGTGATGACCGACTCCATCTCCCCGCCCGACCGGGCCACGGACGGCGGCAAGATCCGCTATGTGAGCTGCGACCGGCTGATCGGCGAAGCCATCCGCCGCATCGCCAACGAAGAGTCGGTGTCGAAACTCTTCGACTGAGGCCGGGGCGCTTTCGGTCCGGCCACGCTTGATCAGAAGGTGTTTACCGTGCGAGGCCACAATCTCGTCGGGGGATGAATCTAGAGAGACGCCACACGTGCGTGGGGAAAGCCTTCCGATGACTTCCGCAATCTCCGTCCGCCGTCCGCATGGGCGGACCGCCGCCAGCGTCGCGGCGCTGGTCCTTACCGCCGTGCTGGCGGGCTGCGCCGCCCCGGCCCCGCCGGCCCCGCCGCCGCCGCCCGCGCCGGTCGCGGTGATCCCGCCGATCAGCCTGTCGCCGCGGGTGGTCGAACAGGCCGCCGCCTATCGCGCCTATGTCGCCCACGCCGGCGCGATCTCGCCCAATTTCGCCGCCGCCGGCGAAGTCGCCCAGGCCGTGAAGACGGGAGCCGGCTATGAGCCCGGCCAACTGCTGCGCGGCGCGATCGCCTATGGCGCGGTGGTGGCCCTGCAGGATCCGGCCTTCGTGGCCGGCGTCCGCAAGTTCGCCGGCGACCCCGACCAACGCCGCTCAGTGGCCTACGACATCATGAAAGACCCCGCCTACGCGGTGGGCTTCGCGGGCTCCGCCAGCGCCGCGGGCCTGGTGATCAACGCGCTCGGCGCCGACGGCCAGAAGCTGCTCGCCACCGGCCGCTCGGTGAAACAGGCCGCCTATGACGTGCAGCATCAGGCCTGGTCCAAGGGCGAGGTGACCGGCCGCGGCGACCGCCTGGCGCTCGCCAAGGAGCTGTCGGCCACCGCGACGCCGGGCGAGGTCGCCGAGACCGCGCGCCTGCAGCTGGCGGTGACCGGCTCGACCCAGATGGGGTTCACCGGCGACGCCGCGAGCCCGCCCTACACCCCGCTGGTGATCCGCAGCCTGGCGGTCGCGGCCCTCGCGGCCCTCGGCTACGCCGACGACGCCAGCCTCGCCCAGGTCATGCCGATCCTGACCGAGACCAACGCCGCGACCTGCCTCAACATGTCCAAGCTCAATCTCTATCAGTGCCTGGCGGTGGCCAAGCCGCATTACGAGGACGTCTTCTGCCTGGGCCAGCACGTCCTGATGGACACCGGCCATTGCCTGATGAAGGGCGTGGGCGTCACCGACCCCATCGACGTCAAGCTGGCCGAGGCCGCGGCGCTCACGCCGCCCGCTCCGGAGAAGAAGACGAAATCCCGCGCGAAGAAGCGCTGAGCTTTTAAACCTCCGCCCGTTGCGCGGGCGGAGGGTTTTGTGTATCTACGCGCACCTTTCGGCGGCAGCGCCGTAACTTTTCGTCGCCGCGCACGCTTCGCGCGGCGGTTTCGTTTTGAGGCAAGGCCATGGCCGAGATCGTTTTGAACGTTGAAGTGCGCGAGCGGACCGGCACAGGCGGCGCGCGCGTCGCCCGCCGCGAAGGCCTGGTTCCCGGCATCCTCTACGGCGGCGACAAGGACCCGGTGTCCATCGCGGTCAAGGCCAACGAGTTCCGCAAGGCGCTCTACACCGGCAAGCTCCTGGGCCACCTGGTGACCCTGAAGTACGGCTCCGAAAAGCAGCAGGTCATCGCCAAGGCGGTCGACATGCATCCGGTCACCGACGTGCCGATGCACTTCGACCTCTACCGGGTCTCAGCCCACCAGCAGATCAAGATCAACGTGCCGGTGCACTTCACGAACCATGACGAGGCCCCCGGCATCAAGCGCGGCGGCACGCTCAACGTGGTGTTCCACGACGTGCAGGTTTCCTGCGCCGCCGACCACATCCCCGAAGAGCTGCTGGTCGACCTGACCGGGCTCGACATCGGCGCCTCGATCCGTGTCTCCGACCTGAAGCTGCCGGCCAATGTCGAGGCCGCGGTGCCCGGCGACACGGTGGTCGCCACGATCAGCGGCGCCTCGACCCAGGCTGACGAGGACGAAGCCGCCGACGCCGCGGCCAGCGAGGAGGCCGCCGCCGAATCCACGGCCGAAGCCGCGGCCACCGACGCGGCCGCCGAAGAGGGTGGCGAGGAGTAGTCCTCGCGTCCCCCGTCTGCTCTTTAGGGGGTTGGCTCGGGGGGCCGGATGCTGCTGATCGCCGGCCTGGGCAATCCGGGCGCGACCTACGCGAAGAACCGCCACAACATCGGCTTCATGGCCGTTGACGAGATCGCGCGCCGCTGGGACTTCGGGCCCCAGAGGTCGAAGTTCCAGGGTTTCGTCTGCGAAGGGTCGATCCCGACGCCGGGCGGGCCGGTCAAGGCCCTGATCCTGAAGCCCCAGACCTTCTACAACGAGGCCGGCCGCGCGGTCCGCGAGGCGCTGAACTTCTACAAGATCGACCCCGCTGACCTGGTGGTCTTCTATGACGAGATCGACCTGGCCCCCGGCCGCTTCCGGATGAAGGCCGGCGGCGGGGCGGCGGGCAACAACGGCGTGCGCTCGATCACCGCCCAGGTCGGCCCCTACTTCCGCCGCGCGCGCCTGGGAACCGGACATCCGGGCGACAAGACCCTGGTCCACGGCCACGTCCTGTCCGACTTCCACAAGGCCGACCTGAAGTGGGTCGAACCCCTGATCCAGGCCTGCGCGGACGCCGCCCCCCTGCTGGCGGCCGGTGAGGACGAGAAATACCAGACCGAGGTCATGCGGCTGGCCCCCGCCGAGAAGGCCGATCCGCGCAAGCTGGCGCGCGGCGAAGGCCAATAGGGCGGAGCGGCGACGTGATCATTCCGGGCTTCCTCCTTTCCCTGATCATGGCGGTGCTGCTCTGCTGGCACGCCGTGAAGACCGGCCGCGACAGCATGTGGCTGTGGATCATCCTGATGCTCCAGCCGCTCGGCGGCCTGGTCTATATCGCGCTCAATATCGTGCCCGACCTGTTCGGCGGCACGACGGCGCGGCGGATCGGCCACGCGGCGCGCGAGACGCTCGATCCGCACCGCGAATACCGCGAGGCCAAGGCCGCCTGCGACGACACCCCCACGGTCCGCAACCAGTCGCGGCTGGCGACCGCGGCCATGCACATGCAACGCTACGAGGAGGCCGAGGCGCTCTACCGGGCGGCTGCGCAGGGCGTCCATGCCGACGATCCCGCGCTGCTTCTGGGCCTGGCGAACGCGCTGCTCGAACTCCACCGGCCGGCCGACGCCCTGCAGGTTCTGGAGCGCCTGGGCAACGACCAGGCGCATGGCCGGACGGCGGCCGCGGCGCTGGCGCTCGGCCGGGCCTATGAGGACCTGGGCCGCATCGACGAGGCCGACACCGCTCTGCAATGGGCCTCGCAGCGCCTGCCAGGCTTCGAGGGCCTCGCCCGCTACGCCGCCTTCATGGCCCGCAACGGCCGCCGCGACGAAGCCCGCGAGGCGGTCCAGGAGATGGACAAGCGCCTCGCCAAGCTGAAGCCCCAGTTCCGCAAGGAAGGCCGCGCCTGGCGCGACCTCGCCGCCCAGGCGCTCGGCGGCGCCTAGGACCCGCCGACGTCCGCCTGGGGCCGCTGCATCGTCGCGTAGAACCGCTTGGCGATCTCGCGCCAATCCCTGTTGTGCATGCGGCGGTTGGCGGTCACTGAAGCCGGGTCGCACACCAGCCCATAGCCCCAGGCGTTATCGGGCGTCGCCGCCATCGGCTTGGGGCCGGGCGGGAACGTGCTGGACGCCGCGTAGGCGAACTCGTCGCCCATGAAGGTGACCGAGACCGGATGGAACGTCCCGGCGGCGCAGTCGTACTCCATGATCCAGTCGGTGAAGTGAACCGCCTTGTCGCCCATGACCATGGCGTCGCGGAACACCTGATAGACGTGGGTCTGGATCGCGCCGTCCGGTTGCCTAGTGATCGCGGAAGACGACAGGAACCAGGCTTGGCGCTCGTCGCGCGCAAGCCCGATGAAATTCTCGTCTGACGCTGTTGGCGGAACCGTTTGCGCGGCCGTCCCGAGCGCCAGCAGGCCGACGGGCACGGCGACGGCAAGCGCCTGAAGGATGGCCCCCAGCTTCCGGAAGGACATCAGGCTCCCGGCCAGTTCGCCGCGGCCAGGGCGCGGATCTCCGGCGCGTCGGCCTTCAGGATGAAGCCGGCCTTCACGGCCTGGGCGAGCGAGGCGTCGAACTTCGCCAGATAGTCGGCCTTGCCGCCCGGATAGAGCTTGGCCAGGGTCGCGGCGTCAAAGGGCTCGGTCGTGCCCACCAGGAAGCCGAACGGCCCGCCGGTGTTGCCGAAGCCGGAGAGCCTGGCGGTCGGCGCGTCGACCCAGGGCGTGCGGATGCCGCCCTTGGAATTGCCCTGGGCGTCGGGGACCAGCTTCGGCGCCTCGCCGGCCTTGGCCGCGGCCTCGGTCTCCAGGCGCGCCGCCTTGGGCGGGGCCCTGCCCGTCCGCACCCAGCTCTCCAGCGCCGACATCGCGGCCATGGCCACATAGTGGTGCTGCGGCGCGGCGTTGATCGGCTTGGCCATCTTCGCTCCGAACAGGGCGTCGGTTGGCTTCCAGAGCGGGGCGATCTTGTCCATCGGCGCGCTGCCGCTGTCGAAGCCGCCGACGAAGAACATGTAGTTGTCCACGTGGGCGGTCCCCGGCATTTCCCAGATCCGCAGCTTGGCGTTGTCCGGTTGCCGGGCGGTCCAGAAGCCGCTGAGGCCTGAGCCGATCAGGTCGGTCTCGGAGATCAGGGTCATCACCGGCACGCGCAGGTCGGCGCGCATCTTCACGCCGCTCGGCCCCCGGCCGTTCGGTCCGCCGCGCATGGCGGCGGCCTCCGGCGGCGGCGCCCCGCCGAACCGGGAGTGGATGTAGAAGCCGTCATAGACCCGGGCCAGCGGGTCGATGGCGTCCACATAGGTCGTCATGAACACCGCCGACTGCGACTCGCCGGTGGCCAGCACGTGCCTGGCCTTGAGCGGTCCCAGCACCTTGCCGCTCTTCACCGCCTGGCCGGCCTGGGAGAAGATGTCGAAGGAAAAGGTGTCGCCCGGATGGGAAAGCGTGCCGTACCGAGCCGGATTGGCCTTCTTCAGCGGCATGCCCGCCCCGCCCAGGCTCTGGCCGCCCTCGACGCCCACCTTCTGGGCCGAGACGCCCACATAGGCGTAGCCGCTGCGCAGCATCTCGCGGTGGCTGTAGGTCCAGTCGGGGCCCGCATCGAGGCCGCCGGTGACGTTCAGCCACTCCACCGCCACCGTGCCGTTGAACGCCTTGGCGTCCTTTGGCCGCACCACCACGATCCGGGTGGCGTAGGGCGCGGTCCCCGCCGCCTGCGCCGTCCAGGCGCCGTCCGGCGTCGGCTCGCCGGTCAGCTTGAACGAGGTCGCGGTCCCCGAGACGATGTACTCCTCGACCACATAGCCGAGCGCGCCCAGGTCGAAGGTCCCAAGCCCCAGGAAGGGAGAGCCGGGCGCGGCGATCAACGCCGTCGCGGGCTGGGCGACGGCCGCCTGCGCCGGTGCGGACAGCCCCAGGCTCGCCCCTGCGAGCATGACGGCGAACAGAGCCGCCCAGACGCGCTTGCCCCGAACCATGGTGTCCCCCCGGATCTTTATCGTTACGCCCAGCCTAGACCGGCGCCGTGGCGTTGAACATCGGGCCTTAAGGCGCGACGCCGCACGCCAGCCGCGCGCCCCCGCCGCCCAGCGGCGCCGGCTGGTCGGAATAGTTGTCGCCGCCGGCGTGCAGCATCAGCGCATGGCCATGCAGCTCGGCCACCGTCTTGATGCGCGGCGCGGCGAGCGTCCCCTTCGCGGAGCCGTCCGCGCCGACCGTCACCTTCGGCAGGTCGCCCAGGTGGCCCTCACCGGTCGGGCCCATGTGCATGGCGGTCTTGGCGGGGTCCATGTGCGCGCCCGCCCCGCCGGCCGGCGTCACCTTGCCGTCGGCGGCCGTGGCCGGATCGCAGGAGGGGTTCTGGTGGACGTGGAAGCCGTGCTCGCCCGGCGGCAGGCCGTGCAGGTCGAGCTTGATGGAGACCCCGGCCTTGGTGTCGCTCAAGGTCACCGTGCCGACGTCGGCGCCCTTGCCCGCGGCCGTGGCGAGCGCCATCGGCACGCTGATCTTCTCCGCCAGAGCGGGCGCGGCGGACACAAGCACGAACGCGGCGGCGAGATTAAGGGAACGGCGCATGGCGGCCTCCTGATGGGGCGAAAGCGAAGCCGCAGCCGACCACACCCGGGGCCTGCGCGCTAGGCCCGATCCGCGCACTGTGCTAGGTCGCCCGACCGTCCGCCTTCTCGAAATCCGAAAGACCCCATGGCCCTGAAAGTCGCCATCGTCGGCCTGCCCAACGTCGGCAAATCGACCCTGTTCAACGCGCTGACCCAGACCGCCGCGGCCCAGGCCGCGAACTATCCGTTCTGCACCATCGAGCCGAACACCGGCGACGTGGCGGTGCCGGAACCGCGCCTGGATGTGCTGGCCGCCATCATCCCGTCCAAGGAGATCATCCCCTCCCGGATCAACTTCGTGGACATCGCGGGCCTGGTGCGCGGCGCCTCCAAGGGCGAGGGCCTGGGCAACCAGTTCCTGGCCAACATCCGCGACTGCGACGCGGTGGCCTTCGTCGCCCGCTGCTTCATCGACGACGACATCACCCACGTCGAGGGCAAGGTCGACCCGCTCGCCGACCTGGAGACCATCGAGATCGAGCTGATGCTGGCCGACCTGGAGAGCCTGGAGAAGCGGGTCACGAACCTCGAGAAGCGCGCCAAGACCGGCGACAAGGAAAGCGTCCAGACCCTGCGTCTCGTGCAGCTCGCCCTGGCCGAGCTCAACGCCGGCCGTCCGGCCCGCAAGGCCAGCGTCTCCGCCGAAGACGACAAAGCCTGGCGGATGCTGCAGCTGCTGACCTCCAAGCCCGCGCTTTACGTCGCCAATGTGGATGAGGCCTCCGCCGCCGAGGGCAACGACATGTCCCGCCTGGTGGCCGAGCGCGCCAAGCGCGACGGGGCCGACAGCGTGGTGATCTCCGCCCAGATCGAGAGCGAGATCGCCATGCTCGACGCCGCCGAGCGCGGCGAATATCTGGAGACGCTCGGCCTCAACGAGCCCGGCCTCAACAAGCTGATCCGCGAGGCCTACCACCTGCTCGGCCTGCAGACCTATTTTACGGTCGGTCCCAAGGAGACGCGCGCCTGGACGATCCACAAGGGCGACACCGCCCCGCAGGCCGCCGGGGTCATCCACACCGACTTCGAGAAGGGCTTCATCCGCGCCGAGACCATCGCCTATGACGACTACGTCCGCCTCAAGGGCGAGGCCGGCGCGCGCGACGCCGGCAAGCTGCGCCAGGAGGGCAAGGAATATGTCGTCAAGGACGGCGACGTGATGAACTTCCGCTTCAACGTCTAAGAGGACAGCGACCCATGGCCGAGACGATCAAGATCGCGGGCGAGGACGGCTTCGAGTTCGCCGCCTACCGCGAAGCCGCCGCCTCACCGCGCAAGGGCGGGGTGATCGTCATCCAGGAGATCTTCGGCATCGACGAGCACGTCCGCGCCGACGTCGAGCGCTGGGCCAAGATGGGCTACGAGGCGATCGCGCCCTCGCTCTACGACCGCCGCGAGCCGGGCTTCACCGCCTACCACGATCCGGAGGGCCTGAAGGCCGGCATCGCCCACGCCATGGCCACGCCGCTCGACCAGGCGCTGGCCGACATCGCCGCCTGCCGCGACCTGCTGAAGGCCAACGGCGATAAGGTCTGCGTGGTCGGCTACTGCTACGGCGGCTCGCTGGCCTGGCTGGCCGCCGGCCGCGTCGAGGGGCTATCGGCCGCTTCCAGCTATTACGGCAGCCTGGTGAAGGCCAACGCCTCGCTGACCCCCGCCTGCCCGGTGATCGTCCACCTGGGCCGCGCCGACCATGGCATCCCCGCCGACGAGGTCGCTGCCGCCGTCGCCGAGTACAATCCGGGGGTGCCGGTCTACATCTACGAAGGCGCCGGCCACGGGTTCAACAACGAGAGCCCCGAGCGCTACAACGCCGAGGCCTCGGACCTCGCCCGCCGCCGGACCCTCGAACTCTTCGACAAGGCCTGACGACGGTGGGCGAGACCGTCCGTCTGAGCAGCGCCCGGGACGGCTTCCAGTTCGACGCCTATCGCGCCGGTGTCAGCGACGCACGGCGCGGTGGGCTCGTCATCCTGCACGCCATCTGGGGGGTGACGCCGCACCTCAGGGCCCTGGCCGACGACTACGCCGAGGCCGGCTACGAGGTCCTGGTCCCCAGCCTCTTCGCCCGCTTCCAGCCCGGCTTCGCCGATCGCGACACCGACCCGGCGCTGATGGCCCGCCAGATGGGCTTCGGCGAGCAGACCCGCTGGGGCGCCGAGGTGCTCGACCTGGTGCAGGGCGCGATCGACGCCCTGGCCCCGCCGGTCTTCGCCCTGGGCTTCTGCTTCGGCGGCACGACCGCCTGGCTGGCGGCGGCGCGATGCAGGGGTCTTTCCGCCGCGGCCGCGTTCTACGGCGGCCAGATCGTCGACTACATCGCCGAGATCCCGCAGGCGCCGGCCATCCTGCACATCGGCAAGACCGACGAGCTGATCCCGCCCACCGACGTCGAGGCGATCCGCGCCGCCCACCCCGACCTGCCGGTCTTCATGTACGAGGCCGGCCACGCCTTCGTAGCGCCCAACGGCTATCACGAGGACTCCGCCCGCCTCTCCAAGCTCCGCACCCTCGCCCACTTCTCGCGCAACAGCGGCCTGCGCGGCGAGAGCTAGCCGCCCTTCACCTCGATCGTCTCGCGGACGTCCGGCAGGTTTTCCAGGAACCGCACCAGGATCGCCTGGGCGGCCAGGATGCCGATCCCGGCGGCGTAGACGGCGAAGACGTTCGGCCCCGGCTGCCCGGCCTGGGCCGAACGCCCCACCTGCCACCAGATGAAGAGGCCCGCGCCCAGTTGCAGGGCGACGCCCATGACCACGGAGCTGGCGGTCTGGCCGAAGCCCGCTTTGAAGCTCATCCAGACATACTTCGCGAGCCAGCGCTTCAGCGGGGGGACCAGCAGCGGAATGCCCAGCGAAAATCCGAGATAGGCCGCCGGCCACAGCAGGGTCCACTGCAGCGCCAGGGCTCGTCCGCCCGGCAGGCGGCCGACCGCGTCGATGGCGGCGGCGGCGTAGATCAGCCCGGCGGCGATCACCGTCAGGTCCTGCATCCGCTTGAAGTTCCGCCAGGCGGGGGTGAAGGCCATGGCGGCGATTGTAGGAGAGCTTTGGGCGGACGTAAGGCGCCGTCGCCGGGAGCCCCGGGCTTGGCTATGCTCTGCCCGTGATCCGACCGTGACTCGCACAGGCCTCGCCCTTTCCGCCCTCCTTTCGCTCGCCGCGACACCGGCCATGGCGGGCGAGGCGGCCTGCTGGTTCGAGAACGGGGTGGTGGTCGTGGGCGCCGAGGTGATGGGCGTGCCGGGCGACTACATCCTGGACACCGCCTCCCCGCACACCCTGCTGGCCGAGAGCCAGGCCCAGGCGGCGGGCTTCGCCGACACCGCCCTCACCGGCGAGGTGCGGCTGGCGGGCGTCGCGGTCGAGGGCCGGGCCATCGCGGTGGCCGACCTCGACATGCGCACCGGCGCGCTTCCGACCCCCATCGCCGGCGTGATCGGCGCCGACGTGCTCAGGGCCTATGTGCTGGATGTGAGCTTCGCCCCCTGCCGCGTCGCCCTGCGGCCCGCCGGCCAGGCGCCGCGCTTCCGGACCGAGGCGACCCTTCCCGTCACCTGGGTGGCCGATCGGCCGGTGGTGACGGCCACGGCGTCGGACGGCCCGCACACGCTCTCAGGCGCCTTCACCCCCGGCACCGGCGCCGACACCGCCATACGCCTGAGCGACGGCGTCGCCAGCGCACCTGGGGCGGCCAAGCCCAAGGAGCTCTATCCCTATGGCGTGCTGCGCCCGCGCCTGCGGGCGCTGTCCTTCGCCGGCGGCCTTTCGGAGAACCTGCCGGCGGGCCTGATGAAGGCTGAGGACCCGGAGCTGGCCGGCCAGATCGGCGCGCCCCTGCTGTCGCGCTTCCGCCTGCGCTTCGACTTCCCGGCCGGCAAGCTGCTGCTCGGCGCGCCCTAGCATTGTTCACCTAGAAAGCGCCCAGCCTCCCCTCCCCCGCGAAGCGAGAGGGAGAGGGAGAGGGAGAGGGCAGGGAGCGGGCGGCCCTAGTGGGCGACGTTCTTCCAGATCTTCTTGTAGCTGGCGAAGAGCAGGCCCGAGAAGATCAAGAGGTAGATCATCGCGCCCAAGCCGAAGGCCTTGCGCTCCTCCATCTTGGGCTCGGCCGCCCAGGCCAGGAAGGCCGCCACGTCCAGCGCCTCTTCCTTCACCGTCGAGGGCTTGCCGTCGTCGAAGGTCACCTTGCCGTCGGCCAGCGGCGGCGGCATGGCGATGAAGCCGCCCTCCGGGATCTTGTCCTTCGGCCCGGTCCAGAACGCGGCCATGTCGCCGGGCATGTAGGGGTCGTAGTACTTGCCGGCCGGCACCGTCATCCCGTGCGGCGGGGCCACGAAACCGGTCAGGATCGAATAGATGTAGGCCGGGCCGCCCTCGCGGGCCTTGGCCATCACCGACAGGTCGGGCGGCAGGGCGCCGCCGTTGGAGGCCCGCGCGGCGTATTCGTTGGCGAACGGAGCCGGGAACTTGTCGGCCGGCATGGCGGGACGCGAGATCACGTCGCCGGTGTCGGTGTCGATGTCCTTGACCTGGATGTCGTGGGCCAGGGACTTCACATAGGGGTTGTTGTTCGGGTTCTGGTATTTCGGGTCGTAGAACGGCCCACCCTTCTGCCCGAGGTTGCGGAAGTACATCAGGTTCATCGAGTGGCAGGCCGAGCAGACCTCCCGATAGACCTTGTAGCCCCGCTGGACCTGTTCCTTGTCGAACTTGCCGAACGGCCCTTCGAAGGACCAGTGGACGTCGGCGGGCTCTTTCTCGGTGGTGGCGGCCAAGGCCGGACCGGCCAACAGAGCAAGCCCGAGCGCCGCGAACGCGAAACCTTTGCGCAGCATCAGGCTCAACCCCTTTTTTCAGGCGACGCCACGGCGCCGGCGGGCGCGGAGGCGGGATGCGACAGGACGGGCGAGGAGATCGACTCCGGCACCGGCAACGGCGTCTCGGTGAGCCCCAGGACCGGGGTGATCACATAGAAGTAGGCGAAGTAGTAGAGCGCCCCGAGGCGCGAGGCCCAGACGTAGCTGTTGAGGTCGGCGTCCAGGAGTTGCGGGCCCGAGACGCCCGGGATCACCAGGTCGTCCGGCGCGTGCGCCCCGCAGACCCCCAGCACGAGGCAGGCCAGGATGAAGATGAAATAATAGAGCCGGGCGGTCGGGCGGTAGCGCATGGAGCGCACCTTCGACGTGTCGAGCCAGGGCAGGATGAACAAGGTCCCGATGGCGCCGAACATCATCAGGACGCCGGCGAGCTTGTTCGGGACGGCCCGGAGGATCGCGTAGAACGGCAGGAGGTACCATTCGGGCACGATGTGCTGCGGGGTCTGCAGGGGGTTCGCCGGCACATAGTTGACCGCATCGCCCAGCGCGTCCGGCATGTAGAAGACGAACGCCGCATAGACCAGCAGGAAGACCGAAATCGCGAAGCCGTCCTTCACCGTGTAGTACGGGTGGAAGGGCACGGTGTCGGCCTTGGAGGTCACGTTCACGCCGGTCGGGTTGTTGTTCCCCGGCACGTGCAGGGCCCAGATGTGCAGGGCCACGACGCCGGCGATCATGAACGGCAGGAGGTAGTGCAGCGAGAAGAACCGGTTGAGCGTCGGATTGTCGACCGCGAACCCGCCCCAGAGCCAGGTGGTGATGGAGGGCCCGATCACCGGGATGGCGCCGATCAGGTTGGTGATCACCACCGCGCCGTGGAAGCTCATCTGCCCCCAGGGCAGCACGTAGCCGAAGAAGGCGGTGCCGACCATCAGGAGGTAGATCACGCACCCGAGGATCCACAGCACCTCGCGCGGCGCCTTGTAGGAGCCGTAGTAGAGGTTGCGGAACATGTGGATGTAGACGGCCAGGAAGAACATCGAGGCGCCGTTGGCGTGCAGGTTGCGCACCAGCCAGCCGTAGTTGACGTCGCGCATGATGCGCTGGACCGAATTGAAGGCGTAATCCACATGCGGCACGTAGTGCATCGCCAGGATGATGCCGGTGACGATCTGCACCCCCAGCATCAGCGAAAGAATGCCGCCGAAGGTCCACCAGTAGTTGAGGTTCTTCGGCGTCGGGAAGGTCAGGATGGTGTCGTTGGCGAACCGGATGATCGGCAGCCGCATGTCGAGCCAGCGTTCGAAACCGCTCTTGGGCTCGTAGGTCGAGTGTCCGCTCATCTGATCAGCCCACCTTGATCTTGGAGTCGGAGAGGAAGCTGTAGTCGGGAACCGCCAGGTTCAGCGGCGCGGGACCCTTACGGATGCGTCCTGAGGTGTCGTAGACCGAGCCGTGGCAGGGGCAGAGCCAGCCGCCGTAGTCGCCGCCCTGGAAGGTCGGCACGCAGCCCAGGTGGGTGCAGACGCCGATCAGCACCAGGTACTGGGCCTTGCCGGGCTTGTGGCGGCTCTCGTCGGTGGCCGGATCGCGCAGGTCGGCGTGGTCGTCCTTGATCGCCGCCTGGATTTCCTTGGCCGTGCGGTAGCGGACGAACAGCGGCTTGCCGCGCCATTTCACCACCACCTGCTGGCCCTCGACCACCTTGGACAGGTCGAACTCGATGGAGGCCAGGGCGAGCGTGTCGCCC
Organism: Phenylobacterium sp.; assembly: GCF_041691455.1. Classification (GTDB taxonomy): domain Bacteria; phylum Pseudomonadota; class Alphaproteobacteria; order Caulobacterales; family Caulobacteraceae; genus Phenylobacterium. The sequence continues at coordinate 410,338 of NZ_JBEPUO010000002.1, read as the reverse complement.
GCCGGATTCATCTGGTCGATGAACGGCCAGGCCAGACCGCCCACCAGGCCCGCCGCGGCGACGCCGGCGGCGATATGGATGAAGTCGCGACGATTCGGATCGTCGTCGGAAACATGCGGATCGGGACTTGCGCCCGCGACGGTGTCGGCCACCTAAAACTACCCTTCGTTTCGAGGCCCCCGAACGTGTTGGGGAGCCTCAGTCTTGGACCCTACCAGACGCTCTGGTAAGGCCTAAAAAGTCACGGCGGGCTCGCGCGGAACGCACTCACCGGAACCGCCCGCGAACCTCTGCGGGACGTCTTCCGCGATTCGTGTTCCCAGCCCGGCCTAACCCGTCGCGGATCGCTTAGAATGCGTTTGGCCCTTTTTCAACCGGACATTCCGCAAAACCTTGGCGCCGCCTTGCGTCTGGGCGCCTGTCTGGGCGTCCCGGTGGACGTGATCGAGCCCTGCGGCTTCCCGCTTTCCGACGCCGGGGTGCGCCGCGCGGCCATGGACTATGGCGCCCTGGCTGAGATGACCCGGCACGCGAGCTGGACCGATTTCCTGGGGCACGCCGAACGCCGGGCCGGCCGCCTGCTGCTCTTCACCACCCGCGGCGCGGCGCCCCTGCACGGCTTCGAATTCCGCGCCGGCGACACCCTGCTGTTCGGCCGCGAGAGTTCCGGCGCGCCGGAGGAGGTCCACGCCGCGGCCGATGCGCGGCTCTTCATCCCGCTCGCGCCCGGCGCGCGGTCGCTCAATCTCACCGTCAGCGCGGCGATCGCGATTTCCGAGGCCCTGCGCCGGACCGATGGCTTCCCAACCCACGCCCCGGCGGGCTAGCAAGCATCCATGTCCGACCTGCCCGCCGAGATCCTCGACCGCCGCGACCGCGCCAAGACCTGGTTCGAGTCCCTGCAGCAGCGCATCGTCGCCGAGCTGGAGCGTCTGGAAGACGAGGCGCCGCAGGAACTCTATCCGGACGAGCCGGGCCGTTTCGACCTGCGCCCCTGGACGCGGGAGACCGGGACCGGCGGCGGGATCGGCGGCCACTTCAAGGGCCGGCTCTTCGAGAAGGCCGGCGTCCACACCTCCGCCGCCGCCGCCCGCTTCACCCCGGAGATGGCCGCCACCATGCCCGGCGCCGACAAGGACCCGTCCTACGTCTCGGCCAGCATCAGCCTGATCGTCCACCCGCGGTCCCCGCGCGTGCCCACCGTCCATATGAACACCCGGTTCCTCTCGACCGCCGAGAGCTGGTTCGGCGGCGGCGCGGACCTGACGCCCACGCTCGACGAACAGCGCAGCCAGCAGGCCGACGACGCGGTGCTCTTCCACGCGGCCCTGCAGGCCGCCTGCGACGCCTACGACCCGGAGTGGTACGGGAAGTACAAGGCCTGGTGCGACGAGTACTTCTTCCTGCCGCATCGGAACGAGCCGCGCGGCGTCGGCGGCATCTTCTACGACCGGCACAATTCCGGCGACTTCGAGCGCGACTTCGCCTTCACCCGCGCCGTGGGGGAAGCTTTCCTCGACGTCTATCCGAAGATCGTCCGCCACCGGATGGACGAGCCCTGGACCGAGGACGACCGCGCCGAGCAGCTCATGCGCCGCGGCCGCTATGTCGAGTTCAACCTGCTCTATGACCGCGGCACGATGTTCGGCCTGAAGGCCGGCGGCAACATCGAGACCATCCTCTCCTCCATGCCGCCGATGGTGCGCTGGCCCTAGGCCTTCCGCGCCGGGATCAGGGCCGCCAGGCACAGCAGGCACCCCAGTGCCGAGGCCGCGCCCATGCCGTAGCGTTCGCCGCCGCTCTTGGCCGCGAGGTTGACGGGGGTGTTGAGCGCGAGCTCGGCGGCCAGGAAGACATTGAACGCGAAGACCGGCCAGCCCGGCAGCCTGCGACCCCAGTCCCCGGCGCGGACTTCCATGAGAGCGGCGGCGAGCATCAGATAGCCGGCCGCCCCCAGGCTGGCCCAGCGCAAGGGCGTCGGCAGCACCGGGCTCGAGCCGCCCCAGGCGATGTCGCCGAACGGCGCGCCAAGCGCCAGCGCAGCCTGGAAGGCCGCGAATGCGAGGCAGAAGACCGCCGCGCCGCGCGCCGCCCAGCGGCCGATCGGGAACTGCAACGGCTGACGCCTCCGCGGCGGAAACCCGCCTGAGGCGCGGCTTAGCGGCTTTAGGCGCTCGCCACCATCGCCTGCCGGCGCCGCAGCGCCGCGCCGAGGCCGAAGAAGCCCGCGATCATCATCGCCCAGGTCGCCGGTTCCGGCACCCCGGCCGGGACCTCGGCCTCACTGACCTCGTTCAAGCCCTCCGACGGGGCCACCCGCAGGTCCGCGCGGCCTTCCTCGGAGTCCGTGGAGAAGATGTAGAAGCCGTAGGTGTCGCCGGCCGTCAGGTCGAGCGTCAGGTAGCCCGACTCGCCGGTGTAGAAGATCGGGTTGCTGGTCAGCGGCGAGAGCTGGTGCTGCACGCCGTTCAGGATGTAGCCGCCGGGGTCGAACTGGGCGCCCGACAGGTCGTGCGTCGTATAGGTCCAGTCGAAGGACAGCGACCCGGTCACGCCGGCGGTCGCCGTGTAGCTCGTCAGGCTGGCGATCGGGCCGCCGAAGCCCTCGGGATGGCCGTTGTTCGACCCGAAGACGTCGAAGCCGCCGCCCGAGAGGGTGGTCACGCTGCCGTCACCGCCAAGGGTGTTCTGCAGCGTGAAGATGTCCGCCGCCGCCGCATGCCCCGCCGTCACGGTCCCCGCCACAACGAGGGCCGCCCACACTGACCGTTTCATGATCCCAACCTCATGTTTACCAGTTATAAACTATATTCAGGCTCGGGAAACCGGAGTCAATGTAGAATTTCGTTCACACATCTCGGAATATGACTTCGTTAAAATCCGTTAACCTTGTTTGTTAACAGTTGTGTCTAAGTAATGGCGCCCAGCGCGCTGCTCAGCAGAGCCATGAGATCGGTGTGTTCGGCCCGCGCCTGGGCGTCCAGTCCGACGGCGAGCGCCGAGGCGGCGCTGCTCAGGACGATCAGCAGTCTCCAGTATCGCATGACGGTCCCCCGCGGGTTCGCTCCGGGGCTAAACCGCCGGACGGGGACTTACGTTGCCGCCGTCAGGAAATTGCGCATCCAACCCCCGACCCGGGCCCGGTCGTCCGGCCCCTGGTAGCTTTCGATCGCCCGGTCGGCCTGGTCCTCGGCATAGAGGGTCCCGCGGCGGTTCTCGATCAGCGCCGAGGCGTAGGCCGGCTCGAACTCCGGGTGCAGTTGCAGCGAGATCGCCCGCTCGGCCGGCCAGCTGAGCGCGCCCATCGGCGTCAGCGCGTTGGCGGCCCAGACCTCGGCGCCCGGCGGCAGCTCGACCACCTGGTCCTGGTGCGAGCCCGGCAGGCGGATCGACGCCGCCGCGTCCATCCACGGCTCACGCTTCAGCACCCGGTAGTCCTGCTCGCCCAGGCCCCAGCCCTTCGGCGACTTGATCACCTTGCCCCCGAAGGCCTGGGCCATCAGCTGGTGGCCGAAGCAGATCCCCACCAGCGCCGCCTGGCCCCGCACCGCGCGCAGGAAGTCCTCGGCCTTGGCGATCCAGGGCAGCGGCTCATAGACTCCGGCCGCGGCCCCGGTGATCAGATAGGCGTCGCAGGCCGTCGGGCTCTCCGGCAGCTCGCCCTCGTCGGCGGCGAAGACCCGGTAGTCGAAGGCCTCGGGGCCCAGGAGCCGCATGAACATGTCGGGATAGGTCCCGAACTTGGGGATGCACGTCGACGGCGGGCGGCCGGTCTTCAGGATGCCGAGTTTCAAGGACGCCATCTCCCTAGAACGCCATCCCCTGCGCCACAGACTTCAGCTTCTCGATCGTCGAGAGCTGGTCGTCGATGAAGTCGTGGTCGATCCACCACTCCTCCACCTCGCGCAGCACCTGGCCGACCATCGGACCCTTGGGCACGCCGGCGGCGATCACGTCCTCGCCGGTCAGCGGGAAGGCCGGCGCCGTCCAGCCTTCGCCGAGCGCGATCATGCCGCGCCACTGTGGCGTCGTCGCCGTGCGCTCGGCGCGGGCCCAGGCCAGCTTGGCGCGGTCGCGGAACACCTGCGGACCCAGGCGGTAGAGCATCCGTCGGATCTCGCGCGGGCTCATCCAGCTCTTGAAGGCCGGCGTCGGCGACAGCGCAGCGGCGACCCGGTCGCGGTCGGCGTTGGAGAGCCGCAGGCGCTCGGCGAACTGCACGGCAGCGATCTGGTCGTCGGGCAGCAGGGCGGCCAGCCGCAGAACCGGATCGGTCTCGAAGAGCTGGTCGGTCTCGACGGCGGCCAGGCCATTGAACCGCTCCAGGTCGATCGGGGCCGGCAGCACCTCGCCCAGAACCCCGGCGCGGGCCATCAGCGCCACGGCCTCGCGCGGGTCCTCGGCGGCCAGCAGCTTCAGGAGCTCCCGGGAGACCCGCTCGGCGGAGAGCGACTTGATCTCGCCCTTCAGGCTCTCGCAGGCCGCCAGCGCCGCGGCGTCCGGCGGCCCCGAGCCGTACCAGGCGAGGAAGCGGAAGAACCGCAGGATACGCAGATAGTCCTCCCGCACCCGCTGTTCGGGCTCGCCCACGAAGACGATGCGGCCGGCCCGCGCGTCGGCGATGCCGTGGCCGACCGGATCGAAGATCGTCCCGTCGCGGCTCGCGTAGAGGGCGTTGAGCGTGAAATCCCGCCGCCGGGCGTCCTCGGCCCAATCCTCGGTGAAGGCCACCACCGCGCGGCGGCCGTCGGTGGCCACGTCACGGCGCAGGGTGGTGATCTCGAAGGGCTTGCCGCCGGCCACCGCCGTCACCGTGCCGTGCTCGATCCCCGTGGGGACGGCCTTCAGCTGGGCGGCCTGCAGCGCCTCGGTCACCTGCTCGGGCGTCAGCGACGTGGCCAGGTCGACCTCGTCGACCGGCCGGCCGATCAGGGCGTTGCGCACCGCCCCGCCCACGAAACGCACGCAGTCCGCCCCGCCGGCCGCCTCCAGGGCGTCCAGCACCGCGGCCATCGGCGGCGCGGTCATCCAGGGTCGTTGGCCGAGGGTCTCGCTCATGGCGCCTTGCTTGCCGGGATCGGGGCAGCCTTCTCGAAGCGGCCCTTGGTCACCTTGCCGTCCGCGGTGACTTCGCCCGGGACGTAGTGGTCATGCCGGTTGTCGGGGTGGAAGACCACCGTGCCGACCAGCGACAGGCCGACCAGCACCGCGCCCGCCGCAAACAGCCAGGCGTAGGGCGTGGCGCCCATCTCGCGGCCCGTGCGCCGGGCCCAGGCGCGCCAGATGAACCAGACCACGAACGGGACGGCGATCAGCAGCAGGCGCAGGAGGACGATCCTAGGCAACGGCGGCTCCATAGAGCCGGTCATAGAGCGCACGCAACATGCCCGCGGTCGCGCCCCAGATGAACCGGTCCTCGTGGGTATAGGCGTAGAAGCGGCGCTTCTCGCCGGACGGCAATTCCCGTTCGTGCTCCTCCAGGTTCGCCGGGTCCATCAGGAAGCCGAACGGCGTCTCGAAGATATCGGCCACCTCGTCCGGATTGGCGGTGAGCGTGAAGCCCGGCCGCACGAAGCCCACCACCGGCGTGATCAGGTAGCCGGTGCCGGTGCGGTAGGGGGACGACAGGCCCATCACGTCCACGAAGCCGGGCTCGAGCCCGATCTCCTCGTGCGCTTCGCGCAGCGCCGTCTGCCAGGGGGTTTCGCCGGGGTCACGCCGGCCGCCCGGCAGGGCGATCTGGCCGGTGTGGCGGCGCAGCGTGTCGGCCCGCCGCGTCAGGATCACCGACAGGCCGGCGGCCCGCTCGACGAGCGCGATCAGCACCGAGGCCGGCGTCAGCGGCCCGTCGACCTCGTTCGGGCCATAGGCCTTGCTGAGATCGAAGTCCGAGGTGATCGCCACGCCCTGGGACGGGTCGTGCGCCTCCAGCGGGTCGAGGTGTTGACCGATCCAGTCCCGCAGGTCGCCGCGCCCGCCCCTCAGGCTCACAGCGGGTGAGCCCTAGACATGGTGAGCATTCGCCGGGCCCACCGGATACCAGGCGCCGTTGGAGGCGACGCCCAACGTCGGGCCGTCCGGCGTCTCGCGCTCCTCGGCCAGTTCGACGAGTTCGTAGAACACCGGCCGGGCGATCAGAGCCTCCAGCCCGCGCCGCACGTGGACATAGGGCCGCGGCTCCCCGTCCTTGCCCATCTCGACGCGGATATAGTTCTCCGGCCCCGCCTCGACCTCGTCACCGACATTGGTCAGGAACTTCAGCGCCCCGCCCACCCGGTCGACCCGCGTGGCGATGAACGGCGCGTCCTCCACGGTGATCTTCATCTTCTCGACAGGGGTGACGAGGTGGATGCCGTCGGGGTCCTTGCGCAGCACGGTGGAGAACAGGCGCACCAGCGCCTCGCGGCCGATCGGCGTGCCCTCGTGGAACCAGACCCCGTCCTTGCGGATGACGATGTCGATCTCCCCGCAGTGGGCCGGGTTCCACAGGTGGACCGGCGGCAGGCCGCGGCCCCCCTTTTCCGACAGGGGCGCCTGCTTCACCGCCGCGGCCACCCCGTCGAGCCCTGTCTTCGCCGCCTCGTCCGCCATCCGTCCGAAGGTAGGCGCGCCCGCGGTTCGCCTCAAGCGGGCTCGACTGGACCGGCAAGCTCGCCGGCGTCCGGCTTCAGCGCGCGGACCAGCACGCGCCGCTGGTCGACCGGGCTCGGCATGACCACATGGCGGCCGGCCGCCCGGGTGAACCCGACCCGGCTGAAATAGGGTTCGTCGCCGACCAGCAGGACGTGGCTCTCGCCGGCCGCCTGCGCCGCCTCGCAGGCCCGCGCGATCAGCCGCGCGCCGAAGCCCGCGTTGCGCTCGCCCTGCTCGACGGCGAAGGGTCCCAGGAAGGTCACCGGCGTCCCGCCGACCCGCACGCGCCACATGCGCGCGCAGCCCAGCAGGCGCTCGCCGGTCTTGGCGTCATGCGACCAGGCGCACATGGAAAGCTCCGGCGCGAAGGTGGCGAACTCGCGCACCCGCTCGGAGACCTTGGTGAAACGGCCGGGGCCGAACGCGCGATCGACCAGGGCGTCGACCAGCGGGCCGTCCTGCGGCCGCTCGGATTGAAGGACGAGCGCCGGGGCCGGCGCGGGCGTTTGAAGGGTCATGGGCTCTTCGGGACTGCGATGCGACGGGGACCGCCGCGGCGCGCAATGCGCCGGCCGGCGGGAGGTTGCTCTGGGGCGCTCAGGCCCGGCGTCGTCGCAGTTGCATGTCAGGGGCCCTTTCGCCCGCCAACGGGAAGCGCGCAGGTAAGGCCCCGGCGGCCCTTCGTCAACGCCGCCGTTGCGAGGACGGCCAACGCAAGGCAGGTTCGCGGGCGCATGGCCGAGACATCTCCCGACCCCGTCCCCTCGGCCCGCGCGCTCCTGAAGGAGCGGGACTACCTCTATTTCTGGGTCTCGCGCTGGACCGGCAGCTTCGCCGCCCAGATCCAGAGCGTGGCCATGGGCTGGCAGATGTACGCCATCGCCCGCCTCACCCGCTCGGTGCAGGAAAGCGCCTTCCTGGTGGGGATGATCGGGCTGGCCGCCTTCATCCCGGTCTTCCTGCTGACCCTTCCGGCCGGCGAGACCGCCGACCGCCACGACCGCAAGAAGGTGCTGCTGTTCTGCTTCGCGGGCGAGATCGCCACGGTCCTGACGCTCGCCGTCGCCACCTGGCAGGGCTGGGCCTCCGTCCCGCTGCTGCTCGTCGTGGGCTTCCTGTTCGGCTCGGCCCGGGCCTTCTTCGCGCCCGCCAACACCGCGCTTGGCCCCATGCTGGTGCCCCGCGTGCTGCTGCCCCGCGCCATCGCCTGGAACTCGCTCGCCTGGCAGACCGCCTCGATCATCGGCCCCGCGGCCGGCGGCTTCCTGGTCGCCCGGTCGACCAGCTACGCCTATTTCACCGCCTTCGGCCTCTACCTGGTCTCGGCGCTGGCGGTGGTGCTGATCCGCAAGAGCGGCCAGCCGGTGGTCAATCCGGGGTCGCGCTGGGCGCTGATGAAGGAGGGCCTGGCCTACGTCTGGCGCCAGAAGATCGTGTTTGGCGCGATCTCGCTCGACCTCTTCGCCGTCCTGCTGGGCGGCGCCACGGCGCTCCTGCCGGTCTTCGCCCGCGACATCCTGCATGTGGGCGCCGAGGGCTTCGGCATCCTGCGCTCGGGCCCCGCGATCGGGGCGACGGTGGTGGCGCTGTCGCTCGCCGCCAATCCGATCCGCCAGAAGGCCGGGCTCTTCATGTTCGGCGGCGTGGCGATGTTCGGCCTGGCGACCTGCGTCTTCGCCCTCTCCCACCTGCTCTGGCTCTCGGTGGCGGCGCTCGCGGTGCTGGGCGGGGCGGACATGCTCAGCGTCTATGTCCGCCAGACGCTGGTGCAGCTGGTCACGCCCGACCCCATGCGCGGGCGGGTGGCGGCGGTCTCCTCGGTCTTCATCGGCGCCTCCAACGAGCTCGGCGAGTTCGAGAGCGGGGTGGTGGCGCGGTTCCTCGGCCCGGTCGGCGCGGCGCTGTTCGGCGGCATAGGCGCGCTGATCGTCACCGGCGTCTGGGCCGGGCTCTTTCCCGCCTTGCGCAAGGCCGACCGCCTCGAATAACTGTCGCCCTATAAATCTAGGGAGATACTTCGATGGGCGCGTTGGACGGAAAAGTGGTCCTGGTTACAGGCGGCGGCAACGGCATCGGGCGCGACTGCGCCCTGATCGCGGCCCAGGAAGGCGCGAAGGTCGTGGTCAACGACCTGGGCGCAGGCCTCAAGGGCGACGACGAAGGCTCCGCCGGCCCGGCCGAAAAGGTCTGCGAGGAGATCCGCGCCGCTGGCGGCGAAGCCGTCTCCAACTCCGACAGCGTCACCAACCTCGACGCCGTCTACGGCATGGTCGAGCTGGCCAAGAAGACCTTCGGCGGCCTGCACGCGGTCATCAATCCCGCGGGCATCCTACGCGACGTGATGTTCCACAAGATGAGCGAGCGCGACTGGGACCAGGTGATCGAGGTCCACATGCGCGGCTCGTTCAACGTGGCCCGCGCCACCATCGAGCTGTTCCGCGAACAGAACGACGGCGCCTACATGTTCTTCACCTCGACCTCGGGCCTGTTCGGCAACATCGGCCAGGCCAACTACGGCGCGGCCAAGATGGGCATCGCCGGCTTGAGCCGGATCATCGCCATGGAAGGCGCCCGCAACAACGTCCGCGCCAACTGCCTCGCGCCCGTCGCCTGGACGCGGATGACCCAGTCGGTGCCGATCAAGGACGAAGCCGCCGCCGCCCGCCGCCAGGTGATGGCCGAGAAGATCCGCGCCGACCAGCCGGCCCGCTTCTCCGTCGCCATGGTCGCGCCGGCCGCCGCATCGGTTTCCGGCCAGATCTTCGGCGCCTCGGGCGAGAACATCATCCTCTACTCCCAGCCCCGGCCCATCGAGACCTGCTCGAAGCCGGAAGGCGAAGGCTGGACGGTGGACTCCATCATCAAGGAAGCGATCCCCAAGATGGCGCCCAAGTTCTTCGACCTGAACCGCGCGCCGATGGCCGGGAGCCAGCAACCGGCGAAACAGCCGGCCTAGCCCACTCGTCCCTCCCCTAAAGAGGAGGGATGGGCGCCCTACAGCCTGTGCCGCTGCCGCCACTGGTCCCGCGTCAGCTCCCAGTAGCGGGACACCCGAACCGTGCCGTCGGGCCGCTTGGCTTCGCGCTCGCCCATCGGCACGAAGCCGGCCGCCTCGATCAGCTTGGCCGAGCGGACATTGTCGAGGGCGGCGGTCAGGCCGATCAGCCGCACGCCCAGGGTCTCGAACATCCAGCCGAAGGTGTGGGCGGCGCCGGAGCCGCCCTGGCCGCGGTTCTGGGCGTCGGCGCGCATGGCGCCGGCCAGTTCCGCCGACGACCGCTCCGGCCAGACAGAGATCTTGGAATAGCCCGCCACCGTGTGGTCGGCGTCGAGCGTCACCAGCAGCAGCCCCTCGCCCGCCAGCGCCTGGGCCTGGCCCTCGGCCACCCAGCGGGTGACGCTGTCCTCGCCGATCGGCCGTGGCAGGTCGTAGATCGGGTCGGAAACCTGTGGGTCGCTCAACAGGGCCACGAGGCCCGGCACATGGCTGAGGTCGGCGCGCGCGCGGCCGAGGCCGAGCGTCGCCACATCGACCGTCCGCACCGTCCGGCGGATCGCCTCGGCCTCGGCGTCCGAGGCGTGCAGCACGGTCTTCGGCGGGGCGCTCATGACTCCGCGAGCCTCGTCAACGCCTCCCCATAGAGGCGCCGCGTCGTCCAGTCGTCCATCGCCGCGGCCTCGAGGCTGTCGTAGAACTCGATGGCCTCGGTGTTCCAGTTGAGCACCGCCCATTCCAGCCGGCCGAGATCGGCCTCGACGCAGCGCTGGGCCAGCCGGCGCAGCAGCGCCTTGCCGGCCCCCAGGCCGCGCGCGCTCGGCACGACGAACAGGTCTTCCAGGTGGATGCCCGCCCGGCCGCGGAACGTCGAATAGCTGTAGAACCACAGCGCGAAGCCCACCGGCTGGCCGCCGGCCTCGGCGATCTCGCAGAAGCAGCGCGGGTTCTCGCCGAACAGGTCGCGGCGGATATCGGCCTCGGTGACCTCCACCGCGTGCAGCAGCCGCTCGTATTCCGCGAGGTCGCGGATGAACTGCAGGATCAGCGGGATGTCGGCCGGCGAGGCGACCCGGACGGTGACGGTTGTGGCGGGCGCGTTCATGCGGGCGAGAGGCTCCCATCGCCGATCTTCACGCCCGGCGGCGGCGGGCTCGAATCCGGCACGAAGAAGTCCGGCATCAGCGGCTGGGTGGGATCGACCCGGTACTTCTCGAAGTCCCGCTCGCCCTCGGCGTAGAGGAAGCTGTCGTCGATCAGGAAATTGCCGGTGAACGACTTGGCCGGCTTCTCGAAGATCGCGTGGGCCGCGTCGGCCATGATCTCCACCGTGCGGCAGCGGCGCATGCCCTCGTCGCCGGCCAGCGCGAACCGGATCGCCGCCGTGGCGATGCCGGTGCGCGGCCAGAGCGCGTTGAAGGCGATCCCGTCGGCCGCGAACTCGGCGCTCATGCCCAGCACGCACATGCTCATCCCGAACTTCGCCATGCTGTAGGCCGTGTGGCCGGCGAACCACTTGGGCGTCATGTCGAGCGGCGGCGACAGCATCAGCACGTGCGGATTGGCGCTGCGCTTCAGGTGCGGGATGCAGGCCTTGGACGTCAGGAACGTGCCCCGCGCATTCACCTGGTTCATCAGGTCATAGCGCTTCATGTCGGTCGCCAGCGTGCCCGTGAGCGAGATCGCCGAGGCGTTGTTCACGCAGATGTCGAGGCCGCCGAAATGCTGGACCGTCCGCTCCACCGCCGCCATCACCGAGGCCTCGTCCCGCACGTCGACGATCAGCGGCAGGGCCTTGCCGCCGGCCGCTTCGATCTCCTCGGCGGCGGTGTAGATGGTGCCCGGCAGCTTCGGGTGCGGCTCGGCGGTCTTGGCGGCGATCGCCACATTGGCGCCGTCGCGGGCGGCGCGCAGCGCGATGGCCAGGCCGATGCCGCGGCTCGCGCCGGTGACGAACAGGGTCTTTCCGGAAAGGCTCATGGCGTCACTCCCGTGGTCGTTTCCGAAATCGCCCAGAGGCGCTCGGCGTGATCGGCGTTGAGGGCGTGCGGCATGACGCCCAGCCGGCCGCCCGCCACGAACGGCTCAGCCTCGGCGAGGTTCTCCAGATAGAGGCCGCCGACGCCTTCCAATTCGTCGCCGACCGCGGCCCAGACGCTGGTCGAGGCGCCCTGGGCCGGGGTCTTGAAGCCGTCGACCACCACGCCCTCGGCGTTCATCCAGCCCAGCGCGATCATCTCCTCGCGCGGCAGGTGGCGCTGCAGCGGGGTCATGATGCCGCCCGGCATGACGGCGTTGGCCGTGATCCCGCGGTCCTTGAACCGCCTGTGGAAGCCGAGGGCGAAGAGCGAGTTGGCGGTCTTCGACTGGCCGTAGGCCTCCCATTTGTCGTAGGGCCGCGTGCGGTAGTTCATGTCGTCCCAGTTGACGTCGCTGCGCCGGTGACCGCTCGACGACAGCGAGACCAGCCGTGCGGTCTTGCCGGCCTTGGCCGCCTTCTCCAGCGCCGGCGCGAGGCCCACGCCCAGGGCATAGTGGCCGAAGTGATTGGTGCCGACCTGCATCTCCAGGTCGTCGGCGGTGTAGCTCTGCGGACAGGCCATGACGCCGGCGTTGTTGATCAGCATGTTGAGCGGCTTGCCGCCCCAGGCCTCGACGAAGGCCGCGACGCTGGCGAGGTTCGACAGGTCCACCAGGCCGACGCCGACCCGGCTCGCGCCCTGCTCGGCGTTGATCTCGGCGGCGGCCTTTTCGCCGGCCTCCCGGTTGCGCACCGCGATGGTCACCTGCGCGCCCGCGCCGGCCAGCGCGCGGACGGTCTCGATGCCGATGCCTGTAGCGCCGCCGGTGACGATCGCCGTCTGGCCGGAAAGGTCACGGCCTTCCAGCACCACCGCGGCGTCGGTGTAGGGATTGAGGCCGGAGGTGACGCGGGCCATCTCAGGCCACCTTCGAGAAGTCGGGCGCCCGCTTCTGCGCGAAGGCCGCGAAGGCCTCCTTGGCTTCCGGCGACTTGAGCTGGGCTGAGAAGTGGCGGCCCTCCCTGTTCATCTGCTCCGCTATGGCCGGCGCGTCGCGCATCAGACCCTTGGTGAGCGCGACGGAGGACGCCGGGCGGGCGGCCACCGCTTCGGCCGCGGCGCGGGCCTTGGCGCGCACCTCCGCGGCCGGCAGGGCGGCGTTGGCGATCCCCCAGGCCTCGGCCTTGCGGCCATCGATGGCCTCGCCCAGCACGAACATCGCGAAGGCGCGCGCATGGCCGATGCGGGCCGGCAGCAGCAGCGACGACGCCGCCTCGGGCACCAGCGCCAGGTTCACGAAGGGCGTGGTCAGGAGCGCGTCCTCGGCCACATAGACGAGGTCGCAGTGCAGCAACATGGTCACGCCGACGCCCACCGCGCGGCCCTCCACGGCGGCGACCAGCGGGGTCTTGGCGCGGCCCAGCGCCGCCAGCAGCGGATTGCCGCTCTCGCGCGCCTGGTTGGCCGTCGTGTCGCCGGCGTTGACCGCCGCGAAATCGGCCAGGTCGTTGCCGGCCGTGAACATGTCGCCATTGGCCTGGATCAGCACGCAGCGCACATCCCGGTCGTCCGCCGCCCCGTCGATGGCGTCGCCCAGCGCCTGGTACATCGCCCGCGTCAGCGCGTTCTTTTTCTCAGGCCGGTTGAGGGTCAGGGTCAGCACGCCCCCGGACGTTTCGGTCAGAACATGTTCGGTCATGGCGTGTCTCCTGCTCGCGAAACGCAGTTAGGAACTTGCCGCTAGGGAGATCAACCCGGCGGCCTCACCGCTAGGCCGCGGCCCGGTACCAGTCGATGCCGTTCGCGTCCCGCGTCCGCACCGCCTCGCCGCGCGCCATCAGGCAGTTCAGGTGCGCTAGGCTCTCGCCGGTCGCCAGGCCCAGCAGGTTCTGGTCGATCTTGCGCCGGAACAGCACGTGGAAGACATCCACCACCCGCTTGGGCTCGGCGATCAGGGCCTTCAGCCGCGCAAGCCCCCGCTCATGTCCGCCGATCAGGTGGTCGATGCGCGCGTGCAGGCCGAAGAACGGATCGTTGTGGGCCGGCAGCACCAGCACCTCGTCGGGCACCCGCGTCTTGATCCGCGCCAGCGAGGTCAGCCAGTCGGTCAGCGGGTCGCCGTTGGGCTCGGTCGGGAAGACCGAGACGTTGGAGGAGATCTTCGGCAGCACCTGGTCGCCGGTGATCATCAGGTTGAGGTCGGGGCACCACAGGCAGGCGTGCTCGGGGCTGTGGCCGGAGCCCACCACCACCCGCCAATAGTGGTCGCCGATCAGGATCTCGTCGCCGTCGGTCAGGCGCTGGAAGCTGTCGGGCAGCGCATGCAGCGCGCGCCCGAACCCGCCGAAGCGGGCGCGGTAGGTCTCCAGGGCGTCCTCGTCCCAGCCGGCGGCGCGGAAGAAGTTGATGGCGTCCTGCGGCGCCTCGCGCCCGGTGTCGGCGGCGAGCGACCGGCAGGTCATGAACTCCAGCCGGGTGATCCACAGCTGCGCGTCGAACTTGCGCGTCAGGTAGCCGGACATGCCGATGTGGTCGGGGTGCATGTGGGTGACGAACACCCGGCTGACCGGCTTTCCGGCCAGGGGGCCCTGGAACGCCGCCCGCCAGGCGTCGCGGGTCGCCGAGCCACCCATGCCGGTGTCGACGATCGCCCAGCCGGCTCCGTCGTCGATCGCCCAGACGTTGATGAAGGCGAGCGCCCCGCCCAGCGGCATGCGCAGCCACTTCAGCCCCGGCGCGACGTCGATCGCCTCGCCGGTCTTGGGGCCGTGCTCGAAGGGATAGGTGAGCTTCGGCCGCGGATGTTCCGCAAAGGTCTGTTCAACGCCGTCCCGCAAAATTCTCTCCCGCACGCTCACCCCCTATCTTCGACCCCCCGGGCCGTCAGGGCAAACCCCATCGCCGTGAGGACGCCCGCTTGCCGGGCGCTGCGGCGGCTGAAATAGTCCCGCCAACTTATCGGGGGTCACCAATGTCCAGGCTCATCAGCGCGCTCGCCGCCGCCGCGCTTCTCCTTGCGGGCTCCGCTCAGGCCCAGACGCGGCCCGACCAGGTCGCCTTCCGCGCGCTCTACAAGGAGCTGGTGGAGACCAACACCACCGCCTCGGTCGGCGACTGCACGCTGGCTGCCCAGAAGATGGCCGCCCACCTGAAGGCCGCGGGCTTTCCCGACAAGGACCTGACGATCTTCTCGACGCCGGAATTTCCCAAGAGCGGCGGCCTGGTGGCGGTCTATCCGGGCAGGGATCCGAAGGCCAAGGCGATCCTGCTGCTCGCCCACCTCGACGTGGTCGAGGCCAAGCGCGAGGACTGGACCCGCGATCCCTTCACCCTCATCGAGGAGGGCGGCTACTTCTACGCCCGCGGCGCCTCGGACGACAAAGCCCAGGCCGCGATCTGGGTCGACAGCCTGGTCCGCTACCGGACCGAGGGCTTCAAGCCGAAACGCACCATCAAGATGGCGCTGACCTGCGGCGAGGAGGGCGGCGGGCCGTTCAACGGCGCCTCGTGGCTGGCCGCCAACCGGCGCGAGCTGATCGACGCGGCCTTCGCGCTGAACGAGGGCGCCGGCGGCCAGCTCGACGAGCACGGCAAGCGCATCGCCCACACCATCGAGGCCGGCGAGAAGACCTCGCAGAGCTTCACCCTCGAGGTCACCAACCCCGGCGGCCACTCCTCGCGCCCGGTGCCGGACAACGCCATCTACCACCTTGCCGACGCCCTCGAGAAGATCCGCGGCTACGAGTTCCCGGTGATGATCAACGACGCCAACGGGGGATACCTCGGCAAGATGTCCAAGGTGACCGGCGGCGAGGTCGGCGCGGCCATGGCCGCCCTGGTGGCCAATCCGAAGGACGCCAGGGCCGACGCCATCCTGTCGAAGGACCCGGGCCTGCACACCATGCTGCGCACCACCTGCGTGGCCACCATGCTGAGCGCCGGCCACGCGGCCAACGCCCTGCCGCAGCGGGCCACCGCCAACATCAACTGCCGGATCTTCCCGGGTGTCAGCCGCGAGACCGTGCGCGACACCCTGGTCAAGCTGATCGCCGACCCGGCCGTCTCGGTTTCCAAGGTCGTCGTCTCGCGCGGCGAGGCCAACGCGCCCGCCCCGCCGCTGACGCCGCAGGTCCTGGGGCCGATCGAGAAGCTCAGCGCCGAGATGTGGCCGGGCATCCCGGTGGTGCCGATCCTGCAGGCCGGCGCCACCGACGGCATCGCGCTGACCGCGGTGGGCATCCCGACCTACGGGGTCTCCGGCATCTTCTACGAGCCCGACCTCGGCCGCATCCACGGCCTCAACGAGCGCCTGGGCGTCACCTCGCTCTATGAAGGCCGCGACTTCCTCTACAAGCTGGTCAAGATCTACGCCGACCAGCCCTAGGTCGGCGGTGCGGCTGCGCGCCGGAAGCCGGGACGCCATTAACGCTATCGCCAGGATGGGCCGCTATCCTTGGCGCGGATTCAGTTGTTCCGGAGTTGCTTACGGCCATGAGCCGAACGTCTGCGCACTCGACGTTCCGCCGCACCATGGCCCTCATGGCCGCCGGCAATCAGCTGGCCGTCATCCTGGACGCCGTGGCCCTGTCGGTGGAGGCCGAGGCGCCCGACACCCTGTGCAGCATCCTCTTGCTCGACGACTCCGGGCGCCGGCTGACCCTCGGCGCCGGCTCCAGCCTCCCGGTCGACTACAATGCGGCGATCGAGGGTCTGGAGATCGGGCCGAACGCCGGATCCTGCGGCACGGCGGTGTTCCTCGGTCGGCGCGTGATCGTCGAGGACATCCGGACCGATCCCCTGTGGGCGGACTTCAAGGACCTGGCCGCCGCGGCCGGGCTGCGCGCCTGCTGGTCCCAGCCGATCCACGGGTCCGCCGGCGAAGTCCTGGGCGCCCTCGCCATCTACCACCGCCAGGTCAGCGCGCCCGGCGCGGAGGACATCGGCTTCATCGAGTCGGCGGCCGAATTGGCGGCCATCGCCATCCTGCGCCAGCGCGAGCAGGACGAACTGGCCAGGAGCCAGGCCCGGGCGCTCGCCGCGGTCCAGATCGAAAAGGACACCGCCAGCAACTTCACGACCTTCTTCGAGGTCTCGCTGGACATGCTCTGCATCCGCGACAGCGACTTCAAGTTCGTCAGGGTGAACCGGGCCTGGGAAAAGGTGCTCGGCTATTCGATCGCCGAGCTGGAAGGCGCGTCCATGCTGCCGCTGGTCCATCCGGACGATATCGGCGAGACGCACGGCCACATGGAACGCATGCGCGTCGAGGACGAGGTCATGGGCTTCGTCAATCGCTACCGGCATCGCGACGGGCGCTACAGGCATCTGGAATGGCGCGCGCGGCGGGTCGGCGACATGGTGTTCGGCGTCGCCCGCGACGTCACCGAGCGGCTGGCCCTCGAGGCGGAGATGAGCGCCGCCAAACAGGCGGCCGAGGCGGCCAACCAGGCGAAGAGCGACTTCCTCGCCAATATGAGCCACGAGATCCGCACGCCGTTGAACGGCGTGATCGGCGTGGTCGACGCGTTGGGCCGCACCGAGCTGACGCCGGCCCAGCGTGAGATGGTGGCCCTGATCGAAAGCTCGGGGGTGACGCTGGAGCGGCTGGTGTCCGATATCCTGGACATCTCCAAGATCGAGGCGGGACGGCTGGAGATCGAGCAGCGGGTCTTCGACCTGCAGGACGAGTTCGCCAGCCTGATCGACCTGCATCAGGTTCGGGCCCAGGAGAAGAACCTGTCGTTCCGAGCCGGCTTCGGTCCGCGGGCGCGGGGCGAATTCCACGGCGACAGCACCCGCATCAAGCAGGTGCTGGGCAACCTGCTCTCCAACGCCGTCAAATTTACCGCCGCGGGCGAGGTCCGCCTGACGATCGATGCCGAGGACCCCGGCGGGCCCGGCCAGCCGTGCCGTGTGACCTTCGAGGTGAGCGACACAGGCGTCGGCTTCGACTCCGCGGCCGCGGCGGGCCTGTTCCAGCGGTTCAGCCAGGCCGACACCACGATCACCCGCCGTTTCGGCGGCACGGGCCTCGGCCTGTCGATCAGCAAGGCGCTGGTGGAGATGATGGGCGGCGAGATAACCGCCCAATCCACGGCTGGGCGCGGCAGCCGGTTCCGGGTCACGGTCCCGCTGCCGCGCAACCAGGCCCTGGAGGCCTATGACGCCGGCCTGACCGCCGTGCGGCCCGACGCGGCTCTGGC
Organism: Phenylobacterium sp.; assembly: GCF_041691455.1. Taxonomy (GTDB): domain Bacteria; phylum Pseudomonadota; class Alphaproteobacteria; order Caulobacterales; family Caulobacteraceae; genus Phenylobacterium. The sequence continues at coordinate 392,486 of NZ_JBEPUO010000002.1, read as the reverse complement.
GAGCGCCCAGCAGATGGCCGACCGCGCGGCGCCCCTGCGCATCCTGCTGGCCGAGGACCATCCCACCAATCAGAAGGTGGTCCAGTTGATCCTCGCGCCCTATGGCGCGGAGATCACCATCGTGGAGAACGGCGCCGAGGCGGTCGAGGCCATGCGGACCGGCGCCTTCGACCTGGTGCTGATGGACACCCAGATGCCGGTGATGGATGGCCTCGCCGCCACCCGCGCCATTCGGCGAGACGAGGAGAGCCTCGGAGGAGCCCCGCGCACCCCGATCGTGATGTTGAGCGCCAACGCCATGGCGCAACACCGCCTGGACGCCCTGGACGCCGGCGCCGACCTGCACCTGGCCAAGCCGGTCACGGCCGCGGCCCTGATCGGCGGCATCGGAGAGGCCCTGGAGATGCAGGCCGCCCGGGCGGCGCGTCTGGCGGTCGGCGCCTAGCGGACAAGCTCAAGATCTGTGCAGTCCGCTGTCCGACGCGTCCGAGCCGCGTGCGACGTCTCGGCGCCCCGCCGGCGGACTGCTAGTCTGGCGCCAGGTTGGGCAAAAGGGTCGGGCCCGTGTCAGAGGCAGATTCCCAGGTCGGAGGCGCGCTTGGGGCCCGGTTCGGGCTGTCGAACCTCCGCGTCCATGTGAGCCGCTCGCTCGCCAGCGGCAGCCTGGCGGTGACCGAGCTGATCTCCGACGTGCCGACCGCCGTCCCCACCGCCAGCATGGCCCATGACGACGCCTTCCTGGTGGGCGTTCAGCTTTCGCCGTCGGATCACGAGATGTGGTTCGCCGGCCGGCCCGCGCCCTCACCGCCCTTCACGCCGGGCGAGACCTGCTTCTACGACCTGCGCCGGGACCCGACGGTGTTCATCCGCGGCCCCTATCATTCACTGCAGTTCTACGTACCCCGGACGGCCATGAACGAGGCCGCCGAATGGGACGGCGCGCCGGCCATCGAAGACCTGCGCTACGATCTCGCCGCCCCCTTGCGCGACCCGGCCATCCGCCACCTGGCCGCGGCGGTGCGGCCGGCTTTCAGCACGCCCGGCGCCGCCAGCGGGGTTTTCCTGGACCACGTGCTCCACGCGCTCGCCGCCCACGTGGCGCACCGCTACGGCCACGCCGCCGACCGCCATGGCCGCCGGCCCCGGCCGCCGGGTCCCGTGGGCCTCGCCGGTTGGCAGCTCAACCGGGCCCGGGAGATGATGGCCGGCCGCCTCGACGAGAAGGTGTCGTTGCGGGACATGGCCCAGGCCTGCGGCCTCTCGGTCAGCTACTTCGCCCGGGCCTTCCGCATCTCGACCGGCCTGCCGCCGCACCGCTGGCTGCTGCACCGCCGCGTCGAGCGCGCCAAGGACCTCCTCTGCCGCACCGGCCTGTCGCTGAGCGAAATCGCGCTCGCCTGCGGCTTCGCCGACCAGAGCCATTTTACCCGGGTCTTCTGCCAGATGGCCGGGACGACGCCGGCGATGTGGCGCCGCGACCGCGGGCCCGCGCTGCACTAGCGCGCGGAAATCCGCAAGATTCTTCCAGCCGGCGACAGAACCGGCAATCGCCGAAGGCCGGTCGTTGAGATCGTCCGCTGAAGTTCGCCACCGCCGATGTGGCCCGCACGAGAGGAGCCTTCCCATGACACGTCACCGCATCGCCCTGGCCGCCGCGGGCCTGACCGCCATCGCCGCGGCGGGCATCGCCTTCGCCGCCGAACCCGCGCCGCCCCAGCCCGCGCCGGGGGCCATGGTGGACGCCCTGCACACCGCCTTCGGCGATCACCACGTCCGCGCCGTCCACGCCAAGGGCGTCATGGCGGTCGGGACCTTCGAGCCCACGGCGGCGGCGGCCCGCCTGTCCAAGGCGACCCTGTTCTCGGCCGGCCCCCGCCCGCTCCTGGCGCGCTTCTCCGACTTCACCGGCATACCCGACATCCCCGATGTGGCGCCCGAGGCCAATCCGCGGGGACTGGCGCTGCAGTTCACGCTGGTCGATGGGTCCAAGGCCAATGTCGTGAGCCACAGCTTCAACGGCTTTCCGACCGCGACCTCGGCGGAGTTCCGCGAGCTGCTGCTGGCCATCCCGGTCAGCGGCCCCACCGCGGCCAAGCCCACGGCGCTCGACCGGTTCCTGGCCGGCCACCCCATCGCGAAGACCTTCCTGACCACCCAGAAGCCGGCGCCGCAGAGCTATGCGACGTTGAGCTATTTCGGCGTCAACGCCTTCGCCTTCACCGGCCCGGACGGCGCCCGCCGTTTCGTCCGCTACCGCTTCATTCCCCTTGGCGGCGAGGCCCTGCTGTCGCCCGCCGACCTGGCGGCCAAGGGCCCGGACTACCTGCAGAGCGAACTGCCGCAGCGCCTGGCCAAGGGGCCGATCGCCTTCGAGTGGTACGCCCAGGTCGCCGAGGCGGGCGACGTCATCGCCGACCCCTCGGTGGCCTGGCCGGAGGGCCGCCGGCTGGTGAAGCTGGGCGTGATCCGGCTCGACCGCATGGCGCCGGATCCGGTCGCGACCGACCGCGCGACGACCTTCCCGCCGCTCGCCGTCCCCGCCGGCATCGAAGCGGCCGACCCTATGCTGGGCGTGCGACAGGGCGCATATCCGATTTCCTTCGCCCACCGCCAATAGCGCGGCGAGCGACTGACTTACCCCCGGGGGCCGCCATGATCCGTTCCGTTCTCGCCATCCTTGCCGCGGCCTGCTTCGCCGCGCCGGCCGCCGCGGCCGTCCAGCCGTTCCCGGCAAGCTTCAAGACCCAGGACGTTCGCCTCGACGGGGTCACCCTGCATGTGCGGGTCGGCGGCCATGGTCCGGCCGTCCTGATGCTGCACGGCTTCGGCGACTCCGGCGACATGTGGGCCCCGCTGGCCGCCGTCATGGTCGCCGACCACACCGTGATCGTGCCCGACCTGCGTGGCATGGGCCTCTCGTCCCACCCCGACCACGGCTACGACAAGAAGTCCCAGGGCGCCGACATGCTGCGGCTGCTCGACCGGCTGCAGGTCCGCCGCTTCGACCTGGTGACCCACGACATCGGCAACATGGTGGGCTATGCGCTGGCCGCCCAGCAGCCGGACCGGGTGACCCGGTGGGTGGTGATGGACGCGCCCCTGCCCGGCCTCGGCCACTGGGACGACCAGCTCAAGAACCCCAAGACCTGGCACTTCAACTTCCACGGCCCCGACGAGGAGCGGCTGGTGAAGGGCCGCGAGCGGATCTTCCTCGACCGGTTCTACAACGAGCTGTCGGCCGACCCGAAGCGCATCGACGTGGCCACGCGGCGTCACTACGCGGTGCTCTATGCGCGGCCGCACGCCATGCATGACGCGCTGGAGCAGTTCGTGGCCTTCCCGGCGGACGGCGTCGACAACCAGGCGTTCGTGGCGCGCGGCAAGCTCACCATGCCGGTCCTGGCGATCGGCGGCAGCGCCTCCTATGGCGCGAGCCTCGCCACCGAGATCGGCTTCGCCGCCGCCAATGTGAAGAGCGCCGTCGTCCAGAATTCCGGCCACTGGCTCATGGAGGAGCAGCCGGCCGCCACCGTCGCGGCGATCACCGGCTTCCTCGCCGCGCCCTAGGCTGCCTGGCTTACGGCTTCTCGCCCAGCCAGGTGCGCAGCGCCTTCAGGAAGGGCAGGACCTCGCGGAACTCCTTCTGGGTGAAGCCGTCGCGCAGGTCTTCCATCTTCGGGCGGATGGCGGCCATCGACTGGGCGTAGCATTGCCGCCCGTCGGCGGTCAGCCAGATGCGCTTGCGCCGCAGGTCCGAGGAGCAGTGCTCCACGCGGACCAGCTCGCGGGCGTGCAGCCGCTGCAAGGTGTTGGTCAGACCGTTCTTGGTCATCTGCAGGGCGCGGGCGATCTCCAGCGGCGTGATCCCGTCGCCGCGGCGCGAAAGATGGTTCATCACCTCGAATTGCGGATAGGTCAGGCCGACCGGGAGCTTGCGCGCGATGGCCGTACGCACCAGATGTTCGATGTAGCGGATTTCGTCCAGGACCTGGACGTCGGGATGGTCTTCCGGTTCGGCGGCCATGGCGGCCTCCATCGTTCGAATCCGAACAGGCTAGGCCATTCGAAACCGAACATCAAGTTCGAGATCGAACTAAATCGCCCCTGCACCCCGGTGTTTGACCTTTGGCCGCCGCCTATGTCCCTTAGGCGCGACGAAAGCCACGGAGCGACCATGACCCAGCCCTCGGACGCCGGCCTCGCCGGCCGCCTCGACGCCGCCATCGACCGGGCGCTGGCCGACCAGCGGATCGTCGGCGGGATCGTCCTGGTGGCTGAGGACGGCGAGACCGTCTACGCCCGCGCCGCGGGGCTGGCCGACCGCACGGCCGGCCGCGCCATGACGCCCGACACGATCTTCCGCATGGCCTCGCTGACCAAGCCGATCGTCACCGCCGCGGCGCTCGGCCTGGTCGAGGACGGCGTGATCGGCCTCGACGACCCGGTGACCCGCTGGCTGCCCGGTTTCCAGCCGCGGTACGAGGGCAAGGCCCCGCCGATCACCGTCCGCCAGCTGCTGACCCACACCGCCGGCCTCTCCTACGGCTTCATGCAGCCGGACGACGGGCCCTACCTGCGCCTCAAGGTCTCCGACGGCATGGACCAGCCGGGCCTCACGTTCGGCGAGGAGCTCCCGCGCGTGGTGGAGGCCGGCCTCTTCTATCCCCCGGGCGCCGCCTGGCTCTATTCGGTGTCCATGGACGTGCTGGGCGCCGCCATCGAGCAGGCTGCGGCCAAGTCCCTGCCGCAGGTGGTGGCCGAGCGGGTCACGCGCCCGCTCGGGATGGCCGACACCGGCTTTACGGTCACCGACCCCGCGCGCCTCGCCGTTCCGTATGCGGACGGTTCGCCGCCCGTCGAGATGGGCGAGGCCTGCACCGTCCCCTTCTTCGGCCTCTCCGGCATCCGCTTCGCGCCGGGCCGGGCGTTCGATCCCAGGTCCTTCCCCTGCGGCGGGGCGGGCATGGTCGGGACGGCGCCGGAGTTCCTCAGCTTCCTGGAAGCGATCCGCACCGGCGGCGGCGGGGTGGTCGGCGCCGACAGCGCGCGGCAGATGATGAGCAACCAGACCGGCGACCTCGCCATCGTCACCAACGGCCCAGGCTGGGGCTTCGGCTTCGGCGGCGCGGTCCACCTCGACCCGGCGCTCTCGGCCTCGGTCCACTCCAAGGGCGTCTGGCTCTGGGGCGGCGTCTACGGCCACAGCTGGTTCGTCGATCCGGCGCGCAAGCTCAGCGTGGTCATCATGACCAACACCGCGATCGAGGGTATGACCGGGACCTTCGCCACCGACATCGCCGCCGCGGTGCAGACCAAGGCCTAGCCGGCCCTCGCCGCCTCCGCCCCTCTTGCTGAACATGGCCCCAAACCAACTACGTTCAAGAATGGCGGCGGCGGTTTGGTTTCGGCAGACTTCGGCAGCGGAGGAGTGTCGCCATGGTGCTGACCGGCGGGTGTTACTGCGGAGCCTTGAGATTTGAGGCCGAGGGGGAGATCCGCATGCGAGGCCTCTGCCTCTGCCGGACCTGCCAGAAGATTTCCGGAGGCGCCGGAAACCTGTTCATAGGGCTGGAGGCTGACGGCTTCCGCTATTCGCGTGGCGAGCCCCGCCGCTTCACCCATCCGGAGGCCGCCGACGCCCCGACCCGGGAGTTCTGCGGCGACTGCGGCGTGCACATCGCCGCCCGTTCGCCCAGGGCCCCCGGCGGCCTCATCGTCAAGGTCGGCGCGTTGGACGATCCCGCGGTCTTCGAGGGGCCCAGCCTGGTGGTCTGGACCGAGGACAAGCACGATTTCCATATGGTGCCGGAGGGCGCCCGCGCCTTTCCGCGCGTGCCGGGAAGGCCCTAGCCGGCCCTCGCCGCCTCCAGCGTCTCCAGCATCCCCTCGCGCGCCAGCTGGTCGGCGCGCTCGTTGAGTTCGTGGCCCGCGTGGCCCTTCACCCAGCGCCAGGCGACCTCGTGGCGCAGGCGCGCGGTATCGAGCCGCTTCCAGAGGTCGTCATTCTTCACCGGCTTCTTGTCGGCGGTCAGCCAGCCGCGCCGCTTCCAGTTGTGGATCCACTCCGAAATACCCTTCATCACGTACTGGCTGTCGGTGTGCAGCTCGACCTTGCAGGGCTTGGTCAGCGCCTCCAGCGCCTGGATCGCCGCCATCAGCTCCATGCGGTTGTTGGTGGTGGCCGGCTCCCCGCCCTTCAGCTCCCGCGTCTTGCCGCCCGACTGCAGGATCGCGCCCCAGCCGCCGGGCCCCGGATTACCGGAACACGCGCCGTCGGTGTGGATCACCACCTGCGGCGTCATCCGGCCGCTCCGAACAGCACCAGGTCCGGCGAGGCGCGGTGGACGGCGAGCTTGCGCTCGTATTCCAGCGGGTCCTTCGGCCGCACCAGGGCGCCTTCCGGCGTCGCCCCCCAGTCGGCCAGCCGGGTCAGGAAGAAGCGCATGGCCGCCCCGTGCGCCAGCACCGGCAGGGCCGATCGTTCGAGATCGGACAAGGGCCTGCGGCTCTCGTAGCCGGCCACGAGCTGCCGCGCCGAGGTGATGTTGAAACTGCCGTCCGGCTCGAAGCACCAGGCGTTCAGCCCCACGGCGATATCGTAGGCGAGCGCGTCGACGCAGGCGAAGTAGAAGTCGATGGCCCCGGCGAATTTTCCCTGCGCGAAGAACACGTTGTCGGGGAAGTAGTCGGCGTGGATGACCCCTTCCGGAAGCGCGCCCGGCCAGCTCGCAGCCAATAGTTCGAGATCGGACGATATGGTCTTCGCCAGGCCCGGCTTGAGGTTCTCGGCCGCGTCGGTCAGGTCCTTGAAGAGCGGCGCCCAGGCCGCCTGGCCGAGGTCGTTGGCCCGCGCCAGCGGGAAACCCTGCGCCGCCAGGTGCAGCTCGGCGAGCCCCGCGCCGGCCTCGCGGCAATGGGCGGCGGTGGGCCGGCGGACCGAGAGGCCGGAGAGGAACGAGACGATGGCGCAGGGCTTGCCGCGCACGGTCTTCAGCAGTTCGCCGTTGCGGTCGGCGATCGGCCGGGCGCTCGGAAAGCCGTGCTCGGCCAGCCAGCGCAGCAGCTCCAGGAAGAACGGCAGGTCGGCCGCCCGCACCCGGCGCTCATAGACCGTCAGGAAGAACCGCCCCTGCTCGGTCTCCAGCAGGAAGTTGGAATTCTCCACCCCCTCGGCGACGCCCTTCAGGCTGAGCGCCTGGCCCAGGTCGAAGTCGGCCAGCAGCCCTGCCACCTCCTCGTCGGTGATGTCGGTATAGACGGCCATGGCCCCGGAATGCGGTAGCTCGCCCGGAGCGTCAAGGCGGCGGCGACACTGAAACGAGACGGCAAAGTCCCGCAGCTACGCTTGGTGAGGCGCCGGCGAGGCGGGCTGACAGGCGGGGGCTCGGATGACTGGAACCCAGGATCAACTCCCCTTGGCGCGCGGTCCGGTCCTGCGCCGGACCTTGCTGGCGGCGCTGCCCGCCCTGGCCATCGCCTCGCGAGGCCTGGCCCAGACGCCGCCGGCCCCGCTGATCGGCGTCTGGGACGGCCTCCTGCAGCTGCCGGGCGGGCGGCTTCGGCTGGCGCTGGAGATCAGCGAGGCGGGGGACGGCTACGGCGTCGTGCTGCGAAGCCTCGACCAGGGCGGCGGCCCGATCCCCGCGACCATCAAGACGGCCTCTGGAAAGATCGCCATCGAAGCCGCCTCGATCAACGCGCGCCTGGACGGCGCGATGGCGGCCGACGGCCGGCTGGTGATGACCTTCACCCAGCTGGGCGCGCCGAGCCAGATCGTCTTCTCCCGGCGCCCCGGCGGCGCTGCTCCGCCGCCCTTGCCGCGGACCCTGCTGGGTCCCGTCCCCTCCGACGCCGACATCCTGGCCGAGCTCAAGTCGCGGATCGACGTCGAGAAGCGCGGCGTCGGCCTGGTGGTCGGCATCGTCGACGCCGCCGGCAAGCGCCGGATCATCGCCTACGGCGCCCGCGCCAAGGGCTCGGTCAAGCCCCTCGACGGCGACACGCTTTTCGAGATCGGCTCGATCACCAAGACCTTCACCAGCCTGCTGCTCGCCGACGCCGTCCGCCGTGGCGAGGTGAAGCTGGACGACCCGCTGGTCAAATACCTGCCGCCGGGCAGCAAGGTCCCGGAGCGCGGCGGCCGCCAGATCACCCTGATCGACCTGGCCACCCACACCTCCGGCCTGCCGCGGATGCCGGCGAACTTCGCGCCCGCCAACCGGGCCAATCCCTATGCGGACTATCCGGCCGAGCGGCTCTACGCCTTCCTCGCCGACTATCAGCTGCCGCGCGATATCGGCGTGACCTGGGACTATTCGAACTACGGCGTGGCCCTGCTGGGCCAGGCGCTCGCCCGCCGGGCCGGGACGGACTACGACACCCTGGTCCGCACCCGCGTGCTGCGGCCGCTCGGCATGACCTCAACGGCCATCAAGCTGACGCCGGCGCTCGCCGAGCGCTTCGCGACGGCCCACGACGCCGAACTCAACGCGGTTTCGGAGTGGAACCTCGACGGCTTCGCGCCGGCCGGTGCGCTCCGCTCGTCCGCCAACGACATGCTGACCCTGCTGGCCGTCGAGAGCGGCGCCAGACAAAGCCCGCTCAGCGCCGCCATGGCCGACCAGCTTCGGGTGCGCCGCCCCCGGGCCGTCCCCAACCAGGCCCAGGCGCTCGGTTGGCAGGTCGCCAGCTACCTCAATGGCGAACTGGCCAGCCACGGCGGCGCGACCGCGGGCTTCCAGACCTTCGCCGGCTTCGACCGGGGACGCAGGCTGGGCGTCGTGGTGCTGTCCAATACGGCCAATCCCGTCGAGGATATCGGCCTCTATGTGCTGGGCGGCCCGCATCCCGCCACGCTCGCCCCGCGGCCGCCTAGGCCGTCGTCGCGGCCGGCGATCGCCATCGATCCGGCCATCCTGCCGGCCTATGCCGGGGTCTATCGGCTGGGCCCCAAGTTCACGGTGACGGTGACGGTCGAGGACGGGAAGCTGATGGTCGGCCCCACCGGCCAGGCCAAGCGCGCGCTGATTCCGGTCGGCCGTGACGAGTTCGTGGTGACCGGCGTCGAAGCCCTGGTCACCTTCCACCGCGACGTCGAGGACAAGGTCTTCGGCCTCGCCCTGGCCCAGAACGGCCAGACCAGCAACGCGCCGCGCGAGCCCGACCCTCGCTAGCGGAGGTTCGAGGTCGATGAGGCCGCCGAGGTCACCATCGAGCTGATCTTTTCGGCGTCCGCCGGGGTCGCGGGATTGTAGATCAGCAGGCTGAGGTCCGGCCGGCCGTCCACCGCGAAGACCGAATACTCGAACGCGATCCGGCCGAGTTCCGGATGGCGGATGTGCTTCACCGCCTCGCCGTGGGTGAGGACCTCGTTGCCGCGCCACATCGTCTTGAACTCGGGGCTGAGCTGGCAGAGCTCGTCCACCAGGGGCTCCACCTCCGCCGCGGCCCCCGCGCGCGCCGCGTCGACCCGGAATTGGCTCACCACGAACCGCGCCACGCCGGCCCAGTCGTAGTGAGCGGCGCGGGCCCGCGGATCGAGGAAGATGAACCGCAGCGCATTGCGTTCCTGCGGCGGCACGGCTCCGTAGTCGAACAGCATCACCGTCGCCGCCCGGTTCCAGGCGACGACATCCCAGGTGGCGGTGCGGATCAGCGCCGGCGTGGGCTCCAGGGTGTCGAGGACCCGCTGCAGCCGCGGCGTGACGCCCTCGTCCTTGCGGTAGCGGGCCTCCGGCGCCCGGCCGAGGCCCAGCAGGAAGAGGTGCTCGCGCTCGGCGTCGGTCAGCATCAGCGCCCGCGCGATCCGGTCGAGCACATCGGCGGAGGGCGCGCCGCCGCGGCCCTGCTCCAGCCAGGTGTACCAGGTCGGGCTGATGGCGGCCCGCTGGGCGACCTCCTCGCGGCGCAGGCCCGGCGTGCGGCGGCGCTCCGGCGGAAATCCAAACGTCGCCGGATCGAGCTTGCCGCGGCGGTCCTTCAGATAGCTCCCGAGCCGCCTGTCGTGCCCGCCGCGCCCGCTCATCCTGTTAGTCTCTATACCCTGATAAGATCACTACTTTACCAGGATACCTCACTCGCCGACATTTGTCGCCGGTCGGGGTTGTGGAGGTCTTGGCGATGCGTGTGTTTGTCACTGGAGCGACGGGATTCGTCGGTGCGGCGGTCGTTGCGGACCTGATCGGGGCCGGCCATCAGGTGCTCGGCCTCACGCGGTCGGACGCCGGCGCGAAGGCGCTGGCCGCCGCCGGGGCCGAGGCGCACCGGGGGTCGCTGCAGGACCTGGACAGCCTGAAGCACGGCGCCGAGCGGTCGGACGGGGTGATCCATCTGGCCTTCAACCATGACTTCTCGACCTACATGGCCAACTGCGAGGACGACCGGCGGGTGATCGCGGCCCTGAGCTCGGTGCTCGCCGGATCCGACCGGCCGCTGCTGGTGACCTCCGGGACGGGCATGAGCTCGCACGGTCCGGATCAGCCGGCCACCGAGGACGACCGGCCCGCCAGCTCCGCCATGGTGCCGCGCGCCGCCTCGGAAGAGGCCGTGGACGCCGCGGTGTCCGATGGCGTCAACGCCTGCGTCGTGCGCCTGCCGCAGGTGCACGACCCGGAGCGCCAGGGCCTCATCAGCCTTGCGGTCGACATGGCTCGGGAGAAGCGCGTCTCGGCCTATATCGGCGACGGCGCCAACCGCTGGGCGGCGGCGCACCGGCTCGATGTGGCGCAGCTCTACCGCCTGGTCCTGGAGAAGGGCGAGCGCGGCGCGCGCTACCATGCGGTCGCGGAGGAAGGCGTGCCGATGCGCGCCATCGCCGAGACCATCGGCCGGCGGCTGGGTGTGCCCGTGCGGTCCCTCACGCCGGAGGAGGCGCCGGAGTTTCTCGGGTTTCTCGCCATGTTCGCCGGCCGCGACGGCTCGGCCTCGAGCGCCCTCACCCGCCGGCGGCTCGGCTGGAGCCCGACCGGGCCCGGCCTCATCGCGGACCTCGAGCAGTTGCGCGTCGACAGCTGAACGCCCGGAGCCGCCCACCCTCCTCTCTCGAAGCAAGGCCGGCGCTCTCCCTTCACGGATCAAGACCAAGGGCGTGATGGAGTTCTGCGTCGCCGAGCGACATGGCCATGTCTCTCGCCGAGACGCCGGCGTGGTTCTTCCGCTCCAGGCTGGCTCCGCGGCGGCGCAGGAGGGCGGCGGCGGCAGGCTGGTCGGCCTGGATCGCCTTCATCAGGGCGGTTTCGCCCTCGTCATCGGGGGCGTCGACGGGGGCGCCGCTGGCCAGCAGGGCGGTTACTTCGGCGGTCCGGCCAGCGGCGGCCGCGTCGCGCAGCCTCGTGGACCGCTCGGCCGGCGAGCCCGGGGACGACCTCACCGCGAGCGACGCGGCCGGGGCGGGCACGCGCTCGCCCGTCACGACGACAAGTTCCGACACCTCGGTTGAAGGCCCCGCCGACACTGCGGGAGGAGGGCCGGGCGCCGGCGCGATCTGCGGCGCCGGCGAGGGCGCGGCCCGCGCGGGGTCAGGTGACGAGGGCGTCGCGGCGCGCCGGGCGACGGTGAGGGCGGGGGCCGCCTGCGAGGGCGCCCTGGCGGCGGGCGCCGGCGAGGCTGCAATCCCTGGAGCCGCAATCCCCGGAGTCGGTGGGGCTGGGACCGCCGTCGCCGGCGGCGCGGGCCGCTGCCGGTTCGAAGCCGGCGAGTAGACCTGGGTAGCCAGGAACACGCTCAGTCCCGCCACGCTGGCCGCCGCCAGCCAGCCGCCACGCCCCCAGGCGGATCGCCGTGGCGGTAGAGAGGGCGCGGCGGGCGCCGCCGGCTCGCGCGCGACGGCGGCGAGGACCCGCGCGCGCCGCGCGGCGCGGGCGGCATCGTCGTTCAGGACCGCTTCGGCCTGGGCGTAGGCCTTGTCCATCGGATCGGGCGTGGCGTCATGATCAGACATAGGCCGACCTCTCACCAGCGAGCGACTGTCGAAGTTTGGCGCGCGCATAGCGCAACCTGCTCTTGGCCGTCTCCACGGTGACGCCGGTGACCTGGGCGATCTCTTCCAGCGAGAGCCCGGCCTGGGCGAACATGACGAAGACCCCGCGCTGCTCCAGGGGCAAGGCCTCGACCGGGCTGATGATCTCCTGGGCGAGTTCGCGCGATTGCACCTGCTCCAGAGGCGTCTGACCCGGGTCGGGGACCATCATCGCCGCATCGTCCTGAGCCGACGAAAGGACGGCGACCTTTTGCCGGCGGAAGTGGTCCCAGGTCTTGTGGCGCGCGATGGTGAAGAGCCAGGCGGGAAAGCTCGCCTTGCCGGGGTCGAAGGCGGCCGCGGTCTTGGAGATCGCGATCCAGGTTTCCTGATGCAGGTCCTCGGCGGCGTCGCCGTGCGCGGCGCCCAACAATCTGCGGATGAACTGGAAGCATGGACGATCATATCGGTCATAGAGCCGCGCGAAGGCATGTGGATCGCCGGCGCCGTGGGCGCGCAACAGGTCAGCGTCGTCCGCGGCGTCCGGCTCCATCAAGGCCAAGCCTAGTCCCTGCGCGGCCGGGCGCGCAAAGGCCTTAGGGCCTGCCCGGCGGGTCTGGCGCATATCCGGCCCCGTCGGAATTCGAGGGGAAGGGGCGCGGCCGGTGACCCCAATCCCGCGCGGGTCGGATCACGCCGCTGGCGACCAGGTTGTCGTAGGTGTCGTATTCGATCCGGCGGATGAGCTGGGGATAGGGCGTCGCCCGCTCGAACGGCACGTTGTAGGTGACCGACCATTCGCGCGCGCCGTGCCCGGTGCCCAGCTTTTCCGCGCGCCGCTCCGCGGTCACCACGATATCGGAGGGGTCGGTTGCGGGCGCCCCTGACCGCGAGGGCGGCGCTGGCGCCACGACCGGTGAAGGAATGCGCTGACCGGTGACGACCATCTCGGAAACCTCCGAGTTGGAGCGGTTCCGACCGTCAGACCTGGCCTCGGCCGGCTGGACGGGGAGCGGAGCGGCGACCCGTTCCTTGAAGGCGGCGATGCCGATGACGCCCACGTCGCCGGGCCGGCCGGTGCGCGCGGCGTAGGATTGCGGGAGCGGCGCGAAGACGAACGCAGCCACCTCGGTGTCGGACTTGCGCCACCCGCTCAGGTCATAGGACTGATAGGGGCTGAGCACATAGCCTGTCTGGCCATAGCCGGCCGTTTCGCCGCTGATGATATTGACGCCGTCGACCGACAGGACCACCAGCACGCGGCCGCCGCTGTGGTTCACGACGCGCAGGCTGTAGCGCGCGCCCGGCTGGCCGGCGACGAACAGGCGCCTGTCGTGAGGCCAGACCCGCAGCGCCTGGCCGGTTTCACGATCCACCACCTGCAGATCCACGAGATCGGGGCCGGCCTGGGCTTTCGCCGCGCCGGAAAATCCGATCGCCGAGATCGCCATCGCCAGAACCGTCCGACGTCGCAGGGACGCCATCGTTCTTTCCGCGGTCGTCATGTGAGCCTCCTGAGCCATACATGACGACCTACGCGGCCGGCCGGCGGACGGGGTTGGCGCCGCGCGATTTTTCTGACGGGGCGGTCTGAACCTCTACACCGCTGGAGCGAGCGCCCTCACCCGCCGGCGGCTCGGCTGGAGCCCGACCGGGCCCGGCCTCATCGCGAACCTCGAGCAGTTGCGCGTCGACAAATGACCGCTCGAAGCCCTGACCGGCGCTGAGGGCCGCGGGGAGGGACTCCCGCACCTCCCACGGGTTCCGGTCCGCCGCCGCATGGGCTAGGTCTTTGCGCGATGAACCTTCGAATCCTCATGGCCGCGGCTGCGGCGGCGCTCTGCCTGGGCGGGGTCGGACCCGTCCTGGCTCAGGCGCCCGACGACCCGCTTCCGCCCGGCCCCGGCAAGGACGCCGTCGTGCGCGTCTGCACGGCCTGCCATGACGCGACGCAGTTCGCCTACGCGCGCCACACGCCCGACGAATGGGACAATGAGATCGCCAAGATGCAATCGGCGGGCGCCGAGATGACCGCCGAAGAGCAGACCGCCATCTCGGCCTACCTGGCCAAGAACCTCCCGAAGCCCGCGCCGGCCCCTACGCCAGCACCCGCGGGAGCTTGAAGCTCACGGTCTCGCGCTCGGCGTCGATCTCCTCGACGGAGACCGCGAAGCGCTCGGCCAGCCGGTCGATGACGCCCTGCACCAGCACCTCCGGCGCCGAGGCTCCGGCGGTGACGCCCACCACGCCGACGCCTGCCAGCCAGCTGAGGTCCAGCCCGCCGGCGTCGTCGATCAGATAGGCCCGGGCCCCGGCCCGGCGGCCCACCTCGGCCAGCCGCACGGAGTTGGAGGAATTGGCGCTCCCCAGCACCAGCAGCACCTCGCTCTTCGCCGCCACCTGTTTCACCGCCTCCTGGCGGTTGGTGGTGGCGTAGCAGATGTCTTCCTTGTGCGGCGCGGCGATGTCGGGGAAGCGGGCCCGCAGCGCCGCGACGATCTCCGCCGTGTCGTCGACCGACAGCGTCGTCTGGGTGACGAAGGCGACATTGGCCGGGTCCCGCGGCGCGAACGTCCGCGCGTCCTCCACGGTCTCGATCAGCGCCACCGCGCCCTCCGGCAGTTGGCCCATGGTGCCGACCACTTCCGGGTGGCCGGCGTGGCCGATCAGCACGATCTCACGGCCCGCGTCGAAGTGGCGCCCGGCCTCCACATGCACCTTGGAGACCAGCGGGCAGGTGGCGTCGAGGTAGAGCATCTTGCGCTGCCTGGCCTCGGCCGGCACCGCCTTGGGCACCCCGTGGGCGGAGAACACCACCGGCCGGTCGGCGGGGCACTCGTCGAGCTCCTCGACGAACACCGCGCCCAGCGCCTTCAGCCGCTCCACCACATGGCGGTTGTGGACGATCTCGTGGCGCACATAGACCGGCGCGCCGTACTTGCCGATCGCCCGCTCGACGATCTGGATCGCCCGGTCGACGCCGGCGCAGAAGCCGCGCGGGGTGGCGAGCAGGACGGTCAGCGGCGGGCGGGCGGCGGGCGGGGGCGACATCGCCGGCAAGGTAGGGCCTCCTTCCTGGCAAGGTAAGGGGGCGTGGCCGCCAGCCGCGTTGCCGCCGCAATCTCCAGGCTGTACTAGGACGGCATCTTCACGCGAAGCTTTCGCGCCCACCCGTTCACGGACGCCCGCCATGCGCCGCCTCATCCTGCTCGCCGCCTCGGCCTTCATGGTCGCAGCGCCCTTCGCGGCCCACGCCCAGTATCCGGGCGGCGGCGGCGGCGGCTATCCGGGCGGCGGCGGCGGCGCGGGGGGCCGCGGCGGCGGCGACCAGGACAAGCAGTCGCAGGACGACGCCAAGAAGAAGAAGCGCGACAAGGACTGGGGCGACAACCAGGCCGCCCTGCCGCAGCTGCGCAACGCCGGCCCCTGCCCGTTCGTCAAGTCGCTCTACGACGCCAGCCGCTACGTCGAGTTCAAGGATGACCGCGAGGCCTCGGCCAACGTCGGCTTCTCCGGCGAGATCCAGGGCATCTCCGCGGGCTGCCAGTACAAGGACGACCAGCCGATCAGCGTCTCGATGGATGTGCTGTTCGAGCTCGGCAAGGGCCCGATGGCCCAGGGCGGGTCGAAGACCTACCGCTACTGGGTCGCCGTCACCGACCGCAATCGCGAGGTGATCGCCCGCCAGGAGTTCGATCTGCCGGTGAACTTCAACGGCAAGGACCGCGTCTACATCACCGATTCCATCGCCAACATCATCATCCCGCGCGGCACCACCACCACCTCCGGCGCCAATTTCGAGATCCTGGTGGGCTTTGACGTGACGCCGCAGATGGCGGCGTTCAACCGCCTGGGCAAGCGCTTCCGGGTGAACGCCGGGACGACCGCGGTGGCGTCCGGGGACACGACAAACCGCCGATGAGCGACCTCAAGCGGGGCTTAGGCGAAGCGGTCGAGGCCGCCTTCGCCGACCTCGGCCTGCCGCCCGAACTGGGCCGCGTCACCGCCTCGGACCGCCCCGACCTCGCCGACTTCCAGTCCAACGGCGCGCTGGCTGCCGCCAAGCGCGTGGGCAAGAACCCGCGCGAGATCGCGACCGCGGTGGCCGAGCGCCTGGCCGGCGACCCCCGCCTGGCCGCCGTCGAGATCGCCGGCCCCGGCTTCATCAACCTGAAGCTCACCGACGCCGCCCTGTCCGAGCGCGCCCGCGCCATCGCCGCCGACCCGCGTCTGGGCGCCGAGACGCTCGCCCATCCGCGCCGCGTGCTGGTCGACTACGGCGGCCCCAATGTCGCCAAGCCCATGCACGTCGGCCACCTGCGCGCCTCGATCATCGGGGAGTCCATCAAGCGGCTCTACCGGTTCCGCGGCGACGAGGTGAAGGGCGACGCCCACTTCGGCGACTGGGGCTACCAGATGGGCCTCCTGATCGGCGCGGTGATGGACGAGACGCCCGCGATCGCCGCCGCCGTCGAGGCCTTGAACGCCGGACAATCCGGTGGCGCCCCGCTTCCTGACGTCGGCGCCTTCGAGACCGTCAGCCTGGCCGACCTCGACCGGCTCTATCCGCTGGCCGCCGCCAAGGGCAAGGACGACACCGCCTACCGCGACCGCGCGCGCAAGATCACCGCCGGCCTGCAGGCCAAGCAGCCGGGCTACTACGCGCTCTGGCAGCGGTTCCGCGACGTGACCCAAGTGGCGCTGGAGCGCGACTTCCATGCGCTGGGCGTCGACTTCGACCTCTGGAAGGGCGAGAGCGACGTCGAGGACCTGATCGCCCCAATGGTGGAAGAGCTCGACGCCAAGGGCCTGCTGGTCGACGACCAGGGCGCGCGGATCATCCGCGTGGTCCGCGACGGCGACAAGAAGGAGCTGCCGCCGCTGCTGGTGGTCTCCTCCGAAGGCTCGGCCATGTACGGCACCACCGACCTCGCCACCATCCTCGACCGCAAGCGCGAGTTCGCACCCGACCTGGTCATCTACTGCGTCGACCAGCGCCAGGCCGACCACTTCGAGATCGTGTTCCGCGCCGCCTACCTCGCCGGCTACGCGACCGAGGGCCAGCTCGAACACGTCGGCTTCGGCACCATGAACGGGACCGACGGCAAGCCCTTCAAGACCCGCGAGGGCGGGGTCCTGAAGCTCAACGACATGATCGAGATGACCCGGACCAAGGCCCGCGAGCGCCTGCACGAGGCCGGCCTCGGCGAGGACCTGCCGCCGGCCGAGTTCGAGGACATCGCCGGCAAGGTCGCGGTCGCCGCGCTGAAGTTCGCCGACCTGCAGAACTTCCGCGGCACCTCCTACGTCTTCGACCTCGACCGCTTCACCAGCTTCGAGGGCAAGACCGGCCCCTACCTGCTCTACCAGGCGGTCCGGGTGAAATCCCTGCTGCGCCGCGCGGCCGACGAGCAGGTCGAGCCGGGCCCGATCACCGTCACCGAACCGGCCGAACGCGAGCTCGTGCTCACCCTCGACGCCTTCGAGAGCGCGCTCGCCGAGGCCTACGACCGCTGCGCGCCGAACGCGGTGGCCGAGCACGCCTACCGCCTCTCCCAGGCCTTCTCCAGGTTCTACGCCGCCTGCCCGATCCTCCAGGCCGAGCCCGCCACCCGCGCCTCGCGCCTGGCCCTGGCCCGCACCACGCTCGCCCAGCTCGAACAGGCCCTCGACCTCCTCGGCATCAGTGTTCCGGAGCGGATGTAGCGCCGCCGAACCTCTGTCTGCATCCCGACACAGCCCTGGCGCGTTGTCTGTCCACAGAACAAGGACATGAGACCCACGCCATGCGAAACCTGCTCGCCCTCACCGCCCTCGCGGCGGGGATATCCCTGCCCCTGATAGCGGCTCCCATGTCGGCCAGCGCCTCCTGCGAGAGCCGCAAGAACACCGGGACCCTGGTCGGCGGCGTCGCCGGCGCGCTGGTCGGCAACTCGATCTCCCACCGCGGCGCGGGCGGCGCGATCATCGGCGGCCTCGGCGGCGCGGTGATCGGCCACGAGATCGCCAAGAGCGGCTGCGGGACCTATCGCCACGCATCCCGCCGCGGCCGCGGCGCGCCGCCGCAGCAGGCCGCCGCCCCGGCCGGCCGGATGTACTACGACCAGTACGGCAATGCGGTGGTCAGCCCCGCGCCCGCCGACTATCGCCGCTGACCCCGCCGCCCAACCAAGGTGCCAATCCCCATGACCCGCCACGCCGCGACGGCCGCTCTGGCCCTGGCCGTTCTCAGCCTCGCCGCCTGCGACAGCCGCCACGACATGGCGACCAACGCCAAGCTCTGCGCCGACTTCAAACAGGCCAAGCCCGCCCCGATCGTCGCCGGCGCCGAGGGCGCGGCCCCGGTCGACGAGTGCGTGCGCCGCTGGGCCTATAGCCTCGCCCCCAGCCACGATCCCGCGGCCACCGTCGCCGAGGCCGTCGTCGCGGCCTGCAACGTCCAGCTCGCCCGCTGGAACCAGCAGACGCTCAGCCAGCCGGGCGCCGACTTCGAGGCCAACTCCATCACCACCGGCCAGCCGACCACCCCGATCGCCGAGCACGGCGTCTTCGCCGCCGGCCGGGCGCTCTTCTACGTGGTCCAGGCCCGGGCCGGCGCCTGCCCCGCCCCGCCGATCACCAACGGCGTCCCCGACGGGATCACCTAGCCCCGCCGAACCGCACTTGCCCCGCGCCACGGTCCCGCTAGGCTCGCGCCAACGGAGCGCGCCCCGCCTTGACCTCGCCGCCGCCAGCCGCCGTCCCGCAAGCCTCGGCCCTGAGAGCCGCCATCCAGGCGATGCCCGGCGCCGGAGGCTCGCCGCTCGCCCTGCCCTCGGCCCGAGGCGTGACGCTCTGGAAGGTCATGGGCAGGATGTTCGCCATCCAGACCGACGCGCCGAAGAACCAGTCGGTGATCCTGAAGTGCGACCCGCACCTGGCGGAGATCCTCAAGCAGCAATACGCCGGCGTCGGCCACCGCAGCCACCTCGACCGCCGCTTCTGGATCAGCGTCACCCTCGACGCCGACGTCCCGCTGGCCGAGACGCAGCGCCTGGTCGCCCACTCCTACGACCTCGTCCGCGCCGGCCTCACCCGCAAACAGAAGGCGGAGCTGGAGGCCTTGGCGACATGACACCGATGTTCAATGGGTTTGCGGAGGGGGCCGGGGCATGAGGATCTTGATCGGCGTCGTCGGGGGCCTGGCGCTGGCGCTGGGGCTCTTGTGGCTGCTGCAGGGCCTTGGCCTGGTGCACGTCAAGCCGATCCTTTGCGCCGCCGACTGCGCCGGGATCGAGGGCCGCTCGACCCTCTGGGCGGTCATCGGCCTGGTGACGGCCGCGGCCGGCGCGTGGGGCGTCGTCTATGGCTTCTTCAGGCGCCGGCGCTCTTAGGCCGAGCCGCGATGGCGGGCCCGCCCCGGGCGCGGCGCGACGCCGCGTCGGACAAAAAGCCACTTGATCGGCGGCCCTTCGGATGAGAAGCCAAGCTCAGTCGCCGAACGAGGGTAGGAGATCGCTGTGATGAAATGGGCTCTGGTCATTGCGGCGAGCCTCGCCGCCGGCGCAGCCGCCGCGGCGCCCTCGGAGGCCCCGCCGCCCCCGGCGACCACCGTCTCGCCCGCCACGGCGACGGCCCCGCCGGCCTCGACCCTGACCTATGCGCCGCCCAAGGCCGCGGACCAGAAGGACGACCAGCTGGTCTGCCAGAGCCAGGCCGTGCTCGGCTCACGCCTGCCGGTCCGCCGGTGCCGAACGGTGGCCGACATCAAGGACCGCCAGAGGAACGACCGGGAGATGGTCGAGCACGCCCAGTCCAATCTGCAGATTCGCAGCAACTAGTTTCCCCATCACCGCCTCCGCCGCCCGGCCGCCGCTGACGCCCGCGGGCTCAGCGCTGCGGAAAGCCATGTCCGGCGGGCTCGAACGCGCATCGGTCCGGCGCAGACATCCGCTTAACAAAGGTGGTGTGTGTTCAGTAAGATTCGCTCGCCGGACCTGTCTTCAACGTTCGCCGGTCAGTGAAGGGAACCTATTAACTTAGGCGTGTCACTATTCGGCTCATGTGGGGCGAGAGGTCCTGCCGGTGACGCATACGTTTCGCTCGTATCGCAGCTTGGACGGCCTGCACCGCACGGCTTCGACCAGCCGCGTCCTCAACCTGGCCGCGGTCGCCGACGAATATCAGAGCGACGCGCTCTATTTCAGCGCCCCCTTCTTTGAATCCACCGCCCTCAACACCGCGGTCATCGTCAAGCATCGCCTGCGCCCCGATGAGGTCGGCCTGCTCGAGTGGGACAGGCGCAGCGCCACCAAGGTGATCATCCCCTTCGAGCGGCGCGACCTGGCGCTGGGCGGGCGCTCGCTGTTCGTCGGCCAGCGCGGCTGGCTGACGCTGCTCGAGGAACTGCGCGGCGGCCAGCCCGGCGGCGAACGCGACAAGGCCGTGCTCGAGGCCCTGGATGAACTGCCCTCGCTCGATCCCTTCCTGCTGCGCGAGCACCTGCGCCGCCGGAAGTTCAGGATCGCCGAGTGCTATTTCGCCTTCTCGCGGCCCGACACCGAGCGGATGCAGCACTTCGTCTCCCACGAGATCTCCAAGCTGGTCGACCTGGCCTATGACCGCGACGGGGAAGGCGGGTCGAGCATCTCCAAGCTGGTGGCCGCGCTGCTCTCCGGGGAAGACAGCGACCGCCTGGAGCCGCTGCGGCTGACGCTCGGCCGGGAGAGCATCTTCAGCTGGAAGGGCTTCCTCTATTACAAATGGGTGCTGGCCACCCTCCTGCCCGAGCTCTCGGACCTGCTGGCCGAGCTCAACCGGATCGAGGTCGGCGGCTCGCGCGACCAGCACAAGCTCTCCCGCATCCACGACTGGCAGCGGCGCGTGAACCAGGCGATCGGCGTGCAGGTGAAGCGGGTCCGGCAGGCCCTGGAGGTCTACGACGAGGCGTTCGAGGAGCTGACCAACGCCGGCCGGCCCAAGGCCTTCCGCGACTTCCTGCTCCACGCGCCGGAGATGTTCCTGTCGCTGGGTGAACGGGCCGGCATCCTGTCCCACATCGCGAGCTTCTGGCGGTTCAGGTTCCCCGCGGGAGCGCCGCTGAAGATCGACCTCGACGAGTTGATCGACATCCTCACCGACTTCTACGACGGCCTGGGAACCGAGGACGACGTCGCCACCATCGCCCGGCCGCAAATCCGCCTGGCCCGCTGAACGGCCCGCCCGCTGAACGGCCTGCCCGCTGAACAGCCTGGTCGGGCGTCAGCGCCCCGGAATGGACTTCGGGGACTCCCGCTCCACCTGGCCGGTCTCCGGGTTCGGGCGATAGGACACCACGCTTCGCTTGCCGGTCTCCGGGTCCACCTCGACCTCGAAGTGGCGGACCGAGATCGTCTGGCGCTTCAGCGGCGGCTCCGGCTCCACGGGCTTCAGCCGATAGACCCGCGGCGCCATGATCCCGGTCATCCAGCGCAGGTGCGTCAGCCGCACGTGGGTCAGGTAGGCGGTCTCCGGCGTCGCGGCCTGCGCCATCTCCCAGCCCAGGTCCACCGCCCGCTCGGCCTGGATCTCCTTGCCCAGCCGCACCTGGTCCTCGAACTCCGCGATCCGCCGGCGCCAATAGAAGATGGTCGACAGCGACGGCATGGTCGGGTCCTTGCCGATCGAGGTCAGGCTCTCGCCGTCGCACAGCCGCTCGAACAGCGCCTCGCCCGTCGCCTCGCAATAGGTCGAGACCCCGCCGCGCCGCCCGCTCGGCCGCCCACCGGCCCGCCGCGCCTCGTCCAGCGCCGCCCCGAAGTCGGCCTTGGCCAGCGCCCACTTCCGCACCGCCTCGGCGCTCGGCATGCCCGGCTCGCGGCAGATCGCATAGACCAGCTCGCCCGCCGCCACCCGCTGACAGAGCCGCGCCCCCAGCGCCACCGACCACCGCACCGGCGCCCGCCGCCGCGGTCGCGCCACCGCCGAACCCTGCGCGTCCTCAGCCATCGAAAATCTCTCAGGAAGAAAAGGAGGAATGCCCTCCTCTCCCCCGCGCAGCGAGAGGGAGAGGGCAGGGAGAGGGCGGCTCATGAGAACGTCGGACGCCCGCAATCAATCGAGGGCCATGGGTCGAACGCTCGAAAGGCGGCAAAGGCCAGCCGCCCTCTCCCTACCCTCTCCCTCCCTCGCGACGCTCGGGGGAGAGGAGACGGCCCGGCGCCCCCATCCCTCCTCTTTAGGGGAGGGACAGATCGCGAAGCGATCAGCGTGGGGGACTCGCGTTCAAGCGCGGACGCCGGAGCCCTGGCCCCCGTACCCCCACCCGTCCGAGGCTCCGCCTCGTCCACCCTCCCCTAAAGAGGAGGGATGCGGGCGCAGTCCGTCACGCTGCCCGAAACGTCCCACAAACGCGCGCCAAAGTCAAGAACAAATGAGGAACAGAGATTCACGCAGCAGCGTCGGACTGCCCTCCCTCAACGGGGAGAGACAGATCGCGAAGCGATCCGGCTTTGGGTAGCAGACGCACCTAGCCCGCAAAATGCGGGTTATCGTTGCAAAGATTTGGACATCATCGACGACAACCAGTTTACAAATCTCTACAAGCAAATCTCGTTTAAGCGCTGGCGTTCAAAGGAACCTTACGACGATCCGAATATTATTCGTTTGGAAAATCCGCGACTACTGGGTCGAGCAATTCAGCTTGTTTTGGATGCCGGAAAAAAACATCCAGACGAAATATGCGCGGAGCTTCCGATGAGTCCACGATTAATTGAATCGTTCCTAAATCTGCCGCCGGGACACCTCACCGCTCCGACACCAATCGCGGATGTGTGTCCCACCTTGAAGTGATGCCGGGAGCTAGCCTCTACCAGATCGCGCCGGCGCGTGCGGACGAGCCCGGCTACATCGGATTGTGTGACGGCCGAGTGATCGCTAAGGGCGCCGATCGCGTCTCAGTGGCTCGCCTATTGTTGGCGTCTACCGCAAAGCGCTACTCGATTCCGGTCGCCGCGCCGGTGGGTTGAGCCAACCGGCGTCGAGATCGGCCCGCGTTACAGGCCTCAGCGACTAGCGGCTCCGCCAAGACCAAAATATGCTGCGTCGGAAACCCGACCAACTTCTGAGCGTTGGCATCCTAGCCGGGGGAATGCCATTGACGGAAGCAGCACTTAGTCGAGTCGTCCTGCTGGTCGAGGACGAACCGATAATCCAAGAGTTGATGCTGACCGCGCTCGAAGAAGCCGGCTTTGAGGTCGAAGTCGCGGCCGACGACAACGAGGCCGTTGCAGCCTTGCAGGCAGAACGGGATTGCAGTTTTGCGGCCCTCGTCACCGACGTGAACCTAGGCGGTCCAATGACCGGTTGGGACATTGGGAAGATGGCCCGCGAGCAGAACCCTGCAATTCCGGTGGTCTATATGAGCGGCGCCGCCGGCCACGAATGGCCCTCCCACGGCGTTCCGCACAGCACCCTGCTGGTGAAGCCCTTCGCGCCTGCGCAACTTATCGTGGCGCTCTCCACCCTCATGAACAAGACAGACACCGATGGGTGACGCCAAGCGACCTTCTATGCGATGGGCTCAGGCTCGCCTTTCTCCACCTTGTCGAATACCTCCAGCCCCTCCGGCCGTGGCAGGGACTCGTCGCCCGCCAGGTGGTGCAGCAGGTAGTTCACGGCCTTGACGACATCCATTGGGCTGTAGGGCTTCGGCAACGAGCCGACTGCCGCTGTGTTTGCCGACCGCGCGCGGCTGACCTGCCCGCTGATAAACAGAACCGGGATACCCATCGCCTTCAGTTCGCTGGCCAGCGCGATCCCGTCGTCGCGCCCTTCAAGCTCGATGTTCACTAGGGCGAAATCGGGGTGGCATTCCTTGGCGGCAGCGACCGCCTCCTGATGGCGGCCGGTTAGGTCGAGCACGTGAAAACCGCAGTCCTCAAGTTCGTCCCTGAGCGCCATTGCCGGGAGTAGATCGTCCTCGACGATCAGCAGGGTCACGCCCGGCTGCGCCACGTTAGCCGTGTCCATTGAAGTCTCGTTTCTCAAAACGCCACGCGCCCTCTTTTGGCCTAAGCGGCAGGTCGCTCAACAACGAGTGCGGGGCGCGGCGGCTTCGCGTCGTCGTCAACGAGCGCGATCTGAGTGTGCTCGATCGAGACCTTCGTTCCGGGGTGGGCCGGCTCCACCTCGACGCTTGCCTGTAGCTGCTTAGCGAGCGCCTGGACGATGCTCGTACCTAGGCCGGTGTGAACGAGTGCCGGGTCGCTAGGCATTCCCACGCCGTTGTCACAGACGCAGAGGGTCCAATTCGGACCCCGGAACTCGTAGTCCACCGTGATTTTACCGCGCCGCCCCTCCGGGAAGGCGTGCTTCAGTGCGTTGATCACCAGTTCGGTGACGATCAGCCCGAGGCTCACAGACACCCTCGCCGGGACCACACCATCCCCGCCCTCGACCGCGAGCGAGAGTTGATCTGGGTCGGCGATCATCGAGGACGCGATGCTCTCGCAGAGCCGCGTGAAGTAGGCGTGCAGCGGCACGTCTTCGTCGCCATCGTCGGCGGCGGAAAGCTGACGCTCCAGTGCGGCCACCGACATGACCCGATTGTGTGCGTCTCTCAGATGCGTCCGTGTCTCCTCGGAGGGCGTGCGCCGGGCGTTTTGCAGCAGGACGCTGGCGATGATCTGGAGGCTGTTAGCGACCCGGTGGCGGACCTCCTGGAGGAGCACCCTATTTTGCGCCAGTGCCTCGTCTTTGGACCGCTTGTCGGCGCGCGCCTGGGTGACGTCCGAGACCGCCACGAGCAGCCATGTGTGCTCAAGGTCGAGGTACGCAAACCGCTGCGCCTGGATGACCAGACAGCGGTCCTCGCATCCCGGCCGCCGGAGTTCCATTTCGTAGGAGTCGACTTTCGCCGCGTCGGACACCGTGGCGTCGAGCAGCGACCTGAGTTGGGGGATATTCCACTCCCCGGCGCCCAGCGCGAAGACATCGCTGCCGGGCGCGGTGGCGGGATCAATTCCGAACGCTGCGCAGAACGAGGTGCTGGCGGCGACAATGTTCAGCGTACCGTCGAGCATCAGCAGCGGCGCCGGCGACGACGCGACCACCGCCATGGTCATGCTTAGGGCTGCGTCTTCGGACTCGGTTGGCGGTTGGGCAGCCATGGCTGACCCCTTAAATGAAACCGGAGGCTCGCGGGGCGAAAGCCGATGCCGGGTAGGTTTTAAGAGAGTGGCGCGCCAGCGCTATAACTGAACGACGCCTTAGCATAACATGGATCAACCGATTTCGTTGCGCACTATCGACATGAAGTGACGCTTAGGCACTTACGCTGAAGGCCGAACCACGAGATCGGAGACGCCGCAGTCCAGCCCGACCGCGATCCGCACCAGCAGCCCGACGCCTGTTCGTCTCATGCCGTTTTCGCACGCTTGTATTTGATCCACGCTCACACCCACCGCCTCGGCGAGCGCCGCCTGGGTCACCCCGCGCGCCTTCCGCCTTGCGCGGATCACGAGAGCGATGTGAACGTCGATCTCCATACTGGTTCAGCGCGCCAGAGCGATGCCAGCACTACCCGAAATGCCGACTAAGCGTCTCGTCCAGCGACGCCAGCCGAATGAGAATAAGCGGTTGCGCTCCCAGAACGCGCATGGCGATCAACGGCTCGCCGCGCACGCCCGCGCCACAAATGAACCAGGAGCGCCCATCGGTCCGGTTCTCGAACCACAGGCTTTGAGCGAATGGCTTCGATGTCGAAGTCCGGGTTGAGTATCTGCCGCCTCAACGCTCAGACGGCTGAGACCCGAAATGCTGTTGGTCAGCACCTAGGAAAGATGACACGAGTTGGGACAGTTCATAAGAAGTCGCAGCTGGCCACGGCCATAGTGGCCGGTTGCTCCCCACCCCCTCCCGCATTGACTCCCCGCCCCCGCTCCCTCACGTTCCGCCTCGACTCTCGCGGGAGAGATCGGGACCCTGCCGACCATCGCAGACACCCCGGAGCCGAAGGCGCAACCGCCCCGGAAACGCTCAGGCAAACGGACCGCGAAAGCTGATGCACGCTGGAAAGTGGCGTCCCTCCTAAAGGGCGTCCGCCGAAGGAGCAGGGGACCGCGCAAGCGACCGCGCCGTCCGAAATCTCTCAGGCCCAAGGACAGCGGGGGCGCGGGATGCCAAGGGGTCACCCTCGGCGGACCGCCCCATCGTCAGCCGGAGTCGCCGCCTTGTCCGCCCCCACCCCGAATACCGAAGAGGGCGCGCCCCTCAAGACCACCCCGCTGCACGAGGCCCACATCGCGCTGGGCGCGCGGATGGTGCCGTTCGCGGGCTACGACATGCCGGTGCAGTACACCGAAGGCGTGCTGAAGGAGCACCTCTGGACCCGCGAGCACGCCGGCATCTTCGACGTCAGCCACATGGGCCAGGCGCGGCTGCGGGGCGTCTCACCGCTCTTCGCCTTCGAGGAGGTGGTCCCCGGCGACTTCATCAACCTGAAGCTCGGCCGCCAGAAATACTCCGTCCTCCTGAACCGCGCGGGCGGGATCATCGACGACCTGATGGCCAGCCGGCCGGTCAACTCCGAGGGCACCGGCGACGACGGCCTCTTCGTGGTGGTCAATGGCGCCTGCAAGGAGAACGACTTCAAGGTCATCGAGGGCGAGCTCGCCGGCCAGGTGGCCATCGAGCGCCTGGAGGACCGCGCGCTGATCGCCCTGCAGGGCCCCGAGGCCGCCGCGGTCTTCCAGCACTATGTGCCGGAAGCCGCGTCCCTGGTGTTCATGGACGTCCGCCTGATGACCGGCTTCGGGGTCGACCTGATCGTCTCGCGCTCCGGCTACACCGGCGAGGACGGCTATGAGATCTCGGTCCCGGGAGCGGCAGCCGACGACGTCTGGATCAAGCTCCTCTCCGACCCCCGGGTGAAGCCGATCGGCCTGGGCGCGCGGGATTCGCTCAGGCTCGAGGCCGGCCTGCCGCTCTACGGCCACGACCTCGACGAGACCGTCAGCCCGGTCGAGGGCGACCTCGCCTTCGCCATCAACAAGAACCGCCGCGAGCAGCGCGACTTCCCGGGCGCGGCCAGGATCGCCAAGGAGCTGGCCGAGGGCCCGGCCCGCGTCCGCGTCGCCCTGCGCGTGCTCGAAGGCGCGCCGGCCCGCGAAGGCGCCGAGATCGCCGACGCCTCGGGCGCGGTGATCGGCGTCGTCACCTCCGGCGGCTTCTCGCCCAGCCTGAAACAGGCCATCGCCATGGGCTTCGTCCCCCCGGCCCACGCCGCGCTCGGCGCCAAGCTGCAGGTCATCGTCCGCGGCAAGCCCCAGCCCGCCGAGGTCGTGAAAGCCCCCTTCGTCCCCCACCGCTACGTAAGGAAGGCGTGACGATGGCTGCGGCCGACGCGCCCCAGGCGCCCCTATCCAACCGCCAAGCACGCCAAGATCGCCAAGCGGCCCCGGCCGGTCTCGACCGCCTTGGCGATCTGGGCGTCCTTGGCGGTTCATTTCGCGGCGCTGACGCGCCACCAGCCCTCTAGGAGAGCCCGCCCATGCGCTTCACCAAGGATCACGAGTGGGTCGAGGTCGACGGCGACGTCGCCACCGTCGGCATCACCGCCTACGCCGCCGAACAGCTCGGCGACGTGGTGTTCGTCGAGACCCCCGACGTCGGCAAGACCGTCAAGGCCGGCGACGGCTTCGCGGTGGTCGAGAGCGTCAAGGCCGCCTCGGACGTCTACGCGCCGGTCTCCGGCCAGGTGGTCGAGGCCAACGGCGCGCTGGGCGACGCGCCCGAAACCGTCAACGCCGCTCCGGAAGCCGCAGGCTGGTTCGCCAAGGTCAAGCTCGCCAACCCGGCCGAGGTCGATGCCCTGATGGATCGCCACGCCTACGAAGCCTACCTGCAGACGCTCTGAGACGCGGCGCGGGCGCAAGAAAAACGACCACGGAAAACACGGAAAGGGCACGGAAAGAGGGTTCGATTTCGAGGCTGCGGGATGGATCGATTGCGCGCGAAACGCGCGATTCAACCTGGCTCGAACGACGGGAGCCCTAGCCCCTTTCCGTGCTCTTTCCGTGTTTTCCGTGGTTCCCCCTCTCCTCTTGGATTGACCTGAATGCGCTACCTGCCCCTGACGCCCGACGACCGCGCCGAGATGCTCAGCGTCATCGGCGTCCCCGACATCGACGCGCTGTTCGCCGACGTGCCGGCCGCCGCGCGGAAGACGGCGCTCTTCGACCTGCCGCTCAGGGCCGGCGAGCTGGAGGTCGAGCGTGAGCTGGGCCAGCTCGCCGCCCTCAACCGGCCGGCCGGCGCCGGGCCGTTCTTCTGCGGGGCCGGCGCCTATCGCCACCATGTGCCGGCCAGCGTCGACCACATCATCCAGCGCAGCGAGTTCCTGACCAGCTACACGCCCTACCAGCCGGAGATCGCCCAGGGGACCCTGCAGGTGCTGTTCGAGTTCCAGACCCAGGTCGCCGCGCTCACCGGCCTCGAGGTCGCCAACGCCTCGATGTACGACGGCTCCACGGCCTGCGCGGAAGCTGTGATGATGGCGAAACGCGTCAACCGCCGGAAGAAGGCGATCCTCTCCGGCGGCGTCCATCCGCACTATGCGGCCACCACCCAGACCATCGCCCACGCCGAGGGCATGACCATCGTGCGCCAGAAAGCGGCGATCGACGCCGAGGCCGCGGTGATCGAGGCCATCGACGCCGACACCGCCTGCGTCGTCGTCCAGACCCCCAACGTCTTCGGCGTGGTCACCGACGTGACCAAGATCGCCGAGGCCGCCCATGCCGCCGGCGCCCTCTTGATCGTCGTCACCACCGAGGCGGTCGCCTTCGGCCTGCTGAAGCCGCCCGGCGAGATGGGCGCCGACATCGCCGTCGCCGAGGGCCAGTCGATCGGCAATGCGCTGAACTACGGCGGCCCCTACGTCGGGCTCTTCACCTGCCGCGAGGCGCTGGTCCGCCAGATGCCGGGCCGGCTGTGCGGCGAGACCGTCGACGCCGACGGCCGCCGCGGCTTCGTCCTGACGCTGTCGACCCGCGAGCAGCACATCCGCCGCGAGAAGGCGACGTCGAACATCTGCACCAACTCCGGCCTCTGCGCGCTCGCCTTCACCATCCACCTGTCGCTCCTGGGCGAGGTCGGCCTGCGCCAGCTCGCCGCCCTGAACCACAGCCGCGCCCGCGAACTGAAGGCCGCGCTCGACGGGGTGGTCGAGATCCTGACGCCGCGCTTCTTCAACGAGATCGCCGTGCGGGTGCCGGGTGACGCCGCCGCGCTCGTCGAGGCCCTGCTGGCCGACGGCATCGTCGCCGGCGTCCCCTACTCCCGCCTCGACCCGCACGCGGGCCTCGACGACGTCCTGCTGCTGGCCGCCACCGAGACCACCACCACCGAGGATATCGCGGCGCTGTCTGCCGCCCTGACGCGGAGGATCGGCCGATGAGCGGGATGAGCAGCGTGGGCCGCCCCACCCAACCCGGCGCCGGCGGCGGCGCCTCCGGCCACGCCTCGCTGACCGGCGGCCGCGGCCTCCTGCAGGACGAGCCGCTGCTGTTCGAGCTCGGCGGCTGGGACAAGACCGGCGTCGACCTCGACCCCGCCCAGCACGACGCCTCCGACCTCGGCGGCCTGGTCCGCGACATGCCGATCGGCCTTGCCGGCCTCTCCGAGCCGGAGACGCTGCGCCACTACGTCCGGCTCTCCCAGATGAACCACGCCATCGACCTGGCGCTCTATCCGCTCGGCTCGTGCACCATGAAGCACAACCCACGCCTCAACGAGAAGATGGCCCGCCTGGCCGGCTTCGCCGACCTCCACCCCCTGCAGCCGCAGTCGACCGCCCAGGGCGCGCTGGAGCTCATGGACCGCCTCGCCCACTGGCTGAAGACCCTGACCGGCATGCCCGCCGTCGCCCTGACGCCCAAGGCCGGCGCCCACGGCGAGCTCTGCGGCCTGCTGACCATCAAGGCCGCGCACGAGGCCGCCGGCCACACCGACCGCCGCCGGGTCCTGGTGCCCACCTCGGCCCACGGCACCAACCCCGCCACCGCCGCCTTCGTCGGCTACTCCGTCGAGGAGATCGCCCAGACCGCCGACGGCCGCGTCGACCTGGCCGACCTCGCCGCCAAGCTCGGCCCCGACGTCGCCGCGATCATGGTCACCAACCCCAACACCTGCGGTCTTTTCGAGTGTGATATACTTGAGATCTCCCGCCTCACGCACGACGCGGGCGCGTACTTCTATTGTGACGGAGCCAACTTCAACGCGATCGTCGGCAAGGTCCGTCCGGGCGACCTCGGCGTCGACGCCATGCACATCAACCTGCACAAGACCTTCTCGACCCCGCACGGCGGCGGCGGTCCGGGCGCCGGGCCGGTGGTGCTGTCGAAGGCGCTCGCCCCCTTCGCCCCGGCCCCCTGGATCGTCCATGGCCCGGACGGCCTGGCGCTGGTCGAGGAAGCCAAGGACGAGGCCGCCCAGGCCTTCGGCCGGATGTGCGCCTTCCAGGGGCAGATGGGCATGTTCGTCCGCGCCTACGCCTATATGCGCAGCCATGGCTCGGACGGCCTGCGCCAGGTCGCCGAGGACGCCGTGCTGAACGCCAACTACATCAAGGCCCGCCTCTCGGCCGAGATGACCCCGGCCTTCCCGAATGGGCCCTGCATGCACGAGGCGCTGTTCGACGACAGCTGGCTGGAGGGAACCGGGGTGACCACGCTCGACTTCGCCAAGGCGATGATCGACGAGGGCTTCCACCCGATGACCATGTACTTCCCGCTGGTGGTGCACGGCGCGATGCTGATCGAGCCCACGGAGACCGAATCAAAGCGCGAGCTCGACCGGTTCTGTGAGGCCCTGTTGGCGCTGGCCAAGGCCGCGAAGGCCGGCGACGTCGAGCGTTTCAGCGGCGCGCCCTATCTCGCGCCCCTGCGCCGGCTGGACGAAACCCAGGCCGCCCGGAAGCCCAAGCTGACATGGCGGCCCGAGGGCGCAAACGCCTGAAAGCCGTGTTACAGATTCGTGGCGGAGTTGCATCGGACTGTGGCGCCGGCGCCATCCCTGAACGAATAGCTGGACCTGAGAGAATTTTAACCCGCTGGCGCCTTTACGACTCCTAGTGTCGTTCGCATATCAGGCTCGTACGGCGGCGGCTCGACCTCCCCTTGGGCTTGCCGCGTGCTTCCAGGTTTGCTCCCAGTGACTTTCGCCATGCCTTACTTGCGCGTGCAGCGCGCCTCCGACGAATTCGCCCGCGAACTGGCTTCGCGCGTGGGTCGCTGGCTGCTGCTTGGGCTTGGCGGGATCATCATGGCCGCAGGCTTGGTGCTGGCCCCGCTGCCGGGCCACATCGGCCTGCCGCTGCTGGTGATCGGCCTGATGATCGTCCTGCGTAACTCCTTCAAGGCCAAGCGCCAGTTCCTGCGCATGCAGCGGGCGCACCCGAAGATGGTGTTCCCGATCCGCCGCCTGATGCGCCGCGACCCGGAGATCATCCCGGTGTTCTGGCAGCAGTATCTGCGGCTGGAACGGCTAGTGCTGCCCAGGCGTGCCCGGTTCGCCGCGCGTTGCCGCCGCTATCTCGGCCGGCGGCTGCGGACCCGGACGGCTTAACCTCGGCTCATCCCCGCGAAGGCGGGGATCCACTCCGGGTCGCAATAAGAAACGCCCCGGGGACAGCCTCCGGGGCGTTCTCAATCTATGAGTCCGTGGTCGCCGCCCTCGCGGGATGAGCGGATTTTGACCTACTGCAGCTTGCCCGCGAGCTGGCCGATGGCGGCGTCGATCAGGGGATCGGTCTTGGCGCCGGCGATGCGGGCGGTGAGCACATGCTCGGCCATCTGGGCGGCGAGGTCGCCGGCGGCGGCCTTCACTTCCGCTGCGGCCTGGGCCTCAGCGGTGGCGATCCGGCGTTCGGCCAGCTGGCCGCGGCGCTCGATCTGTTCGGCGAGCCGCTCCTGGGCCTCGACCTGCATCCGCTTGGCCTGTTCCTCGGCGTTGGCCAGGATCTCGGCGGACTGCTTCTCGGACTGCTCCCGTTCCGACTGGATGCGCGCCAGCAGGGCCTGGGCTTCTTCACGCAGGCGATTGGCTTCGTCGAGTTGCGCCCGGACCTTGTCGCCCGCATCGCCCAGCGCCTTCCAGGCGAACTTGTGCACGCCGGCCATGATCAGGATGGCTAGGAAGACGACGAAGGCGATGCCGACCCAGAAGTGGGCGTCGGTTAGCAGGTCCATCTTCCTATCCTCTCGCCGCGGTGAGTTCCGCAGCCGTCGCGGCGCGTCCGGTCAGCTTGCCGACGATGGCGCCGGCCGCATCGGCGGCGATGCCCGCGACATTGGTCATCGCCGCGTCACGCGCCTTGGCGATCCGGGCCTCGGCCTCAGCGCCCTTGGCGGCGAGCTTGTCTTCTTCCTCGGCCAGGCGCGCGGCGACCTCGGCCTGAGCCTTGGCGCGGGCTTCAGCAGCCACGCGCTGGGCCGCGGCCCGCGCCTGGGCGGTTTCCGTCGCGGCGGCGGCGGCCTGGGCCTCAGCCTCGTCTTTAAGCCGGCGGGCGTCGGCGATGTCGCCGCTGATCTTATCCTCCCGCGCGTCGATCGTGCCGCCGACGCGGGGAGCCGCGAACAGCCGCACGAACAGCAGCACCACCAGGAACGTGATCAGGAACCAGGCGATCTGGCCCGGCCACCACTGGAAGTCGAACTGCGGCAGGCCGCCGGACTCGTGTTCCGCCGGAGCCGTGCCTTCTTGGGTCTCGGTCGCCATCGGCGATCAGCCTCTTGGGCTTAGGTGAAGAGGATGATCAGCGAGACCACGAAGGCGAACAGGCCCATGGTTTCGGTCAGCGCCATGCCGAGGAACAGCATGGTCTGTTGGCTGGACGCGCCCGCCGGGTTGCGGATTGCGGCTTGCAGGTAGCTGCCGAACAGGATGCCGAGGCCAACACCGGCCCCGATCATGCCCATGGCGGCGAGGCCGGCGCCGATGAGCCGCGCGGACTTGGCGAAGTCGATGACGGTGGCGGCGGTAGCGTGCGGATCCATAGAAGTCGTCCTTTGTAGAGAGCCGGGTTGGATTAGTGGCCGTGACCGAAGTTCACGACCTCGTTGAGATAGACGGTGGCCAGCGCCGCGAAGACGAAGGCCTGAAGGATCGCCACCACCAGCTCAAGGCCGGTCAGCAGCACGATCATCGTGAAGGAGAGCACACTGGGAATGAAAGCCAGCGTCGCCAGGCCGCCGGCCAGGCCGACGATGCCGAGCGCCACGACGAAGGAGCCGAACAGGCTCATCACCACGTGGCCGCCCAACATATTCCCGAACAGACGCATCGCCAGCGTCAGCGGGCGCACGAAGTAGGAAATCATCTCGATGAACACCATGGCGATGCCGCCGAAGACACCCATGCCCGGCACCCAGAAGAGGCTCAGGAACTTGGGGCCATGCTTCACGAACCCCAGGGTCAGGACGCTGACGAAGGTCAGCACCGCCAGCGTCGCGGTGACGGCGAGCTGAGAGGTCACCGCAAAGGTCAGATCCAGACCGCCGATGTTGCCGACCGCCAGGACCACGCTCATCAGGTTCAGCACCAGGATGACCAGGAACAGCGAGAAGATGTAGGGCACATAGGGCTTGCCATCGTGGCCGATGATCGGGCCGACCAGCACGCGGTCAATGATGTTGTAGAGGCTCTCGGCCATGGCCTGGCCGCGGTTGGGCACGATCTCGCGCCGGGCGGTCAGGGCGAAGAAGACGATCAGGATCGCCGCGCCGGCGATCATGCTGGCCACCGAGTTGGTGATCGACATATCGACGGTCACACCACCGACGTGGAAGACCGGTCCCTGCATGATCTTGTGGATCAGGAACTGGTGCATCGGTGCGATGGCGGGTTGTTGCGCCATGGTGGCCTTAGTCCTCGTCTTCGTCGTCGGGCGCGCTAGGCAGGGGCCCGAGCGCATCCAGTTCTTTTTTGCTCGACCTCGCCGCGGCGGTGACCGCGGTGAAAATCGAAAACCCCGTACCGATCAGCAAACCGCCGACCACGCCCCAGGGCTGGGTATGTGCGAAACGATCCAAGAGCCAGCCTAGGCCGACACCCCCGAGCACCCCGCCAACCACTTCCCCCACGAAGCGGTAACCCTGCGCCATGGCCGCGTGAGTATCGGGACTCACCTTGCGGGCTTGCGCCGCCTCGGCCGCTCCCAAGCGCTGATCGAGGCTCCGAAGGGCCTCATCTGGCGGGTCGTTGGGATGTGGCATACGTCGAAGGCCTAATGACCGCGACGTCGCCGCCACGGCTGGGGCTTCAGGTCGCGCGGAACCTATAGACCGTGCTGCGGCGCGTCAAGACTAGGCGAATGCTGTTTAGGGTGTTGTTTTTGCACGATATTTGTGAGGTCGCGACACATAGTCCGGGGCCCGGCCTCACCGCCCGCATCATTGCGCCGCCATGGCCTCGGCCTGGTGCAGATCGACGGAGACCAACTGGGAAACGCCGCGCTCGCCCATGGTGACCCCGAACAGCCGGTCCATCCGGGCCATGGTCACCGGGTTGTGGGTGATGGCGATGAAGCGGGTCTCGGTGCGCCGGCGCATCTCGTCGAGCATGTTGCAGAAGCGGTCGACGTTGGCGTCGTCGAGCGGTGCATCCACCTCGTCGAGCACGCAGATCGGCGCCGGCTGAGCCAGGAAGACGGCGAAGATCAGGGCGGTCGCCGTCAGCGCCTGCTCGCCGCCGCTCATCAGGCTCATGGTCGCCATCCGCTTGCCGGGCGGGCAGGCGTAGATCTCTAGGCCCGCCTCCAGCGGGTCCTCCGATTCGACCAGCCGCAGCTCCGCCTGACCGCCCTGGAACAGCGCCTGGAAGAGCGTCTTGAAGTGCTCGTTGATCACCTCGAAGGCAGCCAGCAGGCGCTCGCGGCCTTCGCTGTTCAGCTCGTTGATCCCCTCGCGCAGCCGGGCGATGGCGCCGGTCAGGTCCGAGCGCTCGATCTGCATCGTCTCGAGGCGGCCGGCATGTTCGGCGGCCTCGTCCTCGGCGCGCAGATTGACCGGGCCGATGGCGTCGCGCTGGCGCTCCAGGTTGTAGAGGTGCGCCTCCACGCCGCCGGCGTCGGTTGGGATGGCGACGGCCTCGTCGGCCAGCTTACGCGCCAGGTCTTCGGGCTCGATCCGGGCAGTCTCGCGGATCTGGCCGCTGACCTCGGCGAGGCGCGCGGCAGCGGCTTCAGCGTGGGCGGCCAGGCTGGCGCGAAGTTCACGGGCTTCGGAGGCGGTAGCCTCAGCGGCCCGCAGGGCGCGGTCGGCTTCGGCCCGCTCGTGCTCGGCCGTCGCCAGAGCGTCGGAGGATTTCGTGCGCCGGGCTTCGGCGACCGAGAGTTCGTCCAGCAGGGTCGCGCGGCGGGCGTAGAGTGTTTCCGGCGCGGCCTTGGTCTTGGCGAGCTCGGCTTCGGACTTGGCGCGGGCGGTCGCCAGCGTCTCAAGCCGCTTGGCGGCGGCCTGGGCGCGACGGGCCCAATCCTCGCGGTCGCCGGTCAGGAGCTCCAGGCGGCGCGCGCGACCGTCGCGGTCGCGAACCTCGACGTCGAGGGCTGAGCGGGCAGAGGCGGCGGCCTCGCGGGCCGGCCCGGCGGCGGCGCGCGCGGCGGCCAGTAGCTCGGCGAGATTCTCAGTCCCGGCTTCGGCGGAGGCGGCGACCTGGACCGCCGACAGCGCAGCCTCGAGCTCGGCGAGCTCCGCCTCGAAACGGCCGATGACGTCGTCGAGGGAGGCCGCGTGGGCCTCCTTGCGGGCGGCCTCGCGGTCGAAGCGCTCCAGGGCGGTGCGGGCCGCCAGCGCCCGCTGCTCGGCGGTAGGCGTCTCCCGGCGGGCGGCGCGCAGGGCCTCCTCGATCGCCGCGACCTTGGCGGCTGCGGCCTGGTGGGTCTGGCGGGCGGTGAGGGCTCTGGGGGTCAGGGCCTCGATCTCGGTCTCGACCTCAGCCAGCCGGGTCTTCTGCTCCAGGCGCACGGCGGCGGGCTTCGGCGCATCGGCGCGCGCCGTGAAGCCGTCCCAACGCCAGAGGTCGCCTTCCCGGGAGACCAGGCGGCAGCCGGGCGCGAGGCCGGCCTGCAACCTGTCGCCGTCGGCGCGGTCGACGAGGGCGGTGAAGGCCAGGCGGGCGGCTAGCGCGGCGGGCGCCTTCACCAGGCCCAGCATTGGCGTTGCGCCCGGCGGCCAGGCCGGCGCCTCTGCGTAGCGGCCGCCCCAGAAGGCCGGCGCTGAGCGGTCGAGCGCCGCATCGAGATCGTCGCCGAGCGCGGCGGCCAGGGCCTTCTCGTAGCCGCGGTCGGGCGAGACGTCGTCGAGCACGGGTGTGAAACCGCCGCGCTTCGCCTGAGCCACCAGGGCGGCGAGCGCCCGGGCTTCGGCGGTCAGGCGGCCCAGTTGTTCATCGAGCTTGCGCGCGGCCTCGCGGGCGGCGGCCTCGGCGCCTTGCGCGGCGGCGCGGTCTTCCTCGGCGGTCTCCAGGGCGGCGCGGGCGGCGGCGAGCGCGGTCTCGGCGGCCTCCAGCTCCGCCTTGGCCTGGGCGGCCTGCGGATTGGCGACGGCGCCCAGCGCCTCACGTTCGCTCCGCGCCTGGTCGAGGGCGCGGCGGGTGCGCGAGAGCCGGGTCTGGGCCTCCTCGACGCGGCTGCGGGCGGCCTGGCGCTGGGCCTCCTCGGCAGCGGCCCGGGCGGCAAGGCTCTCGACCTCGGCGTCGGCGGCGGCGCGGGCGGCTTCGGCGGCGCCGGCCGCGGCTTCCAGCTCGGGGATGCGTTCCGGCGCCGAGCGGATCGCCGCTTCGAGCGCGGCCAGGTCGTCAGCCAGCCGCCCCAAGGCCGCCCCGGCGTCCTCGACGATGTGGTCTTCTCGGGCGCGGTCGGCGTCGATGCGGGCGAGGTCGCCGTTCAGCCGCTCCAGCTCCGCGGCGTGGGCCTCATGCTCGCGGTCAAGCCGGTCCTTGTCGATGGCCAGCTTGTGCAGGATGGCCGCGGCGATGGTCTCCGCCTCGCGCAGCGGCTTGATCGCCTCCTCGGCCTCGGCGGCGCGGGTGGTGGCGGAGGCAGCGGCGCCTGCGGTTTCCTCGACGGCGCGGATGGCGGCGGCGGCCTCAGCGCCCAGGCGCTCGGCGGCCGTGCTGGCCTCGGCCCAGCGCGCGTAGAGCACCGCGCCCTGCAATGAGCGGATTTCAGCGGAGAGCTTCTTGTAGCGCTCAGCCTGCCGGGCCTCGCGCTTCAGGCGGCCCAGCGTCGCCTCCAGCTCGCGGGCGACGTCCTCCAGCCGGCCGAGGTTGGCCTCGGCGGCGCGCAGGCGAAGCTCCGCCTCGTGGCGGCGGGAGTGCAGGCCGGAGACGCCCGCGGCCTCCTCCAGGATCATTCGCCGGTTCTGCGGCTTGGCGGCGATCAGCTCGGAAATCTGCCCCTGGCGCACCAGGGCCGGCGAGTTGGAGCCGGTGGAGGCGTCGGCGAACAGCAGCTGCACGTCGCGGGCCCGCACCTCGCGGCCATTGATCCGGTAGGTCGAGCCCTCGCCCCGGTCGATGCGCCGCACCACCTCCAGCACCGGGTGGTCGTTGAAGGCGGCCGGCGCGCGGCGGTCGGAGTTGTCGATGGTCAGCGAGACCTCGGCGTGGTTGCGCGAGGGCCGATTGGCCGCGCCGGCGAAGATCACGTCGTCCATGCCACCGGCCCGCATGGCCTTGGCGGAATTGGCGCCCATCACCCAGCGCAGCGCTTCCAGCAGGTTTGACTTGCCGCAGCCGTTCGGCCCGACGACGCCCGTGACGCCGGGCTCGATCCGGAACTCGGTCGGCTCGACGAAGGACTTGAAGCCCGTAAGGCGCAGACGCTGGAATTGCACGGAGGGTCTAGCGGCCTCCCTTGAGGGCGGCGGCCATGACGGCGTCGAGGTCGGCCGGGGTCAGGGGCACGGTCTCGACCCGCTTGCCGTTGATGAACAGGGTGGGAGTCGAGTCGACACCATCCTGCTTGGAGGCGCGCT
Organism: Phenylobacterium sp.; assembly: GCF_041691455.1. Classification (GTDB taxonomy): domain Bacteria; phylum Pseudomonadota; class Alphaproteobacteria; order Caulobacterales; family Caulobacteraceae; genus Phenylobacterium. The sequence goes on along the minus strand of NZ_JBEPUO010000002.1, from coordinate 354,536 downwards.
CGGCGCGGTCAGTCACCGCCTTGACCGCGGCCGCGTCCTGCAGGCAGGCGTCGAACTTCGCCGCGTCGACGCCGTTGGCGGCGCCGATCTCCTGCAGGATCGGCTTGATGTTGCCCTGCTGCCATCGCGGCTGGCTGCGGAACACCTCGTCGACCACCTTGAAGTACTTCCCGGGCCCGGCGCAGCGCGCCATCAGGAAGCCGGCGGCCGCCACCGTCGCGGGTTCGGTGAGCATCTCCTTCAGCGTGTAGCGGACCTTGCCGGTGTCGATGTACTTGGCCTTCAGCGCCGGGAAGACAGCCTCGTTGAAGTGGGCGCAATGCGGGCAGGAGAGCGAGGCGTACTCGATCACCTGGATCTTCGCCTTCGGGCTGCCCAGGGTCATATCGTCCGGCAGGGTGGCCGGCGCTGCGACCGCGACGCCGGCGGCGAGCACGCCCGCGACCAGGGCGGCGGCGACAAAGGGACGGCGGCTAAGCATGCGAACGACGGTCTCCTGGACCAGGGATTAAAGCGCGATTCCCGCCTGGGCCCACCAGGGCGATCGGGACGGCTAGGCGATGCGGCGTCGGGCGCGCCTAGTCAATCGCCCGGCGCTGCCGCAGAACGCCGCGGCCGAGCGCCAGGAGCGCGGTCTTCAGCGGCCCTTCCGGCGCAGCGGCCAGGTCGTTGGCGAGCCCCACTTCCTCGGCGGCGTCGAGCGGCGGCAAGCGGCGGCGGCTTTTCGCGGCCGGCTCATGCTTCTTCTGCAGCGGCCCCTGGACGATGCGCAGCTTCTGCACCGCCTCAGCGCCCAGGAAGAGGTTCACGCGAGCCAGGATCTCATGGGCCTGGTGTTGGATGATGGCGGCTGAGGGTCCCGCGACCCGGATCTCCAGCGAGGAGGGTCCGCCGTTGCGGCCGCGGATCAGCTTCACCGGCTCCGTGCGCTTGGCGATCTCGACGCCCACCACCTCGCGCCAGCGGGCCTCCAAAGCGCCTGAGCCCTGGCCGAACTTGGCGTCGAATTCCCTGAGGGTCTTGTTCAACGCCCGCCCGAGCGGTGGCGGCGGACGGCGCGGCGGCCGCGTGCGCTTCTCGCTGAGGATGCGAAGCGCCTCTTGCGGCGTCGGGAGGTCGCGGCGGGCCATGGGACAGATTTACTCCGCATCCTTCTCGCGCGCGACAGGAGGATGACGCTAGAGAGGAGGCGTGAACCCAGACGCCCTCCGCGCCCAACTCCTGGCCTGGTACGACGCCAACGCCCGAGATCTGCCGTGGCGGGTGGGCCCTAAGGCGCACGCGGCCGGCCGGCGCGCCGATCCCTACCGGGTCTGGCTCTCCGAGGTGATGTTGCAGCAGACCACCGTGCCGCACGCCACGCCCTATTTCCTCAAGTTCGTCGCCCGATGGCCGACGGTCGGCGACCTGGCCGCGGAGGCGGATGGCGAGGTGATGGCCGCCTGGGCGGGCCTCGGCTATTACGCCCGCGCCCGCAACCTTCTGGCCTGCGCTCGGGCCGTCGCGAGCGAACACAACGGGGTCTTCCCCGATACCGAGGCGGACCTGCGCGCCCTCCCCGGCCTCGGCCCCTACACCGCCGCCGCGGTCGCAGCGATCGCCTTCGATGAACGGACCAATGTGGTCGACGGCAATGTCGAGCGGGTGATGGCGCGCCTCTTCGCGGTCGAGGCGCCGCTGCCCGACGCCAAACCTGAGTTGAAGCGACTGGCCGCGGGCCTGGTCCGCGACGCCCCGCTTGAAGATGCACGCCCGGGCGATTGGGCCCAGGCCCTTATGGACCTCGGCGCCACGATCTGCCGCCCCAAGGCGCCGCTCTGCGACCGCTGCCCGGTCGCGGCCCAGTGCGCGGCGCTCTCGACCGGCGCGCCGGAGACCTATCCGCGCCGGACCGCCAAGGCGGAGCGGCCGCACCGCTATGGCGTGGCCTACGTCCTGACCCGCGGCGATGACGTGGCCTTGGTGCGCCGGCCGCCGAGCGGCCTGTTGGGCGGGATGCTGGCGCTTCCGACGTCCGAGTGGCGCGCGGCCCGATGGACCGACGCCGAGGCGCGGGCCGCCGCGCCCGCCCAGGCGCCCTGGCGAGGCGTCGGCGAGGTCGAGCACGGCTTCACCCATTTCACCCTCACCCTGCAGCTCCTGCGGGCGGAAGGCGAAGCCGCGGATGTGATCTGGACGCCGCGGCGGGGTCTCGACGCGCTTCCGAGCGTATTCCTGAAGGCGGCCAGCGCCGGCCTCTCCAACCTGATCTAGGCGAACATCCGAACCGCCAGCCAAATCAGCGCCGCCGCCGTCGGATAGAAGGTCAGCCCCAGCCCGAAGGCCCTCGCCCAGGGCGCGTAGAGATAGCCGATCCAGAACGCTGCGCGACCGACGGCGAACAGGCCCGCCAGCGCCGGGATCAGGCTCAAGTCACGGGCCGGCAGGGCCAGCGCCAGGCCGCTCCAGGCGATCGCCGCCAGGACGGTCTGCTCTAAGGTGTTGGTGTTGTAGCGCAGGTTGATCTCGAAGGCGCCCGGCCGGCTCGGCGGTTCGCCGTCGATGGCCTCGCTCGAAAAGAACCGGCGGTTGGCCGTGGCCCCTAGTCCGGCCAGCAGGCAGAGCCCGGGAACGAGCAGCCAGCGCAGGGCCATCGCCAGGCGCTCGGCCGCGCCCACTTCGGCGGCGTCGTGGGCGCCCAAGGCGCGCGCCGCCACGGCCAGGCAGACGGCCACCGCCGCGAGCATGCCAAGCGCGATCAGGATCTGCTTGCTGACCATCGTCCACCCCCGGCGCGAGCCTAACGGAGCACCGACCGAGGGGAAACGAGTTCGTGCTGAGCTCGCGCTAGGCGACCAGTTGCTGGCGCACCTTGGCGCGCAACACGTCGATAGGGGCCAGACCCTTGTCCGACTTGAAGTGCCAATAGGTCCAGCCGTTGCAGGCAGGCTGGGACTGGACCATGGCGCCGACCTTGTGGATCGAGCCCGAGAGGTCGCCGACCACCAGGCTGCCGTCGGCGCGAACCCGGGCGGCATGGCGGCCCTTGTCGTCATAGAGCACGTCGCCGGCGCGCAGCAGGCCCGCTTCGACGATCTGGCCGAAGGGGATGCGCGGTTCGGACTTCTTGGAGCCGGTGACCACCATCTCCTCGGCGGTCGCCGGGATCACCTTGGCGATGCGATCCTTGGCGAGCTTGGCATAGCCCTCTTCCCGCTCGATGCCGATGTAATGGCGGCCCAGCCGCTTGGCGGCCGCGCCGGTGGTGCCGGTCCCGAAGAAGGGATCGAGGATCACGTCGCCCGGCCGCGTCGACGACAAGATCACGCGATGCAGTAGGGCCTCGGGCTTCTGGGTGGGGTGGGCCTTCACGCCCGCCGCGTCCTTCAGGCGCTCCTCGCCGGTGCAGAGCGGCAGGCTCCAGTCGGAGCGCATCTGCAGCTCGTCATTGGCCATCTTCATGGCGTCGTAGTTGAAGGTGTAGCGCTTGCCGCCCCGTGACTTGGTGGCCCAGATCATCGTCTCGTGGGCGTTGGTGAAGCGGGTGCCCTTGAAGTTCGGCATCGGGTTCGACTTGCGCCAGACGATGTCGTTAAGGATCCAGAAGCCCAGGTCCTGCAGGGTCGCGCCCACCCGGAAGATGTTGTGGTAGCTGCCGATCACCCACAGCGCCCCGTCGTCCTTCAGCACGCGGCGGCATTCGGCGAGCCAGGCCTTGGTGAAGGTGTCGTAGGCCGCGAAGCTCTCGAAATGGTCCCAGTCGTCGTCGACCGCATCCACCTTCGAGTTGTCGGGCCGCAAAAGGTCGCCGCCGAGCTGCAGGTTGTAGGGCGGATCGGCGAAGACCAGGTCCACGGACCGGTCCGGGAGCTTCTTCAGCTCCTCAAGGCAATCGCCCAGGATGATGGTGTCTGCGGCGACGCTCATGACTGACCCTTGAAAACCCGGAGTCAGAATCCTGGGCCCACATGGTGAAGGACAGGTTTCCGAGCGTGGTGAACGAGGTCTTAAGGCTTAGCCGGAGACGGCCTTGCGCGCCTTGTCCAGCGCCATGACCGCCGCCAGGCGGCTGGGCTGGGTTTTGGGCATGCGGTTCCAGGCGTCGAGCGCGGCTACCTTGTAGGCCTCGGCGAGCGTTGGATAGTTGAAGGTGTTCTCCACGAAATAGTCGAGCGTGCCCTCGAGGTTGAGCACCGCCTGGCCGATGTGGATCAGCTCTGTCGCCCCTTCGCCGACGATGTGGACGCCGAGCAGCCGCCGCGTCTCGAGCGCGAACAGCATCTTCATGAAGCCCGAGCCGATGCCCATGATGTGGCCGCGGCTGGTCTCGCGGAAGCGGGCGACGCCGCATTCGTAGGGAATGCCGCGTTCGCGGGCCACTTCCTCGCTCATGCCGATCGTCGAGATCTCGGGCACCGAATAGATGCCGTATGGGAAGAACTCCGGCGGGGCGTGCGACGGCGCCTCGAAGGCGTGGCAGGCGGCGATCCGGCCCTGCTCCATTGAAGTCGAGGCCAGGCTCGGGAAACCGATGATGTCGCCGGCCGCATAGATGTGCGGCTGGGCGGTCTGGAAGGTCGCCTTATCCACGGCCAGACGCCCGCGCTCGTCGGCCTCGAGCCCGCAAGCGGCGAGGTCCAGGCTGTCGGTGGCGCCTTCGCGACCCGCGGAGAACAGCACCATGTCGGCGCGCAGCTCGCGGTCGTCGGCGAGCACCACGCGGCAGTTCTGCGGACCTTCGACAGTGGCCGACACCACCTTGGAGCCGAACCGCAGGATCACGCCGCGCTCGCGCAGGTCGTGGACGAACTCGTCGGCGACCTCGCGGTCGATGAAGGGCAGCAGGCCGTCGTTGGGCTCGATGACCGTGACCTTCACGTCGAGGGCGCTGAAGATCGAGGCGTATTCCACGCCGATGACGCTGGCGCCCACCACCACCAGCTGGCGGGGGATGCGTTCCAGATCGAGGATCTCGTCGCTGTCGACGATGTTCGCCCCGTCGAAGCCGATGTGGGCGGGCCGATAGGGCCGGGTGCCGACGGCGATCAGGAAGCGGTCGGCGGTGTAGTCGGCGACCCCGCCGGAGCCCAGCACCTCAACCCCGTGCGAGGCGGTGAAGCGGGCGACGCCTTCGACGGTCTCGACGCCGTTGCGGGCGAACTGGTGTTCCAGCACGTCGACCTCGTGATCGAGGGTGATGTCGAGCCGGCGGCGCAGGTCCTCCGCGCCGATGTGCTGCTTGGCGCGGTAGGCGCGCCCGTAGAAGCCGCGTTCTCGCCAGCCCGTAAGGTTGAGCACGGTTTCGCGCAGGGTCTTGGAGGGGATGGTGCCGGTATGGACGGAGACGCCGCCGACCCGCTTGCCGCGTTCGACCACCAGGACCCGCTTGTTCAGCTTGGCCGCCTGGATCGCACCGCGCCGGCCGGCCGGGCCGCTGCCGATGACGATCAGGTCGTAGTGATTGGTGGACAAGGCTCGCTCCGGCGTTCTGCGGGAGCGGAAACCATAGGGGTCGCGGGTTAAGGTAAGCTTGGCGGAACGCGGTTCGGAGCCTTCAATCTTCGAACGGCAGCTCGTCCTGCAGGTCGGCGAAGACCGCCATCGGATTGCGGCCCATCAGCGCCAGCTTGACCGGCCCCCAGCTCAGCCGATGGATCTCGCAGGGGCCCAGCGCCAGCAGGCCGTCGGCGTGGACCTGGGCGCGATAGCCTTTGTGGCCGGCGAAGCCATAGCCGGGGTAGCGGGCGTCCATCTCGACCATCAGCCGGTCGCGGGCCACCTTGGCCAGGATCGAGGCCGCAGCGATCGACTTCGACTTGCCGTCACCGCCGACCACGGTCTTCACCTCACAGGGCAGCTTGAAGCGGTAGTTGCCGTCCACCAGGGCGAAGACCGGCTGCACGGCCAGGGCCTCGATGGCCCGGCACATGGCCAGGCCCGTGGCGTGCAGGATGTTGAGGCTGGCGATCTCCTCCACCGAGGCGAAGCCGACGCCCCAGGCCACGGCCTTGGCCTTGATCTCGACCTCCAGGGTCTCGCGGGTCTTGGCCGAGAGCTTCTTGGAATCGTCCAGGCCCTTGGGGACCTTCCGCGGATTGAGGATCACGGCAGCCGCGCTGACCGGCCCGGCCCAGGGCCCGCGGCCGGCTTCATCGACACCGCAGACCGGTCCGTCGACGAAGGCGTTCTCCAGCAGCATGGAGGGTCCCTTGGCCATCCTCAGGCCCCCATCGCCTTCACCGGCGCATGGCGAAAGCAGGTGGTCTGGTGGTCGTTGACCATGCCCACCGCCTGCATCCAGGCGTAGACGATGACCGGGCCCACGAACTTGAAGCCCTTGGCCTTCAGCGCCTTGGCGACCGCCTCGGCGAGCGGTGTCTGCGCCGGAACATTGCCGTCCTCGCCCCAGCGGTTCTGGATCGGCTTGCCGCCGGTGAAATTCCAGCAGAAGTCGGAAAAGTCTTCGCCGGCGTCTTTCATGGCCAGGTAGATCTTCGCCGAGTTGATGGCCGCGTCGATCTTGGCGTTGGAACGGATGATGCCGGCGTCGGCCATCAGCCGCGCGCGATCGGCCTCGCCATAGCGCGCCACCGTCTCGGGATCGAAGTTGTCGAAGGCCGCCCGGAACGCCTCGCGCTTGCGCAGGATGGTGATCCAGGCCAATCCCGCCTGGAACCCGTCGAGCACCAGCTTTTCCCAGAGCGCGCGCGAATCGTATTCCGGCACGCCCCATTCCGTGTCGTGGTAGGCCTCATAGAGCGGGTCGCCGGCCATGCCGCGCCAGCCGCATCGGATCAGGGTTTCAGCCATCGGCGGCACTCTCATCCGAGCCGGGCCCGGGCCGCAAGGGGGACTTGTCTCGATGGCTTTCGAAGGCTTCGAACTGTCGCAGATCGACGTGGGCGAGGTGAGCCTGCGCGTGCGCCACGGCGGCTCCGGCCCGCCCCTCCTGTTGCTGCATGGCTACCCAGAGACGCACATGATGTGGGGCGAGGTCGCCGGCGAGCTGGCGCGCGACTTCACGGTGATCGCCCCGGACCTGCGCGGCTACGGCAAGAGCACGCCGCCCGCCGACAGCGACGACCATGAGACCTATTCCAAGCGCGCCATGGCCCGGGACGCCATCGGCCTGATGCGGCATTTCGGCTTTGAGCGGTTCGACGTGGCCGGCCACGACCGCGGCGGCCGGGTCGGATACCGCTTGGCGCTCGACCATCCGCAGGCGGTCCGCCGGCTCTCGATCCTGGACATCATCCCCACCGGCGAGGTCTGGGCGCGCGCCGACCGCCGGTTCGCGCTCGGCTACTGGCACTGGTCGTTCCTGGTGCAGTCGAACGCCGAGGCGCTGATCTCGCTCGATCCGGAGCTGTTCTTCTTCCGAGCCCAGTTCCGCAGCATCCTGACCGGCTTCACCGGGGCCTATGCCGACTACCTGGCCTGCGCCAAGCAGCCCTCGGTGATCCACGCCATGTGCGAGGACTACCGGGCCGGCGCGACCTACGATCGGCTGGCCGATCAGGCGGACAAGGAGGCCGGCAATTTTATCGGTTGCCCGGTGCAGGTGCTGTGGGGCGGCAAGGGCATCATCAACACCTGGTACGACGCGCTGGAGATTTGGCGTGAGTGGGCGCCGGACGTACGTGGCCAGGCCATCGGCTGCGGCCACTTCCTGCCGGAAGAGAAGCCGGCTGAAACCCTGGCGGCCCTACGCAGCTTCCACGCCGAGGGCTTCTAGGAACCAGGCTGGCCGCTCGACGCTCACCGGGCGGCCATCGACTGTGAGGCTGGCGCCCTCGGCGCGATCGAGCCGCAGCAACGCCATCGCCCGTCCCTCACCCCCCGACAGCACCTCGCCGGCCCGCAGGTCGCCGGCCAGCACCTCCGACCCGGGTGCGGGGGCGGCGCCTTCGAAGGCGATCGGCAGCATGCGGCTCTTGATCTGGCCGCGGCGCTTCATGCGCGAGGTGGTCTCCTGGCCGACGAAGCAGCCCTTCCGGAAGTCGATGCCGTTCAGGAGGTCGAAATTGGCCTCAATGGGATAGGTCTTGTCGGATCCCCAGTCGGCCGGGCCGGGCACGCCGAGCCGCAGTTTCGCCCCGTCGCGGACGCTCTCGTCGGAGGCGGCGACGCCGTCGGGAGGGCTCGCGCCGTAGCCCCGCCACCCCAGCGCGCGAAGCCGCGGATCGGGCGTCCAGCCGGCGCCGGGCGCGAAACCGGGCGCGGCGTCGCCGAAGAGAATCGCCACGGGCGCCTGGTCGGCCACGATCTCGACCTTCGCCCGCAGGCGATACATCGTCAGGCGCTGGATGACCGCCGCGCGATGCTCCGCCAGCACGTCCAGCCAGCAGCCGCCCTCGCGCCCCACGACGAAGAGGTCGTAGAGCAGCCGCCCCTGCGGGGTCAGCAGCGCGCCGAACCGCGCCTCGCCGACGGCCAGCATCTCCACGTCCTGGGTGATCAGTCCCTGCAGGAAGTCCCGCCAGTCGGGGCCCGACAAGCCGATCAGGGCGCGACTCGGCAGAAGCGCGTAAGTCAGGGTTGGCGTCATCCCATGCAATTTGGGGCGTCCAGCGGTGGAGCGCCAGCGCGGTGCATCTTATAGAGGGTCGATGGCTCGCGGCGGGTTTCCCATTCTCTTCATCACCTCGAACCGGATCGGGGACGCGGTGCTGTCATCGGGGCTGCTTAAACGCCTATCCGATGAGATCCCCAACGCGCGCTTCACGGTGGTGGCCGGGCCGGTCGCGGCCCCGCTCTTCGAAGAGGTGCCGACCCTCGACAAGATCATCGTGCTGCCCAAGGCCAAGGGCGGCCGCCACTGGGTCGACCTCTGGGGCCAGGTGCGCCGGACGCGCTGGGGGCTGGTGGTCGATCTGCGCGGCTCCGGCCTCTCGCGGTTCGTCAGCACCAGGCGCCGCGCCATCTGGCGCAAGGTCCCCGGTCCGCCGGTGCACAAGGTCATCGAGGCCGCCCGCATCCTGAAGATCGAGGACGAGCCCGCGGCGCCCTACATCTACACCTCGCCCGAGACCGAGGCCCGCGCTGAGGAACTCACCGCCGGCTTCGGACCGATCCTGGCGCTGGCGCCCGCCGCCAACTGGCTCGGCAAGACCTGGCCGATCGAGCGGTTCTCGCGCACCGCCATGCGCCTGCTCGACCCGCAGGGCCCGATGAAGGGCGGCCGGCTGATGGTGCTGGGCGGGCCGGAGGACGGCAAGCTCGCCAAGGGCATGCGCGACATTGTCATGCGCAACCAGTTCATCAACCTGACCGAGGACACCGACCTGCTCACGGCCTTTGCCTGCCTGAAGCGCGCGCGCCTGTTCATCGGCAATGATTCCGGGACCATGCACCTGGCTGCCGCGGCCGGGATCCCGACACTCGGCCTCTTCGGCCCGTCCGACGAGGCGCTGTACGGGCCTTGGGGCGACAACACCCGGGTGGCGCGCGGGCCCCGCAGCTATGAGCAGATCCGGGCGGTTGACCCGAGCTTTGGCCAGGCGCTCTGTCACATGATGGACCTGACGGTGGAGACGGTGGGCGCGGCCGCCGAGGAGCTGCTGGCGGCCACGGATGGGAGCCCGAAGTCGGGAAATGGCTGAAACCTACGACCTGATCGTCCGCGGCGGCGAAGTGGTGAACCACGCCGGCCGCGGCCTGGCCGACGTCGGCGTGCGCGGCGGCAAGATCGCCGCGGTAGGCGACCTTTCCCAGGCCTCGGCGGGCGAGGTCTTCGACGCGAAGGGCCTGACGATCATGCCGGGCGTGATCGACACCCAGGTGCATTTCCGGGAGCCCGGCCTGGAGTGGAAGGAAGACCTCGAGAGCGGCAGCCGCGCCGCGGTGCTGGGCGGCGTCGTCGCCGTCTTCGAGATGCCCAACACCGAGCCCACCACGACCGACCCGGACGCGCTCGCCGACAAGCTGGCCCGCGCCAAGGGCCGGATGCACTGCGACCACGCCTTCTATGTCGGCGGCACGCACGAGAACGCCCAGTGGCTGGGCGAGCTTGAGCGTCTGCCCGGCTGCTGCGGGGTCAAGGTGTTCATGGGCGCCTCCACCGGCACCCTCCTGGTGCAGGACGACGAGGGCATCGAACAGGTGCTGCGCCATGTGAACCGCCGTGCGGCCTTCCACTCCGAGGACGAGTATCGCCTGGCCGACCGCCGGCCGCTGGCGCGCACGGGCGACTGGACCAGCCACTACGAGGTTCGCGACGCCCAGTCGGCGATCCAGTCGACCGAGCGGCTGGTGCGGATCGCGACCGCGCTCGGCAAGCGCATCCACGTGCTGCACGTGACCACCGCCGACGAGATCGCTTACCTCGCCGCCCACAAGGACGTGGCGAGCGTCGAGCTCACCCCGCAGCACCTGACCCTGGCGGGACCGGAGGCCTATGAACGGCTGAAGGGCTACGCCCAGATGAACCCGCCGATCCGCACCGCCGAGCACCGCGCCGCGCTCTGGGCCGGCCTCGCCAACGGGGTCGCCGACGTGCTGGGTTCCGACCACGCGCCGCACACCTCTGAAGAGAAGGCCCGGCCCTACCCCGCCTCGCCGTCGGGCATGCCGGGCGTGCAGACCCTGCTGCCGGTCATGCTGACCCACGTGGCGGACGGACGGCTGACCCTGGAGCGGCTGGTCGACCTCACCAGCCACGGCGCGAACCGCCTCTTCGGCCTCGCCGACAAGGGCCGCCTGGCCGAGGGCTATGACGCGGACCTGACCATCGTCGACCTGAAGGCCCGCCGCACCCTAAAGCACGAGATGATGGCCAGCCGGGTCGGCTGGACCCCCTTCGACGGCATGGAGGCCAAGGGCTGGCCGATGGCGACCATCATCCGGGGCGTGGTGGTCATGCGCGACGACCAGGTCGTCGCCCCGCACCTGGGTGAGCCCGTGCGGTTCGGCGAGACCCTCGTCGGCTGACGAACAAACTTTCCGGGCCTTGCATCTCGGGCCGAAGCTGGCGGCCTCTATCGTACAGCAACGCCTGTTCGCAGCCTGGAGAGATCCCGTGTTTGTCGCCGTCCAAATCCTCATCGCCCTCGTCGTCCCCGCCGTGGCGTTCGTTATCACCGCCTATCTGCGGTCCCGCGAGCGGATCCGCCTGCTGGACGTCATCCTGGCTACCAGCCAGAGCGGCCACCCCGTCTCGGCGGAGCTGGTCCGATCGCTGCCGGGTGTCCGCGAAATCCCCGCGCCGCAGCTCGACTTCCGCCGCGGCGCAATCCTGATCGCCGTCGGCGCCGCCCTGGCCGCTATCGGCCTGTGCGCCTATTTCGGCATCGCCAGCGAGAACGGCGGCGGGGCCATCGCCATCGGCGTGGCTATCGCCGCGATGGGCGCCATACCGGGATGCCTCGGGATCGCCCTGGTGGTCCTGAGCCGCGAAGACCGCCGCGCCGTCGGGTCCTGAACCCTCTCCAAGGGCCCGGTCCGTGGCCTCCCCTCAGACCCGCGGCGTCGCCGCAGAGAGCGACCTTGTGTTGGCGCGCACGGCCGCTCGCGGCGACCGCGACGCCGCCGCGGAGCTGGTCCGGCGCGCCTCGGGCGTCGTCGGCGACCTGCTGCGCCGGATGGGGGCCGGCGACGCGCTCGCCGACGACATCACCCAGGACGCCCTCGTCGTCGCGCTCGGCAGCCTCGCCGGCTACCGCGGGGAGGCCGCCTTCGCCACCTGGACCACGCGGATCGCCGCGCGGCTCTATATGAAGCGCCGCAGCCGCGAGGCCCGCTACGAGCTGATGGCCGAGCCGATCGGACCCGACAGCGCGGGCCCCTCGGAGGAGACTTCCAGCATGAACCGCCTCGACCTGGACCGCGCACTGAGCCGGCTCTCGCCGCCCGAGCGTCTCTGCGTCTCGCTCTGCCACGGGGCGGGCCTGACCCATGATGAGATCGCCCTGGCCTTGTCGACGCCGCTGGGCACCGTAAAATCGCACGTGACGCGGGGCCTGCAGAAACTCAGGGTCCTGATGACAGCCGAACCGGCCGGGAGTGACGCCGATGAATGATCGTGAATTCGAAGCCCTGTTGGCCACGGCCTATCGGGCGCCGTCCGGACGGCCGGAGCGGCCGGAGCTGGCCGTCCAGGTGCTCGCGCAGGTCCAGCGCCGCCGTGCCGCTCGGCGCGGCGTCCTGGCCTTGGCGACCCTGGTGGGCGTCGGCGTGGCGGGGCTGACGATCGCCGCGACCGGCGTGATGGGGATGCTGGCCGGCGTTCTGGCGAAGATCGGGCCGGAACCGGCCTTCATCGACCCGAACATCTGCCTCTCGGTGGGTTTCTTCCTCACCCTGCTGGCCGCCGCCCGCAACGAGATCCGCGAGCTCTAGCCGGGCCTAGGACTTCTCCAGCACGCCGGCGGCCAGGGCCGCGACGAATTCGCGGCCGGCGGGCGTGGCCCAGGTCGAGCGGTGCTCCGCCAGCATCTTGACCTTGCCGGCCTCGTCCAGGGGGCGCATCGGCGTCTTCGCGCCCGGCGCCACGGGCGTCGGGGACCCGAAGGCGCGTCCGCGCACCCGTCCGCGACGGTCGATGAGCAGGTTGCAGGGGAGGCTCGCGCCGCGATCCTGTTTCGTGATCGCTCGAAGCTCTGGAGAGAATTCCTGGGTGGCGAGCGCCTGCATGACCGCATCGTGGCCACGGGGCTCCACCAGCAGGGTGGCGCCGCCCGCCCCGTACTTGGCCAGCAGGGCGCTGGCGGCCGGCAGGTCCAGTTTCTTCCCGCTGCCGGTGAGCACGAAGATCAGCTCGAAGCTGGGGCCGCCGAATTCCAGTCCGAGCGCCGCCAGGTCACCGGCCTCGGCGAGGCAGGGCGCGCACCATTCGGCCCACAGGCTGATCAGATAGGTGCGGCCCTCGAGGTCTGAAAGTTTCCGGATCCCCCGCGCGCCAGCCAGGGGTGTGTCCGGGAGGCTCAGCGGCTGGGGCGGCGCATGGAAACCCGCGGCCAGGATGTTGCCCGCCAGCGGCCCGGACCCGAACAGCGGCGCCTCGGGCGGGCCCCGCGTGCTTCCGCCAAGCAGCGAAGCGGCGGCCCCCGCGAAAACGCTCCTGCGGTCGATCATCGGCGGGCCCCGGCGAAGGGGTCAGGCTAGCCCAAGTTCCCGACGCCGCAAGCCCGTGAGCTTGGCCGCGATCAGGCCGTGGGCGTTGGTCAGCCAGTCGGTGATGTCGGCGTCGTCCGCGGCGTCGAGGTCGATGATCACCCACGCGCCCTTGTGCAGATAGGGCGCCTGCCGCGCCGGGCCGCCCTCGGTCAGGGCGACGAACCCGATCTCGGTCACCTTGAACGACAGGCCGCCGCGCAGGCCACAGATGGCGAACACCTTGCCCCCGACCTTGTAGACGTCGCTGTCGCCCCACTGGACGACCTTGGTCGTGGCCGGGAGCGCCATGGCGACCGCCTCGATCTCGTCTCGGGTCACGGGCCGGTCAACCGGCGAGGCCCAGGGCGGCGCGTTGCTTCTTGGGCAGCTTCTCGGCGACCAGGCCATGGGCGGTTTTCAGCCAGTCCTTCACCTCGTCGGGCTCGAGCGCCGACAGGTCGTCGAACATCACCCACTTGAAGCGCGCGGCGTAGAGAGCGGGCTTGGCGCGGCCGGTTTCGGTCAGCGCCTCGAAGGCGATGTCGGTGACCTTCATCGACAGGTTCGTGGCTGCGCCGTCGGTCGCCGCGAACATCTTCCCGCCGACCGAATAGACCCGGTCCTCGCCCCACTTGATGCCGAGCTCCGCGCCGGCGAGCGCCAGCGCCGCCTTTTCCAGCGCCGCTGGCGTCATGGCTTCAGGCCTCGACGCCGACGCCGATGGGGCAGGTCACGCCCGTCCCGCCGATGCCGCAATAGCCGGCCGGGTTCTTGGCCAGGTACTGCTGGTGGTAGTCCTCGGCGAAATAGAACTCCCCGGCTGGGCGGATCTCGGTGGTGATCTTGCCGAAGCCCTTGGCGCTCAGCGCCTGCTGGTAGGCCTCCTTCGAGGCCTCGGCGGCGGCGGCCTGCGCGTCGTTCTCAGGATAGATGCCCGACCGATACTGGGTGCCGATGTCGTTGCCCTGGCGCATGCCCTGGGTCGGGTCGTGGCTTTCCCAGAACACCTTCAGCAGCGCCGCATAGCTGATGACCTTCGGGTCGAACACGACCAGCACCGCCTCGGTATGGCCAGTGCGGCCGGAGCAGACCTCCTCGTAGGTCGGATTGGGGGTCAGGCCGGCGACGTAGCCGACGGCCGTCACCCAGACGCCGGGCAGGCTCCAGAACTTCTTCTCCTCACCCCAGAAGCAGCCCATGGCGAAGACCGCGGTCTCCAGCCCATCGGGATAGGGCCCCTTCAACGGATGGCCGTTGATGAAGTGCGTCTGCGCCGTCGGGATCGGGTGCGCGCGGCCCGGCAGGGCGGTTTCCTGGGTGGGCAGTTCCAGCGTCTTGTGTCCGAACATGAGGCCTCCTTGCGGTCGTGCAGGAAGATAGGCGCTCGCCGGCGATTTTGCACCCGGCAGGGTAGCTGACGCGACGTTAGTTTCATGCCAATCTGCCGTCAGAACGACGTTAGGGGAGACACTTCCATGCGGCGCGTTTTGAAAGCCACCTTGATCGGCGGATGCGTGACAATCCTGGCGTGCGGCGCCGCCTTCGCGAGCGGCGGCGGTTCCGGCGGCATGGCAGGCGGATCGGGGGGCGCCGGCGACCTGCAGAACCTCGCGCCGCGCTATGACCCGGCGACCGAGTACGCCAAGGCCATCGCCGCGATGAAGGCCCAGCAGTACAGGGACGCGGCGAGGGCGGCCGAGCACGTGACCGACGCCGTGCCGAAGAACCCCGACGCCTGGCAGCTGCTGGGGGCGGCCAAGGCCGGTACGAACGACTGGAAGGGCTCCCGCCGCGCCTATGAGAAGGCGACAAAGCTCTCGCCCGAGGACGCCCGCGCCCATGCGGGCCTGGGCTTGGCGCTCGCCAACCTGAAGGACCCCAAGGCCCAGACCGAGGCCGAGTGGCTGAAGTCCAAGATCCAGGCCTGCGGCGACAGCTGCCCGGACGCCGCGCGCCTGAAGGCCTTCACCGAGCAGGTGGAAAGCGCCATGAACCCGGCCGCGGCCGGGGCGCCCAAGCCCAGCGCCCTGCTCGACCGCTCGCTGCTGTTCGGCGGGGCCAAGACCGGCGACGCGGCCTATGTCCAGGCCGTCAGCCTGATCAACGAGCGGCGCTATGACGAGGCGCTGGCCTCTCTGGACAAGGCGGCTGAGACCTTCGGGCCGCATCCCGACATCCTTACCTACCAGGGCTACACCTGGCGCAAGAAGGGCGACTACGCCCGGGCCGAGACCTACTACCGCCAGGCGCTGGCCATCGATCCGAAGCACATCGGCGCGACCGAATACTACGGTGAGCTGAAGGCCGCCCGCGGCGACATCGCCGGCGCGCGCCTGATGCTCGCCAAGCTGGACAAACTCTGCGCCTACGGCTGCGCGGACGCCGAGGAGCTGCGCCGTTGGATCGACGCCGGCGGCGACCCGCAAAAGAACTAGCGGTCGCCAGGCTTTTTGGCGGTTTCGTCCTCGCGGGGTTCGTGGGCGTCTCGGCGCTCGCGGCGCTGGGTGACGCCCCGATCCGCGGGATGCTCTGGGTGGCTAAGGATGCGCCGACCGCGCGCGCCCTGGGCTCGGTCCCGACCGAGTGCCTGAAGAGCCCCGCCGACCCCGCCCTGGCCGCCAGGGTCGAGGTCGGGCGCGCCGCCTTCCGCACGCCCGTGCTGCTGGGCGGCCAGGCCGGCCGGGCCGGGATCAATTGCGAGACCTGTCACCGCGACGGCCGCGGCAACCCGGACTTCCTGTTCCCTGGCGTCTCCGGCGCGCCGGGCACGGCCGACGTCACCAATTCCCTGTTCTCGACCCATCGCGGCAACGGCGTGGACGACCCCAAGCCGATCCCCGACCTCTCCGGGCCCAAGGCCAAGCTGAAGATCAGCCAGGCGCCGGGCGAGAAGAAGCTGGAGCCCTTCATCCACGGCCTGATCACCGAGGAGTTCGACGGGCCGGAACCGACACCCGCGGTGCTGGACGGCCTGGCGGCCTATGTCCGCGCCCTGGATCCCGCCGACTGTCCCGCGAAACCGCGGCGCCCGCTCGGCGTAGGCCTGCTGATGGCCGACGCCCGGCGCGCCCTGAAGGCGGCGGAGGCTGAGGCCACGGCCGGCGACGCCGCCACCGCGGTGGTGATGGTCGCCAGCGCCCGCAGCCGCCTGGGCCTGATCGACGAGCGCTATGCGGCGCCCACTCTGGCCAAGCCGCGCGCCGCGCTGCGCGCCGCCGACCACCGCCTGGCCGAGGCGCAGGACGCCCTGCGCCGGCGCGACCCCGACGCCCCGAAGCGGCTCGCCGCCTGGCTCACCGCCTCCGGCCCCCTGGAGGTCGAGCTCAACGCCGGGCAGCGCCAGTCGCTGTTCAACCCAGCGCGGCTCACCCAGGCGGTCAAGCGCCGCTTGCCCGGCTAGCCCCCATTCTATATGACCCGCCTTCCGCCGGGAGGCCCGCCTCCATGGGCGTTGAGGTGCGGTGGCCGAGTGGTTGAAGGCGCACGCTTGGAAAGCGTGTTTAGGTGAAAGCCTAACGTGGGTTCGAATCCCACTCGCACCGCCACCAACCCGCGGTAGCGGTCTCCAACCACAGTACGCCCCTCCAACCCTCGTTAACTCCCCGGGTATTGGCCCGCACATCCGTTCCCCAGCACGTGGTTCCGCCCCTTCAGGGTACCCTCTTGGCGCGGTTTGGCGGGCCGTCTCCGGAGGTATGATGCTTGGGTAGGTTTGCCTCAGAACAGGGAATTATTTGCTCTACAGCATCCAGATCAGCGAAAACCTCGCGCCGGCGCTTCTCGGTAGCTGAATTTGTACCGCTGGATCAATGCCTTACATACACCCAAAGCACTTTCCTGTTCGAGGGGGAAACAGGGAAGCGCTAACGCGATATCAGGGAACGGTTTGGCGATTTACAGGGAAAATCGCTGGCGTATCAGGGGCGGCTGTGGCGCCGGCTGATCTGGAATTCCTGGACCTGATCTGCCCAGGCTGGGACCGCGGCGATCGCCATCAAATGCTCGATATTCAACCCAGCGGGTTGTCGTCCCTCAAGGATCGCGAGCTGGAGCTCCGGCGCGAGAAGCGCCAACTGAAGGATCCTGCGATGGTACGGACTGACGGGTGAGGTCGCCATTGTCGGAAGGCCGTGGCAGTCCACGTCCAACATCTCATGGGCTTGCCTGAGCACCCGGATGAGGGCCGGATCGCGCCTGGCGGTAGCCGGCGCCTGCTGGCTCGGCGTGGCGATCCAGGTCCGTCCGCCACGCGTTCGCATCCGCAGCGGAAGGACCAAACGCAGGCAGGTCGGGAGACTGGCGTCCGCCGCAACCTCCTCGCCGACGCCCAGCCGTGACTTCACGGCCGGCAGCTGCGCGATCGGAAGCAGCAGCTGGAGGCTGTTCGGGTGAACCTCAACGCGGTGCAGCCGACTTAATGGATCATCGTTGGGGCCAGCCGGGCACAGCCGATCGATGATTTGGGCCAGCCTGGTTTCGATCACCGGCGCCGGCACGCGGCGGATCGCACCTTCAGCCAGTCTCCCGCCCTGCTGCAGCGGCGCAGAGACATAGTATCGGTAGACCTGTCCACGACCGCCGTGCGCGAACGACGGGCTCATGGGATGGCCGTCGACATCGAAAATGCGCCCCTTGAGCGGGGCCTCGGCGACCCGGTTCGGACGTTCGTGATGGCGCCGCGCGTTGAGCTTGAGGCAGCCCTGCACGGCTTCGAACAGATCTTCATCGACGATCGCGGGATGGGCGCCGGGATAGGCCTTGGGCCCATGTACGATCAGTCCGAGGTAGACCCGGTTTTTCAGCAGGTGGAACAGGGCCCCTCGGCTGAACGGCAGTCCGCCCCTCTGGCGCCCCTTCGATGTGGTGACGGACTTTGAGCAGATCTGCTGACTTGCGAGCCACGTCGCCAGGGCGTGGACTGAACCCAGCTCCAGGTAGCGCCGGAAGATGAGCCGGACCTGTTCGGCTTCCACCTCGTTGACCACCAGCGCACGGGTTGTCGGATCGCTGGGGAGGTCGTAGCCGAGCGGCAGCTGTCCGCCCATCCACATGCCCTTGGCCTTCGAGGCGGCGATCTTGTCGCGGATCCGCTCGCCGGTGACCTCCCGCTCAAACTGGGCGAACGACAGCAGGACGTTGAGGGTGAGCCGGCCCATGCTGGTCGTCGTATTGAAGGCCTGGGTGACGCTGACGAAGCTGACCTTGTGCGCATCGAACAACTCGACCATGCGCGCGAAGTCCATCAGCGATCGGGTCAGCCGGTCGATCTTGTAGACCACCACCACATCGACCTTACCCGCCGCGATATCCACCAGCAGGGTGCGAAGCGCCGGCCGCTCCATCGATCCCCCGGAGAATCCGCCATCGTCGTAGAGGGTCGAGATCAGTTTCCAGCCCTCGCCTTTCTGACTGCGGACGTAGGCCTCGCACGCCTCGCGTTGCGCATGCAGGCTGTTGAACGCCTGATCGAGGCCCTCCTCTGAACTCTTGCGCGTGTAGATGGCGCACCGGGTCGCAGTCATTTGGCGTCAGCCCGCAGACCAAAGAAGCGTGGCCCGTTCCATTTGACGCCCGCGATCGCCGTCGCGACCGCAGATAGGCTGCGATAGACCCTGCCCTCCCATCGGAAGCCGTCCTGCATCACCTCGACCTCGACCACGCCGCCCTGCCATTCTCGTTTGAGTAGGGCCCCGACGCCGAGGCTCAAGCCTTCCGCCTCGAGTGCGCCGCGCCGTTTGAGCTGGCGTCGAACTTTCGGGTCGAGGCCGCCCAGAGCCTGCGCCTGGATGCGCCAGGCCAGGATAAGCCGCAGCAAATCGACGGATCGAAGTGGCGGCGGCTCGTTGTAGCGCGCACGCCAGACTTCGCGCAGACCCTCCAGGTCCAGGCGATCGAGCGCCTGGACCTCCTGCGTGAGCGCGGTCGGGTTCATTGGTCTGGCATGGCCAGGCTGTAAACCCGCACGCCATCTATCTTCTGCGAGACGATCGTCAGACCTCGCTTCTTCCTTAGCGCTCCGGCGATTGCGCCCCGAACCGAGTGCGCTTGCCATGCGGTGGCGGCCATAAGGTCGGCCAAGGTCGCGCCTTCCTGGCGCGAAAGGAGCGCGGTGAGCTGGTCGAGTTTGCTCGTCCCTGGCACCGCCGGCTGTTGGTTCGCAGCCGGCTTTGAAGCCTTCGTGGTCTTGGTCATTTTGGTCCTCTTCGGTGCGCGGTCGGCAGGGGCGCCGCCGTCACCGAGGCGAGCCCGGCTTGGCCAGGCGAGGACGACATGACCAACGCTCTGGCAGGCGACGAAGTCCAGTCGGAAGGTGGTGATGGACTCGCCCCGGGGTTGCCTTAGCCTCGTCGCCTATGGCGACCGAGTCGGGCCCACCACCGATCCACGATCAAGGCGGAGACCAGCTGGTCATCACCTATCGCGCGCCTGCGAGCCTGACGCCCGACCCCGGCAATGCGCGAACCCACGACAAGCGCCAGGTGGCGCAGATCGCGCGATCGATCACGGAATTCGGGTTCTCCAATCCGATCCTGATCGACGAAACCGGACTGATCATCGCCGGCCATGGTCGCCTGCTTGCGGCGAAGAGCCTGGGCCTGACCGATGTCCCGACAATCGTCCTTCCCGGTCTCACGGATATCCAGAAGCGGGCTCTACGGCTGGCGGACAACAAGATCGCGCTGAACGCCGGCTGGGACTTCGACCTGCTGAAGGTAGAGTTGCAGCAGCTGTCCGTCGGCGACATGGAATTCGACCTGACGCTGACGGGATTTTCGACCGGCGAGATCGATGTTGTGCGCGCAGGCTCGGTCGATCCGGATGACGACGTCATCCCCCCTACCCCCGTTAAGCCCCAGACCCGGCTCGGTGACATCTGGATCCTCGGCGATCATCGCGTGGGCTGCGGCGATGGGCGCGACCTTGGGTTTCTACGCGCTGTCGTGGGCGACGGCACCATGGTGGACGCCGCATTCCTTGATCCCCCTTACAATGTGAAAATCAGCGGCAACGCCGTGGCGAAGGGCACCCATCGTGAGTTCGCCATGGCGTCCGGTGAGATGTCGGATGCGGCGTTTTCCGAATTCCTGAAGGACAGCCTGGAGGCTTGTGTCGCGGTTTCGCGCAACGGCGCCGTCCATTTCGTGTGCATGGACTGGCGCCACATGGCGCCGCTGGAAGGGGTCGGAGCCGATGTGTACGGCGACCTTTTGAATCTGTGCGTCTGGAACAAATCCAACGCTGGTATGGGATCGCTCTATCGTTCGAAACACGAGCTGGTCTTCGTGTTCCGGGTTGGTGATGCTCCGCACTTCAATGCCGTGGAACTCGGCAAGCACGGTCGCAATCGCACGAACGTCTGGGACTACGCCTCGGTGAACTCATTCCGAGGAAGCCGCCGCGGTGACCTAGCGCTGCACCCGACCGTCAAGCCTGCCGCAATGGTGGCCGACGCCATCAAGGACGTTACCCGCTAAGGCGATCTGGTCCTCGATACCTTTCTCGGCTCTGGCACCACATTGATCGCCGCGGAACGCGCCGGTCGGCGGTTTCGGGGGCTCGATATCGATCCGGCCTATGTTGATGTGGCCGTCGAGCGTTGGACCGCGATGACGGGCCGCGAAGCCAGACTTGATACCGCCCCGCGCCCATGACGAAACCGCCCGGAGAACCAGCCGACGACTACGAGGTGGGCCGCGGCAAACCACCCAAAGGGTCCTATTTCCCGAAAGGGAAAAGCGGCAATCCCGGCGGCAGGCCAAAGGGCAGCGGCAAGGCGCCGGCGCGGACGCCCTTCGATGTCCTCTTCGAGATCACGACCATCATCGAGCAGAACGGACGGTCGCGCGAAGTCACCGCCGAGGAAGCGCTGGAGCAAAAGCTCCTGCAGATGGCGTTCGATGGCAAAGCGACGGCGATCCGCAGGATTCTGAAGATGATCGGAGAGCGCGAGGCGGCGCGGGCAGCCCTTGCGCCTCCGGCCAACCGCGTCCGGGTCAGGTACGCCAGCCATGATCCGGACAACGCCAATGCCGCCCTGGTATTTCTTGAGATTGCCGATCACACGACCAACGATGGTTGCGAACGACTGAAGCTGCATGCCTGGGCCGTGCAGGCGGCCCTTGACCGGCGGCGGCGGAAGTTGCCCGCCAAAGACCTCAGTGTCGTGAAATCGCATACGCTCAACCCTGAACTCGTCAGGTGGCCCGAAGGCCGCGACGAATGAGCCGCAAGGAACAATCGGACCCCTCTGTCGGATACAAGCGTCCGCCCGCAGATCGGCGCTTCAAGCCCGGCCATAGCGGCAATCCCAATGGTCGTCCGAGGGGCAAGCGCAGAGGGATCCCCCACGATGCTGTCCTTGGACAGATGGTCTCGATCCGCGAAAACGGCGCACTCCGTCGGGTCGAGGCGGCAGAGGCATTCCTGCTCTACCTCTATAAGACGGGCCGGTCGGGACAGTCTGTCGCTCTGGAGCAGGCCTTGAGGGCCTTCGAGATCGGACGGTCGACGACCGGAGCGTCGCTCGACCCAGTTACCGACATTGTCATCACATCCGTGGACCCGGAAAACGCCAACCTTCCGCTACTTTCCCTGAACATGGTGGTGAAGCACGACGACTTCCGACCGACCGCGCGGATTCTAATTGAGCCCTGGTTGGTGGAGGCGGCCCTGGAGCGACTGGGTGATCGCCGACTTACAGCAGCTGAGCAGATGACCGTTTGGAACGCGACGCGGACGCCACGGAAGGTGAATTGGCCTGAGTGGTGGACCCACCGCTAGTCGGCCGGACAATGTCCGCAATGCGCCAAGGGCAGACATCGGCGCGGATGCCTAAAGTGGACATCGGCGTATCCGGCGCCGAAGGGCGCATTTTTTCCGATTTGAAAAAGCCCGGCCACATGGCGCGCGACGAGAGCCGCCGCGGGGGCTCGGTTTGACCACCTATTTCACGCGTCCTTCGATACGGTTCCGGCGCCGGGAGGGCCTATGAAATTCATTAGCGAGTCGGACGCCGCACGACTGGTCACCATCGACCAGGCGATCGATCTGATGGAAGTGCTGTTCCTGTCGCTGGAGGGCGATGACGTAGTCCTGTTCCCAGTGGTCATGGGCGCTAACAGCGACGGCTTGGGCCGTTTCGGGGTGAAGTCGGGCCTGATCCGCAGTCGTCGTCTGCTCGGCCTGAAGGTCGGCAGCTATTTTCCGCAGAACCCGGCCAGAGGCCTGCCCAGCCACGGCTCGACAACCCTGCTGCTCGACGACGCCACGGGCTTGCCGACGGCCCTGGTCTCGTCGGCCTGGCTCACGGCCCTGCGAACGGCGGCCGCCGACGGGGTGGCGGTGCGGCGGCTGTCGAACCCCGACGCTGAAGTGGTCGCCATCGTCGGCGCGGGTCACCAGGCCTGGTTTGACCTGTTGGCCGTTCGCGCGGTGCGGACCGTGCGCGAGGTGCGCGTCTGGGCGCGCGAGCCCGCCAAGGCCGAACGATTCGCCTGCCGGGCGCGGGACGAACTCGGCCTCGCCGCCTGGGCCGCAGACCTGCCCGCCGCGCTTCGCGGCGCCCAGATCGTCGTCTGCGGCACCGCGGCCCGCGAACCTCTAGTCCGTCGGGAGTGGATCGATCCCGGCGCCCACATCTCCGCCATGGGCGCCGACGGCCCCGGTAAGCAGGAACTGGATATCGAGCTGGTCGCGACGGCGCGCTTGTTCGCCGATGTGGTCGCCCAGTCGGTCGCAATCGGCGAGTTCGAAGCCGCCGCGCGAGCCGGCCGGATTGAAGCCAGTATTATCACGCCGCTCGGCGAAGCGCTGCGCGACCCCACGCACGGTCGCCACACGCCCGATGAGATCACCATCTTCGACAGCTCCGGCATCGCCGTGCAGGACCTGGCGATCGCCGACTTTGCCCTGCGGGCCGCCGGCGCCAGCGCGCGCGACCTGGCGTCCGCCTGATCCCTCAGCCGGGGCCGCGGGCGAGGCGCGCCGTCCGCACGACCCGCCGCACCGCATCCACCACGATCTCCGGCCGGTCGAGCTGGATGTAGTGGCCCGTACGGGCGACGCCCTCGTGCTCGCCGCGTACGGAGTCGGCGATGAGGTCCTCATGCAGCGCCCACTGTACCCGGTCGTGGGCGGCCGTGGTTCCGGTCGCATCGGGCGCCGGAGCCTCAAGGCTCGACAGCACGATCAGCGGCCGGGCGCCGAGCGGCCGGCGCGCGGCGCGGACCTGCGCGTCGCTGACCCCTAGCGTCAGGCTTTCCACCTCCAAGACCTGCGCCAGCTGAAAGCTGCGGCGCGCTTCCAGACGCCGGCGCACCGCATTCAGGCGGGGTGAAAACCAGGCCTCGGCGGGGACCACACAGGTGGCGAAGCCCTCCGATCCTTCCGCGAAGCCCTCCGGTGGGACTCGAGCGGCGCAGGCGCGGTCCCGCGTAAGGCGGCGGGCGTTGGACGCCGCCCAAGTCGGGTCGGCGGCCGTATAGCGGGCGTCCGCGTCCTCGTGGGCGGGATCGATCAGCACCAGCCCGGCGACCTCCGCCGAATGCTCATAGGCGAACAGGCGAACGTTGAGGCCGCCGTAGGAGTGGCCGACCAGCACATAGGGCGGAGGCACGCCGGCGGCACGCAGCAGGGCGCGCAGATCGCCCACTATGTTGCGGCTATCCCCCGCGCGGCCGCTAGGGTCGCTGAACCCGATCCCAGCGCGGTCGTAGGCGCAGACCCGCAGGTCGCGGCTGAGCGCCGGCTGCACCGCCCCCCAGACCAGGGTGGGGTCCGATAGCCCGGAGTCCAGCACAACGGTCGGCCCGCCGCGACCCCGGCAGTACAGGTTGATCCGCCGGCCGCCGACATCGACCAGGCGTTGCGGATGCGAGTAGGCGGCGTCATCCAGGATCGGCGGCTTCGGCTGAGGGACCGCGGCCGTGGCGGCGAGCCCGCAAGCAGCCAGGGCGATGGCGGCGAAGCCGGACCCGCGCATCTAGCGTACCGCGCCGGATCCGGGCTTCAGCAGCGGCCGGATCGCCTTCATTACCGTGTCCACTCCGGCGATGTAGTCCGCGAACGAGATCGGCGCGGGGATGGTGGGCGAGAGGTCCCCGGCCGGCACGCCCCATTGATAGAGGAACAGATAGCAGTAGCCGATCTGCAGGATCGAGCAGCCGGTCTTCCAGTCGTGCCAGGCGGCCGTGTAATGGGCGGCGATCCCGGAGTTCGGCAGGACCATCTTCTGGCCTTCGGCCCAGAATTGTTCGCGGTCGCCGATCCGCTCTCCGACGATGTCGGCGCGCGATCCCCCATAGTATTTGAGGCGCGCGGTTGTGATGATGCCGGCCGAGAGCGTGTTGCCGGACGTGATGATGAATATCCGCCCGTCCCGGGGCAGCGCCGCCGGCAGCGCTTTGGTAAACGGCACCGGCAGGTCGCCGTTGCCGCCGGGATTGAAGCGGACGTCGACGATCGCGTCATGGGTCCCGCGGGCCTTCACCTCCGCGACGACACCTTGCAGGAACGTCGCCAGGTTTTCGCCGCCCGGGACGCTGCGCGTGGCGTTGATCTGCAGATAGAGCGTCCCGGTCTGCGGCAGGTAGGTGCGCCAGAAGAAGTCATTCGGCCGGCTGAGGTAGAGCGGCAGCGGCCGGCCATCGAGCACGTGCGCCCAGGACCGGGTGTCGCCCGGCGTCCGCACGGGACTGAGGTCGCGGCGCGGCCAGTGGTTGTCGCGCTGGATCGTCCGCAACCGGCCCGATACAGGCGGACCGTTCGCGGGGCCGGGATCGGCCACGACGGTGCGGGAGACCTGTGTCGCCCCCGGCAGCTCGAAAACAAAGGCCAAGCGGTCGTCCGCGGCGGCGAGACCCGCGCCCTGCAACGCCGCGGGCGAGATCATGAAGTGTGGCGCGTGCTCGCGCTGAAAGCTGAACGGCCCGCCGGTGTAGGGGCGGAGCGTCTCCAGCATCGCCGCAGGCGCCCGGCCTTCCTCGCTGACCACCCGGGCGCCCAGCAGGTCGGCATGGGCAGGATCGGCCTCGACCACGAACAGGCCCTCGCGGAACCAGTCCAGCCGGATCGGGATCGCGTTGAGCGACTGGCCGAAGCCGGCGCCCCGGATGTTGGTGTGGGCGTCATCCGCTACGGCCACGGCGCGGCTCACGCCCATCTCCAGGGCCCCGGGGCTGAGCTGGCCAGCGCGCCCGCGCAGGGCGTCGACCTGGGCGAGGAACTCCGCGCGCGTGGTGGATGTGAAGCTGCGATTGATATCCGCGAAGCGCCGCAGATACGTGAGGTCCTGGAGATTGGCCTCCACCGCCGAGTGTGGACGCTGGACGGCGGCCTTCGGCGGCGCGCGCAACGTCGGCCAGAGGAGCGCGTAGGCCCCCGCTCCGGCCAGAACGAGCAGGAGCAGCAGGGCGCCTACGCCCCACGAGGTGACCTTCAGCCAGGTGCTCTTCGCAATCTTGTCCGACCCGACCACTCGTCCGCCTCCGCATCACGCCGGGAAAGGCTAGCGCAGCCGCGGCGAAATGAATGGTCAAAAGTGGCGGTGAATTTCCCAGTTCAGCAAATGTTTCCAGCATTACTTTGCTCGGTGGTGATTTCTGTTGCCAAGTTCATTACAAAACAGAAAGTCCAACGGTCGCGGGCTCTTCGCGCCGCAACAGGAGGATCGCCGTGGTGGAGCTCGACAAGACCGACCGCCGGCTTCTGAAGCTGCTGCAGGAGAACAACCAGCTGACCAACCTCGAGCTGGCGGAGCGCGCGCATCTGTCGCCGCCGACCTGCCTGCGCCGCGTGCGGCGCCTGCGCGAGGAGAAAGTCATTGTCGCCGACGTCTCGCTGCTCGACCCGCAGATGGTCGGCAAGAGCCTGTTCGTGTTCATCGAGGTGGTGCTGGAGCGACAGGGCGAAGGGGTGCAGAGCGACTTCGAAAGCCGCATGGAAAAGACCGACGAGGTCATGCAGTGCTACATGGTCTCGGGCCACGCCGACTTCATCGTCGTGGTCCAGGTCAGCGACATGAACGCCTACCACCGGTTCGTGCGCAGCGTGCTCACCAACGACCCGAATATCCGGAACTTCCGGTCCCTGTTTGCGATGAACCGCTCGAAGTTCCGGACAGAGATCAATCTAGACAGCGAGTGAACCGGCGCTGAGCAGATCGCGGGCGAGGCTCTCCACGGGCTTCGCCAGCCCCGGTTGAGCCAGGATGCCGATCAGGGCTTCGTTGGCGTGCGCGCGCCGCGCGGCGTCGAAGCGCTCGCAGTCGCCGAACGCCTTCAGGAAGCGCGCGGCCAGCCGCGGATTGCCAGGATTGAGCGCCACGACGATCCGGGCCACGATCCTGTAGCCGGCCCCGTCCGCGCGGTGGAACCCGCGCATATTGAGCACGAAGGCGTCGAACACCGCCTTCACCCGCGTCGCGTTGTCGAGCCGATAGTCGGAATGACCGATCAGCGCCTCCACCCGGTCGGCTGCCTGCGGGCCGACCGTCGCCTGGATAGCAAACCACTGGTCCAGCGCCTGGGGAACGGCGCGCCAACGCTCGAAGGCCACGGCAA
This sequence comes from Phenylobacterium sp., assembly GCF_041691455.1. GTDB lineage: Bacteria > Pseudomonadota > Alphaproteobacteria > Caulobacterales > Caulobacteraceae > Phenylobacterium. The sequence goes on along the minus strand of NZ_JBEPUO010000002.1, from coordinate 327,906 downwards.
GCGCCGCTTTCGCCGCTTCAGCGTCACAGGCCACGAGCTGCGACAGCGCCGCGCAGGCCTCGGCCATCCGTGGCGAGTCCAGCTGACTGCGGCACCTCGCGAGGTCCTGGGGCTCGGGCGCCTGCATCAGCTGCCAGAGGCACACCGCCCGCAGACGCCGCGCGCCGACGCCCTCGTCTGTGACCGCCGCTCCGGCGAGACGAGCGTGGACAGCGCGCAGGCGATCCCGGACCCGCGGGGTCATCTCCGCGGCCAGCGCGTGCTGCGCCTGCGCCAGCGCCTCCGGATCGGCGTCGCTCAGCTCCAGCCCAAGCGCCCGGTCGTCCGGCGGCGTGAGCGCGCGGCCGACAGCGCCGGGCGCCTCGGCGGCCTGGGCTAGCAGATCGTCGAACAGGTCGCGCCAGACGAGCTGTATGTGACCGCCCGGCCCCAGCCGCAGTCGCTCGCTCACGGCGCGCCGCGCCAGGGTCTGGGCCGCGTCCCAGCGATTGGTCGGATCGCCATCGTACCGGGCCAGGATTGCGAGCTCGCCTGGGTCGAGGGCGGTGGTGAGCCGCACCGGCGACGACAGGCCGCGAAAGAGCGACGGCACGGGCGGGGCGGCGAGCCCCTCCAGGACGAAGGTCTGCCGCCCCTCGCGCAGCTCCAGGACCTGCTCCGTCGCCAACGGACCGGATTGGTCCGCGCTGCGGAACGCCAACGCCTGGCCGCCCGGCCCGACCATTCCGACCCGGACGGGCGCCAGGAGCGGACCGGGGTTGGGGTGATCGGTGACCGTCCGAACGGACTGCTCCAGCGTGAGGCTGAAGCGCTTCGAGGCGGGATCCCAGGTCCAGGCCGCTGTGACATGGAAACCGCCGACGGCCCGGATCCAGCGCCGGAATTGAGCAAGATCCAGGCCCGCGACTTCTTCGGCGATGTCGAACAACGTTTCGAAGGCGGCGGCCCGCCCGTCCAGCCGCGCGAAGAACGCGTCCGAAATCCGCCGGGAGGCGGCCGGCCCGGCCAGGGTGGCCAGCATCCGGATGATCTCGGCGCTCTTGTCGTAGATCGTGCGGCTGTAGAGATTGCTCGGTACGGCGGCGGCGGCCGGCCGCGGCGCATGGGCCAGCGGCCCGTCGTCCTCCGGAAATTGGACCTCCCGCAGCTGGATCACGTCGTCGATCCGCGCCTCGTCCGCGCCGGCCAGGTCGGCCATGAACTGTTGCTGGCGCAAGACCGTGAAGCCCTCCTTCAGGCCCAGGTCCAACCAGCTGCGGCAGCCCACCCGGTTGCCGGTCCAGTTGTGGAAATACTCGTGGCCGATGACCGCGGAGACCCGGCGCATCTGCTCGTCGGTGGAGATCGCCGGATCGGCCAGGAAGAATTCCGTCGCATAGAGGTTGAGGCCGCGGTTCTCCATCGCCCCGCCCGGATAGCTCGGCAGGACCACGACATTGAGATCGTCGAGGTCGTATTCGCGTCCATAGGCGCGCTCGTCCCAGGCCATGGCCTGCTTGAGGATTGCGAGGCCATGGCGGCACCAGGGGAGATCCTGCGACCGCGCATGGATTCCCAGGCGCACGCCCCGCCCGCTGCGGGTGACGAACCGGTCCTCCAGTTTGTCGAACCGGCCCGCCGCGAGCGCGAACAGGTAGCTGGCCTTGGGGCGCGGATCGTCCCAGACGGCGTAGCGCCGCCCGTCCGGCAGTTCGCCGGCCTCTACGAGAGCGCCGTTGCAGAGTAGATCGGGGAACGCCTCGGGATCGGCGGCCAGGGTGCAGCGGAACGCCGTCATCACGTCCGGGCGGTCGGGAAAGTAGCAGATCCGGCGAAAACCTTCCGGCTCGCAGTGGGTGATCAGCGCTTCGCCCAGGCGGATCAGACCTTCCTGGCCGGCCGAACCCACGGTCAGCTCATAGTCGAGGGCCAGGACGCCCTCGTCCGGGGCCGCGGCCAGCACCAGGCCGTGCGAGGAATGAGTCAGGCGATCATCCGCCAACACCTGACCGTCGAGACGCGCTTCGGCGAGCCGCAGGCCCACTCCGTCGAGAACAAGATCGGTGACGCCGACGCGGGCCCGCCGGAAGCGCAACTCGGCCCGGACGCGCGCGACATCCCGTTGCAGATCGATCCACAGGCTCGCATGCGGAATCTCGAACGGCGGTGGCGCATAGGCATCCTCCGCACCCGGTTCCGCCGCGGCGCTTAGGGTCACGGCCGGTCGGCGGGCGCAGCGCCGCGGCCGGCGTCGAAGCTGTAGCGGATCGGGGTGAAACGCCCGACGAGGTCGGCGACCTCCCGCGCGAGGCCCGCGGGATTCTCCCCGTCAAAGGCGCGGCGCATAAGGCGCGCGATTCGCGTCATGTCGGCCTCGCCCATGCCCAGGCGAGTCAGTTCGTGCGTGGCCAGCCGCGCACCGCTGCGCCGGCCCTCGGACATGTCACCGGTAAGCGCGCAGTCGGCCGCCAGGATATTGACCCCCTGGCAAGCCGCTTCGAACCGCTGCGCCTCATCCCCCAGTTGCAGGAAGATCTGGTGGGTGGCGGTGTAGCCGCGGTCGCGGGCCAGTATCCGGAAGCCCTCCCCTTCCAGCGCCTGGGCGTTGGCGACCATCCGGCTGGAGAGATCTCGCCCGAAGGCGGCATTCTCCGCCAGGGCGACGGCGAGCGCGGCGTATTTGTTCTGGTCGCGGGTCTGCAGAAAGCCCGGAAATGTCACCTGCAGAACCTTTGACGCAATGGCGGCGTCGTTGGTCAGCACCAGGCCGCCGACCGGGCCGCCCATGATCTTGTGGGTGCTGACGGTGACCACATGCGCTCCCTCCTCCAGCGGCCGTTGGAAGTCGCCGGCGGAGATCAGCAGACCCAGGTGTGCGGCGTCGTAGAGCAGGATCGCGCCGCAGCGGTCGGCGATCGCGCGGAGTTCCCGCACCGGATAGGGGAAGAGCACATTGCTGCCGCCGACCACGATCATCCGCGGCCGCACTTCCGCCGCCAGCGCCGCCATCCGGTCGAGATCGAGCTCGAAGGCCTCGCCGCGGCTGGGCGCCGGCACGATGCGGCGGCTGATCAGGCCGGCCGGTCCGCTGGCGTGGTAGCTGAAGTTGCCGCCGCCATCCTCGTCCTGCGCCAGGATGGTGTCGCCGGCCTCGAGCAGGCCGAAGAACACCGCGGCGTTGGCCATTGAAGTGCTGACCGGGCGCCATTCGACGAAGGCCGCGCCGAACTGCCGGCGGGCCTGGGCGATGATGATGCCTTCCAGCTCATCGACGTGGCGGTTCTGCCCCCCATGCGGATAGGCCTTGTCGCCCGGCAGGCCCTCGGACAGCCGTGCGGCCATATCGCTGGCCAGCACATCCTGCGCCCGGCGCGACAGGCCGCTTTCGGCGGGGTTCATATTGAGGCAGCGGCCGCGCCAAGCGTCGTGATCGGCGACCAGGGCCTCAACCCGCCGGACGAGGTCTTCCGGGGTCTGGTCGGCCATGGAAGCGGCGGTCCGCTCCAGGAAGTCGCGGGCGCGGGGCGTGAAAGGCGAAGTCTCGGACATGAGGACCTGTACGGTGGATCAGAAGGCGGACGGGAGAGCGGCCCCGGCGCGCGTCGCAGGCTCGGCGGGGCCCCGGGCGGCCTCGGCGCGCCGCTCGGCGGCTCGGGCCGCGGGATCCAACAGCCACAGCAGGCCTGCCGCCAAGCCCGCGACGGCGGCCATCAGGGCGAAGAAGGCGGACGGCGGCAGGCGGCTCCAGAGCACGCCGAGGGCGCCGGCCAGGAGGTTGCCGCCGAAGCCGGTCATGAACCAGAACGCCATGGCGGTCGCTGCGAACCCAGCCGGCGCCAGCCGGCCGAAGAGGCCCAGGCATACAGGCATGACGAAAAGCTCGCCCACGGTCAGGATGACGGCGAACAGCGCAAACCAGATCCAACCCGGCCGGACACCCTCGCCCTGGGCGACGGCGGCGACGCCCGCCAGCACCAGATAGGCCAGACCCAGCAGGCCGGCGCCCAGGCTCATCTTCACCAGGGGCGACGGCTCCCGGCCCGCACGCGCCTGACGCGTCCAGGCGAGCATCACGAGAGGGGTCAACAGGAAGATTAGGGCGGGGTTGATCGACTGGAACCAAGTCATCGGGATCGTCCAGTCGCCGGCCCGGCGGTCGACCCCGTTGTCCAACCACAGCGCCAGGGTGTTGCCGATCTGCTCGTAGGCGGCCCGGAACAGCACCACGACCGCGGCCACGACGGCGATCAGCGCAAAGCGCGACCCCAGGCCATCGCGGCCCCCGACGGGTCTTTGCGCCGGCGAGGGCGGCGACCTCGTCGCCGTCTCGGGAAGGTGGCGCGCGCCCAGGCAGTAGACGGTCACCCCGATCACCATCCCGACGCCGGCGGCGCCGAAGCCCCAGTGCCAGCCCAGGAGCTCGCCCAGGGTGCCGCAGACCAGGGGCGCCAGCAGCGCCCCGAGGTTCATGCCCACATAGTAGACGCTGTAGGCCGAGGCCCGGCGCGGGTCGTCGGCCGCGAACAGGCCGGCGATCTGGCTGGGAAGGCTCGGGAGATAGAGGCCGGCGCCGGCGGCGACCGTGGCCAGCGCCGGGTAAAACAGGGCCGGAAAGGTTAGCATGAAGTGGCCGAGCGCCATGATCAGGCCGCCGGCGATCACCGCGTTGCGGCGGCCTAGCCAACGGTCAGAGATCAGGCCGCCGAGGAGCGGGGTGAAGTAAGCCAGGCCAGAGTAGCCGCCATAGATCAGAGAGGCTTGCGCCTGCGGCATCATCAGCTGCTTAGTCATGTAGTAGATCAGCAGGGTCTTCATGCCGAAGAAGGAGAAGACCTCCCACATCTCGGTGAAGGCGAGCACCGACAGGCCGCGCGGCTGGCCGAACCAGTCGCGGCGTGCATTCAGGACCTCAGGCACGCGGCCTCCAGCACAGTGTCTCTTCCATTGGACGCCAACCCCTGGCCGACGGCTAGTTGTCGTCATCCTCCGGGGCGAAATGGCCGCCGAGCTTCACGCCCAGGGTCGCCATCTGCTTCGGCATGGCGGCATAGCGCAGCGCGAGCGCCTCCATCATGCCGTCCAGCTCGGCCCGCGGATACACCTTGCCGCCGACGATGACGGCGGCGATGCGCCGGGTGTTGGCGACATCTTTCAGCGGGTCGGCGTCGAGCAGCAAAAGATCCGCCCGCTTGCCGGCCTCGAGCGTGCCGCGGTCGGACGCCACCCCTAGGTATTGCGCCGGTACGCGGGTCGCGTCTGCCAGGATCGCCTTGCTCGGCAGGCCAAGCTTCGCCAGAGCCTCGAGCTCGTCATGCAAGGCGAAGCCCGGAACCATGCCGCTCACCAGGGAGTCGGTGCCGACGACCATGGGCACGCCGGCGGCCTGGAAGGCCGGCACCAGCTTGGCGTTGAAGTTCACCACCGCCTGGCGCCTGCCGAGCTTGTCCTTGCTGGCGGCGTAGGAGTTGCGCGTCGTCCAGGTCTGATACGTCAGCGGATTGACGTAGCGCATCTCCGGCCGGCCCTTCAGGGCGTCGACCGATTCCGTCTGGTCCACGATTCGCTGGTTGAGGCTCACCGTGGTGATCAGCCAGACCCCCCTCGCCTTCGCGAGGTCCGTGAAGCGCGGAATGGCGTCCACCGACACCTGCGGCGTCTGGTAGGCGAATTCCTCGGCATGGGCGACCATGCCGTAACCCGGCTGGAACAGCTCCGCGGTGCGATCTTTTCCCCGAAGCGGGATGTGGCCCAGCACCTTCAGATGACGCGCCCGGGCCTCGTCGACCATGGCGCTGAAGGTATCGAAGGTCAGGTTCGAGTAGGTCTTGAGCGCGTCATAGCCGCCGTCGAGGATCTGATCGACGATCCGGCGCCCCTCCACCGGCGTGGCCGCCACCGTCGCCAGCGGCCCTTGGATGGGCGGATCGCCGTCGACCATGACCGCCAAAGCAATGTGCGGGCCCAGCACCTTTCCGGACTCGATATCGTCGCGCTGGGCTTTACCCGCCGGCGAGGCGGACAGGTTGAAAACCTGGAGCACGCCGTTGGCCACATAGGGCAACGTCAGGTCGGCGGTGTTCAACAACCCCGGCGGGACGTGACCGCCCATCATCTTCGCCAGGATGTCGTCGTTCTCCATGTGCACGTGCATGTCGGCGAGCGCGGGCATCAGGTACTTGCCGCGCCCGTCGATCCGCGGGGCCCCGCCCGCGCCGTGGAACCCGGCCGATGGCGCGATCTTCTCGATGCGGCCGTCGCGGACGACGACCGTGCGGTCGCGCAGCACGGGTCCGGCCGCCGTCATCGGCAGCACCGTGACGTGCTCGATCACCTCGCTGTCGGACCGCGCGGCCGGACCTTCCGCTGCCACGGCCGCGGCCGCGAACCCCGTCGCGGAAGAAAGGACGAGGGCGGCTGTCGCCACCCTCGCCAGGCGTCCGGGGAGGCTCGTCGGTCGTCGTGTCAAACTCATCAGAAGGTTGCTCGCAGTTCGACGCCGTAGGTTCGCGGCGCGCTGATGTGGTAGGCGGGCGGATTGCCCGCATTCCCTGGCGTGAAGTTGGCGAAGCGCTGTTCGTCGTTGAGGTTGTTGGACCACAGATAGATGCCCAGCCCCCCGCCGATCTTCTGGGCGCCCAGCCGCGTGTTGAGCACCGTCAGCGGCTCGGAGGCGAGGAAGTTGGCCGTGCCCGGCGCGTTGGTGTTGAGGTTGATCGTCGAGCGGTAGGACACGGTGGCCGCGCCCACGCCCTCCCAGCCGCTCCACAGGTCATGCCGGTAGTGCAGGCTGAAGCTGGCGGTGGCTTTCGGCACGAACTGGAAGACGCGGCCCACCAGGGCGCCGCTGACGAACTTCGAATGCTGCAGCCCGAGGTTCGCGTCGACGGTCAGATCATCGGTCAGGAGCGCCGTGCTTTCGAACTCGACGCCCTCGGCCCGGGCGCTGCCGAAATTGCCGACCACCTTCTGCAGGGTGGCCGGGTCGGTGATCTGGACCTGGGTGTTCGCGTAGTCAGTGTGGAACGCCGCTGCATTGAACCGCACGCGCCCGTCGAGCAGTTCGGTTTTCGCCCCCACCTCCACCTGCTGCGAATTCTCCGGTCCGAAGGGTTTGAAGGGATTGTAGGTCGGGCTGAAAGTCGCCGCCTGGAAGCCACCCGCCTTGAAGCCGGTGGAATAGCGGCCGTAGAGCAGGAGGTGCTCGGCGGGATGCCAGCTCAGCGAGGTGGTGTAGCTGAGCTTGTTGAAAGAGGCGCTGGCGGTGTTCTGAGCCAGCGGGAAGAGGCCCAGAATATTGACGGCGATCGCCGTCGGCAGCGCCTGTTCAACCGCGTTGCCCACGGAGGAATAGGCGAAGTCCTTGTGGTCATCGGTGTAGCGCAGGCCGAGTTCGGCGGTGAGGTCGGGCAGGATGTCGAACTGGCCCTGCCCGAACACCGCGTAGCTGGAAGTCTTCAGGCGTGAGTTGGTGAGCAGGATGGCATTGCTGGGGGCGCTCCCGCCTACCGCCGCGACGAAGGCCGGGGTGAACACTTCCGGAATGATCGTCGTGCGATCCTCGCTGAAATAGTAAAGGCCGGCGATCCCGCGCAACCGGGCCTTCTGATCAGTGGTGAGGCGCAGCTCCTGGCTGAACTCCCGATCGTGCGGCACCGAATAGCCGCTGCGGATATAGTCGATCGGCGTGTAGTCCTGGTCCTGATCCTGATGGACTTTCAGGCCGCTCAGCGCGGTGATCGACGTCAGGTCGATTCCGTGACTGACATGCCAGTTCGCCTTGATCGACCCTGCCGCGATCGTCCGCGAGGTGGTCGAATTGTTGTCCGCCGCGACGTTGTTGAAGACATCCCCCCGGGTGGCGTTCGGACAGCTGAAGCCTGGCGCGGCAGAGCAGGAGTAGACGTCCTGGTGGTCGTGGTTGCGGTAGTATTCCGCGGTCCCCAGGATATCGAAATTGTCGGTCGGCTTGACCAGCAGTTGCAGCCGCCCGCCGGCGAAGTGCTCGTCGTTGAGGTCCTGCTTTCCGGTGAGACTGTTCTTCTGATAGCCGTCGCGGTCCCGCGCGATCCCCGAGAACTTCAGAGCGGCGATGTCCGACAGCGGGATGTTGACCAGCAGCCGCTCCTCGAAGAGGGCGTAATTGCCCACCCGCTCGTCGGCGGTGGCGAAGAAGTGCGTCGTGTCAGGCGCGGTTGTGTGGACGGAAATCGCGCCGGCCGCGGCGTTGCGGCCGAACAGGGTGCCCTGCGGCCCTTTCAGGATTTCGATCCGGTCGATGTCGAGTAGCGCGGAGTTGAAGCCGAACTGATTGGCCACATAGACATCGTCCACATAGATCGCCACGCCCGGGTCGAATCCCTGGGAGGTGGCGTTGGAGTAGATGCCGCGCATGGTCACCTTATTGGTGAAGGTGCCGCCGCCGGCATCGGACCAGACCAGGTTCGGCGCCAACGCGCTGAGGTTCGACAGCTGTTCGACCCCCTTGTCCTCCAGGGCCTTGCCGGCCAGCACATTGACCGTGAGCGGCACATTCTGGACGTTCTCGGACGTCTTGCGGGCCTCCACCACCACTTCCGACAAGGTGTGGGTCGGGGCGTCGCCGGCCGCGTCGGCCGCCATGGCGTGGCTGCCGAACAATGCCGACGAGCAGAGACAGAATGCCCTTAGGCTTCGAATGGCCGGAGCAGCTTTCTTCATCTTAAGCATTGAATTCCCCCATGATTTGTTGTCGGAAACCCCAGCGGGCTTCCGCACCCCAACTAATTTCCTCTGTCGATGGCCTCATGCGCCCGGCTCCGCCGCGAGGCGCAGCATGGTGTGCAGCAGGACGTTCGCGCCGATCTCCAGGTGCTCGATCCGGGTGTCCTCGCGCGGGTTGTGACTGACCCCGCCGATGCTCGGGACAAAGATCATGGCGGCCGGCGCGATCCGGGCGATCATCTGTGCATCGTGGCCGGCGCCGGAGGTCATGCGGCGGATCGGCTGGCCGAGATCGGCCGCGACGGCTTCGATGACCGTCAGGACATCCAGGTCGAAGACCACCGGCTCGGTGCGCGCCAGCGGACGAGACTCGATGGTCACGCCTTCGCGCAGCGCGAGCAGCGCCAGGAAATCCGTAAGCTCGGCTTCGGCCGCCTGCAGCCGCAGGTCGTCGGTATTGCGAAGGTCGACGCTGAGACGCGCTTCCCGCGCGATGACGTTGACCAAGTTGGGGGACAACTGCATCTGGCCGACAGTCGCGACCTGGGCGCCGCCCATTCGCTGCGCCAGCTCCCGGACAAACACGGCGACGGCCGCGGCGCAGAACCCCGCGTCGCGCCGTAGGTCCATCGGGGTCGTTCCCGCATGGTTGGAGACGCCGCGGATGGTCAGCTCCTGCCAGGAGATGCCCTGCAGGTCCGCCACGGAGCCCAGCACCTCCTCGGCGCGATCAAGGACGGGTCCCTGCTCGATGTGCAGCTCGACGTAGGCGTGAGGGCGCGGCTCGCCGCAGGGGGCCGCGCCGGCGTAGCCGCCGCGATGCAGTTCCGCGGCCAAGGTGACGCCCTCCGGGGAGGTGGCCGCCAGCGCCTCTTCCAGGGGCAGGCCGCCGGCGAAGACCAGCGAGCCCATCATGTCCGGCTGAAAACGAACGCCTTCCTCGTTGGTGAACACCACGAGGGCGAGCGGTCTTTCGGTGAGAATTCCGGCGTCGTTGAGGGTCTCGACCACCTCCAGCCCGGCGCAGACGCCCAGGACGCCGTCGAACCGCCCGCCCGTCGCCACGGTGTCGATATGCGAGCCCGTCATGACGGGGGCGCCGTACTGGCGGCCAGCCCGCAAGCCGATGATGTTGCCGATGGGGTCGATGCGGACGTCGAGCCCGGCGTCCTTCATCCAACTCACCAGCAGGTCACGCCCGGCCCGGTCGGAGTCGGTCAGCGCCAGACGGCAGCAGGACCCGTCGTCGCGCCGATCTACCGCCGCCAGCGCCTCGATCCGGCGCATCATCCGGCCGGCGTCGACGCCCAACGCGCCGACCGATGCTGGGCCGGTTCCGCCATCGCGTGCGCCCCTGGTGTTCGCGGCGCTCATGCCGCAATCCCCAGCCGGTCGGCGCGTTCGTCCCCGACCAGTCGGCGCCAGATCTCGGGGTCGGTCGCCCCTTCGCTGCCGATCAGAAGCACGAGGGAGTCCGCGTCCAGGCGCAGGCGCCGCCGGCTCTCCTCCGCGCGACCGGCCGCCAGCAGCGCAGCCAGGCCCGCCACCGCTGACTCCCCGGCGACGATCGGCGGCGCACCGAGCGCGCCGTCCGCCAGCAGGCGCATCGCCTCCACCGCCGCTTCGTCCGGAATGGTCATGAAGAATTCGACGCCGGCCGCCAGGATCGGCCAGGCCACCTGTGAGACCTCGCCACAGGCCAGGCCGGCCATTAGCGTTTCGAGGTCGCCGCTGGCGGGCGTCGGCCGGCCGGCCACCGCCGATTGATAGAGGCAGTCGGCGCGCTCCGGCTCGACGACCACGAAGATCGGCGCCTGCTCCGGGCCCAAACTCTCCCACAGCTGGGCGACGACCGCGGCCGCGAGCCCTCCGACCCCGCCTTGCAGGAACACGTGGGTCGGCGTCCGCTCGGCCATCGTGTCGAGCTGCGTCTGCAACTCGAGCATCATGACGCTGTAGCCCTGCAGAACCATCGCGGGCACCGGGTCGTCGGCGCTCTGCGCGGTGTCCGAGACCAGCGTCCAGCCGCGCGCCGCGGAGGTCTCGCGGGCGATCAGCACCGACGCGTCATAGTCGCCGGGCGTGCGAACGACCTGCGCGCCCAGCGCCGTCACGGCGGCCTCACGGCCCGCGCTGACCCCCTCATGCAGAAAGATGACGCAGGCGCAGCCGAAGGCCTTCGCGCCGGCGGCGACGGAGCGTCCGTGGTTGCCATCGCTGGCGCAGGCGACGGTCACCGCGGCGGCGCCGCCGGCGTGGTCGCGGCGAACCAGATCGGCCGGTCCGACCGGTCGATCCAGGCGCGCCGAAAGCTGATCGGAAAGTAGGCGGGCGACCGCGTACGCGCCGCCGAGCGCCTTGAAGCTGTGCAGGCCGAACCGCGGCCCCTCGTCCTTGTAGATCACCCGCCGCACGCCGTTGCGTTCGGCGGCGAGCGGGAGGTCCGCGAGTGGGGTCGGCGCATAGAGTGGACAGCGCGAAATCTCGGCGAAGGCCAACTCCGCCCGGTCCGCCGACAGCGTCGCCTGGAACGGATAAGGCCCCCGCCGCGCGGCGCGGGCGTTGTGATGCAGCGAGATGCGCAACTCCGTCAAACCTGCCCCCCAGGACCTTCGCGGTCAGAGCGTCAGCCTACGGGAGAAGTCGCGGAATTAATGGCCAATATGAAGCCGCTAAGACGGAATTATAGGCGGGTTTATCGCTACTGATTTTTCATAGTGACCAATTTTTGGCATTGCAGTGGCACTTCCGGAAACTCAGATCTGATCATCCGGCCGGAGCCCGTTCACCAGCCCCCGAAGCGGTCCCAGACCGCGCGCACCGCGGGATCCGTTCCCGCGACGAGATTGTAGCGGGCGTGCTGCGCGGCGGTGGCGCAGGCATGGTTGGGCAGGATGCGGACACGCGCGCCGATCGGCAGGTCCGGCAGGGTCCCGCCGGGCCGGACCGACAGCACGCCGTGCTCCTGGTTCGCCTCGGCGACGATGAGGTCCGGATACGGCCGGCCCGCGAGATCGCAGACCACGCCATAGCCCTGGTCCACCCGTTGCCGCGCCGTGCCCCGGTCGCGCGACAGCGCCATCCAGCCGGCGTCAACGAGGATCCAGCCTTTGTCGAGCCGGTGGCCGATCACCGTGGCCAGGACGGACAGGGCGATGTCCTGCGGTAGGCAGACGCCGATCCCGGCCATGACAAGGTCGAAGAACACGAAGACGCCAGCCCGCACCTCCGTCACGCCACCAAAGTTTCGGGCGAAATGGGCCGTCGGCGTGGATCCAACGCTGACCACCGGGCACGGCAGGCCGGCCTCGCGCAGGACACCGGCCGCCGTCACGGCCGCGGCGCGCTCCTGTTCGGCCATGGCCTCCAGCGCCGACGGGGTGTCGCACCCGTAACTGCCCCCGGCATGGGTCAGCACGCCGCGCAGCTTCGCCCCGCCCTCCTCCAGGCGGCGGCCGATGGCGACCAGGGCTGCACGGTCCTGCGGCACGACCCCGGCCCGGTGGCCGTCGCTGTCGACCTCGATCAGGGCCGGGATCGACTGGCCATGTCGCCGGGAGGCGTCGGCGACGGCGACGGCCTGCTCCGGACTGTCGAGGATAACCGTCAGGTCCACGCCGGCCGCGCGCAACGCCGCCACCCGCTCCAGCTTGGCCGGCGCGATCCCAACCGCATAGAGGATGTCGCGCACGCCGGCGGCGGCGAAATGCTCCGCCTCGTTAAGGGTGGAAACGGCGCACGGGCCGGCCGGCCCGGACATCAGCAGACGCGCGACGTCGACCGACTTGGCGGTCTTCAGGTGCGGTCGAAGCGGAACGCCCAACCCGTCGAGGCGCGATCGCAGGCGCGCGATGTTGGCCTCCATGCGCGCCTCGTCGAGAAGCAAGGCGGGGGTTTCCAGGTCGGCGATAGTGGGAGCGGCCACGGTCATCCAGGTCCTCGCGAGTTGCGATCGAAGAAGCCGGCGCAGCGGTAACCGATCCCGTCTGAAATGAATGGTCGATCGCAAGCCTCCGACAAGGTGATCGTCGAAGCAGCGGGTCAGATTTTTTTTCATTCTGCAAAATCTGCGGTTCAGGCGTGGAATTCGCAGGTCTCGCGGCCGGCGGCGCCTATCCTTCTGCAACGGAACCCCCGGCGCGGAGGCAAAGCCATGTTCGGCTCGATACCTGAGAGAAACTGGCCCACCACCGACGCGATCATTTTCGTACGCCGGATTCTCGTCAGGCTGCGATCGCTGTCGGCGGTGAAAGCTCGGCGCTGATTGCGTGGGGCGGGCATTCCAGCCCGCCGAAGAGGGGCGCGACGCCGGCGAATAAGCTGCGAAACGATAACAGGGAGACACTTCCAGCGGCGGGTTTGAGAGCTTCCTCTGTGACCGACTGAACCCGTGGTCGTGGACGCCGCACCGGATAGAGGCTCGAGCGCCGCTCCACCAGCGGACCTCCCGAACATCCGCAATGAGTCACGAGCGGTCATTCGTGACGCGCGTCAGCCGCGCCTAATCTGGATCGTCCGAAATTGAAGCGCCTGGAACCGGTGGTCCATCGGCTCCTCAGCCCGCACCCCCTGCTCCAGATGCTGCGATCCCCGAAATCTGCCCCGGGGGAACCTGCCCGACCAGCGCCTGTCTAGCCATTGCCAGGCTCCGAAACCGAGAGGACCCGCCAGAGGGCTTCGGCAATTTCTCGCGCCAACAGGGGCGGCACCGCGTTTCCAACCTGAACGTATTGCTGGGTGCGGTTGCCGAGAAACAGGTAGTTGTCGGGAAAGGTCTGAAGCCTCGCAGCCTCCCGGACCGTAAGCGACCGGCATTGCTGAGGATCGGGGTGGATGAAGTAGTGGCCATCCTTCGAGATGTGGCTCGTGATGGTCGTCGCCGGCGAATTCCACGGCTGTGCCCGGAACCGGTCGGCGAACGCGCCAGACGACCAGCTGGAGTGGGCTGGCGCCAGGTCGTTCGGAAACTCATACGACTTGGGCGCGCGGCCGACGACCTGTGCGAAGATCGCACAGAAGAAGTAGCGGGCGAGGTCATCGGCCATATGCTTGCGGCTTGTGTGGTTTGGGGTGGTCTCCAGCAGAGGATCAAAGATGAGATCCCTGAGCATTTCCGGGCAGTCGGCTGAAAGAGGCGAAGCTCGTTCTTCCGGCAGGAGGGCAAGGCCACCATCAGACCTGAACTTCTCCATCTCTGTCGTGGCGGCAGCGAGGACCTCGGAGCCATGCCGCAGCCCTTCAGACCTGGCGAGGGCATCACATGCCCTTTGCATCTGGAGCTGCGCGACAACCCGCCAGTTCCCATCTCCGTCGTTCTTGCTGAGGCCGCTTCTAAGCCTGGGCATTCCCTCAAGGACATGGCGCAAAACAGCCGCGGGTGCTGGCTTGTATGCCGCCTGCGGAGCCGTCCGGGCTTTCCCGACGAGATCACGGCGCAGGCCGATAATGATCACGCGATGTCGAGCCTGGGGCACGCCAAAGGTCTCGGCCTTGACGAGGTAGTCGGCGTGAACATCCGCGCGCTGGAGCCACATCGCGCCATTCGGGTCGCGGCCAAGTGCAAAGAGTTCGTAGCTGTCAGGCTCTCCGCCAGCGCCGCGCAGATCCATCAGGATCTTTCCGAAGATGCGCGAGCCCTGGACGGACGACGACAGCATCCCCTACCTCAACTGCTGCGAGGGCAAGGCTCACCTTGATCTGACCGAGCATCAGGAGGTCAAGCAGAAGCTCCGCGACCACGGCTTCGACACGAACTTCGCCGAGAAGCGCTTTGTCCGAAGCCTGATGGACGATCTCCGCGCCGCGGTCCTGCCTGACCCCAGCAAACCGGACGCCTCGATCTTCGCGCGGTACTTTTCAGCGCCCAAGGCTCCCTCTCCGAGCGGGCCGAAGAAGACCGCCAAGAAGAACAAGAAATCCGTCGTCGTCGAGCCCAGGCCAGAGCCCCGGATCCCGATCATGAGGGTCGACACTCTTTCGGACGGATTTCGACTGCGGGCCAACCCCGAGTTCAAGGCGTGGCCGGCAAACGTCCGCGTCCAGATCGCCTACGCCGACGGGGGGCAGCGACCAAAATGGAGCCGCTTCGACTTCAAGCTTGCGGATCTGAACGTCCAGATTTCCGGCGGCTCGAAACCTCAGTACAAGGACAATGTGATCGTGCTGCAGGACTGCGGCGCAGACTTTGCCCTCGAAGTCACGGGCTTCGATGCGAACAGGGAGCTCGTGACCACGGTTAGCGCGCATCGTGCGGCCGCCACCGAGAAAGGGACGGCCGATGCGTAGATCGATCAGGCTGACGGGTCGCGTCCAGCTGGCGGTGTCTTCCTTCGATCTCCAGCTGCGTGATGTCGGAGATCGCCAGGTTGCGACCCTGGTGCTGACGGACCCGGATATTCAGAGGAACTTCCCTCCCGACGCGGCCGTGCGCCTGAAGCTTGTCGAAAACAAGCGCGTGGAAATCCTTCGTTTCGGCACACTCGGACAGGGGAAGATCGACGTCGATGTCCCGTCTCCACGATTTCAGGCGCCCTCCTGTCAGATCCGGATCGCCAGAAATTCGGCGCCGGAAGGTCTCCTTCTCGGGAGCACGACGTCATGGACGTACAAGGCCGGCGACGTTCAGGACGGCATCCTGCAGTTCGCTACGGACGACATACATCCGAGAATATGGAAGCTCGATCTGAGGCCCAAGGAATTCCCGATCGTGTACTTCGACCAGAAGCTCGCGAACGCGATAACATGGGCAACGAGTCCGATATTTCTCGCATTTGCCCTGCCCGAGGTCATCAGGGAGGTATTCCGGTACATCTTCAGAAACACGGACGCTTCGCGCGAATCCGAAGACTGGATGAAGCACTGGATAGGCTGGTCCGAGAACATGATACCGGGCACCGCTATGCCGATTGGTGATGAAGACGCGTTCGAAGACTGGGTCATCGGCCTCGTAGATACATTTCTTCAGAAGCACGACATCGCGCGACACGCGATCGCGGAACTCGGCGAAGGTTCATGACACCTCAGAGCTACGCCACATTGTATCAGCTCACCCCCCAGGGGCTGGAGCTGTTCACGCGCATCATGCACGGCAGCGCGCCGGAAGAGTCGCTTGCCCTGAACGACAGGGCGTTCCTGGAGCCCCTGCCCGGCACGGGCCCCTTCGAGGCGCGGGACTACGGAAGCGCCCGGGAGCTGGCCGCTGCCGTGTGCAAGTCATTGCGGGAGCGATCACCCCACGAGCTCGCGGATCGGACCGGTCTCTGGGCGTGGCTGACATTTGTCCTTCGCGACTGCCTGTTCGCGAAATCCGGCGGCATCCGCAAAGTCGGCGAGATGCACCGCTGGTATCCGTCGCCGCCGGGCGACTATCAGAAGGCTCAGCGCCACCTCGTGCGGATGCCGACTCTCCTCTACGCCTCGCTGGCCGAGGATGCCGATCACCTGCTGCTGGGCAAGCCGAGCGTTCATGGCGAACTGCGCGAGCAGCTGACCGCGCAGCAGGACATGCTGAACCGGAACTTTCAGAAAGTCGCCCGACAGCTCTACTACGTCGACGCCACCGACTCCTTCAAGCGCGGTGCTGCTGGCAGTGGCGGCGGCAGTGCACGTCGACTCGGAACGATCAGAAAGCAGCTGGACGTCACGTGGGACATGACGGACATGAGCGCCGGCCAGATCCTGAAACTCCTGCCACCCGAGTTCGACGCCTACAGGTAATGACTACGCCCGGGATGCCGGAGCGAGCCCCTGCGATCGACCTTCTCGGGGGCATACGTATGGATGAGCCTCCGCGGTCGGCCAGAGTTGCCTATTTCCACATCGCGGCCGTCTTCGCCACGCAGTGAGCCGGGAGCGGCTTCTCACCGTCCTTCCTGTAGCCGAGGGTCTGCATGAGCTGACCCACCAGCCATCCGGCCGTGTTTGTCCCCTGATTGTGCGAGCCATAGTCGACCCCCAGCGCCACCTGGAGGAGAGGGTCGATGCCAGCCATGGCTGGCAGGCCGGCCTTCGTCGCTTCGATTGCCGCTGCGCGGCCCTCCGGCGAATTGATCACCTCATGCATCCGGACGGAGATCGGGTCGTCCAAGGTAAGGGCGGCGGCTTCCGAAAAGGGCAGGCCTGCCGCCTCGAGCAGCTTCTTCAGCGCCGCGCCCTGCGGCGTGTGGGCCAGGCGACAGGCGTTGCGATAGAGCCCGGCGCGGTCATGCACCGGCATCGCCCGCAGACGTTCGAGGTTCCATTCCTGCGCCATCACTTCGCCTCCACGATCTTGCGGTCAAAGCTGCGCATGGGCGTGTAGCTCTGGATCACCTCGCCCAGCACCTTCTCAAGGACCGGCTTGCCGTCTGCGCCCGTCTCGACATGCCCTCCGATCGCCGCGCGGATCCGGAAGCCGATCTCGCGGTTGATGCCCTTCAGTGGATTGCCGTGCTTGAAGATATCGTCCTTCACGTAGGTCCGGTAGTCGGCGGCCCAGACCGGGTCTTTCGCGCAGTCTTGGAAGGTTTCCACGGTGATCGCGCGGCTGAAGCGCCCGTCGAGGCACCGCTGGCGCGCCACCTCGACAGCCCGCGCGACGACCCTGCGGCCGGCCCGGATCCGCTCCCGGCTTTCGAGATCGAGCGTCTCGCGGGCGATCAGGCCTGCGTCTCGCGAGCGTGATCGCCAAAGTCCCGCCAATCACGGATACGATCAGCCTCCCATCGGAGGAGGCCTTTTGCGCTTCAGGTTCGCGGCGATCGCGGGACCGAATTTGATCGTCCAACAGCGGATCGTCTCATAGTTCACCTCGATCCCCCGGTGAGCGAGCAGTTCTGCGACGTCGCGGAAACTCAGCGTGAAGCGGAAATACAGCCAGACGGAGTAGCGAATGACGTCCGGGGGACTTCGGTGCCGCTTGAAGGAGATGGGGCGCATCGAACGTGGGCTCCACACAGCCCCGCGGGGGGCCAGGGTGGAGACAAGCTAGCGCTAGCCTGACAGCACCGCCATTTCACGCACCCGGTCGGGCTCGGCGCGGGGGTCACGCCTCTGGCCGCGATGGAAGGGTGGATGGGCGCCTACTTCGACTTGTAGCTGAGCTTGACACCAAAGACCGTCTCCTGCCGGTTCAATTTCCCATGGAGAGGGTCGTCGCCCTTGACGTAGGAAATCCCGATCGATGGCGACCAGCCCGGCCCCGCGTCGAACGAGCGCAGACCGAAATCGTAGTCGAGAGAGACCTTCGTGAGGGTGCTGTCGCCCGCGAACCCGGTCTTGCGGCTCGCCGGCCGCTGAAAGGCCTCCGTCTGCTGGACGGACGCGCGGAACACGAAGCGGTAGTCCAGGATCTTGGGCGACAGGGTGAGGTTGAGCGAGGCCGCCGCGCCCGACACCACGCCTTTTGGCTTGAGGCCGTTCTTGGCCTTCGCGTCCACGAGGTCGTCGGCGAAGAGCGTGAGCAGCGGCCCAAAGGCATAGGCGACCGCCGGGCTCGCGGCGGTTGGCGCGCCGTCGAGGAAGCTCGGCGCGGTGTCCCAACCATAGTGATAGGGCTGCAAGGTCCATTTCAGCCGCAATGAACTCTGGTGAGACCGAACACAGGCCGCCGGCCTTGGGGTCGCATCACACCCGTCCGCCTCGTCGTCGAAGTTCGTCTCGTAGACATAGGCAAGCGAGAGATCGTGGAAGAGATAGTAGGCGTTCTTGAAGTCGTCCGGGTCCGTGGAACCGCGCGGCGCCGTGTTCTGTTCGAAATGCAGGCCGGCCTCAGCGGCGTAGTTCTCCGTCTGGCTTCCCGCCGCCGTGTTTCGGTGCGCGACCAGGCGGGCGAAGCCGGTGTTGGCGGTCGTCGGGCCGAGGGCCCAGTCCAGTCGGCCGGCGAGGTCGGCGGCAATCGCGGCCTTGCTCCCCTTGTCCTTCGTGTAGCTGAACGAAGCCGGATCCGACCAGGGCTGCGGGTCCGGAGCCTCGTCGGCGTTGAGAGTGAATGTCGGCGCGGCGTTGTCCGCGCGGGCCTGCATGCCAGTCAGGCAAAGCGCGGCCGAGAGCACGAGGATAGATTTCATCATCTACTCCAAGGCGGCTTTGCGAAACCGAGCCCAAGTCATTGTGGTCTTGAGGTCGCCGCTCACGAGAAACGGCAGCCCATTGGGCTTGCGGAACTTGGCGTTGATCCATGTCCGGATCGGGAAATCTAGATTGCTGGGCGAGACACCGATCGCGCCCAGTGTTTCATTGTCGCGCGGCGGGTTGGCGTGAAGATCGCGTCCCTTCACGAACACCGCGACGCCCGCGATGAGCACATGCTCGTCGGTAAGGTCCGGCAGCTTCGGCATTGGATCGGCCTTTTTTGAAATTGGTGGAAAAGCCGGCTTGTGCAGGCTTGGCGCGGGGCGGAAGGGCCGCCGACAGACGACCTTCCGCCCGGGCCTTGCGGCTAGGCGCCGACGTGGGCCGTAATGCAGCCAACGATGGGCGCGCATACCTGCACGTCGACGCAGATGAGCGCGGTGTTCTGGCGCAGGGTGGCGGTCAGGTTCGAGAGTTCGACCTTCTCCGCCTCCCCCACCTTGACCGCATCCGACTTGGACGCCTCGCGCATGATGAGTTCGGCGACTTGACGGCCGAAGGTCTCGTAGTCGGCCTTGTCCGTGCCGCGGCCGTTCCGAGCCGAGTCCGCATGCTGTTCCAGATAGGTTTTCGATAGGCTCATTTTAGATCCTCCATTCGGGTCGGCCCAATGGGCCGGGGTTGAGTTTTCGATCGGGTTGGGGTGGGCCGGCGAAGGTCAGCAGTGCCGCTTGCACTCCTGGCGGGCGGCTTCCGTGGCCGCGATGCACAGGGCCGTCGCCGCGCCGCCAGTGTTCGCCGTGCACCAGGCCAGCGCCGCGCCAGCCGCGACATCGCAAGCCGCGTTGCACAGGTCCTTGATGGGATCCCAAGAGGCGACGGCGAGCGACGCCGCGGCTTCAGGGGACAGGCTGTCGTCCTTGCCCAGCGCTCCGACCCCGCGCAGGCCTTCCTCGATTCTGCGGCGCTCCGCCTCGGACACGGCGTCCCAGCGCTCTTTAGGCACGCTTATCGCAACCATTGTTCTACCTCCTTGAGAATTTGCCTTCCAAGACATCCGATGACTTGGAGCTGTGGACAGATTTACTTGGTTCGCAGGGGGAGATTGCCCGCCCCGCCCCTGAGCGGCGGTAGCGGAGCGCACGGCGCGATGGTGATAAAAGTCACAGCCGCGTCTGCGCCGACCACGGCCCCGGCGTCCGCCGCCACACGATGAGGTCTCGACGGGCCGCGGGTCGTCGCGAACGCCCCACGGCAATTCGCCCGTGAGTTGCAAGTCAGCGGCAGAACATGCCAAATTGACTTGGGTGGGGGACGATGATGCCGGGGCCGGGGCGAGGCGACCTCCTGGATGTGCTGGAACTCCCGGCGCGCCGGGAGTTGCTCGCCAGCGCGCGGGTCGTGCGCGCCCGCAAGGGCCAGACGGTCATCGCGCGCGGCGAAGTCTCCACGGACGTCTTCATCGTGCAGGAAGGACTGCTACAGGCCGTCCTCTATGCGGCCGACGGTCGACAGGTGTCCTTGCGGGAGCTTTCCGCCGGGCAACTGTTCGGGGAGCTCTCAGCCCTCGACAACAGCCAGCGTTCGGTCGGAATCCTGGCCGCGACCGACGCGCGCCTGTTGGCGATAAGCCAGGAGGCGTTTCAGGCCGCCCTCTGGAAATCGCCGGCCGCCGCCGACTGGCTCATCAGGCGCCTCGCCAGCCAGGTGCGCAGCCTTACCGACCGCATCTTCGAGCTAAGCGCGCTCAATGTTCAGACCCGTCTTCACTGCGAGCTGCTCCGGCTGGGGAGGGCTCAGGGGGGCGAGATAGATCCCGCGCCCACGCACGCCGAGCTCGCAAACCGGATCAGCACTCACCGCGAGGCCGTGACGCGCGAACTGAACGCGCTCGAGGCGCGCGACATTCTGCGCAGCGGTCGCCGCCGGCTAACCTTCGTGGACTTCGATCGCCTTGAACGGGAGGTCATGGCCAAGCTGCGATCTCCGATCGACGGCGAAGGCTGGTGGTAGCGGTGGCGGCCGCCGGGCGGGGGGCGGAGCGACGGGTCATCACCCTTCTCGCGGTCGATATCGTGAACTCCACCGTGCACATCGCCGCCGCGGACCCGGAAGACGCACAGGAGTTCTTCGACCGCTGCTTCGCCCATCTGAAGCGGTCTGTGGAACGCGCCGGAGGCCGGCTCGTCAGCTACGAGGGAGACGGTGGGATCGCCGCCTTCGGATGGCCGCTCGCCTTCGAGGATCATGCGGACCGCGCCTGCGCCGCGGCCTGGGACATCCAGCACGGGCGTCATGAAGCCGGACCCGACGGCAGGCCGGCGCGTTTCCGGGTCGGCGTCCATTCGGGATTGACCGCCGTCCGCCACTTTCGGCGAGGCGACCGTTCGCGCCTGAACACCGTGGGCGCGGCGGTGCATGTCGCCGCCAAACTGCAGCAGTGCGCGCCGCCGGGCGAAATCCTGGTGAGCGCCCAGGCGGCGCGGCTATGCCGCTCCTCTGTCGAGTTGAAGCCGTCCGACGGCAAGGTCATCGTGGGCGACGCGACGATTGAGGCCCTCCGGCTCGCAGCAAGACCCGAAAGCTTGGGGACGACCAACTTCACGCAACGGTACGGCGCGCCGCTGATCGGCCGCGCTGACGAGCTCGCCACGCTGCGGCGCTGCCTGGCGATCGCGGCGGGTCAGGCCAGTTCCATCGCCCTGATCGGAGAAGCCGGCATCGGCAAGAGCCGGCTCGCGGCGACGGCGCTCGGCGAGATCGAGCCCGATGCCGCGCGGGTGCTCGTGTTCCGGGGGGACGCCCACAGGCGTTCCACCTCGTTCGCCGCGGCGCGCGCGCTCATCGGCGACCTGCTCGCGGATCGATCTTCCGAGGATCGGGCGGCGGTCCTGCGCAGCTCGCGGCTGGAGCCGGCCGAGGCCGACGCGCTCGAGGTGCTGATCGCCGAGCGCCCCGGGCGCTCACGTCAGGGCGCAGGCCGGCTCACCCAGACCCAACTGGCCCGGGCCCTCGTCAAGCTGTTCATCGCGCTCATGGAGGCCCGACCCACGGTCATCCTGATCGAAGACCTGCATCTTCTGGACAGCGAGAGCCGCCAGTTCCTGGCCTTGCTCGCCGCCACCCGGCCGCAGCCTCCGTTGCGCCTCGTGCTCACCGGACGCCCAGAGGCGATCGACGATGCGCGCGGGATCGCCGAGGCGCTGGTTCGTCTGGACCCCCTGCCTCGCGACGAGATGAAGAAACTGGCGCACCAGCTCTGGCCCGAGGATCATCGCAATGCCTCGGTCCTGGACCGCGTTGTGGATCGCGCGGACGGCATCCCCTTCGTCCTGGAAGAGCTGATCCACGCCCTGGCCAGCGGCGAGGTCTCGGGGATCCACGCGCTACCGCAGAGCGTCAGCTCCGTGATCCACGCGCGCCTCCATCACCTGTCGCCGCCGGCGCGGGCCCTGGTGCAGGCGCTGAGCCTGTTGGAGGAGAACGCCGAACCCGAACTGGTCGCGACCATGATGGGCGAAACGGTCGCCGGCTTGCGCGAACGGTTCCTGGAGCTTGAACGCTTCGCCTTCACCCACCCGCTAACCGGCGAGACCACGCGCCTGCGCCACCAGATTATCGCCGAGGCTTGCGCCGAAACCATCCCGCGGGATCAGCGCCGGGACCTTCACCGTCGCGCCGGCGCCGCCATCCGAGCGGTCTATGGGGCCGCGGCCGGGCGCTTCGAGCAACTCGCCTTCCACGCCGAGGCCGCGTCGGACCTGACGGACGCCCTCGACTATTTGTTCCAGGCCGCCGGCGAGGCGCGTCGCAACGCCGCCGCCGCCTCGCTCAATGCGCTCTTCGACCGCGCCATGGGGATCATCGAGCGCGTGGGCGACAGCGCCCAGCAGCGCTACGTCGACTTCGTGTTGATGGCCTTCGCGCTTCTGGTCCAGCTCGGGGAGTTCGAGAAGGTGAACCGGTACCTGCCACGCGTCATGGAGCTTGTCCGGGCGACCGGGCGGCCGGACTTGGTCGGCAGCGCACTCTCCCAGCTGGGGATGATCTGCTGGTTCGAGGGCCGTTACGAGGAGGGCGTCCGGGCGTCCGAGGAAGCCCTGGCGATCGCGAACGAGCTGAAGTCACCCGCGCTCGTCTTCTCAAGCACCATCATGCTCACCAACATCCTACACGACATGGGGCGGGTCGAGCGGGCGATCGCCGAGGAGCGAAAGCTCTGCGACCTTCTGACGGGTGAGCTCGAGACGGCGCGCCTGGGGGCGACCGGCATTCCCAGGGCGACGGCGCTCGCCTTCATGAGCTGGTTCGTGGTCGAGGTCGGGCGCTATGACGAGGGTCTGGACCTCGCGCTTCACGCGCTCGAGCTCGCCGTGCGAGAAGCCGATCCCTATGCCGAGGTCCTGGCTCGCAACGCCTTGGGGCGCACCCTCGTCTACCTGGAGCGGAACTTCGAAGCCGCCGAATGCTTCGCCGCGGCGCGGCGAATCTGCGACCGGGACGGCTACGATGCGATCAAGGCGCATCTCGCCGGCCGCGCCGCCACGGCGCTTTCGCGCCTGGGACGGTCGGACGAGGCTATTTCGCTGGTCGAGAATTGCCTGAGACAGGGATACCATCGCCGAACCGGCCAGCTTGAAGTTTTCTGTCTGCACGCCGGCTATGCCGAGGCCCTCGCGGCGCGCGGCGATCTCGAGCGAGCCCTGGAAGAGTTGGCCGAGGCGATCGCCCTCGCCCGCCGTATTGCGAGCCCCTGCATGCTGGTCGAAGCGCTCGGCCTGAGATCCCGGATTCTTGCCGCCGCTCGCCCATCGGATCCCGCCATAGCTGAGGATCTCGCCGAGCAGGCGAGGCTCTGCGCAGACCACGGGATCTTCGCGTGGTCTCCCCGGGGGGCCTAGGGACGGATCAGCGGAGCGACAACCCGGGTAAATCGCGCCGCAAGACCGACGGTCACCCCTCCAGCCAGCTTGGCGGGTTCGCCCGCGGCTCCGGCGATGCGCCGCAGCCCTTGAAGTCGTCCGGCGGTCCAAAGGCATTCCTCCAACACCGGCATCGCGACCTTGTCGCGGCCCCAGCATTCCTTGTGGCTGCCGCTGACCCCGAACATCAGGTAGTCCTTCGTCGCGCGGGGCGGCCCGTCGAAACGACCCGGCGCCTTCGGATCGACAGGCGGAAGGCCTGCGAGCGAGAGGCGCATCGGATCCTCAAACACCTCCGGATCGATGTTCGCGCCCGCGACCAGCGCGGCCACGAGGTCCTCGGCCTCGATCCGTCCGCCCTTCTTCAGCGTCGTTCCGGCCGTGCAACGCCGCATGCGGACGGGAATGTTGGCGTTGAGTCGCTCGCCCTCATAGATCAACCGCTGCACCCCCGGATCTCCGATCAAGGGCAGGAGCGTGGTGAGGTCGACCCGGAACTTCAGAAGCGTCTGGAGCGCCGAGGCGAAGGTCAGAGGGATGACCGCAAGCGTCGAGCCGATGATCTCGAGCAGGATCAGCGAGACCTCCTTGTAGTAGAGCTTGTCCAGGTCGTCCCCGTAGGCCCTGACGATCGCCGGCGATTTCTCGTTCTTCACGAAAGCCTCGATCAGGGTCATCGGGCCGCGGGCCGAGCCGCCGGGATCGGCGGCGAGCGCGCGGGCCTCGGCGATCTTCGAATCGATATGGGCCAAGAGCTCCGACGCCGCCTGCCGGGAAAGGGCATGGAGCGGCTGCAGCGCCTGCAGATTGCCGATGAGATCCAAGACCATCAGCGCCGACCAGATCTGCATCGAGGTGAAGCCCGGATCGGCGGGGGCCTCGCCCCGCGCCGCCGCCAACCAGTCGCGCGGCAGGTCTCCGACGTGCTGGCGCGCAAACGGCAGGGACATGGCGAGCTCGGTCAGCCAGTCGGGACCGGGGGTCCCGAAGATGTCGGTCAGAACACCGTAGGCCGCCTGGGCGGCGAGATCGTCGACCAAGTCGACCCGCTTCGTCGGGCCGGTCCGGCGCAGGGCCATGTCGAGCCGGCTCCTCGCCGCGGCCCTGACGCGCTTGTAGAGCTTTCCCCCCGAGGCGTGGTTGAGCGTCCTCCAGGCGAGGTTGAGCGACAACCGCATGCGGCGGCGGGTGTCAGCCGTCGGCCCTTGGCCTTCGGTGGCGATGAGCATGAGATCGCCGCGCGTCATCAGCTCCGAGGCGTCTGCGTAGGGCGAGACAGAGAAGACCGGACACTTGGCCTTCGGATCCGGGGCTGGGTCGTTGCGAAGCACCTCCGCGACATCGGCATGGCGTCCGACGAAGGCCACGACCTCGGGACTCGCCGTGTTGAAAGGCGCAACGCGGATCACGCGACGGCCGCCCAGGGTTTCGCCGATATACCGGGTGATCCGATCCTCCGAAAAGAGCGAGGGGGTCGCGGCGTCGCCCATGCTGAAGCCGGCGAACGGCACGTCAGCGTCGACCGCCGGGAAGGTCTTGCCGTCCGCCAGGTCTCGGATCGCGCCTATGCCGGGCGCGTAGAAATAGTCGCCGCCCTTTGTCGTGACGAACCGCGGCAGGTTCGTCACCGGCGCGACGGCGTGCGGCTCCAGGAAGCTGTCCTCGCCGCCGCCGGTGCGCGCGCCGGTGACCGGGCAACGGCCCAGTCCGGCCTCGCCGAGCAGTTCGCCGCCGTTGATCCAGTCGGCCTGGATCACCTCGAACTGCAGGTCGATCCGCGCATTCGCCGCGATGAACAGCAGACCCCGCGGCTCTCCATCGTCCGGCGCATCCTCGGGCAGGAGCGGTCCGCCATAGCTGATGCCCCGTCGAAGGATCCTATGGCGGCTGACCTCGTGGCGACCGCCGGTGTCGCGCGGATTGGTGCGGCGGACATGGGCGCCAAGCGGGCATTTCCCACCGTCCGGATCGTCGGCGAGATAGCGGAAGTCGTTGAGCGCGGCTTCGCTGCCGAGATCGCGCTCGGTCCTGGGCGACAGGACAAGCGGCGCGCCGTTTTTCCAACGCCCCACGAACCGCGCCGCCAGGGCCTGTTGTTCCTCTCCGTCGTCCGGTCGCTGTTCGTCCAGGAAATTCCGGAGACCGATCACGTCCTGCTCAAGTTTGCGGAAGACCAGATAGGTCGCCCCGGCGCGCAGCGCCGGATTGTCGGGCGCCAGTTGAAGCTCGCCGCCCTCGTCGGAGAGATTGAGGAAGATCTCGCCGGGCGCGACGGGAGTCCAGGTGCTGTTGCGCGAAGGCGTCGCGCCGCCGGCAGGCGGGTCGCCGAGACCCATGTCGACGAACGGCTGACTCAAGCCATCCCGGAAGCCAAAATGCTCAAGGCGATGGTCGAGCGCGGTGACGTTCCCACGGAACTCCTCGTAAGGATTCTGCCCAAGTTCGATCTGGACGATCTCCATGCCCAGCATCCGGAATAGCAGGCCGATCCACAGGCGCAGCTCCTGGCCGCGTTGCGAGGCCGGCTCGTTGAACGCCCGGATGTCGGCGCGAAGCGCGCGCCAGAACGCCTCTTTCGCCGGGCGCGGCTCGCCGAAGCCGCCGGTGAAGTAGCCATGCACGCTCGGCAGGCCCAGCTCACCCTCCCAGAACTCCGGCGCGCTTGGCCCGAGGTCCTGCAGGCGTTGCGCGCGGGCGGCCATGCCCTGGCGGAAGACATCCGGGAATGAGGCCAGCGTCGTCCCGTCGATCTGCAGGGCGGCCAGGCCCGGGAAGGTGAACGCAAGGGTGATCGGCGTCGGATCGTAGCCGCGGGCGTCGGCAAGGTCGGCCCGGAAGTTCTCCGCGCGCACGATGCCGTGCCGCTCTTCCTCCCTGGCGGCCGGGGGTCGCCGGAACGCGGGCGCGGCCTGGCGAAGCAATTCGTAGAGCACCAGCATGGGCAGCGGGCCGGCCTCAGCCTTCTCCGACAGCAGGTAGTTGGCCAGGAACCCCATCACCTCGGCATAGGCCTCAGGACCCAGGCCCAGGACCCCCAGACCCGCCTGGATCGCGGCGCGCAGATCGAAATCCGACCTCGCCGAAATGGCGCCCGGCGCGGCCGGCAGGCGGTCGAGCAGGACCGACAGCTCGGTGCGCGCGACGCTAAGGCGCTCCGTGGACGTCAGGCGCGGTTCGGCCGCCTTGGCGCCGGGTCGGAGGCCGGCCGGCGTGAGGAGCTCGCCGGCGCTCATCAGGAGACCTTGCGGATCGCTCTCGACCAACACCTTCAACCAGTTGCGGAACGCCGTGGCCGCGGGCTTTCCGTCCGCGCCCTGCTCGGCGAGCCCGGCGTTGGCCAGCCCAGGGTTGATCAGATCCATCTTGACGCGCGGCCAGGCCGACGGACCGTCCTGCAGGCGCAGCAAGGCGGCGCCCATCTCCGCCTGCGTCAGGATCCGGAAGAAAAAGAACAGCGACCAGTCCCGCGGCTGCCTTCCGAACTTGGAAGCCCTCAGGAGATGGGCCTGGATGTTGTCGAGCGGCCGCGGGTCGGCCTGCGGGATCGGCATCAGCGGTCCCCCCTGTTCTGGACGGTCTCGAAGATCCCGCCGGACGACGGGAAGCCGCCCGCGTACTGGGCGTTCTCCCTGAGAAATTCGTCGAAAAGCTCATCCATCGAATCCGCCCTGCCCCCGTCGGGAGTTCGGACCCGCCTGACGAAGGCGTCGAATTGCGCCTTGAAGAATTCGAGCTGCTTCAGCCGCGCGACCGTGAGATCGGAATAGGTCGCGTAGAATAGCTGGGTGGTGATCTGGTACCGGCGGATCCACGCCCAGAACGGTTCGAAGTGGGCCGTTCCCGGGTAGTGCTCGCAGTTCATGAAGATGCTGTCGAAATCCTTGCCCAGCTTGACCGCGATGTCGCGCATATAGACCTTCAGGTCTCCGTCGAACTCCACGAGCGTGAGCACCCAGGATCGCAGGCCGAGGTCCGTCTTCGGCTGCTGGGTCGAAACCATCTCTCCGAAGTCGTCCATCGGCAGCGGCACCTGATCGCCCCCCGAGCCGCCCGTGGGTCCGACGCCGCTGGTTGCGTAGTAGTCGACGCCCGGGATCTCCGAGCCGACCAGGTACTGCTCGGGCCGGATGATGATCATCCGGCCGAAGTGGATGGTCGGCACTCGACTGAGCTCGGTGGGAAGGCCGTGCATGTGGCGCTGGGCGACGCTGTTGATCGCTTGGCGCAGCCGCTCTTCGTAGGTTCGCCGCTCGCCAGGAGGGCATCCCTTGCGGATCGGCGACAGGACCGCGATCTCCGAGACCCGCCCGATCGACTTGGATCCGGCCCAGGCGAGAGGACCTCTTGGCGGTTTCACGGCGGCCGACGGCCCCCTCGGTTTCTCCATTGTCCGGCTCCTGTCCAGTGTCTGGCGATCAAGCTTCACTTTGAGGTCGAGGCTCCAAGGACGCCAAGCCCCGGCAGGGCCGCCGAGCGAGGCGATCCGCGTTCATGTCGCGCCCGAGACTGCAGCCTTGCGCAGGCCACCGCTGTGGCCTGGACCACCGAACCCCCGTGCGAAATGCCACGCTTCGGACCGCCGGCCGCAGGGGCGGCCCTCGCCCGCCATGTGAGGAAGCTCACAATGGCGCCGTGTGATCGCGCACCGCGTAGAAAGCCATGCGGGCTGAACCTATGGGGGAAATCCGAATGCAGACGGATCGGCGCACCGGCTGTTGTTCCCAGAACTGCGCCCCGCTAACTTTCAACCTGGGGGCGATATCATGATCGACACCGGTCCGCATGCAAACCGCCATCCTGCGTTGGCGAACGAACAGAGCCCGTCTTGGGGAACCAGCAGTCGAAGGGAGATGCTGCTATCCGTCGCGGCGACACTGCTCGCGGGCTGCGCGACGGTAAAGCCCTGTCCGCCTCCAGCTTTGCCGACCTCAAGCCTTGCGAATGCGCTGATCGATGGACACTGCCACCTGTTCAATGCCCGCGATCTCTCGACGGTCCGATTCCTGAGCTATGTCGTCGCCAAACACTATCCGACACAGGCAGCACTACGGGCGCTAAGCCCCGAGGACCCGGACGGGGTGGATCTCTTCATGGAACTCGTCCTGGCGATCGCCGGGGCCGATCGCGCGCCGTCTGCGGTCACCGAGCTGAAGCTGTTGCAGGGGCGGCCCCTCTCGCCGCGTGCGGGCGAGGAGGTGCGCACCACGGACCGGTCCACGACATCGGAGGACTTGGCGAACCGGGTGGCGAAGTTCCTCGGCGGGAAATCCTTCTGGCGCTCATCACCGACAAGGGGCCAGCAGAACGCCGAGGTCCAGCTGCGGCGCCTGATCTTCCGCGCCGCCGGCGATACCCGAAGCACCGATGCGCGGGGCATGATCGAGCTGCCCCCGGCCGAACTCCGAGCCATCGCCGGCCGCGCGCTCTCGACCGAGCCGCCGGGCGAATCGACACCCCGGGCGGGCGCCCTGGCAGGCGTCTATCTGCCGGGGCTCTTCGAGTTCGTCAGGCAGCTTGAGGGCTACCGACACTGCCTCGTCGACGAACTTGCTCACCTGCATCGGGACGATTCCAGGCAAAATCCGCTGCTCATGGTCCCTGCTATGGTCGACTTCGGCCGCTGGCTTCGCGACGACCCGGAAGAGGGTTCGACCTTCGTGCAGCAGGCGGCGGTCTGGCGGGAGATCGCCCGCCGCCCGGGGGGCCCCGCGGTTCACGGCTATGTCGCCTACTGCCCGCTTCGCCAAGTGCAGTTCCAGCGCGGGCGATTCGGCGATGGACCCGGCCAGATCCGCACGGCTTGCGGCGCCGCAAATCCACTGGAATTCGTCGAGCACGCCCTGCGCCACCAGGGGTTCATCGGCGCGAAGGTCTATCCGCCCATGGGCTTCCGTGCGGCGACCAACGCGGATCGCGGACCGGACGACCACCCCTTTCCCGAGGCGGTCCTCGCGGACGTCTTCGGGCACGCGCCGATAAGCGACGCCGAGCGGCGAAGCATGAGCCTGACCCTGGGCCATGAATTGGACGCCGCGCTGCAGGACCTGTTCGACAAATGCGCGGAGATCGGCGCCCCGGTGATGGCCCATGGCGGCAACAGCGTCGCCGCGAACTGCCACACCGGCGAACTCGCCGACCCGTTCTACTGGAAGCCGATCTTCGAACGGTCGAACGCGCCGCCGATCATGCTCGCCCACTTCGGCGGTTTCTCCTATTGGTCGGCGGATCCCAAGGCGCCAGGCCACATGAAGTCCCTCGGCGCGCGCTGCGATGTCCGGACCGACTCTCCACCTTTCGAGAACACCTGGGAGTATTGGCTCGCGAGCTATCTTCAGAAGCCGGAAAACGCGTCCAAGCCGATCTTTGCCGACATCAGCTATTTCAGCGAAGCCTTGGCCACGGACACCGCGCCGGCGCTGAAGAATTTCAAGAGACTCGCTGACGAGGGGCTGACGGTCATCAAGGACCATCTGGTCTTCGGCACCGACTGGGTGATGCTGGCGCAGGAGAAGAACCCCGGCGTCTATAGCGCTCGCGTTCGGGAATTCGTTCGCGCCGCATTCGGCGACGCCTATGTCGAACCGATCATGCGGACGAACTTCCTGCGGTACGCCGATCTCCTGAAACGAGGGACCGCTTTCGACCGGATCGCCAGCGTCTACGAAGGAGACGCGCTCCTCACCGCGCGCCTGGAAGCGGTGCGCCGCTGAACCGCCGCCGCCTGCCGACAGAGTTCAGGAGACAAGTAGGCTCCTGCCTGCGCGCACCGCCACCTCTGGCGCCGGCGGCTAGGAAGGCCCCGGCCCGCAGCGGACGGCGGGCAAGGTGGAACGGCCGCCTTTTCGAAGCACCCAGACCTCGGGATTGGCGGCCACGGCGGCGAAGTTCGCCTCCAGGACGCCGGCGACCTGCGGCGCGTAGCAGACGATGTTGGCCCGCGGATCGGGGCCCATCTGGAAGGGCGGCTGGAGGAAGACGTAGCGGAGCGCCGGCCTGGCGAGGCCGGCGAGCAGCTGCGCCTGGCTGTTGGCGCGCTGCTGGTTGTACGGCAGGAAGTTGATCTGCGGGCTGGGCAAGGGCCGCCGCAGCAGGAAGTTGACCCCCGGCGCGAACGGCAGGCTCGCCAGCGGCTCCGTCGGCGCGAGGTCCCGGCTGAGCAGGGCCAGGGCCTCGGGCAGACCCTGCGTCGAGGCGATGCGGACCGCTTCGCCCGACAGCGCCATTGGGCGTCCGGGCTCGCGGGCCGCCGACAAGGCCGAGCCGCCGGCGGTCGCCGACCAGGCCGCATAGACCGCCAAAGCCGCGAACGCGCCCGTCTGAACCAGGCGTCGGTTGCGGGTCCCGAGCCCGCCGACGGCGGCTGACAGGGCCGGCGCAGAGATCAGGGCCATCGCCAGCAACACGAAGACGAAGGCGTGGTCGGCCAGGTGGTCGGCGTCCGGCCGCTCGATCAGGAACTGCGGCAGGTTCACTGCGCCCAGGACCGCGAGCAGGGCGAAACACCGCCACTCGTCGGTGAGGGTCTTTTGGCGCGCCCGCCACGCAACGGCGGCGGCGGCGGCGCTCAGGAGCGCCGCCGAAACCATGAGGGCCGGCAGGATGTCGGCCCCGAGATGGCTGGAAAAACCGGGGAACGGCAGCTTGTACCAGGCGACGGACCGGCGGGTCGCGAAGGGGACGAAGGCCGCGAGCTGCGCGAGCCAGCCCTGCAGGACGCCGGTATAGGCGAAGAGGCCGCCGATCGCGGCCGCGGCCGCGGCCGCCCCCGACGCGCCGGCCATGACCGCCGGGGCGAACTGCCGCCCCCGTTCCTCGGCCTTCAGCAGGATGACGACGAGCGTCAGGGCGGCGGCGGCGGCGGCGGCGTCGATCCGCAGCGCGGCGCCGAGGATGACCAGCGCGCCAAGCCCTGCCAGCCAGATCCGCCATCGGACGCTTCGCAAGGCCTGCAGGGCCAAGAGCAGGGCGGCGAGGTTGATCAGCGGGATATGGCCGCGGAACAGGCAGGGATAGCCGACCAGGATCACCGCCGCCGCGAAAAGCGCCGACAGCCGGCCGGCGCCCACCGCCCGGGCCGCCCGATAGGCCAGGGCGGCATTGCAGGCGCCCAGCAGGACGCCCAGGCCTCGCGCCGTTCCGACGGAGACGCCGAACAGGTGGAACCACCCCGCCCAGAGGTAGAAGAGGCCCGGGGCGTAGGTGAAGAGCTCGATGTCGCGGAAGGGTTGGTCGCCAGCCTGTACCCGCCAGGCGATGTAGTCGAGGTAGCCCTCGTCTGCGAGACCGAAGGGCGTCCAGTGGGCGAGCACGGCGAAGTAGACGGCCGACGCCGCGGCGAGGCCGATGAGCCAGAGCCGGTTGGCGATCATGCCGGCTTCTCGCATCGCAAGGTATCCTGGACGACCAGGGCGCTGAGCGTCGACCGCCCTTCGGCCGCCGTGGACCGCGGCCGCCGCGCCGCGCGCCAGGTCGTGAACGCCCGTAACGCGGCTTTGAGCCGGGCGCTTTGGGTGTAGCTGGAGGTTCCGACCTCGCGGGCGGCGCGCTCGACCGGAATGCTTCGGGTCCGGAGCGTCGCGGCGATGAGGCCGATCACCGACGGGTCCGGTACGAGGCGCTCCAGCAGTCGGTCGCGGCCGGCGCCGGTGATCAGGAAGAACATGCCGGCGTCGCGGGGGAGGCCCAGCCGCGCCAGGATCACGCGCCGATAGAGGCCGGAGGTGATCATCGCGCCAAAGGCCTGGTACCAGCCGCGCCGGCCCGCGAAGACGACATCGGCGTCGCCGAGCGCCGCGCGCAGGGCCGGGGCGGCTTCCGGCGCGTCCTGCAGGTCGCCGTCCAGCGAGACGAGCCATCCTCCGCGTCCCAGCGAGAACCCCACCAGCACGGCGAAGTGCTGACCGCGGTTCTTCGCGAGACGCACGCCGCGCACGCAAGGCATGACGCCGGAAAGCCGCTCGATCTCGGCCCAGGCGCCGTCGGGCGAGGCGTCGTCCACCAGGATGATCTCCAGAGCCTCCTCCGGCCAGGCGGCTGCGGCCGTCGCCTGGATGCGCTCGCACAGCAGCCGGAGCGTCTCCCGATTCCGATAGACCGGCACGACGAAGGTCACGGCGGGCGCGTTCAAGGTCGCACGCCGACGCTCTCGGCCGCCTGCATGTGTCGCAGGACGTCGGCCAGGCCCTCGTGCAGGCCGATGACACGGTCGATGCCCAGTCTGGCGGCCATGCGCCCGGTGTCCGCCCGCCAGTGGCCGGTGTCGGCCGGGCGGGGCGGAAAGTCCGTGGAGAGGATCGCGGGACGCCCCGCGCATAGGGATTGCACGATCGACACCAGCTCATGGTTGTCGACGCCCTGGCCCGTGCCGACGTTGATCGTCTCGCCTGGCTCCAGATCGAGTGCGCCGGCGCGCAGGCAGGCGGTCACCACGTTGTCCACATGGACATAGTCGCGCATGAACCCCGGCGGCGTCAGGCGGACGCCCTCGTCGGCGAGAGCCGCGCGGCAGACTGTTGGAATGAAGCGGCGGGGATCGTCGCCCGGGCCATAGGCGTAGAAGATCCGCAGGACGACGGCGTTGAGGCCCTGGGCGGCGAGCTCGCGGACAGCCGCGGTGAGCGCCGCCTTGGTGCGGCCGTGGAGCGAGACCGGGGCGTCGGCCATGTCTTCGCGCAGCGGCGCGTCATGCGGCCCGTATTCGCTGGAGCTGCCGAGCAGCACCAGTCGCCGGACGCCGTGGCGCGCGCAGCGTCGGACGAAGGCCTCGCCGCCCTCGACGGTGAGCCGCAAGGCCAGCGCCTCACCCTCCGCGCCCTCGGGCTCCACGGAGCCGCCGGCGGCGCTGCGGTGCACCGCCCCGTGGAACACCACCTCGGGCTGGATGTCCGCCAGCAGCCGCTCCGACGCCGCGTCGTCGTCGAGCGCCCACCGGTGCTGCGTCACATTGCGGTCCTGGTCCATCGGCAGGCCGCGGCGCGGCGTGCGGACTAGGGCGTGAACCTGGGCTCCCGCGAGAGACAGGGCCGCGACCAGGTGCGAACCGATGAAGCCGCTGGCGCCGGTGATCGCCACCGGCCGTCCGTCCCACCAACCCGGCGCGTCCTGGACCGCGGACGCGAATGTCACGCGGCCTCCAGCGTCCTGATAAGCGCATGCAGGTCGGCGCGATCGCGGCGGACGGTCTCGGTGTTGCGCTCCAGGAGCGCCGTCCAAAGCTCGGCGATCCGTGCGAGCTCGGCGGGAATCTCCCGGCCGACGATGTCCTTGCGGAACGAGCGGCGCGCGAAGGTGAACTGCGCGCCGAGCGCGGCGAGCTCCGACATCAGCAGATAGCAGGGGATCGGGGCGCCGCGATCGATGCAGGTGATTCCGCCGAACCCGAACTGGACCTGCGGCAGATCGCGGCGGATCTGGTCGATCGTCCCGTCGCCGAGCGCCGAGAAGATGAAGCTCTGGCCGCGGCTGATCGCCAGGTCGTTCAGCCCGATGTAGATGGCGTCCAGGCCCAGATGCGCATACCGCGCCGCGCTGGCCGCCGCGGACTGGGTCTCGATCAGGATCGCGGCCTCGGCGCGGCGGTCGACAGCGCGGACGAACGCCTCGGCCTGGCCGGGGTCGCTGACCATCGGGAGATAGATCCGCGTGGCGCCCTCGCCGATCGCGGTCTCCACCTCTTCGCGGGTCCAGGCCCCCCAGTCGTTGATTCGGCAGTGAACCCGCACGCCGGGCAACCGGGCCAACGGGCGAATGGCGCTGAGCGGCGTGGCGTTGATCTCGGTGTCGAAGCCGAGCTGCCGGCGTTCTTTCCCGCGTGTCTCATGATCGACCATGAACTCGCGCACGCCGCCCTCATGGAGCGGCAGGACGCGCGCCATCTCGTGCTCGAACATCACGAGGGTTAGTGAAGCCTGCTTGTCCAAAGCGACTCCCCGGTATTGAAGAACGTCGGCCACCCGACACTCTCGCACGCGCAATACTTCAGAAACCTTACCTGCCCGCCGCGGTGCGGCTGGACCAGGCGGCCCACAGCCCGCTGGCGGCGAGCAGGCTCTCCGCGGTCAGCCTCGCCGTCAGGATTCCCCGCACGCCATGCGCGGCGAGACCCACGCTGAGCGCGACGGTGAGACCGGTCACCACGAGGGTCGCCAGGAAGAGACCCTGCCCCTTGCCGGTCAGCGACAGGTAGCCGCCGAGGCAGAGCCCGTTGAACGTGCTGAGGGTGTAGATCACCGCGAGCAGGCCGAAATAGCTCGCGGCGCCGGCATAGGCCGGTCCGAACAGGACGCGGCAGATCGCGCTGGCGTCGAACGCGGCGAAGCCGAACACCAGGCCGAAGCCGCCGGTGACCGCGCCCGCCAGCGTCGCCCAGATCCAGAACCTTCGGCGTGGCGCGCGGCTGTAGAGCCGGGCCAGGAGGGGCGAGAGGGCGGCGACACCGATCAGGGCGAGGTTCGCGAATACCGCGAACAGGCGCTCGGCGACGCCATAGACCCCGGCCTCGCCCCTTCCCACCAGGACGGCGGCCAGCGGCACGGCGGCCTGCGACTGCGCCTGGCCCAGCGTCCGCATGGTCAGGAGCCGCCATCGGCGGCGCACATGCCAGCGCAACCGATCAAAGACCTTGCCGAATCCGGACGGCCAGCCGGGGCGTTCGATGGCGATCTGCGCCAGGTGCCCGACCAGGAGCGAGGCCACGAAGCAGCCCAGGGCCACCCCGGCCGTCGGCTGGCGGGGAAAGACGACGATCATGCCGGCCGCGTAGGCGAAGATGGTCGCCGCGTCGCACGCGATCAGCAGCGGCAGGGGTCCGCTGAACTGCCGCAGCACAGAGAGGCCGCTGCCCACCAGCCAGCCGCCGAGCAGCATCATCAGGACCATCGCGGCGTTCGCGCCGAGCGCCCACGCGACCAGCAGCACCACCGCCGAGAAGGCGGCGTAGAGCCCCAGGCGCGCGGTGTAGTCGGTCCAGAACAGCAGCTTCATGCGGCGCGGGCCGCTCTTCGACAGGACCTCGAAGAGATAGAGCGTGGCGCCGAACTCCGCCGGCAGGGCAAACCAGGCCGCCAGCTGCATGTCGGTCGGGTAGACGCCGGTCTCGGCCGGAAGCATCTGGCGGGTGATGGACGGCAGGAACAGCAGCGGCAGCGCGAGCCGGGCGACCTGCGAGGCTCCGCTGGCCACGGCGCGCGGCATCATCGCCAGCGTCGGCGCGACGCCGGGCCGCTCGATGCTGGAGGCCGGCGTCATGCGGTCCAAGGTCCGTGGGCGATCGAAGGCTTGCCCGGTTAGCCCGGCTCATCGCGTCCACCGTGATTCGGCGAACGGCGTCCCAAGGCGAGCTTAGCGCCTGCGATGGCGGCCACCACCATCCTGTGAGCCGCGGGCGGGCCGTTCCCGCCATCCGGCGCCGCCCATTTGGTTACCGAAATCCTAAGATCTGGCCCACCGCGTGCATAACACGTTCGGTCAGACGGGCTCTCCGTCTCAAAACGGGATTTGGTCCAATGACCGACGCTCTCAACTCCGCGACCTTCTACGCATCGGTCTTCTTCGGCCACATCGGCGCGTGGGCGGGCCAGGCGATCGATCTGGCCATGGCGCATCCGGTCATCACCTTCCAGACCTTCGCGCTGCTCTCGATCGTCATCCATCGTCGGGGCTCGCAAGTCGGATGAGCGCTTCATCGGTTCCCCTCACCTCCTCGACCCTCCTGGCCAACCTGCCCTGGCGGACCGCCAAGCGGGACACGCGCGCGGTGGGCAAGCTGCTGGACACCGCCGAACTCGATCGCAAGACCGAACTCGGCGCAGCGGTCGAAGCCATGCTTTGCCAGCGGGTCAGCGAATGCCGCGACTTCTTCGTCCTGCGCGGCGTGCGCCCAAGGCGGCCGACCGTCCTGACCATGGCCGGCCGCTCGCTCGCCGCCGACCGCCAGGAGATCGCCCGGCTCGACGCCATAACGCCTGGCATGGGCTTCGCCCTGCTACGCGCCATCTCGCAACTCATCGAGGTCTGGGCCGGGACCGGCAAGCTGTCGCTGGCCTGACCCACGCGAACCTGATTTCGTAGGCGCGAGCACAAGCGGGGCGCGCGCCGATGAACGACATCTCCGATCGCAGGAACCGGCCGGACCTCGACGCCTATTGGATGCCGTTCACCGCCAACCGGCAGTTCAAGGCCGCGCCGCGCCTGCTGGTAGCCGCCAAGGGCATGTACTACCGCACCGAGGACGGCCGCGAGATCATCGACGGCGCCTCGGGACTCTGGTGCGTCAACGCCGGCCACGGACGCGAGGAGATCGCCTCCGCGGTCGGCCAGCAGCTCCTGACCCTCGACTACGCCCCATCGTTCCAGATGGGCCATCCGCTGGCCTTCGACTTCGCGACCGCGCTCGCCCGGATCGCGCCCGAGGGCCTCGACCGGATCTTCTTCACCAATTCCGGATCGGAGTCCGTCGACACAGCGCTGAAGATCGCGCTCGCCTACCACCGCTCGCGCGGCGAGGGGCAGCGCACGCGGCTGATCGGGCGCGAGAAGGGCTATCACGGGGTGGGCTTCGGCGGCATCTCGGTGGGCGGCCTGGTGAACAACCGCCGCGCCTTCCTGACCCTGCCCGGCGCCGACCACCTGCGCCACACCCACGACCTGGAGAAGAATGCGTTCTCCAAGGGCCAGCCGGCGCACGGGGCCGAGCGCGCCGATGACCTGGAACGGCTGATCGCGCTGCATGGGGCGGAGACCATCGCCGCGGTGATCGTCGAGCCGGTGGCCGGTTCGGCCGGGGTGCTGCCGCCGCCGGTCGGCTATCTGGAACGGCTGCGGGCGCTCTGCACCAAGCACGGCATCCTGCTGATCTTCGACGAGGTGATCACCGGCTTCGGGCGGCTGGGCGCGCCGTTCGCCGCGCAGTTCTTCGGCGTGACCCCGGACCTGATGACGACGGCCAAGGGGGTGACCAACGGGGCCTTCCCGATGGGCGCGGTGTTCGCCGCGCGCCCGGTGCACGACGCCCTGATGCAGGGGCCCGGGAACGCCATCGAACTCTTCCACGGCTACACCTATTCCGGCCATCCGGCGGCCTGCGCGGCGGGGCTCGCGACACTCGAAATCTACCGGCGCGAAGGGCTGCTGACCCGGGCGGCCGAGCTGTCGCCAGCCTGGGAGGCGGCGGTTCATGGGCTGCGCGACTGCCCGAACGTGATCGACATCCGCAACATCGGCCTGATGGCGGCGGTGGAGCTCGCGCCGCGGCCGGATGCGCCCGGCGCACGCGGGTATGAGGTGCTCGTCCGTACGCTGAAGGCGGGCGCCCTGATCCGCACCACCGGCGACACCATCGCCCTGTCGCCGCCGCTGATCGTCTCGGTCGAGGAGATCGAGAAGCTGGTCGCGACGCTCCGTTCCGTCCTTGAGGATCTGGCATGAGCTTGGGCATGATTTCGCGCCGCGCGGCCCTGACCGCCTTCGGCGCCGCGCTCGCCGCGGGGGCCTGGCCGGCGGCCGCCCAGCAGGTCTTCGACCCCAAGGGCGGGGACAACGGACTGAAGCTCAGCGAGGCTCAGATCAGGGCCGGCGCGACCTTCCTCGGCCGGCATCCGTCCGTCGATATCCATGCCCACCCGGGCCGGTTCTTCCTGCGCGACCTCGGCCGTCAGAACGAGACGACCCGGGCCATGGGCGCGCCGTTCGAGCCCAAGGCGCTGGCCGACATGGCCGCGGGCCAGGTGACGGCCGTCCTCTTCAACTGCGTGTCCGACGCCGTCCTGCTCGAGCAGTCGCCGGCCAAGGGCCTGGTCGCCGCGCGCGAGTTCGATCCGGGCGAGGCCTGGGCCGACTACCAGCGCCAGATCGCGACGCTGAAAGCTCTGGTGGCGCGCGGTGACGTCCTGCCCGGCCGCGACGGTCGCGACATCGCCCGCGCGCTCGCCGCCCGCCACACGGCCTGCGTCTTCGCGGTCGAGGGCGGCGACTTCATCGAAGACCGGCTGGACCGCGTCCACACGGCCCAGGCCGACGGCGTGCGCTCGATCACCATCGTCCACTATCACCCCAACCAGATCGGCGATCCGCAGACCGAGACCCCGCGCTTCCCCGGCCTGACGCCGGTGGGCAAGGCCATCGTCCGCGAGATGAACCAGGCCGGGATCGTCGTCGACCTGGCCCATGCCTCCCTGGGCGTCACCCGCGACGCGGTCGAGGTCTCCACCCGGCCGATGATGATCTCGCACACCAACTTGAAGCGCCCCGACGTCGACCACCCGAGATTGGTCAGCGTCGAGCACGCCAAGCTGGTCACCGGCCACGGCGGGATCGTGGGTTCGGTGCCCTCCGGCATCGGCCAGAAGACCGTCGCCGACTGGATCGCCTCGATCCTGCGCCTCGCCGATGCGGTCGGGATCGACCACGTGGCGATCGGCACCGACATGGACGCCAACTACATGCCCGTCTTCAGCGACTACGCCGACTGGCCGCTGATCCCCGCCGCGCTCTTGGCGCACGGCATGCACGAGGGCGAGGTCGCCAAGGTGATGGGCGGCAACTTCCTGCGGGTGCTGGCGGCCCAGCGCGGCTGACGCGGGGACGCCGGCTTCCGCAAACATTCCGTGACGCCCCTGGCGCGCCCGCGCGGGGCGCCCCATCTGGGGGCCACAGAAACCTTCGCATTTGGAGAAACGCCCTTGTCGCTTTCGCTCTATGACGCCTCGATCGCCGTCTACCTGCAGATGCTGAAGAACCTCAGCCATTTCCTCGACAAGGCCCAGACCTACGCCGCCGAGCAGCACGTCGAGCTCTCGACCTTCACCGAGGCCAGCCTCGGCCATGGCATGGCGAACTTCGCCCGCCAGATCCAGCTCGCCAGCGACGGCGCCAAGAGCGGCGCCGCGCGCCTGGCCGGCGTCGAGGCCCCGTCGATGCCCGACACCGAAACCACCTTCCCGGAGCTGAAGGAGCGCATCGCCAAGACCATCGCCTTCGTGGAGTCGGTGGAGCGCAAGCAGGTCGACGGCCAGGAAGCCCGCGCCATCGTGCTGACCTTCCCCGGCCGCACCATGGAGTTCACCGGCCAGACCTTCCTGCTGACCTTCTCCATGCCGAACTTCATCTTCCACGTGACGACGGCCTACGCGATCCTGCGCAGCCAGGGCGTGCCGCTGGGCAAGATGGACTTCCTGGCCGGCGGCCAGATGCCGCAGACGGCCTAAGCCCTCAACCGGCCCTCGAACACGAACCCCGCCACCGGCTCGCGCCCGCTCGGGACTTCGCGGGCGCGGTAGCTTTCCGGCAGGACGTGGGCGTCGGTCGGGCGGCCGATGGCGATGGCGGCTTCGATCCGGTAGTGGGATTCCGGGACGTCCGTCGCCTCGTGCGCCTTGGCGACGTGGAAGCCGCCCATGGCGTGGGCGGCCCAGCCGATGTGCTGGGCCTGCAGCGCCAGCAGCGCCCAGGCAGCCCCGGTGTCGAAGCTGTGGCTGCGGTTCTCCGTGGGCTCGACGCCGGGCCGACGGCGGAACCGGTCGGAAATGACGTAGGCCAGCACCGAGGCGCGGGCGACCCAGGGCTGGTTCATGTCCATCAGGGCGTGGAACAGCGGCTCCCATTGCGGGCTGTCGCGGTGGGCGTAGACGAAGCGCCAGGGCTGGATGTTGCTGGCCGAGGGCGCCCAGCGCGCCGCCTCGAACAGGCTCATGAGGAGCGCGTCCGGCATGGCCTCGCCGGTGAAGGCGCGTGGCGACCAGCGGGTCAGGAACCGCGGGTCGATGTCGTGGTCGGCGGTTCGTCCGTTGGCGGAGGGCGCTCCCGTTTCTTCGGCGGGCATGGGGCCCTAGCGCTTGCCGATGTGGGCGACGGAGGCGATCTCGACCAGGAAGTCGGGTTTCACCAGGCCGCACTGGACGCAGTAGCGCGCCGGCTTCTCGCCCGGGAAATATTCCGCATAGACCTTGTTGATGGTCGCGTAGTCGGCCCAGTCCTTGAGGAAGATGTGGTTCATGGTGACGTCGTCCATGGTCCCGCCGGCGGTTTCCACGACCGACTTGATGGTCTCCAGCACCTGGCGCGTCTGGGCCTCCACGTCGCCGACGTGGGCGACATTGTTGTCCTTGTCGAAGGCGAGCGTGCCGGAGACGTAGACCACGCCGTCGGCGAGCGTGCCGGGCGAGAAGGGCGCGATCGGCTTCTGGGTCCCGGGCGGCAGGACGATGGTCTTGGGCATGGGTTGGCTTCCTCTAGAGTTGGTCGACGGGCGGCGCCTGGCCGATGGTCCCGCAGAAGTCGGCGGTATTGGACACCCAGCCGAAGAACTTCTCGACGTTGTAGACGCTGGCTTCCTGCAGGAAGGCCGGGCCCGCCTGGTGGGTGGCGTCCTCCAGGAGCACGCCGAAATATTCCAGGAAAAAGCCGTCGCGCAGGGTCGATTCCACGCAGACGTTGGTGGCGATGCCGCAGAAGGCGAGGGTCTTGATCCCGCGGGCCCTGAGCATGGAGTCGAGGGCCGTATTGTAGAAGGCCGAGTAGCGCGGCTTCTCGATGACGATGTCGCCCTTCCGGGGCTGCAGCTTGTCGACGAGCGCGTAGTCCCAGGTCCCCTTGGCGAGCAGGGTCCCTTCGAGCTCAGGGCGGTCACGCATGGTCTTCAGCGCGTTCGACTTCCACCAGTTGGGCGAACCCGGGCCGCCGGCCTCGACATAGTCCGGGTCCCAGCCGTTCTGGAAGAAGACCACGGTGACGCCGGCCTTGCGCGCGGCCTCGACCGCGAGTGCGATGCGGTCGATGACGCCGGCCGAGCCCTCGATGTCGAAGCCCGCCAGGTCCAGGTAGCCGCCGGGCGAGGCGTAGGCGTTCTGCATGTCGACCACGATCAGCGCCGTCTCGCTGGGATTGATCGGCAGGCTCTCCGGCCGCGCCGGCAGGGTGACGACGCCGTCTCG
Organism: Phenylobacterium sp.; assembly: GCF_041691455.1. Classification (GTDB taxonomy): domain Bacteria; phylum Pseudomonadota; class Alphaproteobacteria; order Caulobacterales; family Caulobacteraceae; genus Phenylobacterium. The sequence goes on along the minus strand of NZ_JBEPUO010000002.1, from coordinate 286,328 downwards.
GGGGACGGTCGGGTGAGGTCTGGAACTCATATGAAAGGCCCGCTAAGCCGCAACGACATTGGCGCGGCTCTTCATCTTGGGTTGGATCCTTGTCCCGAAGGCTTCGACGCCCTTCACGAAGTCGTCGAAGGTGAGGAGGACGCCGGCGGTGTCGGGGACGGCGGCGACCTCGTCGAGCATGGCGGCGACGGTCTCATAGGAGCCGACCAGGGTCCCCATGTTGAGATTGACCGCGGATTCCGGCGCGGCGAGCTGGGTGGTGTTGGTGTTGCTGGTGCCGCCGCGCGCATTGGGCGCGGCTTGGTTGGTGAGCCAGGAAAGCGCCTCCTGGTCGGCGCCGTCGCGGTAGAGCTGCCACTTGGCCATGGCCTTCACGTCGGTCTCGTCGGCGATGATCATGAAGAGGATGTAGGACCCGACGTCGCGGCCGGTCTTGGCCTTGGCCGCCGCCAGCCTCGAATTGACCGAGGCGAAGGCGGTCGGGGTGTTGGTCCCCTTGCCGAGCGCGAAGGAATAGTCCGCATACTGAGCTGTGAAGGCCAGGCCCTCGTCGCTGGAGCCGGCGCAGATGATCTTCACGCCGTGCGGCCGGGGGCTGACCCGGCAGTCCTCCATGGTGAAATACTGGCCCTTGAAGTCGCTGCGGCCGGTTTCCATCAGCTCCTTCAGCACCGTCGCGTACTCGCCGAGGTAGTTGTAGCGGTCGGAATAGTGCTTCTCGCCCGGCCACAGGCCCATCTGGTCGTACTCGGCCTTCTGCCAGCCGGTGATCAGGTTGATGCCGAAGCGGCCCGGCGCGATGGAATCGATGGTCGACGCCATGCGCGCCACGATGGCGGGGGGGATGGTCAGGGTCGCGGCGGTGGCGAAGATCTTGATCTTCCGGGTCACGGCGGCCAGGCCCGCCATCAGGGTGAAGCTCTCCAGGTTGTGCTCCCAGAACTCCGTCTTGCCGCCGAACCCTCGCAGCTTGATCATCGAGAGCGCGAAGTCGAAGCCGTATTTCTCGGCCTTCTGGACGATCTCCTTGTTCAGCTCGAACGTCGGCATGTACTGCGGCGAGGTCTCCGAGATGAGCCAGCCGTTGTTGCCGATGGGGATGAAGACGCCGATGTCCATGCAAGACCTCTCCAGGGGACGCGCGGACGCCGATCAGGCGCGCATTTGCGCGGGTTTTGCAAGCCGCCGGGCCGCCCGCGCCTAGGCCTTCACCGTGACTGTCGCGCCTTTGTGCGACGGGCGGACAAAGACGTAGGCGACACGGCCGTCGGTGGCCTGGAGGCATTCGGTGATCTCGACGATCGCCGCGTCGATCGAGGTGCTGGTCGCCTTGGGCCGGAAGGCCAGGGTGAGCGCCACCAATATGGCGCCGGGCCCGAGGTGCAGGGTGGCGATCTCCTCCAGTTCGGTGATGCAGGTGATCCGGTCCAGGGTCTCCTTCAACCGCACCATGACGATCGGGGCCACGGATTCACCGGCGATCAGGCTGCGGGTTTCGTTGGCGAGGGTGAAGGCGACGCCGGTGAGCAAAAGGCCGATGGCGACCGAGGCCGCGCCGTCCGCCCAGGCCAGGTGGAAGAAGCTCGCCGCGATCACCCCTGCCGCGGCCAGGACGATGCCGATCAGCGCCGCGGAATCCTCCAGCAGGACGGAGACCAGGCCGGGATCCTTGGAGCCCTTGATGAAGGCCCACAGGCGGATCGGATTGCCGCGCACCACGCGCTTATATTCACGGTAGCCGATCCGGAAGGAGGCGCCCTCGAAGACGGCGGAGACGGCAAGGACGCCGAGGCTGATCCAGGGCGAGACCACCGGCGCCGGCTCCAGGATATGGCGCACGCCCTCGTAGATCGACAGCATCCCGCCCAGCACGAAGACCATCAGGGCGACGACGAAGGACCAGAAATAGGTCTCCATGCCGTAGCCGAGCGGATGGCTCTCGTCGGGGGGTCGCTTGCCGCGCCGCTGGCCGATCAGCAGGAACAGCTGGTCGCCGGTGTCGACCAGGGAGTGGATCGCCTCGGTGAGCATCGCCGTCGAGCCCGAGACGCCGGCGGCGATGAACTTCGCGAGGGCGATGGCCCCGTTCCCCGCCAGCGCGGCCAGGACGACGCGCGTCGAACCCTCGGCCATGCCTGTTCCTCTCCGCGCCCGCCGCGGATCAGGCCGCGATCCCGGCCTCCGCGTCAACGCGCGAGCCGCCGGGTTGGCTTCGGCCTTGGCAATCGTCGGTGGGCCAGTCTAGCGTGACGGAAGGGAAACGGGACATCGGGGGCGCTGCCGTGACGACCATGGGCGATTCGACGGGCCAGCTCGATATCGGGCGGGTGATCCAGCTGATGTTCGGCGTGCTGGGCCGCAACTTCGTGACCTTCCTGGTGCTGGCCCTGGCTCTGGTCGGCCTGCCCAGCCTGTTGGTCGGCATCGCCCAGCTGAACTTCCTGAAGGCCGGCGACCCGTTCAGCTGGCAGACCTCGGTCAGCGGGATCATCTCGGGGCTGGGCGCCCTCATCCTGCAGGCGACGCTGATCTACGGCGCGGTGACCGACCTCAACGGCCGGCACGCCACGGTCGCCGACTGCCTGAGCATCGGCCTGCGGAGTTTCCTGCCGCTGATCGCCATCGGGATCATGTTCTACCTGGCGATCTTCTTCGGAACGATCCTGCTGATCGTGCCGGGCCTGATGATCGCCACCGCATGGTGCCTTTGCATCCCGGTCTTCGTGGTCGAGCACCCCGGCCTGCTCGCGTCGTTCGGGCGCAGCGCCGAACTGACCCGCGGCAACCGCTGGCGGGTGTTCGCGGTCTTCGTGCTCTACATCGTCGCCCTGCTGATCATCGAGCTGGTGTTCGGCGTCGTCAACAGCGCCATGCGGGTCGCGGGCGGCGGCTCGCCGACGGCGATCGTCGCCCTGGTGGTCAACCCGCTGCTCTATGTGGCCAACGCCCTGATCGGCTCGACCGGCATCTCGGTGCTCTATGTCGAGCTGCGGCGGGTGCGCGACGGCGTGGGCGCGGAGGGCCTGGCGGCGATCTTCGACTAGACCCTAGGGCCGGTCGAACTTGTCCGCGCGGCGGTGGCCGAACAGCAGGCGGGCCTCGAGCCGCGCCCTGAGGCCCGCGTAGTAGGCGGCGAGGAAGGCCTTGTCGGAGATCTCCAGCGGGGCGTCCCAGCCGATCTTGGCGCGGATGCGGGCGGCGACCTCGGCGACGGTGCGGCGGTCGGCCCTGCGCAGCACGTCCTCCAGCACGTGCAGCTCCTTGACCCCATAGGCGTCGAGCTGGGTTTCGGTGAAGGCCGGACCGCCGACCATGGCCTGGCCGTCCTGGGCGAGATCGGGCCGCAGCACCCGGCGCGGCGTCTTCAGCACCATGGTCCCCGCGGCGAGGTCGCCCAGCCGCAGGCGGTCGCGGTTGAACAGCGGGAAGAGCACGAAGACCCCGCTCCAGATGGCGCCGAGCGCGATCAGGCCGCCGTCGACGCCGAGGCCGGACGAGAAGAGGAAATTGGCCGGCAGGAAGACCTCCAGCTCGCGCATGGCGTTGCGGGCGAAGACCGCGTTGGCGGTGAGCCGGCCGCCGTCTCGGGCCACGACCCTGAGGCCCAGCGCCCGCTTGCCGGGCGTCGCCGAACCCGGGCGCATCTCGAAGCCGATGAAGTAGAAGTTGCGCAGCAGGAAGGCGCCCAGCATCCAGATCACCAGCGCCGCCTGGCCGCCGAAGTCGGCGCCGACGGCCGTGATCCTCCAGGCGGCCAGCAAGGCCAGGAGGCTGAGCGCGATCAGCACGCCCAGGATGATCAGGCCGTCGAGAATGAAGGCCGCGCAGCGTTCGCCGTAGCTGGCGATCCGCAGGCGCAGGTCAACGCCCTCCGGGGTGACGAATTCCCGCCAGCCGTCGTCGGGCGGACGGCGGGGCCGGAGCGGGCGGCGCGGACGGACAGGCGGGGCGGCCGCGGTCATGCCGGCCTCGCGCGGCGTGGAAGGTAGAGGTAGAGGCCCCAGGCGAGCGCGCTGCCCGCAGCGATCGAGAGCCGGACGATGTCGTCGCGGATCAGCTGGCGCGCGAAACCCTCCAGCATGCCGGCCACGAACAGCATGACGATGACCCCGGCCATCACCGTCGCGCCGCGCCGCCCGGCGTCGGCGGCGGCGTCGACCCGGGTCCGCTCGCCCGGAAAGGCCACGGCCCAGCCGATGGAAAAGCCCGCCGCGCCGGCGAGGGTCACGGCGAAGAGCTCCGTCACGCCATGGATCATCAGCCAGCCGGTCGCCTGGAACGCCAGGCCCCGGCCCGCGAACAGCGCCAGGAAGGCGCCCAGCATGCAGCCGTTGAACAGCATCAGGCCGGCGGTCGGCAGGCAGAGCGCGAAGCCCAGCGCGAAGGCGAAGATCGCGATCTGGGCGTTGTGGGTGAACAGGAACGCCGCCAGGGCGCCGAGCGTCTCGTGCAGCTTGGGCTGCTGGTAGAGGGTGTCGTGCAGGAACGTGGTCGACGCCGTGGGGTCGCGGCCGGACGCCATCGCTTGCGGTATGAATCCGTAGAACCAGTCGGGGTCGCGGCTGACCAGGATGAAGGCGCCGATCGTGCCGGCGATCATCAGGCCGCCCGACGCCAGGGTCTCGCGCCACAGCGCCTGGACGGCGCGCGGCCAGTCGCGGGCGAAGAAGCCGGCGATCCGCTCCAGGGGCCGCGAGCGCGTGCCGTAGACGAAGAAATAGGCCCGGGTGCAGAGACTCTCCAGATAGCCGATCAGGCCCTGGTCGAGCGAGATGGCGCGGGCCATCGACAGCGACGAAAGCGCCTGGCGGTAGAGCACCGGCATCTCCACCAGCTCGTCACGGTTGAGCTTGCGCGCGCCGCCCTTTTCGACGCGCGAGAGCAGGGTCTCCAGCCGCCGCCAGTCGGCCTCACGCTCGGCGCGGAAGCGGTGGCTCTTGAGCTGCAGCTCGGCCATCAGATCAGCTCCCGGCGCTTGACGTCGAGATAGGCGTTGAGCAGCGAGATACCGAGGTCCTCGGCGCGGGCGTCGACCAGTTGGGCGCCCAGCCGCTGCAGCCGGCCGATGACGATTTCGCGCTGGCGAAGCAGGCCTGCGGCGATCACCGCGCGGGAGACGTCGTCGGCCTCGACTGGCTCGGCGTCGGCGAGGGCTTCCAGCTCCTCGTCCCGGAACACCACGAACAGCACCAGGTGGGTCCGCATCAGCCGCCCGACGTTTTCGATCATCAGTTCGGCGCTGGTCGGATCGGCGAAGTCGGTGAACACCACGACGAGCGCGCGGCGGTCGAGGCGGCCGGCCAGCGTCGTCAGGCCCAGGGTGAAGTTGGTCTCCTCGGTGGAATAGTCGATGCCGGCGGCGAGCCGCTGAATCAGCGGGAAGGCCTGGGCGCCGGCCACCACGCCGCTCGACACGCGCGGCTTGGCGTCGAAGGCGAAGAGGCCCACCCGGTCGCCGATCTTCAGGCCCGCGAAGGCCAGCAGCAGGGCGGCGTTGATCGCCTGGTCGACGCGCGGCCCGCTGGAGGTCGGCGCGCACATCAGCCGGCCAGTGTCGATGGCCAGGATGACGTGGTGGTTACGCTCGGTGCGGAACTCGCGCGCCACAAGCTTGCCGTGCCGGCCGCTCTGCTTCCAGTCGATGGCGCGCAGGTCCATGCCGGTCTGGAAGTCGCGCAGCGCGTGGAAGTCGCCGCCCTGGCCGGTCTCCATCTGCGCCTTCAGGCCGAACAGCGCGTCGCGCGAGAAGAGGCGCAGCGCCTGCTCCTTCACCCGCTCGACATCAGGGGTGATGGCGATGGCGCGGTCGGGCGTCTCGGTCCGTTGCAGCCACATCAGGCCGAGCGGTCCCCTCCAGCGCGCCCAGACCTGCTCCAGCCGCCCGTCGCCGCGCCGCTGGGCGGTGAGCGAGACGCTCGCCCGGCCCCAGCCGCCGCCGAGTGTCAGCCGCTGGCGGACGGGGCTCGCGACCAGCCGCGCGTTGACGCCGAGGGCGAGTTCGATCTCCCGCGGACCCGGCCCGGTGAAGGCCGCCTCGACTGAGGCTTCCTCCGGCCGGCCAAGCCCCATGACCCCTGGCGCGGCCAGGGTGAGCGCCAGCTGCGACGGCCGCGCGGCCAGGAGCGCGTCGGCCAGCAGCAGGCCCGCGGTCATCAGCATCCAGGCAGCGGCTGCGCCCCAGAAGCCGGGCGCGGCCAGCGCGACCGCCAGCGCCACCGGGGCGCCCAGGGCGGCCAGGGCGACCGCGCGCTTGGTGGGATAGAGCTTCACGCCGGTCAGCGCGGCGCCGCGGCCCGCTCGACGAGGCCCTGGATCACCTCATCGGCGCGGCGGCCCTCGATCTCGGCGGCCGGCGACAGGATCACCCGGTGGCGCAGCACCGGCAGGGCCAGCGCCTTCACGTCATCGGGGATGACGTAGTCGCGGGCGTCGAGGGCGGCGCGGGCCCGGGCGGCAAGGGCGAGTTGGGCGGCGCTGCGGGGGCTCGCGCCGCTCTGCAGGTCGGCGGTCTCCCGCGTCGAGCGGACCAGGTCGAGTACATAGGTAACCACCTCGTCGCTCAGCGTCACGGCGGCCACCGCGGCGTTGGCCGCCGCCAGGACCTTGGCGTTGACCACCTTGGCCACCCCCATGTCGGCGGGCGCGGTCTGGCCGCTCTGGACGCCATAGGTGGCGACGATCCGGCGCTCTTCGTCGCGGCTCGGATAGCCCAGGGTCTGTTTGAACAGGAACCGGTCGAGCTGGGCTTCGGGCAGCGGATAGGTGCCCTGCTGCTCCAGCGGGTTCTGGGTCGCCACCACCATGAACCGGTCGCTCAAGACGTGCGGCTTGCCGTCGATGGTCACCTGCCGCTCCTGCATGGCTTCCAGGAGCGCCGCCTGGGTCTTCGGCGGGGTGCGGTTGATCTCGTCGGCCAGCAGCAGCTCGCAGAACAGGGGCCCCTTGCTCAGCGTGAAGCTGGAGGTCTGGAAGTTGAACAGGTTGGCCCCGATGATGTCGGCGGGCATCAGGTCCGGCGTGAACTGGATCCGCCCGAAGTCGAGGTCGAGCGTGCGGGCGAAGCACTGGGCCAGGAAGGTCTTGGCCGTGCCGGGGGCCCCCTCCAGCAGCACGTGGCCGCGGGCGAAGAGCGCGGTCAGCAGGAGATCGACGGTCTCGGTCTGGCCGACGATGGCCTTGCCGATCTCGGCCCGCACCTTGGCGGCGAGCGCACTCACTTCATCGACGTTCACGCGTGATCTCCAATCGCCAGTGATAGAGGCTTCGTCCGACGGCCAGCAGGTCGTCAGCGGTCTTGGCCCGTTCGGCCTGCGCCGTCAGGTCGGCGGGGGCGGCCGCGCCCCGCTGACGCGCCAGCTCGGTGAGCCAGCGTTCGTTGTCGCCGCCGGCCGCGGTGCGTTCCCCGCCGCCGGCCACCTTGCCGACCATGGTCTTGGTCAGCGCCGCATAGGCCGGCGCGAGCTCGGCCTCGCGTCCCGCCATCCGCACCAGGCCCGCCGAATTGTCCACCAGGGCGCGCTTGCCGAGCGCGATGGCGCGGCCCCTGGCGAGCGTCGGCCCGAACCGCGCCAGGCCGTGCAGCCCCATCAGCAGAGCCGCGGCCACGCCGCACAGGGTGGCGGCCAGCCACGGCGGCTCCAGCATCATCCGGCCGATCCCGCGACCGCGGGCATAGCCGTTGAGCGTGACGTCGAAGCGCAGGCCGGACTCGTCGCGCAGGGTGTTGAGGATGGCCATCCCGGCCCGCGCATTGCCGAGCCCCGCCAGGCCCTGATTGTTCAGGAGATCCGGGTCGGCGAGGACCACCACCTCGAAGTGCTTCTTCGACCGCGCGAGCACGACGCTCCCTTGCTCATCCACAAGCATCGGCTCCCAGCCGGAGCCGGAGATGGTCTGCAGGCCGTCGATCGCGTCCAGGCGCAGGAACGTGCCTGGTGCGAACACGGCCCCAGCGCCGTAGAGCGAGGGTCGCGAGCGGCCGGTGCGATGCCCCACTTCGGTGGCGGGCGAATAGGCCGAGAGCATCTGGGTGGCATGGTTGCTGTTCTCGCTGATCCCCGCCTTGTCGACGAAGCCGGGATGGAGCGGCTGCGGCTCGGCGAGCCATTTGGGCAGTACGATCAGCATGCTCGGCTGGTTCGCGAAGGGCGCGAGATCCTTGGCGGAGGTCTCGATTGTCGGCGTCAGGACGAGCAGCGCCGGGTCGGGTCGGCGCCCGCGCGGCGATGTCCGGCTGATCACCACCGGCGCGCCTTCGGCCTTCAGCATGACGGTGACGCCCTTGAAGCCCACCGCGGAGGCCGAGAGCGCATGGGCCGCCGGATCGGTCGCGCCGCGCAGCTCCGGCGCATAGGCCGCCAGCACCGCCAAGGCCGAGAACGACATCAGCCCCACGATGACCAGGGCCAGGATCGTGCGCGGGGAGAAGGCCTGCGGCGGTCCGGCCGGCGCCTCGGTCGCGCTCATGACCAACCCTCCGAGAAGGCGAAGGTCTCGTAGTCGCCCCGCGCTTCGGCGAAATCCTCCGACCCCACGGGACGGCCGCCGAAGAAGCTGCGTTCGACCCGCTCGGCGATGCGGGCGAAGGCGCCGCGGGCCGGGGGCGGCATCTGGTCGAGGCGGGCGATGTCGCGGCTGGTGAAGGCCGGTCGCACCAGTCCCGGCCGGCGGCCGGCGATGTCGTCGATGCTGCGGAACAGCAGTAGATGGATCGCCTCGCCGAAGCGCCCGGCGGCGGCCAGCCGGTCGGCCTCCTCCAGCAAGGCGCGCGCGGCCTCGGGCTCGGGCCGCCAGTCCGCCGGCGCGACGGTGGGCGGCCGCTTGCGACGCCGCGTCTCCCAGATCTCGCGCCCGATGAACCAGAGGATCAGGGCCGCGCCCAGGGCCAGGCCGCCCCAGAAGACGAACTTGAAGATCGGCGCGAGGTCGCCGATGGCCCGCAGCACGTCCCCGACCCACGAAGGCGTCGGCGGCGGCGGCGGCGCGGCCTTGAAGTCGAGCTGCAGGCCGCGGGTGTGCAGCAGCGCCTGGTGCGCCGCCGCCAGCTTCTGTTCCGACGCATTGAAGGCGTCCGACGCCACTAGGCCCCCTTCGCCGCGGAACAAGACGCGGGCACAATCGAACCTAGCAGCGGCGAAGGCGAGCGCGAAGAGGCGCGGCTCAGCTCGCCGGCAGCATCGCCACCACCGAGTTGGTCTTGGCGAAGAACTTCACGCCCTTGAGATGGTCGGCCGGATAGCCCGCCCAGGCTTTCTTGATCTCGATGGGCGTCACCGCGGCTGCGCCCGGCGCGGCGGGCTTGTCGGCCACCACATCCACCTCATAGACGCCGTCCTTCGGCGGGGCGGCGTTGATCCGCGGCAGGAAGGCGGCGTTCTTGTAGCCGGCCATGCCGACGCTGCCGGCGGCGGTCATCTGGAGCTTGCCGGGCTCGCTGACCTTGATGGCGGCGCTGTCGATCTTGGCGATCTGTTCCTGGCCGGCGTACATCTGCTGCGGACGGGCCATGGATTTCGGCGGCGGCGGCGGCGCGGCGGCCTCTTCCTTGGTGTCGCAGGCGGACAGGCCGATGAGAGCCGCAAGGCTCGCGGCCATAAGCATTCCACGCATAGGCATCCTCCCCGGTGTTGTTGCCGCGAGTGTGCCTACGGTCGCGCTTGCGCCGCAAGCCTAAGTGGCAGGGCGCACAACTGCCCTCGAAACGGTGGGCCCGCGGGGTCGCGTACGGCGTCAATTCAGGTGCTGTGGGACCGCGCGGCTTGCGGTACGACTCGCCCAACGAAAAGCGGAGGGCGCGGCTGTGGGACATGGGTTGAAGATCGGTGCGTGCGCCGCGGCGCTGGCGCTGGCGGCGCCGGGGCTGGCGCTGTCGGCGGGCCCCAAGACGCCTCCTAAGGCCCCCGCGAAGACCGCTGCGGCCCGGCCCTGGATGAACGCCAAGCTCAGCCCTGACCGCCGGGCCGACCTGGTGATCGGCCAGATGAACCTCGACGAACAGGTCGGCCTCTTGCATGGCGTCTTCCCCAGGCTGATGGCCAAGCCGCCGGCCGGTTCGATCCCCTCCGCCGGCTATGTCCCCGGCCTGCCGCGCCTGGGGATCCCGGCGCTCAGCGAGAGCGACGCGAGCCTCGGCGTCGCCAACGCCGGGCGGAAGGACGATGACGCTACCCCGTTGCCGTCGGGCCTGTCGCTGGCCGCCACCTGGGACGCCAAGACCGCCTTCGCGAGCGGGGCGATGATCGGCAAAGAGGCGCGCCAAAAGGGCTTCAACGTGCTCCTGGCGGGCGGGGTCAACCTGCTGCGGGACCCGCGCAACGGCCGCAACTTCGAATACCTCGGCGAGGACCCCCTGCTGGCCGGGACCCTGGCCGGGGCCTCGATCAAGGGCATCCAGTCGAACCACATCGTCTCCACCACCAAGCACTTCGCCATCAACGACCAGGAGACCGGCCGGATGGTGCTGAGCGCCGAGATCGACGAGGCGGCGTTCCGCGAGAGCGACCTCCTGGCCTTCGAGATCGCCATCGAGACCGGCCATCCGGGCTCGGTGATGTGCGCCTACAACCGGGTCGGCGGGACCTACGCCTGCGAGAACCCGTTCCTGCTCACCGACGTGCTGCGCACCGACTGGCGCTATCCCGGCTGGGTGATGTCCGACTGGGGGGCGGTGCACGGCGTGGCCGCGGCCAAGGCCGGCCTCGACCAGGAATCCGGCCAGCAGCTCGACAAAAAGGTTTTCTTCGACGCGCCGCTGAAGGAGGCCGTGCAGTCGGGCGAGGTGCCCGCCGCGCGGATCCGCGAGATGACCCACCGCCTGCTGCGCAGCATGTTCGCCCAGGGCCTGTTCGAGCATCCCGTCCAGGCCGGCGGCCTCGACACGGCCGCCGATGGCCTGGTGGCCCGACACGCCGCCGAGCAGGGGATCGTGCTTTTGAAGACCGGCAAGGGCCTGCTGCCCCTGGCCGCCGGCGCCAAGCGCATCCTGGTGGTGGGCGGCCACGCCGACGCAGGCGTGATCTCCGGCGGCGGCTCCTCCCAGGTGATCCCCCTGGGCTCGGTGAAGTTCCCCGCGCCGAAGGGCGCGCCCTCCTGGGGCGGTGGGCAGATGTACCACCCCTCGGCGCCTCTGGCGGCGATCAAGGCCCGGGCGAAGGGCGCCAAGGTGACCTTCAACGACGGCGCGGATCCGGCCGCCGCGGCGGCGCTGGCGCGAAACGCCGATGTGGTGGTGGTGTTCGCCACCCAGTGGTCCAGCGAGGGCATGGACATCTCCATGACCCTGCCGGGAGAGCAGGACGCGCTGATCGCGGCGGTGGCCGCGGCGAACCCCAGGACCGTGGTGGTGCTGGAGACCGGCGGTCCGGTGCTGATGCCCTGGCGCGAGCGGGCCGGCGCGATCCTGGAGGCCTGGTATCCCGGCGCGCGGGGCGGCGAGGCGATCGCGAGCGTGCTGTTCGGCGAGGTCGAGCCGCAAGGCCGGCTGCCGATGACCTTCCCGGCCAGCGAGGCGCAGCTGGCGCGCCCGGTGTTGCCCGGCTCGGACCAGGCGGCGGTGGAGACGCTGACGCCGACGACCAGCCTGAAGGCCTTCGACGTGCGCTATTCGGAGGGCTCGGACGTCGGCTACCGCGGCTTCGCCGGGTCGGGCGATAGGCCGCTCTACCCGTTCGGCTACGGGCTTACCTACACGAGCTTCCGCTACTCCGGCCTGAAGGTTTCCGGCGGCAAGACGCTCACCGCCAGTTTCACGGTGACCAACACCGGCGCCCGAGCGGGGACCGACACGCCGCAGCTCTATCTGACGGCCGCTCCGATGCGGCGCCAGCAGCGGCTGATCGGCTGGTCGAAGGTGGCGCTGAAGCCGGGCCAGAGCCGGCAGGTGACGATCGTCGCGCCGCAACGCCTGCTCGCCAACTGGGACGTCAAGTCGCACGGCTGGCGGCTCGACGCGGGGGCCTACAAGGTCGCGGTGGGAGCCGACGCAGCCGCCCTCGCCCTGACCGGCGGCGCGCAGCTGGGCGCCGCGGCGCTGGCCCCCTGACATGACGAAGGCCCCGCCGCGTGGCGCGGCAGGGCCTTCGATCGGTCTTTGATCGGAGTCGGCCTAGGCGGTCGCCGCCACCAGTTTCCGGCGGCCGCGGATCGCCGCGCCGGCGCCGAAGAAGCCGACCAGCATGATGGCCCAGGTCGCGGGCTCCGGAATGCCGCCTGTGCCGGCCGGGACCGGCACGCCGTCGCCGGCGTAGACGATCAGGTCGATGCCGTTGCCGCCCGAGCCGGTTATGTTGCCGTTGGTGCTGAGGTGCTGGAACGTGGTCAACTGGCTGTTGTCGTCCAGCCAGAAGCTGAGGTTGTAGGTCTGACCGACCACGGTGGTGATGTTCTGAGTGATGGCGTCATAGGCCTGCACCGCGCCGTCGTAATAGTTGTTCAAGCCGCTGTGCGGATTGTTGGCCTGAACGGTCCCCGCCGCCGAGGCGCCGAACACGTTGAGATAGGTCCAGCCGACAGGGGCGTTGTCGTTGACGAGGCCGGCCTCGAAGCCGCCGTTGACCACCAGGTTCGCGCCGCCGCCGGTCGTCAGGACGATGTCGTCCAGCGAGATGAACGCGGGATCCTCTCGGAAAGCGAAGGACAGGTCCGTCGAGGTCGTCCCGGCGATGAAGCTGGCCGTGTACTGGGTATAGGTGTGCGGGACGGGTTGGCCCACAAGGTCGAGGATGACGGGTCCGTCGGGCGCGGAGTTGTTGTTCCCGGACGCGAAGGCCTGTCCCGAGAGGACGAGGGCCAGCGCGAGCGCACTTCCTCCAAGAAGAATTCTGGTTCTCATTTCAGCACCCCAACGTTGCTTTATGTGCGGGACGCGCATCCAAAAAACGCGGATAGCGGTCACGCCGAGAGGACAACTAGGAGGTGTTATTAACTATCCGTCAATGTTGTTCCCACCTCACGCGAATATGTCGCCTGAAGCTCTCGGCTGAGATTCGGCCGTTAACTATATTCGTTAACGAATGTGCTGTGGCCCTTCGGCCCACGTCAGCGCTTGGCTAGCGCCTCGTCATAGAACTTCGCCACATCGGCCTTCATCGTCTTCATGGCGTCCTGGTTCAGATAGACCATGTGTCCCGACGGATAGTAACCGAAGCGCACGTTGTTCCGCAGGCTGGGATCCAGCCACATGTGGGCCAGGTCGTACTCGGTGCCGAAGAACGGCGTGGCCATGTCGTAGATGCCGTTCAGCGAATAGACCATCAGGTGCGGGTTCTCGCGCATGGCCATGCCGAGATCGGCGGCCGTATTGGCGACCGGTTCCTTGCGCGCGTTACCGCCGCCGTTCGGGCCGCCCGGCGGCTTGTGCTTCCAGTCCCAGGCCTGGTTGATGCCCGGGCCCGACGGCCAATAGTTGAGCTCGGTCGTGTAGCCCAGCCCCCGCTCCACCCAGTCGTGCAGGGCGGCGACATAGGCGCCGTGGATACCGGTGTCCGAGGAGTCGTATTCCGGACCCTCCCCGGCGTTGTCGGCGTCGATGCCGGTGAAGCGGGTGTCATAGCGGCCGAGCGTCCGATGCTGGTCGCGCAGAAGCTCCTTGCGGAAGCGGCTGAGGTCGACCCGCAGGTTCGCCTTCCTGATGAAGTCCACCGACAGGCCCGTGTAGGCGCTGAGCTGCTTGGCCGTGGCGTCGAACTCCTGCTCGGAAATGTTGGAGCCCTTGGTGAGCGCGGCCAGGTACGGACCCGCGGCCCAGTTGCGGACCTCCTGCAGGTAGGCGGTCAGGTCGGCGGGCTGCGGCGCCTTCTTCCAGTAGACGGCGGTCGCTGCATAGCTCGGCACATAGCTCACGTAGCTGTGGTCGAAGCCCGAGTCGTGCGCCCCGTAGTTGAGCACCGAGGAGAGCAGCAGCACGCCGTTGAACTGCAGGCCGCGCTCCTGCAGGGCGTAGACCAGGCCCGCCGAACGGGTGGTGCCGTAGCTCTCGCCGAACAGGAACTTGGGCGAGTTCCAGCGGTGGTTGATGGTGGCGTAGCGCTGGATGCCGCGGGCGAAGGCGTCGATGTCCTGGTCGACGCCCCAGAAGGTCGTCCCCTTGGTGTCGCCGAGCGGGCGGGAATAGCCGGCGCCGATGGCGTCGAGGAACACCAGGTCGGACTTGTCGAGCAGGGTGTAGGGGTTCTCGACGATCGCAAACGGCGCGGAGTGGGTGGCGCCGGGCGAGTCGGTCTGCACGTGCATCGGGCCCACCGCGCCCATGTGCATGAACAGCGACGCCGAGCCGGGGCCGCCGTTGTAGAGGAAGGTCACCGGCCGGTCGGTATCGCCCTTGGCCCGGTCGGCCGTGTAGGCGACGTAGAACATGCTGGCGATCGGCTTGCCGTCGTCGTCGCGCAGGGTCAGCGTGCCGGCCGTGGCGGTGTAGGGAATGGTCCTGCCGCCCACCGTGACGGTGTGGTGCGAAAGCTTGGCCTGTTCCTGGACGGGCGCGGTGGCTATGTCGAAGTCGCTGATCTTCCGTTCGCCGGCCTGGGCGCCGCGTTCAGAGCGCCGTTCAACGACGCTGCCGCTGTTGGACATCGGCTCGTCGCTGGTGTTGCGGGCGGCGCGGGAGGCGGCGGCGGGGCTATTGCCGGGCCCTGGCTGGGCCAGCACCGTGGTTGCGGAAAAGCCAAGCGCGATCAGCGCGGCGAACGACTGACGGATCATGCGACACCCCCGGATTAGAAAACTGCTTGGCGCAGACCGTACGCGCCCCTCTGGCCGCGACTAAAACGCCGCGCGCCGTGGAATCGCAACCTTGCGCGCCTGTGTTGCCGGCGCATTGCGGCCCCGCCTTATTCCGGAGCAGTGCGGGGCGCATAGCAATTCCATGAGTAGCTCCCGTCGCCTGCTGTCCGCCCTGGCCCTCGCCGCCGTATTCGCCGGGGCGCCGGCGCTCGCGGCCGAGCCCGAGGCGGTGGCGACCGCGCCCCAGTCTGGCCCCCAGTCCGCGCCCGCGTCCGCGCCGGCCGCCGCGCCCGGCGTCGCCGCGCAGATCGACGACTATCTGAAAACCTCCCCCGCCATCGCCCTGCCGCAGGAAGGCGCGACCGGCATCACCCCCGGATCGGAGCCCCGCAAGATCCACGGCGTGGTCGATGTGACGGTGGGGACCGGCGGCTATCGCAGCGCCTATGTCCGCACCGACGTGCCGATCGGCAAGAGCGGCACGGCCAGCATCGCGGTCGGCGAAACCCAGTTCGGCAACCGGTTCGGGGGTCGTTTCGGGTACGGCGGGCGCCAGAGCCTCGGCCTCGGCCTGCGTTTCGACGACGCGGCCCTGGGCTCCGGCGATCCCAGGTGCCGTCAGGCCATCGGGGACGGCGAACTCGGCGGGTTCCGCGACCTGCGGATCGAGGGCGCACAACGCCCCTGCCCTGCGGCAGGGGCGCCGGCCTCTCCTCAGTAGGTGTAGCGGAAGCCCACCAGGAACTCGCGTCCGGTGTGGTGGTAGAAGCTCACGCGGTTCGATGAGTCGTTGAACTGGTCCTGGAACTCGTCGGTCAGGTTGATGCCCTCGACGGTGAACTTCAGATGCTGGTTCCAGGTGTACTGGAACGAGGCGTCGAGGTTGAAGGTCGAGTTGGTGCCATCGACGTCGGTGCCCGTTTCCTGGCCCGGCACGCGGGTCAGATATTTCGACCGGTAGGCCGCCGAGATGCGGGTCGAGATCCGGTCGTCCTCGTAATAGAGCGTCGCGTTGTAGGATTCGCGCGACAGGCCCGTGAGGTCGTTGGTCGCCACCACCACGCCCGTGCCGTTCACGTAGTCAATCGAGGACTTCACGTGGGTGTAGTTGATCAAGGCGCCGGTGTGGCTGAGCAGGCCCGGCAGGAAGTCGAAGGCCTGCTGATAGTTGATCTCGAAGCCGTCCACCGGGCCGCCGGGGGTGTTGACCGGCACCGTGAAGGTCCACTGGGTGGTGGTGGTGTCGCAGCCGGTCAGCGTGCCGCAGGCCGCGGTCGCGACGCTGTCGGGGATGCCGAACGGGTTGTTGTGGAAGACCGCGCTCTGCTGCTTGGTCTGCACGAAGCTGTCGATGTCCTTGCGGAACAGCGCCAGCGAGATCAGCGACGACTTGTTGAAATACCACTCGAAGCTGAGGTCGTAGGCCTTGCCGCGGAACGGATCGAGGTTCGGGTTGCCGGCGGTCACCGTGTGGTTCGCGCCGGAGACGCTGACCGTCACGCTCGGCGTCAGGCTGCCGAGGTTCGGCCGGGCCATGACCTTGGCCGCCGCGAAGCGGATCAGGAAGTTCTCGTGCGGCTCCAGCACCATGTTCAGGGACGGGAGCGTGTCGGAATATTCGCGGCTCGCGGTGATCGCCAGCGGCGCGCCGGCCAGGAAGGTGAAGCCTGACGCGCTCTCCTCGGTCTTCACATAGCGGACGCCGACATTGCCGCGGAACGGGATGCCGCCGAGCTCGGTGTGCCAGTCGGCCTGGACGTAGCCGCCGCTATCCTTTTCGCTCACCGAGTTGTTGTTGCCGAGCGCCGGCTCCGGACCCAGGCGGAAGGCGCCGCCGAAGGCGGTCGGGTCGTAGAGGCTGAGCAGGCTGTTGGCGACGTTGAGGTTCGGGACCAGCCAGTTCACCGCCGTGCCGGCCGGCGCATCCAGGCCCTTGGTGTTGAGCGTCGTGACCTGCGAATAGCTCGACAGCGGGATCGCGGTGATCCCGGCCGGGACCACCGCTTCCTGGTTCGCCGTCGTGCCGTTCGAGCGCCGCATCTCGGTGGTGACGTAGTCATATTTCTTGTAGTCGAGGCCGCCCGACAGCTTCACCGCCTCGATGGGGGTGAAATAGAGGTTCACCTGGGCGTTGTCGTAGGTGTTGAGCGCGGTCTGCGGGCGTTCGCGGATCTGGGTGAGAATCCATGACCCGGGGTTGGTCAGGTTGGCGCTGCCGTAGCTCAGGAGCGGCACGCGCCCTTGCGTGTAGTCGTAGCTGTAGCCCTGCACGTTCAGCTGGTCGAAGGTCAGCGTCGTCTGGATCGGGTTCGTGAAGTCCGAGCGGGCGTGGCCGGCCACGAAGTCGGCCTTCCACTGGTCGTTGAACTCATGCTCGCCGGTCAGGGTGAACTGGCTGAACTTGGTGTCGAGCTCGTCGAAGCGGTCCTCGACCCGCAGGTCGACGTTGTTGAACGTGCCCTTGGTGATGGTGTTGGTGGCCGGATCGAGGGTCGCGGAGACCACGTCGGTCTGGGCGATGCCGCAGCTGCCGTTGGCGGTGGTCGCCGCGGTGCAGGCGCCGGAGACGCTGAACGACGGCGCCTCCAGATAGCGCTCCTCGCGGGTCGCCTTGAAGTCGGCGTAGAGGGCGTCGAAGGTGAAGAGCGTCTTGTCGCTGGGCTTCCATTGCAGGGTGCCCGTGGCGCCCAGCCGCTCCTCGTGGTCGGTGTAGTCGTCGAACCGCGGGAAGCGCGGGTGGAAGGCCGCGTCCGCCTGGGCGAGGGTTATACCTGCCCCAGGCAGCACCGAGCGGAAGCCCGGGGCGAAGGCGTTGCCGGTCGCCCAGCGGACGGTCGAGGTGCCGACGTCCTTGGTGTCGCGCTTGTTGTAGGCCACCGACAACAGGCCGCCGAAGGTCCCGTCCGGGGTCTGGTTGGCGATCATGATCGCGCCGCGCGGATTATATTTCTCGGAGAGGTCGTTGTAGCCCTCCTGGCCCGAGGCCACGAAGGTGAAGCCCTTGTAGTCGAAGGGCCGCGCGGTCCTCAGGTCGACGGTCGCGCCCAGCGAGCCTTCCTCGGTCGCGGCTTCCGCCGTCTTGTTGACGGTGATCGAGTTGAAGAGGTCGGAGGCGAAGACGTTGAAGTCGAAGGCCCGGCCGCGGTTGACCCCGCCGTTGGCGTCGGAAGTGCCCGTCGTGGAGAGCGCCTCCATGCCGTTGATCCGCACGCGGGTGAACTGGGGTCCCAGGCCCCGCACCGAGATCTCGCGGCCTTCGCCGGCGTCGCGTTGCAGGGCGACGCCCGGGATGCGCTGGATCGATTCGGAGAGGTTGAGGTCGGGGAACTTGCCGATGTCCTCGGCGAGGATCGAATCGGCGGAGACCGTCGCCAGCTTCTTCTGGTTCAGCGCCTGCTCAAGGCTGCCGCGGAAGCCGCCGGTGACGACGAGCTCCTCGACCTGGGTTCCGCCGGCCGGAGCCTCGGCCGCCACCGCGGCGCCGGCCCACAGCGAGGCGGCGGTCAAAGCCGCCAGCGAAGCGCTGCTGAGCAGCCGTCGTCCCGACGTACGAATACCTTGGCGAGCCATATCTTTTTCCCTCCCTCGCGATCCGCCCATCGATACACCGCCGACAGGTCGGGCGCGGCTTGAACGCCGCTCGCATCCTATGTATGACACCGGTGTCAAAACGGGACATGACACCGGTAGCAACGGCGAATAAGCCATGCTTTAGTCCGGCTCGCAAGCCCCCGCCGAACGGCGCTCGCGGTTTTTGCCACCGGTGTCATATGTGCGTTCGTGGACGAACCGCCGTCAGAGTAAGGTCGCCACGCCAGGAAGGGTCAGATCCGTGCCGTTGAACCGACTGCGTCTCCTCGCGCTCTCCGCCCTGGCCGCCACGGCTGTGACAAGTCCCACCCGCGCCGCCGAGCCGGGCCTCTTGTTCCGGCTCTCGGCGGACAAGGGCCTGACCGCCGACGCGGCGGCCGGCGACCCGGTCCCGAATTTCGCCGATCGCGCCAAGATCGTGCCCACCGGCGTCAAGGGCGGCGCGCTCTCCACCGCCGACGACGTGGTGCTGGCCTGGAAGGCGCCGGGCAACATCTACGCCCAGCGCGGCACGCTCAGCTTCTTCTGGCGCAGCCGCTATCCGGTGGGCGAGGCGCCCTTCCCGCTGTTCCGCGTGGGCTACGCCGACCACACGAGCTGGGACATGGCCTGGCTGCGGATCGACTGGAACGGCTCCGGCTTCGACGCCTTCGTCACCGACGCCAACCTCGCCCGCACCCGCGTCTCGTTCAAATTGCCGAAGCGGCCGGCGCCCGACGCCTGGACGCATCTGGCCTTCACCTGGGACGAGACCCGTGGCGTCGAGCTCTATATCGACGGCAAGCTGGCGGCGAAACAGGCGGCGGTGGCGGTCTACGATTCGGGCCTCGACCAGTTCGGGCCGACCAGCCGGGTGGTCTCGCCGCACCAGGTGCAGAGCCGCTACAACTTCATGCGCGGCGGCGACTACGACGAGCTTCGGATCTACGACCACGCGCTTTCCGCTCCGGCGATCGCCGCGCTCGCCAAGGCCGAGGAGCCCGCGCCCGCGGAGGCCCCTCGCGACCTGGCCAGCCAGACGGTCCGCGACGAGTGGCGCCTGCGCTACGGCTGGAACCGCCTGGGCGACGCCCCGCCCTTGCTGGCGGCGCCGGTCACCCGCATCCGCAAGGTCGAGTTCGCCGACGCCAAGGACCTCAAGGAGTGGATGTGGAAGGCGACCGACGGGATCGCCGAGACCACCTGGCCCGGGGTCTACAACCGCTCGCGCCTGCCCGGCCGCAACGACTACCTGACGCTGCCGGACTGGAACGTCTACGTCGAAGGCGGCAAGCGGCTGACGCTGACCCTGCCCGATGAGCCCTGGAATCACCTCGAGATCCAGGGCGCGGCCTATGGCGACCTGACCTGGGGCGCCGGCAAGATCGCGAACCGGGCGCAGGGCCAGGAGCGGACCTTCAATCAGTTCACGGACGAACGCCGCGCCGGGACGCTGACCTTCACCAACATCGCCCAGGAAACCCCGATCCAGGAAATCGCGGCCTACGACCTGGGTGCGGGCGCCGAACCGAAGGGCACGACCAAACTCAGCTACACCATCCACGCCTCGGCGGACCCGAATTCGCCCGATCTCGATGCGCTGAACGCCTTCATCGCCGGACGTTATCCGCCGGAGGAACGGGCCACGGTCGTCGCCCTTCCGGACGGCGCGCCCTCCCGGACGCGGACAGCGGACAAACGCGCGAAGCTGCCGATCGTCCACATCCTGATCCCCTACGAAGTGGGCGCTTCACCGCCGGCTGAGCCGCTCTATCGGTCCTTCGGCTACGGCTGGGAGAACATGCACGACGCCCTCGACGGCGTCGCCATCGATATCCCGGCGCTCAAGGTGAAGCCGACCCAGGGCGAGACCTTCCCGCTGAACATCCAGATCAAGGACCCGATCTGGCCGATGCGGAACCTGCTGGACATCTCGGTCTCGGTGAAGCCGGGCGAAGCGCGCACGGTCTGGCTCGACACCCGCGACCGCATCCTGCCCAACAACAGCCTCTACCTGACCTTCGCCGGCGACGGGGCCGACTTCGATGCGGCCCAACTCGACGGCGCCAGGATCCGCCTGGTGTTCAAGGACCGCGCCGCGGGCCTCCCCGAGCACGTCGCCGACCGGCTGAACCAGGTGAAGGACAACTGGGGCTTCCTCGTCGAGGAGCACACGGCGTCCAAGCGGGAGTCGCTCTACGCCCGGGTCGTCGCCGATGCGACGGACCTGCTGCGCGTCGATCCGGACAACAGGATCGGCCGCGAATACTGGGCCGACATCGCCTTCCATAGCCAAGGCCCCTTGCCCTTCGTCCAGCCGACGCCGCCGGCCGGCGTGCCGCTCTGGGCCTTCCGCCAGCTGGAGGACCTGAAGCTGGTGCATCACTTCGTCGACTGGTGGATCGACAACCGCCAGGTCGCTTACGGCGACTTCGGCGGCGGCATCTCCGACGACACCGACCTCGTCGAGCAATGGCCGGGCCTGGCGCTGATGGGCGTCGAGCCCGAGCGCATCCGCGCCTCGCACATCGCGCTCGCCGACAGCGCCTACAAGAACGGCATGTTCACCGGCGGCCTGTCGACCATCATGACCGACGAGCTGCACTCTTATGAGGAGGGCATCAATTCCAACTCGGAAGCGATGTACATCAACTGGGGCGACCCGAAGGTGGTCGAACGGCTGATGACCACGCTGGCCGCCTACGACCGCATCATCCAGCCGAACGCGGCCGGCCACCTGCACTTCAAGACCAGCTGGTTTTCCGGCGCCAAGGTGTTCAGCGAAGGGCCCTGGGAATGGGGCAAGGACCAGTCCTACCTGGTGCTGCACCCCGCCCTGCTGATGGCTGGGTTCAACGGCGATCCGACGGCGAAGAAATATGTGATCGGCCTCGCCGACGGCATCCTCGTCCACGCCAAGACCGGACCGAACGGCGAGACCACCTGGCCTGATGAGATCAACTGGCGCACCGACGAGACGCGAGGCGTCCTGCCGGTCAACACCCCGGCCATGCAGCTGCTGTGGGGCGCTTACCGCCTCTCGGGCGACGCCAAGTACCTCGCTCCCCTGATCGCCGCCGAGGCCAAGGGCGGCACACGCGCCCTGACGGAGTTCAACGAGAATCTCCTGGACGTCCTGGGCAAGCGCGCGGACTGGGGGCCTGAGGCCGTCAAGCGCGGCTCGGCCCCGGGCGCCTCGAACTTCGACCGCTACCTCGCCTGGCAGGCGGGCGGCGACAAGCGCTACCTCGAAGACCTCTACGGCGAGGAGATCCGCACGGCCAACCAGCGGATGTACACCCAGACCGAGGGCCATTGGTGGAGCGATCGGGTGGAAGTCCCCTCCGAGTTGCTGCAGCGCTCGCGCCTAGGCGGCGTGGCTCTGAAACGTAACTGGATCTGGCCGGGCGCCACGGTGAGCTGGCGCTTCGACAAACCCGAGGCCGCCGAGCAGGTGGCGATCCTGGTCCCCGGCGCGACGCCCAACCACTTCAAGGTCATCGCCTACAACACCGCCGATCGGCCGGTGACCGCCGTCATGACCGGCTGGAACGTGACCTCCGGCGAATGGCGCATGACCTCGGGCGTGGACGCCGACGGCGACGACCGGGCCGACGCCCCAGAGGGACGGACCGTGGCGCTTTGGAAAAGCGGACCGGTGAACGTCACCTTCGCGCCGCGTCGCACCACCGTCCTGGATTTCACCCTCGCCACCCCCGGTCCGCAGGCGTCCAACGCCCCGGACCTCGGGATCGGCGCCGAGGACGTGATCCGCAAGGGCCGCAACCTCTCGGTCACCGTGCACAGCCTCGGCGACCTGGACGCCTCGGCGGGCGAGGTCACCCTTGAGGACGCCACGGGCAAGATCGTCGCGCGCGCCGCCACCCCGCCGCTGAAGGCCCCCAAGGACCTGAAGCCCAAGACCGCGACGGTGAACCTCGCGCTCCCGCCAGGCTTCGACCCCAAGGACGCCCGCGTCAGGGTCGTCCTGCGAAACGGTGGACACGAGATCACCCAACTCAACAACAGCGTGGAATTGCGCTAGCCGTCTTCAGCTTTGTTTCAGGGCGTTGGGGTAAGGCTGGTGCGTGAGCCGGTCCGCGCCAGTGCCAAGCTTAAAATCCAGGATGCAATCCTGGGACGCCCTGCGCCGGCCGATCTGGCTGTTCGACCCCCACGGACTGCGCGGCCTCTATGCGAACGCCGCGGCGTTGCGCCTTTGGGGCGCCGACAGCCTGGATGAGTTGCTGTCGCGAGATTTCTCAAAGCTTTCGCGGGCCGTCCATGCGCGCACGGCGCGCCTGGCCCAGGCCACCGCCCACGGCGAAGAGGTCACCGAGCAGTGGACCTTCTATCCCAACGGCGAGCCCGTCACGGTGCAGGCGACCATCTCGACCTGCCGGCTGGACGATGGCTCGCCGGTGCTGCTGTTCGAAGCCGCCGCGGCCGATGTCGAGGCGGGCGAGCGACGGGCGGTCGAGGCGCTGCGGCACACCTCCACCCTGATCACGCTCTTCGACCGGGACGGCCGCGCGATCTTCGCCAACCCGGCGGCGTTCTCCGCCTACGGCTCAACCGAACATCCCTTCGAAGCGCGGTTCGCCGATCCGGAGCGGGGACGGCCGATGCTGATCCACGCCCTGGCCGGCGAGACCGTCGCCGAGGTCTGCGAGACCCTCACGACGAGCGGGCGCCGCTGGCACCATCTGGACGCGCGCCCGGTGCTGGATCCGGTGACCGGCGAGGCCGGGGTGCTGCTCAACGAGCGCGACGTGACCGAGCGCGTCGAGGCCGAACTGGCGTGGGCGGCGGCCGAGCAGAAGGCGGCCATGGCCGAGGCGCGGCAGAAGTTCCTGACCGACATGTCCCATGAGCTGCGGACGCCGCTCAACACCGTCATCGGCTTTTCCGAGCTGCTCAAGGACGACGGGCTTTCACCGGAACAGGCGCAGCAGGCCCACCGTATCCACGACGCCGGAAGGCGTCTCCTGGCCGTCGTCAATGAAATGATCGGGCTCTCGGAACGCGACGGATGGACCGGGGACGCGGCGCCGTCCTCCGCGCGTTTCGAGCCGCGGGCGGCGCCTGGCGCGCGCACAGCGGAGGCGCCCGGCGAGCGCGCCCTGCGGGTGCTCTACGTGGACGACAACGAGAGCAACCGGGCGCTGGTCACGGCGATCCTCACGGCGCATGGCGTCGACTGCCAGACCGCCGATGACGGCCGGCAAGGCCTCGAGGCGGCGCGGGCCGGCGGCTGGGACCTGATCCTGATGGACATCCAGATGCCGGTGATGAACGGCATAGAGGCGACGCGCGCCATTCGCGCCCTCTCCGGCCCGGTGGGCGCGGTTCCGATCGTCGCGGTCACGGCCAACACCCTGACGCCGCAACTGCAAGACTATGCCGAGGCCGGGATGGACGACGTCATCCCCAAGCCCGTCGACATGGCCGAGCTGGTCGCCAAGGTTTTCGCCTGGAGCGAAGCCGGCCGCACACCGCAAGACGCCGGCGCCGAGGACGGCCGCGCGGCGTCGCGCTGACCGGCCGGCGGCCGGGGCCTCAGTGGCCGAACACCCGCGGGAATGACGCCTTGAACACGTCGCGCAGGCCGCTCGAGGTCGAAGACATGGCCTGCAGCAGGGCCAGCGTCCGGCTGGCGGCGTCCTCGAACTCGAAGGCGGTGGCCTCGAAGCTGCAGTTCTTCAGGGTCGGCGGCGCGCCGCCGCGGTAGACCAGCACCGCGTGCTGAAAGCTGCAGTGATCGAAGGTGGTGTCATCGAGGATGATCCTGCCGCTCAGCACTTCGTCCTGGATGGTCCTCTGGACCCGGGCGACGGCGCCTTGCGCGCGGCCCAGGGAATCGGTGTTCAAACGGCCCACGGTTACTTCTTCCAAACGTCCCGGGTTTCAGAACGCTGAAGCTTGGACTTCGATCCGCAAAAACCGTCAGCTGCGCAGGCGCCGCTCGAGTTCGCCGAAAGGCCAGGGGCCTTCCACGAGGACGGCGCGGTGGAACGCCGGCCACCGGGCGCGCTCGCGCGGGCGCCAGTCGGCGATCGCCAGGGCGCCCAGGGCCTCGGCCGCATACTTGCCGGGCGTGGAGATCATCCGGTCGACGTCGGCCTCGATGGTGATGAAGGCGATGGACTGGCCCTGCAGTCCGGTGAGCTCGGCGATGGCCCGCTCGCGCGTCCAGGCCCCGGCGTGGAGGCCGATGTCGGCGATCACGCGGCCCAGCCGGAACAGCCGCCATTGCAGGTAGCCGATCTCACCCCGCGGATCGCCGCGGTAGGCGCCAAGGTCGCAGGCCAGTTGCTCGGCGTAGATCGCCCAGGCTTCGAAATAGGCGCCCGCGGCCTTCAGCCGATCGGCCGGCGGGGCGGCGGCGGCCTGCAGCGGCAGTTGCAGCAGGTGGCCGGGGATCACCTCATGAAAGCCGACGCTGGAGAGGCTCCAGGCCGGGCGCTCGCAGATCGCCTTCAGGTTGATGTAGTAGGCGCCGGGCTGGCCATCGCGCGGAGCCTCCCGATAGCCGCCGCGGCCCGCCGCGACATCGGCTGGCGACATGCGCCGGACCTCGGCGGCGGCGATCGGCAGGCCGCCGAACGCCTCGCCGAGGCGTGGACGGAAGGCCGCCAGCCGGGCGTTCATCTCCGCCACCGCCCGGTCGCGGCCGGCGTCGCTGTCCGGATAGAGCCAGCGCGGATCCTTGGCGAGGGTGCGGAGCCGTTCGCCCACGGAACCGTCCTTAAGCCCCTGCCCGCGCAGCAGCACGTCCGCCCGCGCCTGGGCCGCACGCACCGCCGACAGCGCCCGGGCGTGGACGGCGTCCGGCGTGACCGGCGCGCCATAGGCCTGCGCCAGGACCGCGGCGTAGTCCGTCGCCGGAGCCGCGAAGGCCGGCGCGGCCAAGGCGCTGAGGCCGGTGGCCAGGAAGGTTCTGCGGTCGCGCATCAGCCCACGCTAGTGACGCGAAACGACGAATGCTACCGGTGTCATACCGCTGTCCCCAAGGATTGCCCGTCATGCCGCTGGACCGCCGCGCCCTCTTCGGTCTCGCCATCGCCGCGGCGACGCCGGCGTTCGCCGGGCCGCCGACGATCCTGGCCGATCCGACCGAGCTTGTCCCGCTCTGGCCCGGCCGGCCGCCCGGCGCTCAGCGGATCCTGCCCCGCGAACAGGTTGTCGATCGGGTGGCGACGTCGGGCTTCCAGGATCGCTTCCGGGATCGGCGCGCCGCTGATGACCGTCTTCCGGCCCGCCCGGCCCAATGGCGCAGCCCTGCTGATCGCGCCCGGCGGCGGCTATATCCGGGTGGTGATCGACAAGGAGGGTTTCGAGGTCGGCCACCGGCTCGCGGCGGCGGGAATCACCTGCTTCGTGCTGCGCTACCGCCTGCCCGCCGAGGGCTGGGACCAGGCGGCCGACGCGCCCCTGCAGGACGCCCAGCGCGCCATGCGACTGATCCGGGCCGGCGCGGCGCGCTTCGGCGTCGATCCGAAACGCGTCGCCGCCATGGGCTTCTCAGCCGGCGGCCACGTGGCGGCCTCGCTGGCCACCCGGCATCAGGCCCGAGTCTATGCGCCGGTCGACGCCGCCGACGCCCTGGAGGCGCGGCCGGATCTCTCGGCGCTGATGTATCCGGTGATCGACATGGCGAGGCCCTTCGCGCATCCCGGTTCACGCGAGGCCCTGCTGGGAAGGCCGCCGGCGCCCGGGTCGGAAGCGGCCTATTCGCCCCACTTGCACATCGACCGCTCCACGCCGCCGACCTTCCTGGTCCACGCCTGGAACGACACCTCGGTTCCGGCCGAGAACAGCCTGAACTACCTGGCCGCGCTTCGGGCCGCCAAGGTCGCCGCCGAAGCCCACATCTTCGAGGAGGGCGGCCACGGGTTCGGGCTCGGCCTGGCGCGCGGCAAGCCGGCTGCGGCCTGGCCCGAGCTGTTCCTGTCCTGGGCGGCGCGGCGGGACTTCCTGACCGGGAGGCCGGCATGAACCTCTATCCGCGCCGCACCGTGCTGGCGGGCCTGAGCGCCGGCCTGATGCTGTCGGCGGGACGCGCCGGCGCGGCGGATGGCCCGCTCGCACGCACCCGCCACGGCCCGGTGCGCGGCTATGTCGACAGCGGGATCAAGGTCTTCAAGGGCGTCCGCTACGGGGCCGACACCGGCCCCCGGCGGTTCCAGCCGCCGGCTGCGCCGCGGCCCTGGACGGAGACCGCCGACGCCACGGTCTACGGCCCGGCCGCGCCCCAGGCCGGTCGCACCACGGGACCGATGAGCGAGGACTGCCTGTTCCTCAACGTCTGGACCCCGGCGCTCCGCGACGGCGGCCGGCGGCCGGTGATGGTCTATATCCACGGCGGCGCCTATTCGACCGGCTCGGGCTCCGCGGCGCTCTACGACGGCGTCCGGCTGGCCCGGCGCGGCGACGTGGTGGTGGTGACCCTGAACCACCGGCTGAACGCCTTCGGCTACGCCTACCTTGCGCGCCTGGTCCCCGAGCTCGCCGACAGCGGCAATGCGGGCCAGCTCGACTTGGTGCTCGCCCTGCAGTGGGTGCGCGACAACATCGCCGAGTTCGGAGGCGATCCGGGCAGGGTGATGGTCTTCGGCCAGTCGGGCGGCGGGGCGAAGATCGCCACCATGATGGCGATGCCGGCGGCCAAGGGCCTCTTCCACCGCGCCGCGACCATGAGCGGC
This sequence comes from Phenylobacterium sp., assembly GCF_041691455.1. Lineage (GTDB taxonomy): Bacteria > Pseudomonadota > Alphaproteobacteria > Caulobacterales > Caulobacteraceae > Phenylobacterium. The sequence goes on along the minus strand of NZ_JBEPUO010000002.1, from coordinate 259,335 downwards.
CAGCAGGTCACCGCGTCGGGGCCCGGCAACGCCACGCGCCGGACGCTCGCCTGGCTCGAAGCGCTGAAGCTGAAGCCGGAGGAAGCCGGCCTCCTCCGCACCCTGCCGGTCGATCGGCTGGTGGACGCCCAATCCGCGCAGGACCCGGTGCTGGGCTTCGGCGGGCTCTACTTCGGTCCGGTGCTGGACGAACGGTCGCTGACCCGCCACCCCTTCTATCCGGACGCCCCGGCCCAGTCCGCGGCGATCCCGATGATCATCGGCAACACCCACGACGAGACCCGCGCCTTCCTGGGCGGCGATCCGACGAACTTCACCGTCGACTGGGCCGGGCTGCCGGCGAAGCTCAACCAACAGAACATGCGGGTCGACATCGACCCGGCCACGGTGATCGCCGCCTACCGCCGGCTCTATCCGGCCTATTCCGCCAGCGACGTGCTCTTCGCCGCGACCACGGCGGCGCGGTCGTGGCGCGCGGCGATCGTCGAGGCGGAGGAGCGCGCCAGGGCCGGGACGCCCGCCTTCGTCTACCAGGTGGACTGGGCGAGCCCGCGCGAGGGCGGCAAGTTCGGCGCCCCCCACATGGCCGACATCCCGCTGGTGTTCGACAATGTCGCCGCCCCCGGCTCCAACGCCGTTGGTCCGGCCGCTCAGCCGATGGCCGAGGCCATGAGCGAGGCCTTCCTGGCCTTCGCACGGACCGGCGACCCCAACTGCAGGGCCATCCCGCGCTGGGAGCCCTACGGCCTGCCGCGCCGCCAGACCCTGGTGTTCGACGCCCCGCCCCGGCTGGTCGACGATCCGCGCGGCGCGGAACGGCGGCTGTTCGAGAAGGTCCCGTTCGTGCAGGCTGGGACCTGAGACGCACAGCGCTTTGGGGGGACGGGATGACGTCGGCGCCGATCTGGCAATGGTCTGCGGTGGACACCGCCGAGGCGATCAGGGCGGGACGGGCCTCCGCGGTCGAGGTCGCCAGCGCCCACATCGAGCGCCTGCATGCGGCCAATCCGGCGCTGAACGCCGTCGTCGTCGACCTGAGCGACCTGGCGCTAAGGGCCGCCGAGGCGGCGGACCGCAAACAGGCCTCGGGCGCGGCGCTCGACCTGCTGCACGGCGTGCCGGTGACGATCAAGATCAACATCGACGTCGAGGGCCAGGCCAATTCGAACGGCGTGGTGGCCTTCGCCGACAATATCGCGCCGGGCGACTCAGCGGTGGCCGGCAACCTGCGGGCCGCCGGCGCGATCATCCTTGGGCTGACCAACACCCCGGAGTTCTCGTTCCGCGGCTTCACCGACAATCCGCTGCACGGGCTGACGCTCAACCCGTGGGACAAGGCGATCACCTGCGGCGGATCTTCCGGCGGCGCGGCGGCCTCGGTCGCGGCCGGCATCGGAACCATCGCCCACGGCAACGACATTGGGGGCTCGCTCCGCGCGCCGGCAAACTGGAACGGCGTCGCCACGATCAAGCCGACGCAGGGCCGCATCCCCGCCTACAACCCGAGCGCCCCGGTCGAGCGCCCGCCCATGGCCCAGCTGATGTCCTGCCAGGGCGCGCTGGCCCGCGAGGTCGCCGACGTCCGCCTGGCCCTGGAGGTCATGTGCCGGCGGGATATCCGCGATCCCTGGTGGGTCCCGGCGCCCCTGCTGCCCGCCGGGACAGCCGGCCCGGTCAAGGTCGCCGTAGCGAAGGTCCCGCCGGACATGGACCCGGACGCCGAGGTCGTCGTCATGGTCGGCGAGGCGGCTCGCCATCTCGCCGACGCCGGCTACGAGATCCTCGATGTCGACATTCCCGACATCGCCGCACCCTGGAAGCTCTGGGCCGACCTCCTGGTCACCGAGATCGCCACCCTGCAGGAGGCGCAGATCCGCGACGTCGCCAGTCCGGACTTCATCCGGACGCTCGACGGCATGATGCGGATGGCCACGGTCCTCGGCGCCGAAGCCTACATGAAGGCCATCGCCCTGCGGTCCCGGGTGTTGCGCGAATGGCTGGTGTTCCTGGAAACCTGTCCACTGATCGTCGCGCCGGTCTCGGTGGTGCGGACGCCGGGCGTCAATGCGGACCTCGACGGCGACGATGCGATGGGCAAGTTCCTGGGCCATGACACCCGCTTCACCACCGCGCTCAGCGTGCTGGGCCTGCCGGTCGCGGTCGCGCCCGTGGGTCTCGTCGGCGGCCATCCCGTGGGCGTGCAGCTGATCGCCTCGCGCTACCGCGAGGACATCTGCCTCGACGCGGCCGCCGCCATCGAGGCGCGGGTCGGCGTCATGGCCAAACAGCTCTGGGCGCGGGAGGCGGGTTAGGCGCCGCCGCGGAGCTGCTGCAGATCGGCCGTGAGAAGCCGCCGGTTCTCGGGCCCCGAAACCTGCTCCGCCAAGCGCTCGGCCCGGACCAGATAGTCCGCAAAGGCGACCGGGTCATTGGCCAGGCGCGCGGCCCTCGCCAGCGCCTCGTAGGCGTAGCCAAGGCAAAAGGGCTCCAGCCCGGCGCTGTAGTCGAGGCAGGTCTGGGCGTGGCGCATCGCCGGCTCGGCGTTCCCAAGCAGCGCCTCGATGCGCGAGGCCTGCCAATAGCCCACGGAGAGGTTCTTGGGCGCGCAGTCGGGCCGGCTCAGCCAGTGGAAGATCGACGCCTGGCTCAGCGCCGCCATCAACCGGTCATCGGCCTCGGTGCGGTCCGGCTTTTCGATCAGGTCCCAGGCGCGGTTGAAGCACCAAGCCGAGAAATACCTGTGCGCGGCGGCGACGTCGATGTCCGCGTTTCCGGCCATGGATCCTCGTTCAAGCGCACGGTGGCGAGGGGCGAGTCGGAGGCTCGCCCGCCGGGGCTTCAGAGGCAAGGCGCCTCAGCGCGCCAGCCAGCCGCCGTCGACCGGCACGATGGCGCCATGCATGTAGTCGGAAGCCCGGCTCGCCAGGAAGACGGCGACGCCCGCCAGGTCTTCCGGCAGGCCCCAGCGTCCGGCCGGGATGCGCTCCAGGATCTGGCGGCTGCGGGTCTCGTCGGCGCGCAGACCCTCGGTGTTGTTGGTGGTGAAGTAGCCGGGCGCGATGGCGTTGACGTTGACGCCCTTGCCGGCCCACTCGTTGGCCAGCGCCTTGGTGAGCCCGGCGAGCCCGCTCTTCGAGGCCGCGTAGGACGGCACCCTGAGGCCGCCCTGGAAGGAGAGCATCGAGGCGACCTGGATGATCTTGCCGCCGCGGTTGGCGTCCACCCAGGTCCGCGCCACGGCCTGGGACAGGAAGAAGGCGGTCTTCAGGTTGGTGTCCATCACCGCGTCCCAGTCGGCCTCGGTGAAGTCCAGGCTGTCGGCGCGGCGGATGATGCCGGCGTTGTTGACCAGGATGTCCACCGGCCCGGCCTCGGCCACCACGCGCGCGATCGGCTCGGTCGAGCCGAGATCGGCGGAGATCGCCGTGAGCTTGCGCCCCGCCGCGGCCACCATCTTCGCCGTCTCGTCCGGCGCGCTGCGGCCCACCGCGACGATGTCGGCGCCGGCCTGCGCCAAGCCAACCGCGATGCCCTGGCCCAGGCCGGTGTTGGCGCCGGTGACCAGGGCGATCCGGCCGGAAAGGTCGAAGAGGCCGCTCATTTGAGCTGGCAGATGTCGAGGACGTTCATGTCGGTGTAGTCCAGGTTCTCGCCGCCCATGGCCCAGATGAAGGCGTAGTTCGAGGTGCCCGAGCCCATGTGGATCGACCAGGGCGGGCTCATCACCGCCTCGTCGTTGGCCATGACGATGTGGCGGGCGCTATCCGGCTCGCCCATGAAGTGGAACACCCGCTCGTCATCCTTCAGCCCGAAGTAGAAATACACTTCGCTGCGCCGATCGTGCAGGTGCGGCGGCATGGTGTTCCAGACGCTGCCGGTGTTGAGGATCGTCAGTCCAAGGAGCAGTTGCGCCGAACGGCAGGTGGCCGGGACCACGAGCTGGTAGATGGTCCGCTCGTTGGACTGCGCCAGCGACCCGCGCTCCAGCGGCACGGCCTCGGCGATGGAGACCTGCTTGGTCTCGAAGCGGGCGTGGGCCGGGGTCGAGACGAGGTAGAACTTCGATCCTTCGCCTTCGAAGGTCACGTCCTTGGAGCCCATCGGCACATAGAGGCAGTCGCGGGCGGCGAGCGTATAGGCTTGCCCATCGACCGTGACCGTGCCGGGCCCGTCGGAGACATTGACCACGCCGAGCTCGCGCCGTTCCAGGAACGGATGGCCGGCGGCCGATGCCGGCTCGGTCTGGTCGGGCAGCCTCACCGGGCCTTTGCCCGGCATGGCCCCGCCGACCACGAAACGTTCGTTGTGCGAATAGTTCAGCACCACCTCGCCGGTCTGGAAGAGGCCGCCGATCAGGTAGCGCTCGCGGAGCTGGTCGTTGCTCGCGCCCTCCATCATGTCGGGGTGGGTGGCGTGGTAGGTCTTCTTGAACACGAGCTTTCCTCCCGGGCTCAGCCGCTCGCCCGCGAGGGCTGAGGCTGAACCGCATCCAGTTTGTAGGCCCGCTTGGCCAGGTTGTACGCCAGGTCGACGGCGGTCTCGGCGGCCTCGTCCTCGCTGAGGCGGTGCTCGGCCACCAGGCGCGCCAGGAACCCGCAGTCGACGCGCCGGGCCACGTCGTGGCGGGCGGGGATCGACAGGAAGGCGCGGGTGTCGTCGTTGAAGCCGACGGTGTTGTAGAAGCCCGCCGTCTCGGTGGTCTGCTCGCGGAACCGGCGCATGCCCTCGGGGCTGTCGTGGAACCACCAGGCGGGGCCGAGCTTCAGCGCCGGATAGTGGCCGGCCAGCGGCGCCAGTTCGCGGCTGTAGGCGGTTTCGTCCAAGGTGAAGACGATCACGCTCAAGGCCGGTTCGGACCCGAACCGGTCGAGCAGCGGCTTCAGCGCCCGCACATAGTCCGTAGGCTGCGGGATGTCGGCGCCCTTGTCGCGGCCGAAGCTCCAGAACACCCGCGCATTGTGATTGCGGAACGAGCCCGGGTGGATCTGCATCACCAGGCCGTCGTCCAGGCTCATCCGCGCCATCTCAGTCAGCATCTGGGCGCGGAACAGCTCGGCGTCCTCCTTCGAGCGGACCCCGTCGAGGATACGGTGGTAGAGCGCCTCGGCGTCGACCGGCGCGAGGTCGGCGGTGGCCGCGCTCGGATGGCCGTGGTCGGAGGAAGTGGCGCCGGCGGCGATGAAGGCGCGGCGCCGCACGCGGTGCGCCTCCAGGTAGCCCGACCAGAAGGACACGTCCTGGCCGGCCAGCCGCCCGAACGTCTCCAGCGAGACCCAGAAGTCCTCGTGCTCCGGATCGATCACCGGATCGGGGCGATAGGCGGTGACCACCCGGCCGCTTGAGGTCTTGGCCCAGCCGCTCTCGCGGATCGTCTTGTGATGGGCGAGGTCGTCGGTGGGCGATTCCGTGGTCGCCAGCACCTCGATGTTGAACCGGTCGAACAGCGCCCGCGGGCGGAAGGCGGGCGTCGCCAGGAGCTCGCCAATCCGGTCGTAGTAGAGGTCGGCGGTCGAGGCGTCGAGCGCGACGTCGAAGCCGAACACCTCGCTGTAGACGTGATCCAGCCAGAGCGCCGAGGGCGTGCCGCGGAAGAGGCGCTGGTGGCCGGCGAAGAGCCGCCAGGCGGCCCTCGGATCGGCGGGGCTCGCCCCCTTGCACGTCGGCACCCCCAGCGCCTCCATCGGCACGCCTTGGCTGTAGAGCATGCGGTAGAGGTAGTGGTCGGGGGCGAGCAGCAGGCTGGTGGCGTCGCTGAAGGGCGCGTCGGCGGCGAACCACTCCGGGTCGGTGTGACCGTGCGGGCTGATGATCGGCAGGCTCGCGACCCCGGCATAGAGCCGCCGCGCCACGTCGCGCACGGCCGGCTCCGCCGGGAACAGCCGATCTTCGTGGAGGCTTAGCGGTTTGGGCATGGCTCGCAGGCGCTTTTAGGCTGGCCGCAGGTAACCGGTGTCATGATCGGCTGGCAAGTCCTCTCGGCATGCCTGCCCAGCAAATTGACACCGGTTACCTATTCGACCAATGTCCGCCCATCGTGACCCCGATTTCGCTCCTCACCAAGACCCGAACGACGGCTTGCGCACGCCGCGAGGCGGGCGCCGCGTGACCGAAATCCTGCCGAAGACCGAGGCGGCGCTCGCGCCGGCGGAAGTGGCGCGCCGCTTCGTGACCGCCCGGCGGGCGGCCCGCGCTCTGGCGGGTTTCCCCGGGTCGATCCCGGCCGACATGGCCGCCGGATATCTGATCCAGGAAGCGGCCATCGGGCTGTGGCCCGACGAGATCGCCGGCTGGAAGGTGGGTCGCATCCCGGCGGAGCTGCAGGTCGCGCTCGCGGCCGATCGGGTCATGGGCCCGGTGTTCGCCGCCAACGTCTCCAACGCCGCCAAGACCCCGACGCCGGTCTTCGCCATCCCCGGCGGTTTCGCCGCGGTGGAAGCGGAGTACATCTACCGCATGGGCGAGGACGCGCCGGCGGGCAAGACCGACTGGACGCCCAGGGACGCGCTGGCGCTCGTCGAGGAGGAGCTGGTGGGGGTGGAGTTCGCCGGCAGTCCGCTGGCCAGCATCAACATCCTGGGCCCCCGCGTGGTGGCCGCCGACTTCGGCAACAACGCCGGCCTGATCCTGGGCCGCCCCATCCCCGACTGGCGCACCCGCACCGACGACTGGCCCCCTTGCGAGGCCTGGGTCGACGGCAAGCTGGTGGGCCGCGGCGCTCCCTCGTCGCTGCCGGGAGGCCCCGCGGCCTCCCTCGCCTTCCTTATGAACGCCGTCGCCGCCCGCGGCCGGCCCCTGAAGCGCGGTCAGCTGGTGACCACCGGCGCGGCCAGCGGCATCCACGACATCGAGGCCGGACAAACGGCCCGCATCACCTTCGGCGACCTGGACGAGATCCGCTGCATCGCGCATCCGGCCAAACCCCTTCCAGAGGGGCGAGCCGGGGGCCAGGGAGGTTCCGACCATGAGCACGACGACGCCGGCGGCTGACACGCCGAGGCCGGCCGCGCCGCCGCAGGCCAGGCTGGGCCGCTACCGCTGGGTCGTGGTGGCGCTGTTGTTCACGGCGATGGTGTTCAACTACGTCGACCGCCAGACCATCAGCTTCCTGAAGGGCGACCTCTCCCGGGAGTTCGGCTGGGACGAGACCAACTATGCCGACCTGGTGTTCTGGTTCCAGGCGACCTACGCGGTCTCCTATCTCGCGTTCGGGCGGATCGTCGACAGGATCGGAGCCCGCTGGGGGTTCGGCATCGCCTATCTGATCTGGCAGGCCGCGCACCTCTCCCATGCGCTGGCCCATTCGCTGGGCGGCTTCATCGGCGCGCGGCTGGCGCTGGGCGTGGGCGAAGGCGGCGCCTTCCCGGGCGGCATCAAGGCCATGGCCCAGTGGTTCCCCAAGAAGGAGCGCGCCTTCGCCACCGGGCTGTTCAACGCCGGCACCAACATCGGCGCGATCGTCACCCCGTTGGTGATCCCGATGGTGACCCTGGCCTGGGGCTGGCGCGCGGCGTTCCTGCTGACCGGCGCCGTGGGCCTGCTCTGGCTGCCGGTCTGGTTCCTGGTCTACCGCACGCCGCGCGAGCACAAGCGGGTCAGCGCCGCGGAGCTGGCGCATATCGAGAGCGATCCCGCCGACCCGGCGGGGAACGTCCCGTGGTCGGTGCTGCTGCGCAAGCGCGAGACCTGGGCCTATGCGATCGGCAAGTTCCTGATCGATCCGATCTGGTGGATGTGGCTCTTCTGGCTGCCGGACTTCTTCGGCAAGCGCTACGGCCTCGACCTGAAGACCTTCGGCCCGCCGGTGGTGGCGGTCTACCTCTTGAGCGACGTGGGCAGCATCGGCGGCGGCTGGCTCTCCTCGCGGTTCATCAAGATGGGCTGGACGATCAACCGGTCGCGCAAGACCACCATGCTGATCTGCGCGGTCCTGGCCCTGCCGGTGGCCTTCGCGGCCCACGCGTCCAGCCTGTGGCTGGCGGTGGGCATCATCGGCATCGCCACCGCCGCCCACCAGGGCTTCTCGGCCAACCTCTACACCCTGCCGGGCGATGTCTTTCCGCGCTCGGCGGTGGGCTCGGTGGTGGGCATCGGCGGCATGATCGGGGCGATGGGCGGCATGGTCATGGCCAAGTACGCCGGCTACGTGCTCGACAAGATCGGCGTCTACACCCCGATCTTCGTGGTGGCGGCCTCGGTCTATCTGCTGGCGCTGCTGGCCATCCACCTGCTCTCGCCGCGGCTGGAGCCGGTGACGCTCTAGGCGGCCGGTCCGGTGGATTCCCGCACCACCAGCGACGGCAGCCGGTCCTTCGGCTCGCGGCCGTCGTCGCCCAGGCCCATCAGCCGCTCGACCGCCAGCCGGCCGATCTCCCGCGTCGGCGTGCGGATGGTGGTGAGGCTCGGCCAGAGCCGGCGCGCGATCTCGAAGTCGTCGAAACCGACCACGGAGAGGTCTTCCGGCACCCGGACGCCCATCTGCCGGGCGGCCTGCAGCACGCCTGCCGCCATCTCGTCGTTGCCGGCGAAGATCGCCGTTGGCCTGGGCGTCAGACCCAGCAGGGCGTGCGCGCACTCGATGCCGGACTCGAAGGTATAGGCGCCTTCCCGCGCGCAGTCGGCTTCCAGCCGGAGGCCCCGGGCCGCCAGCCCTGCCTCGAAGCCCTCGCGCCGCTCCCGCGACGAGCGGAAGCTGGGTGGGCCGGAGATGAAGGCGACGCGCTTGTGACCGAGGTCGGCCAGGTGCTGGGCCGCGGCCTCGCCGCCCAGGCGGTCGCGGGTCTCGATCATATGCTCGGGCGCGTCCACCGAGACCGAGGCCACGCGGACGTATTCGCAGCCGATGTCCGCCATCAGGGCGGCCACGCGCTCGTCCTCCGAGACCGACGGCGTCAGCACCACGCCGAACAGCCGCTGGCGCTCCACGAAGGCGCGCAGGTCGGCCAGGAAGGTCGGGCTGGTGCGGTTGCAAGGGTGGACCACCAGCTCGAAGCCAGACCCTTTCATGCCATCCAGCAGGCCCAGCTGCATGTTCACGACGTACTGCGGATTGGGGTTATCGTAGACAAGGCCGATCAGGAACGACCGGCGGAAGGCGAGGCCCCGGGCCTGCGGGTCAGGCGCATAGCCGTGCTCGGCGATCACCGCCTCGATACGCTCGCGGGTCTCCTTCTGGACGTAGGGACTGGCGTTGATCACCCGGCTGACGGTCTTCTTGGAGACGCCGGCCAGGCGGGCGATGTCGTTGATCGTCGGACGCCGGCGCGGGCCCTCGCCCGCCGCCTGCTCCTCGCTCTCCGGCGCCCCTCGCTTCGGCATCTAGCTCCGCATCCGTCGGTTCATCGTCAAACGCCGCTTCATAGCCTCCGCCGCGCCGCGGGGCATAGGCCGAAAGCATGACACCGGTTACTCTAGCGCATGTTCTCGGTCCTGAAGATCGATCCCCGCGATGACGTCGCCGTCGCGCTCGCGCCACTGGCGGCGGGCGATCCCGTGGCCCCGGGCGTGCGGGCGGCGGCCGAGGTCCCGGCCGGCCACAAGGTGGCGCTCAAGGCCATTTCCAAGGGCGCCGAGGTCCGCAAATACGGCTGGCCGATCGGCCACGCCCTGGCCGACATCGCGCCGGGCGAGCACGTCCACAGCCATAACCTGGCCACCAACCTCTCGGGCCTGGAGGCCTACGCCTACGCCCCCGCCGCGCCGGAGCCGATGGCCGGGTCGACGGCGACCTTCCAGGGCTACCGGCGGGCGAACGGGCGGGTCGGCACGCGCAACGAGATCTGGATCCTCTGCACCGTGGGCTGCGTGGCGCGCACGGCGCAGAAGATCGCCGCCGAGGCGAACCTGCGCTTCAAGGGCCGGGTGGACGGGGTCTATGCCCTGACCCACCCCTTCGGCTGCTCGCAGCTGGGCGGAGACCTGGCGGCCACTCGCACCATGATCGGGACGCTGGCCGCCCACCCCAACGCCGGCGGGGCGCTGATCCTCGGCCTCGGCTGCGAGAGCAACCAGCTCGGCCCGCTGCTGGAGGGCGCGCCGCAGATCGATCCCGAACGCCTGCGCGCCTTCACCGCCCAGGCCACGGAGGACGAGATCGAAACCGGCCTCGCCGCCGTCGAGGCGCTGGTCGCCGTCGCCGAGCGCGACCGGCGCGAGCCCTGCCCGATGTCCGATCTGGTGGTCGGGCTGAAGTGCGGCGGCTCCGACGGCTTCTCCGGCCTCACCGCCAACCCGCTGGTCGGCCGCATCGCCGACGCGGTGTCGGGCGCCGGAGGCACCGCGATCCTCACCGAGATCCCGGAGATCTTCGGGGCCGAGCAGCTCTTGATGGCGCGGGCGGCGGACCGGGCGGTGTTCGAGGACATCGTCGGCGTCGTCAACGACTTCAAGACCTATTTCCTGAGCTACGGCGAACCGGTCAGCGAGAACCCTTCGCCCGGCAATATCGCGGGCGGCGTCACCACGCTCGAAGAGAAGTCGCTGGGGGCGGTGCAGAAGGCCGGGCGCGGCCAGGTCACCCAGGTGCTGCGCTACGGCGAGCGGACCGACCGCCACGGCGTCGTCCTGCTGGAGGCGCCGGGCAACGACGCGGTCTCCTCGACCGCCCTGACCGCGGCCGGCGCGACGGTGATCCTGTTCACCACCGGGCGCGGCACGCCGCTGGGCTTCCCAGCCCCGACGCTCAAGCTCTCCACCAATTCCGGCCTCGCGCAGCGCAAGCCGCACTGGATCGACTTCGACGCCGGCCGCATCGCCGCGGGCCAGGACCTGGACGAGGCCGCCGACGCCCTGATGCAGCTGGTGCTCGCCACCGCCTCGGGCCAGGCCACCCGCGCGGAGGACAACGGCGAGCGCGAGATCGCGCTCTGGAAGCGCGGCGTCACCCTTTGAACCGGCGGCTCAGCGATGCGACGCTGGGTTCGGCGCCGGGCGAGGTCGCCCGCCCGGCCTACGACCGCACCGCGACCCGCATCGGCGTCGTCCACTTCGGCCCAGGCGCCTTCCACCGCGCCCACCAGGCCTATTACGTCGACAAGATGCTGGCCCGCGATCCGGGGCTTGCGATCAGCGCGGTCTCCCTGCGCAGCGACGCGGTCCGCGCGGCGCTTACGCCGCAGGACGGGCTCTACAGCCTGATCGAGCGCGAGGCCGAACCCAGCCTGCGGGTCATCGGCGCGATCCGGGAGGTGTTGACCGCGCCCACCGCGCCCGAGGCGGTGTTCGCCCGATTGGCCGATCCGAACGTCCGCTTCGTCAGCGCCACGGTGACCGAGAAGGGCTATTGCCTGACGCCCGCCGGCGACCTCGACACCGCCCATCCGGACATCCGCCTCGACCTCGCCGCGGCCGACCCGCCGATGAGCTTCATCGGCTGGCTGGTCCGGGGGCTGAGCGGCCGTCGCGCCGCGGGCTCCGGCGGCCTGGTGGCGCTCAGCTGCGACAACCTCTCCGGCAACGGCGAGCGGCTGCGGCGCGGCGTGCTGCAGTTCGCCGAGGCGCTTGGCGACCTCGACCTGGCGCGCTGGATCGAGGGCGAGGCGCGCTTCCCCAACAGCATGGTCGACTCCATCACGCCCGCCACCGACGAGGCCCTGCGCGCCGAGGCCCAGGCGCGGCTGGGCCTGGCCGAGGCCTGGCCGATCCAGCGCGAACGCTTCGTGCAGTGGGTGATCGAGGACCAGCTCGGGGCTGACTCCGCGACCTTCGCCGACTCCGGCGTCACCCTGACCGGCGACGTCGTCGCCTTCGAGCGCGCCAAGCTGCGGCTGCTGAACGGCGCCCATTCGACGCTCGCCTATGTGGGCATGAGGCTCGGTCACGCCACGGTCGCCGAAGCCATGGCCGATCCTCGCCTGGCGGCCTTCCTCGAAGCCCTGATGCGCCGCGACATCGCGCCGAGCCTCGGCCCCGCCGCCGGCCTGGACCTCGACGGCTACATCACCCAGATCCTGGCCCGCTTCCGCAATCCGGCCATCGCGCACAAGCTCTCGCAGATCGCCTGGGACGGCTCCCAGAAGCTGCCGTTCCGCCTCCTGCAGACCGTCGCCGAGGCGCTGGCCGCTGGCCGGCCTGTCGAGCGCCTGAGCGTCGGCGTCGCGGCCTGGATGCTGTTCGTGCGCGACCAGGCCCGCGCCGGGGCGGCCATCCCCGACCCCCTGGCCGGCCGGTTGGCGGCGATCGGCCTGGCCTGCGACGGCGACCCCGCCGGCGACGTGGCTCGCTTCCTGGCGCTGGGCGCGGTGTTTCCGGCAGACCTTGCGCAGGCGCCGCAATTCCGGTCGGCTTTGGGCCAGTCCTATGATCGCCTTTCCGGATCCGATCCCGCGGCCGCGCTCGCCGCCTAGGCCTTGCCTCCCACCGCGGCTTCGTGCTCTATGCAATCTAGTTTATAACGCAGACTAGTTCATGGATAAGGACGCAACGATGAAGTCCATGCAAGGCGCCGCGGCCGCCGCGGTCTTCGGCCTGATCCTCACGGGCGGCCCGATCGCCCAGGCTCAGCCGGCGCCGAGCCCGGCGGAGGGCGCGGCCATGGCCGAGCGCGGCAACGGGACCATGGGCCAGTTCACCGGCGAAGGCGGCGACGCGGCGCAGGGTGAGAAGCTCTACCAGCAGAAATGCGCCGGCTGCCACGACAGCCCCTCGGGCCGCATCCCGCCCAAGGCGGCGATCGCCGCCAACACCCCCACCTTCCTGGTCTCCACCATGCTGGAAGGGGTGATGCGTCCCATGGCGATGGGCCTGACGCCGCACGACATGGCCTCGGTAGCGGCCTATCTCTCGACTCGCAAGAACGGCGGCCTGGACGCCGGGGCGCTCGAGGCGCCGGCCTGCAAGGACAAGCCCGCGCCCTTCACCCTGGAGGGGCCCAGGTGGAACGGCTGGGGCAATGGGGCGACGCAAGCCCGCTACCAGTCCGATCCCGGCCTGAAGGCCGCCGACGTCCCGCGGCTGAAACTGAAGTGGGCGCTCGCCTATTCCGGCAGCCGCAACGGCCAGGCCACCGTCGCCGGCGGCCGTGTCTTCCTGACCTCGGCCTCCGGCGCGGTCTATGCGCTGAACGCCAAGACCGGCTGTGCCTACTGGCGCTTCGACGTGCCGGGCGGCTCGCGCAGCAGCATCGTGATCGGCAAACTGCCGGGCGCGAAGGGCCCCTCTTCCAACAAGAATGGGGCCCGCTACGCCGCCTACCTCACCGGCTGGACTCAGCGGACCGCCTACGCCCTCGATGTCGAGACCGGCCAGCAGATCTGGAAATCGCAGGTCGACAGCCAGAGCGAGGTGCAGATGACCGGCTCGCCGGTGCTGCACGGCGGGCGGCTCTATGTGCCGGTCTCCTCCGCCGAGGAGGCCATCGCGGTCGACGACAACTACGCCTGCTGCAAGTTCCGCGGCGCGGTCGTGGCGGTCGACGCGGCCAGTGGCAAGGTGCTCTGGGAAACCTTCATGGCGCCCGAGCCCAAACCGTTCAAAAAGAACGCCAAGGGGATCCAGATGTACGGGCCCGCGGGCGCGGCGATCTGGGCGGCGCCCACCATCGACGCCAAGCGGGGCGTCCTCTACGTGACCACCGGCGACAGCTACACCGACATCAATATCGACAAGGCCGAGGCGGTGATCGCGCTGGACCTTGCGACCGGCGCGATCCGCTGGTCGAACCAGCTCACCAAGGGCGACAACTACATCATCGGCTGCTACCCGCCGAAGCCGCGCGCCAACTGCCCCTCCCCGGCCGGACCGGACTACGACTTCGGCGTCTCGCCGGTGCTGCACACGCTCGCGAACGGCAAGCAGGTGATCCTGGTCGGGCAGAAGTCCAGCCAGGTCTATGCGCTCGATCCGGACGCCAAGGGCAAGGTGATCTGGGAGCATCGCCTGAGCGCCGGCGGCCCGCTGGGCGGGGTGGAGTTCGGCCCGGCGGCGGACGCCACGACCTACTACGTCGGCATCTCCGACATCTTCGTGCCCAAGCCCATGCCCGGTCTTTACGCTTTCCGGATCGCCGACGGGGAACTGCTGTGGTCGGCCCCAGGCCCCAATGTCGCGTGCGCCTGGAAGAACCCCTACTGCACCGCCGCGGTCTCTCAGGCGGTGAGCGCCATGCCGGGCGTGGTCTTCGCCGGGGCCATGAACGGCCACTTCCGCGCCCATGACGCCAAGACCGGCAAGATCCTCTGGGATTTCGACACCACGGCTGCGGTCACGAGCGTTTCCGGCCGCGAGGCCAAGGGCGGGGTGATGGACGGCGCCGGCCCGACGATCGCCGGCGGCGTGGTCTATGTGAGTTCCGGCTACCAGGGCCGCTCGGGCTCGCCGGGGAACGTGCTGATGGCCTTCTCGGTGGACGGACGCTAGGCCGCGGCGCGCTGCGCGGCGGCCATGTGGGTCTCGAGCGCGGCGATCAGCTCGGCCGCGGAGATCGGCTTGTTGAGGTGCGCGTCGGCCCCGGCCGCCCGGCCGGCGTCGACGTGCTCCTTCAGGCAGTTCGCCGAGACGATCAGGATCGGCGCGCGGCGGCGTTGCAGGCTGCGTTCCCAGGCCCGGATGCGACGCGTCGCCTCCAGGCCGTCCATCACCGGCATCTGGATGTCCATCAGCACGGCGTCGAAGTCGCCGGTGGTCATCGCATCCACCGCCTCGCGGCCGTTCTCGACCGAGGCGTGCGCGATGCCGATGCTGCCGAGGATCAGCTCCAGCACCTGCCGGTTGACCGCATTGTCGTCGACGACGAGCACGTTGAAGCGATCCAGCGGCGTTCCGTCGCTCTCCGCCACGGACGTCAGGATCGGGAGCTCGAGCTCGAAGCTGAACGCCGACCCGCGGCCGGGGATGCTGTCGCAGGTCAGCCGCCCGCCCATCATGCGGATGTATTCGTCGCAGAGCGCGAGGCCGAGGCCCGCCCCGCCATGCCGCCGGGTCGCCGAGCCGTCCGCCTGGCCGAAGCGTTGGAACAGGGCGGCCCTCACCGCGTGGTCAATACCCACGCCGGTGTCGCGGACCTCGAAGCGCACGGTCGAACCGGTCCGCATGGCGCTCAGCATCACCTCGCCGGTCTCGGTGAACTTGATCGCGTTGTCGACAAGGTTGCCCAGCACCTGGCGCAGCCGCAGCGGATCGCACATCACCTCCACGTCGGCCTGGGGGCCGACGTGGACGCGGAAGGCCAGCCGCTTCGTCTCGGCATGATCCCAATAGAGGTTCCTCACCGACGCGACGATGTCGCCCAGGTCGGTCGGGTCGAGACGAAGCTCGGCCATGCCGGCTTCCACCTTCGCGAGGTCGATGAGGTCGGTGAGCAGGCCGTTCAGCAGGCCGCCGGATTGTTGGATGACCTCGACCATTTGGCGCTGCTTGGCGTTCAGCCTGGTGCCCTGCAGGACGTCGGCCATGCCCAGCACGCCGTTCAGCGGGGTGCGGATCTCATGGCTCATGTTGGCGAGGAACTGGCTCTTCGCCCGGTTGGCGGCCTCGGCCGCGTCGCGGGCGGCGGCCATGGCGCCGGCGCTTTCCTTTTGCTCCGTGACATCGGTGAGCACGGTCACCGCGCCGCCGTCATTGTCGCGGAAGGCTTCGTGCCGGATCCAGCGGCCGTCCGGCACCCGCCATTCCGAGGCGCCCGGTCGCGCCCGCGCCTCCAGCTCATTGACCCATTGGCCCTCGTCGCCGCCGGCCTCGGCGAACCAGCCGGCCTGGGCGGCGGCTTCGATCATGCACCGGCGGGAGACCCCGGCGGCGGCGGTCACGCCGCAGCTCGCCATCAGGCTCGCGAAGGGTTCGTTCCAGACCTTCAACCGTTCGGAGGAATCATAGAAGGCCAGGCCGCCCGGCACGGCGTTCAGCGCGCGGCGCAGGCTGACGAAGGTGTTGTGCTGCCCCAGCCGCTCCATCCACATCAGGCTGGCGGCGGCGGTCAGGATGAAGGCGGCCAGGCCCGCGGTCGCGAATGCGAGCCCGCCCCGGCGCATCGCCTCGACCGGAACCGCAAGGCTGGCGTCGGGCACCAGGGTGACCGCGGTCATGGCCGTGAAGTGCAGTCCGACGATGCCGAGCACCAGCACCCCGGCCGGCGGCGCCCAGGCCCAGCGGCCCTTGATCCGGTCGCGAAGCGCGAAGGCGGCCATGCCCCCTGCGGCGGCGATCAGGATCGAGGCGGCGAGATAGCCGGGATTCCATAGCAGGTGCGCCTGGGTCCGGACGGCGGCGATGCCGGTGTAATGCATCAGCGTGATGCTGCAGCCGGTCAGCGCGCCGCCGATCAGGCCATTGTCGCGGCCCGGCCGCGCGGCCACGGCGAAGCCGAGCCCCATGCCGACCACCGAAACCACCAGGGAGGCGGCGGTGTAGCCGAGCGCGTAGCCGATCTGCAGGGTCGGCTGATAGGCCAGCATGGCCATGAAATGGGTCGCCCAGACGCCCGACCCGGCCACCAGGCCGGTCAGGACGAGCCAGGCCGAACGCAACCCGCCCGAGGTCTTGATCGCGCGGCTGTGGAAGCCGAAGGCCGTGCCCGATGCGATCACGCAGATGAGCGCCGCGATGGCCACGAGGCGCAGATCGTGCTGCACGAAGATGCAGGTCAGGACAGCGAACACGCAACAGGGTCCGGTGGGAAGGAGCCGACAGGCTAGCCGAAACCGGTTAACGGACTTCTTTAACCGTGAGAGCGGTGAAGAAGTCTCTCCTATAGGCGGATCCCGCGAAGCCGCAGCGCATTGCCGATCACGCTCACCGACGACAGGGCCATGGCCAGGGCCGCGATCTGTGGCGACAGCGTCAGGTGGAAGGCCGGGTATAGAACCCCTGCGGCTAGAGGCACGCCGGTGGCGTTGTAGACGAAGGCGAAGAACAGGTTCTGGCGGATGTTGCCCATGACCGCGCGGGATAGCTTGCGGGCCTTCACCAGACCCTGCAGGTCGCCCTTCAACAGGGTGACACCGGCGCTTTCGATGGCCACGTCGGAGCCCGCGCCCATGGCGATCCCGACCTCGGCCGTGGCCAGCGCCGGGGCGTCGTTGACGCCGTCGCCGGCCAGGGCGACGCTCCGGCCTCCGCTGCGCAGCTTCTCGACCACGGCCGCCTTGGCCTGCGGCAAGACCTCTGCCTCGACCTCGGTGATCCCGAGCTTGCGCGCCACGGCCAGAGCGGTGGTGCGGTTGTCGCCGGTCATCATCACCAGCCGCACGCCCTCGGCCTGCAGGGCGCGCACGGCCTTGGCGGTAGTAGCCTTGATCGGGTCGGCGATGGCGATGACGCCGGCAAGCCGGCCGTCGAGGGCCGCGAAGATCGCGGTAGCCCCGTCGGCCCGCAACGTGTCGGCTTCGGCCGCCAGGGCCGACGCATCCACGCCCTGCTCGACCAGGAAACTGTCCGAGCCGAGCAGCAGGCGCCGGCCTTCGACCACACCGGTCACGCCCCGACCCACGGGTGAATCGAAGGCCGAAGGCTCGGCGAGCATCAGGCCTCGGTCGATGGCGGCGTGCACGATGGCGTCGGCCAGCGGGTGCTCGCTGCCGCGCTCCAGACTGGCCGCCAGCCGGAGAAGCTCGGACTCGTCCTGGCCGGCCACCGCGAGGATCGCGACCACCGCCGGGCGGCCCTCGGTCAGGGTGCCGGTCTTGTCGATTATCAGGGTGTCGATCTTCTCGAAACGTTCGAGGGCCTCGGCATTCTTGATCAGCACGCCGGCGCGGGCCCCGCGGCCGACGCCAACCATGATCGACATCGGCGTGGCGAGGCCCAGCGCGCAGGGGCAGGCGATGATCAGCACGGAGACGGCGGCCACCAGGGCGTAGGCCAAGCGCGGCTCGGGCCCGACCGCCATCCAGGCCGCGAAAGCCACTGCGGCCGCGGCGATCACCGCAGGCACGAACCAGCCCGACACCCGGTCGGCCATCCGCTGGATCGGCGCGCGGCTCCGCTGGGCCTGGGCGACCATCTGGACGATCTGGGCGAGCAGGGTGTCGGCCCCAACCTTCTCGGCGCGCATGACGAAGGAGCCGGTTCTGTTGATCGCGCCGGCAACCACCTTGTCGCCGGCCGCCTTGGTGACTGGCATGGACTCGCCTGTGACCATGGACTCGTCGATCGACACATGGCCGTCGATAAGTTCTCCGTCGACCGGGACCTTCTCGCCCGGACGCACCCGCAGGCGGTCGCCGACCATAACCTGATCGAGGCTTACCTCCTCGTCCGACCCGTCGTCGCGGACCCGGCGCGCGGTCTTGGGCGCGAGGTCCAGCAGGGCGCGGATGGCGCCGGAGGTCTGGTCGCGGGCGCGCAGTTCCAGAACCTGGCCCAGCAGCACCAGGACGGTGATCACCGCGGCGGCTTCGAAATAGACCGGGACGGAGCCGTCATGCCCACGCAGTGAGGCGGGGAACAGGCCGGGCGCGAGCACGGCCACAACGCTGTAGAACCAGGCCACGCCCACGCCCATGGATATGAGCGTGAACATGTTGAGGCTGCGGTTGACCAGCGAGGTCCAGCCGCGGGCGAAGAATGGGGCGCCGGCCCAGGCCACGACCGGCGTCGCCAGGGCCAACTGCACCCAGTTGGAGACCGCCGGGGCGATTAGGGCGTGCAGGTCCACGAGGTGGCTGCCCATCTCCAGCGCGAAGACCGGCGCGGCCAGCGCCCCGCCGACCCAGAGCCGGCGGGTCATGTCCGTGAGTTCGGCGTTCGGACCGCGCTCGGCGGTCACGGTCACGGGCTCCAGCGCCATGCCGCAGATCGGACAGCTCCCCGGCCCGACCTGCCGGATCTGGGGGTGCATCGGGCAGGTGTAGACCGCGCCGGGGTCGGCGGCCTCATGGACCGCGGCGCCGTGATGCCGATGGTGAATGTGGTCAGACATATTGATCTCCCGGACATATCCGGTATACCCCATACGGGCATATTGCAATTACCGGGGTAGGGTATGTCGTCACTCGGAGCGGACGGGCGCATGGAACGTGAGAACAAGCCTAAGCTTCTGAACCGCCTGAACCGGATCGAGGGCCAGGTGCGCGGCGTCGCGCGCATGATCGAGGAAGGTCGCTACTGCATCGACGTCCTGACCCAGCTGCAGGCTGCTCGCGCCGCGCTGGCCAAAGTCGAGACCGAGATGCTGAAGGCCCACCTCGGCCATTGCATCGAGGACGCGATCGTCAGCGGAGACAAGGCCGAGCAGCGCGCCAAGGCCTCCGAGCTGATCGAGCTCTTGGAGCGCGCCGCCCGATGAGCCCGGTCATGACGATGGCCTGCGCGGCCGCCTTGCTGGCCGCCGCCCCCGCCGTCGCCCAGGTCGCGACACCAGCGCAGCAGATGCTGGGCATGGACCATTCGAAGATGGATCACGGCGCGTCGCCGCCCGCGCCAGCCGCCGGGTCCGGGGGCCACGATATGTCGCACATGGACATGCCGGGCATGGACATGCGCCGCGCCATGACCGGCGCGCTCGGCCCCTACGCGGCGACCCGCGAGGCTTCCGGCACCGCCTGGCAGCCCGACGCCTCCACCCACGACGGCCTGCATCTGGCGGAGGGCCCATGGACGGTGATGGTCCACGGCGTGCTGAACGCGGTCTACGACAAGCAGGAAGGTCCGCGGGGCGACGAGAAGGGCTTCATCTCCGGCATGCTGATGGCCATGGCCCAGCGCCCGGTCGGCGAGGCCGGGACCTTGCAGCTACGCGCCATGGTCAGCCCGGATCCCTTCATGGGCCCGCGCGGCTATCCCCTGTTGCTGGCCACTGGCGAGACCGCCGACGGCAGGACCCCGTTGGTCGACCGCCAGCATCCCCACGACCTCTTCATGGAGCTCTCAGCCAGCTACAGCCGCAGGCTCTCGGCCGCCGACAGCGTCTTCGTCTATGCCGGCCTGCCGGGAGAGCCGGCCTTCGGGCCGCCGGCCTTCATGCATCGGCTCTCGGTGATGGACAGCCCCGAGGCGCCGATCAGCCACCACTGGCTGGACTCCACCCACATCACCTTTGGGGTGGTCACCGCCGGCTACGTCCACGGCGACTGGAAGCTCGAGGCCTCGGGCTACAAGGGCCGCGAGCCCGACCAGCACCGCTACGACATCGAGGCCCCGAAGCTCGATTCCACAGCCGTCCGGCTCTCCTGGAATCCGACAACCAACTGGTCGCTGCAGACCTCCTGGGCCGACGAGAAGAGCCCGGAAGAGCTCGAGCCGGACGCCAACCAGCGCAAGCTCTCGGCGAGCGCCATCTACACCGTTCCGTTCGGCGACCACGGCTGGTGGTCGACCACCGCGGCCTGGGGCCGGCGTTCCAGCGAGGGGGTCGACCTCGACGCCTGGGTGCTGGAGAGCGCGATCAAGCCCAACGCCGCCTGGACGATCTTCGGCCGCGCCGAGCGGGTGGAGAACAATGAACTGATCACGGCCGCGAGCGGCCACGGACCGGCCTACACGGTCGGCAAGGTGTCGCTGGGCGCGGTGCGCGACTGGCCGTTGTCGGACCACCTGAGCCTGGGCCTGGGCGCGCTCTACGCCTTCGACGCTGTCCCTTCGGCCCTCGACGCCGCCTATGGCCGCGACCCCCGCGGCGGGATGATCTTCACGCGCTTGAAGCTCCGCTAGTCGGCGCCTGCATCATCGGCTAGCAATCTGGGCCGATGAGCCAAGCCCCTCGCATCCTCGCCGACATCCCCGCCATCCATGCCGCCGAGCGCGGCGACCACATCGCGGTGCAGTGCGAGGGGCGGGCCCTCAGCTACGCCGACCTGGACCGCCGGGCGGACCGGGTCGCGGGCCTTCTGGCCGCGGCGGGCGCCGAGCCCGGCGACCGGGTGGCCTGGCTCGGCCGCAGCCACGAGGCCTTCTTCGAGATCTTCTTCGGCGCGGCGCGGGCCCGTGTCTGTCTGGCGCCGATCAACGCGCGCCTGGCCGTGCCGGAGATCGCCTTCATCCTGCAGGATAGCGGCGCCGACCTCTTCTTCGTGACCCCGGAATTCTTCGCCGCCGCCCAGCTGGTGGTGAGCCAGGTCGACCGGCCGATCCGCCTGATCGGGGTGCGCGAGCCCTGCGAGGGCTTCGACAGCTACGAAGCGCTGCGCGACGCCGCGCCGACGCCCGCCCTGACCCCGCCGACAGCCGAAGACGACGTGCTGCAGCTCTACACCTCCGGCACCACCGGCCTGCCCAAGGGCGTGCGGCTCGACAACCGCAACTACTCGGCCTTCCTCGATCTGCGCACCCAGGTCGAGGGCTTCGACTACGGACCCGACGACACCGTGCTGATCGTCATGCCGCTGTTCCATGTCGCCGGAACCAACATCAGCTTCTCAGGGCTCGCGGCCGGCGGGCGGGTGATCATCCTGCCGGAGTTCAGCCCCGCCACGGTGCTGAAGCTGATCGAGACCGAGCGGGTCGCCCACATCTTCCTGGTCCCGGCGATGATCAACATGCTGCTGCAGGCGCCGGAGATCGAGGGCGCCGACCTCTCCAGCCTGAAGAGCGTCGCCTATGGCGCATCCCCGATCAGCGAGGCGGTGCTGGCGGCCGCGACCGCGCGCTTCGGCTGCGGCTTCATCCAGTTCTACGGCATGACCGAGTCGACGGACGCCGGGACCTTCCTGACCCCCAGCGAGCACCGCGGCGAGCTGATGCGCTCCTGCGGCAAGGCCTGGCCGCAGATGGCGGTGAAGATCCTCGGCGACGATGGCGAAGAGGTCGGTGTCGGCGAGATCGGCGAGATCGCCATCTGGGGCGGCATGGTCATGGCCGGCTACTGGAACCGTCCCGAAGCCACCGCCGAGACGGTGTCGCCCGATCGCTGGCTGAAGACCGGCGACGCCGGCTACCGCGACGCCGACGGCTACATCTTCGTCCACGACCGGGTGAAGGACATGATCGTCTCCGGCGGCGAGAACATCTATCCGGCCGAGGTGGAGAACGCGATCCTGGGTTGCCCGGGCGTCGCCGACGCCGCGGTGATCGGGGTGCCGGACGATCGCTGGGGCGAGGCGGTGAAGGCGATCGTCGTGGCCCACGCCGACGGCGCGCCCGACCCTGCCGAGGTGATCGCCTGGGCCCGTCAGCGGATCGCCGGCTTCAAGGCCCCCAAGTCGGTGGACTTCATCGACGTGCTGCCGCGCAACGCGTCCGGCAAGGTGCTGCGCCGCGAACTGCGCAAACCCTACTGGGAAGGCCGCGACCGCAACGTGGGCTAAGGCCCCGCCGGCAGGGTCCCGATCTCGTCCGGCGGATCGGGCCTGGGGCGCGGAGCGAGCTTCAGGCGCGACAGGCTGACCAGGGCCGCGATCCCGGCCAGGACCGCGGCGGTGGCCATGGCGGTCGTGGCGGCGTTGGTCCCGGCCACATGAAAGAAGACCGCGGTGGTGACGGCGCCGGCGGTCTGGCCCAGCAGGCGCGCGGTGGCGAGCGCCCCGCCGGCCGCCCCGCTGCGGTGCAGGGGCGCGGCGGTGACCATGGCCCGGTTGTTGGGCGACTGGAAGAAGCCGAAGCCCAGGCCGCAGAGCGCCATCCGCCAGGCGATGTCGAGGTTGGACGCCCCCGGGTGGATCGCCGACATCAGGCCAAGGCCCGCAGCGAAGACCGTCAGCCCGATGCCGCCCAGGGTCCCGGCCCGGTGCCGGTCGGCAAGCCGCCCGGCGAGCGGAGCGGAGATCCCCACCGCCAGCGGCCAGGGGGTCATCAGCAGGCCGGTCTCCACGGCCGTGCGGCCCATCACGCTCTGGAAATAGAAGGGCAGGCCCACGTAGGCCATCATCTGGGCGGCGAAGGAGACGATCGAGGTCAGGATCGACAGGCCGAAGATCGGGATGCGTAACAGGTCGAAGGGCACCAGCGGATGCTCCCGGCGGAGTTCGCGATAGGTCAGGAGCGCGCCGGCCGCGGCCCCGAC
This sequence comes from Phenylobacterium sp., assembly GCF_041691455.1. Taxonomy (GTDB): domain Bacteria; phylum Pseudomonadota; class Alphaproteobacteria; order Caulobacterales; family Caulobacteraceae; genus Phenylobacterium. The sequence goes on along the minus strand of NZ_JBEPUO010000002.1, from coordinate 236,468 downwards.
GGCGAGCTTCGAGAGGCCCGAGGCCAGGCCGTCGCGCGCCACGCTCTCCGCCCCGGTGATCAGGAAGCCGAAGGTCGCCGCGTTCAGGAGCGCCGAGACCCAGTCGAACTTCCGCGACGAACCCAGGGTCGTTGGCAGCGACCTGAAGGCGATGGCGATAGCCAGGATGCCGATCGGCACATTGATCGCGAACAGCCACTCCCAGGAGGCCTTGGCGAGGATGGCGGCGGCCACGGTCGGCCCGATGGCGGCGGAGACCGAGATGACCAGCGCGTTCATCCCGATGCCGCGGCCCAGCAGCGCTTTCGGATAGGTGAAACGCACCAGGGCCGAGTTGATGCTCATGATCCCGCCGGCGCCCAAGCCCTGCAGCACCCGAGCGGCGGTCAACGTCGGCAAGGTGTGGGAGAGCGCGCAGCCGAGCGAGCCCAGGGTGAAGACCGCGAGCCCCACCATATAGACCCGCCGGTAGCCCAGCCGGTCGCCCAGCGCCGCCAACGGCAGGAGGGTCACGGTGATCGCCAGCTGGTAGGCGTTGACGATCCAGATCGAAGAGGCGGCGCTGGCGTGCAGCTCGCCGGCGATGGTCGGCAGGGCCACATTGGCGATGGCCCCGTCGAGCACCGACATGGTCATGGCCAGCCAGATCGCCGCCACCGACCAGTAGCGCCGCGGGACCGGCAGGCCGTCCGGCATGCCCGCCGGCGAATGGGCGTCGGTGTCGGCTGAGGCGTCGCGGAGGGGCTTGAGCATCGGGCGTCAAACCCCTCAGCGGGCGATTGGCGCCATCTAGGCGCTGGCCGCGGCGCTCGGCCTCGCCTTCACGCGGGCGAACCAGTCGGTGAGCTTGCCGAACGCGGGGTCCAGCGGCTGGCCCACCTGCCCCCCGAAGTCGAGGAAGGCGAAGAGCAGGATGTCGGCGAGCGTGAAGCGCTCACCGGCGATCCACGGCCCCTTGAACTGAGCTTCGAGCCATTCCTCTCCGTCCCTGGCGACGGCCTTCAGCCCCGGCGCGGCCTCCGGCAGGCAGCGCAGGCGGCTCTCGAACAGCGGCAGGCCCTCGGCGAAGCGAAAGCCGTTGGCCATCGGCTCGCAGACCTTCAGGTCGACCCGGCGGGTCCACATGCGGGTGGCGGCCCGCTCCTCGGCCGTCGTCCCGATCAGCGGCGGGCTCGGCTGACGCTCTTCCAGGTATTCGCAGATGGCGGTGATCTCGGTGAGGCAGCCGCCGTCGTCGAGCTCCAGCGCCGGCGTCTGGCCGGCCGGATTGACCGAGGCGGTATAGGGCTCGCGCCGGTTCTCGCCGCCCATCAGGTCGACGGCGACCAGGGGCAGCTCCAGCCCCTTCTCGGCCAGGAACATCTTCACTACCCGAGGGTTCGGGCCGATCGAGACATGCAGCTTCATGGCGTTTTCCCTGCTGGTTTCGACAAGCTCTTAGAAGGGCGCCGCAAGGGGCGTCAACGAATCAGGCGTTAACCATTTTTTCAGGAGTTGATGTGGCGTTTCGACGCGCTTTGGGGTATAGAGCCGCCCCATGGCTGATCGACAGTTCAAACCCGACCTGACGGGCTCTGACGAGACGCTCGAGCACTTCCTCGCCCGTCTCCGCTCGACCCTTCGCCGCCCGGTTCGCCCGCGCCGCGATGGACCTTCCGACTGGGATAGCTTCGTGACCTCGCGCCGCCCGCCGGGCAGCGCCGGCGGAGCCGAGGCGCCGATCCCGCGGGAAAAACCGCTCAGCGACGCCTACGCGCCCATCTGATTTAGGCGGCCAGTTCGTCCAGGCGGCGCTGCAGATAGCGGCGCTCCGGCGCCTGCCGCGCGAGGCTGAGCGCCCGTTCATAGGAGGCCCGGGCCTGCGCCTTGCGCCCTAGCCGGCGGCAGAGGTCGGCCCGCGCCGCATGGGCCAGGTGGTAGTCGCGCAGGTCGCCACGGCTGAGGATCGCATCGACCAACACCAGGCCCGCCTGCGGTCCGTCGCGCATGGCGACCGCGACCGCGCGATTGAGTTCGACGACCGCCGACGGCCGGACGCGGGCCAGCGCATCGTAGAGGCCGACGATCTCGGCCCAGTCCGTGGCCGCCGGGTCGGCGGCGTCGGCGTGCACCGCCGCGATGGCCGCCTGCAGGGCGTAGGGGCCGGCCGGTCCGGACGACAGCGCCTCCGTCACCAGCGCCGCGCCCTCGGCGATCTGGGACCGGTCCCACAACGCGCGGTCCTGGTCGTCCAGCAGCACCAGGTCGCCCTGCGCCGAGGTCCGCGCCGCGCGGCGTGAGTCGTGCAGCAGCAGCAGCGCCAGCAGTCCCTTCGCCTCGGGCTCCGGGGTGAGGCTGCAGAGGAGCCGGCCGAGCCGGATCGCCTCGGCCGCCAGGTCCGGGCGCGCCAGGACCTCGCCCGAGGAGGCCGAATAGCCTTCGTTGAACACCAGATAGATCACGTGCAGCACGGTCGCGAGCCGAGCGGCGAGGTCGGCCGGCTCGGGGGCCTCGAATGGAATCCGCGCCTGCCGGATGCGGGCCTTCGCGCGGACGATCCGCTGGGCAAGGGTCGGCGCGCCGGTCAGGAAGGCCGCGGCGATCGCCTCGGTGGTCAGGCCGCAGACCTCGCGCAGCGTCAGCGCCACCTGGGCGTCGGGCGACAGGGCCGGATGGCAGCAGACATAGATCAGCCGCAGCTGGTCGTCGGCCACGGTCTCCTCTTCCGAGGCCGACGGATCGGGGGTGTCGGGCTGCACGGCGAGCTCGCCTACGACGGCGTCGAGCCGCGCGCGGCGGCGCAGGCGGTCGATGGCCTTGAAACGCCCGGCGGAGACCAGCCAGGCGCGCGGATTGCCGGGTTCCCCGTCGCGCGGCCACTGGCGGGCGGCCGCCACAAAGGCGTCGTGCAGCGCCTCCTCGGCGAGGTCCAGGTCGCCCAGCAGGCGCACGAGGCTCGCGAACACGCGTCGGGATTCCTGGCGGTAGACCGCGGCGATCCGTTCGCCCATGTCATCGCCCACCTCCCGCACCGGTTCAGCCCGGCATGGCTGCGGCGTTCGCCTCCTCGCCGCGCTCGAGGTCCGGCGGCCAGGCCTCGGGCAAGGGCCGCACCTCGACGCAGCCCAGCCAGCCCACCGGGATCTTCGCGGCCACGGCGATCGCCTCGTTCAGGTCGCGCGCGCGGATCATGATGAAGCCGCCGAGCTGCTCCTTGGTCTCGGCGAAGGGGCCGTCGGTGGCCGAGACCTGGCCATCGGTCACCCGCACCGTCGCCGCCGTCTGCACGGGCCGCAGGGGACTGGCGGTGATGAAACGGCCGGCCTCGCGCAGCTCGTCGTCATAGGCGAGGCAGGCGCGGGTCAGCTCCACATGCGCCTCGGGCGTCAGGGCCCGATGCCTGGCCTCGTCGAAATAGATCAGGCACCGGTATTTCATCGTCAGGTCTCCGCCACCTCGGGCCGCGCCGGCGCGCCGTCGTCCAGGCCCGCGAAGGGCGCGCGCCAGGCCTCGAGCTGGTTGAGCCGATCATGCCATTTGAGGATGTTCTTGTACCCGGCCACCGGCAGCTTGGCCTCTTCGGCGAAGGGCAGGACCGAGGCCACGCGGAAGTCGGCGTAGGACATGCGCTCGCCGACCAACCAGGCGCGGCCGGCCAGCACGTCGTCGAGCACCGGGGCGAACCGCCGGAAGGCGGCGTCGGCCTGCTTCAGCGCGGCCTCGTTCGGCGCCCGGCGCAGGATCTGCGGGCACACGATATTCTCGAAGTAGAAACCGCTGCCCGCCTCGGTGAAATGGTGCGCGCTCCAGCTCAGCCACATGATCAACTCCGGCATGCGTGCGTCGGTGGGCCAGAAATCCGAGCCCGCGACGGCGGCGAGGCGGCAGGCGATGGCGTCGGTCTCCCAGAGGCTGCGGCCGTCCTCGGCCAGCACCGGCACCAGGGTGTTCGGATTGATCGGCCGGAAGGCGTCTTCATTGTCCGGATGCCGCGGGCTGGCGCGGATGAACTCGACCGGGCTCTGCAGATGCCGCGCGACCGCGACGGCGACCCGGGGATTGAGGTTGTGGGAGTAGTAGAGCTTCATCGGTCCGCCTGCGGGTTTGGGTGCGAGGCCCGGCGTCGCCATCGAGCCCTCCTGCACAGTGGTCGTTCGAGCGACCCTTAGATCGACAAGTCTCGCGAAAAAAACTCGCCCTAGCCACCGAGCGCCGCGGGCCTGGGGCCGCCGGTCGCCCAGTCGAGCAGCTCGACCGGGTGGACGAGCGGCACGCCGACCGCCGGCGCCATCTGGGCGATGCAACCGACGTTGCCGGCCGCGACCACCGCAGCCCCGGTGCGCGCGATATTGGCCGCCTTGCGGTCGCGCAGCCGCCCGGCGATCTGTGGCTGCAGGATGTTGTAGACCCCGGCCGAGCCGCAGCAGAGGTGACCCTCGGCGATCGGGCGGACGTCGTAGCCGGCCTGCGCCAGCAGCTCGGCCGGACCGGCCTTGATCCCCTGGCCGTGCTGCAGCGAGCAGGGGGCGTGATAGGCGACGCTCATGACCCCCGGGCGGGTGACCGGCGGCAGGCCGACCTCGCCGATGAATTCCAGGATGTCGCGGGCCCGCGCGGCGGCCTCGGCGGCGTCTGGATCGCCGGCCAGCCGGTGGCCATAGGCCTTCAGCGTCGTGCCGCAGCCGGCCGCCGTGGTGACGATGGCGTCGAAGGGGCCTGCCCGCGTCCAGGCCCGCAGATTGGCGGCGGCGAAGTCGCGCGCCTCGTCCGCCCGGCCAAGATGTTCGGAGAGCGCCCCGCAGCAGCCTTCGCCCTCGACCAGCACGACCTCGAAGCCGGCGCGGCTCATCAGCCGGATCGCCGCCGCGCGGATCGAGGGCGCCATGGCCGGCTCGACGCAGCCCTGCAGCAGCGCCACCCGGCCACGCACCGCGCCCTCGGCCCGGACCGCGCCGGCCGCCGCCGGCCGCGCCGCCGGCCTGGGGACCAGCCGCAGCAGGGCGGCGAGGCCGCTGAGCTTCAAAGCCCGAAGGACCGGCTCGAAAGGCCGCGCGAGGCGGCCGAGCGACAGCGCCGCGCGCAACCGTCCGGGCCGCGTCAGGACGTGCGGGATCGCCCAGCGCAGCGCCCGCTCCGGCCAGGGCCTGTGGTAGTGCGCCTCGATGTGCGCCCGGCCGTGGTCGATGAGCTGGGCGTAGTCGACGCCGGACGGACAGGCGGTGACGCAGGCCAGGCATGAGAGGCATCGGTCGACGTGGGTCACCGTCTCCTTGGGAGGCGCGCCGCCATCCTCCAGCATCGCCTTGATCAGCTCGATCCGGCCCCGCGGGCTGTCGCGCTCGTCGCCTAGCAGCACATAGGTCGGGCAGGTCGCCGTGCAGAAGCCGCAATGTACGCACTTCCTGATCTCCGCGTGGCTGGCGGCGGTCTGCGGATCGGCGAGCTGATTGGCGGTGAAGGCGGTCTGCATCTAGCCCTGCCCCATCCGGCCGGGGCCAAGCCTGCCAGGATTGAGCACGCCCGTCGGATCGAAAGCGGCCTTGACCCGCGCGGTCAGGGCGGCCAGCGGGCCCTCCAGCGGCTCGAAGGCGGGACCCTCGCCGCGATAGAGCGTGGCGTGGCCGCCGAGCGCGCGCACGGCCCGTCGCACCGTGGCCGGATCGGAGTCCGACAGCAGCCAGACGAGGCCGCCACCCCAGTCGTAGAGCGCCTGGCCCACCAGGTCCTGCGGCGCCTGCCAGCCCACGGCGGGCGGCACGGAGATCCGCCAGAGCGGCCGGGGATCCTTGTGGAAGGCCTCGACCTCGCGGACCTGCGCCCAGAATTCGCGGCTGTGCCCGGCGTCGAGCAGCTCCGCCGGGCCGAAGGTCCGCAGCGCCGAGAGCAGGTGGTCGGCCCGCGCGACGACGGAGGCCTCGAAGCCCTCCAGCCTGAGCGCGGTCACCGCCAGCTCGCCCTTCAGCGGCGCCCGCTCGGCCGTCGCGCGCGGCAGGTGCGCGGCGCCGGAGACCTCCACCGGGGCGTTCAGGGCGAGCGTCATCGCCTCGCCGGCCCGCCGGTCGTCGAGGCCGAAGATCAGGATGGTGACCTCGCTCCGCGCCGCCGGCAGCACCTTGATGGTCACCTCGGTGAGCACCGCGAGCGTCCCCCAGGAGCCGGCCATCAGCTTCGAAAGGTCGTAGCCGGTGACATTCTTCACCACCCGCCCGCCGGCCTTCACCAGCTCGCCCCGGCCGGTCACCGCCTCCAGGCCCAGGAAATGGTCGCGCGCCGCGCCCGCCCGGATCCGCCGGGGACCCGAGAGATTGGCGGCCAGCGTTCCGCCGAGCGTCGGCTGGCCCTTGGCGCCCAGCAGCTTTGCGAGATGCGGCGGCTCGAAGGGGAGCATCTGGCCCTCGGCGGCGACCAGTTTTTCCAGGGTCGCGAGCTTCACCCCGGCCTGGGCGGTCAGCACCAGCTCGTCCGGCGCGTAGTCGATCACCTTGGTCAGGCCGGCCAGGCTCAGCACCGCGTCGGCGCCGGCGACCGCGCCGATCCCGCGCTTGGTCCCGCCGCCGACGATCTCCAGCCTGCGCCCCGCCGCGCCGGCGTCGGCGACCAGGGCCACCACCTCGGCGGCGGTCTTCGGCGTCTCGGTCCGCGCGGCGAGGTCCAGCATCAGAACCTCGGCAGCTCGGGAAAGGCCACGGCCCCGCGGTGCACGTGCACGCGGCCGAGCTCGGCGCAGCGGTGCAGGCGCGGGAACACCTTGCCGGGATTGAGCAGCAGGTCGGGATCGAAGGCGCACTTCACCCGCTGCTGGCAGGCAAGGTCGGTCTCGTTGAACATCTCGCCCATCAGGTCGCGCTTCTCGACGCCGACGCCGTGCTCGCCAGTCAGCACCCCGCCGACCTTCACGCAGAGCTTCAGGATGTCGGCGCCGAAGGCCTCGGCGGCCTCAAGCTGCCCGGGCTTATCGGCGTCGTAGAGGATCAGCGGGTGCAGGTTGCCGTCGCCGGCATGGAAGACGTTGGCGACGCCCAGGCCGTACTCCAGGCCCATCTGGGCGATGGCGGTGAGGACGTAGGGCAGCTGGCGGCGCGGGATGGTGCCGTCCATGCAGTAGTAGTCGGGCGAGATGCGCCCCACCGCCGGGAAGGCCGCCTTGCGCCCCGCCCAGAAGGCCAGCCGCTCGGCGTCGCTTTCGGAGGTCCGGATGGTGGTCGCGCCCCGCGCCTTCGCCAACTCCGCCACCTGGGCCGAGAGTTCTGCGCATTCGGCCTCGGGACCGTCCAGCTCGACGATCAGCAGGGCCTCGGCGTCGGTGGGATAGCCCGCGCCGACGAAGGCCTCCGCCGCCAGGATCGCCGGGCGGTCCATCATCTCCATCCCGGCGGGGATGACCCCGGCGGCGATCACGTCGCCCACGCAGGCCCCCGCCGCCTCGACGGAGCCGAACCCCAGCAGCATGGCCCGCGCCGTCTGCGGCTTTGTCAGTAGACGGACGGTCACCTCGGTGACCACGCCCAGCAGCCCCTCCGACCCGGTGACCACGCCCAGCAGGTCATAGCCCGCGCCGTCGAACCCCTTGCCGCCCAGCCGCACGACCTCGCCGCTCATCAGCACGATCTCGCAGCCCAAGAGGTTGTTGGTGGTGAGCCCGTACTTCAGGCAGTGAACCCCGCCGGAGTTCTCCGCCACATTGCCGCCGATGGTGCAGGCGATCTGGCTCGACGGATCGGGCGCGTAGTAGAAGCCGTCCGCCTCGACCGCGCCGGTGATGGCGAGGTTGGTCACGCCGGGCTGCACCACAGCGCAGCGATTGGCGTAGTCGACCTCCAGGATGCGGTCGAACTTGGCCATGCCGAGCACGATGCCGTCCTCGATCGGCAGGGCGCCGCCCGAAAGCGATGTCCCCGCCCCGCGCGGCACCACCTTGACGCCCTTGGCCTGGCACCAGGCGAGGACGGCGGAGACCTGGGCGACGGTCTCCGGCAGCACCACGGCGAGCGGCGTCTGGCGGTAGGCCGAGAGGCCGTCGGATTGGAAGGGGACGAGGCCGGCCGGCTCGCTGACCACGCCCTCGCCCGGCACGATCCGCTTCAAGGCGCGCACGATCTCGCGCTTGCGGGCGATCAGCGCGGCGTCGGGAAGCGGCATCTTCATGCCTCGCCCACGAACCAAAGTTCGCGCACGCGGTCCAGCGCTTAGGGCTCAGGCGGCGAACTAGTGCGGCTGCGGTTGCGCCTGGACTTGGGCGCGCGCCTCGCGCCGAGCCTCGACCTGCTTCTTGTGCTCGATGTGGTGGCCCACCGCGCAGCCGGCCGCGGCGCCCAGGACGGTATGACGCCCGGCGAAGTGGCCGGCGACGCCGCCCACGACCGCGCCCTTGATACAGCCCTTGGCCTCGGCGGCGCCCGCGGCCGCGAGGGCGAGCGAGATGGCGAGAGTGGCGGCGACGATGATCTTCATGGCGTCCTCGGTGGCTTCCCTTGACCCCCATTCCGCGCCCAAGCTCGGCGCAACTCAAGGAGCTTCCGCATGGCCGCCGCCGATATCCTGCTGATCGACGACCCCGCGCCGCTGGTGCGGCGGCTGACGCTCAACCGGCCGGACAAGCGCAACGCCCTCTCCAACGACCTGCGCGCCCAGGTGTTCGCCGCCCTGGAAGCTGCCGACGTCGACCCCGACGTCCGGGTGACCATTCTGCGCGGCGCGGGCTCCTGCTTCTCAGCCGGCTACGACCTGGGCGGCGGCGCGGGCCCGCCCTACCCCTTCCACACCGCGGCCGGCGCCGGCCACTGGTCGCGTCATGTGGTGGAGGGCTGCTTCCGGGTGTGGGACCTGGCCAAGCCGGTGATCGCCCAGGTGCACGGCTGGTGCCTGGCCGGCGGCTCGGAACTCGCGACCGCCTGCGACCTGGTCTATGTCGCCGAGGACGCCCAGATCGGCTACCCGCCGGTCCGCATGATGAGCCCGCCCGATAACCAGTTCCATCCCTGGCTCTGCGGCCTCAGGCCCGCCATGGAGATGATGCTGACCGGCGACGCCATCGACGGCCTCGAGGCCGTGCGCGTGGGGTTCGCCAACCGCGCCTTCCCGGCCGAGCGGCTGGAGGCCGAGGTCCTGGCCATGGCCGAGCGCGTCGCCAAGATCCCCACCGACGTGCAGCAGATGAACAAGCGCTCCGTCCACCGCGCCATGGAGATCATGGGCCTGCGCGCGGCGATCCGGGCCGGGGCCGAGATCCAGGCGCTGGCGCTGACCACCAAGAGTTCGCGCGAGACCTTCGCCCGGTTCCAGGACGGGGTCGCCCAGGCGCTTGACGCGCGGGACGCCGCGTTCGGGGACTATCGCACGAAGGGCTAGGCCTGGCGCTTCAGCCGCCGGGTCTCCGGCGCCTCTATCTCCCGGAGCCTGCGGTAGATGCTGGCGCGGGCGACGCCCAGTTCGCGGGCGATCGCGGTGGCGCCCAGGCCCTGCGCCCTGAGCCTTGCGACCTGCTCGGCGTCCACCTTGCGGGGCCGTCCCGACCGGAAGCGGCCGCTTTCCCGGGCGCCCACGACGGCGTCCCGGAGCCGGGCGGCGGTGAGACGGGCCTGGAAGTCGGCCGCCAGCAGGATGCCCTTCACCAGCAGCCGGGTCTCCGTCTCCGAGAGCGGAGCCCGATCGTCCGGCAAGCGCAGCCGCACCCCCTCGGCGGTGATCCGCCGCAGGAGGGCGCAGAGATCCTCGAGCGACGGAGCCAGGTCATCGAGCCGCGCGACCACCAGCTCGCCGCCGGCGCGCAAAGGTCGGCCGCTCATCGGGCGGCCCGCAGCTCCGTCGGCCAGCGGGCGGTAAGCGCGGCCAGCGCCGGGCTGCGCACCCTGGCGACCGCGCCCGAAATCGCCGTGCCGCGGCAGGCGCGGTAGCCGGCCTTTTCGTAGGCCGACGCCATGTTCGCCTCCCCGCCGCACACCGCGTCGGCGGCGGCTTCGATCCGTTCAAGGAGCGCTCGGGCGCCCGCGGACGAGGCCAGGTCGATGTCGGCGTAGGGCACGTTTGCGGAGGTCACGACCTGGCTGGAGTCGGGGGAATAGCCCTGGCGCAGGACCAGGGATTGCGCGGCGGCGGCCTGGGCGCTCGCGGCCAGGCAGAGCCCGGCGGCGAGCAGGACTATGGGGTTCATGCGGGTCATGTTCAGCTCATGGGGTTCGAGGCGACACCCCATGATACAAACGTACTCTAGATGAGAATACACGTGTATTTTCGGTAATCGAGCGCGCGGCGCGCGCGGCCGAGCCGGTGGGACGGCGCCTATTCGCCCTTGAAGGCCGGCGCGCGCTTCTCGTTGAAGCTGGCGACTCCCTCGCGGCGGTCGGCGGTCTTGAAGAGGCGGTTGTAGGCGGAGAGCTCCATCTCCATCGCCGCGACGAGGTCGAGGGAATGGGCCTCGCGGACCACGTGCTTGAGCGCGCGGACCGACAGCGGCGCCTTGGCCGCGATCTCAGCTGCGACGGCCAGCACCGTTTCCATCAGGGCCTCGGGCGCGGTGACGCCGTTGACGACCCCATAGTCCAGCGCCTGGGCCGCGGTGAACGGCCGGCCGGTGGTGAGCAGCTCGATGGCGCGGCGCTCGCCGGCGCAGCGGCGCAGGAGCTGTGTGCCGCCGAGGCCCGGCATGATGCCGAGGCCCACTTCCGGCAGGCCGAAGCGCGCGGTCTCCGATGCGTAGGCGAAGTCGCAGGCCAACGTCATCTCGCAGCCGCCGCCCATGGCCGCGCCGTTGACCGCGGCGATCACCGGGACCGGCACGGCGAGCTGGGCCCGCGCCATGGCCTCGAAGACCTTGTGCTGCAGCGACCAGGTCTCGTCGCTCATGCCGTTGCGTTCCTTAAGGTCCGCCCCGGCGCAGAAGTGCCGCCCCGCCGCGGCCAGCACGACGCAGCGCAGGTCTTCCCGCGCGATCAGCCCGTTCCAGGCCTCCAGCAGCTCCTCGCCCATGCGGGTGTTCAGCGCGTTGGCCGCATCCGGACGATTGAAGGTGATGCGGGCGACGCCGGGCTGCGGCTCGTCGATGAGGATGGTCTCTAGGGCGTCCTGGGGCATCAGAATGACTTCGGCAGGTCCAGCACGTGGGTCGCCACGTGGGAGAGGATGAGGTTCGTGGAGATCGGGGCCACCTGGTAGAGGCGGGTCTCGCGGAACTTGCGTTCGATGTCGTACTCCTCGGCGAAGCCGAAGCCGCCGTGGGTCTGCAGCGCCATGTCGGCGGCGTACCAGGAGGCTTCGGAAGCCGTGAGCTTGGCCATATTGGCCTCGGTCCCGCAGGGTTCGCCGGCTTCGAACAGCGCCGCGGCGCGGTCGACCATCAGCGACGCCGCGGTCATCTGGACGTAGGCGCGGGCGATCGGGAACTGCACGCCCTGGTTCTCGCCGATCGGGCGGCCGAACACCTGGCGGTCCTTGGCGTAGGCGCTCGCCCGGTCGATGAAGAACTTGGCGTCGCCGATGCACTCGGCGGCGATCAGGATCCGCTCGGCGTTCATCCCGTCGAGGATGTAGCGGAAGCCCTTGCCCTCCTCGCCGATCAGGTTGGCGACCGGGACCTGCAAATCCTCGAAGAAGAGCTCGGTGGTGGCGTGGTTGAGCATGGTCCGGACCGGCCGGATGGTCAGGCCGTTGCCCACCGCCTCGCGCATGTCGACCAGCAGCACGCTCATGCCGTCCGACGGCTTGGCGGCCTCCTCCCGGGCGGTCGTGCGGCAGAGCAGCACCATCAGGTCGGAGTGCTCGGCCCGGCTGATCCACAGCTTCTTGCCGCTGACGACATAGTGGTCGCCGTCGCGCCGCGCGAAGGTGGTGATGCGGGTGGTGTCGGTGCCGGCGTCGGGCTCGGTGACGCCGAAGGCCTGCAGCCGCAGCTCGCCGCTGGCGACCTTCGGCAGATAGGCCGCCTTCTGCGCCGGGCTGCCGTGCCTAAGGACCACGCCCATGGTGTACATCTGGGCGTGGCAGGCGCCGCCGTTGCCGCCGGAGCGATGGATCTCTTCCAGCACCGCCGCGCCGGCCCCGAGGCCGAGGCCCGAGCCGCCATACTCTTCGGGGATCAGGACGGAGAGGAATCCCGCCTCGGTCAGGGCCGCCACGAACGCGGTCGGATACTCGCGCTCGCGGTCCAGCGCCCGCCAATAGGCGCCGGGGAATCGCGCGCAGAGCCTGCGCACCGCCTCGCGGATTTCGGGAAAGGTCTCGCTCACCGGCGCATCTGTGCCATGCGGGAGGCTGGAGATCGACCGTCAAAGGTGGTCATCTGCGCTAGCGGGACAAGGAGCGAGGGGACGCCGGATGACCGACTTGAGCTACGTGAACGGCGCGAGCACCAAGCCGCTGCTGGGCCAGACGATCGGTGCGGGCTTCGACGCGGCCTGCGCGGCCCATCCGGAGCAGATGGCGCTGATCTCGCGCCACCAGAATATCCGCTGGACCTACGCCGAGCTGAAGGCGCGCGTCGACGCCCTGGCCGCGGGCCTGCTGGCGCTGGGGCTCGAGCCCGGCGACCGGATCGGCGTCTGGGCGCCCAATTGCGCGGAGTGGGCGCTGACCCAGTTCGCCACCGCCAAGGCCGGCCTGATCCTGGTCAATATCAACCCGGCCTATCGCCTGACCGAGGCCGAGTACGCGCTGAACAAGGTGGGCTGCAAGGCGCTGGTCACCGCGGTCCAGCACAAGACCAGCGAGTACCTGGCGATGCTGCGTGACCTTGCGCCCGAACTCTCGTCGGCGCGGCCCGGCGACCTCCACGCCAAGCGTCTGCCGGCCCTGCGCCTGGTCATCACGCTCGGCGAACAGGAGCACGCCGGGTGCCTCGCCTTCCACCAGGCCTGTGACGCCGGAACCGCCGCCGACCGCGCGCGGCTGGCCGAGATCGGGCCGACCCTGCAGTTCGACGACGCCATCAACATCCAGTTCACCAGCGGCACCACGGGCTTTCCAAAGGGCGCGACGCTCAGCCACCACAACATCCTCAACAACGGCTACTTCGTCGCCGAGGCGATCCGGCTCGCGCCCGGCGACCGGCTCTGCATCCCGGTGCCGCTCTACCACTGCTTCGGCATGGTGATGGGCAACCTCGGCTGCATCACCCACGGCGCGACCATGGTCTATCCCTCCGAAGGGTTCGACCCGCTGGCGGTGCTGGAGGCGCTGGAGGCCGAGGCCTGCGCCGCGCTCTACGGCGTGCCGACCATGTTCATCGCCATCCTCGGCCATGAGCGGTTCAGCCACTTCGACCTGACCTCGCTGCGCACCGGGATCATGGCCGGCTCCCCCTGCCCGATCGAGGTGATGAAACAGGTGATCGAGCGGATGCACATGCCGCAGGTGACCATCGCCTACGGGATGACGGAGACGTCGCCCGTGAGCTTCCAGTCCGGCGCCGAGGACAGCCTGGAGGTCCGGGTCGCGACGGTCGGCCACGTCCATCCGCATCTGGAGGTGAAGATCATCGACGAGGCCGGCCGCATCGCGCCGCGCGGCGAAACCGGCGAGCTCTGCACGCGGGGCTATTCGGTGATGCTGGGCTACTGGGACGACCCGGAGCGGACCGCCGAGGCGCTCGACGCGTCGGGCTGGATGCACACCGGCGACCTCGCCACGCTGGACGCGGCCGGCTGCGGCAACATCGTGGGCCGGATCAAGGACATGGTGATCCGCGGCGGCGAGAACGTCTATCCTCGCGAGGTCGAGGAGTTCCTCTACCGCCACCCGGCGATCCAGGACGTGCAGGTGATCGGGGTGCCGGACGCCAAGTACGGCGAGGAGCTCTGCGCCTGGATCGTGCTGAAGCCCGGCGAATCGCTAACGGCTGAGGCCGCGCGCGACTTCTGCAAGGGCCAGATCGCCCACTACAAGATTCCACGGCATATCAAATTCGTGGAAGGATTTCCCACGACAGTGACAGGCAAGGTGCAAAAGTTCGCCATGCGCGAGGCGATGATTGCAGAACTGGACCTGGTGCTGGAAAAGACCGCATGAGGAAACTCAAGAGCGACGTCGACACCGCCTCCAAGGCCTTCGCCGCCAACGCCAAGCTGAACCGCTCGCTCGTCGCCGAGCTGCGCGAGCGTGCGGGCAAGGCGGCGCTCGGCGGCCCGGAAGAGAGCCGCAAGCGCCATGTGGGCCGCGGCAAGCTTCTGCCCCGCGACCGGGTGATGCGGCTGATCGACCCCGGCTCGCCATTCCTCGAGGTCGGCCAGCTCACCGCCTACGGCCTTTATGACGACGAGGCCCCCGGCGCGGGCCTGATCACCGGCATCGGCCGCGTCTCCGGGCGCGAGGTGATGATCGTCTGCAACGACGCCACCGTGAAGGGCGGGGTCTATTTTCCGCTGACCGTGAAGAAGCACCTGCGGGCCCAGGAGATCGCCCTGCAGAATCGCCTGCCCTGCGTCTACCTGGTCGACAGCGGCGGAGCGAACCTGCCCTACCAGTCGGACGTCTTCCCCGACCGCGATCACTTCGGGCGCATCTTCTACAACCAGGCGCGGATGAGCGCCGAGGGCCTGGCGCAGATCGCCTGCGTGATGGGCTCCTGCACCGCCGGCGGCGCCTACGTCCCGGCGATGAGCGACGAGACGATCATCGTCCGCGGCCAGGGCACGATCTTCCTGGGTGGTCCGCCGCTGGTGAAGGCCGCCACCGGCGAAGTGATCTCGGCCGAGGAGCTGGGCGGAGCCGACACCCATGGCCGCCGCTCCGGCGTGGTCGACCACGTGGCCGCCGACGACGAGGACGCGCTCTCCATCGTCCGCAGCATCGTGGCGCGGCTGAACACCACCAAGCGCCTCGACATGGACGTGGCCGAGCCGCGCCCCCCGGCGTTTGACCCGGAAGAACTCTACGGGATCGTGCCCACCGACGTGCGCGCGCCCTATGACGTGCGCGAGGTGATCGCCCGCATCGTCGATGACTCGGCCTTCGACGAATTCAAGGCGCTCTACGGCACGACCCTGGTCACCGGCTTTGCGCGGATCTGGGGCTATCCGGTGGCGATCCTGGCCAACAACGGCGTGCTGTTCTCCGAGAGCGCGCTCAAGGGCGCCCACTTCATCGAACTCGCCTGCAAGCGGAAGATCCCGCTGATCTTCCTGCAGAACATCTCGGGCTTCATGGTCGGCGGGAAATACGAGGCCGGCGGCATCGCCAAGGACGGCGCCAAGCTGGTGACCGCCGTCGCGTCGGCCGAGGTGCCGAAGTTCACGGTGCTGATCGGCGGCTCCTTCGGGGCCGGCAACTACGGCATGTGCGGCCGCGCCTATTCCCCCCGGTTCCTGTGGACCTGGCCCAACAGCCGGATCAGCGTCATGGGCGGCGAGCAGGCCGCCAGCGTGCTCTCCACAGTGCACCGCGACGCCGACAAGTGGACGCCTGAGCAGGAGGAAGCCTTCAAGGCGCCGGTCCGTCAGAAGTACGAGGACGAGGGCAACCCCTACTTCGCCACCGCGCGCCTTTGGGACGACGGGGTCATCGACCCGGCCCAGACCCGCGACGTGCTGGGCCTGTCGATCTCGGCCGCGCTAAACGCCCCGATTCCCGAGACGCGCTTCGGCGTGTTCAGGATGTAGCCATGGCGACGGGGGACAATCTTCTTGAGGCGGTGACGGCCGACACCATCGCGACCGAGGCCAAGCGGGCCGCCAAATACAGCCTGCCGATCGGCGCGCCTTGCCCCAACTGCAAGACCACGCTGGCCGGCGCCTGGTGCTACAACTGCGGCCAGCGCGGCGAGGAATACCACCGCTCCATCTGGAGGCTGGCCTGGGAAGCGATCGAAGGCCTGGTCGATCTGGACGGCCGCATCTGGCAGACCTTCCCGCGCCTGATCCTGCGGCCCGGCAAGCTCACCCGTGACTACCTGGACGGCCACCGCGCGGTGCAGGTGCCGCCGTTCCGTCTGTTCCTGATCGTGCTGGTGCTGGTGTTCTTCGCCGGCGGCCTGGAGATGAGCCAAAATCGGCAGAACTTCCAGCTCGCCACACTGAACAGTCCGGAAGTCCAGAAGCAGCTGACGCCCAAGGACAAGGCGGATCTGAATCAGGGCCTGAAGACGATGCGGGAAAAGCTGGCCCAGGGCGCCGGCAAGTCGGAATCGCCCAGCTCGGCCTGGCTGCGCCAGCGGCTGGTCCACGCCATGGACAACAAGGATGCCTTCAAGGCCGCGATCCAGGAGTGGGCCCAGCGGTTCGCGATCCTGATGCTGCCGATCGCCGCCCTGATGCTCAGCGTGCTCTTCGTCTTCAAGCGCGGCATATACGTCTTCGACCACCTGATCTTCGCGATGCATTCGCTGTCGTTCCAGGGCCTGTTGCTGACGGCGGTCTTCCTGGGCAGCCTGGGCGCCGGCTGGGCCGCCAACCTGCTGTGGATCGCCCCCGTCCACCTGTTCGTCCACATGCGCGGCGCCTACAAGATCAGCGTGATCGGCACGCTCCTGCGCATGCTGATCCTGTTCCTGGGGTCTTCGGTGGCGTTCGGAATCCTGGTGGCCGGGCTCGTGCTGGTCGGCATCGCCACGGCCTAGGATAGAAGCCGCCATGTTCAGATCCGTCCTGGTCGCCAATCGCGGCGAAATCGCCCGCCGGGTGTTCGCCACCGCCCGCCGCATGGGGCTGGAGACCGTCGCCGTCTATTCCGAGGCCGACGCCGGCGCCGCCCACGTGGCCGACGCCGACCGCGCGGTGCTGGTCGGTCCCGCCGCGGCGCGGGAGAGCTATCTGGTCCCGGAGAAGATCATCGCCGCCGCCAAGGCTTCCGGCGCCGAGGCGATCCACCCCGGCTACGGCTTCCTCTCCGAGAACGCCGCGTTCGCCGACGCGGTGGCCGCCGCGGGCCTCATCTGGATCGGCCCGCCGAGCGCCGCGATCCGCGCCATGGGCCTGAAGGACGCCGCCAAGGCGCTGATGCAGAAGGCCGGCGTGCCGGTGACCCCAGGCTATCTGGGCGAAGACCAGGCCGAGGCGACGCTCGCCAGGGAGGCCGCCCGCATCGGCTTCCCCGTGCTGATCAAGGCGGTGGCCGGCGGCGGCGGCAAGGGCATGCGCCGGGTCGACGACGCGGCCGGATTCGAGGCCGCCCTGGGCGCCGCGCGGCGCGAGGCCAGGGCCTCCTTCGGCGACGACCGGGTGCTGCTGGAGACCTATGTCACCCGGCCCCGGCACATCGAGGTGCAGGTGTTCGGCGACACCCAGGGGAACGTCGTCCACCTCTACGAGCGCGATTGCTCGCTGCAGCGCCGCCACCAGAAGGTCATCGAGGAGGCCCCGGCCCCCGGCATGGACGCGGCGACCCGCAAGGCCGTCACAGAGGCCGCCGTGAAAGCCGCCAAGGCCGTGAACTACGTCGGCGCCGGCACCGTGGAGTTCATCGCCGACGCCAGCCAGGGCCTGCGCCCCGACCGCATCTGGTTCATGGAGATGAACACCCGACTGCAGGTGGAGCACCCGGTGACCGAGATGGTGACCGGCCTCGACCTCGTCGAATGGCAGCTGCGGGTCGCCGCGGGCGAGCCCCTGCCCCTGAAGCAGAAGGACATCGGCCTGACCGGCCACGCGGTCGAGGCCCGGCTCTATGCCGAGAGCCCGTCGAACGGCTTCCTGCCGTCGACGGGCGCGCTGGAACATTTCCAGCTACCGCCAACCGTGCGCGCGGACGCAGGCGTCGAGGAGGGCGGCGAGGTCACCCCGTTCTACGACCCGATGATCGCCAAGCTGATCGCCCACGCCGAGACCCGGGAACTGGCCTTGGCCGAGCTGGCGGAGGCCTGCGACGGCGTCGAGGTCTGGCCGGTCAAGACCAACGCCGGCTTCCTGGCCCGCTGCCTGGAGACCCCGGACTTCATCGCCGGCGACATGGACACCGGCTTCATCGAGCGCAACCTCGCCGAGCTCACCGCTCCGCCCGAGCCCTCGCCCGCGGCCCTGTCGGCGGCGGCCGAGGCGGCGATGGTGGTGGACGAGACCCAGGTTCCCGACGCCTCGCCCTGGCGCGACCTGGCGGGCTTCCGCCTGAACGCCCCGCTGGAAACCACGGTCCGGCTGTTCCTGGGCGGCAAGCCGGTCATCGCCCGCGCCACGGAAACCGCCGCCGGACGCTCGGGCCTGCTCACCGACGACGATGAGATCGTGGTCTTCGAGGCCGGCGAGGCCTTCGTCTTTTCATCCCATCCGCCCTCCGCCGAGGATCTGGGCGCCGCCACCGACGGCCAGATCCGTTCGCCCATGCCCGGCAAGGTCACCCAGCTGTCGGTGAAGGCGGGCGACACGGTGACCAAGGGCCAGCCGCTGCTGGTCCTCGAGGCCATGAAGATGGAGCACGCCCTGACCGCGCCCTTCGACGGGACGGTGGAAACGGTGGCCGTGACCCTGGGCGCTCAGGTGAGCGAGGGCGCGGTGCTGGCGAAACTGACGGCCGCCTAGTCCCGCCTGAGCAGCGCCACCGTGCCCTGGCCGCCATCGGCGCAGATGCTGACGATCGCCCAGCTTCCGGACGGCATGGCGTAGAGCTCCTTCACCCCCTGGCTGAGGATCCGCGCGCCGGTGGCGCCGAAGGGGTGGCCGAGCGCCGTCGACCCGCCGTTGGGGTTCACCCGCTCGACCGGGAAGCGGCCGAGCTTCTTGGTCACCTGCGCCCGGTCCTTCAGGAAGGCCGGCGCCTGCAGCGCCTTGATATGGCTCGCCACCTGGGCGGCGAAGGCCTCGTGGATTTCCCAGAGGCCCACGTCCTCATAGGTCAGGTTGTTGCGCGCCAGCAGCCGCGGGATGGCGTAGGCCGGCGCCATCAGCAGGTACTCGTTGAAGAGGTCGATGGCGTTGATCTCGTAGTCGACCAGCCGCACGCGCGGAGTTTCGGCGGGCAGGCGCTGCAGGCCCTTGGCGGTCGCCACCCAGACCGCCGCCGCGCCGTCGGTCAGCGGGCTGGAGTTGCCGGCGGTCAGCGTGCCCTCGCCGCTGCGGTCGAAGGAAGGCTTCAGGTGGCTGAGCTTCTCCAGGCTGGTGTCGGGCCTGACCGTGGTGTCTCGGCCGACCTCGTCCAGGCGCAGCACGAGGTCGTCGAAGAAGCCGCGATCCCAGGCGGCGGCGGCGTGGCGGTGACTGGCGAGCGCGATCTCGTCCTGCTCGGTGCGGCTGATCTGCCAGCCCTTGGCCATCTCCTCGGTGTGCTCGCCCATCGACTTGCCGGTCGCCCGATTCTTGATCTCCGGGATGAACAGCTTCAGGTCGCCGGTCCTGACGGCGGTAAGAGCCGCCCAGCGCTCCGAGAGGTTCCGGGCCTCCATGAACCGGCGCAGGTCGTCGGAGAGCGGCTGGCTGAGCCCGATCTGGATGCGGCTCATGCTCTCCGCCCCGCCGACCAGGGCCAGGCTGCGGGTCTGGTCGTCGAGCATGCCGGCGGCCTGGAAGGCGCCCGCCATGCTGGTCGAGCAAGCCATGATCGTGGACGAAGCCGGGATCGTCGGATCGCCGCCCGCCGATATCAGCGCCTCCCGGGCCAGGTTGCTGACGGTCAGGTTGGGGATCACCGCCCCCCAGTTCATCAGGTCCGGCCGCCCGCCCTCCTTGGGCTTCAGCTGCGCCAGCATCGCCTTCACGACGGGGATCGAGAGATCCAGCGCGTCCTTCTTGGCCAGCACCCCGCCGGCCTTGGCGAAGGGCGTCCGCACGCCTGCCGCCAGCCAGATGTCGGGTTTGGCCGAAACCGTCTTCGCCGCGCGCGCCATGTGGGGCCTCCTCTTGGCCCCCAAGACATGGCCCTCAGGGCCGCGCCTGAAAAGCCCGGCCGGCCGGATTCACCTGCCGGGCCTCGGCGGCGCGTCCTGTTCGAGGCGCCGCGCGCCGGCCAGGATATTGGGGAGGGAATAGTTGCCCTCATGGCAGGCGAACTCAAGGATCGGCTGGGGCGTGCGATAGAGCGAATATTCCGCGAGCCACGGAGCGGTGTAGATCGTCGGA
This sequence comes from Phenylobacterium sp., assembly GCF_041691455.1. GTDB lineage: Bacteria > Pseudomonadota > Alphaproteobacteria > Caulobacterales > Caulobacteraceae > Phenylobacterium. The sequence continues at coordinate 216,519 of NZ_JBEPUO010000002.1, read as the reverse complement.
TCGACCACCGTGTACTGGTAGAGGAGCTCCTTCTCCGACACCCGCGTATAGCGCTCGATCACCTTGGCGGTGGCGGGGACGAAGAGGGTCGGGAACGGGCGGATAGCATCCTTCGCCGGCAGGCCGATGGTCTCGACGACCAGGGTCTCGCCCTCCCAATGGGCGATCGCATCGCCCAGGGCCGTGGCTTGCAGGAGCGGCCCGTGCGTGTCGGCGAAGGGAATGATGCGCAGGTCCGGGCCGTACTCCGACAGGATCACCACCGCGTCGCGAGTCTGGACGATCTGGCGTGGATTGATGTCGGAGACGCTGACGACCGGCGGCTGGCCCCAGCCCACGACGCAGCGTTCCCAGTTCGGCCGTTGTTCCGGCCCGTCCAATGGGAACGGCGGCTCGGTCTGGGTGCGCAGGGCATTCTCGATGAAGCGCATCTGCCCCCGTGCGCCCCGGGTGAGCGGCAGCATGCCGTCGGCGGGCAGGACCACCTGGCGCGTCCGTCGCTGGCCGCGGACGATGGCCAGGCCCGACCGGCTGGGGTCGGTCCGGATCTCGGCCACCTCGGGATCCTGGGCGAAGATGGCGAGCTTGCCCGCCTCGGCGTTCAGCTTGCGGGCGAAAGCCGTTGCTTCGGCTTCCGGCAAGGTGAGGCTCGGCATGTCCGGCCGGGCTTCCATGGGCAGGAAGAAGTGGGTGTTCCAGACGCCTTGCAGGTCCGGCTGGCCGGCCGCGTTGCGAGGCGCGTGGTAGTCGGCCGCCGCAGCGGGTCCGCCGATCAGCAGAGCCGCCGCGATCAGAATCAGAGCCCGAGGCGTCATCGCCCGTCCGCTCCCGCCACCACGCCTGCGTCGTGCAGGTCTCCGATCTCGCTCGCGCTCATGCCGAGCACCTCCGCCAGAACTTCGTCGGTGTGCGCCCCAAGCTTCGGGGCGGCCTGCACCGGCCCGCGCGCATCCGGGCGGAGTGTAGCCATGGCGCCGGGCGCCGGATAGCTGAGGCCGCTCGGATGGCGGATTTCCTCAAACAGCGGATTGCCCTTGTAGAGCCGCGGATCCTCGAGCGCCGCCTCCAGCGGCTGGTAGGCGCCCCAGGTCACGCCGCCCGCGTCGAAGGCTGGACCGAGGTCGGCCGCCGTGCGCTGGGCGAAGGCCTGCTCGAACAACGGATAGAGCCGGGCGCGATGGGTGAACCGCAGGCCCTCGTCGGCCGCGAAGGAGACGCCCAGCTCGGCCTCCAGGCCCGCGACGTCGGCCGCCAGACCCAGGACCTCCAGCGCCTTCGACCACTGTTTCGGCGTGATCGCCAGCAGCATCAGGGTTTGGCCGTCGCGGGTCGTGAAGTCGCGCCCGAAGGCCCCGAAGATGTCATTGCCCATGCGCGGCCGCTGATGGCCGGCCAGCAGGGTCTCGGCGGTGAAGCCGAGGTTGGCCATGGTCGCGGCGCCGATGTCGGAGAGCGGCGCGCGAATCTCGCGGCCCTCGCCGGTGCGCATCCGCGCCAGCAGCGCCGAAACCAGGCTGAAGGCGCAATAGGCCCCGGTGAGCAGATCCCATGCGGCCAGCACATGGTTCACCGGGCGGGGATCATCCGCCGGCCCGGTCATCAGCGGCAGGCCGAGCGCGGAATTGATCGTGTAGTCCATGCCCTGCGAACCGTCCGCCCAGCCCATCACCCGGACGCAGATCAGGTCCTCGCGGCGTTTTTTCAGCGCCTCGTAGGACAGGAACCCGTCCACCGGGAAATTGGTGACGAAGAGGCCGGCGTCGGGGCCCGGCGCCGCAGCCAACCGCTGGGCGATCTCGCGGCCGGCGGGCGCGGCAAGGTCGATGGCGATCGACTTCTTGCCCTTGTTCAGTCCCTCCCAATAGAGGCTCGACCCGTTCTCGGCCAACGGCCAGCGGCGGAAGTCCGGGCCGCCGCCGATGTTGTCGAAGCGGATCACCTCGGCGCCCATCTGCGCCAGATAGAGCCCGCAGGTGGGCGCAGCCACGAAGGCCGAGCCCTCCACCACGCGCAGGCCCTTCAGGAGGTCGTACATCTAGTCTCCGCCGTCAGCCCAGCCCCTGGCGTAGCGCCGAAACCGGGATGACACTGCTGAAAAGATCTCACGAGATCAGATCCCCGACCTCCTTCACCTCTTCCGGCGTCAGCGCCCAGGCGACGACCGCCGCATTGGTCCGGACCTGCTCGGCCGAGGTGGCGCCGGCGATCACCGAGGAGACCACCTCGTGGCCCAGGAGCCAGGCGAAGGCGAGTTCCAGGATCGTGTGGCCGCGCTCCTCGGCCCAGCCGGTGAGCTTCTCGACCTTGTCGAAGTTCTTGTCGTTGAGCGCCGCGGCGCCGCGGGAGCCCCAGGCGGCGAGCCGTGTGCCCTCTGGCGGCTTCTCGCCACGCTTGTACTTGCCGCTCAGCAGGCCCGAGGCCAGGGGGAAGAACGGCAGGAAGCCCAGGCCGAAGTGTTCGCAGGCCGGCAGCACCTCGAACTCCACCTTGCGTTCGAGCAACGAGTAGAGGTTCTGCGCCGAGACGAACCGCGTGCTTCCCGCGGCCGTCCAGTCCGCGTCGGCGATTTGCCAGCCCGTGAAATTGGAATTGCCGATGTAGCGGACCTTGCCCTGGGTCACGAGGTCGTCAAGCGCGCGCAGGGTCTCGTCGATCGGGGTGTCGGGGTCCGGCGAATGGAACTGGTAGAGGTCGATCCAGTCGGTGCCCAGCCGCGTCAGGCTGTCCTCCACCGCGCGCATGATCCAGCGGCGCGAGCCGCCGCGCCGGCGCTCGTCGTCGCCGATCCGCATGCCGAACTTGGTGGCCAGCACGATCTCGCCGCGCCGCTTTCCCAGCGCCTTGCCCAGGAATTCCTCGGACTTGGTCCCGCCATAGATGTCGGCGGTGTCGAAGAAGCTGATCCCGGCGTCGAGGGCGGCGTCGACCACCTCCTGCGTCGCCTTCTGGTCGATCCGCATCCCGAAGTTGTTGCAGCCCAGTCCCACCTCACTGACCTTCAGGCCCGAGGTCCCCAGCCGGCGCATCTTCATCGTCATTCTCCGAAAGGTCCTTGGGCCGCATCGGGCGAGCGGCGGCGGCGAAGCCTAGCGGTTTCTCCGCCGCCCGCCAGGGGTGGCCGATGGGTGAACCACGAGGCTTAAGCCCGGATTCACATCGTTTGTTGTCGATATCGAAAGTGTCGGATCGGTACGGTCACCATCTGAAAAAGCTTTCTCGGCGAACGGTCAAAACATGCGCGTCGTCACCATTGTCAGCCTCGGCGCTTGCGCCGTCTTCGGTCTTGGCGCCCTCGTCGTGGCCAAGACCATGTTGCCCAACGGAGCCGCGGCCAAGCCGGTCGCGGCTGAAGCCGTCGGCCTGCCGGTCGTCGCGGCCAAGGCGCCGCTGAAGTTCGGCGATCGCCTCGACGCCAGCAAGCTGATGATCGTCAAGCTGCCGTCCAACGCCGTGCCCGAAGGCGCGTTCACGACGGTCGCCCAGGTGCTGGCCCAGGACGGGGGCGGCGCGCCGGTCGCGCTCACCCCGATCGCGGCGCGCGAGACCCTGCTGCCCTCCAAGCTTTCCGGCCCAGGCGCCCGCGCCTCGGTCGCCGCCGAGATCGGCGAAGGCTTCCGCGCCTATACGATCAAGGTCAGCGACGTCACCGGCGTCGGCGGCCACGCCCTGCCGGGCGACCGGGTCGACGTGGTGCTGATGCGCGACACGACGCCGGCCGGCCCCGCCCGCAACTTCGTGTCCGAAGTCGTCATCCAGAACATCCGCGTGCTGGGCGTCGACCTGAACGCCGACCTGTCCTCCAACAAGCCCGCCACGCCGACCACCGCGACCCTCGAGGTCAGCGTCCCCGACGCCCAGAAGCTCGCGGTCGCCGGCGACCTCGGCAAGCTGTCGCTGGCGCTGCGCAAGACCGGGTCCACCGAGATCGCCATGACGACGACCATGCGGGTTGGCGGCGCGGCGCCGCGCCCGGTCCAGGCCGTCGCGCACCGCAGCTTCGCCGCGCCGGCCGCCCCGGCCGGTCCCAGCCTGATCATGATCGTCGCCGACGAAGCCAAGGGCCATGCCCGCGCGCCGAAGAAGGCGCCGGCGCCCCCGCCGCCTCCGGCGCCTCCGGCCGCGCCCTCCGCGGCCAACACCTCGTTCACGCCCTCCGCGCTGTCGTGATTTTCCAGGAGCCTCTGACCATGCCCCGCAACCTGGCCACAGCGCTTTGCGCCACCGTCGCGCTCCTGACCGCCGGAGCCGCCGCGACGCCCGCCTTCGCCGACGCCCTGCCGAGTGAAGCCGCGGTCAGCCGCGTCATCACCGTCCCGCGCGACAAGTCCCTGTCGTTCCGCCTGGAACAGCCGGCGACCAAGATCGTCGTCGCCCAGCCGGATATCGCCGAGGTGGTCGCCACCACCGACCGCAGCTTCTATGTGCGCGGCCTCGAACTCGGCTCGACCAACCTGCTGGTCTACGGCCCGGGCGGACGGCTGATGGAAGTGATCGACGTCCGCGTCGGCGTCGACGCCCAGACGCTGCAGCGCGACCTGTCCCAGGCGCTGCCGAACGAGCACATCCACGTCGAGAGCCTCGGCGAGGGCGTGCTGCTGACCGGCAACGTCTCGAACCCGGCGCTGGCGCTGCGCGCCAAGGCCATCGCCGATTCCTTCGCCCCCGACGGGGTGACCTCCATGCTGAAGGTCAACGGCGCCCAGGTGGTGCTGGAGGTTCGCATCCTGGAGGCCAACCGTTCGGCCGAGCACGACTTCGGCGTCGCCGCCACCATCAGCAACGGCTCGTTCAACTTCGCCTTCGGCAACGGCCTGATCGGCAACGCGACGCCGACCGGCGTGCTCAACCTTTCGGGCGGCGCGGGACACACGTCGATCGACGTCCAACTGGCGGCGCTGGAGCAGAAGGGCACGATCCACACCCTGGCCCGGCCGAACCTGGTGGCCATGTCGGGCGAAAAGGCCAGCTTCCTGGCCGGCGGGGAATTCCCCTTCCCGGTGCCGGCCGGCCAGAACCTGATCACCGTCGAATTCCGCCCCTACGGTGTGAAGCTGAACTTCACGCCCACCGTGCAGGACGACGGCGAGATCCGGCTGCTCGTCGAGCCGGAGGTGAGCCAGCTCGACAACACCAACACCCTGCGCATCAGCGGCGTCACCATTCCGGCGCTGACCGTGCGGCGCACCAGCACCACCGTCCAACTGAAGAGCGGCGCGTCCCTGGCGATCGGCGGCCTCTTCCAGCATGGCTACACGAACTCGGTCAAACAGGTCCCCGGCCTCGGCGATATCCCGATCTTGGGCGCGCTCTTCCGCTCCACCCAGTGGCAGCGGAATGAGACCGAGCTGCTGATCATCGTGACGCCGCGGATCGTGAACCAGTCGGACTTCGACTCGGCGAAGACCCGGACCATCGCGGGCGCCGAGCCCAGCACGCCGGACCTGCTGATCTACGGCAAGGCGCTCGACAAGCCGCTGCTGCGCGACGTCACGGGCAGGATCGATCCCGCCGGCGACCCCGCTCCGCCGACCCCGCAGCTTCGCGGCGAAATCACCCCTGCCGTCCCCGCCTCCGGAAAGTAAGAGAGTCATGAGTGCTCAGCCCCTCAACGGTCGCCGCGTTCTGGTGATCGGCGGCGCCCTTTCGGACCTCGCCAAGGGGCCGCTCGACGGCGCAATCCTCGAGCTCGGCGGCCTCGACCGCCTGATCGGGGTCGGCCTCGCCGATGCGGATCTGATCATCATCGACGCTGACGCCTGGGGCGGCCCGGCGCTGGCGGCCGGCATCCAGGCCCTGGCGCTCTGCCCCGCGCCGCCGCCGGTCCTGATGGTCGGAACCCACCTGCCGACCGCCGTCGTCCGCAATCTGCTGCGTATCGAGCGCTCTGACGTGCTCGACGCGCCCTACTCGCACGAGAACATCGCCGCGGCCATCGAGGCCCTGCTGGCGTCCAAGCCGGCGAACCCCGTCGTCGCGCCGACCGGCGACGTCGCGCGCTGCTGGGCGGTCACCGGCGCGGTCGGCGGCTCCGGCGCCACCACCATCGCCATCGAGATCGCCACCGAGCTCTGCAACCGCAGCGACAAGGACAAGAGCGTCTGCCTGATCGACCTCAACCTGGCCGACGGCTCCGCCGCGGCCTACCTGGGCTCGAGTCCGGCCATGCGCCTGGGCGACCTCGGCCGCTCGGTCGACAAGCTCGACGTCGCCATGCTGCAGGCCTTCATCACCCCGGTCACCAAGCAGCTCGACCTGCTGGCCGCGACCCGCGACCCGCTGGCGTTCGACTCGGTTCCGGCAGAGTCGATCCTGCGGATGCTCGAGGTCGCCTGCGACACCTACGAATGGGTGGTCATCGACATGCCTCGCCACCGCCGGGCCTGGACCGTGCAGGCGCTGAGCGGCTGCGACGAGATCCTGGTGACGTCCGAACTGACGGTGCCCGCCCTGCTGGCGGCCCGCTCGCTCTCCGACGAGATCGAGCGCGACATCTCTTCCGGCAAGAAGCCGCGGATCGTGCTGAACCGCCTGGCCGGACGGATGTTCGGCCCCGCGCCCTCCATGGCGGAGGCCGAACGGGCCCTGCAGCGCAAGGCCGAGGCCGGCATCAGCTCCGACTGGGAGGCCGCCGCGGCCTCGGTCAACCTGGGCGGCCCGATCGCCACGCACCGGCCGAAATCGAAGATCGTCAAGGACGTGCAGGTGCTCGTCAGGCGCCTGGCCGCCGAGCCCGCCCTGCGCGACGGCAAAGCCTCGCGGGCCGCCTGATGGGCCGTTTCAGCCTGCCCGGCGCCCAGCCGGCCCCGAAGCCGGAGCCGGCTTCGGAGCCGACGCCCGCGCCCGCCGCGAAGCCTGCCGCATCGGGCCCCTCGGACGCGCCTGCGCCCGAAGTGCGGCCCGCCTGGGCCAACGAGGCTCCGGAGGAGCACAAGGCCGCGCCCAGGGCCAAGGGCGCCTCGTCGCACCTGGACGTGCGGCTCAAGCTGCACGCCCGCCTGATCGAAGAGCTCGACCTCGCCAAGCTGGACAAGCTCGACGAGAAGGACATGCGCCGCGAGGTCATGAGCCTGGTCGCCGACTTCGCGCGGTCCGAGCGGATGGCGCTGAACACCGCCGACCTGCAGGAACTGGGCGCCTCGATCTATGACGAGATGGTCGGCCTGGGTCCCCTTGAGCCGCTGCTCAAGGACGAGAGCATCAACGACATCCTGATCAACGGGCCGTTCCAGGTCTATGTTGAACGCCGCGGCGAGCTCGAACTGACGCCGATCCACTTCCGCGACAACGACCACCTGCTGCGCATCGTCAACCGCATCGTGGCCGGGGTCGGCCGGCGGATCGACGAAAGCCAGCCGATGGTCGACGCCCGCCTGGCCGACGGCAGCCGGGTGAACGCCGCGATCTCGCCGATCGCCATCGACGGCGCCGCGGTCTCGATCCGGAAGTTCTCCAAGAAGCCCCTGACCCTGGAAAAGCTCTGCGGCCTGGGCGCCATGCCCATGTGCGTCGCCGACTTCATGCACGGGGCGGTGCGCTCGCGGATCTCCACGGTGATTTCCGGCGGTACGGGCTCCGGCAAGACGACGCTTCTGAACGCGCTGTCGGCCGCCATCAGCCACGGCGAGCGCCTGATCACTATCGAAGACGCCGCCGAACTGCAGCTGCAGCAGCCGCACGTCGTGCGCCTGGAAACCCGGCCGCCCAATATCGAGGGCAAGGGCGAGATCCGGCAGCGCGAGCTGGTCAAGAACGCCCTGCGGATGCGTCCTGACCGCGTGATCCTGGGCGAAGTCCGTTCCGACGAAGCCTTCGACATGCTTCAGGCCATGAACACCGGCCACGAAGGCTCCATGGCCACCATCCACGCCAACAACCCGCGCGAGGCCATCGGCCGTCTTGAGCAGATGATCGCCATGGGCGGCCTGGCCATCAGCCCTGACGCCATGCGCTCGCAGATCGCCTCGGCCATTGGCCTGATCATCCAGGTGATGCGCCTGTCGGACGGCAAGCGGAAGATCACCCACGTGACCGAGATCACCGGCATGGAGGGCCAGGTGGTGCAGATGCAGGACATCTTCACCTTCAACCGCACCCACACCGATCCGGACGGCACCGTGCACGGAGAATTCCGCGCGACCGGGCTCCGGCCCCGCTGCATCGACGAGATGACCCGGCGCGGCATCGCCTACGACACCGCCAACTTCGACCCGACCCGTGTGCTGGGCTCGTCATGAAGTTCGACAGCAACCTCGTCTTCCTGATCCTGATCTTCGCCGCGGTGTTCACCGCCGGCCAGGCCCTGATCGGCCTGTTCTCGGTGGCCACCCAGAAGCGCAAGGTGAACCGGCGCCTGAAGATCGCCGAGCGGGTCGATGGCGTCTCGGCCCTGGTCATGGAGCTGCGCAAGCAGCGCGGGCTCGACGCCACCGGCGCGCGCGGCAAGCGGCTGCGCTGGCTCTCCGACCTTATCGTGGCCTCCGGCGTCGCCTACGACCCCAAGAAGTGGACGCTCTACGTCGTGGCGGCCGCGACGGTCGGCGGCGTGGCCGCGGCGGTCCTCACCAAGAACCCGCTGCTGTTCGTGGTGGGCGCGCTGATCTGCGGCATCGGCGGCCCCATCGGCTTTCTGAAATTCAAGACCGCCGAGCGGGCCAAGAAGCTCGGCTTCCAGCTGCCGCAGGCGCTGGAGATCATCGTGCGAAGCCTTGAGGCCGGCCACCCGGTGCCCACCGCGATCTCGCTGGTCGGCCGCGAAATGGTCGATCCCATCGGCTCGGAGTTCGGCATGGCCGCCGACGAGATCGCCTACGGCGCGACGATGGAGCAGGCCGTGGCCCGCATGTCCGAGCGTTGCCAGCATCCTGACGTCGACCTCTTCGCGGCCACGGTGCGGCTGCAGGAACGGGCCGGCGGCAACCTGACCGGCCTCCTGAAGCTCAACGCCGCCACGGTGCGCGACCGCCACAAGATGCGCCTGAAGATCAAGGCCGCGTCCTCGGAAGGCCGCGCCTCCGCGATGATCCTGACCTCGGCGCCCTTCGTCGCCATGGGCTTCATCATGCTCTCCTCGCCGCACTTCTACGGCGACGTCATCCACGAACCGATCGTCAAGTGGGGCCTCACGGGCCTGGGCGTGTGGATGTTCATCGGCAACATGGTCATGCGCCGCATGATCGATCTGCGGCTCTAGTCCGATGGGCGCGATCTCGATCCAGACGATTGTCTCGACGCTCGGCGCGGTCCTGGTCCTCGCGGGCTTCGGCGGCGTGGCCTGGCTGATGGCCAGCGAGTTTCGCCTGCGCGCCCTGCGCCGCGGCCGGATGCAGACCGCCGGCGGACCGCAGATGGGCTCGGCGCGGGCCGAGCGCGGCCGCCGCAACGGCCTCGGCGACCAGCTCCTGGGAACCGTGCGCCGGCTCGGCCAGCAAAGCGCCGTGCGCGACCCGGCCAAGCTCACGGTGCTGCGCTCGCGCCTGATGCAGGCGGGCTTCTACAACCGCGAAGCGCCGGTGATCTATCTGGGCCTGCGCGCCGCGGCGCTGGCGCTCGCCACCCTGGGCGTCATCGTGCTCCTGCCGCTGATCGCCGGCGGCAAGGGCGGCATGATGGGCATCCTGTTCGCCTCGTTCCTGGCCGGCGCCGCGATCCTCGGACCCGACCAGGTCCTGAAGACCCGCCGCGTCAGCCGCGAGCGGGAATATTCCGACGGCTTCCCCGACCTCCTGGACTTGCTGGTGGCCTCGGTCGAGGCCGGCCTAAGCCTCGATGCGGCGGTCACCCGGGTGACCGAGGAACTGGCCCGCCGCTACCCGAACCTGACGATCCACCTGCGGTTCCTGGTGCTGGAGCTGCGGGCCGGCAAGGCGCGTAAGGACGCCTGGTCCGCCTTCGCCGACCGCCTGGGCATCGACGACGCACGCCAGCTCGCCACCATGCTGCGCCAGGCCGAAGAGATGGGCACCAGCCTCGGCGAGACCCTTACCGTCTTCTCGCAGGACATGCGCGCCAAGCGCATGCTCCGCGCCGAGGAAAAGGCGCTCGCGCTCTCGGCCAAGCTGACCGTGCCGCTGATCCTGTTCATCTTCCCCTGCCTGCTCGGGGCGCTGATGCTGCCGGCCGCCGCGCGCCTGATGCACGTCTTCGCGAAGTAGCGGGCCTCAGATCCCGTAGGGCCGGTAGGGTCCCGCGATCAGCTGTTCGAAGATGCCGATGCCCTCGCGGGCCGGCTCGCCCGGCGCTTCCATCACCGCCTTCGAGATCGCCTGGATGTGCCAGTTCTCGGGCTGGGCCATGTCCACGGCGGCCAGGTCGATGTCTTCGCGGGCGACGGCGAGCTCGCCCTTCAGGCCGCCGTGGCGCCATTCGCCGCCATAGCCGATGCCGCGCATCAGGAAGACGCCCCCCGACGCCTTCAGGGGCTCCAGCCGGATCGAGGCCTCGCCCTGCAGGAGCGGGATCTTCAGCGTGCCGCCGAGCGCGTGCCGCGTACCCGCCTTCAGCGTGACCTCCTCCATGCGCGGCTCATCCGAATGCCAGCCGCCTTCCGGCCCTGCGCCGTCCGGCAGGATCACCGCGCGGGTGTTCCAGGGCTTGCCCTCCGTATCCGCGTTGACGTGAAAGAAGACGCTGCGGTCGGCGAAGTTGAGCGGCGTCCATTGCCAGAAAAAGCCCGCCAGCCCCGCGCCCGGCGTCGGCTGCGGATCGGGCGCGCCCACCGGCCGGATGCCCCAGGAGCGGTCGCGCGTGCCGGTCCAGCCGGCGCCGGTCTCTCGCCGGTCGCCGTCCACCTCGGTCCAGCCCGCCACCCGGACGTTCTGGGTCAGGCGGGTGTAGTCCATGAACATCCGGGGGCCGTTACGGCGGGTGAAGCGGGGTTCCTCGATCGGGAAGGCGCGGCCCTCGAAGGTGAGGTCGCAGGCCAGGCCCTCGGCGCCGTCGAGCGTCACCCTGAGCGTCTGCAGCGGCTCGATCACCTCGATCCGCACCGGGCCCACGGTCAGCTCCATCCGCTCCATCCCCAGGATGCGCGAGGCGTGCAGGCAGCGCTGGACCCCGTCGCGGATGATCGAGACATGGGCGTCGGCGACGTTCAGCGCCGGATAGACGCCGAAGGCCACGGCCACGAACTCCGAACCGTCGGGCGAATAGCCGTTGAAGAAATAGCGGTCATAGAAATTCCGGTCCGAGCCGGAATAGGCGATCGGCTCCGGCGTCTGATGGATCGGGAAGTCGTCGCCTCTGGTCAGCATGGTCCGCCTGCCTCCGCCCGTTGACGCGTCGTCATGCTTGCGACCCGCTCTCGGGACGTATCAAGTGAGCAAGACAAGAAGAAAACAAGGGGAGCGTCCGATGAGCGTCATGACCGCCGCCGACCACCGCATTCCCAAGGATGTGGCCGACCTGCTGGTCGCGCCTGCGGCCTATGCCGACGGCCGCATCCACGAGGCCTACCGCTGGCTGCGGGCCAACGAGCCGCTGGGGATCGCCGACATCGAAGGCGTCGATCCCTTCTGGGTGGTGACCCGCCACGAGGACATCCTGGAGATCAGCCGTCAGAACGAGCTGTTCCACAACGGCGACCGCTCCCCGACGATGATCGGCCAGGAGGGCGACAAGAAGGTCCGCGAGATGATGGGCGGCAGCCCGCACCTGCTGCGCACCCTGATCCACATGGATGCGCCCGACCACCCGAAGTACCGCGCCCTGACCCAGGGCTGGTTCATGCCGCAGAACCTGCGCCGGCTGGAGGACCAGATCCGGGTGCTCGCCAAGGCTGCGGTGGAGAAGATGGCGGCGAGCGGCGGCCGCTGCGACTTCGTGCAGGAGGTGGCGCTCCACTACCCCCTGCACGTGATCATGAGCATCATGGGCGTGCCGGAGGGCGACGAGCCCCGCATGCTGAAGCTCACCCAGGAGCTGTTCGGCGCCGCGGACCCCGAGCTCGGCCGTGACGGCGACAAGCCCATGGAGGAGCGCGACTTCGACTTCGGGGTGATCATCGACTTCTCGAACTACTTCCGGGCGCTGTCGGAGACCAAGCGCGCCCACCCCACCGAAGACCTGGCCAGCCTGATCGCCAACTCGACGATCGACGGCCAGCCGATCTCCGACCTGGAGGCGATGAGCTACTACATCATCGTCGCCACCGCCGGCCACGACACCACCTCCTCCTCGACCGCCGGGGCCATGTGGGCGCTCGCCGAGAACCCGAAGGAGCTGGCCAAGGTCAAGGCGGACCTGTCGCTGATCCCCTCGCTAGTCGAGGAATCGATCCGCTGGACCACCCCGGTGAAGACCTTCATGCGCACCGTCACCGCCGACACCGAGTTCGCCGGGCGGCGCATGAAGAAGGGCGACTGGCTGATGCTCTGCTATGCGTCGGGCAACCGCGATGAGGCGGTGTTCGAGCAGCCCCAGGCGTTCCACGCCGACCGCAAGCCCAACAAGCAGCTGGCGTTCGGCTATGGCGCGCACCTGTGCCTGGGCCAGCACCTGGCGAAGATGGAGATGCGGATCCTCTGGGAGGAGCTCCTGCCGCGCCTCTCCGAACTGTCGCTGGACGGCGCGCCGGCCATGAGCGAATCCGTCTTCGTCAACGGCCCCAAGCGCCTGCCGATCCGCTTCAAGATGAGCTGAGACGGGTGGCCCACGCCCTCGAGCCGCGGCTCGCGCGCTACATCGAGAGCCGGCTGCCGGACGCCTCGGACGTGGCGGTGTCGTCGCTCGAGCGCATTTCCGGCGGGGCGTCGCGTGAGACCTATCGGTTCCGGCTCGCCTACCGCGAAGGCGGCCAGACCCACGACCGCAAGCTGATCCTCCGGCGCGATCCGCCGGCCAGTCTGATCGACACAGAGCGGCGCGTGGAGTTCGAGGCCTATCGGGCGTTCTTCGGCTCCGCGGTGCCGGTGCCGAGGATGCTCTGGCTCGAGGAAGCCGATGCGGCCCTCGACCACCCGTTCTTCATCGCCGAGGAGCTGGCGGGCTTCGAGGCCGCGCCGCAGATGCTGTTCGCCGGCGGCTACCAGGCCGTGCTGCCAGCGCTCGCCGAGCGGAAGTGGACGATCCTCGGGGAAATCGCGCGCGCCGACCCCAGGGCGCTCGGCCTGACCTCGGTGATGCAGGCCCCGCCGCTCGACGAGGCCTGGCGGCGCGAACTCGGCCACTGGGAGGCGATCTTCGACAGCGACGAGGCCGAGCCCCAGCCGATCGCCCGGGCCGCGATCCGCTGGCTCCGCGCCCACCCGCCGCCGCCCGCTCAGAAGCTCGCGGTCGTCCACGGAGACTACCGCACCGGCAACTTCCTCTATGACGAGGCCGGCGAGATTCACGGGGTTCTGGACTGGGAGATGGCCCACCTGGGCGACCCCCTGGAGGACCTCGCCTGGGGCTTCAATCCGGTCTGGGAATTCGGCCGGGGCCTGGCCGGCGGCCTGCTCCCCCACGCCGAAGCCATCGCGATCTGGGAGCGGAGCAGCGGGTTGAAGGCCGACCCCGATGCGCTGCACTGGTGGAGGCTGTTCAACTGCGTGAAGGGCCAGGGCATCTGGGTGGGCTCGGCCCGGGCCTTCATCGACGGCGGCAACAAGGAGCCGATCATGGTCTATCCGGCCTGGTGGCTGCTGAACGCCCAGGACCGGGCGATCCTGAAGGTGATGGGCCGGCTATGACCCCCGACGTCCCCTCCGTCCTCTCTGAACTCGCCCAGCTGCTGTTGCGCAACGCCGCGCCCGGTGTCCCCGATGCCGAGCGGGCGAGCGCGCTGGGGCTCTCCTCCATGCTGCTGGCGATCGCCGCCGAGGTCTGGGACGGCGCCGCGGAGACCCTCGTGCAGGAGAACCGGGCGCTGGCCGCGCTGCTGGATGACGCGGCCGCGGAGAGCGACCTGCGCCTCTCGGTCTTGCGCGGCGAAAACGCCCGGCTGCGCGCCCGGTTGATCGCAGCCCACATCGCCGCCGAGGAGAGCGGCGACACCGCGCGCCAGGACGCCATCTGGGCCGAGCTGCGCGCCTCCACCGAGCGCCGCAAGCTCTCGGTCTCCCTGGTCTGACGGCGCCCGATGGCATCCCAGAAGGACATCGCCAACCGCATCCCGATCACCGGCGCCCTGATGCTGGCGACGCTGATGAACACGCTGGATTCGACGATCGCAAACGTGACCCTGCCGCACATGCAAGGCAGCGTCTCGGCCTCGCAGGATCAGATCATCTGGGTGCTGACGTCCTACATCATCGCGACCGCGATCATGACCCCGCTCTCCGGCTGGCTGTCCCAGAAGATCGGCCGCAAGACGATGTTCCTGGCCTCGATCGCCGGTTTCACCTTCGCCTCGATCCTCTGCGGCGTCGCCACCAACCTGCCCGAGCTGGTGATCTTCCGCCTGATCCAAGGGGTCGCCGGCGCCTCGCTGATCCCGCTCTCCCAGACGGTGATGCTCGACATCTATCCGCAGCGGCTGATCCCGCGGGTGATGAGCATCTGGAGCGCCGCGGTGATCCTGGGGCCGATCATCGGGCCAACGCTGGGCGGCTGGCTGACCGAGGATTTCTCCTGGCGCTGGGTATTCTACATCAATGTGCCGATCGGCATCCTGGCCTTCCTCGGCATCTGGACCTTCATGGACCGCGACGATGGCGGGCGCCAACGGCCCTTCGACTTCCTGGGCTTCGGCGCGCTCGTCCTGTTCATCGGCGGCTTCCAGCTCCTGGTGGACCGCGGCCCGAGCCAGGATTGGTTCGATTCCAAGGAGATCTGGATCGAGACCGCGATCTGTATCGCGGGTCTCTGGATCTTCATCGTCCAGACCATGACGGCGGAGCATCCGTTCTTCCACCGTGACCTGGCCAAGGACGGCAACTTCGTCGGGACAACGCTCTTCGGCATGTTCGTGGGCGTCATGCTGTTTTCGGTGAGCGCATTGCTGCCGTCGATGATGCAGACCTTGCTCGGCTATTCCGCCCTGCAGGCGGGCGTCGCCAGCATGACCCGCGGGTTGGGCTCGTTCATCGCCTTCCTGGCCGTGCCCATGCTGGTGGCGCGGTTCGGACCGCGGAGCGTGCTGCTGGTCGGCATCCTCCTGTCCAGCCTGGCGCTCTGGCAGATGGGCCAGTTCGACCTGTCGATGACGCCAGGGCCGATCGAGATGGCGGGTTTCATCCAGGGTATCGGCACCGGCCTGCTGTTCGCACCGCTCAACACCCTGGCCTACGCCAAGCTCGCGCCGGTCCACCGAACGGAAGGGACCATCGTCTCGACCATGGCCCGAAGCCTCGGCTCCAGCGCCGGGATCTCGGTCCTGCAGGCCATGCTGATCCGCGACGCGGCCGCCGCCCACTCGGGCCTTTCCGAGCACATCACGGTCACCGATCCGGTCATCCGCTGGGCCACGCCCAGGATGTTCGATCTGCAGTCGGTCACCGGCCTCGCCGCCCTGAACGGCGAGGTCACCCGGCAGGGCACGATGATCAGCTATGACGCGCTCTTCGGCAGCATGGCCATCGGCTGCCTGCTGCTGGCGCCCAGCCTGCTCTTGCTCAAATCGCCCAAGCGACCGCCGCCCTCCGGACCCGAGCTCGTCGCCGACTAGCCGTTCGCCGCGCGCGAGTCGGCCGGCGCCTGGGCACGGTCGTCCATCCCGTAGTCGCGGACCACGTTCGCCACCCGCAGCCGGTAGCCGGCGAAGACCTCGCGCCGGCCGGAGGCCTGGGCGCGGCGGTGCTCATCGAGCCCGCGCCACGCGGCCACCGCCGCCTCGTCGCGCCAGAAGGACAGCGACAGGACCTTGCCTTCGGTCGTCAGGCTCTCGAACCGCTCGATGGAAACGAAGCCGTCGATCGTTTCGAGCAGCGGCTTCAGGCGCGCGGCGATGTCCAGGTAGTCCTGCCGCCGCCCGGCCGCCGGCTCGACCTCGAAGATGACCGCGATCATCTGGGCCGGACCGGCTGCAGGAAGGTGCGGGTCTCCTCCAGGATGAACTTCTTTTCCTGGGCAAAGCGGAAGTTGGCCATGGAGGCGGCGTCGGAGCGCAGCCGCCCGCGGTAGGTCTCATAGGACGCCAGGCACTCGAAGCCGATCATGGCGAGCGCGACGTTGTTGGTCCCCTCGTGGGGCATGAAATAGCCGAGCAGGTCGCCGCCCATCTCCGGGATGATGGTCAGCCACCGCCGCGCATATTCCTCGAAGGCGTCGCGCTGATAGGGATCGATGACGTAGCGGATGCAGCAGGTGATGCTCATGGCGGCTCCTCGGAACGGGAGCGTCTTCCTAGCCTGTATGGCCCGCCGGACGTTTCGATCCGGCTCGAAGCCTCGGCCATGGCCGGACGCCCACGATGCGGTTATAGTCGAAGCATGAAGGTCGGACCCGATATCGCGACCATCGCCGCCCTGCTCGGCGATCCCGCCCGCGCCAACATGCTGACGGCGCTCACGGCCGGCCAGGCGCTGACCGCCGGCGAACTCGCCCGCGAGGCCGGCGTCACCGCCCAGACCGCCAGCTCCCACCTCGGCAAGCTCGCCGCCGGCGGCCTGATCGAGGGCCGCAAGCAGGGGCGTCATATCTATTACGCCCTCACCGGCCCGGACGTGGCCGGGGTGATCGAGGCCCTGACCGGTCTCGCCGCCCGGACCGGCCATACCCGGGTGCGCACCGGCCCCAAGGAGCCTGCCCTGCGCCGTGCGCGGGTCTGCTACGACCACCTGGCGGGCGACCTCGGCGTGGCGATGCTGGACAGCCTCACCCACCGCGAAATGATCGTCGGCGCCGGCGAGACCCTGGTGCTGACGGCACAGGGCGAGGCGTTCATGACCGCGCTCGGCCTCGACCTCGCCGCGCTCTCAGGCCTGCGCCGGCCGATGTGCAAGGGCTGCCTCGACTGGAGCGTGCGCCGTTCGCACCTGGCCGGCGCGCTGGGGGCGGCGCTGCTGGAACGGTTCTACGGCCTGGGCTGGGCGGCGCGCGAACCGGGGACCCGGATCGTCAGCTTCAGCCCGCGCGGGCTCGAGGCCTTCCGCGAAATCTTCGGCGTCGCCGTGGACGCCGAGTCCGCCGCCTGACGCGCGCACCGTCACGCCAAGACGTGACAAAGCCGGTGCGGTCGGCTTTGCTGCGCCACCCCCGGCTTCGGGGGTTTTTCAGCGATTTTGACCGGGACGGATTTCAAGATGCCACCACGGATGTTGCCTGAACCCACGCCGGAGACCCGGCATTTCTGGGAAGGGTGCAAGGCCGGCGAGCTTCGCCTGCAGCGCTGCACCGAATGCGACGGCGGAAGCTATTTCCCGCCGCGGCCGTTCTGTCCCAAGTGCGGCAGCCGCAAGGTCGAGGACTATGCGGCCGGCGGCAAGGCGGTGCTCTGGTCCTATGTGATCAACATGCGCCCGCGCCCCGACATGGGGACCGAGCCCTACGCCATCGCCGTGGTGCAGCTCGACGAGGGCCCGCGGATGATGACCAATATCGTCGGCTGCCCGCAGACGCCCGAGGCTCTGCAGCTCGACATGCCGCTCACGGTCAGCTTCGCCAAACAGACCGACGACATCTCCCTTCCGCTGTTCGAACCCGCGAAAGGTTGAGCGCGCCATGAAACCCCAATCAATCGCGGTCGTCGGCGCCGCCGAGACCACCCAGATGGGCAAGATCCCGGACGTGTCGGTGATCGGCCTGCACGCCGACGCGGCGCTGAACGCGCTCGCCGACTGCGGCCTGAAGCCCAAGGACATCGACGGCGTCGCCACCGCCGGCATCAGTCCCGTCGATCTCGCCCACTACATGGGCATCACGCCGACCTATGCGGACGGCACCTCGGTCGGCGGCTGTTCCTTCATGCTGCACGTCCGCCACGCGGCGGCGGCGATCAACGAGGGGCTCTGCAACACCGTCCTGATCACCCACGGCGAGAGCGGGCGCAGCCGGGTCGGCGCCGGCGGCTTCGGCCGCGCGGCCTCCAGCCTCGCGGGGCAGTTCGAAATGCCCTACGGCCCGATGGGCCCGCCGACCATGTTCACCATTCCGGTGCTCCGCTACCTGAAGACCCGCGGCTACACGGTCGAGGACCTGGCCATGGTCGCGGTGATCCAGCGGGAGTGGGCGGCCAGGAACCCGCGCGCCAGCTTCAAGGACCCGATCACCGTGGCCGACGTGCTGGGCGCGGACATGATCGCCTGGCCCTTCACCAAGCTGATGTGCTGCCTGGTCACCGATGGCGGCGGGGCCCTGGTCCTGACCTCGGCCGAGCGGGCCAAGGACTTCCCGCAGAAGCCGGTCTATGTGCTCGGGACCGGCGAGAGCGTCGAGACCCCGATGGTCAGCCAGATGGAGGATTTCTCCTCCTCCAAGGCCTTCCGCGTCTCCGGCAAGAAGGCGTTCGACGAGGCGGGCATCAGCCACGCCGACGTCGACCACCTGATGATCTACGACGCCTTCGCCCACCTGCCGCTCTACGGCCTGGAGGACCTGGGCTTCTGCAAGCCGGGCGAGGCGGCGGGCTTCGTCAACGACCGCAACACCGCGATCGGGGGCAAGCTGCCGCTGAACACCAACGGCGGCGGCCTCTCCTACATGCACTCCGGCATGTACGGCATGTACGCCCTGCAGGAGAGCGTGCGCCAGCTGCGCGGCATCGCCCCGGCCCAGGTTCCGGGCGCGAAGATCAGCGTCAGCCACGGGGTCGGCGGCATGTTCGCCGCCTCCGGCACGGTCATCTTCTCCAACGAGGCGCCCTGACCGGGTCGGCCCGCTAGGCGACGTCGCTAACGCTCGCAGCGCTGTCTTCGGCGGACATGCCGATCGCGTTGACGATGCTTTCGATCAAGGCCTGGGCGTGGATCGGCTTGGAGAGATGCAGGTCCGCGCCGGCCTCGTGGCTGGAGCGCACGTGCTCGTCCAGCGCATTGGCGGTCAGCATGATCACCGGCGTCCGCGGCTGGCCTGTTTCGCGCTCGTACTCGCGCAGCAGCGCGGTGGCGGAGAGCCCGTCGAGCTCCGGCATCTGCATGTCCATCAGGACGACGTCGAACCGCTCGGTCTTCAGGAGGTCGAGGGCGAGCTGGCCGTTCTCGACGATCGTCGGGGCCACGCCCACCGACTCCAGGATCAGCTCCACGACCTTCTGGTTGGTCGGATGGTCCTCGGCCACCAGCACGCGGCAGCCGGCGATGTCGAGCGGCTGGACCTGATCCTCCCCCTCGTCGCTGACCTCGCCCTCGAGCCGCTCAAGCGGCACATAGACGGAGAAGGTCGAGCCCTGGCCCGGCGTCGACTGGACGACGATGCGCCCCCCCATCAGCTCGACCAGCGAACGGCTGATCGCGAGGCCAAGGCCGGTGCCGCCAAAGCGGCGGCGGATCGAGGCGTCGGCCTGTTCGAAGCGGCGGAAGAGGCGCGCCCCGGTTTCTTCATCGAAGCCGATGCCGCTGTCGGAGACCTGGAAACGCACTTCGTCTCCGAAGGCGATCACCTCCAGCGCGATCTCGCCCGCCTCGGTGAACTTCACGGCGTTGGAGAGCAGGTTCGAGAGCACCTGGGTGATGCGCACCGTGTCGCCGGCGAACCGGCCCTCGGCCTCCGGGGCGACGGACCAGCGGAAGCCCAGGCCCTTGCCCTGCGCCGAGGCGCGGTGCAGCTCGGCGATGCCGCCCACCAGGCGATCCATGCCGAACTCGTCGCGTGCGAGCGTGATCTCGCCGGCCTCGATCTTCGAGAAGTCGAGGATGTCGGTCAGCACACGCTCCAGCAGCCGGCCCGACGAGACGATCAAGTCGGCGAGCTCCCGGCCCTTGGGCGTCGACTGCTGCCCGGCCAGGGTCTCGGAGATGGCGATCACCCCGTTCAGCGGCGTGCGCAGCTCGTGGCTCATATTGGCGAGGAAGCGCGATTTCTCGGTATTGGCCCGCTCCAGCTGGGCGGTGCGTTCGCTGACGCGGTCTTCCAGGGAGGCGAGCACGGCTTCGGTCTTCTCCCGTTGGGTCCGCAGGGAGACGGCGAGCACGCCGATTTCGTCCCTGCGGCGCTCGACGTCGCTGACGTCCGGGCGATCGGCGGTGTCCGGGTCGCAGGAGGCGGCCAGCCGTTCGACCGGCTCCACGATGCTGCGGCGCGCCATCAGCACCACGGCCAGCGCCTGGATCAGCGAGGCGATGCCGCCGATCAGCAGCACCCAGGAGGCCGAGCGGGCGGCGGACGCCATCACATCGGCCTTGGGATAGGTCAGCAGGAGATACCAGTTGGGCCCGTTCAGCCGCCCGAAGGCCACGATCTGGCGGCCGTCCGGGCTTTCGATCACCCCGTTCTCGCGGCCGTCCCTGGCCACCGCGGCGACCAGATCGGTCAGCGCGAATTTCTTCTGGTATTCGGCGAGCCTCTTCTCCGGCGAGCGGGTCTGGTCGGTGAAGCCGGGATAGGCGATCAGCTCGCCTTTGGAGGTGACGATCAGCGGCGAGGCGCCCGAGGGCGTGTTCTTCACCGCGCTCATGAAGAAGTGGGTCAGCTCCATCGACGAGCCGAAGGAGCCGACATAGCGGCCGTTCACATAGGCCGGCGTCAGGCAGGCCGTGGCCAGCCGCTTGCCGACCGTATCCTGGATCAGCCGCTGCAGATTGGTGCAGCGGGTCACCCGCTGCGGGTCGAACTGCGGCAGGGTGACCTTGGCCATCTCCTCGCCGGCGATGCTCAGATCGGCCGGCGCGTCGTGGCGGTAGAACATCAGGTGGTCGGGGCGGTCGGGCCCGTACATCACCAGGCGCGTCTGCCAGGGCGTGAAGAAGTAGAAGTTGTCATAGTCCCGCCGCGCCGCCTGGCCGAAGTCACCCACCAGCTTGAAGGCCGCGACCAGGGCCTTCATCTCCTCCGGGGGGACATCGTTGGCGCGCCCGATGAAGGCGCCCATGCCGTAGGTGTAGTCGCCGTTCTCCAGCACCCCGTCGAAATAGCCCGAGCGGCTGCGGCGCGTGCCGTCGGCCTGCTTCGGGAAATAGGCTTCAGCCTGCTTGGCCACATCGGCGGCCGACAGGTGGTTCATCCGCCGCTCGAGCTCCTCGCCCGCGGCCTTATGCAGGGTCGAAAGGTTGGAGAACTGGCGATCGACATTGCTGCTGCGCTCCCGGACGTAGTCCGTGAGGTAGCCGATCTGCCGGCCGGACAGCTCGCGTTCGAACACGACAAAGGCGCCGAGGGTGCCGAGCACCGTCATGACCAGCGACATAAGACCGACGCTGATCAGGAACCGACGCGAAAGCGACTTCATTGGGGATACAGGGACTCCGCTTGCCGGCGGACCTTAGCCATTGATCGTTGAGGCCGGGTTTACGGGGTACGTTTTGGCGAGAATCCGACTGAATCCGTCATTTCTCGATTGCGCCGTGGTGGGCGCCGGACCCGCCGGCCTGACCGCGGCCATCTACCTCGCCCGTTTCCGGCGGAGTTTCTGTGTCCTGGACGCCGGCGGCAGCCGCGCGGCCTGGATTCCGCGAAGCCACAACCATCCGGGTTTTCCGGGCGGAATCGGCGGCAAGGCCCTGCTTGGCCGCATGCGCCGGCAGGCCGAGGCCTATGGCGCCGACATCCGGCCCAGACATGTCGAGGCCCTCAAGAGGCTGAAGGGCGGCTTCCAGCTGGAGACGTCGCAAGGGCCGGTCCGCGCGCGCAAGGTGATCCTGGCGACCGGCGTGATCGACCGCGAGCCCGAGGTCCCCGGCTTCGAGCACGCCATCCGCCGGGGTCTCGTCCGCGTGTGCCCGATCTGCGACGGCTATGAGGTGATCGGCAAGACGGTGGGCGTCATCGGCTGCGGCGCGCACGGCGCCCGCGAGGCCCGGTTCCTCGCGACCTATTCGCGCGACGTCTGGCTGATCCATACCGGCCGCGCCGCGGACCTGCCGGCGGCCGAGCGCCGGGGGTTGAAGGCGGCGGGCGTCGGCCTGATCGAGACCCCGATCGAGCGGGTCGTGCTGGACCGGCGGCGCGCGGCCGCCTTCTGCTTCGGCCCGGGCGAGCCCCGGACCTTCGACACCCTCTATGCCGCCCTCGGCGTCACGCCACGCAACAGCCTGGCGGCCGACGCCGGCGCGACGCTGGACAAGACCGGCCGGCTGGTCGTCGGCGAGCATCAGGAAACCACCGTGCCGGGCCTCTACGCCGCCGGCGACGTGGTGCGCGGACTGAACCAGATCTCCGTCGCCCAGGGCGAAGGCGCGATCGCGGCGACCGACGTGCACAACACCCTGTGATGGGGTCGGGTCGGCCGCCTAGCGGTCGAACTTGGTCGCGAGCACGATCGAGGAATTGGTCCGCTCCACGCCGCGCAGGGCGCCGATCTCGTCGATCAGGGCGTCCATCTCGCCGACGTTGGGCGCCTCCACGGCGGCGATCATGTCCGACGGGCCGCTCACCGACTGCAGTTTCCGCACGCCCGGCATGCGTTTCAGGGCCG
Organism: Phenylobacterium sp.; assembly: GCF_041691455.1. Classification (GTDB taxonomy): domain Bacteria; phylum Pseudomonadota; class Alphaproteobacteria; order Caulobacterales; family Caulobacteraceae; genus Phenylobacterium. Next base: position 194,096 of record NZ_JBEPUO010000002.1, on the reverse strand, counting down.
CGGTGACCGCCGCGGCCTGTTTCGGCTCGACAGTGAGCATGATGAAGGCGTGGATCAGCGCGGCCTCGCGGGCCTCCGACAGCCTTACCGCATAGCCGGCGATCACGCCGGAGCGCTCAAGCCGGGCGAGCCGGCTCTGCACCGTGGTCCGCGACAGGCCGAGCGCGCGGGCCAGTTCGGCCACCGGCGCGCGCGCGTTGTCGCGCAAACGCGCCAGCAGATGGCTATCGAGATCGTCCATCGTCGTTTCGCCGAATGCCGCAGTCGATATGCCAAATTATGCCACGAATAACGCCGAGATGCCAATTGATAATGGCAGCGATGCGAATCATTCTTCGACGACACGCGTTTGGGGAGCGAAGATATGCGCAAGGCCGCCGTCGTCGGAGCCGGCAAGATCGGCTCCACCATCGCAAGCCTGCTGGCCGGGGCCGGCGACTACGAGGTGCTGGTCATCGATCAGAGCGCCGAGGCGTTGGCCGGGATCGATCCTCGCGCCAGGACCGCCGCCATGGCCATCGATGACCCAGCGGCCCTGGCCAAGGCGCTCGCGGGCTGTTTCGCGGTCGTCAACGCCGCGCCCTATCACCTGACCACGGTCGTCGCCCAGGCCGCCAAGACCGCGGGCGCCCACTATCTGGACCTCACCGAGGACGTCGCCGCGAGCCGCGTGGTGCGCGACCTCGCCAAGCAGTCCAAGACCGCCTTCATCCCGCAGTGCGGCCTCGCCCCCGGCTTCATCACCATCGCCGCCTGGGATCTCTGCAAGCACTTCGAGGAGCTGCATGACGTGCGCCTGCGGGTCGGCGCCTTGCCCCGCTATCCGTCCAACGCGCTCAACTACAACCTCACCTGGTCGACCGACGGGGTGATCAACGAATACTGCGAGCCCTGCGAAGCCATCGTCGAGGGCCGCCTGCGCGAGGTCCCGGCGCTCGAGGAATGCGAGGAATTCTCCCTCGACGGCGTCACCTACGAGGCCTTCAACACCTCCGGCGGCCTCGGCACGCTCTGCCAGACGCTCGACGGCAAGGTGCGCAACCTCAACTACCGCACCATCCGCTATCCCGGCCACGCGGCGATCATGAAGGCGCTCTTGAACGACCTCGGCCTGCGCAACCGCCGCCCTCTGCTCAAGGACATCCTGGAAAACGCAGTCCCCGCGACCCTGCAGGACGTGGTCATCGTCTTCGTGACCGTCAGTGGACTGAAGGATGGCCGGCTGATGCAGGAGACCTACGTCAACAAGGTCTTCGCGCAACCGGTGGCCGGCGAGATGAAGAGCGCGATCCAGATCACCACCGCCGGCGCGGTCTGCGCGGTGCTGGACCTGCTGGCCGAGGGCCGCCTTCCGCAAACCGGCTTCATCCGTCAGGAGGACATTCCGCTGGCCGACATCCTGGGCAACCGCTTCGGACGCTTCTACGCTCCCGACCAGCAAGCGCTGCGCGCCGCCGAGTAGAGACACCATGACCTTGCAGACCCAGATCGGCTCCGCGCGGGCCGAAGCCGCCGAGGTGTTGAAACGCCTGGGCGTGGCCGACGCCCTTTGGACCGGCGGCGCACGGCCCGTCCGCTCGCCCGTCACCGGCGAAGTCATCGGCGAGGTCCACGACACGCCGCCCGCCGAGGTGGCGAAGACCGTCGAGGCGGCGCACGCGGCCTATCTGGCGTGGCGCAACACGCCCGCGCCGCGGCGGGGCGAGCTCGTCCGCCTGCTCGGCCAGGAGCTGCGCGCCGCCAAGGCCGACCTCGCCCGCCTGGTCACCCTTGAGGCCGGCAAGATCGTCTCCGAGGCCAATGGCGAAGTGCAGGAGATGATCGACATCTGCGACTACGCCGTCGGCCTGTCGCGCCAGCTGTTCGGCCTGACCATCGCCACCGAGCGCCCCGAGCATCGGATGATGGAGACCTGGCATCCGCTGGGTGTCATCGGCGTGATCTCGGCCTTCAACTTCCCGGTCGCCGTCTGGTCCTGGAACGCCGCGCTCGCCCTCGTCTGCGGCGACGCCGTGGTCTGGAAACCCTCGGAGAAGACCCCGCTGACCGCGCTCGCCGTCCAGGCGTTGTTCGAGCGCGCGGCGGCCAGGTTCGGTGACGCGCCGCAAGGCCTCTCGGCGGTGATCGTAGGCGGCCGCGAGGTCGGCGAGGCGATGGTCGACCATCCGAAGGTCCCCCTGGTCTCAGCCACCGGCTCGACCGCCATGGGCCGCACGGTCGCCCCGCGCCTGGCCGCCCGCTTCGCCCGCGCCCTGCTGGAATTGGGCGGCAACAACGCCGCCATCGTCGCGCCGAGCGCCGACCTGGACCTGACCCTGCGCGGCGTGGCCTTCGCGGCCATGGGCACCGCCGGACAGCGCTGCACGACGCTGCGCCGCCTGTTCGTCCACGAGAGCCTCTACGACGCCTTCCTGCCGCGGTTGAAGGCCGCCTACGGCTCCGTGCCGGTGGGCGATCCGCGCCAGGCCGGGACCCTGGTCGGCCCCTTGATCGACCTCGGCGCCTGCGAGGCCATGCAGCGGGCGCTGGCCGATGCACGCAAGGCCGGCGGGCAGGTCACCGGCGGCGACGCCGTCGAGGTCCCCGGCTATCCGGACGCGGCCTACGTCCGCCCGGCGCTCGTGGAAATGCCGGACCAGGCCGAGGTGGTGCGCCGCGAGACCTTCGCGCCGATCCTCTACGTCATGCGCTATTCGGACCTGGCCGAGGCCATCCGCCTGCAGAACGACGTGCCGCAGGGCCTGTCATCGTCGATCTTCACCAACGACATCCGCGAGGCCGAACTCTTCACCTCGGCGCGGGGCTCCGACTGCGGCATCGCCAACGTCAACATCGGGCCTTCGGGCGCCGAGATCGGCGGGGCGTTCGGCGGCGAGAAGGAGACCGGCGGCGGCCGCGAGGCCGGCTCCGACGCCTGGAAGGCCTATATGCGCCGCGCCACCAACACCGTGAACTACGGCGCGACCCTGCCATTGGCCCAGGGCGTCGAGTTCGACCTCTAGGGCCCGATAGGGAGCGAGGGTTTGCCTCGGTCCCGCGCGCTTGGCACAATCGGGCTTTCAGCGTCCGTATTTTGAAAGCCTGAGACTTTGACCACTTCCTCCACGGCCCCGGCTCGTCCGGCGGAAGGCCCGTTCTCGTCCCTCGAGGCCCTGGTCGAGGGCCTGGGCAGCGTCGGCTACATCGCCTCGCGCCGTATCGCCACCGCCCTCTACATGGCCGTCCACCTGCAGAAACCGATCCTGGTCGAGGGTTCGGCCGGCGTCGGCAAGACCGAGCTCGCGCTGTCCACCGCCCGCCTCCTGGCCCATCCGCTGATCCGCATGCAGTGCTACGAGGGCCTCGACGAATCCAAGGCGCTCTATGAGTGGAAGTACGGCAAGCAGCTGCTCTACACCCAGATCCTCAAGGACCGGATGGGTGTGGCCCTGGCCGACGCGCCCGACATGGACGCGGCCATGGACCGGCTGCACGGCATGGGCGACCTGTTCTTTTCCGAGCCCTTCCTGGAGCCGCGGCCACTGATGCAGGCGCTGCGCCAGGACGACGGCTGTGTCCTGCTGATCGACGAGATCGACAAGTCCGACGAGGCGTTCGAGGCCTTCCTGCTGGAGGTCCTGTCCGCCTACCAGGTCTCGGTGCCGGAGCTGGGGGTGATCGTCGCCAAGACCCCGCCGCTGGTGTTCCTGACCTCCAACAACGTGCGTGACCTGGGCGACGCCCTGAAACGCCGCTGCCTCCACCTGCACATCCCGCTGCCGGAGCCGGCGCTGGAGGAACGCATCGTCGCCACCCGCGTGCCGGGCATCGAACAGGCGCTCACCCAGCAGCTCGTCGCCTTCGTGCAGTCGCTGCGCACGCTCGACCTTCGCAAGCCCCCTTCGATCTCCGAGACCGTCGACTGGGCGCGCGCCCTGATCCTGCTGCACGCCGACAGCCTGGAGCCGTCGATGGTCCGCGATACCTTGAACGTCATCCTGAAGTTCGAGCAGGATATCGTGGCCGTCGAACCGCAGATCGTCGAGCTGCTGCACCGGCGCTGAGGTGGCCATGCAGCACACCCTCGAGGAGTTCCTGCGCGCCCTGAGGGCCGCCGACGTGCGGGTCTCGCCGGCCGAGGCGATCGACGCGGCGCGCACCGCCGCGGCCGTGGGCTACGCCGACCGGGAGCTCTTCAAGGACGCGCTCTGCGCGACGCTGGCCAAGTCCCGCGACGAGGTCGTCCGCTTCGACGACACCTTCGAGCGGTTCTTCGCCCGCGATGCCATGACCCTGCCGCCGCCCCCGGAGCCGCAGGCCGGCGACGGCGGCCCGTTCGACGACGAGGCGGCGGCCGGATCGCCGCTCGCCCAGATGCTGCTGCAGGGTGACGCCGCGGCCGTGGCCCAGGCCATGGAGGCCGCCGCCGAGCGGGCCGGGGTCGCCGAGATCCGGCTCTCCACCCAACGCAGCCGCATGACGCGCCGCCTGCTGGACGAGATGGGCCTGGCCGAGATCGAGCAGATCATCGCCAATGCCCGCAAACTGCCGGACGGCCAGGGCCTGGCCGATCGCCTGGACGCAGCGCGCAGGGCGCTGGCCGCCGAGGCCCAGCGGTTCGTCGAGCGCCAGCACGAACTCTATGCCGCCGGCTCCGGCAAGGCGCTGCGCGAAGAGATGCTGGCCAAGAAGGCGCTGAACGCCGACGGCGGCATCGACCCGGTCGACCTCGTCATGATGCAGGCTCTGGTCAAGCGGATGGCCAAGCGGCTGGCGGCCCGCTACTCGCGCCGCCGACACACCGCCAACAAGGGCCACCTCGACGTCCGCAAGACGCTGCGCAAGTCCATGGCCCACGGCGGCGTGCCCTTCGAGATCGAGTGGAAGATCAAGAAGGTCGACAAGCCCTCGATCGTGGCGATCTGCGACGTCTCGAAGTCGGTGGCCGCCGCCGCCCAGTTCCTGCTGACCTTCCTCTATTCACTGAACGAGGTGGTCGACCGGCTGGACGCCTTCGCCTTCTCCGGCCGGCTGATCCCGGTGAACGCCATCCTCGACGAGAACGGCGTCGAGGGCGCGATCCTCAAGGTGCTGCAGACCATCGGCTTCCAGCAGACCGACTACGGCAAGGCGCTGGAGGATTTCTGCGAGACCCACCTCGACCGCGTCGACCGCCACACCACGGTGATCTTCCTAGGGGACGGCCGCTCCAACTTCGCCGACCCGCGGCTCGACCTGATGCACCTGATCCAGCAGCGCGCCCGGGCGGTGATCTGGCTCAATCCCGAGCCCGAGAGCTACTGGGGCCAGGGCGACAGCGTCATGCACCGCTACGAGCGCTTCACCCACGTGGCCAAGAGCTGCAACACGCTGGGCCAGCTCGAGCGGATCGTCGAAGACGTGCTCAGGACCTATTCAGCGCACTGACGGCTATCTCAGGGCCGAGGGCTCGTCTCGAGGGTCTTGCGCGTCGCCTCCAGGCTCTCGCGGTGGAGGCGCACCGCGCGCAGCACGCGGCGGCAGATATAGGCCTGCAAGGCGACGATCAGGATCAGCGCCAGCGGGCCCATGGGTGAGAGCATATGCGGATGGCGCCAGGGATTTTCGTCGCCCGCGTGCGGGACGAACTGGGCCACGAACGGCGCGACCGCCACCAGCGCCGGCAGCACGAAGACATAGCCCGGGCTGACCGGCCTGCCGATCAGGCCGTCGGACAGGTCCACCGATCCGTGTCCGCGCGCCTCGCGCCACGGCTCCCAGGCCATGATGACCATGAAGGCGATGGCGACGAGCCAGAGCCCGACGACCAGCCAGTCCGCCGGGCCGATCACGCGAGGAACCTCCTGAGCGAGGCTACATACTTGGCCGGCTGCTCATTCATGGTCATGTGGCTGCAGTCCTTGAAGATCTCCAGCGTCGAGCCCTTGATCCCGCGGTGGATGGTCTCGTGGCAGTCGAGCGTCACCTCGTCGTACTCCCCGGTGGTGATCAGGGTCGGCAGCTTGATCAGTCCCAGGTCCTTGCGGCGCTCCCAGTCCTTGATCACGCCCACGATGGTGAACTCGTTGGGCCCGTTCATCACCCGATAGGCGATGGAGGTCTCCAGGTTCGCGCCCGAGGCCAGGAATTCCGGCGGCGGCGGGTCGGCGCGGCAGACGTGCAGCTTGTAGAAGAGCTGGGTCAGGGCCTGGTATTCCGGCGAAGCTTCCTGGTGGGCGGCCTCCAGCGCATGCATCCGCGCCCCGCCGCCGTTCGGCATCTCGGCGATCAGCCGCATCTGGCCGGCGTTGGCCTGCGGCACGCTGGCGAGCGCTCCGCCGAGGATCAGCTTGTCGACGCCCGCGCCGCGACCCTGGCAGAGGTATTCGATGGCCAGCATCGAGCCCCAGGAGTGGCCGAAGAGCACGATGCGGTCGAGACCCAAGGCCTTGCGGACCGCGTCCACCTCATCGACCGAGCGCTGGATCGTGTAGATCTTCTCGTCGGGCGGGCTGTCGGCCTTCCCGCAGCCGAGCTGGTCGTAGAAGATCACCGGGCGATCGTCGGCGAGCGCCGCCAGCGGCAGCAGATAGTCGTGCCCTGCCCCCGGCCCGCCGTGCAAGGTCAGGAGCGGCGGCTTCGACCCCGATCCTACCTTCTTCCACCAGATCGTCCCGCCGGGGACCTTGGCGCGGCCTTCGGTGGTGACCTGGGCGAAGGCGCCCGGCGCCAGCGCCGCCGAGACCCCGAAACTCAGCGCCGTGCGCCGCGTGAACTGGCTCATGGAAGCCTCCCGACCGTCCCGTGAATGGATACTGCGCCGTCGTCCGTTCGGATCAAGCGCCTACCAGCTATCGATCCAGCGGAGTTTCTTTTCCGTGCGCGGCGGGACCGGCGGCAGGGCCTTCAGGCCGCCGACGATCCAGCGGCGGGTGTCGGCCGGGTCGATGACGTCGTCGAGCGCCGGGTAGGCGCCGCGGGCCATGGCCTTGCCGTGGGCGTAGGCGGCGGCGACCATCTCGTCGAACTTGGCCTTGCGGGCCACCGGGTCGTCGATGGCGGCGAGTTCGTTGCGATAGCCGAGCTTCACCGAGCCCTCCAGGCCCATGCCGCCGAACTCGCCGGTGGGCCAGGAGACGCAGAACATCGCCGCCTGATAGCTGCCGCCGGTCATGGCGATGGCGCCCAAGCCGTAGCTCTTGCGCAGGATCACCGAGAAGATCGGCACCGTCAGGTTCGCCCCGATCACGAACAGCCTGGAGCAGTGGCGGATCAGGCCGGTCTTCTCAGCCTCCGGCCCCACCATGTTGCCGGGCGTGTCGGAGAGCGACAGCACGGGGATGTCGAAGGCCTCGCAGAGCTGCAGGAAGCGGGCGGCTTTGTCGGAGGCGTCCGAGTCGATCGCGCCCCCGATATGCATCGGATTGTTGGCGAACACCCCCATGGGCCGGCCCTCGACGCGGATGAAGGCAGTGACCATCGCCAGGCCGAACTTGGGCCGCAGCTCCAGCACGGACCCGTCGTCGGCGATCAGCTCGATGAGCTTGCGGATGTCGTAGACCCGTAGCCGGTTCTCCGGGATCGCCCGGCGCAAGAGCCGCTGGTCCGCGCACGACCAGTCGGCGACCGGGCCCTGGAAGTAGGAGAGGTACTGCTTGGCCACGGCGACGGCCTCGGCCTCGTCTTCCACCAGGATGTCGATGGTGCCGTTGGCCTGCATGACCTTGATCGGGCCGATCTCCTCCGGTCGGAAGACGCCCAGGCCGCCGCCCTCGACCATGGCCGGGCCGCCCATGCCGAGTGCGCTATCCTTGGTCGCGATGATCACGTCGCAGCAGCCGAGGATCGCGGCGTTGCCGGCGAAGCAGCGGCCGGAATTGACCCCCACCAGCGGCACGGCGCCTGAGAGCTTGCCCCAGTACTCGAAGCCGCGGGTGAAGCCGCCGCCCTCGGTGTCGCCGGGCCGCCCGCCGCCGCCCTCGGTGAAGAACACGGTCGGCAGCCGCCAGCGCAGCGCCAGCTCGGCCATCCGGTCGAGCTTCCAGTGGTTGTTGCCCCCCTGGGTGCCGGCCAGCACGGTGTAGTCATAGGCGAAGACCGCCGTGCGCGCCCGGTCTTCCGGGAAGCGGTCGCCGTTCACCGAGGCCAGGCCCATCAGCATGCCGTCGGCCGGCGTGGTGGCGATCAGCTCCTCCAGGCTGTGGCGCCGCCGGCGCGCCGCCACGACCAGCGGGCCGTATTCGACGAAGCTGCCCGGGTCGACCAGGTCGGCGAGGTTCTCGCGCGCCGTCCGCTGGCCGGTCTTGCGCCGCCGCGCCACCGCCTCGGGCCGCGCCTCGTCCAGCGTCAGCCGGTGACGGTCCAGCACCTCGGCCAGGTCCGGGCGGATGAAATCGAGGTCGACGGCCGCCTCCTCGGCGCCCGAGCCGCCGGCGATCTCGGCTTCCTCCAGGAAGGCCAGCGGGTGGTCCTCGAAGACCGTGTCGCCGGGCTCGACGGTGATCTGCCGCACGATGCCGGAGACCTCGGCGGCGATCACATGCTCCATCTTCATGGCTTCCATGATCATCAGCGCCTGGCCGGCCCGGACCTCGTCGCCCACGGCCACCGAGATGTTGATCACCGTGCCCTGCAGCGGCGCGCGGAGCGGCCTGGTGCCCTCCGGGCCCTCCGGCTCCTCATCCTCCGTAGGCTGATCGATTTCCTGCTTGCCCAGCGCCAGGATCGCCAGCGGATCGCCGGCGTCCACCTGGTAGCCCACCTTCTGCGACGCCGACGGGGCCGTCCCGCGAGCGGCGGCGTCGAAATAGAGCTTCGGATGGGCCTCCGGCGCGCCGGCCAGCTCGCCCATGTGCTCTTCGATGAAGCGGGTGTGGACCTCGCCCGCCGCGACCGCCGGCAGGGCCAGCAGGTTCTGCAGGAAGGCGATGTTGGTGGCCGAGCCCTCGATGCGGAATTCCGAGAGCGCCCGGTAGGCCTTGGCGACCGCGCGGGAGAGGCCGCCCGCGCCGGCATGGACGATCAGCTTGGCGAGCAGGCTGTCGAAGCGCGCGCTCGTGCGGTAGCCGGCGTAGCCGAAGCCGTCGACCCGCACGCCCGGACCCGACGGCGGCTCGAAGGCGGTCAGCAAGCCGCCCGCCGGCTTCGCCGAACCGTCCGCCGCCATGGTCTCCAGGTTCACCCGGACCTGCACGGCATGGCCGCGCGGCGAAGGCACGTCGCCCTGGGTCAGCCGCAGCTCCGAAAGCGTCCGGCCGGCGGCGATCTGCAGCTGCAGCCGCACGAGGTCGAGGCCCGTGACCTCCTCGGTGACCGTGTGCTCCACCTGCAGGCGCGCATTGCCTTCGATGAAGACGAACCGGTCGCCATCCACCAGGAACTCCAGGGTCCCCAGGCTCTTGTAGCCGGCCGCCTCGCCCAGGCTGACCCCGGCCGCGAGCAGCTTCTCCCGCAACGCCATCGGCAGCATGTCGGCGGGCGCGATCTCGACGACCTTCTGCCGCTGGCGCTGCAGGCTGCACTCGCGGTCCCAGAGGTGGCTGACGCTGACCCCGTCGCCCACCACCTGCACCTCGATGTGCCGGGCGCGCGGCAGGAACTGCTCGACATAGAGGTCGCCGTTGCCGAACGCGGCCTTGGCCTCGGAGGCGCAGCGCTCGTACGCCGCCGCCAGATCCGCGGGCTGCATCACGGGCCGCATCCCGCGCCCGCCGCCGCCGGCCACGGCCTTGACCATCATCGCCGCGCCCTTGCCCAGCCCCGCGAAGAAGGCCTGCGCCTCCTCCGGCGTCGTCGGCCCATCGGTCCCGGGCAGGACCGGGACGCCGCACTGCTGGGCCAGCGCGCGGGCGCGGCCCTTGTCGCCGAACAGCTCGAGCGTCTCGGGCGTCGGGCCCACGAACGCCAGGCCGGCCTCGGCGCAGGCCCGCGCGAAGCCGGCGTTCTCCGAGAGGAAGCCGTAGCCCGGATGCACGGCGTCGCAACCGGCGGCCTTGGCCGCGGCGACCATCTGGGCAATGTCGAGGTAGGCGGCGGGACCCGAGCCCTTCAGCGCCGCCGCCTCGTCGGTCTTGCGGGTATGCAGCGAGGCCGCGTCGTCCTCGGAATAGACCGCCACGGTCGGCACGCCCATCTCCGCGGCGGTGCGCGCGATGCGGACGGCGATCTCGCCCCGGTTGGCGATCAGCAGCTTCTTCAAGGACCCGTCCCCAGTGTGGCGCCAGCGGTCTTTGCGCCGCTTGGGGAAACTCTATCGGGCCGGAACCTTATCGTCATCCCGGCCGCAGCAAGGCGGCGACCGGGGATGACAGGAATCTAGGTCTTCAACTGCTTCGGATCGATCGGCAGGCTGCGGATGCGCTTGCCGGTCGCCGCGAAGATCGCGTTGCAGAGCGCCGGGATCACCGGCGGCAGGGCCGGTTCGCCGAGGCCGGTCGGCGGATAGTCGGTGATCACGAACTTCACCTCGACCGGCGGGGAGTCGGCCATCCGCAGCAGCGGGTAGTTCCCGAAGTTGCTTTCCTTGGCCGCGCCGTTCTCGATGGTGATCTTCTGGAACATGGCGTGGGAGAGGCCCTCGATCGCCGCCCCCTGCACCTGGTTCAGCGCGCCCGCCGGATTGATGATCTGGCGGCCCACGTCGGCGGCCACCCAGATCTTCTCGACCTTCACCTTGCCGGTGGCCGGGGCGACGCTCGCCTGCACCACTTCGGCGAAGTAGCCGGCGTGGCTGTAGTGGAAGGCGACGCCCATGCCTGAGCCCTTCGGCAGCTTGCCGCGGTTGGCCCAGCCGGACATCTTCTCAACCGCCGCCAGCACGCCCTGCATGCGCGCTGCGTTGTAGCCGGAGGGGCCGTCGCCGACCATCGGCTTGTCGCCCAGCAGCGTCTTGCGGAAGGCCAGCGGATCGGCGCCCGCCGCATGCGCCAGCTCGTCGATGAAGCTCTGGTTGACGAAGGCGATGGCGTTCGAGCCCGGGGCCCGCAGCGGGCCGGTCGGCACCCCGGTCGGGATGGTCGACTGATCGACCTTGAAGTTCGGCACGAAACGGCTCGGGAACTCGGTCCCGCCCATGCCGGCGCTGGAGGCCAGCTTGGGCCCGTCGCCGAAGGTCACGAAGTGGTCCTGCCAGGCCGTCACATTGCCGGCCGCGTCCAGCCCACCCTTGAAATAGTGGTAGCCGGCGGGCCGGTAGAAATCGTGGCGCATGTCGTCTTCGCGGGTCCAGAGCAGCTTGACCGGCGCCCCGGCCTCCCGCGCGATCCAGGCGGCTTCCACCATATAGTCGTTGGACAGCCGGCGTCCGAAACCCCCGCCGCAGCGGGTCATGTGGACGGTGATGTCCTCGGGCTTGATGCCCAGCGTCGAGGCCACCAGCTGGCGGCCCGGCTCCGGGTTCTGGCTGGGCGCCCAGATCTCCAGCTTGCCGTCCTTGAAGTGGGCGGTGGTGTTCTGCGGCTCCAGCGGCGCGTGCGCCAGGAACGGGTAGGCGTAGGCCGCCTCCACGGTCTTGGCCGCGCCCTTCAGCGCCGCCTCGACGTCGCCGTCCTTGCGCAGGTTCATCTGCGGCGCGCCGGCGTTCAGCGCGGCCGCGGCCTTGTCGAAGCCCGCCGAGCTCTGCGTCGATGTCGGGTGGTCCGCCCATTTGATGTTGAGGGCGTTGCGGCCCTTGCGCGCCGCCCACCAGCTGTCGCCGACCACCGCCACGCCGGGCAGCAGGCCGTCGAGCTTGGTCCCGCCCTCGACGATGAAGGCCTTGCGGACGCCCTTGACCGCGCGCGCCGCGTCGAGGTCGGCCGAGGCCACCTTCGCCCCGAACACCGGGGCCTTTTCGTAGGTGGCGTAGAGCATCCCCGGCACGCGCACATCGATGCCGAACATCGGCGCGCCGGTGACGATCTTGGCCACGTCGTACTGCGGCGTCGACTTGCCGATGATCTTGTAGTCCTTGGGATTCTTCAGCGTCACGGTCTTGGGATCGGGCGCGGCGACGCCGGCGCACTGCCCGGCCAGCGAGCCGTAGCTCGCCTTGCGCCCGGTGGAGACGTGGATCACCTGGCCGGCGTTGGTCTTGCACTCGCCGGACGGGCAGTTCCAGGCGGTCGCCGCGGCGTTGACCAGCATGGCGCGGGCCACCGCCCCCACCTTGCGCAGGTCGTCGAAGTTCATCGGCGTCGCCAGGCTGCCGCCGGCGAACTGGCGCGTATAGAGCTTGGGATCGCAGTCGGCCTGCTCGATGCGGACGTTCTCCCAGGCCACGTCCAGCTCCTCGGCTATCATCATGGGCAGCGAGGTTTTCACGCCCTGACCGATCTCCGGGTTCTTCGCCATGATCGTGACGATGCCGTTGGGGGCGATGCGGACATAGGCGTTCAGCGCCTGGGCGCCGGCCGTCTCGGCGGCCTCGGCCTTGGCCGCGATGCTGAAGGAGAGCACGAGGCCGCCGCCGACAACGGAGGCCTTCAGGAGGTCGCGCCGCGAGGCGCCGATGATTTCCAGGGTCATGGCTCTAGGCCTTCACTGGCTGGCCGGAGGCCTGTTTGATGGCCGCGCGGATGCGCGTGTAGGTGGCGCAGCGGCAGATGTTGGTCATCGCCGCGTCGATATCGGCGTCGGTGGGCTTGGGCTTGGCCGCCAGCAGCGCCGTCGCCGCCATGATCTGGCCGGGCTGGCAATAGCCGCATTGGGCCACGTCCAGCTCCATCCAGGCGGCCTGCAGCTTCTTGCCGATCGGATGGTGCTCCATCGCTTCGATGGTGGTCACCTGGGCGGCGCCGACCGCGGAGGTCGGGTAGACGCAGCTTCGGGTCGGCTTGCCGTCGATGTGCACGGTGCAGGCCCCGCACTGGGCGACGCCGCAGCCGAACTTGGGACCGGTGATCCCCAGGGTGTCGCGAAGCGTCCAGAGCAGAGGCGTGTCGGCGTCGACGTCGGCCTCCATGACTTTGCCGTTGACGTTGAGCTTGAAGGCCATGGCGCCTCTCCCGTGAGATGCGCGATTTTAGGGCCGCCTCGGCTGTTCCAGCAAGGAAAGAGCGTTATGTAGTTGAACTACCTAACGGTTGGGAACTCGACGCGGGCCTGGAAGCCCTCCGGTTCAAAGCTGAAGGTCACGTCGCCGCCCTGGTTGCGCAGCACCTGGGTGAGGAGCCGCGTGCCGAACCCCTGGCTGGGGGAGGGCGCGACCTCCGGCCCGCCGGTTTCCCGCCAGGCGAAGGCCGCACGGCCGTCCGGCGCGGCGTCCAGGGTGACCGCGACGCGGCCGGCCCGGTTGGAGAGCGCGCCGTACTTGAGCGCGTTGGTCGCCATCTCGTGCAGCAGCAGGCCCATGCCGGCCGCCATATCGCCGCGCACCGTGACCTCGGCGAAGCCGGGATCGAGGTCGAAGCGCGCGCGGCCGAACGGAGCCACGGCCTTGTCGAGCACGTCGGCCAGGCTGACAGGGCGCCCGCCCGAGGCCGTGACCAGGTCCTGCGAATTGCTCATGGCCTGCAGGCGCGCCATGAGCTGCTCCTGGAAACCCTCGACGGTGTCCTGATTGCGCGCGGTCTGGCTGACCAGCGCCATCATCACCGCCATGCCGTTCTTGGCGCGGTGGGCCAGCTCCCCCATCAGCAGCGAGCGGCGCTCCTCGGCCCCCTTGCGCGCGGTGATGTCGAGCGAGGTGCCGACCACCAGGCGCGCGGCGCCGGTATCGTCGTTGGCCACCCGGCCGTGGGTCAGGATCCAGCGGGTCTCGCCGGCCGGCGTCACAACGCGGTGCTCCAGGGAATAGTCCCCGCCGTTCGGCTGGTCGCGAGCGCCCTGGAAGGCGGTCTGCACGCTTTCGACGTCGTCCGGATGCACCAGTTCCAGATAGCTCTGCACCGTCACCTCGGCGTCCGCCGCCAGGCCGAACAGCGCCTTGTTGCGGTCCGACCAGACCACGCGGTCGGCCTCGACCTCCCATTCCCAGAAGCCCAGGCCGGTGGCCTCCGCGGCCATCTCCAGCCGCCGGCGCTGTTCCTGCAGGGCGGCGGCCATCTCGCGCCGGTCGGTGACGTCGATCTGCAGGCCGTCCCACAGCACGACCCCGTCGGGTTGCGCGCGCGGCAAAGAAGCGAAGCGGTGCCAGCGCACCTCCCCGTCGGGCCGGCGCATCGCCACCTCGATGTCGAACGGCTGCAGGCTGGCGCGCGCCTCGGCTTCCGCGGCTTCGAACGCCTGGCGGTGTTCCGGCAGCATCAAATCCAGGACGAGCGAGGGGTCGTTCATGGCCGCCACGCCGGTGACGCCGTTCACGCCCAGGCAGCGCGGCCCGACGAAGACGAAGCGTCGCGAACCGTCGGGCTTGGACTCCAGCACGAAGGGCATGCCAAGCGCCGTCGCATCGGCGGCTGACCGCACGATCGCGTCTCCCGCACCCTGCTCTTTTGCCCTGGCGTCCACCGTTTTCGCTATCCCGCCCGACCGGGCCGCAATCTGTAGCGGCCGGTCAGGTGCGGCAATACCAGAAGAACTATGGTTGAGCCGCCCGTAACCGTGTGCGGCCGATCGCCTCAAACCCCCGCCTCAGGGCCGGGGCAGCACCACCACCGCATCGGGCAGTTCGTTCGGATTGCCGCCTGGATGCGCCGGGAATTTCGCGGCCAGGACATCGGCGCAGAGGCCGATGGCGGCGGCGAACCCCGCCTCGGGCTGGCCGCGTTTCAGGCCGTCGGTGAGCGCCGCCATGGCCTTGTCCCAGACGTGCGGCTCCACATGGTCGGCTATGCCATCGTCGGCGATCAGCTCGGCCATCCGCTCGCCCAGCGAGACAAAGATCAGGATCCCGGTGCGCTCGGACGTCAGGTGCAGGTTCTTTGCGATGAACTGCTCAGCCGCGCGCCGCTGGACCCTCAGCCGCTTCAGACTCCTGGGCGTCAGCGCCCGCCGAACGGCCGGGATCGAGACGATCGCCGCCGTGACCACGAACAGCACCGCCTGCAGCGCGATCGCGCCGATCAGGGCCCGGCGGACCGCCGACTCCATCGCCGCGCTGACGTCCGACGCGGTCCAGCTGGCGAAGAGATCGGGGATCGTCACATGCACGCCGCCCAGCAGCAGCAGGGCCGGTCCCAGGAGGGCGACGCCCGCCGCCCAGGCGATCGCGGTCTCGCCGTAGTGCGAGCTCTCCTCGGTGACGACGCAATAGATCTCGCCGGTCGTGCGGGCCTCGGCCTGGCGCACCGCGGCCTCGATGGCCGAAAGGTCTGAGGGCGAAAGGGTTTTCATCACCAGCTCCCCGACGATCCGCCGCCGCCGAACGAGCCGCCGCCGCCGGAGAAGCCACCGCCCCCTCCGCCGCCGAAGCCGCCGCCGCCACCGCCCCAGCCGCCGCCGCGTCCGCCGCCGCGTCCGCCGCCCATGAACAGGAACGGCAGCCACCACAGGCCGCCCATGCCGCCGCGCCGGCCGCCGGCGCGCAGCAGGCCCGAGACGATCCAGAAGAGGATGAAGATGATGAACAGCACCGGGATGTGCGGACCGAGGCTGCGGTCGTGCGCCTGCACCCGCGGCTTGGCCGCGGCCTGGGCGGCGTTGGCCTTGGCCTGGTCGTCCGGCAGGCCGATCTGGGCGACCAGCGCCTCGGCCCCGTCGACCACGCCCTGCTCCATATAGCCCTGCTTGAACTGCGGCAGGACCTTTTCCTGCAGGATCACGCTGGTCAGCGCGTCGGTCAGCACCGGCTCCAGGCCGTAGCCGACCTCGATGCGGACCTTATGTTCCTTCGGCGCCACCAGCAGGATGGCCCCGTCGTTGACGCCCTTCTTGCCGAGCTGCCACGTGCGGCCGAGCTGGTAGCCGTAGTCCTCGATCTCATAGCCCTGCAGGTCCGGGACGGTGGCCACCACCACCTGGTGGCCGGTCTGGGCCTCCAGGCCGGCCAGCTCGCCGTCCAGCTTCTCCACCGTGGCGGGCGACAGCATGTGGGCGTCGTCGACCACGCGGCCGCTCAGCGCCGGGAACTTCGGACCCGTCGCGGCGAAGGCGGCGCCCGCGATCGCGAACACCGCCAGGACCGCGACCAGCAGCCCTCCCCCGCGACGGAAGAGGGCGCGAGGCGCGTTGGTCACTTGGTCGCCGGGGCCGCGGGCGGCGTGGCGCCGGGAGACGCGCCCGGCGCGGGCGGCGGGGCGGTGTCGAAGCTCACCGTCGGCGCGCTCTGTGCCTGGGTGGTCGCCGAGAACAGCACCATCGGCTTGGAGCTCGCGTACATGGTCTTGGCGAAGAACACCTGCGGGAAGGTCCGAAGCGTCGTGTTGAAGTCCTGGACGCTCTGGTTGTAGTCGCGGCGCGCGATGGCGATCCGGTTCTCGGTGCCCTCGAGCTGGCTCTGCAGGGCCATGAAGTTCTGGTTCGACTTCAGGTCCGGATAGCGCTCCTGGATCATCATCAGCCGGCCGAGCACGCCGGACAGCTTGTCCTGCGCCTGGGCGTATTGCTGGAAGGCGGCCGGGTTGGTGATGGTCGAGGCGTCGACCTTGACCTGGGTGGCCGAGGCGCGGGCCTCGGTCACTTCGACCAGCGTGCTCTTCTCCTGGGCGGCGTAGCCCTTCACCGTGTTCACCAGGTTCGGGATCAGGTCGCTGCGGCGCTGGTACTGGTTCTGCACCTCCGCCCACTGCGCCTTGGCGGCCTCTTCCTTGGTCGGGATGGTGTTGACGCCGCAGCCGGCGACGATCAGCGGCGCGAGCACGATCAGGGCGACGCGCGCGAGGCGGTTCTTGAAGCGGTTCACGTGGATCAGTCTCCCCCAAAAGCCCTCAGTCGAGCTTGGTCGTGAGGATATTTGGCCCGGCCCGCGATCCGGCGCAACGCCGCCCTGGATGACGTTTCCGTAAGGAGATCGTTCCCGCCCTAGTGCCAGAAGCCCAGGATGGCGCCGATCGCCGTGAACTGCAGGGTGTGATAGCCGCCGTTGATCGCGAACAGCTTCAGGCTCCTGCGCTCGAACAGATAGTTGATGCCGAAGCTGGCGGTCACCCAGCAGAGCCCCGCGGCGAAGCCCGCGCCGACGCCCAGCATCGGAGCCGGGTTCGGCCCCAGGAACATCGCGAACACCGCGGACGCGATCAGCGCCAGGACGAACGAGCCGCCGAAGATCAGCGCCCTGTTGCCGCCCGCGACCTGCGCGTCCGAAAGGCCGGCGGCGGCCTGCCAGGCCTTGGCGAAGAGGGCCGAGTACCAGACCCCGCCCAGGACGAAACTCGACAACGCGGCCGCCACGACGGCCAGCCAGTTCACATGTGGCATCGGATAGTCCCCCCTTGGTCGATCTCAGTGCAGCCGGATCCTCGCGGCCGCGGCGCACATGGCCAGCAACTCCATGTGATGGCGCAGCTGCTCGATGCTGCGGTCGAAATAGGCGATGTCGCGGTGGGTGCGGGCCTGCATGACGCCGCCCTCCATGGTCGTCAGGATGAACTCGGCCAGGCCCTGGATGTCGGTTCCCCGCGGCAGGCGCTCGGCCGCGTCTTCCAGGCAGCCGCCTATGGCCCGCGTCCAGCCGGTGAAGTTCTGGGCCAGCAACTCGCGGACCGGCGGGTCCGGCTCGTGCAGCTCCAGCGCCAGGCTGCCGATCGGGCAACCGTAGATGCACTCGCTCTCGAGGAGCGCCAGCCGATAACGCGCCAGCAAGGCGAAGATCCGGTCGATGGGGTCCTCGACCCCTTGCCACGCGGGCTCCAGCAGCATCTGGCGGATGCCGTCGCGATAGAGCTCCAGCACGCCGACCAGCACGTCCTGCTTGCCCGGGAAGAAGTGATAGAGGCTGCCGCTATTGGCCTGCGAGCGGCTTAGGATGTCGGAGACGGACGTCGAGCCGTAGCCCTTGGACTGGAAGAGGTCCATCGCGGCGAGCAATATGCGCAGGCGGGTGTCCAGCGGCATGGACCGATCCTTGGTTGATCGATCCATCAAATGCTTGGTTGAATAGTCAGTCAAGACCCTATTGGGGCTCTAGGTCCGGGTCGCGAACTCCGAATCCCCGGTGGCCGCCACGACCTGGTCGTCGAAGCTGGCGTGGGCCGAGGTGTAGAGGTGATGGTAGAGGCCGCCCGACCCCATTAGCGCGTCGTGATTGCCCTGCTCCAAAATCCGGCCGGCCTGAAGCACGATGATCCGGTCGGCGTCGCGGATGGTCGCCAGGCGGTGGGCGATCACCATGCAGGTGCGCCCGGCGAACAGCACCTTCAGCGCCTTCTGGATCGCCTGCTCGGTGAAGCTGTCGATATTGGCCGTCGCCTCGTCGAGGATCAGGATCTGCGGGTCGGCGACCAGGGCGCGCGCGAACGAGATCAGCTGCCGCTGGCCCATCGAGATGTTGCGCCCGCGCTGGCCGAGCTTGGTCGCGTAACCCTCCGGCAGGCGCATGATGAAGTCGTGGGCCGAGACCGCCTTGGCCGCGGCCACCACGTCCACCCGGGTCGCGCTCTCGGTGTTGTAGCGGATGTTCTCCTCGATGGTGCCGGTGAACAGGAAGGGCTCCTGCAGCACCATGCCGATGGTGCGGCCGAGGCTGTCGAGGGTGACGTCGCGCACGTCCGTCCCGCCCACCAGCACCTGGCCCCGGTCGACCTCGTAGAACCGGTGGGTGAGCGCGATGATCGAGGTCTTGCCCGAGCCGGTCGGGCCCACCAGCGCCACCACCTCGCGCGGCCGGACGCTGAACGTCACGTCGTGCAGGATCGGCCGCGCCGGGTCGTAGCCGAAGGTCACGTTCTTGAATTCGACGGTCGGCTCGACGCCGGCCAGCGACCGGGCGTCGGGCTTGTCGGTGATGGTCACCGGCACGTCTAGCACCTCGAAGATGCGGTGCGCCGCGGCCATCGCCCGCTGCATGATCGTGTACTGCATGGAGAGCATGCGGACGGGGTCGAAGAACCGCTGCACATAGATCACGAAGGCCACCATGACGCCCACGTCGAGGCGCCCGGCCAGGACGCCGTCGCCGCCGACCACGATGACGATGGCCATGGCGACCCCGGTCAGGACGTCGACGGTCGGCACCATGATCTGGCTGAGCCAGGAGGCGTGGGCCTGGGCCTTGAAGTTCTCCACCGCCTTCTCGCGGTAGAGCTCGAAATTGAGCGCCTCGCGGCGGGTCTCCTGCACTGTGCGCACGCCGTTGATGTTCTCGGCCAGCGCCGAATTGGCGGTCGAGGAGGCGTCGCGCGCGATGCGAAAACTGACCTTCGAATAGGGCAGCCAGACCGCGCGGATGGCGATCAGCGCCGGCAGCACCGTCAGCGTCAGCAGGCCCAGCTTCAGGTCCATGGAGAGCAGCACCACCGAGATGCCCACCAGCATCACGAAGTCGCCGAGCGCGCCGGTCGAGCTTTCCAGGAACTCCTGCAGCGAGTTCACGTCGCCCTGCAGCCGCGACATGATCCGGCCGACGTGGGTCTTGTCCATGAACGACAGCGAGACGTCCTGGAAGTGGGCGAACATCCCCCGCCGGATGTCGAAGATCACCCGCTGCGCCAGGCGCGAGGACAGGGTCTCGGAGAGGAAGAACATCCCGACGAACACCGCCGCGGCGACGCCGAAGGCGATCAGGTTGCGGTTGAGCGCGGCCACGTCGTGGTGCGTCGCGCTGTCGATGATCCGCCCGATCATCAGCGGCAGGCTGACCTGCGAGGCGGCCGCGAACAGCACCGCGACCTGGGTGGTGATCACCGCCTTCCGGTGCGGCTTCAGATAGGCCAGGAAGCGGCGCGCCACCCGCGCGTCGAAGATCCCGAAGATGTCGTCGCCCTCGGACGATCCGAGCGAGGCCCGCGGCGTCTTGCGCGGCTTGGCGGGGGCGGCGGCTTCGCTCATGCGTCCGCCCCTTCAGTCAGGGCGGCGGTTGGCGTCTCGTCGTCGAGCAGGCCCGACGCGGTGCGGCTCTGCAGCTCGTAGAGGTCGGCATAGACCCCGCCGGCCGCCAGCAGCGCCGCGTGGTCGCCGCGCTCCGTCACCCGGCCGTCGTCCAGCACCAGGATCTCGTCGGCGTGCATCAGCGACGACAGGCGATGGGCGATGATGATCGTGGCCTTGGTGCGGGTCGCCTGCGCCAGGCCGTCGCGCACCTTGCGCTCGGTGACCGCGTCGATGGCGGCCGTCGAGTCGTCGAAAATCATCACGCCCGGCCCCGGCACCACGCCGCGCGCGATGCTCATCCGCTGCCGCTGGCCGCCGGAGAGCGCCACGCCGCGCTCGCCGACCCGGGTCTCGTAGGTTTCCGGCAGGGCGGCGATATGCTCATGGATCTGGGCGGTCTTGGCGGCGTCCACGATCCGCTCATCCTCCGCCCACGGATCGGCGTAGGCGACGTTGTGGCCAACCGAGGCGTCGAACAGGAACGCCTCCTGCTGCACGAGGCCGACGTATTCCCGCAAGGACGCCAGCGTCACGTCGCGGATGTCGACACCGTCGAGGGTGATCCTGCCGCCGGTCACGTCGTAGAAACGCGGCACGAGGTTGGCGACCGTCGACTTGCCCGACCCGGGCGGCCCGATGATCCCCAGCGTGCGGCCCGGCGCGACCTCGAAGCTGATGTCCGAGAGGATCTGCTTGCCGCCCCGGTCGTAGTGGAAGTCCACTTGCTCGAACCGCAGCACGCCCTTGGTCGGCGCCAGCGGCTCGGCGCCCGGCGAATCGGCCACCTCGGGCTTCAGGTCCAGCACCTCGAACAGCCGCGAGCCCGACGAGGTCGCCCGCGCCGCGGAGTTGAAGATCATGGCGATCTGCCGGATCGGGGCCTGCAGGATGCTGACATAAGTCAGGAACTCGGTGAGCCGGCCGACGCTCATCTCGCCCGCCGCCACCTTGCTCCCGCCGTACCAGAGCAGCAGGCCCTGCGACGCATAGGACGAGACCTGCATGGCCGAGACGCCGCGGTAGCGCAGCAGGATGCGCTTGTAGGCGAAGGCCAGGGCTGCGTTCCCGGCCACGTCGAACTTGCCCATCTCGAAGGTCTTGCCGGCGAAGGCCCGCACCACCCGGATGCCCTGCAGGTTCTCTTCCATGGTCAGCGTCAGGGCCGACATCAGCTCCTGAACCTTCAGCCAGGTGACCCGCAGCAGGAAGCCCATGCGCCCGAGCGCGAAGGCCGCGATCGGCACGAACGCCAGGCCGATCGCCGCCATCGCCGGATCGGTGGTGACCATCATGTAGCCGGCGAAGCCCAGCAGCAGCAGCAGCGAGGCGGCCTGCAGCATCCCCTGCTGGATGAAGATCCGCGTGCCCTCGAGGTCGAGCATGCCGCGGGTGATCAGGTCGCCGGAATGGATCTTGTCGTGAAAGCCGAACGAGAGCCGCTGCAGCTGCTGGAAGAACTGCAGCCGCAGGTCCAGCGCCACCTGCTGGCTGAGGTATTCGCCCTGGTAGCCCGCCGCCATGCCGAGCAGCCCGCGCACGGCCGTGGCCAGGATCACCAGGCCGGCGCTGACCAGCAGCGCGTGGCGCGCCGCATCGGCGTGCCCCGCTCCGCCGGCCAGCAAATGACTCGCCTGGTCGACGGATCGGCCGAACAGCTTCGGCAGGGTCAGGCTGGCGACCGCCGCGCCGAGGGTCAGGAGCACGGTGAAGGCCAGCCGCCCGCGATAGCGCAGCGACAGCCGCGCGATGCGCGCCAGCACCGAGGGCATGGCGGCGACGTTCACGCTCGGCGCATCGGACGACGGCGCCGCACTCCGCCCGGTGGGGGGCGAATCGCTCATGCCAGGTTTTCCTCTGTAGAGACGCCATTCTGAGGCGCCGGGCGCGCTCGCGCCAACAGGTTTTGAGCGCCTCACCTCTCCCTAGGGAGGAGGGATCGCGCCTAGGCCGCCAGCTTCGCCCGCGGGGCCACGGTCACCTGGCGCACGGGCGCCGGCGGGCGCGTCCGCACCCTTTCGCCCTTCAGCCAGATCTTCAAGGCCTCGACGTGGATGGCTGCGAAGACGCCCAGCATCATCCACGGATGGGTCAGCCACGCCGCGATCAGCCCGGCGTCGGTCAGCGGCCGGCGCACGCCTGAGAAGCTCGCCGCCAGGACCAGGCCGTCGGCGTCGTGGGCGTCCACCGCCACCATGACGGCCTCGTCGGGGCGCAGGATGCGGAAGGCGTAGGTCAGGTCCATGTCCATGAACGGCGAGACGTAGAAGGCCTTGGCACAGGCCTGCCGGACGAGCGCCGCATTAGGCGCCGGGATCAGGTAGCTGTGCCGCTCGCCGAAGGTGTTGTTGACCTCGTAGAGGATGGCCGACAGCGCCCCGTCCCGCCGGTGGCAGAAATAGACCGTCAGCGGATTGAACGCCCGGCCGAGGATCTGCGGCATGGCCAGCAGGCGGACGGGGCCCCCGTGCGCCAGGCCGGCCTCAGCCAGCGTCGCCTCCACCTGCGCCTTCAGCGGTCGGTCCGAGCCGTCTCCGAACCGGGCCGGGTCGAAGCCGAAGAGATTGAAGCGGCCGATCCCCAGGGTCTTCAGGCGGGCCAGCCGCGGCAGCTCGTCGAGATCGATCAGCAGCATGAAGATGCGGTAGTCCAGCCGGTGCTCGCGTGGCCTCAGGCGAGCGTGGCTCACCCGCCCGGCATAGACGCCGGAGGCCAGGGTCACGCCGCGGCCTCCACCCTGGCCCGCTCGGCATAGGCGTGGATGCGTCCCGACTCCTCGGCCACCGTCCAGGGCCGGCGCACGCCGCCTAGCTGCTCGGCCACCGCGAGACCTGACTGCAGGGCGTCCTCGTGGAACCCGTGGCCGAAATAGGAGCCGCAGAACCAGGTGTTCCTCACCCCCTGCAGGCTCCAGATCTCCCGCTGGGCGGCGATGGCGCCGGCGTCGAACAGCGGGTGCTCATAGACCTCGGTGCGGATCACCGCCTCCGGCGCGATCGGCCGGGTCGGTTTCAGGGTCACGAAGAGGTCCGGCGCGTCCTTCAGGCTCTGCAGCCGGTTCATCCAGTAGGTGACGCAGCCATCCTCGGGCGCCTCGCGCCGGCCGATGTGGTTCCAGCTGGTCCAGGCGCGCTTGCGCTTGGGCATCAGGCTCGCATCGGTGTGCAGCACCGTCAGGTTGCGGCTGTAGCGGAAGGCGCCCAGCAGCCGCCGCTCCTCCGGCGTCGGATCGTCCAGCAGGGCCAGCGCCGCATCGCCGTGGGCGGCGATCACCACCTCGTCGAACCGCTCGACCCGGCCGGTCGCGTCGCGAACCTCGGCGCCGCCGGAGATGCGCCGCACGCCGGTGACCCGCACGCCGGTACGGACCTCGCCGGCGAACGCCTCGGCGAGTTTGCGGACGTAGCTGCGGCTGCCGCCGGCCACCGTGCGCCACAGGCCCCGGCCGAAGACGGTCATCATCCCGTGGTTCTGGAAGAAGCGGATCAGGGCCGCGGCGGGATATTCACGGATCGCGGCCAGCGGCGTCGACCAGATGGCGGCGGCCTGCGGCAGCAGATGGTCGTCGCGGAACGCCTGGCAGTAGCCCTTCTGCTCCAGGTAGTCGTCGAGCGAGGTCAGCGGCGCTTCCAGCCCGGCCAGGTCCTTCGGTCCGCTGCGGTAGAAGCGGGTCACGTCGCGCAGCATCCGCCAGAACCGCGCCGAGAACAGGTTCGAGCCCTGGGCGAAGAGGCCCAGCGCCCCGAAGCTGGAATATTCGAAGGCGCCGTCGTCCAGGCTGACGCTGAGCGCCATGTCGGCCGGAATCGTCTCCACGCCCAGGTGGTCGAGCAGCGCCGTGAAGTTGGGATAGTTGGGCTCGTTATAGACGATGAAGCCGGTGTCGACGGGGGTGACCCCGCCCGTCGCGTTCGGCGCTTCGGCGGTGTTGGCGTGGCCGCCCAGCCGCCCCTCGGCCTCGAACAGCGTCACCTCGTGGCGGCCGGAGAGCAGCCAGGCCGCCGAGAGGCCGGCGATCCCGCCGCCCACCACCGCGATCCGCAGACGACGCTCTTCGGAATCGAACACAGGCGAACCCCTTGGCCAAACGACGTGCGCCGGAGCGGGCGCGGTCGAGGGGAGTTACGGAGGGCTTGCGCCACCGGATGCATCCAACCTTGGCCTGATCGCGTATCGACAGGGTGGAAAGATCATCCCTCCTGTTGTGGTTCCTGGCGCTCGCCGTGCTCGTCCTGATGACCGGGGTGATGCTGGCCGCCTGGGCGTTCGGCCTCGCCAGGAAGAACGGCGGCTGGACCGACGTCTTCTGGACCTTCGGGACCGGCGGGGCGCTGGCCGGAGCCGCGCTTTTCCCGATCGGCGGGGGCCTGGCGCCGGCGCCCCGGCAGTGGCTGGTGGCCGGCCTCGTGGCGCTCTGGGCGATCCGGCTCGGGACCTATGTGGCGGCCCGGGTCGGGGGCCATCCTGAGGACCCGCGCTACGCCCAGTTCCGCAAGGACTGGGGTCCGGCCTACGCGCGCAACATGCTCTTCGTTTCCCTGCCCCAGGCGCCGGCCTCGGCGCTCCTGGCGCTCTCCGTCCTGGTGGCCGCACGCGCGCCGCAGCCGGGCCTCGGACCCCGCGACTTCGCCGGGGTCGCGATCCTGTTGATCGCCATCGCCGGCGAGGCCCTCGCCGACGCCCAGATGAAGCGCTTCAAGGCCTCGCCTGCGAACAAGGGCAAGGTCGCCGACACCGGCCTCTGGGGCTGGTCGCGGCATCCCAACTACTTCTTCGAGTGGCTGGGCTGGCTGGCCTACCCGGTGATCGGCGTCGACCCCGGCCGGCCGGTCACGGGCCTCACCCTCGTCGCCCCCATCGTCATGTTCATCCTGCTGACCCGCGTCTCCGGCATCCCGCCGCTCGAAGAGGCGCAGTTGCGCTCCAAGGGCGAGGCCTACCGCCGCTACCAGGCCCGGGTCAGCGCCTTCTTCCCCCTGCCGCCGCGAGGAACCTCATGAGCCTGGTCGCCACCACCCTGCAGGCCTTCGAAGGCGCGCCCCTGCCCGACGCCATGCGCAAGGCCGCGATCCAGGTGCTGGTCGCCGGCGCGCGCCGGCAAGCCGCTGGGAGCGGTCCGGAAGCGGACGCCGCCTTCGCCGCGGCCATGGCCCAGCGGCCGATCGCCGAGCACACCGACGCGGCCAACGAGCAGCACTACGAGGTGCCCGCCGCCTTCTTCGAGGCCTGCCTGGGGCCCCGGCTGAAATATTCCTCCTGCCTCTATGCGCCCGGCGAGACCCTGGCTCAGGCGGAGGACCGGGCGCTGGCCGAAACCTGCGCCCACGCCGATCTCAAGGACGGCCAGCAGATCCTCGAGCTCGGCTGCGGCTGGGGCTCGCTGTCGCTCTGGATGGCGCGCCAGTTCCCCAACGCCGCCATCACCTCGGTCTCCAATTCCGCGAGCCAGGGGGATTTCATCCGCGCCCGCGCCGCCGCCGAAGGCCTGACCAACCTCTCCGTCCTGACCGCCGACATGAACGACTTCGCCGCCCCGGCCGGCCACTTCGACCGCGTGGTCTCCGTGGAGATGTTCGAGCACATGGCCAACTGGCGCGCCCTGCTCGCCCGGATCCACTGCTGGCTGAAGCCGGACGGACGGGCCTTCATCCACGTCTTCACCCACCGCACCGGCCCCTATCGCTTCGACGTCGAGGACGAGGGCGACTGGATCGCCCAGCATTTCTTCGCCGGCGGGGTGATGCCGAGCCACGGCCTGATGCGCCAGTTCCCCGACCTCTTCACGGTGGAAGAGGATTGGCGCTGGAGCGGGTCGCACTATCGCAAGACCGCCCTCCATTGGCTGGAGAACTACGACCGCAACGTCGCCACGATCCGCCCGGTCCTGAAGGCGGTCTATGGCGACCAGGCCCTGCTCTGGCATCGCCGCTGGCGGCTGTTCTTCCTGGCCACCGCCGGGCTCTTCGGCCACCGCGGCGGCGGTGAATGGGGCGTCAGCCACTACCGTCTGCGGCCCGCGTGAGGACCCCATGCTGAAGTACCTGATCACCTACCTCGGGACCGGCGTCGCCTTCGCCGCGCTCGACGCCATCTATCTCACCGTGGCCGGCCAGAAGGTCTATCGCCCGACCCTCGACTATGCGCTGGCCGACAAGCCGGCCCTGCCGGCGGCGATCGTCTTCTACCTGGTCTACGTCCTGGGCGTGGTGCTGCTGGCGATCCTGCCCAACCGCGACGCCGGCCTGGCCCGGACCGCCCTCACCGGCGCCATCCTGGGCGCCAGTGCTACGCCACCTACGACCTCACCAACCAGGCGACCCTGAAGGTCTGGGCGACGCGGATCACGCTGATCGACATCTGCTGGGGAACGGTCCTGACCGGCGTCGGCGCCAGCGCCGGCTATCTCGCCTGGCGCTGGGCTTCGAAAACTTTCGGCTAGGGCTTCGGAAATCCTGACACTCGATGTCAGGTAGAGGGCCGTAAGGTCCCGCCTCGTCCTGCAACGAGGCTCAACATGTCGCTCCGCAACCGCCCCATGGCCGCGCTCGCCGCCGCCGCCCTCATCGCCCCCTTCGCCGCCCACGCCCAGCCGGCGCGCTTCCCGCCCCCGCCGCAGCATGACGGGGCCCACGACTTCGACTTCCTGTTGGGCGACTGGAAGGCGCATGTGAAGCGCCTGCCCGACCGGCTGGTCGGCTCCACGGCCTGGATCGAATACGACGGCGTCTCGCGCCACCATCCGGTGCTTGGGTCCAGCGCCAACTTCGAGGAATTCGAGGTCGACAGCCCCAAGGCCCCGCCGGGGTCGCTGGCGCACATCAAGGCCCAGACGCTCAGACTCTACAATCCGGACACCCGCCAGTGGAGCATCTACGGCCTGGACGTGGACAAAGGGATGCTGGGTCTGCCCGCCACGATCGGCGCCTTCCATGACGGCCTGGGCGAGTTCTACGACTACGAGGACTGGAAAGGCCGCATGGTGCTGGTCCGCTATCAGTGGAGCCACGCCGGCAAGGACCACGCCCACATGGAGCAGGCCTTCTCCGCGGACGGCGGCAAGACCTGGGAGGTGAACTGGATCTGCGACCTCGCGCGCGAGGGTTCGTGAGCACCCGCCGCGCTCCCAATTGTCGCCCGCTTTATCCCGTGTGATGGTGCCGGCGAGGTTCCGGACGTCAGGGACGCGGACTATTTCGTCCCGTCCCGCGGAGCCTCCAAAAGCATTTCAGCGCGCCGCTCAAAGTCAGGCGCCGGGAGGATTTGATGGACGATGTGAAGGAACGCGTGAGCCTCGACGACCGGCTGAACGCTGCGGCCACGGTCGGCATGACGCTGGCGGTCTGGGGCGACCTGAAGCCCAACGCGACCTTCATCCACGATCCCACCGGCAAGACCACGACCTTCGGCGAGGTCAACGCCGCCGCCAACCGTATCGTGCGCCTGTTGCGCCAGCATGGCCTGACGGTCGGCGATGCCGTGGCGCTGGTCTGCTCGAACCGCGCGGAGTTCGTCGAGGTGCTGGCCGCCTGCCAGCGCGGCGGCTGGCGGATCACCCCGGTCAACTGGCACCTGACCGCCGACGAGATCGCCTACATCGTCAACGACTGCGAGGCCAAGGCGGTGTTCTGCGAGGCCCGCGTCACCGCCTCGGCCGCGGCCGTCGCCCAGTGCCCGGGCGTGGTGCTGAAGGTCGCTGTCGGCGGTCCGATCCCGGGTTTCCTGGACTACGCAGCCGCCCTCGCGCCCCTCGACGGCTCGGATATCGAGGACCCCGTGCTGGGCAACCAGATGATGTACACCTCCGGCACGACGGGGCGGCCCAAGGGCGTCTTCCGCGCCCAGCCGGTGATCGTCGTCCAGGCCCTCTACGCCATGCGCGGCTATGATCACGCGAGCTCGGTGCAGCTCTGCGCGGGGCCCGCCTATCACGCCGCCCCGCTGGCCTTCGACGTGCGCGGGGCCATGGGGGCGGGCTGCGAGTTGGTGTTCATGGACAAGTGGGATTCCGAGCATGCGCTGCGGCTGATCGCCGAGAAGCGGGTCAGCCACATGCACCTGGTGCCGATCATGTTCCAGCGCCTGCTGGCCCTGCCCGACGAGGTGAAGGCCAGCCACGATCTCTCCAGCGTGATCTACATCGTCCACGGCGCCGCGCCCTGCCCGCCGGAGGTCAAGCTCGCGATGATCGAATGGTTCGGGCCGGTGCTGAACGAGTACTACGCCGGCTCAGAGGGCGGCGCGGGCTTCGTCGTCTCCTCCGAGGAGTGGCTGAGGAAGCCCGGCACGGTCGGCAAGCGGCCGGAGCTGCTGGGCTCCAAGATCCTCGACGAGCAGGGCCAGGAGTGCCCGCCGAACGTCCCCGGGGCCATCTACCACCAGCTGCCGCCCGGCGGCGGCTTCACCTACTACAAGGACGAGGCCAAGACCCAGGCGAACCGGGTCGGCGACTATTTCACCATGGGCGACGTCGGCTATTTCGATGAGGACGGCTACCTGTTCCTCACCGGCCGCAACGCCGAGACGATCATCTCCGGCGGCGTGAACATCTATCCCCAGGAAGTCGACAACGAGCTGATCAAGCATGACGCCGTGGCCGACAGCTCGACCGTCGGCGTGCCGCACGACGAGTGGGGCGAGCAGGTCAAGGCGGTGATCATGCTGAAGGAAGGCTACGCGCCCTCCGACCAGCTGGCCCAGGAGATCCTGGCCTTCGCCCGGGCCAGCCTGCCCGGCTTCAAGGTCCCCCGCAGCGTCGACTTCGTCACCGAACTGCCGCGCTCCGAAGCCGGCAAGATCCAGCGCAACAAGGTCCGCGCCCCCTATTGGGAAGGCCGCGCCCGGCAGATCTAGGCGTCGATCGCCGCCCGGATCTGGTCCAGGAACCAGTCGACACCGGCGTCGCTCGCGCCCGTGCGGCGCATCACCGAGACGCTGATGGCCTGCGGCGGGAACGGCATGTCCAGCACCTGCAGCCCCAGCCGCTCGGCGTGGCGCTCGGCGAGCCTCCGCGGGCAGGTGACCAGGCCGTCCGTCGAGGCCGCCATGGCCAGCGCCGTCAGCCACTGCGGCACGGACGCCAGGTGCTTGATCCGCAGGTGCGGCTCGCCGATGTCGCCGCCCACCTCGGCCGCCGACCAGGCGTAGATGTGGCCGATGTTCTGCCACCGGTGCTGGTCGATCGCGCCGCGTAGCTGCGGATGGTCCCGGCGCGCGGCCACGCAGTAGTGGTCTTCGAACAGCGGCTCGACGGTGAACCCCGGCCGCGCCGCGCCGAACCGGCCGATGGCGAACTCGACCTCGCCCTTGCGCAGGGCCCGGAACGCATCCTCCTCGCCCGAGAAGCTGACGGCGAAGGTCACCTCCGGCGCAGCGGCCTTCAGCCGATTGATCAGCTCGGCGCCGATCAGGGCGGTGACGAACTCCGGCGCGGCGAAGTGGAACATCCGTGTGCTGCGCAGCGGATCGAACCCGGCATCCCGCGACAGCGTCCGGCCGGTCAGCTCGATCAGCGCCTCGACCTGAGGCCCCAGCTCCTCAGCCCGCCGGGTCGGCTCGAAGCCGTGCGGCCGGCGGATGAACAGCGGGTCGTCGAAGAGATCGCGCAGCCGGGTCAGGGCGTGGCTGATCGCCGAGGGGCTGAGCCCCAGCCGCTCGGCCACCGTGCTCGCGCGCCGGGTCCGCAGGAGCTCGCGGAATACCAGCATCAGACCGCCGTCCAGCCGACGTATTTGATTGATATCGAATTCACTCATGCAAGGAATTCAGTATCACGGGACAGCGGCGCGCCGCTAGACCGTCGCGGATGAAAGCCCTTGCGCTCGCCGCCTTCGCCCTCGCCTCCGCTCTCCCCGCCGCCGCTCGGGCCGGCCCCAACGACTGGGGCGGCCTCTTCTCTGCGGTGATGCTCGCCAGCGACTATCGCTACCAGGGCGTCAGCGAATCCCGCGGGCGGCCGGTGGTCCAGGGATATGTGCACTGGTGGCGGCCCGACGGCGTCTACGCCGGCGTCTTCGCGACCAAGGTCGACTTCGGCTATGGCGGCGCGCCCACCTACGAGGTGGATAGTTATGCCGGGAAGAATTTCAGCCTGCAGGGCGGCCGCAGTGAGCTGAAGATCGAGGGCATGTACACCTCATTCCCCGACAACCGGACGCCTGGGCCGACGCTGGATTTCCTCCAGGCGAAGGTCCAGGCCAAGCACGCCAGCGGCCCCTGGACCGTCATCGGCCTCGCCTCCTACGTGCCGCAGGGCTCCTTCGGCTCCGGCCCGGTGATGCGTGTGGAGGGCGAGACCGACTGGGCGGTCTCCAGCGCCGTGACGCTGAAGGCGCTGGTCGGCAGCCAGGGCGGCGGCCGCGGCCACGACCGCACCTACTGGAGCCTGGCCGCCGCGACGACCTGGAAAACCCTCGGCTTCGAGCTGCGCTATCTCGACAACGACCGCACCCGAGCCAACTGCGGCTTCCAGCCCAAGGCCTGCGACGCCGCCGTGGTCGGCACGGCGACCGTCAACCTGCCGCCGATCCTCTAGGTATAGGTCGTGAAGGTTCCGAGGTAGCGGGCGATCGCCTGCCACTGGGCCGTGTCGCCCAGCGCCGTGCGGCCGATCTCGATGAGCACCACGGCCGCGCCGCCGATCAGATAGACGGGATGCGGCTTGCCGTTCTTGCGCCAGTCGTAGACCAGCGCCACCAGGATCAGCACGGCGACGATAACGCCGGCTCCGATCGTGGTGACCGCCGGCGCCGGCGGGCCTGAGCCGGGCCGCGAGCCCGGGCCGCCGCCGCCGCCCACCGTCAGGAAGAAGAACCGCCCGATCGGCGCCTGCAGGATCGAGATGGTCGCCAGCATCATCAGCCGTTTGTGGATCTCAGGCGTCTTCACCGTCACCACCGCCCAGGCCACCAGCACGGCGAACAGCACCGCGGCGGTGAGCGGCACGATCGCAAAGGCCCGCGCCTGCTGAGCAAAGCCTTCGGCGACATCCTTCTGCATGCTGGCGATGCCGGTCGCCATGCCGACGAACACCATGGCTGTCGCGAGCGAGACGCCGGCCACGCCCCAGGCGCGGTGATGTTGCATCCGGCCGGTGGCCGCGAGCCAGGTCTGGCTGAGGAAAAACAGGGTCCAGGCCGAAAACAGGATCCCGTGCAGATGCAGCAGCGGCGCGCCGGTGAAGGTGCCGGCAGGGATCTGCAGCCAGTAGGTTTCCGCAAAGCCGCTGAAGGCGATGAGCACGAACAGCCCCGCCATCCAGACGTAGAAGGTGCCCATCGCCCGCCGGCTTGGGTTGATCGCCGTCGCTGTCATCTTTGTGCTCCCCCGAGTCTTTGTGAATCGAAGCATGCGCGTTTTGCGCGAACGCCGCTATCCCGCGAAAGTGCAGCGCTTCGCTGCGGAATTGGCGCTCCGGGCCCGGAAACACCGCGTCACCAAGCGTGTTTTGGCTCGGAGGCCCGACGCGTGGCATAGGCGCCCCGCGAAGTGCGAAAGGCCGCCCATGATTCCGTTCATCGACCTGCAGGCCCAGAGACGGCGCCTCGGCCAGCCGCTGGAAGACGCGATCCTCAAGGTCGTCCGCTCCGGGGCCTACATCATGGGTCCCGAGATCGCCGAGTTCGAGCGCCAGCTCGCCGCCTTCGGTCAGGCGCCCTTCGCGCTCTCCTGCGGGTCCGGCACCGAGGCCCTGGTCCTGCCGCTGATGGCCTGGGGGATCGGCCCGGGCGACGCGGTCTTCTGTCCGTCCTTCACCTTCGCGGCCACGGCCGAGGCCATGCCGTTGGTGGGCGCCTCGCCGGTGTTCGTCGACATCGATCCGGAGACCTACAACCTCGATCCCGAGAGCCTGCAGGCCGCCATCGAGGCGGTGAAGCGCGAGGGCAAGCTCACGCCACGCGCGGTGATCGCGGTCGACCTGTTCGGCGGCCCGGCCGACTACCCGGCGATCGCCCGGGTCTGCGCCAAGCACGGCTTGAAGCTGATCGCCGACAGCGCCCAGGGCTTCGGCTGCACGCTCGACGGCAAGCACCCGATCCACTGGGCCGACGTCGCCACCACCTCCTTCTTCCCGGCCAAGCCACTCGGCTGCTACGGCGACGGCGGGGCGATCTTGTCCAAGGACGCGGGCTTCCACGACCTGCTGGTCTCCCTGCGCGTCCACGGCCAGGCGGTGAAGTCGGACATCGAGGGCAAGACCTTCGAGCACGACCCGAAATACCTGAACGTCCGTATCGGGATGAATTCCCGCATGGACACCATCCAGGCCGCCGTCTTGCTGGAGAAGCTGAAGATCTTCGAAGACGAGATCACCGCCCGCAACCGGGTCGCCGACCGCTACGCCGCGGGCCTGTCCGACGTCGTGAAGACCCCGACGGTGCTGGAGGGCGGCGTCAGCGTCTGGGCGCAGTACACCATCGAGCTTCCCGGCCGCGACGAGCTTGCGCCGGCGCTGCGCGAGAAAGGCGTCCCCACCGCCGTCTACTACCCGATCCCGATCCACAAACAGGGCGTCTACTCCGTCTACCCGATCGCCCCGGGCGGCCTGCCGGTCACCGAGGCCAAGGCCGGCCAGGTGATCAGCCTGCCGATGCACCCCTACCTGAGCGAGGACGACCAGGACCAGGTCATCGCCGCCATCCGGGCCTTCGTGAAGAAGAACGTCTGACGGGCTTTCGCAGCGCCGCGAACACCCCTATCGCGCAATCGTCACAAGGTTCGCTGACACTGCGCCACCGATCGTTGTTCCGAGCGTTTGCCCCTGGCCTCCATGCGCACAATTTCCGTCATCGCGCGCAAGGGCGGCTCGGGTAAGAGCACCGTCGCCGTCCACGTCGCCCTAGCCGCCCACCTGCGGGGCCGCCGGGTGCTGGTGGCCGACACCGACGCACAGGGCTCGGCTACCCACGTGCTCCGCGGCCGGAGCGGTCCAGCCCCGCGCCTCGCCGTCACCTCAGGCGCCAAACTCTTCGCCCTGCAACAGGCCTCGGTCCGCGATGGCCTCGACCTGATGGTCGTCGACACCCCCGCCGTGGTCGAGGAGGAAATCGCGCACGCCATCGTCGCCGCCGACCTTTGCCTCCTGGTGATCCGCCCGACCTTCCTGGACCTCGCCGCCGCCATCCAGACGGCCGAGATCGTCCGGCGGCTGCGCAAGCCCGGCCTGGTGGTCCTGAACCAGGCGCCCTCGCCCCGCGCAGGCGTCGAGGCGCCTTCGGTCAAGCGTGCTCTGGAAGCGCTGAAGCTACTGCGTCTGCCGGTGATCCCGACGGTGCTGCGGGCCAGGCTCGGCTATCAGCAGGCGTTCGAGACCGGCCGCTCGGTCGAGGAGCTGGACCCCGAGGCGGAGGGCGGCCGCGAGGTGATCGACCTGTGGGGCTTCATCGAGCGGTTCATGTTCAAGCCCGCGGCCGTCGGTCGGCTGGCGGGCGCCGAGGTTCCGGCCTAACTCCAGTAGGGCTTCAGGTCGGCGGCGTAGACGAGGCCCTGCGCCAGGCCGGCCCGCGCGGCGTCCGGCCGGCGTCGAAAGTCCATCAGGTTGACCCCGAAGGCCCCCAGGCTGGCGTCATCGGGCGTGATCGTCACGACGGTCGCGCCGCCGTGCTTCAGGCTCTCGACCTCCTCGTTGAACCGCGCGGCGATCCGCTCGCCCAGCGATCCGCCGGCGGTCCCCAGCCGCACCGCGATCACCACGACGAGCTCGTGGCCCAAGGCCATGTCGGCGTTGGTGGACGAGCGCATGCCGCCGTCGATGTAGCGCCGCCCGTTCAGCGTCACCGGCGGATAGACGCCCGGCACGCTGCAGGAAGAGGCCACGGCCCGCACCACGCCGACGCCCGAGTCCTTCGTCCAGAGCTGGAAGGCGCCGGTCTCCGCGTCAACCGCTGTGCAGGCGAAGCCGCGCTCAGGCCAGGCATCGACCGCCAGGGTCGAAAAGGATTTGCCGAAGCTCTCGATGAACGCCGCCTCGTCCATGGTCTGGGCGGCGAGTGCGAAGGCGCCGATCTCGGCCCGCACCTCGGCCGGGTTGCGCACGCCCCCTTGCGCTTCCCCCATCAACTGCATCAGCTTCGAGAGGTCCGGAGGCGGGCCGCCGCCGCCCGCGGGCCGCCGCTCATCTCCCGGGATGCGGTCGGCGATGATCGGATCGGCCAGCGTGCGCGGGTCGCTCCCGAGCGCCAGCCGGGCGCCCACGAAGGAGCCCGCCGAGGTGCCCATGGTGAAATCGGCTTGCGCCAGATCGACGCCGGCCTGCGCCAGCCCGGCGACCAGCCCGCTTTCCCAGGCGATCCCCACCGGTCCGCCGCCCCCCAGCACCAAAGCCCGCGTCATCGGCTGCTCCCTGTTCTTGAGCTGAGCATCGCGGACCCCACTGCCCGTGTCATCCCGGAAAGCCGCGCCGGCGGCGGTTCGAGGGTCCCGCATCTTGCGCGCCCAACCTCCCCGTGGGATGCCTTGAGTCAAACAGATGTTTGGACGGGAAACGCCACCATGAAGGCTGCGGTCTACTACGAGAACGGCGGCCCGGACGTCTTCAAATACGAGACCGTTCCGGACCCGGAGTGCCACCGCAAGGGCATCGTCATCCGTGTCGAGGCGGTGTCTATCGAGGGCGGCGACACGCTCAACCGCTTCCGGGGCCAGCTGGTCACCAAGCCGCACATCGTGGGCTACCAGGCGGCCGGCGAGGTCGTCCAGGTCGGCGAGGAGGTCGAGGGGATCAAGGTCGGCGACAAGGCCGTCACCACCGGCGGCTTCGGCAGCCACGCCGAGTTGCGCGCGGTCGCGGCGCGCACCGCCTGGGTGATCCCCAAGGGCATGGACGTGCGCCTGGCCGCCGCCATCCCGGTGCCGTTCGGCACCGCCCACGACTGCCTCTTCGAGTTCGGCCGGATGAAGAAGGGCGATATCGTCCTGGTGCAGGCTGGCGCCTCGGGCGTCGGCGTCGCGGCGATCCAGCTCGCCGCCCGGGCCGGCGCCGCGATGGTGCTGGCCACCGCCTCCTCCGACGAGCGGCTGGAACGCCTGAAGCCGCTCGGCCTGACCCACGGCATCAACTACCAGCGCGACGATGTCGTCCAGGAGGTCGGGCGCCTGACCGACAAGCACATGGCCGACGTTATCGTCGACTCGGTCGGCGGGCCCACCCTGCAGTCCTCGATCCTGTCCTTGGCCTACCGCGGCCGGGTGTCGATGGTGGGCCAGGCCGGCCGCGAGCCGATGAAGGTCGACGTGGGCTCCATGATGGGCGGCAACCGCACGCTCTCCGGGGTCTTCCTCGGGGCCGAGATCGCCACCGACCGGGTGCACGACACCATCCAGCAGCTGATCCAGGACGTGGCCGACGGCAGTCTGAAGGTGGTCATCGACAAGACCTTCGCCCTGAAGGACGCCGCTGAGGCCCACCGCTACATCGAAAGCCGCCAGGCCGTCGGGCGTGTGCTGCTGATCCCGTAAGCCAAGCGAGAAGGAGCGCCGAAATGCCCCGCGCCCACAACGGAAACGTCGAGATCGAGTATCAGAGCTTCGGCGACGACCGGCCGGAGACGATCCTGCTGGTCAACGGCCTGGGCTCGCAGATGACCCGCTGGCCGGAAGCCTTCTGCGAGAAGCTGGTAGCCAAGGGCTACCGCGCCATCCGCTTCGACAACCGCGACACCGGCCTGTCGACCTGGCCAAGCGAGCCCTACACCTTGGAGGACATGGCCAATGACGGCGTCGCCGTACTCGACGCCGCCGGCGTAAAGAAGGCCCACATCGCCGGCGTCTCCATGGGCGGGATGATCGTCCAGCGGCTCGCATTGGATCACCCGGACCGGGTGCTCTCCATGACCTCGATCATGTCCACCACCGGGGCGGCGGCCGCCTTCAAGTCGACGCCGGAGGCCGCGGCCGTGCTCAATCTCCCGCCACCCGACCCCAAGGCCGACTTCGAGGCTTTCGTCGAAAACCGCATGGCCAATGCCCGCACCATCGGCAGTCCCGCCTACCCCTGGACGGACGAGGAGAACCGGGCGCGCGCGATCGCCGAGTACAACCGCGCCTTCAACCCGATGGGCGTCGGGCGCCAGCGCAGGGCGGTCGAGGCCGACGGCGACCGCACCCGGGCGCTCGGCGGCCTGAAGATCCCGGTCGTCATCCTGCACGGCGCCGACGATCCGCTCCTGATGAAGATCGGCGGCGAGGCGACCGCCAAGGCGATCCCCGGCGCGGAGCTGCGCATCATAGCGGGGATGGGCCACGACCTGCCGCCCGGCCTCTACGACACCTTCGTCGACGCCATCGTGACAGCGGCCAGCCGCGCCAAAGCTGACGCATGATCGGCCCCCTGGCCATCGGCCTTACGGCTGTTGTGGCCGCGATCGGCCTCCTGCATCTGGCCTGGGGGCTCGGCCTGCGCTGGCCCGGGACCGACGAGGCCAGCCTGGCGGCCCTGGTGGTCGGCCGCACCCGCGGCGGGCGCATGCCGTCCCGCCCGCTCACCGTCCTGGTGGCCGCGGCCATCCTGGCGGCGGCGGGCCTGGTCCTCGCCGTCAGCGCGCCCGGCCTGCCGACCGGCCTCTTCGGCCTGGCGCTGGCGGGCTATATCGCCGTCGACCTGGTCTTCCTGGCGCGCGGTGTCGCGGGGTTCGTCCCGGCGGTCTGGCGCTACGCCGAGGGCACGCCCTTCCACCGCCTGAACCAGCTCTACTATTCGCCGCTCTGCCTGCTGATCGCCGCGGGCTTCACCGCCAATCTTTTCTTCCGCTAGCGAGGACTATCCATGGGACGTCTCCAGGGCCGCACGGCCGTCATCACCGGCGCCGGCAGCGGTATCGGCCGCGCCGCCTCCCTGCTGTTCTCCCGCGAAGGCGCGAACATGGTCTGCGTCGACCGCGCCGACAGCGTGACCGAGACCGCCGCGATGATCGCCAAGGCCGGCGGCAAGGCGGTGGCCCTGACCGGCGACGCCGGCGACGAGGCCTTCGTGAAGGGCTACATCGACCGCGCCCAGGCCGAGTTCGGGACGCTCGACGTCGTCTGGGCCAACGCCGGCATCTCCGGCGGCTTCATGCCGCTGGACGAACAGACCCCGGACTACTGGGCGGAAATCCTGCGCATCAACCTGATCGGCGCCTTCCTGGCGGTGAAGCACGCCAGCCGCGTGATGATCCCGGCCGGCAAGGGCTCGATCATCTGCACCGCCTCGGTGGCCGGTATCCGCTCCGGCGCCGGCGGCCCCGCCTATTCCGCCTCCAAGGCCGGCGTCATCAGCCTGGCCCAGACCTCGGCCAACGAGTTCTACGGGACCGGAGTGCGGGTGAACGCCATCGCGCCGGGCCTGATCGAGACCGGCATGACCAAGCCGATCTTCGACGGCGCCCGGGCCCGCGGCAACGAGGACAAGATCGGCCAGCTCAATCCGCTGACCCGCTACGGCGCGCCCGACGAGATCGCGCACGCGGGCCTGTTCCTGGCCTCCGACGACGCCTCCTACGTCAACGGCCAGACCATCGCCGTCGACGGCGGCCTGTCGACCTCGCATCCGGTGGTGCGCCGGAAACGGTGACCGGCGCCTAGATCCGCGCTCGCCGCCGCACCTCGACGATCCGCTCCGGGCTCAGCCAGTCCGACAGCGCCAGCACCGCCAGGGTCACGCCGACGCCGAGCGCGAAGGCGCCGATCGCCGCGGCCGTGACGCCGGCCGGGCCAACCTGGATGTGCTTGGGCTCCATCCAGTGGACCATGTCGCCGTTGGGCGCCGGTTGGCCGAGGTCATCCACTTCCTCGACGATCTGTTCGCTCATGGCAAAGCCTCCCGCTCAAGGTCCATCGCAGCTAACCCGCCCGCATGGCGGGGGTTCCGAACGCCGCCCGCCAAGGCTAGAACACGGCTCCCTCATACAGGACCCGCGCGGACGGATCATGGCCGGACATTCCAAGTTCAAGAACATCATGCACCGCAAGGGCCGCGCGGACTCCGCGCGCTCGAAGCTGTTCTCCAAGCTCTCCCGCGAGATCACCGTGGCGGCCAAGGCCGGCCTGCCCGACCCCGCGATGAACGCGCGCCTGCGGCTGGCGGTGAACAACGCCAAGGGCGAGTCCCTGCCCAAGGACGTCATCGACCGCGCCATCAAGAAGGCCAGCGGTGGCGACGCCGAGGCCTATGAGGAGATCCGCTACGAAGGCTTCGGCCCGGGCGGCGTCGGCGTGATCGTCGAGGTGCTGACCGACAACCGCAACCGGGCGGCCTCCAACGTGCGGTCCACCTTCTCCAAGAACGGCGGCAACCTCGGCGAGACCGGCTCGGTCGCCTTCATGTGGGATCGGGTGGGCCAGATCACCTATGCGGCCTCCGCCGGCTCAGAAGAGAAGATCATGGAAGCCG
The DNA here is from genome assembly GCF_041691455.1 of Phenylobacterium sp. GTDB lineage: Bacteria > Pseudomonadota > Alphaproteobacteria > Caulobacterales > Caulobacteraceae > Phenylobacterium. The sequence continues at coordinate 155,893 of NZ_JBEPUO010000002.1, read as the reverse complement.
CGATCGAGGCTGGCGCCGAGGACGTGGAGTCCGACGACGAGGAACACACCATCTACACCGCCTTCGAAGACCTCTCCGAGGTCGCGGGAGCCCTCGAGGCCGCGCTCGGCGCCGCGAAGTCCACCGCCGTCGCCTGGCGACCCAAGGCGCGCACGCCGGTCACCGGGGACGCCGCGGCGACCCTGATGAAACTGCTGGAGTCCCTCGACGACGAGGACGACGTCCAGCACGTCTGGTCCAACGAGGACATCGACGCGGCCGAGCTCGAAAAGCTGATCGGCTAACGCCCTGCCGAGGCGGCCTGGGCCGCTTCCCGCTCCTTCTGGCGGCCGCCGGCCAGCATGCCGCTCATCGCGTAATTCCCTTCGTGGCAGGCGACCTCATAGATCGGTCCCTTGGCGCGCCGAAGCGCCATCTCTCCGCGCCAGGTGCGGCTGAAGATCGCCGGATCGCTCACCGTGAATTCATAGCGGATCTCGTCGCGGCCGGTACGCGTGAAGCGCTCCGTCACGTGGGCCTGCGAGGACAGATAGAAGTGACCCGGCGAGCGCCAGGACCCGGTCGGATTGAACCGGTCGGTCTCCACCACCAGGGTGTCGCCCTCCCACCGCCCAACCGAGCGGCCCATCCACGGCTGGATCTGGTCCGGCGCCGGCGGCCCGGCCTTCAGCGGTATGATCCGCGTGTCGTGGTTCATCTCGACGACGATCGCCAGGTGCTCCGGCGTCTGCACGATCTGGTAGTTGTTGTTGTAGCCGGTGTTCAGCATCGGCGGGCCGGAGACGCCGCCTGAGCCCAGCAGGCAGCGGTCCGCCGCGGTCCGCGCCTCGGGGCCGTCGAAGGCGGTGAGGAGGCCCGCGATGCTGCGCTGGACGGTCTTTTCGCCCGCCTCGGTATAGGGAAGCCGCCCGTCCGGCGGGTCGACGATCCACGAGGTCCTGACCTCGCCGCCGAGCCGCCCCAGATAGCCGCCCTGGTCCCACCATTCGGTCTTCGCCTGGTCGACGTTGTCGCCCGGCACCACCGGCGCCCCGTCCTGCCTGGCCTCGTAGGCGCTGGCCTCGGCCTCGGTGATCACCAGCGCGCCGAACTCCTTCATCCGCTCGAGATGGGTGAGCGAGGCGTTGGTCCACAGGCCCTGCAGGTCGGGCCGCCCTGACGCGGTGCGCGGGGGCTTGTAGCCGCCCGCCGCCGCGGCGCCCGTCCAAAGCAGGGCCAGAAGGGCGCTGGTCGCCAGCGTATGAGCGATAGAAGGGCGCATGCGGGGTCTCGAAATGCCGGGCCTGAGCCTACTACGCCCTTGGCCGCCGGGGCGAGCTGTGGCCAACTCCATACCAATCATTCTGGGGGGACAACAAAGATGCTGCTGAAGACCACCGCCATTGCGCTCGCCGCGCTGGGCCTTTCCGCCGGGCTCGCCCGCGCCGCCGACTTCGTGACCGTTCCGCTGGAGGTCGTGGTCAATGCCCCGGCCGACAAGGCGTGGCCGAAGATCAACGGCTATTGCCAGATCGGCGGCTGGTTCAAGACCACCTGCGAGATCACCTCGGGCAAGGATCACGAGATGGGCGCGATCCGCGTGATCGCCGGCCGCGTGACCGAGCTGCTCGTCGCCAGCACCGCCTGGAGCTACAGCTACAGCCAGCCGAAGTCGCCGATCGACTATCATGGCACCGTGGAGATCCGCCCGGTCGACAAGGGCCACTCCAAGCTGCTCTACACCCTGGTCTACGACGCCGACGCGCTTCCCAAGCACGAGGCGGAAGACAAGGCCAAGGACAAGGACAACCGCACCAAGCAGTTCACCGTCCTGATCAACGCGATGAAGGCCGCCGCCGAGGCGAAGTAGCGCCCTTAGTGCGGACGGAAGGTGGCGATCGCATAGACCGCCACCAGCAGCAGCAGGCCCACCACCATGGCGCGGCCGATCAGCTTGCGTTTGGCGGCGGCGCGTTCGTCGGGCGTGTCGTTCATGCCCGCGGATGAGCCCTGCCGGCGCGACGGCGTCAAGCGTGGCGAGGGGAGAAGGGGGCCGAGGCGGCGTTGACCGAACGGCGGAACCAAGCGCCATGAGGCGCCTTTCTGCTCCCGAACCTAGTCACCGGGAGACACTGCCTCATGAAATCCGCCATCCTCCTCGCCGCCGCCTCCGCCGCCGTGCTGTCGCTGGCCGCCTGCAACAAGCCGGCGAGCACGACCGCCACCGACGCCGCCAGTTCGGCGAGCACCGCCGCCAGCAACACCGCCGACGCCGCGGGCGCTGCGGTCGACAAGGCCCAGGACGCCACGGGCGCCGCGGTCGGCGCGACCTCGGCCGCGACGCTGGGCTCGCACGACACCGGCGCCTTCGTCTCCAACGCCAGCCAGAGCGACATGTATGAGATCGAGGCGGCGAAGATCGCTCAGGCCCGCTCCAAGACCGCCGACATCAAGAGCTTCGCCAAGATGATGGTCGCCGACCATACGGCGACCTCCAAGGCGATGGCGCCGCTGGCCAACGCCGCCGGCCAGACACCCGCGGTCAAGCTCGACCAGCGCCGGCAGGGCTTCATCGACAACCTGAAGTCCGCCAGCGACGCCGACTTCGACAAGACCTATGTCGACCAGCAGGTCGCCGCCCACGAAGAGGCGCTGACCTTGATGGATGGCTATGCCAAGGACGGCTCCGACGCCGGCCTGAAGGACGGGGCGGCCAAGACCGCGCCGAAGGTCCAGATGCACCTCGACAAGATCAGGGCGATCCAGGCGTCCCTGAAGAAGTAGCGCCTAGGCGACGGCCTCGGGCGTCGCCACGACCTTCTTGACCGCCTTCTTGCGGGTCGCCTTCGGCTTGGCCGGAGGCGCCTCGGCGGCCGCGCCGCGGACGTAGGAGGTGTCGCCGCGGTCCAGGGTGGATTGCGTCACCCCGCCCTGGTCCACGGCCACGCCCAGATAGCGCATGCCGTCGGGGCTGTAGCTGATGTCGGCCATGGCGACCTTGGGGTCGCGCTTCAGCTCGGAGACGTCGCGCAGCGTCATGCGCAGCGTCATGGCCGCGCGCTTCACGCCGTCGGCGTCGGCGGCTTCGATGGCCATGCGGGCTTCTTCGGCGGCGGAGCCGCGGCGGCGGGTGGGCTTTTGCGCGTTGGGGGAAACCATCTCAGGCGTCCGCGAAGAAGCCGTGTTCGCCGCTCACCCGCACCTGGCAGGCGCGGCCGGAGTCCTGGAGGGCGCGGGCGCGTTTGTTGGCGGCGGCCTTGGCCTCTTCCTTCTCGGCGGTGTGGTCGGAGAAAACGCCCTGATGCTCCACGGCCCAGCGGCCTTCGTGGCGCGCCACGGTAAGGGTTTCGCGATCGGCTGCGCCACGTATGGCCATGGGTGTGATCCTTCCAAAGCGCGGCGCACCGCCGCGAGCCTGGGATTACGAAATGATTAAGGGATAAGATTTCTATAGGTAAAACAGCGCGCTGTCTCCCCCTTTCGGCAAAGCTAGGGGGATTTTCCTTGCGTCTTGCTACTCATCGTGGGAGCATGCGGCATCGAATATCGTTTTGGCTCGCCCGCTCTCCATCCCCGATTTCGCAATCGGGCGCCGGAACCGCCCTCGACCCTCTCCGAAAATTTGATCTCGCCGCCCATCGTGGGCGCGTGAATACTTAGATACCCGGAAGGGGATACTGATATGGCGACTGGTGTCGTGAAGTGGTTCAACGGCCAAAAAGGCTTTGGTTTCATTCAGCCGGATGACGGCGGACAAGACGTGTTCGTGCACATCTCGGCCGTCGAGCGCGCGAACATGTCTTCGCTGAACGAGGGTCAAAAGATCAGCTACGAGCTGGAAAAAGACCCGCGCAATGGCAAGACGTCCGCCGGCCAGCTGCAAAGCGCCTAAGGACTGACGCCGGCTCCTTCGGGAGTCGCGCAAACCAACGGAGGGCCGGGGCCGCGAGGCGCCGGCCCTTTCGTTTGGGCGCTATTTCGGGCCGTTCTTTTCGGTCTTCGGGCCGTCGGAGACCTTGGCCAGGGCCTCGTCCGGCGTCGCGCCGGCGTTGATCGCGGCGAGCACCTTCTGCCGCTGGCTCTCGTCCTGCACCACCGCATCGACGGACCGCTTCACGGACGCGTCGCCCTGGCTGGCGCAGCCCGCGAGCGTGGGCAGGATCATCAGGACGAGGGCGAGGCGGCGCATGGGTTGAGACTCCTTCGCCAGCCCAACGCGCGAGGGCCGCGATGCGTGCCCGAGGTGCGATCGCAACCGCAGGCGGACTGGCCGCCACGAGAATTGGGGCTACTGTCACGCCATGCGCATCCCCTCACTCGCCTACGCCGCCGCCCTGACGCTCGCGGCCTCTCCCGCCTTCGCCCTGCCCGCCGCCGGCCCGATCTCGCCGGAGCGCCTCTCGGCCCATGTGAAGGTCCTGGCCGACTCCAAGCTTGCCGGCCGCGCGCCGGGGGGCCCGGGCGAGCCGGGGACGCTCGACTACCTGATCGGTCAGTTCAAGGCGCTGGGCCTGAAGCCCGCCGGCGACAAGGGCGGCTGGACCCAGGCGGTGCCGCTGATCCGCTTCCAGGTGCAGCCGGGGGCGAAGTTCCGGCTCGCCGCCGGCGGCGCGCCGCGCGAACTCGCCGAAACCCAGGAGATCATGGCCTGGACCCAGCGCCCGGTCGCCGAGGTGAAGATCGAGGACGCCCCCCTGGTCTTCGTGGGCTATGGCGTCACCGCGCCCGAACGCGGCTGGGACGACTTCAAGGGCGTCGACCTGAAGGGCAAGATCGCCGTCATCCTGATCAATGATCCCGACTTCGAGGCCCTGCCCGGCGAGCCGGTGGCCGGCAAGTTCGGCGGCAAGGCCGCGACCTATTATGGGCGCTGGATCTACAAATTCGAGGAAGCCGCCCGCCAGGGCGCGCTGGGCGCGCTCATCGTCCACGAGACGGCGGGCGCGGCCTATCCCTGGTCGACGGTCGTGGCGTCCAATGGCGACAGCTATGACGTGGTGCAGACCGATCCCGCCAAGGTCCACCCGCTGCTGCAGGGCTGGATCCAGCGCGACGTCGCCGTCGATCTCTTCAAGAAGGCCGGTCTCGACTTCGAGGCCGAGAAGGTCCGTGCACGGACCGCCGGCTTCCGGCCGGTGGCGCTGAAAGGCGCGAGCTTCTCCGCCGAGCTGGGGATCAAGACCGCGCGCCTGGTCAGCCACAATGTGCTGGCCCAGATCCCCGGGACCCGGCGGCCGAAGGAAAGCGTGATGTTCGCCGCCCACTGGGACGCCTTCGGCATGGGGCCGCCGGACGCCGCCGGCGATCCGGTGCGCCACGGCGCCATCGACGACGGCATGGGGGTGGCCGGCGTACTGGAGATCGCGCGCGCCTTCGCCAAGGGCCCGAAGCCTGAGCGCACCGTCGCGTTCGGGGTCTGGACGGCCGAGGAGCGCGGCCTCCTGGGCAGCGAATATTACGCGACCCATCCGGTGTTCCCGCTGGCCACCACCGCGGCCAACTTCACGATGGACGTGGTGCAGACCGCGGGCCCCAGCCACGACCTGATCCTGGTCGGGTCCGGCAAGGACTCGCTCGAGGCCGATCTCGTGAAGGCCGCCGCCCGGCAAGGCCGCGCCATCACGCCTGACCCGCATCCGGAGCGGGCGCTGTTCTACCGGGCCGACCACTTCAGCGTCGCCAAGCGCGGCGTGCCGACGGCGCTGATCATGGGGATGGCGGCGGGTCCGGACCTGGTCCAGGGCGGCCGCGAAGCCGGCGACCGCTGGGTCAACGACTACACCACCAGGTGCTACCATCAGGTCTGCGACAACTGGAGCCCCGACTGGGATCTGCGCGGCGCCGCCCAGGACATCGCACTCTTCTATGAGGTGGGCCGCGACCTGGCCAACTCGCCCGGCTGGCCGGTCTGGAACGCGGACTCCGAGTTCAAGCGGGTGCGCGCTGAAACCGCGGCGGCCCGCAGGGCTCGGTAGGGTCACGCATTGACCGCCAGGGCCGCGCTTTCTATCTGCGCAGATGAACGGCGTTCAGTTACAACGAGCCGCCGCCTTTCAGAGCCTCAAAGGGAAACGTCCATGATCCGCACCGCCGCCACGGCGCTCGCCGCCCTCGCCCTTTCCGCCACCGTCGCCGCGGCCCAGACCCCCGCCCCGGCCGCGCCGGCCGGCCCGCCGCCCATCGTTCGCGGCACGGTGACCGCCATGACCGAGACCTCGCTCACCGTGAAGACCGACAAGGGGCCGCAGGTCGTCGGCCTGACCCCCTCCTGGTCCGTCGCCGTGATGAAGCCGGTGGCCATCGACGCCATCCAGACCGGCAGCTTCATCGGCACCACCGAGATGCCCGGCAAGGACGGCATGGGCAAGTCGCTGGAAGTGCACGTCTTCCCGCCCGGCGTGAAGATGGGCGAAGGCCACTATGGCTGGGACCTGAAGCCCGGCTCGATGATGACCAACGGCACGGTCGGCGAAGTGGTCGCCGGCAAGAAGGGCTCGCGCGAGCTCGACGTCTCCTATTCCTACGGCAAGCGCCACATCACCGTGCCCGCGAACGTCCCGGTCGTGCAGATCGGCCCCGGCAAGCGCGAGATGGTCAAGGTCGGCACGCCGGTCTTCATGGTCGTCGGCAAGACGCCGAACGGCATGGTGACCAACTCCGTCTCGGTCGGGGAAAACGGCGCCAAGCCGCCGATGTGATAAGCCTCGCGGCGTGACCGACGACGCCGTATCTCCGCCCCTGGCCCCATCCAGGCCCAATCCGTTCGTCGGGCCGGGCATCCTCTTGCTCTGGCTCGGCCTGGGCGCGGCTCTGGTGGCCTGGCCCAGCGGGCCGCTGGTCTTCGCCTTTGTGATGGTGGGTTGGATCCTCTCGGTGATGGCCCACGAGTTCAGCCATGCCGCGGTCGCCTGGCTCGGCGGCGACCGCACGGTGGCGGAAAAGGGCTATCTCTCGTTCGATCCCAGGCGCTACGGCGACCTGGGCGTCAGCCTGGTCCTGCCGCTGATCGCCCTGCTGCTCGGCGGCGTCGGCTTCCCAGGCGGGGCGGTCTACATCCGCAACGACCTGATCCGCACGCGGCTCTGGCGCTCGGCCGCGTCCCTGGCCGGACCGGCGGCGACCCTGGTCGTCCTGCTGATCCTGGCCTTCGGCCTCTCCTTCTGGACCGGCTGGGGCGTCGAGGGCGCAGGCTCCGTCGCGCTTTTCGAGGCGCTGAGCGTGCTGGCCTTCCTCCAGGCCATGGGTCTGATTCTCAACCTGCTGCCGATCCCCGGCCTCGACGGGTTCGGCGCCATCCGCCCCTTCCTGCCGGCCGCCCTCACCCCGCACATCCGCAAGGCCGAGGGCCTGGTGATGGTGGGCCTGCTGCTGCTGATCTTCTGGGTTCCGGGCGCCAGCGCCCTCCTGTTCCGCGGGGCCGCCAACCTGGGCGTGGTGCTGGGCCTCGACCTGAACGCCCTGCGCGAGGGCTGGTCGGCCTTCCACTTCTGGCGTCCCGCATGACCGCCGCGACCCCGCCCGCCGGACTTTCGGAGCCCGCCTACGAGGCCTGGGCGCGCGGCGAGGTCGAGCACTGGCGCCGCCGGATGCTGAAGCCGGCCACCCGGCTCGACCGCATGGCCGGCGCCGTCCAGGTGCGGATCAACCGCATCATCCCGGAGAAGGTCCACGCCGTGGTCACCGACGTCATCGAGCGGATGACCCGGGCGATCCTGGTGGGCGCCGACGCCACCACCTTCAGCGCGCCCCTGAAGGACGCGCCGCTCAGCCTGCGCGACCGGAAGGCGCGGAGCGCGATCCTCGGCTACCGGGCCACCGCCGCGGCCGAGGGCGGGGTCACCGGGGCCGGCGGCTTCTGGCTTTCGGCGGCCGACTTCCCGGCGCTGGTGGTCATCAAGCTCAAGCTGCTCTTCGAGCTGGCGGCGATCTACGGCCACTCGGGCGAGCTCTTCGCCGAGCGGCTCTATATCCTGCACCTGTTCGAGCTGGCCTTCTCCGGCGCCGACCACCGTGCAGCGGTGCTCGACACGCTCGAGGATTGGGACGCACGGCGCCATCCCGAGACCTTCGAAACCTTCGACTGGCGGACCTTCCAGATGGAATACCGCGACTACATCGACCTGCCGAAGATGGCCCAGATGGTCCCGCTGATCGGCGCGCCGGTAGGCGCAGTGGTCAACTGGCGGCTGCTCGACCGGCTGGGCGACACCGCGGTCAACGGCTACCGGACACGTTGGCTGGAGCGGCCGGCGTGAGGGCGCTCTTGCTGGCGCTGGTCGCGCTCGCGGGGCCGGTCATCGCCGCGCCGCGCATCGGCGAGCCGGAGGTCCGCGGCCTGGTCGCACGCCAGTCGCGGGCCTGGAACGCCGGTCAGCTCGACGCTTATTTCGCGACCTTTGCCCCGGCCGCGCGGTTCACCGACCAGGCGCTGGGCAACGACAACAAGATCGTCCCCTATGGCGTCAGCACGGTAGCCGAGGCCCGCGCCCAGAGCCGGCGCACCCTGGCCGCCGGCAAGCTCAGCGAAACCGTCACGATCGACATCGTGACCGTCGCGCCGGACGGCCGCTCGGCCAGGCTCTCGGCCCGCGTGCTCACCGAGATCGCCAAGGGCCCGGCCATGCGCCGGGTCTGCGCCCGCCGGGTGGAGACCTTCGAACTCATGCCTGTGGGCCTGCGCGCCACGGGCCAGACCGACACTGTCGTGCGCTGTCACGCCGGCGCGGGCGGCTGAGACGCGGTCGTCGCGCCCAACCGATAGCCAACCTCCAGTTGTCGAGCCTGAACCGGCGCCATTTCGACCGGTGCATAGCGAAGAATTACGCCCGCGACAACTGTCCTGACTTCAGGAACACATCAGAATCACGGATGCTTATTTTCGCGCATCGTTGGCATACATAAGACCTATTGGAATTATTCAAGCTATTAGTTCTAATTGTATATCAAAGTGTCATTTGTTTATTCAGTATAAGTCACTTCCTGCAACCACCTGCGCCTAGTTGCAACTGGTTGTTGGCAAGTATGAGTCATCATATGTTATTCTTATATCTAAGGACTCTCTCAACTCGTGGTGGTGCATACGGGGGATATTGAAGCCCGAAAGGAAGAACACCTTGTCCCACTTCACCACCCGTATCGCCGGCCTCGCCGCGCTCGCCCTCGGCGTCACGCTCGCCGCCGCCGCCCACGCCCAGCCCACGGTTCAGATCTCCGACCTGAACCTGGCGAGCGCCGCCGGCCAGGCCGCCTTCGCCCATCGCACCGACGTCGCGGCCGATCAGGTCTGCGGCGACGAGCGGAACCTCTCCATCCAGTTCGCCTGCAAGGCCGCGGTCCGCGCCGAGGTGACCGAGAAGCTGGCGGCGATCGCGCCGACCACCCAGTTCGCCGCCTCGTCCCACGCCCGGTCGTCGGTGCGCATCGCCGACCTGAACCTGGCCAGCGCCGCCGGCAAGGCCGCCTTCGCCCACCGCCTGAACGTGGCGGCCAGCCAGGTCTGCGGCGACGAACGCGACCTGACGATCCAGCACGCCTGCCGGGTCGCCATCCGCACCGAGGTGACGGAAAAGCTGGCGATGATCACGCCCGCCACCCAGCTCGCCCAGCGCTGAAGACGCCACCGTTCGCCCCGGCTCTCCCCCGACCCAGGGCGATCGAGCGAGGCCCGCGACCATGCCCTGGTCGCGGGCCTCGCTGCGTTTGGCGCGCCGCGGTCCCGCGGGAACGCCTTCCATTTCGAGGCGCGCCCGGTAGGCTGGCGGCCATGCTCCTGCGCCGCACGCTTCTCGCCCTCGCCCTCGCCCTCGCCGGCGCGTTTTCCGCGCCGGCCCTCGCCCAGCCGGCCAACCCCCGCGTGGTGATCAACACCACCCAGGGCCCGATCACACTGGAGCTCTTCGCCGACAAGGCGCCGATCACCGCGGGCAACTTCCTGAAGTACGTCGACCGCAAGCTCTTCGACGGAGCGACCTTCTACCGGGCCACCAAGCCGGCGGGCCAGGTCGGCAACGACTATGGGGTGATCCAGGGCGGCCTGCAGAACGATCCCAAGAAGGTGCTGCCGCCGATCGCCCACGAGAGCACGGCCAAGACCGGGCTGAAGCACACCGAGGGGACCATCTCCATGGGCCGCCACGCGCCGGGCTCGGCCCAGTCCGACTGGTTCATCTGCATCGGCGACCAACCCTACCTCGACGCCAGCGCCAAGGACCCGGGCTTCGCCGCCTTCGGCCGCGTGGTCGACGGCATGGCGGTGGTCAAGACGATCCTCGGCCTGCCCGTCGATCCCAACGCCGGCGTCGGCGCCATGAAGGGCCAGATGCTGATCAAGCCGGTCCGCATCAGCTCGGTCCGCCGCGCGCCGCCGGGCCCGCCCGCGCCGACCCCGCCGGTTGCAGCCCCGCCGCCGGCCCCGGCCGCGAAGCTGCCGGGAATCTCGCTGACTCCGGACACGCCGCCGCCGGCGACGCCCGCGCCGGGCGCCGCGTGAGCGGGGCCGCCGGAGCGCCGCTGACCATCGGCGTCGATGTCCCCTGGGTGACCAGCTGGTCGGGCGAGCAGGTCACCGGCGTCGCGCCTTGCCCCTCCGTCGACGGGGCCCTGGCGATCGGCCAGGCCGAGCGCCCCGGCGAAGGCCGGCCGATGTACTCGCGCAATCACCTCTTCCGGCAGCGCAAGTCGGTGCGCGAGATGCGCTGCCCGATGTGCGGCGAGCCGACCGCCGAGGGCGACCGCTGGACCCAGACCGGCCGCTGGACCACCGCCGGCGAGATCCGCGCCAAGGGCCTGGGTGTCTGGCTGCCGCCGGAGTTTCCTGACGACAAGCCGCTGCTCGACGCCGGATCCATCGCGCCGCTGCACCGCGCCTGCGCCGAGCGCGCGCTCGCCCGGTGCCCGCACCTGAAGGGCCTCGACGACCGCGAGCTCAAGGCCTTCCCCGGCGCCTGGATCGTCGCCGCGCTCAGCGTCGAGGCCAGGCCGGCGCACGCGCTGGCCAACGTCCCGCGCAAGTCCGCCGCGGCGGTCAGCTTCCTGCAGCTGATCGGCGTGCCGGACCACGACGCGGCCTGAACATTACAAGCCGTTTAAGTAATTAACCCTCGGTAATTTTGTTAAATCGAGGTCATTACGCAGGCTTCACGGGACTTCTACAGCACGCCCAAGTATTCCCTCCTCATCGGCGGCCCGCGCCGCCCACATCATTCGAACGAGGGAAACCACCATGAACATGTCCAAGCTGACCGCCCGCATCGCCAGCCTCGCCACCCTGGCCCTGGCCGCCCTGCCCGCCGCCGCCCTGACCACCGCGGCCCACGCCCAACCGCCGCAAGCCAGCGTCCAGGTCGCCGACCTGAACATGGCCAGCGCCGCCGGCAAGGCCGCCTACGCCCAGCGCCTCGACACCGCCGCCCGCCACTTCTGCCTGCGCGAAACCAGCCTGGGCCTGCAGGCCGCCTGCCAGGCCGCGGTCCGCGACGAGGTCAACGCCAAGGTGGCCACGAACATCCAGTTCGCCAGCCGCAGCTGAGAGATCTGTCGCCTCGCCCTAGGCGATAGTGGGTCCCCCCGGCCCAGCCAGCCCGCCCCCACTCTCCCAGCGCCAGGGGGCGGCCAAGGCCCGCGATCCTCCCCGATCGCGGGCCTCTTGCTGTCGGCCGCTCAGTTCCCGAAGATCCAGTTCCCGGTCAGCGTCGACATCTGCACGCCCACCAGGATCATCTCGTTGCCGGCGCCGAAGTCGATGACCGTGTCGGCGCCCACCTGGCTGACCGTGAAGGTGGTCCCAGGGTCCAGCATCACCCGGTCGCCTTCGGCGAGGTTGAAGTCCAGCACCTTGTCGATGCCGGCGTCCTGGGAGGTGTGGAAGAGGTCCGCCCCGGCCCCGCCGCTCTCGGTGTCGTTGCCCCGGTCGCCGGAGATGAAGTCATCCCCGGCCCCGCCGCTCAGCACGTCGTCGCCCTGGCCGCCGCGCACCTGATCGGCGCCGTCGCCGCCGTCCAGCGTGTCGTTGCCGAGATTACCCCAGACCACGTCGTTGCCGGCGTCGCCGAACTGGACGTCATTGCCCTTGCCGCCGACCACCCAGTCGTCGCCCGCTCCGCCGTGCAGGGTGTCGTTGCCCATGTTGCCGTTGATGTCGTCGAAGGCCGACCCGCCCGTGATCACGTCGTCGCCGTCGTTGCCCCGCAGGTAGTTAACCCCCGAGGCGCCGCCGGTGATGGTGTCGCCGCCGGCCCCGCCCTGCAGGGTGTCGCCGCCCGCCGCGCCGACCAGCACCTCGCCGGCCGCGGTGGCGCCCGTCCCGGTCTGGCTGACGTCGACCCGGTAGGTCCCGGTGTAGCCATCCACGAAGGACCCGGCCTCGACATAGAACGTCCCGCTGGAGGGCGCGGTGAACACCAGCCGCGAGTCCGGGTCGGAGCCGTCGGTGACGTCGTCGTTGGAGGCCAGCAGCGTGCCCCCGGCGTCGTGCAGCCGCAGGAAGGGGTCGGCGAGCGTCCCGCCCCCGCCGGCCCGGCCCACCAGGTTGACTGTGTAGGTGTCGCCCGCCTGGAACTGCACGGCGAACCAGTCGCGGTCGCCGGCGGTCTGTAGGGCGCCGGCCGCCGAGCCGCCGACGGCCAGCTGGCCGAACGGATGGCTGGCGTCGGTCAGGCTGGAGGCGAATTCGTCCGGCGCCGGCTGGAACCCGACGCCCGAGCCGGTGGGGTTCCAGCCCAGCACGTCCAGCACCCGAAGGTCGGTGGTCGACACCGTGCCCGGCGACCCGGGCCCGCCCGGCCCGAAGGCGTCGCCACGGGTGTTGTCCCAGTCGCCCAGGTCGAAGCCATCGTTCATCCCCGTGGCGCTGATCGAGTTGTGGAAGGCGAGGTTGGTGACGTGCTGGCTGTCGATGCCGAAGAAGGTGGCTGCGCCGTCCGAGCCGCCGGTGAAGTCGCGCACCCCGCCGGCCGTGAAGCGGAAGAGGTCGAGCGCCTCGAACCGCGCCCCGTCGAACCCCAGGCTCGAGGTCCGGCCGAACACCCCCTCGGTGATCTCGTGCTCCAGCGCCCCGATCGCGTCCTGGCCGAAGGTGAAGTTCAGGTCGCTGTTCAGCACCACCGAGTCGTCGATGGTGTTGCTCTGCGGGGCCAGACCCAGGATCCGCGCCTGGGTGGTGGGGATGGAGAACCCGGCCCCGTGCGAGGGGTCTGCGGCCGGCAGGCCGTTCACCGCCAGGATGTCGTCGGCGGTGGTGGCATGCGCCCGGAGCGCGGCGCTCAGCGTCGCATAGCTCACCGGCACGCTGTCGAACTCGTTCTGCGCGCTGAAGGTCGCGCCCAGCGACTTCAGGTCGAAGCTCACCCCCACCGTCACCGCATTGGTGAAGTGGCTCTCCAGGAAATTCTCGGCGGAGATGATGGCGCTGCGGTAGGCGTCGGTCACCCCGTCGCCGTAATAGTTGACGAAGACCAGGCCGCTGCCCGGTCGGCTTACGCTCTCGGTGTCCAAAGACATGCCCGGCTTTCCTTGGCCTTGGCCTTGTCCCCCGCGGCCAGTGGGACGGAACACCTTTGGGTTGTCAATGCGCGCGCGGCCACAGTCGGGGCTTTCCGCCGCGGCGATCCGGCGCGAAGCTCAGCCCATGATCAAGCTCACCTTCTGCCTGACCCGCCTGCCGCACCTGGGCCGCGAGGCCTTCCAGGACTACTGGATCAACACCCACGGCCCGCTCGTCGCTTCGGTCGCCGGGACCCTGCAGATCCGCCGCTACGTCCAGCTCCACAGCCTGCCGGCCGAGGCCAGCGCCGGCATCCGCGCCAGCCGCGACGCGCCGCCGGAGTACGACGGCGTGGCCGAGCTCTGGTTCGACAGCCTGGAGGCCCTGGCCGCCAACGGCCAGCGCCCCGAGGCCCAGGCGGCGGGCGCCCTGCTGCTCGAGGACGAGCGCCGCTTCATCGACCTGCCGAGGAGCCCGCTCTGGTGGGGCGAGGAGAACCCGATCGTGGGCTAGGCGCCGACGCGGCCGCCGCCGCCGGCCCCTCGCGGTCCCCATAGATCACCCGCACCGACCCGTCCGGGTCCTCGAGGCTGACCACAAGCCCCCTGGGGCCCGTCGGCTCGGCGTAGCGTTTCAGGCTCAGCCGCGCGGCGCGTTTTTCAGCGGCCCTCACCGTTCGCCGCAGCATCGGCCAGGACTTCCGGTCGCCCAGCCAGGGCAGGGTCTCGCAGGCCAGTTCGAGCATGATGTCCTCGACCATGGCCTTGGACCGCCGGTAGTCGGCCAGGAACTCCGGATAGCGCCTCAGCCAGTTGTAGACCGTGCCGAGCGAGGGCATGGCCGGGTCTCGGCAGATCGCCGTCAGCGCCTCGCCCATCATCACCCGGTCGCAGACCGCGTTCGCGATCTCCGTCTCATAGCCGTCGAGGCCCGCGTTCCAGGCTGGGCGGGGGCCCTGGCCGATCCTTGCCTGGCGCGCGGCGTCGCGCTCGCCCTGGGCGGCCAGCGACCCGGCCCGTGCGGTCTCCAGCGCATGACGCTTCATCTCCCGGAACTCCGGGCGCGCGCGCGCCCAGTTCCACACCGTCTTCTCCGTGGGCATCGCGGGATCGGTCCGGCAGATCGACCTCAGGCTCTCGCCCGCCGCCAGCCGCCAGCCGCCGGCAGATGGCCGCCCCGCGCTCCGGCCAATAGGTGCTGGCGTAGAGTCCCGGCGCCGTCTGGGGCTTCAGGGTGCGGCGGGACTGGAACAGGCGTTGCGCAGGCATCAGGCGGATCGTCTCACGGCCCGCCGGCTCCGCCAAAAATTCAGTGCGAAAATCTCAGGGTCGCTCCGGACCGGCGGCGCTCAGGCCGTCAGCTGCTGCGGCTGACCCATGCCGCGCCACTTCGAAGGCTCCCGCTCGGGCGCCGCCGCGGCGGGCAGGCCGTAGATGAATTCGCCCACCGGCGCCTGCAGGGCGTCAGCGATGGAGATCAGCCGGGCGATGGGCATGGCGATCAGCCCCGCCTCATATTTCTGGATCTGCTGGAAGGTCAGGCCGCAGCGCGCGGCCACGTCGCCTTGCGTCATCTCAAGCAGCCGACGCCGAGCACGGAGTCGTCTGCCAATGACCCGATAGATTCCCTGGTCCCGCATTAACTAGCCCCAGTGTAACGCCTCCTCATCTTGCTCTTACAAGCGTCACTGGCAAAGGTTTCCATGTTCTGTGAACGCGTTTTTCCGCAATTTGCACGAGAAAGTTACTCCCAAAACACACCTTATGGTTAACGGCGGTGAGGCGCCCGACACAGGGTTTCCGGTCGCAGGCTTATGAAATCATAGGAAAGCTTGGCCGTTGGCGATCCCCTCTCCCCCGAGCGCAGTGAGGGAGGGCCAGAGAAGCCCTTCAGGCCTTCGCCGCCTCGCGTCCCCGCCGGTCGGCGCTGGCCGCCGCCCGCTTGCGGCTCCAGGGCCGCCAGCTGTCGTGAGGCCCCAGCGGATCGCCGAGGTGGTAGTCGGCGACCAGCTCGCCCAGCGGGCCCAGCGGCTTCAACTGGATCGGCCGCAGCCGGGCGTAGCCGGCGTTGCGCAGCGCCTCGACGCCCGGTCCGATCGCCCCCGCCTTGCGGATCGCGGCTTCCATGATGGCCTCGTCGCAGCCCAGCCAGTGGGCCAGCAGCCGGGTGCGCAAGGTCGCGATCTCGCGGCGATTGCCGGTCCCGGCGCGGCCGGCGGCCTCGAAGCTCATGTCGCACTCGCTGTCGAAGCCCATCGAGCGGTTGTTGATATTGGCCGAGCCGATGCGCAGCAGCCGATCGTCGACGATCGTCAGCTTGGCGTGGACGATGATGATCCGGCCGAGCGTCGTCACCGGGCTGTAGGCCTGGAAACGGCCGTGCTTGTCCGCCCGCTTCAGCCGCTCGATGAACTTCACCCGCGTGCCGTCCATGGTCATCCGGTCGAAGTAGCTCGGCGACTGCTCGGTGCCGATCAGCACCACCTCCGGCCCGCCGGGCTCGGCCAGCCGGGCGGCCAGGGCGCCGGCGATCAGCGGCGAGGTGAAGTACTGGTTCTCCATATAGATGCAAGCCCGCGCCTCGCGGATGGCGGCCAGGTGCAGGGCCTCGACCTCGCGCACCTCGGGATGGTGGTTCCAGGCGGCCACCGTGCGCGAGAGCCCGACCTCGACATCGGCGAACTGCGGCGTCACCCCGGCCGGCCAGGCGGGCCGCACCTTCGGCGGTTCCGGTAGGATCTCGCCGGTGCGCCGCGCCCAGCGCTCGCGGAACAGGGCGCCGAGCGCCCGGGCCGGCGCGCCCTCGACCACGCCCATCACCTCATGGCGCGAGGCGAAGTCCTTCTTCGAATTCTTCTTGATCTCCCGGCGGTCGTCATCGTCGAGATGCAGCGGCGTGTCCCAGCGGTCGGGCCCGATGTCGCCGCCGCCGCAGAAGCCGATGGCGTCGTCGACGATGATCGCCTTCTGGTGATGGCTCGCGCCCATCGGCAGCTTGCCGTCCAGCACGAACTTGACGTTGCTCCCCTTGAACTCCCAGCGGTCGGCGATCGGAAACCAGTTCTGGGTGGCGGCTACCGGCGCCGCCGACTGCCAGCAGAGGATGCGCACATCGAGCTTGGGGTTCTCGCGGGCCAGCCGCTTCAGGAAGTTGGCGATGCGGTCGTCCTGCGGTCCCGTGCAGCCGGGCTGCGGGTGGAACAGGGTGTCCGGCTCGAAGGCCCAGTTGAGCAGGTGGATGGAGTGCCTGGCCTTGCCCATCGCCACCATGGCGGCGTCGAAATAGGCCGCCATGTCGATCAGCAGGGCCGCGCGCCCCGACGTCTCGCGCCGCCAGCAGGTGGTCCCGGGTTCCAGCAGCATGATCGGCCTCTCCCGCCAAGGTGGGATAGCGGCTCAAGGCCAAGGTTGTTCCGTCCGAAGGCGGTCACCTTTCGTCAAGGCTTCCGGCGCATCCCTTCCCGGTCCACACTGGAACAGACGATGAACGCGAATCAGCCGCTCCGCATCCTGGGTCTGGACCCCGGTCTCCGCCGCACCGGCTGGGGCGTGGTGGCGGTGGACGGCGCGCGGCTCACCCACGTGGCGCACGGGGTGATCGCGCCCAAGGACAGCCTCGCCTTCTCCGAGCGGCTGCTGATCCTGTTCGAGGCCATCGCCGAGGTCATCGCCCTGCACGCCCCGCACGAGGCGGCGGTGGAGGAAACCTTCATGAACAACAACGCCCAGTCGGCGCTGAAGCTCGGCCACGCCCGGGCCTGCTGCCTGATCGCCCCGGCGCGGGCGGGGCTCAGCGTCGCCGAATATGCCGCCACGGTGGTCAAGAAGGCGGTGGTCGGCACCGGGGCGGCCGACAAGGCCCAGGTCGGTTTCATGATCCGCCGCCTGCTGCCGACCGCCGGCGACACGACCTCCGACGCCGCCGATGCACTGGCGGTCGCCATCGCCCACGCCCACGCCCGCCGGGCCCGGGCCTACCTCGGCGCGGCCTGACCTCCGGCCGGCGCGAGCCGGGCCATCCTTTTGAAACCACGGAAAACACGGAAAGCCACGGAATCGCAGCGACGATATCCGAACTCGACGCCCGCCCATCGCCGGGCGGCCCGCTCGCTTTGGCCTAAATTCCGCCGCAGCCCACGGTCCAGCTTCGCGCCATGCGAACCCTGGTCCTCGCCGCCGCGCTGGTCCTGCTCGCCGGGTGCGGCGGGAATATCGACTGGGTCGACCACCACGGCCTCGACCCGCCGCCCACCGGCTCCGTGATCCCCGCGCCGCACGGCGCCTGGACCGACGGCCCCTCCGTGGGCGGATGGGGGACGCCGGAGACCAAGCCCCAGTGACCTGAGGTCCCCTCTAAGGCGCGGCAGGCGAACCCCGCCGGAAGAGCACGCCCCAGCTCAGCCCGCGGGTGGCCATCGCCACCACGCCATAGACCGCGACCGCCGCGACGCCGATGCCGGCCTCGGTGAGCAGCATGCCGGTCGCCCCGAACCGGGTCTCCGCCCAGCCATCGACCAAGGTGACCACCAGGATCGGGACGTTGGAGAGCGAGGAGATCAGGTTGAACTTGGTGGCCGCCGCCCCCTGGCCGATGGCCTCGAGCGTCACCGCCGAATAGGCGCCATAGCTGAAGCCGACCACGAAGTTGTAGAGGCAGGCGAAGACCAGGAAGGAAGCGGGCGTGCGCGGCCCGAAGGCCATGACCAGGGCCACCGCCGACAGCGCCACGCCGAACAGCATATAGGCCTGCTTGCGGTCCATGCGGTCGGCGAGGTAGCCGCCGGCGATGCAGCCGGGGATGGAGACCAGGCCCGAGAGCAGGCCGCCGACCAGCGCCACCTCGTCGGCGCCGGCGCCCCAGTCCTTGGCGATGGCCGCCCAGAGCTGCTGCAGGCCGCCCGAGCCGATGGGCAGCAGCATGATGAAACAGGCGAGCAGCCCGATCCGCGCGCGGACCAGGGTCAGCACGTCGCGGCCGGTCTCCTTCAGGGTCTCAAGATAGCTGCGCCCGTCGGCCACCCGCCCGGGCTCCCGGAGCCAAAGCAGCGGCAGGGCCGAGGCCATGCAGACCGCGGCGAGAAAGGCGCCGGAGATCCACGGATGCCCGGAGTGCCGGACGATCAGGAGGCCCAGGCCGCCGCCCAGGCCTGCGCCGCCCAGGTTGCCCGCCTGGCTCCAGCCGCCGGCCTGGCCCTTCTGGTCCTCAGGCGTGTCGATGGCCATGAACCGCTCGACCGACATGGTGGTAATGGTGGCCATGAAATTGGCCGCCAGGACCAGCCAGCCGAACGCCGGCAAGAGGCCGAGGCGCAGGGGCATGAAGGCGATCCCGGCGATGATCGCGGCCGTGCCGGCGACGCCCACCAGGTACCAGGCCTTGGCGGTGAGCGTGGTGTCGATCACCGGCGCCCAGAGCACCTTCCAGGTGTTGGGCAGGAGACCCATGCCGGCGAGCGCGGCGATCGCCGCGACGCTGGCGCCGGCGTTACCCAGCAGCCAGCCCAGGGTCACGGTCACATAGCCGAAGGCGATCCCGAACGGCAGGTAGAGGATCAGATAGAGCGCCGGATGCGGGCCGCGATGGGCGGTGTCGGTCATGGATTTGAGCTCCCCGGGCGAGGACGCTAGCCCGCCGGAAGCCGCGTCGGAACCACACATTCTTGATGGGCCGCCACCCGTTAGGCGAGTACCGCACCCAGTGGTTGAATGACGTGGTTAAGCCGGGCCCCTCCGACGGGGGGTTTGATCCCCGGATGTTCACGATTGATCAAGCGAAGCGGCATGGTTTACGGCATGCTTGGAACAGATGCCGAACGTGATTCACACTTCACCCGACCTTTGCAGCCCGGAGTTCCCCTTATGATCGGGCGGCTGTGGGGCGTCGTGGCCGAGGTCGGCGAGGAGGAGGCGCTGCTCGACGTGGCCGGCGTCGGCTATGTGGTGCGCTGCGGCTCGCGGACCCTGTCGCGCCTGCCCGGAACCGGCGAGACGGCCACCCTGCACATCGAAAGCCAGTGGGGCGAGCAGACGGGCATGACCCTCTACGGCTTCCTCGACCGCAACGAGCGCCGCGCCTTCGTGATGCTGAAGACCATCCAGGGCGTGGGGCCCAAGGCGGCCCTGGCCGTGCTCGACGTCCTGCCGCCGGCCGAGCTCTCCGCCGCCGCCCAGCGGGGCGACCAGGCGTCGGTGGCCCGCGCCCAGGGCGTCGGCCCCAAGCTCGCGCTGCGCATCGTCACCGAGCTGAAGGACAAGCCGATCGGCGACGGCGTAGTCGCCGCCTTCCACGCCAGCGCGCTCTCCGCCGAGCCCGCCAAGCCCTCCGCGTCCGGAGAAGCGGTCGCCGCCCTCATGGGCCTCGGCGTCGCCGAACCCGCCGCCCGCCGCGTCGTCGAGCAGGCCGCGCTGCGCATGGGCGACGACGCCGAAGCCCCCGCCCTCATCAAGGCGGCCCTGCAGGAACTCGGGCGGTGACCCGCATCGTCTCCGGCGAGCCGATCCCCTTCGAGGCGCCCGACAAGGCGCTGCGGCCGCAGACGCTGGCCGAGTTCGTCGGGCAGGAGCAGGCCAAGGGGAACCTGCGGGTCTTCATCGAGGGGGCGAAGTCGCGGGGCGAGGCGCTCGACCACGTGCTGCTGTTCGGGCCGCCGGGCCTGGGCAAGACGACGCTCGCCCAGATCGTCGCTCGCGAGCTGGGGGTGAACTTCCGCGCCACCTCCGGCCCCGTCCTGGCCAAGGCCGGCGACCTCGCCGCGATCCTCACCAACCTCGAGCCCAACGACGTCCTCTTCATCGACGAGATCCACCGCCTGGCCGCCAACGTCGAGGAGATCCTCTATCCGGCCATGGAGGACCACGTCCTCGACCTGATGATCGGCGAGGGTCCTTCGGCGCGCTCGATCCGCATCGACCTCGCGCCCTTCACCCTGGTGGCGGCGACGACGCGGGCGGGCCTGCTCGCCACGCCGCTGCGCGACCGGTTCGGCATCCCGATCCGGCTGGAGTTCTACACCCCCGCCGAACTCAAGAAGGTGCTCTCCCAGGCCGCCGCCAAGATGGGGGTGAACCTGCATCCGGAGGGCGCCGAGGAGATCGCCGCCCGCGCCCGCGGCACGCCGCGCGTCGCCGGGCGCCTGCTGCGCCGGGTCCGCGACTTCGCCGCCTCCGACGGCGTCGACCTGATCGACCGCCGCGCCGCGGCCTCGGCGCTGGCTCGTCTCGACGTCGACGAGATGGGCCTGGATGCCCTCGACCGCCGCTACCTGCGCGCGCTGATCGAGAACTACGCCGGCGGTCCCGCGGGGGTGGAGACGCTCGCCTACGCCATCGCCGAGGCGCGCGACGCCGTCGAGGACGTCATCGAGCCCTTCCTGCTGCAGCAGGGCTTCATCCAGCGCACGCCCCGCGGCCGCATGGCCTGCGCCAAGGCCTATGCGCACCTGGGGCTGACCGCGCCGAAGGGCCTCGGCCAGGCCCAGCCGGGAGACCTCTTCGACGATGAGTGAGACGGAGCCATCCGCCGGCTGGCTGGTCGGCCGCGAGCACCAGTTGCCGGTGCGCATCTATTACGAGGACACCGACTTCACCGGCGTCGTCTACCACGCCAACTACCTGCGCTATTTCGAGCGGGGGCGGAGCGACTTCTTCCGGCTGGTGGGCGTCAGCCATTCCGCCCTGTTGGAACGTCCGGACCCGGCCGCCTTCACGATCGTGCGGATGACGGTCGATTTCAAACGCGCCGCCCGGATCGACGACGCGCTCCTGGTGCGTACGACCTATGACAGCGCCAAGGGTCCGCGCCTCTTCATCAGTCAACGGATCACCCGTGGCGAAGAGCTGATAGCCGCCGCCCAGGTCGAGGCCGCCTGCATCGACCTGAAGGGCCGCGCGCGCAAGCCGCCGCCGGGCATGGCCGAGGCGCTGGCCCCGCTGTTCACTCCTTCGCCATAAGATCGCCACCGCGCCCCCTCACCACGGCCCCATCCCTGATTCGCCCCCGGCCTCCCCAGCTCCTGGACTTCGCATGGACCACACCGCCGTCACGCCCGAGAGCTTCAACTTCTTCGTCCTGTTCATGCGGGCCGACTGGGTCGTGAAGCTGGTGATGCTGGGTCTGGCTTCGGCCTCGCTGTGGTCCTGGACGGTGATCCTCGACAAGACCGTCCGCTTCTCGGCGCTCAACCGCGAGGCCAACGCCTTCGAGGACGAGGTCGCCTCCGGCAAGAGCCTCGAGGAGGTCGCCGCCGAGGCCGGCGAGCGGCCTCGCCACGTGCTGCCGCGCATGCTGCAGGGCGCGCTGCGCGAATGGCGCGAGGCCCGCGCCAAGGGCCCGTCCACCGACACCCAGACCGCCTTCCTGATCCAGCGCATCGACCGCGTCCTCGACGCCGCCATCGCCCGCGAAAGCGCCCGCGTCGAGGAGGGGCTGGGCTCGCTGGCCATCGTCGCGACCGCCTCGCCGTTCGTCGGGCTGTTCGGCACCGTCTGGGGCATCATGAACGCCTTCCAGTCGATCGCCATCCAGAAGAACACCTCGCTGGCCGTGGTCGCGCCCTCGATCGCCGAGGCCCTGTTCGCCACCGCCATCGGCCTGATCGCCGCCATCCCGGCCTATATCGCTTTCAACGCTTTCTCGACCTCCGCCGGGAAGTTCGCCGGACGGCTGGAGGGCTTCGCCGACGACCTCTCGACCGCCATCCAGCGCCGGCTGGCGGAGCGGACCTAGGCCATGGCGCTCTCCGCCAACGACGCCTTCGCGGCCGGCGGTGGCCGGGGCCGTCGACGCCGCGGCGGTCGCGGCCGGCGCGGCGCGCTCTCGGAGATCAACGTCACCCCACTGGTCGACGTGATGCTGGTGCTGCTGATCGTCTTCATGATCTCCGCGCCGCTGCTCACCGTCGGCGTGCCGGTGGAGCTGCCGAAGACCGAGGCCGGCGCCCTGCAGGACCAGTCCGAGCCGCTCACCGTCTCGATCCGGGCCGACGGCTCGATCTTCGTGAAGGAGGATCCGGTCGCCTTCGCCAACCTCGCGCCGCGGCTGCATGAGATGGCCGGGCCCGACACCACCAAGCCGCTCTACGTCCGGGCCGACGGCAAGGCGGCCTACGCGGTGGTCGCCCAGGTGATGGCGGCGCTGTCGACCTCCGGCTTCACCTCGATCAACCTGATCACCGACACCGGCGGGCCTTCGTCCGGCGGCCCTTCGTCCGGCGGCAAGACCACGCCCTCCCCGAAGCCGGCGGAGGCCGACAACCCGTGATCCGCCGGGAGATCCAGCCCGCGATGTTGGGGTCCGTGCTGCTGCACGCGACCGTCGCCATAGCGCTGCTGATCTCCTGGAACTTCGCCCGCGACCTGAAGGTGGGCTCCGTCGTGCCGGTGACCATCGTCTCCAAGGCCCCCGCCGCGGACGTGCGTAAGGCCGAGCAGGCGCCGGTCGAACAGACCGCCCTCGCCGATGAGCCGGTCCCGCAGGCGCCGTTGGAATCCACCCCGCCCGCCCCGCAGCCGAAGCCTGCCCCCCCGCCGCCGACCCCAAAGCCGACGCCGACCCCGGCCAAGCCCATCCCGGCGCCGGCCCCCGTCAAGCCCGCGCCCCCGGCCAAGCCGGAGAAAAGCCTCGACCTCGACGCGCTGTCGGCCAGCATTTCCAAGATGCAGAAGCCCGCCACGCCCAAGCCCTCCTCGGCGGCCAAGGGTCCGGCGCGTCCGGAAACCGCCCTGCAGGCGCGCCCTGCCCTGGGCGCCGCCGCCTCGGCCGCGGCCCTGAGCGGCCTCGCCGACGAGCTGCAGCGCCGCTGGAACCCCAACTGCGACGTCGAAGGTGGGCGTGACGTGCAGGTGAAGGTCTATTTCACGATCGGCGCCGGGGCCCAGGTGGTCGGCGACGTCACCACGGAGATCCAGACCGCGCATACGCCGGTCGCGCGCACGGCCGCCGAGCGCGCCGTTCGCGCCGTTTATGCCGCAGCCCCTTTCCGTGACCTGCCGCGGGAGTTCTACGGCCAGAAAATCAAAGTCAACTTCGACGCGCAGAAGGCCTGCTCCTGATGACCCCGCTCTCCAAACGCACCCTCCTGATGACCCTGGCGGCCCTGCCGGCGGCCGGGCTGATCCCGGGTCCCGCCCGCGCCGACATCGAGGTCAACGTCAACCGCGGCGACGTCCAGCCGCTGCCGATCGCCATCCCGGCCTTCGGCGGCGCGCCCGCGGGGACCGACATCTCCGGGGTCATCGCCGCCAACCTGCAGCGCTCGGGCCTGTTCCGGCCGCTCGACCCGGCGAGCTTCGTCGAGCGCGACCTCACCACCGCCGTCCAGCCGCGCTTCCCGGCCTGGAAGCAGATCAACGCCCAGGCGCTGGTCAATGGCCAGGTCACCGTCGTGGCCGGCCGCCTGCAGGTGGACTTCCGCCTCTGGGACGTCTTCGCCGAACAGCAGCTGCTCGGTCTGCAGTTCACCTCCAGTCCGGAGAACTGGCGGCGCGTGGCCCACAAGATCTCCGACGCGGTCTATGAGCGGCTGACCGGCGAGAAGGGTTATTTCGACACCCGGGTGGTGTTCGTGGCCGAGTCCGGCGGGCGGGGGAAGAAGACCAAGCGCCTGGCGATCATGGACCAGGACGGCGCCAACCCCAGCTATCTCACCGACGGCTCGGCGATCATCATGACGCCCCGGTTCTCCTCGACCAGCCAGGAGATCACCTACATGGAGCTTCGGCCCGAGGGCTCGAAGATCTATCTGCTCAACCTCGACACCACGCGCCGCGAGAGCATCGGCGATTTCAAGGGCATGGTGTTCGCCCCACGGTTCTCGCCCGACGGCGGCAAGGTGGCCTTTTCGGTGGAGCGCGGCGGCAACAGCGACATCTTCGTGATGGACCTGAAGAACCGTTCGACCGCGCGGCTGACGGCGGATCCCGCAATCGACACCTCGCCGTCCTTCTCGCCGGACGGCTCGAAGATCGTCTTCAACTCCGACCGCTCAGGCTCGCCGCAGCTCTATGTGATGGGCGCCGACGGCTCGGACCCACGGCGGATCACCTTCGCGCAAGGGCGCTACACCACCCCCGTCTGGAGCCCGACCGGGGAATTCATCGCCTTCACCAAGCAGGTCGGCGCGGAGTTCCACGTCGGCGTGATGAAGCCCGACGGCTCCGACGAGCGGATCCTGACCTCCAGCTATCTCGACGAGGGCCCCGCCTGGGCGCCCAATGGCCGGGTGCTGTTGTTCAGCCGGGAATCCGCCGGCGGCGCGTCGAAACTGTGGAGCGTCGATGTCACCGGGCGCATTCTGCAGCCGATGCCCTATCCCGGCGCGGGATCGGACCCGGCCTGGTCGCCGTTACTCAACTAGGCGTACGCCATAATGCCTGCATAATACCTGCATAATGCCTGAGTAACGCCTGCCGTTTAGTTGTTGCCCTGCGCCGTCGGGCGCGCTCACAGAGGAGACGTCTTCCATGGTCACCATCCCCAACGCCGGAAGCGCCCTGCGCCTGACGATGATCGCCACCGCAGCGCTTTCGGTCGCCGCCTGCGCCTCAAAGCCGAAGCCGGCCTTCCCGACGACGGCCCCGCCCGCGGCCCAACGGTCCGAGCCGCCGCGCGGTCCCAGTGTCCCGCCGTCCGCCCAACCGGTGACCCAGAACGCGCTGCCGGGCTCCGAGCGCGACTTCGTCATCAACGTCGGCGACCGCGTCTACTTCGACTTCGACAAATACAGCGTGCGCAGCGATGCGACGCCGCTGCTCGACGCCCAGGCCGGCTGGCTGAAGCGCTATGCGGCGGTGCAGGTGCGGATCGAAGGCAACTGCGACGAACGCGGCACGCGCGAATACAACCTCGCGCTTGGCGCGCGGCGCGCCAACGCGGTCCGCGAGTACCTGGTCTCCCACGGCATCGAGGCGGCCCGTATTTCCACCGTGTCCTACGGCAAGGAAAAGCCCGTCGACTCCGGCTCAGGCGACGAGGCCGATCAGCACAACCGCAACGCCCACACCGCGATCGTCAGCGGCGCCCGGATGCAATGATGCCGGGACGACGCCTGCGCCCAAGCCTGAGGTTGCTGGGCGCGACGGCGGCGATCGCCCTGATCGCCGTCCCGTCGTTCGCCCAGACGCCCATGGACGACCCCCTGGACGCGCGCGACGCCAAGCGCGTGGACCGGATGGAGAAGGTGGTGCGCGAGCTGCGCGACATCGTCTTCAAGGCGCAGAAGACCGGCGCCCCGGTGGTCGTTCAGCCGGCCGACACCGACGCGCGGATCGCCGAACAGGCGAGCCGCATCGCCGACCTCGAGCAGACGCTCACCCGGCTGAACGGCTCGCTCGACGCCGCGACCCACGAGCTCGACCAGACCAAGCGCGACAACGGCGCCCTGAAAGCCCAGCTGAAGGCGCTGAGCGACCGGCTGACCGCCGACGAGCAGAAGGCGGCCGACGCTTTCGCCGCCGCGGCCCAGGCCGGCCCGCCGCCGCCGCCCGAGCCGCCGCCCCAGGCCGCCGATCCCAAGGCCGCCGCCGCCGACGCCTTCGCCAAAGCCCGGCAGCTCATGCTGAGCGGCGACTACGACGCCGCGGAGAGCGCGTTCAGCGCCTATGTCACCAGCTATCCGGACACGCCCCGGACGTCGGAAGCGCGCTACTGGTGGGGCAAGACCCTGATGGTTCGCGGCGACAGCGTGAAGGCGGCCGGGGCCTTCATCGGCGCGATCCGCGGCTGGCCGCAGACCGCCTGGGCGCCCGACGCGGTAGTCGAGCTTTCGCGGGCGCTGACGGCGCTCAAGAAGCCCGCCGACGCCTGCCAGACCTTGGGCGAACTGGAGCGGAAATATCCCAAGGCGCCGGCTTCCGTGAAAACCCGCGCGGCGGTGGTTCGCACCCAGGCGAAGTGCGGCTAGGGGCGACCCGGGCCGCGCGCGAACTCGACCTGGAGTCCGTGGTCGGGACGGTCCTCGACCGCCGCCTTCAGGCCGGGCTGCCACAGCCGGTCGCCGTGGCGCTGTCCGGCGGCGGCGACTCGCTCGCCCTGCTGATGGCCGCCGTCGAGTGGGCGAAGAGCGCCAGCCGCGATCTCCTCGTGCTCACCGTCGATCACCGGCTGCGCCCGGAGAGCGCCGGCTGGACGCAAGCCTGCGCGGCCGTCGCCCAACGCCTCGGCCTGCCGTTCCGGGCGCTGGCCTGGGAGGGCGAGAAGCCCTCCTCGGGCCTCCCCGCCGCGGCGCGGACGGCGCGCCACGGCCTGCTGGCCGAGGCCGCGCGTGAGGCCGGTGCGCGGGTGATCCTGATGGGCCACACCGCCGACGACGGGCTGGAGGCCCGACTGATGCGCGAAGCCGGCTCGACGACGTCCGAGCCGCGGGAATGGTCGCCCTCTCCCGTCTGGCCGCAGGGGCGAGGCGTCTTCCTGCTGCGGCCGCTGCTGGGCGTCCGGCGCGGCGACCTCCGCGACTGGCTGACGGCGCGCGGTGAGACGTGGATCGACGACCCCGCCAACGAGGACCCGGCCTTCGCCCGGCCCCGGGCGCGGCGCGCGCTCGCCGACGGGGCGGTGGCCGCCGCGGCCCCGGCCATGGACTCGGCCGCCGACCTCGCCCTGGCCTGCCGCACGGACGCGAGCGCCGGCCTTACAATCCTCCGCGCGGACCTGCGGGGGGCCGCGCCGGGAGCGTTGGCCCGCTTCGTCTCCGCCGCCTGCCTCTGCGCGGCCGGGACCGACCGTCCGCCGGGCCGCGACAAGATCGAACGGCTAGCAGCACGGCTGACCGGGGACGCGCCCTTCGTCGCCAGCTTGGCCGGCGCGCGCATCGAGGCCGAGGCAGACGCTGTGACCTTCCGCCGGGAGCCCGGGGAGGCGGCGCGCGGCGGCCTGGCGCCGCTCAGATTGCGGGCCGGCGAGACGGCGGTGTGGGACGGGCGCTTCGAGGTGACCGCAGGGCGGACCGTCGAGATCCGCGCCGCGGCCGGCGCCACCCTGCCCATCGCCACGAGTGATGACGGCGTGGAAGACTTGAAGGCCCGCCCCCTCACCCACAATCGCCTGCTGGCCGCCTGCGGCGCGGTGGAGCGCGAACCCGCCTAGCGGTGCGCGGCGGCCAGCACATGCTCCACGCCGCGCACGATGGGGTCAGCGAAACGGCGTCCGAGCAGGTTGGCGTGGCCCGCACCGGCCACGTGCTCGATATAGCCGTTCTGCGACGCCAGCGCGGCGATCACCTGGACCTTCTTCAGCGCCGTGGCGGTCTCCCCGGCGCCCGCGGTGATCACGGCGATGGGCATCTTGGGCGGGAAGTCGGCGGCGCGGGCCTGGTCCGACGTCACCTGCCACTGGTCGACCTCCGCGGCCGCCCAATGGGCGTGCGGCGCGGAGCCGTGGATGCGTCGCTTCTCGGCGGCAGCCTCCCGCGTCAGGCCGATCCGGTCGCCGGTGAACACCGCCACGGGCCGCATCATGCCGAACCGCGCGCCGTGGCTCACCCAGCCCAGGATGCGGCTGAAGGCCTGGACCGCCTTGGCGCCGACCGGCGAGGCCATGACTTCCGGCACCACGGCGTCGACCAGTACGACGCCCAGCACCTGGCGGGGGTGGGTGAGCGCATAGAGCCGGACCATCAGCCCACCCATGGAGTGGCCGACGAGAACCACCGGGCCGGCCTCGTCGATCTCGCGCAGCAGGGCGGCGAGGTCGGAGACAATGGCGTGGCCATCGCGCGGCTTCGGTCCCGGCTCGGAGTGGCCAAGGCCCGCGCGGTCGTAGGCGATGCTGCCCAGCCCCTTGGCCGCCAGCCGCTCCTGCACCACCGCCCAGTCGGCGGCGCAACCGAAGGCGCCGTGCTCCAGGATGATGGTCGGCCGCTCGCTCGCCGGACCCGCGCGGACGATCCGCAGGCGCCGTCCGCCGACATCGACCATCTCGCCCCTGGGCGGTCTGGGCGGCGCCTTGGCCGAAGCTCTGGAGCGGGCGACGGACATCGGCTTGCTCGTCCTCAGCTCGCCTTGACGAAGGGCTTGGGCCGCCGGTTTCCGCCTTGCCGGGCGAACATCCAGCCAGGGTATTCGGAGGGCAGCTCGCTGACCTCATCGAGCCTGGCCATCTCCTCGAGCGTCAGGGTCAGGTCGACGGCGGCCAGATTGTCGTCGAGCTGCTCGAGGGTCTTGGCGCCGATGATAATGCTCATCACCGACTGTTTGTGCAGCAGCCAGGCCAGCGCCACGCGGGCCACCGTGACCCCATGGGCCTCGCCTACTTCACGCATCACCTCGACGCATTTCCACGCCCGGTCCTTGTCCACCGGCGGGAAGTCGAAGGTGGTGCGGCGCGAGCCTTCGGGATTGTTGGAGCCGGGCCCGAACTTGCCCGAAAGCAGCCCGCCGGCCAGAGGCGACCAGACCATCAGCCCGAGCTGCTCGGACGTCAGCATGGGGACCAGCTCGCGCTCCAGGTCGCGGCCCGCGATGGAGTAGTAGGCCTGGAGGGTCTCGAAGCGGGCGTAGCCCTTGGCTTCGCTGAGGCCCAGCGCCTTGGCGATCTTCCAGGCCGACCAGTTGGACACGCCGATGTAGCGGACCAGGCCCTGGCGGGTCAGGTCGTCGAGCGCGCGCAGGGTCTCGTCGATCGGGGTGACCGTGTCGTTGCCGTGGATCTGGTAGAGGTCGATGTGGTCGGTCTGCAGCCGCTCGAGGCTGGTCTGCACGCTGTCCATGATGTGGCCGCGCGAGGCGCCGCGGTCGTTGGGGCGCGGGCCCATCTCGCCGAACACCTTGGTGGCGATGACCACGTCCTTGCGCCTGGTCCCGAGGTTCTTGAAGGCCTGGCCCAGCAGCGTCTCGGACTCGCCCAGGGAATAGACGTCGGCGGTGTCGAAGAAATTGACCCCGACTTCCAGGGCGCGGCCGACGATGCCGTCTACCTCGCCCTGCTGCAGCGCCCCGATCGCCTTCCAGATGCCGGCGTTTTCGGACCCGCCGAAGGTCATGGTTCCGAGGCAGATCTCGGAGACGAAGAGGCCCGTGCGGCCGAGCTGGTTGTACTTCATGAGGCGTCTCCGGCGAGGATATCCGACCATATGGTCAGGCGGATGTGACCCGTCGAGGTCGGCGACGGCACGCCTCGGCAATAAAGCTGAAAATGGCGACAGACCGGCGAAGGTTGCACCGCGCGAACGAACTCGGCGCCTAGAGGCTCTTCAGGATGCCCTCGACCATCTTCTTGGCGTCGCCGAACAGCATCATGGTGTTGTCGCGGAAGAAGAGTTCGTTCTCGACGCCGGCGTAGCCCGAGCTCATGCCGCGCTTCACGAACAGCACGGTGCGGGCCTTCTCCACGTCGAGGATCGGCATGCCGTAGATGGCGCTTGTGGGGTCGGTCTTGGCGGCCGGGTTGGTGACGTCGTTGGCGCCGATCACGAAGGCCACGTCGGCGGTCGGGAACTCGGCGTTGATGTCCTCCAGCTCGAAGACCTCGTCGTAGGGCACGTTGGCCTCGGCCAGCAGCACGTTCATGTGGCCGGGCATGCGGCCGGCGACCGGGTGGATGGCGTACTTCACCTCGACGCCCTCCTCCTTCAGCTTGTCGGCCATCTCGCGAAGGGCGTGCTGCGCCTGGCTGACCGCCATGCCGTAGCCGGGGACGATGATCACCTTGGAGGCATTCTTCATGATGAAGGCCGCGTCCTCGGCGGAGCCCTGTTTCACGGGCCGGGTCTCGGTCTTGCCGCCGGCCGCCGCGGCGCTGTCGTCGGCCCCGAAGCCGCCCAGGATCACCGAGATGAAGCCCCGGTTCATGGCCTTGCACATGATGTAGCTGAGGATCGCCCCGGACGAGCCCACCAGGGCGCCGGTGATGATCAGGGTGGTGTTCTCGAGCGTGAAGCCCAGGGCTGCCGCCGCCCAGCCGGAGTAGCTGTTCAGCATCGAGACCACGACCGGCATGTCCGCCCCGCCGATCGGGATGATCAGGGTGACGCCGACGATCAGGGCGAGCGCGAAGATCGCCCAGAAGGCCCAGAGCGCGGCCCCGCCGCTCATCACCAGGACCACGATCATGGCGACGATGGCCAGCGCCAGCGCCAGGTTCAGCAGATGGCGCGCGGGCAGCAGGATCGGCGCGCCCGACATGTTTCCGTTCAGCTTGGCGAAGGCGATCACCGAGCCGGTGAAGGTGATGGCCCCGATCGCCAGCCCGAGCGACAGTTCGATCAGCGACTCCAGCTGAACCGCCCCGTCCGCGCCCAGGATGCCGTAGGCCGCCGGGGTATGGATCGCGGCCACCGCCACGAGGCAGGCGGCCATGCCGACAAGCGAGTGGAAGGCCGCCACCAGCTGCGGCATGGCGGTCATGGCGACGCGCCGGGCGATCACCGCGCCGACGCCGCCGCCGATCACCACGCCCCCGCCGATCAGGCCGAGCGTCAGCGGGTCCAATGAGCCCTGGCTCCACAGCGTGGCCAGCGCCGTGCCCACCGCGATGGCCATGCCGATCATGCCGTTGCGGTTGCCGGCCTGGCTGGTGGTGGGCGACGACAGGCCGCGCAGCGCCAGGATGAACAGGACGCCGGAGACCAGATAGAGGATGGCCGCGAGGTTGGCGTTCATGTGCGGGCCGACTTGTTGAAGTGGGAGACCACGAACCGGACCACGTCCCACGCGAAATCGGCGAGCAGGACCAGCCAGCCGCCGACGACCAGCGGCAGGCCGAAGGGCGCGGCCAGATAGGCCTCCAGGCTGAAGGCCTCGCGAGGCGTCGCACCGTAGAGCTGGACCGGCCCGAGGACCCAACCGTGCAGGGCGGCGGATGCGACGATGATCACGATCATCGTCGCGTAGGCGATCAGCGCCGCCGGGAACGGTCGTACCCCGAAACGCCGGCGCGCGATCCAGGCGACGCCCAGCCGGATCGCCAGCGCCCAGATCACCGCCCAGGCCAGCCAGCCGACCAGCCAGGCCACGCTCTGCGCCTCGCTCACGACGCCGCTTCCTTCTTGGGAGCCGGGGCCTTCTTCTTGTACATGGCCAGCATGCGCCTCACGACGAGGAAGCCGCCGAAGATGTTGACCGAGGCGAAGGCCGCGGCGACCGCGCCGGAGCCCTTGGAGATCCAGACGTTCGCCGTCATCTCCCCCCCGGCGACCGGATGCGCCGCCACGGCCAAGAGGGCGCCGACGATGATCACCGAGGAGATGGCATTGGTCACCGCCATCAGCGGCGTGTGCAGGGCCGGCGTCACGCTCCAGACGACGTAGTAGCCGACGAAGATCGCCAGCACGAAGATCGCCAGGCGGAAGACGGTGGGATCGACGGCTTCCATGCGCTTCAGCCCTTGAGTTGCGGGTGCACGATCGCGCCGCCCTGGGTGACCAGCGCCGCCTTCAGGATCTCGTCCTCATAGTCGGGGGCGAACTTGCCCTCCTTGTCGAGGAAGAGGCCGGCGAAGGCCATCAGGTTGCGGGCATAGAGGGCAGACGCATCGGCGGCGATGCGGCCGGGCAGGTTGGCCACGCCCAGGATCTTCACGCCGTTCTTGGTGACGGCGACCTCGCCCAGCTTGGCGCCGGCGACATTGCCGCCCTGCTCGATCGCCAGGTCGACGATCACCGAACCCGGCTTCATCGAGGCGACCTGGGCGGCGGAGACCAGCTTCGGCGCCGGGCGGCCGGGGATCAGCGCCGTGGTGATCACCATGTCCTGCTTGGCGATGTGGCTGGAGACCAGTTCGGCCTGCTTGGCCTGGTATTCCTTGCTCATTTCCTTGGCGTAGCCGCCGGCGGTCTGGGCGTTCTTGAACTCCTCGTCCTCGACCGCCAGGAACTTGGCGCCGAGGCTTTCCACCTGCTCCTTGGTGGCGGGGCGCACGTCGGTCGCGGTGACCACCGCGCCCAACCGGCGCGCCGTGGCGATGGCCTGCAGGCCGGCGACGCCCACCCCCATGACGAAGACCTTGGCCGCGGCGATGGTGCCGGCGGCGGTCATCATCATCGGCATGGCCCGGCCATAGGCCTCCGCGCCCTCGATCACCGCGCGGTAGCCGGCGAGGTTGGCCTGGGAGGACAGCACGTCCATCACCTGGGCGCGGGTGATCCGCGGCACGAACTCCATGGCGAAGGCGCTCGCCTTGGCCTTGGCCAGACCGGCCAGCGCGGCCTTGTCCTGATAGGGATTGAGCGTCGCGACCACCAGGGTCCCGGGCTTGATCGCGGCGATCTCCTCGGTCTCGGGCGCGCGCACCTTGAACAGGATGTCGGCCTTGGAAAGCGCGTCCTTGGCGGTCTTGGCCAGCGACGCGCCGGCCGCCTGGTAGTCGGCGTCGGGATAGGAGGCGGCGGTCCCGGCGCCTTGCTCGACCACCACGGAGAAGCCCGAGGCGATCAGCTTCTTCACCGTCTCGGGAACTGCGGCGACGCGGGTTTCACCTGCCCGGCGCTCCCTGGTGACGGCGATGACGGCCATGGCTCGCGGGGTCTCCCTCAGGGCGCGGGACCTTACGGGCGCGCGCCGGACTCTGTCCAGCCGGCGGCCGGACGCCGAAGGTTCAGTGCTCCGCGCCGCCGCGGTCGCGCAGGAGAGCGATGCCGAGCGCCAAGACCACGAATCCGGAGATCGCGCCGGCCAGGAAGCCCGCGCTGGTGCAGAACCAGAGCACCAGCGTCAGCAGCAGGGCCGCCAGGATCACCGAGCCCCACTTGGTGATGTTCATCACCAGATGGAAGGTCGACACCTGCTCATGGATGTCCTGGTCGCCGCGGTGGTAGTCGGAAGCCTGGCCGGCCATGGGTCTCTCTTGTGCTCGAACAATCAGCGCTAGGCCGGGTGCTACACGAGACCGGCTAAAGCCTCAAGCGGGAGGCCACGCCGCGAGCAGCGCCCGGATCGCCGCCACCAGCGCCAGCGGCTGGTCGATCATGATGTGGTGGTGGGAATCGGGGATCTCGATCTCGATCATGTCCGGCGGGAAGGGCGAGGGCGCGCCGGACTTGCGGTGTTCGACGATGCGGCTCTTGGCGCCGTAGATGTGCACCATCGGCGTCTTGACGGTGACGGCCTGGGTCGGGTCGCCGCCCATCGCCCGCTCGCGGTCGAGCTTGGCCCACATGTTGGGATCGAACCGCCAGGTCCAGCCCTCGCCCGACCCATCGGGCCCCTTTTCACCGTCGGGGAGTGGAACCTGCTTCAGCGAGCGGCGGGCGATGAAGTCGGCGATGAACGGATTGCCCGCGGGCTGCGGCGGCATCAGCCGGAAGCGGTTCAGCGCCGCGGCCAGCGTCGGATAGACCCGGCTCGGCCGGTCGACGGTGGGGATGTTGCGCACCGCCTCCATCTGGGCCTGGCGCTTGGCGAGTTCCTCCGGCGGCGGGCCGAAGCCGGTGTCGACCATGATCGCGGCGCGCATCCGCTCGGGGTTGCGGACCGCGGCGAAGAATACCTGTCCGCCGCCGAAGGAGTGGCCGATGTAGATCGGCTTCTGGCCGCCCTCATAGAGCCCGGTCGCGCGGCTGACGGCTTCGGCGTCGTCGGCGAAGTCGGTAAAGGAATAGCGCTCGCGCCAATCGGACGCGCCCATGCCGGCCAGCGACATGGAGGCCACCCGGTAGTCGTCGGCGAAGAACGGGGCGATGAAGCTCCACCAGTCGGCGTGGGCGGAGTTGCCGTGGACGAACAAGAGGCCGGGCTTGCCGACCTCGCCCCAGGTCAGGACCTCGAGCTTGGAGCCCAGCGACTCGACGAACACCCGCTTCGGCTCGCGGGCCAGCGCGTCCTTGAACCATTGCGGCGACGGCGGCGGCTCGCCCTTGTACGCGGCCAGCGGCGCCTGGACCTCCGGCGGCAGCTCGCCCGGCTCGGCGTGCAGCGGCCGGTCGTCGTACGCGTCCTTGGGAGTCTCCGCCGGCTTCGCGTCTTGCGCCATTCGCGTCCTCAAATCCTTAGGGCCTGCAATCGAAGGGAGCCCGGCAATATGGGGTAGGTGACTAACAAGCGTTTGAAAAATGGCAAGCGCTTCGTCCGGGCGCTAGGGTCGCGCCGGCTTTGACCGTGGGGGCGCTTGCGTTGCTGAAATCCTTGATCCTCGGGAGCGCGGCTGCGCTCGTCACCCTGGCCGCCGCGGCGGCCGCGCCTCAGATACTGGCGCCGCCCGCCAAGCCCGACGCCTCGGTCCGGCCCTACATCAAAGTTGATGCCCGAACGATCACTCTAACCCATGCGCGAATTATCGACGGGACCGGGGCACCGCCGCTCGAAAATCAGACGATCATCCTGCGCGACGGCAAGATCGCCGAGATCAGACCTTCCGGGCCAAGTGGCTGGACCCTCTATCCTCCCGGCGTCCAGCCAGAGATCGATCTGACCGGCCGTACGGTGCTGCCCGGCCTCGTGGGCATGCACGACCACATGTACTACATCGCCCGGCCGAACATGGACGCCGCGGGCCATTCCGAGCCGCCGTTGATGGTGCCGCAGATGACCTTCTCGTCGCCGCGCCTCTATCTGGCGGCCGGCGTGACGACCATGCGAACCACCGGCAGCGTCGAGCCCTATGTCGACCTCAACGTCAAAACCCTGATCGACGCCGGCGGCATGATCGGGCCGCACATGGACGTGACCGGCCCCTATCTGGAGGGTTCCGGCAGCGCCTTCATCCAGATGCACGGGTTGAAGGACGCCGAGGACGCGCGGCGCACCGTCGCCTACTGGGCCGACATGAGGGCCACCTCCTTCAAGGCCTATATGAACATCACCCGCGCGGAGCTGGGCGCGGCGATCCAGGAGGCCCACAAGCGGGGGCTGAAGCTCACCGGCCACCTCTGCTCGGTGACCTATCCCGAGGCGGTGGCGCTGGGCATCGACGACCTGGAGCACGGCTTCTTCGTCAATACCCAGCTCGACCCCGGCAAGCAGCCCGACGTCTGCTCGCAGAGCACCGGCAACGCGACCCTGCTGGCCATGACGCCCGACAGCGCGGAGGCCAATGCGCTCATCAAGCTCCTGGTCGACCATCACGTGGCCCTGACCTCGACCCAGCCGGTGTTCGAACAGCGGGTGCCCGGCCACGCGCCGCTCAATCCCCGGGCGATGGCGGTCCTGACCGTCGAGGCGCGCGAGGCCTACCTCTATTCCCGCAACCTGGTGAACGCCGCGCCGCGCGAGCGCTACGCCGACGGGACCAGGGCCTTCCAGAACGCCCAGGCGCTGGAAAAGAAGTTCGTCGCCGCCGGCGGCCTGCTGCTCGCCGGCCCGGACCCGACCGGCAACGGCGGCGTCATCCCGGGCTTCGGCGACCAGCGCGAGGTCGAGCTGCTGGTCGAGAGCGGCTTCACGCCCACCGAGGCTATCCGCATCGCCACCCTGAACGGCGCGACCTACCTGGGCCTCGCCGACCGCATCGGCACGATCGCGCCCGGCAAGAACGCCGACCTGATGATCGTCAGGGGCGATCCTTCCAAGACCATAGCCGACATCGAGAACGTCGAGATCGTGTTCAAGGACGGCGTCGGCTACGACTCGGTGAAGCTGCTGGAGTCGGTGAAGGGGCGGTACGGGCAGTATTGAGGGGGTCGCTGGCTTGCCGGATTGGGAAATTGCCGCTCGATGACTGAACAACACGCTGACCGGCCGACCCGCAGTTCGAAGCTCATCAAGGCGAGCCCCGAGCAGGTCTACGACGTCTTCATGGACCCCACGATCCTGCTCCGATGGCTCCCGCCGGGCGACATGACCGGCCAGCTCCACGGCTTCGATCCGAGCGTCGGCGGCGGATACCAGATGTCGCTGTTCTACCCGGCGGATGAGCGCGAGTTCCGCGGCAAGACCACCGAGCGGGAGGACAGGGTGAACGTGCGCTTCGTCGACCTGCAGCCCGCGCGCCGCATCCTTGAGGCGGTCACCTTCGACTCGCCTGATCCTGCGTTCCACGGCGAGATGACCCTCGACATCACGCTCGCGCCCGCGCCCGGCGGGACCGAGGTCGTCTTCACGGCCGCGAACCTGCCGCCGGGTTTGCGGCCGCAGGACCACGAAGAGGGCGCGCGCCTGTCGCTGGAGCAGTTGGCGCGGCTTTTCGAATAAGCGGTCGCGGAGGGTTTACCCCTGGCCCGGATGGTTCACATTCGCGGCTCGATTCGAGTTCGGGGGATCTTACAAATGTTCGGCAGGATGTTGGGCGCGGCGCTCGCGCTTGGGTTAGCCCATACGGCGACGGCGGCGGATCTTCGCCCCGACCAGGTCAAGTTCCGTGAGGTCTATAAGGAGCTCGTCGAGACCAACACCTCGCTCTCGGTCGGCAGTTGCACCGAAGCCGCCGCCAAGATGGGCGCGCGGCTGAAGGCGGCGGGCTTCGCCGATAGCGACATCACCTACTTCTCGGTCCCCGAGCACCCGAAGGACGGCGGGGTCGTCGCCATCCTCAAGGGGACCAGCAAGACCGCCAAGCCGATGCTGCTCCTGGGCCACCTCGACGTGGTCGAGGCCAAGCGCGCCGACTGGACCCGCGACCCTTTCACCCTGATCGAGGAGAACGGCTACTTCTACGGTCGCGGCACCTCGGACATGAAGGTGATCGACGCCACGTGGGTCGACATGCTGGTGCGCTTCAAGGCGGAGAAGTTCCAGCCCAAGCGCACCATCAAGCTGGCGCTGACCTGCGGCGAGGAGACGATCAACGCCTTCAACGGCGCCGACTGGCTGGCCAAGAACAAGCGCGAGCTGATCGACGCGGAGTTCGCCCTCAACGAGGGCGGCGGCGGCCGCGCCGACAAGGACGGCAACCTCCAGACCCAGGGCGTCCAGGTCGGCGAGAAGGTCGTCCAACAGTTCCGCATGGAGACCGTCAACGCCGGCGGCCACTCCTCCGTGCCGATCCGCGACAACGCGATCTACCAACTGGCACAGGGCCTGCTGAAGGTCCGCGACTACGAGTTCCCGCTGACCATGAACGACACCACCCGCGCCTTCTTCGCCAAGGCCGGCGCCGGGCGGACGGACCCCACGGGCAAGGCCATGGTGGCCATCGCCAAGGACCCGACGGACAGGGCCGCCGAGGCCGAGCTCAACAAGGACCGCGGCTTCCACTCCATGCTGCGCACCACCTGCGTCGCGACCCTGCTGGACGGCGGCCACGCCGAGAACGCCCTGCCCCAGCGGGCCGGCGCCAACATCAACTGCCGGATGTTCCCGGGCTCGTCCATGGAGGCGACCAAGGCCGCCCTGGAGGCCGCCATCGGCGATCCGGGCGTGAAACTCACGCCTTTGCAGCCGATCCGCGCCAAGCCGACGCCGCCGCCGCTCGACGCCAAGATCATCGGTCCGATGGAAAAGGTCGCCGCCAAGTACTTCCCGGGCGTGCCCCTGGTCCCGACCATGTCCACCGGCGCCAGCGACGCGATCTACCTGATCCCGGTCGGCATCCCGACCTATGGCGTGCCGGGCTTCTGGTCCGGACCCGAGGGCAGCGGGGCGCACGGCCTGAACGAACACATGGCGGTCAAGTCGGTCTATACCGGCCGCGACTACCTGACCGATCTGGTGAAGGTCCTGGCCAACGGCTGACGGCCCCGGAGAGCCCCATGCGCGCCAATCGCCTGCGAGAGCTGTGGACCGCCGGCAAGCCGGCGATCAACGGCTGGTGCTCCATGCCGGGCGCCTTCTCCGCCGAGCTGATGGCCTCGATGGGTTGGGACGCCGTGACCATCGACACCCAGCACGGGGTGATCGGCTATTCCGAGATGCTGGCCATGCTGCAGGCGATCTCGACAACTGCAGCCGTGCCCCTGGTGCGGGTCTCCTGGAACCAGCCCGGCGAGATCATGCGGGCGCTCGACGCAGGGGCCTATGGCGTCATCTGCCCGATGATCAACGACGCGGCCGAATGCGCAGCCTTCGTCCAGGCTTGCCGCTATCCGCCGGGCGGCTTCCGCAGTTCCGGGCCGACGCGGGCGGTGGTCTATGGCGGCGCGGACTACCACGCATGCGCCAATGGCGAGATGCTGACCTTTGCCATGATCGAGACCGCCGCGGGCCTCGCCAATGTCGAAACGATCGTCGCCACGCCCGGCCTCGACGGCGTCTATATCGGCCCCTCGGACCTGTCGCTGGCCATGGGCGGCCCGCCCGGCCAGGACTCCGATGCGCCGGCGCTGATGGCGGCGTTCGACAAGATCCTCGCCGCCTGCAAGGCCGTGGGCGTCAGGGTCGGCGTCCACACCGCGAGCCCGGCCTACTCGCAGAAGATGATCGAACGTGGCTTCGACCTGGTCACCGTGGGCGCCGACACCCGCTACATCATGAGCGGCCGCCGCGAGGCCGCCGAGATGCGGGCCTGGCTCGACGGCCGCTGACGGTCGTTCGGTAAGCGGCGAGCGTCCGCCCCTGCATCATTCGGCGGCAACACCTTTGAAAGCCTGCGCGTGGGAAGCTTGAGGGTCCGAGGCCGGCCGCGGGCGTGCGACAGCACACCATGGCCAGCCGGGCCAGCGTCGCGGGAGCGAACCATGCCGAACCTCATCTGGCCGCGCGCCTTGAGCTCGGACGTCGGCCCCTCGGGTTTGATCGGCCGGACCATCCATTGGCTGGGCGTCGTGCTCGCGGTTGGCTTCCTGCTGACCGCCATGGGCTTCGCGGTCGATGGCTGGTCGGCGCCGCTCGCCGCCGAGCTGGCGCTGGGCGCCGTCGTCATGGCGCTGGCCGCGCGCGGCGTGCGCTACCTGCTCGCCAGGGAATAGGCCCCCTCAACCCGCCGGCCGCACCACCGGCAGGGCGGCGAGCGCGCTCGCCGCATGGTCCAGGAAGGCGCGCACCCGGACCGCTGTCAGCCCCGCGCTCGGTGTCACCAACTGCACTGGGAGCGGCGCGGGCTCGAACGCTTCAAGCAGCCGCACCAGACGTCCGGCCGCCAGGTCCTCGGCGACCTGATAACTCAGCGGGCGGGCGATCCCATGCCCTTCGCGGGCCGCCAAAAGCGTCGCATCTACATCGCTCACGATAAGGCGGGGCGTCAGTTTCGCCACCTTCTCGCGGCCGTCCGGCCCCGCATAGCGCCACTCCGCAAGCTGTATGCGGCCGGTGGTGAGGATGATCTCGTGACGGGCGAGGTCCGCGATTGTCTCCGGCGCGCCGGCGCGGGCGAGGTAGGCGGGCGCGGCGACCGTCAGGCGGCGCACCTCGCCCACCTTGCGGACCACCAGGCTGGAGTCGGCCAAGACGCCGATCCGCACCGCCACGTCCAAGTGCTCGTCGATCAGGTCGAGGTTGCGGTCCGCCAGCGCGAGCTCGACGGAAACCTGCGGATGCGCGTCGAGGAAGGCGGTGACCACCGGTGTCACATGCCGGCGGCCGAACACCAGCGGCGCGGTGACGGCGATGCGGCCGTTGAGCGGCCCGCCGTCGGCCTCTGCGCTGACAGCCTGCGAATAGTCGGCGAGCACCCGGCGGGCCTGGTCGGCGAGCCGCCGGCCGGCCTCGGTGGGGGCGAGCTTGCGGGTGGTGCGCTCCACCAGGCGGATACGGGCCCGCGCCTCCAGGGCCGCGAGCGCGCGGGTGACCGCCGCCGGCGATCGGCCCAGTCGCCGCGCCGCGCCGGTCAGGCTGCCGGCCTCAAGGATCGTCACGAACACCGCCAGCTCGTCCAGACGGTCCATTGTTCCATTTCTCGGAAGAGTGATTTGCAAGAATGCAGGATTATCATTGTTTCCCGCAAGTCGTACACGTCCGCGGATGATGCATCCGGAACATCCCTTCCACGTCGGTGAGCTGGAGGCGCAAAGGCGCGCCGGCGGCGGACCGGGCGGCCATGGCGTCCGCGAGGCAATGCCCGGCCAGCATCGGAGCTTCTTCGAGACCCTGCCCTACGCCGTGCTGGCCGGCCTGAACCTGGCGGGGGAACCGGTGGCCAGCGTCGTCACAGGACCGCCCGGCTTCATCTCCGCGCCGAACCCCCTGACCCTGACCGTGGCGGCCCCGCTCGATCCGCTGGCCCAGGCCC
Source organism: Phenylobacterium sp. (assembly GCF_041691455.1). Lineage (GTDB taxonomy): Bacteria > Pseudomonadota > Alphaproteobacteria > Caulobacterales > Caulobacteraceae > Phenylobacterium. The sequence goes on along the minus strand of NZ_JBEPUO010000002.1, from coordinate 115,470 downwards.
TGACGCCCGGCGCGTCCTTCGGCCTGCTGGGCATCGATTTCGCCACGCGGCGCCGCAATCGCGCCAACGGCCGCGTCGCCGACGTCGCGCCGGGCGGCTACTGGCTGGTGGTCGATCAGAGCTTCGGCAACTGTCCGCAGTATATCCAGCAGCGGGCCGTCGAGGCTGTCTCGCGCACGCCCGGTCCGTTCGAGACCTTCACCGCGCTCGACGCGGAGGCGGCGGCCCAGATCACCACGGCCGACACCTTCTTCGTCGCCACCGCCGCCATCGGCCCGAACGGCGGGGTCGACGTTTCGCACCGGGGCGGGCGGCCCGGCTTCGTGAAGGTGGAGGGCGATCGGCTGACGGTCCCGGACTTCCGCGGCAACCGTTACTTCAACACGCTCGGCAACATGCTGGCCTATCCGCGGGCCGCGGTGCTGTTCCTGGACTTCGCGACCGGCGACCTGCTTTGCCTGCAGGGGGCGGTGGAGGTCGCCTGGAACGCCGACGCGGAGGCCACCGGCTTCGCCGGCGCCCAGCGGATGTGGTCGCTGGAGGTCGAGGCGGGCTGGCGGCGCAAGGCCGCCGTCCCGCTGGCCTGGACCCTGATCGCCGAGTCCCCGGTCAACGCCGCCACCGGCGTCTGGTCCGAGACGGTCGCCGCCTGAGGCTCGCGCCGGCAATCGGCGCGCTGCGTGAATTTACCCCGTCACCAAACGGGCCCCGCTGCGTTGGGGCGTCAACGATCATGTCCAACTCGTCGACGGGGAACTCAGAATGGCCAAATCCAAGGGCGCGCCGAAGCCGGCGTCCAAATCCGCGCGCGCAGCAAAGGCCGTCGCGGACGAGACCGTCACCCGCGGCGCCGGGGGCGAAACCCACCAGACCGCGTCCGCGCCCGACGACCGGATCACGACCAACCATGGCGTGCCGGTCAGCGACAACCAGAACTCTCTGAAGGCCGGGGCGCGCGGCCCCTCGCTGCTGGAAGACTTCGTCCTGCGCGAGAAGATCCAGCATTTCGACCACGAGCGGATTCCCGAGCGCATCGTCCATGCCCGCGGCTCGGCCGCCCACGGCTATTTCGAACTGACCCAGTCGCTGGCCCGCTACACCCGCGCCAAGGTGCTGACCGAGGTCGGCCGGCGCACCGAGGTCTTCGCCCGGTTCTCGACGGTGGCCGGCGGCGCCGGCTCGGTGGACACGCCGCGCGACGTCCGCGGCTTCGCCGTGAAGCTCTATACCCGGGAGGGCAACTGGGACCTGGTCGGCAACAACATCCCGGTCTTTTTCATCCAGGACGCCATCAAGTTCCCCGACCTCATCCACGCGGTGAAGATGGAGGCCGACCGCGGCTATCCGCAGGCCGCGAGCGCCCACGACACCTTCTGGGATTTCATCGGCCTGATGCCGGAGGCCACCCACATGATCATGTGGGCCATGTCGGACCGCACCCTGCCCCGCAGCCTGCGGATGATGGAAGGCTTCGGCGTCAACACCTTCCGACTGCTCAACGAAAAGGACGAGCCAAGCTTCGTCAAGTTCCACTGGCGGCCGAAGCTCGGGACCCAGTCGACCGGTTGGGACGAGGCGGTGAAGATCGCCGGCGCCGATCCGGACTTCCACCGCCGCGACCTGCATGAAGCGATAGCCTCGGGCGCCTTCCCGGAATGGGAGTTCGGGGTCCAGGTGCTGAGTCAGGCCCAGGCTGACGCCCTGCCCTTCGACATCCTCGACGCCACCAAGCTGATCCCCGAGGAACTCTATCCGATCAAGGTGGTCGGCCGGATGGTGCTCGACCGCAACCCGGACAACTTCTTCGCAGAGACCGAGCAGGTGGCCTTCCTGCCCACCAACATGCCGCCCGGCATTGACGTCTCGGAAGACCCGCTGCTGCAGGGCCGCCTGTTTTCTTACCAGGACACCCAGCTCTCGCGCCTGGGGACGGTGAACTTCCACCAGATCCCCATCAACCAGGCCAAGGGTTGCCCCTTTCAGAACTTCCAGCGCGACGGCCACATGCAGACCCACCTGCCGCAGGGCCGGGCGAACTACGAACCGAACAGCCTGGCCGAGAGCGGCGAGATCGCCGGGCCGCGCGAGGATCCCAGGGGCGGCTTCCGCACGGCGGCAGTGCCCTTCGACGGGACCAAGGTGCGGCTGCGCGCCGAGAGCTTCGCCGACCACTACAGCCAAGCGCGGCTGTTCTACCGCTCGCAGACCGAGATCGAGCAGGCCCACCTGGCGAGCGCCCTGGTCTTCGAGCTTTCGAAATGCAGCTTCGAGCACGTGCGGAACCGGGTGCTGGGCAACCTGCAGAACGTCGACGCCAAGCTCGCCCAGCGCGTGGCCGACGGGCTCAACATGCCGCTGCCCGCCAAGACCTCGGCGGCGGTCGAGCCGCAGGACATGAAGCCGTCGCCGGCCCTGCGGATCGTCGGCAAATATCCCGAGACCCTGATGGGCCGTTCGGTTGGTATCCTGGTCACCGACGGCGCCGACGGGGCCGTGGTAAAGGCGGTCCGCAAGGCGGCCGAGGCCGAGGGCGCCACGGTCAAGATCGTCGCGCCCAAGATCGGCGGCGTCACCCTGAAGGGCGGCAAGCTCCTGAAGGCCGACGGCCAGCTCGCCGGCTCGCCCTCGGTGATCTTCGACGCCGTAGCCCTGGTGTTGTCGGCGGACGGCTGCGCCCAGCTCCTGGCCGAGAGCGCCGCCATCGACTTCGTGCACAACGCCTTCGTCCACCTGAAGGCCATCGGCTTCACCGCCGAGGCCCAGCCGCTGCTGGACGAGGCCGGCGTGGCGCCGGACGCCGGGATCGTCGACCTGGGCGCGGGCGCCGAGGCCTTCCTGCCGCCGGCCCGCACCCGCCAGTGGGGGCGCGAACCGACGATCCGCATGCTGGCCTGAGGCCCGGGGGGACCTATTTCTTCGGCGGCGGCTTGCCGTCGGAGAACTCGGTCTCGATCATCACCTCGACGTCGTCGCCGACCCCCATGTTCGAACCGGGCGCGGGCGTGCCGAAGCCCATGCCGAAGGCCGAGCGCTTGAAGACGCCGTGGGCGGAGAAGCCGACCCGGGCCCCGCCCGGGTCCATGGCGTTCGGCGGATAGCCGCCGTTGTAGGTGACATCGAGGGTCACCGGCTTGGTCACTCCGTGCAGGGTCAGGTTCCCTGTCACCTTGGCCGCGTGGGGGCCAGTGAGCTGCACCCCGGTCGACTTGAAGCTGATCGCCGGGAACTTGGCCGCGTCGAAGAAGCTCTTGCCCATCAGCTGGTCGTGGAAGCCCGCGGGCGGCGCGTTCAGCGCAAGCGACTTCGGGTCGATCGTCGCCTCGACGCTCATGGCCGCCGGGTGGGCCGGATCGAACTTCAGCCTGCCGTCGACGGTCGCGAAGCGGGCGGTGTAGCGCGAGAAGCCCATGTGGCTGACCCGGAAGGTCACCGAGGTGTGGGCCTTGTCGATGGCGTAGAGCCCAGCAGGCGGCGGCGGCGCGGCGGGGGCCGTAGCCGCGATCGCCGGGCCCGCCACCAGCAGGATGGAGAGCGCCTTGGCGGCGGCGAGGGTGCGGACGGTCTTCATGGTCGTGTCTCCCGAGGCTGTCTCCCCAAGAACGAACGAGAGGACGCGGTTCCGACATCGGCCGGGAAGTTCTGCCGGCGCAGGCGGAAGCCGGCCCTGAATCCCGGTAGGAGGCTGGCGCGATCCGGCCTAGGCTTGGCCGTCGCCCTGTCAAGCGGTGACGCTGGACGGCGCGGCATGCACATCCTCACCAACCTGCTCTTGTGGCTGCACTTCATCGGGGTCGGCATGGGGGTGGGCGGCGGCATCGCGCTGTCGCAGGTCGGTCCGAGATTGGTCGCCGCCCCGGCCGATCAGCGCGGACAGTGGTGGCCGCTCGAGACCTTCTTCAGCCGCATCGGGGCGGCGGGACTGGCTATCCTGCTGACCACCGGCCCGCTGATGGTCTGGCTGAAGTTCGGCGGCCCCGGCGGATTCACCGGGTGGTTCTGGGTGAAGATGGCCCTGGTCGCCACCGCGGCCGTGGCCGTCGGCCTGCACGAATGGGCCGGCGCACGCTTCAGGCGCGGCGACGTGGGCGCGACGCCGCTGATGTTCATCGCCGGCCGGCTGGCCGGCGCGGCCATAGTGCTCGCGATGCTCAGCGCGGTGTTTGCGTTCAACTAGCCGGGCGGTTCAGGGCCGGGCGCGCGCGGTGAGGCGGCCGGCGGCGATCAGGCGGACGCGCGGCATGCGGCCGGGGCGCTCCGGGCGCACCGCGCAAACCTTGAAGTCCCCGGTGATCGAGGTCTTCCAGTCGGCGTCGGCGTCCTGGCCCGTCCAGATCCGCCGAACGGACGGCGGCAGATCGTCGAAGCGTTCGTGCGGCTGCACGACGCCCAGCACGCGCCGCGTCCCGATCACCCGGATGCGAACCGTCGGCGCGCCGTTCCAGAGGTCCATGCGGCCATGGACGGTGCGGCAGGAGTCCGGAGTTGCGGCAACCAGGACGAAGGCTGCGAGCGCTGAGATCATGCTCGGCTCTCCCGATGCCTCCGGCGGGACGCCTTCCGGGCCTCAGACCAATGCCTCGAACTCGTCCACCAGCCGTTCGAGCTGCTTCATGCCCGCCGCCCAGAAGGCCTTTTCGCGCGGGTTTAGCCCGAAGGGGGCCAGGGCCTCGACGTAGGTGCGCGTGCCGCCGGCGGCCAGCAGGTCCTCGTAGAGGGGCGCGAAGGCCTTGGGGTCCTCGCGGCGCTTCTCCATCAGCCCGCGGACCAGGAGGTCCCCGAAGGCGTAGGCGTAGACATAGAACGGCGCGTGGACGAAGTGGCTGACGTAGGCCCAGTAGTGCTCGTAGCCGCGGTTGAGCTTGATGGCCGGCCCAAGGCTCTCGCCCATGCAGGCGAGCCAGATCCGGCCGATCTCGTCGGGCGAGACCTCGCCGGCCATCCGCGCCGCGTGGAACCGGGTCTCGAAGCGGTGGAAGGCGATCTGGCGGACCACCGTATTGATCCCGTCCTCGATCTTGCCGGCCAGCAGGCCCTTGCGCTCGGCCTTCGACGCATTGGCCAGCAGGCGCTCGAACACCAGCCCCTCGCCGAAGATTGAGGCGGTCTCGGCGAGCGTCAGCGGCGTGTCGGCGAGCAGGGTGCCGAGCGGCGCGCAGAGCGTCTGGTGGACCGCGTGGCCGAGCTCGTGGGCCAGCGTCAGCACGTCGCGCCGCTCGCCCATGTAGTTCAGGAACACATAGGGGTGCCGCTCGGAAGTGACGGAGTGCGAATAGGCGCCCGATTGCTTGCCGGGCCGGGGCTTGGCGTCGATCCAGGGGTGGGTGAAGAAGGTCTGGGCGGTGTCGGCGAACTTGGGCGCCAGCGCCGCGAAGCTCTCCAGCACCATCCCCTTGGCCTCGTCCCAGCCGTAGGTGCGGGGCTGGGCGGTGTCGAGCGGGGCGTTGCGGTCCCACTGGTCCAGCACGTCGCGGCCCATGGCCCTGGCCTTCAGGCGATAGTAGCGATGGCTGACCGGCTCATAGGCCTCCACCACGGCGGCCTCCAGCGCGGCGACCGCGTCGGCGTGGACCTCGTTGGCGATGTGGCGCGAGGCGGCGGGGTCGGGATATTTCCGCCAACGGTCCTCCACCTGTTTTTCGAAGGCCAGCGTGTTGAGGCACAGCGCCAGCGTGGAGGTGCGCTGCTCCAGCGCCTTGGCGAGGCCCTGGGCCGCCTGCTTGCGCCGCGCGCCGTCGGGATCTGAAAGGCGGTTCAGCACCTCGGACAGGCTGAGCGTCTCGCGGCCGACCTTGGCGGTGAGCGCGGCCAGGGTCTCTTCCGACAGCCGGCTCCAGTTGGCCACCGCCGGCCCGCGGTCGATCAGCATCCGCTCCAGGTCGGGCGACAGTTCGTGCGGCCGCGACAGGCGCACGCGGCGAATCCAGGGCCGCCAGCGGGCCGCCGGCTTGTGCGCGCGGAACGCCGCCTCGATCTCGTTGTCGTCGAGTTCGTTCAGCTCCAGCGTGAAATAGAGGCTCTCGGCGGCGATCTGGGCGGAGCGGGCCCGCAGGTCGCCCTCGAACTTCGACCAGGCCGGATCGTTGCGCGCCGTGGACGAAGCCAGGCCCGCATAGGCCCCGACGCCCCACAGGCCGTTGGTCGCCGCCTCGTAGAGCCCGATCGCCTTGTCCAGCAGCTCGCCCAGCACGCGGGCGTCGGCGCGGCTCGCGACGAACCGGCCCTTCAGCGCCACCAGGGCGTCGTTGTCGGCTCTGGCCCCGGCCAGGTCCGCCTCGATCCGCGGATCGTCGCGGCCGGCATAGAGGTCGCCGAGGTTCCACTGCGGCAGGGCGTCGGTCTTGAAGGGCGCGTTCATCCGCGCGTTCTACCGCTCACATCTTCTGCGTGGCCAGCAGGATCGAGGTCTCGGTCGATGCGATGCCGTCGATCAGGCGGATCTGGTCCAGGGTTTGGCTGAAGGCGGCCAGGGTCTCGGTGTCGAGCTCGGCGATCAGGTCCCAGCGGCCGTTGGTGGTGTGCACCTTGTCCACCTCGGGAAAGCCCCTGAGCGCCTTCACCACCGCGCCGGACCGTTCGCCCTCGATGGCGATGGTCATGATCGCCCTGACCCGGCTCGCCTCCAGCTCCGGCCGCGTACGCACGGTGAAGCCCTGGATCGCGCCGTCGGGGCCCAGCATCTTGCGGATGCGGTTCTGCACGGTCCCGCGCGAGACCTTCAGCTTGGCGGCCAGCGACGCCACCGGCTCCCGCGAATCGGCCCGGAGGAGGGCCAGCAGCCGACGATCCAGTTCGTCCATCATATCGCTACCTAGGCTTAGCAGATCGTCAGAATTCCCTGCGAATTGTAGCAGCTTGCTGGCTATTCGCTAGCACCCTCCGGCGCCATTCTGACCGGCGGTAAAGCTTAGCGATGGGGTGCGGCGTGGCGTTCTTCCTGATGACCGACCCGGCGTGCTTCGACGTCAGCTACCAGATCAATCCGTGGATGCGGCCGACGGCCTGGCGGCCCGAGCACCGGGCGGCCGCGCTGGCCGCCTCCGCCAGCCTCAAGGCCGCGCTCAGGGCCGCCGGCGCCCACGTCGAGACCATAGGCGCGGTCCGCGGCCTGCCCGACCTGGTCTTCCCGGCCAATGCCGCGGTGGTGCTGGACGGCCGCGTGCTGATGGCCCGCTTCCGCCATCCCGAGCGTCAGGGCGAAGAGGCCGTGTTCCGCGCCGCCTTCGCCCGGCTGAAGGCTCGCGGCCTCATCCAGGAGATCGTCGACCTGCCGGAGGGCGTCCTGCAGGAGGGCGCGGGCGACTGCATCTGGGACGCCGATCGCCGGTTCTTCTGGGCAGGCTTCGGCCCGCGCTCCAGCAAGGCTTCCGTGCGGGTGATCGCCAGGACCTTCGGCCGGGAGGTGGTCAGCCTGGAACTGGCGTCGGACCGCTTCTACCACCTCGACACCTGCTTCTGCCCGCTGGCCGGCGGCAAGGTGCTCTACTTTCCGGACGCCTTCACGCCCAAGGCCCTGGCGACGCTGCGCGAGCACATCGCCGAGGCCGACCGCATCGAGGCCAGCGCCGAAGAGGCCGCCGCCTTCTGCGTCAATGCGGTGAACCTCGGCGACAAGGTGATCATGGCCCGCGCGCCGGCCTCGCTGCGCGCCAAGCTCCAGGCCCGCGGCTACAGCCTGATCGAGATCGACCTCGACCCCTTCATCCTCTCAGGCGGCGCGGCCTACTGCATGACGCTGCGCCTCGACCGGACGAGCCAACCGCAACCCGCCATCCTCGCCGCAGAATGAGGCCGTCATGAACGACATCGCCCTCCAACGCTCGCTCACCGCCGATCTGATCGCTCTCGAAGCCCTCTACGGCGCGAAGAACTACAAGCCGCTCGACGTGGTGCTGACCCGCGGCGAGGGTGTTTACGTCTGGGACGTCGAGGGCAATCGATACCTCGACTGCCTCTCGGCCTATTCGGCGGTGAACCAGGGCCACTGCCATCCGAAAATCCTGGAGGCCATGGTCGCCCAGGCGAGCCGGCTGACGCTCACCAGCCGCGCCTTCCGCAACGACCAGCTCGCGCCCTTCTACGAAGAGCTCTGCGCGCTGACCGGCAGTCACAAGGCCCTGCCGATGAACTCCGGCGCCGAGGCCGTGGAGAGCGCCATCAAGGTCGCCCGCAAGTGGGGTTACGAGGTCAAGGGCGTGCCGGAAGGCCAGGCCGAGATCATCGTCGCCGCCGACAACTTCCACGGCCGCACGGTAGCCATCGTCGGCTTCTCCACCGACCCGCAGTCGCGCGGCGGCTTCGGCCCCTTCGCGCCGGGCTTCCGGGTCGTCCCCTACGGCGACGCGAAGGCCCTGGAGGCCGCCATCGGCCCCAATACCGTGGCCTTCCTGGTCGAGCCGATCCAGGGCGAGGCCGGGGTGATCATCCCGCCGGCCGGCTATCTGAAGCGGGCCCGCGAGCTCTGCACGAGGCACAACGTCATCCTGATCCTCGACGAGATCCAGACGGGGCTCGGCCGCACCGGCAAGCTGCTGGCCGAGCAGCATGAGGGGATCGAGGCCGACCTCACCCTGATCGGCAAGGCGCTCTCGGGCGGCTTCTATCCGGTCTCCGCCGTGCTCTCGAACTCGGAGGTCATGAGCGTGCTGCATCCGGGCGAGCACGGCTCGACCTTCGGCGGCAATCCGTTGGCCTGCGCGGTCGCCCGCGCGGCGCTGCGCGTGCTGGTCGAGGAGGGCATGGTCGAGAACGCCGCCCGGGTCGGCGACCGGCTGCAGGCCTCGCTGGCCTCGATCCACGCCGACAGCGTCAAGGAGGTGCGCGGCCGCGGCCTGATGATCGCTGTCGAACTGCACGCCGAGGCCGGCGGCGCGCGGCGCGTCTGCGAGGCCCTGCAGGCCCGCGGCCTGCTGGCCAAGGAGACCCACGAGCACACCATCCGCATCGCCCCGCCGTTGATCCTCACCGAGGCGCAGGCCGACTGGATCGCCGAGCAGTTCGCGGCCGTGCTGGACTAGGAGGCCGAGAAATTTTCCCGGCTCAATCAGGAAGAATTCCCGGCGATTTCGTCCCGCTTTGACTGCCGCTGAATTTCCTCGGGAACATGTTTCACTCTGGAAGCCAGGACGTCGCCGCCGATCACTGATCTATGGTGGCGGCCAACTGGAGAGTTTGCTCTAGTCGTGCCCAGGCGCTGCGGCCATCGCCGATGGCGCCGCGCAAAGCCGTCCGAGAGCGGCGAAGGGGGAGACGATGTTCCAGGTGACTCATTTCGCACGGGCCGCGGCGGCCGCGCTGGCCGCCCTGCTGATCGGCGCCGCTCATGGCGCCTCGGCGCAGACCCTCGCGCCGGGCGAAGGCACCTACCTCGAGCGCTGCGCCTCCTGCCACGACCATTCCGAGTCGAGCCGGGCGCCGTCCAAGGCCAACCTCAAGGCCATGAGCTACCAGACCATCGATTTCGCCCTCACCCAGGGCAAGATGAAGGCCATGGCCGAGGGCATGTCGGGCGACGTGCGCGGCCTCTTGATCAACTACCTGACCGGCGGTCCGGCCACGACCGACGACAGCTGGACCAAGGCGATGATGTGCCCGGCGGAGCGCCGCGTCGCCGACCTCAAGGGCCCGGCCACGGTCGCCACCTTCGGCTATGACCGCGCCAACACCCGCACCCTGACGGCCGCGCAGGCCGGACTCACCAAGGCGCAGCTCTCCAACATGGAGCTTGCCTGGTCGATCGCCATCCCCGGCGCCAGCGCCATGCGCGCCCAGCCGGCGATCGTCGGCAAGACGGTCTTCTATCCCGTGGCCGACGCCGGCGCGCTCTATGCCTTCGACGTTTCCGACGCCGCCAAGCCCTGCCTGAAGTGGCTCTACAAAACCCCGGGCGGCGCGCCCCTGCGCACCAGCGCCGCCTATGGCGTCCTGGCCGATGGGCGCGGCGTGCTGGCCTTCTCCGGCCTCGACAGCGGGGTCTATCTGGTCGACGCCAGGACCGGGGCGCTCCTGTGGACCCGCAAGGTTGGGGTCTACAAGTTCTCCATGACCACCGGCACGCCGACGGTGCTGAAGACCCGCATCATCGTGCCGGTCGCCCAGTACGAGATCTCGGTCGCGGCGGACAACAAGGAGGTCTGCTGCAACAACCACGGCTACATCCTGTCGCTCGATCCCAAGACCGGCGCTCAGCAGTGGCGCTATGACACCATGCCGGACGCGACTCCGCTGCGCGACCGCGGCGACGGCAAGATGCTCTTCGGCCCCTCCGGCGCGCCGATCTGGAACTCGCCGTCCGTCGATGAGAAGCGCGGCCTGATCTACTTCGGAACCGGCGAGGCCAATTCGCCGCCCGCCCACAAGAACACCGACGCCCTGATCGCCATCGGCCTCAACGACGGCAAGGAGCGCTGGAGCCACCAGGCCACCGAGCGCGACATCTTCAACTCCGGTTGCGGGCCGAAGCCCAAGCCGACCCAGCTCAACTGCGTCACCGACACCGTCTACCGCGACGTCGACTTCGGGGCGTCCTTCATCCTGGGCCACCTCAAGAGCGGCCAGGAGATGGTCTACGCCGGCCAGAAGTCGGGGACGGTGTGGGCGATGGATCCGGTGACCGGCAAGGTGATCTGGCGCCGCGACCTCGGCACCGGCAGCCCGCTCGGCGGCGTCCACTGGGGCATCGCCTTCAAGGACGATACGATCTTCGCTCCGATCAGCCAGATCGGCCGTGACCTGCCCGGCCAGACGGTCGGTCCGGAGATCAAGTCCGGCATGTATGCGATCGACGCCAAGACCGGCGCGGTGAAATGGACCTTCGCGACGGCGCCCGACTGCGAGGGCGACCGGCCGCAGCGGATGCCCCGCTGCAAGCAGATCTATGGCCTGTCGACGGCGCCTGCCGTCATCGACGGGGCGGTGATCGGAGGCAGCCTCGACGGCTACCTCTATGTGCTCGACGCCAAGACCGGCGGGCTCCTCTGGAAGACCGACACCGCCATCCCCTACCAGGGCGTCAATGGCGTCTCCGGCAAGGGCGGCTCCATCGACGCGGCCTCCATCACCGCGGTGAACGGCCTGCTGCTGGTCAATTCCGGCTACGGCATGTTCGGCGAGGTGGCCGGCAATGTGATCCTGGCGTTCAAGCCCAAGGCGAAGTGAGACATCCCTGACCCCGCGCTTTTCGTCTGGAGCCCTGGCTGTCGGCCAGCCGCTGATCCTCACCCAGGCCCAGGCCGACTGGATCGCCGACCAGTCCGGGGCGGCGCTGCGCTAGCTACTTCGCCGCCACCGTCGTCGCACCGGGAAGCGGATCGCCCTTGCCCTGACCGACCAGGAAGGCGCGGACGTCCTCCACGTCCTGGGGTTTCAGGAAGCGCGAGAAGCTGACCATGCCGTTGTGGGCCTTGACGCCCTCCATCACCACCGAGTTGAAATCCGCCGGCGTGGTGATCAACGGTGAGCGCTTCAGGTCCGGGAGCCAGGAGCCGGTGGCGTTGGCGCCGTGGCAGACCTGGCAGTTGTTGTTGAAGACCACATAGCCGTGCTTGGGGTCGCCGTTGGTGGTGACCTTCGACAGATCGATCTCGGGCTGGGCCGGCAGGACGAAGTCGGGCGCCTTGGCCGTCGCGCCGAGCTTGAAGACCAACAGCCGGCCGGGAAGCCTCGGTCGCGTCGGAAGCAGCGACGGCGCGGAGACCTGGCCTCCGCCGCCCGAGCCCACCATAAGCGCCACATACTGGTCGCCGTTCACCTCATAGGTCATCGGCGGGGCAATCACCCCGTTGCCGGTCGGATAGGACCAGAGCTGCTTTCCGTTCGTCGCGTCATAGGCGTAGACCTGCCCTTCCGCCGCGCCCTGGAACACTAGGCCGCCGCCGGTCGCCAGCACGCCCGCGTTCCAGAAATAGGGCCGCTGGACTGTCCAGACGGCCTTTTGATTCACAGGGTCCCAGGCGATCAGCGAGCCCTTGATCTGGGCGGCCAGGGCCTTGGTCTGGTCCGCCGTCATGGGCGCGGCGTTGGCCAGAAGGTTGACGCCCAGATTCCAGCCGCCGGGCTTGTAGGCGAAGCTCGGATCGTTCTGGAACGCGAACGGCATTTGCTGGGCGGGGATGTAGACGAGTCCGGTTTTCGGGCTGAACGCCATCGGGTGCCAGTTATGCGCGCCCAGCGGCGCGGGCATTTGCAGCTCGACGTCCTTGCCGTAGCGAGCGGCAGGATTCTCCACCGGCCGGCCGGTGGCGATGTCGATGCTGGTGGCCCAGGTCACCGGGACGAAATTCTTCGCCGAGAGCAGCTTCCCGTTGGTCCGGTCGATCACATAGAAGAAGCCGTTCTTCGGCGCCTGCATCAGCACCTTACGCGGCGCGCCGCCGATGGTCAGGTCCGCCAGGATCATCGGCTGCACGGCCGAATAGTCCCAGCTCTCGCCGGGGTTCACCTGATAGTGCCAGACGTACTCGCCGGTGTCGGCCTTCACCGCGACGATCGAGGAGACGAAGAGGTTGTCGCCCTTGCCGCCGGAGCGCTGCTCCTGGTTCCAAGGGGTCCCGTTGTCGACGCCGAAATAGATCATGTCGAGCGCCGGGTCGTAGACGATGGCGTCCCAGACGGTGCCGCCGCCGCCGACCAGCTTCCAGGCGCCTTCGGGCCAGGTCGACTGGCCTTTCTCCCTCAGAACCTTGTCGGAGGCCGCCCCGTCGGCCGCGCCGGTCGGGTTGGGGATCGTGTAGAAGCGCCAGACCTGCTTGCCCGTCGCCGCGTCATAGGCGGTGATGTAGCCGCGCACCCCATATTCGGCGCCGGAGTTGCCGATCAGCACCTTGTCCTTCACCACGCGCGGCGCGCCGGTGATTGTGAAGGGCTTCTTCGGATCGGTGGTCTGCACCGACCAGACGGGTTTGCCGGTCTCGGCGTCGAGCGCGATCAGCCGTCCGTCGAGCGCGCCGACATAGACCTTGCCCTTCCAGACCGCCACGCCGCGGTTGACGACGTCGCAGCAGGCGTCGAAACCCTTCGCGCCGTCGACTTTGGGATCGTAGGACCACTTGGGTTTCCCGGTCGCCGCGTCATAGGCGTAGACCTTGGACCAGGCCGTCGTGGTGTAGAGCACGCCGTCGACCACCAGGGGAGTCGCCTCCTGGCCGCGGTCGGTGTCAAACTGGGCATACCAGGCGAGGCCGAGTTGACCGACATTGGCGGTCGAGATCTTGTCGAGCGGGGAGAAACGCTGCTCGGAGTAGCCTTTGCCGTAGGAAACCCATTCGGCGTTGGTGTCGGCGGCGGCGATCCGCGCCCCGTCCACGTTCGCCACCGGCTTCTGGCAGGCCGCCACCGTGACGGCGAGCGCCAGGGCCAGGCCGAGCTTGATGATCTTCATGGTCACGCCTCTCCCGATGGCCGTAGAGCTCGGCCTTGCCGGCACTATGCGCGGACTGCGGCCTCGGGCAAGCGCTCCCCAGCGTCAACCGTCGTGGGTCGGCGGACCGCGTTCGACCAGCCAGGCGACAAAGCCGACCGCGAGATAGGCCGCCAGCGCCGTGAGGCCCATCTTCACCGGATCGAGGACGCCTTGCTCAGCGCTCATGGCGTAGATCTGTAAGCCCACGAGCAGGGCCAGGAAGAGGCCTGCGGGCCAGACCGTGCGGCCGTCCCGGACCCGCCACCCCGCCCAGAAAGCGCCCGCGACGGCCAGCAGTCCGATTTCGAGCGCTTCCTCCGGCAGGGGATAGTTCCACAGGCCGAAGCCGACCTTGGCGCCCCCAAACCAGAGCTCGAGGTCGGGGCGATGGACGGCGAGGTCCAGGATCCAGTGTGAAAACACCGCCAGGCCCACGAACACCGCGGCGCGGACCGGCAGCTTCAGCGCCAAACGCACGGCGACCGCCGCGGCCAGCGACCAGGCGAGGGCCCCGGGCAGGCTGTGGGTCCAGGGCATGTGATAAAGGTCGAGACTCGAGCCCGGCAAGCTCGGGTCGATGCGCAGCTTCTCCAACCCGGCCATAACCAGGCCCGACCAGGCCACGTCCAGGAGCTGGCAGCCGATCACATAGGTCCAGAGCGGCGCCCTGGGCTCCGCCGCCTTGGCCGCCAGGGCCGCCGAATAATGTCCTACGAACATGCTCGCCCTCGCGCTGCGATCCCTCAGGGATAGCCTGGCGCAGGTCCCGCGACGATGCTCAAGAGCGTGGCCCCATCATACGCCGGCGCATGGCCCGCGCCGGTCATCCGGGCGCGGCTAGCGCTTCTTGTGCGACGGGTTCAACACCGAGATGACCTCGGCGGGCTTCGCCTTGGGCTGCTTCGGTTTGCGGGCTTCCTTGTTGGATTTCTTCTGGCCCTTGGCCATGGCGGTCTCCTTGAGCTGGACGTCAGCGCGTGCTGCGGCGGTCGTTGAGGCGCGGCGTCTTCGGCGTCTGGGCGGGCGTGCCCGACGACCGGGGGTCGCTGAGGTCGCGCCGGTTTGGCGTTATCGTGCCCTGATAGGTCTTCATGACGGCGTTCCTGGTTCCGGCGCCGCGGGGCGCTGCTCGGCGAGCGGAGCGACCGGGAAACCCGGCCGGCAGGGCGCGACGTTCGGGTGACGGCGCCTTCTAGCACAGGCGCGAACGCTCACCCGCCCATTCTTTGCTTCAAGAGGGCGTGAAGGCCTGCCCGATCCGCCGCGCGATCTCGTCGGCGGCGGCGTCCAGGTCGGCGGGTGCGAGCCCGGCGAGGTCGAGGACGCCGAGGTTGGGCCGCCCGGCCTTGCGGACGGCGCGGCGATAGGCCGGGTCGTAGTGCAGCTCCATGAGCGCCAGCGCCAGGGCCTCGAATTGGCCGGCGTCGGCCAGCTCGCCCCAGGCGGCCAGACGCTTGCGGCCCGGCGGCGTCGGCAGCCGGCGCAGGGCTTCGTCCAGCGCCGCGCGGTCCTCGACGATGTCGTGATAGGTGCGGACCAGATAGCCGGCCCGGATCTCGGCCGGCGCCGACAGCTCGATCCGCGGCGCCTCGGCCATGGCCTGCCAGAGCGCCGGCGGGACCATCCGCTCGCCCACCTTGCTGGACTCCGCCTCGACGACCGCCGGCCGCGCCGGATCGAGGCTGTCGAGGGCGCAGAGCAGGCGCGACTCGAACATCTTCTGCGACGGCTGTGGCTGGCCGGCGAGCGCGCCGAACAGCGACCCCCGGTGAGCGGCGAGCCCCTCGAGGTCGACGGTCTGCAGGCCGCGCGCCGCCAGCCGCCGCAGCACCTCGGTCTTGCCCGAGCCGGTGTAGCCGTCGAGCAGGACCAGCGGGATCGCCAACGGCGCATCGTACAGGCGGGCGGTGACATGACGCCGCCAGGTCTTGTAGCCGCCGGCCAGCACGGTGGTCCGCCAGCCCACCTGGGAGAGGATCGTCGCCATGGCGTTCGACCGCTGCCCGCCACGCCAGCAATAGATCAGCGGCTGGAACGACCCCGGCTTGTCGGCGAGCGCGGTCTCCAGGTGATGGGCCACGTTCCTGGCGATATGGGCCGCGCCGATCCGGCGGGCGCGGAAGCGGGATTCCTGGACATAGATCGTCCCGACCTCGGCGCGCTCCGCATCGCTGAGCACCGGCAGGTTGATGGCGCCCGGCGCATGGTCCCAGGCGAACTCGCCGGGACTGCGCACGTCGATGATGGCGTCGTAGCGGGCGAGGCTGTCCCGGTCGGCGCTCTCAAGGATCTGGATGGCGGACAAGCAAAGGGCCTTCGGGTTCGGCGCGGCGCCGCGATAGGATCGAGCCTATGACAGCGATCTCGCCGGAAGCCAGCCAAGAACCCTTCCGCCTGACCTCTCTGGCGCACGGCGGGGGCTGCGGCTGCAAGCTCGCGCCGGCGGTCCTGCAGTCGATCCTCAAGGGCATGCCGGCGACGGCAGCCTTCTCGGACCTGATGGTGGGGACCGCCACCTCCGACGACGCGGCGGTCTGGCGGCTGAACGACAGCCAGGCCCTGGTGGCGACCACCGACTTCTTCATGCCGGTGGTGGACGACCCCTTCGACTTCGGGCGGATCGCGGCGACCAACGCGCTATCCGACGTCTACGCCATGGGCGGGACCCCGATCCTGGCGCTGGCCATAGTCGGCATGCCCATCGACAGGCTGGCGCCCGAGACCATCCGCGCGATCCTGGAGGGCGGCGCCTCGGTCTGCGCGGCGGCGGGCGTACCGGTGGCCGGTGGCCACTCCATCGACAGCGTCGAGCCGATCTATGGCTTGGTGGCCCTGGGCCTGGTGCATCCCGATAAGGTGCTGACCAACCGCACCGCTCAGGCCGGGGACGTGCTGATCCTGACCAAGCCGCTGGGCGTCGGCGTGCTGAGCGCGGCCTTCAAGCAGGAGCGTCTCGACGCGGCGGGCTACGCGGCGTTCATCGCCTCGACCACCCAGTTGAACGCCGTGGGCCGCGAGCTGGGCGAGGTGGGCGGCGTCCATGCGCTGACCGATGTCACCGGCTTCGGCCTGCTCGGCCATGCGCTGGAGATGTGCCGCGGATCGGGCCTCGGGGCCGAGCTAACCGCCGAACCGCCTCTGCTGGCCGGCGTCGAGGCCCTGGCCCGGGCCGGCGTCAGGACCGGCGCCTCGACGCGCAACTGGGCGAGCTATGGCGACAGCGTGGAGCTCGCCGCGGACCTGCCGGACTGGAAACGCGACCTGCTTACCGACCCCCAGACCAGCGGCGGCCTGTTGATCGCGGTGTCGCCGGACGCGGCCGACAACGTGCTGGCCCTTGTCCGCGGCCGCGGCTTCAGCGCCGCGGCGGCGGTCGGCCGGATGGTCGCGGGGCCGGCGCAGGTGCGGGTGAGCTGAGCGCCTCGTCCAGCCAGCCGGGGACCAGCATTCGCGCGCCCGTGGCGCTGAGGTGGTCGTCGTCGAAGTAGATCAGGCGATGACGCAGGACGGTGACGCAACTTGTCTCGGTGCAGAGCCGCGCCGACGGCAAGACTGTCCGCACCCCCGGCGCGCGGGCCAGGGCGCGGGCGATGGCCGCCTCCGCCGGGCGCGCCCGGGATAGCGGCAAGGCCGCCGGCGCGTCCCAGCAGCGCGCTTCGGCTCGGTGGAGATGCCGGGCCATCGCCACACAGTAGGACGGCGAGAAGGTGAGCTCCGGGACCGGGCCCAACACGACCACCCGCGCCCTGGTCCCGGTGGCGGCGATGGCGTCCAGGGTCCGGGTCAGGCCCTCGTCCAGCGGATAGACGCGGTCGCCGGGCGTCCGGGCGTCCAGCACGCGGATCGGCGGATTGCCTGCGTCGTAGTGCGGCGTGTCGCCATTGTAGAGCGGCCAGCGCGCCGCCAGCACGATCAGCTTCAGCTTCGGATCGGCGGCGATCTCGCGGACCACCAGACCGGCGGAAGCGCGGCAGCCTTTCAGCTCGCCGACCTTGGGCGCCATGGGCCGCGCATCCACCAGAGGCGGGCAGCCCCCGAGCGCCGCCTCGCGCAGGCTCCAGCCGCGCAGCTTGGCCCAGTCGACGACCCCGGGAGTCGCCGCGTCGGCGTGCGAGTCGCCCCAGACCAGCACGTCATAGTCCTTGGCGTCAGCCGCCGCGCCATAGCGGCAACCGTTCGCAGCGACCGGCTTGCCGGTGGTGAAGCACGCGTGGCGCCGCGGGTTGATGTCGGTGTTCTCGATGTCCGCCGCCTGGCGCGCCGAGGGCGAGAGCCGTGCGGGAAGACCATGGGTGACGTACATCGCCGCGCCGAGCGCCACGAAGATGAGCAGGGGCGACAGGGTGAGCGCAAGCGCCCGGCCGGGGCGCGGCGCGGCGCGACGGCGCCAGGGCTGCTCCACGAAACGCCAAGTCGCGATCGCCAGGGCCACGCTAAGCGCCAGCAGTGCGGCGACCTCCAGCGGCCTGAGCTCGCGCTGCGCATACTCCCGGCCGAAGATCAGCGCCGGCCAGTGCCAAAGGTAGAGGGAATAGGAGACGAGGCCCACGCCCACCGCAGGCGCGCTTCGCAGCACCGCCGTCGCGGCCGGATCCCGGCCGGCCCCGCTCCACAGCACCAGGGCCGCCCCCAGGCAAGCGGGAACCGTCGAGAGCCCGGGGAACGGCGTGGTTTCGCTCAACAGCGCGACCGAACCTGCGATCAGCGCCAGGCCCGCGACGCCGGCCGCATTCGCTCCGATCGGGCCACGCGGCGCGAACTTCGGCGCGAGCGCCAGGAGGCAGCCGGCCAGGAACTCCCAGGCCCGGGTCGGGAACAGGAAGAACGACCACACCGCCCCGTCGTGGACCGTCAGCCACTGGGCGGCGGCCAGCGACACGACCAGCAGCACGACGGCGATGGCGAGCCGCGCGCGGCGCAGGACCTTCAGCGAGAGCCCCGCCAGCAGCAGCGGCCAGACGAGATAGAACTGCTCCTCGACGCCAAGGGACCACAGGTGGAGCAGCGGATGCTGCTGTGCGCCGGGCGTGAAATAGCCGTAGGCCGTCGTGAAGGCGACGTTGGTCAGAAAGAGGCCCGACGCGGCCAGTGGGCCGCCCACCCAGGTCAGGCGCGCCGGCAGCAGCAGCCAGAGCGAGAGCGCCGCGATCGCCGCCAGCACCACGACATAGGCCGGTACGATCCGCCGCGCCCGCCGCAGATAGAACCGCAGGTAGGAGAACCGCCCCTCGTCCCGTTCGCGGGCGATGATCCCGGTGATCAGGAAACCGGAGATCACGAAGAAGACGTCCACCCCGACGAAGCCACCCGGAATCCACCGCGGGAAGGCGTGGTAGGCGACGATCGCCAGAACCGCCACGGCGCGAAGGCCGTCGATATCGCGGCGATGGCCGCCGCCCGTCGCGGGGTCGCCCCTGGTCCGGATCATGCTCACTCCAATCGTATTACGGTCGTAATTTTCGATAGGGAGCGGGACGGCCGCGGAACTGTCAAGCTCGCGAAGCAGTGACTTGACGGATAAATTTACATCCGTAACAGTCGCGGGACGAAGGTGGACCAAGCTATGGCGCGTATATCGGCGGCGGAAAGCCAGGTGATGGAGGCGGTGTGGGGCAAGGGCCCGCTGGCCGCCGATGAGATCGTGGCCGAGGTCGGCGCGCCGCAAGGCTGGGGCGAGGCCACGGTCAAAACCCTGATCAACCGGCTGCTCAAGAAGAAGGCGCTGGTCTCCGAGCGCAACGAGGGCCGCACGCGCTATCGCGCCCTGGTCAGCCGCGCGGACTATGTGCACGGCGAGAGCCAGGGCCTGCTGGACCGGCTGTTCGGCGGCGAGCTCGCCCCGCTGGTCGCCCACTACGCCAAGCACCGCAACCTGTCGTCCGGCGAGGTGGCGCGGCTGAAGCGCCTGATCGAAGGCCTCGACGATGGCGAATGACCTTCTGGTCGCCCTCGTCCATCTGAACCTCGCCGCAGCCGGTGCGATCCTGGCGGTGCTGATGGTCCGCCCGACCATCCGCCGCCATTTCGGCCCCCAGATCGCCTACTGCCTGTGGGTGTGCGTCCCGGCCGCCGCCGCCTTCGCCCTGCTGCCTGCCGCCGAAGCCACCCGTATCTTCCCGCCCGGCGACGGTCCGCACTTCGATCCGATCTACGACGCCTCCCAGCACCTGATGCAGGCGCCGGCCGCGCCCTGGCTCAGCCTGTGGCTTGCCGGCGCCCTGGCCGGCGCGGCCCTGGTGGCGTTCTGGCAGCTGCGGTTCCTCGACCTGGCCCGCCGCGGCCTGGCCGGTCCGGCGGTCGCCGGCTTCTTCGCCCCCCGCATCGTCATGCCGGCGGATGCCGAGACCCGCTACTCCGCCGAGGAACGGGTCCTGATCCGCGCTCACGAACGCACCCACATCGAGCGCGGCGACCCGCGCATCAACGCCTTCATCGCGCTCGCCCAGTGCCTCAGCTGGTTCAATCCGCTGGTCCATCTGGCGGCCCGCGAGGCGCGGCTCGACCAGGAGCTGGCCTGCGACGCCGCGGTCCTGGCGCACCGGTCGGGACAGAAGCGCCGCTACGCCGAGACCCTGCTGAAGACCCAGCTCGGCGCCGTCGCCGCCCCGCTCGGCTGCCACTGGCTGGCGGGCTCGGCGCCGCATCCCCTGGAGCAGCGGATCAAGGCGCTGCGCCGCCCCGCGCCGGACTTCCGGCGCCAGGACATCGGGAGCTTCGTCATGGCCGGGGCGATCGCGCTGGCCGCCTTTGGCGCCTGGCGGGCGCAGTCGCCCTCCGTCGCAGAGGGCATGCCGCCGGTCTACGTCCCGGTCGAGGTCGAGCACCACATGCAGGCGATCATTGTCTCGCCGATCTACCGCTAGCCGCGGCGGCCGCTTCGTTCAAAGGGCGTCGCAATGAGCCGGGCTGCCGGCAAGGTGCTGTCGGTTCTCACCCTGCTCGGCCTCGCCGCCTGCAATGGAGGCCCCGCGACCGAGACATTGATCGCCGCGCGCCAGCAGGCGATCGACCCGCCGCAGCTTTGGCGCCTGGAGGTGATGGGCGGCGCAGGCGCCGTGCGCTCCGCGGTCTACGTCTGCGCCGACACCCCGCTGCGCGAGGCCTTTGCCCGCACCCGAGCCGAGGTCAACGGCAAGCCCTGCCAGGACACCACCTCGCCGCTGGTGAAGCCGAACGGATGGGTGCTGCGCTGTGTCGTCGATGGCCGCCCGTTCGCGGTGAGTTCGACCACCACCGGCGACCTTGAGCGCGACTTCCGGCTCAATTTCGGCCTCACCCAGCTCTACTATTACCCAACCCCCAACGACCCGGCGCCCACCACCGTGCGCCAGAGCCGTCACTTCCTGTACATGGGCGCCTGTCCGGCCGGCTGGCGCATCGGCGACCAGGCCAAGCCCGGCCGCCGTCCCCACCCGGCCTAGGGCTTCAGGCCGAGGGTGCGGCCCGGCATGCCGGCGGCGTCGAAGTAGGTCTTGCCCGCCGCCTCCTGGGCATTCAGCACGGTGACGAAGCCGTTCGCCGCCGGCTGGGAGCGCACGACGATCGGCCGCGTTTCGGGCGGCAGGCCTCCGTCTTTCAGCGCCTCGGCCATCACCCGGCCCTTCGCCTGCCCGTTCGACGACAGCTCCAGGCCGAGGACGTGGGCCAGGGTGTTGGCCCAGTCGGCGTTGCTGACCGGGGCCGGGTCGACGAAGCCCGTTTTGAAGTCGGGGCCGACGGCGGCCATGAAGTTGTGGGTGTCCTGGCGGCCGAAGGAGCCGTGGATGCCCTGGCCCTGCTGCTGGCCGGAATCGGCGATCTCGACGCCGCACATCTCCGGATCGGCGCAGCCGGTGGAGAAGCTCTTGAACGAGACCACGATCGAGGGCTGCGGGGTCCGCGCCGAGCCGGTCAGCCCGATCTTGCTCATCGGCAGCGCGCCCGGGATCGCGCCCAGGGCGTCGTTGACGAAGATCGCGCCGACGTAGGCCTGGCGGGTCAGGAACTCGACCACCCGCGGAGCCAGCACACCGGCGTCCGCGCCCGGCAGATAGATCAGGTTCGTGCCGCCATTGGGTGCGATGGCGATCTCTGGATGGGCCGGATCTGGCCCCAGCAGCGAGCCATGCTTCGGATAGAACCCGAGTTCCGGATGCACCTCGGCGCCGCCGGCGTCGTGCAGCTTGAGCTTCAGTCCGATCGACATGTCGATGTCGAGGAACCCCTGGGGCAGGAAGCCGGGCTTCACATCCCGGTAGCGGAACTTGGCCGCCGGGCTTTCCGGGCTCTCCCGGGACATGGTCGAGAAGCCATGGTCGGCGGTGACCACGATGTCGGTGTCGCCGTCGAGGCCCAGCGCCTTCAGGGCGTCGCGCAGCTTCTGCAGGTCGTTGGAGGCGTTGCGGATCGCGGCCTTCGAGGTCGGGCCGTTGATGCCGGGCTCCAGCACATTGAGGCTGTCGCCCTGGCCATGCTGGGTGCCGTCCGGGTCGCGCGACCAGAAGACCAGGATGAACGGCCGACCTCCAGCCTTGAACCGCGGCAGCAGCACCTGGGTGGCGACCGCCGCCAGCCAGTCCTGCTGCTCGACATTGGCTACCAGGACGCCCGGCATGTTGAAGGCCCCGCCGCCGCCGTTCAGGCCGCGGTCCGGCGGCAAGGTCTCGAGCCCCGCGGCCTTCAGCGCCGCGGTGATCTCGGACGCCAAGGGGATACCGTGGCCGCCGTCGCGGCCGCCGGTGTCGTCGTCGATCTCGATCGTGCCCAGGCCATCGCGCGAGGTGACGTCCTGGATAGCCGTCGGGCCGTGCTTGCCGATGGCGGCGGTCGCATAGCCCTTGGCGCGCGCGGCCTCCAGCAAGGTCGTTTCGCCCAGATAGTTGCCGCCGTAGCGCGCGTTCATCACAGCCTGCATGTCGTCGTCCTCGATCCCCGCGATCGCCGAGCCGAACGGCGGCGGGAAGGGCTTGCCGACGAAGATCGTGTTGCCGAAGTCGCCGGTGTCGCCGAGCAGGTGGCCGGTGGCGATCGCCGAGGAATTGGGTGTGGTGACGGTCGGATAGAGCGAATGGCTGTTCTGGAAGTCCACGCCCTCGGCGCGGACCGCGGCCAGCGCCGGCGCGGTCTGCGGCGTCACGCTGTGCGAGCGCAGGCCGTCGGCGACGAAGATGATGACGTTGCGCGCCGCCGCGCCCTGCGGGGCGAGCGCCATGGCGAACGCCGCGCCGGCGGCGGCAAATCTGGAAAGCTGCATCTTGGCCCCTGAGAAGACGGGCAACATGGCGACGGTTCGTGACAGTTCGGTTTCAGGGTTGGGCTGAATCGCCTGCGCGACGGCGGCTCGGAAGGCCGCCGGAACGCCTCCCGCGAGCCCCGCGCCGACGCCCGGCCGTTAACACCTGACTCAGGTCTCCGAAACGCGGCCTTTACCGCTCTCCTGTATCAATTCGTGACAACAGGAGCCCTCGTCCGTGAGGCGGTGGCCGGTTTCGGGTGTGGTGTCTTCATATGGCTAAAACGGTTCTCGTCGTCGACGACGACCCAACTCAGCGTCGGTTGATCCAGGCGGTCCTCGAGCGGGACGGCTTCGCGGTCGCGCACGCCGAGAACGGCGACCAGGCGATCCAGCATCTGGCGCTGGGCGCGCCCGCCGACGTCGTCCTGCTCGACATGGTGATGCCCGGCATTTCCGGCCAGGAGACCCTGGTCGAGATGCGGGCCCGCGGCTTCAACCAGCCGGTGATCGTGGTCACCGCCACCGGCGGCATCGACACCGTGGTTCAGGCCATGCAGGCCGGCGCCATGGACTTCTTCATCAAGCCCGCCGCGCCTGAACGGATCATCGTCTCGATCCGCAACGCCCTTTCCATGGGCGCGCTGAAGGGCGAGGTCGACCGGCTGAAGAAGCACGCCTCCGGCCGCACCAGCTTCGACGACCTGATCGGCGGCTCGCCGGCCATGACCATGGTCAAGCGCCTGGGCGAACGGGCGGCCAAGTCCTCGATCCCGATCCTGATCACCGGCGAAAGCGGCGTCGGCAAGGAAGTCATCGCCCGCGCCGTGCACGGCTCCTCCGATCGCGGCGGCAAGCCGTTCGTGGCCGTGAACTGCGGCGCGATCCCCGAGAATCTCGTGGAGTCGATCCTGTTCGGCCACGAGAAGGGCAGCTTCACCGGCGCCACCGACAAGCACCTGGGCAAGTTCCTGGAGGCCAGCGGCGGCACGCTCTTCCTCGACGAGGTCGGCGAACTGCCGCTCGACATCCAGGTCAAGCTGCTGCGCGCCCTGCAGGAAGGCGAGATCGACGCGGTCGGCGGCAAGCGCCCGATCAAGGTCGACGTGCGGATCGTCTCGGCGACCAACCGCGACCTGTCGCTGGCGGTAAAGGAAGGGCGTTTCCGCGAGGACCTTTACTATCGCCTCAACGTCTTCCCGATCGAGGCGCCGGCGCTGCGCGAACGCAAGGAAGACGTGCCGGCCCTGGTCGACGCCTTCGTGAAGCGGTTCAACGTCGAAGAGGGCAAGACCGTGGTGGGCGCCACGCCCGAGACCATGGCCTACCTCTCCGCCTTCGACTGGCCCGGCAACGTGCGCCAGCTGGAGAACGCGGTCTATCGCGCCATCGTGCTCGCCGATGCGCCCTATCTGCAGCCGCACGACTTCCCGGCGATCTCCGGCGTCGCTCCGCCCCCCATGGCCGCGGAGAGCCCGTCGTCGGTGATGGCCCAACCGGTCATCTCCGGCCACATGATGCCCGACATCCCGCAATCAGTGCCGGTGCGCATCCTCGACGAGCGGGGACACCTGCGCACCCTCGACGAGATCGAACACGACCTCATCCAGCTCGCCATCGAGATCTACGCCGGCCACATGAGCGAAGTGGCCCGCCGTCTCGGCATCGGCCGTTCGACGCTCTATCGCAAGGTCCGCGAGCAGGGCCTCGATGACGTGATCAAGGGAGGGGCCGATGAAACCGCCGATGAAGCTGACGCGCAGGTCGCGTGAGGCCCGGCTCGCCTCGCTGATCAAACTGGCGAAGGCGGGTAAGCCGGCGGCTGAGAAGCGGACCGAGGCCTAGGAGCCCGGCTTCCGCCGGAACGGCCGGCGCTTGAGCTCTTTCTTCTCGCCCTTCGCCTTGGCGGTGATCTCTTTCAGCTTCACGGTCTGCAGCGCCGAAAGCGCCTGGCCGGGCGCGCCCTTCTCGGGGTCGCCGAAGGCGCGGCCGAAGGTCTTCAGCCGGTCGGTCACCGAGCCCAGGAATTCGCCTTCCCATTCGGAGAGCTTCACGCCCGCGCGCTCGGCGTGGCGCTGGGCGCGGCGGAGCGCGTTGAGCGCCGCTCGCTTCGCCTGGGCCTTGTGATCGATCGGCTTCGGCGGCTTGCGAGGCTTCGGCGTCTTTGGCGGCTTTCGGTTCAAATCTCCCCGATCGCCGCGAGATAGAGGTCGAGGATCGCGTCCTCCTCCAGCCGCTTGGCGCGGTCCTGCTTGCGGATGCGCACCACCTTGCGAAGGATCTTGACGTCGAAGCCGTTGCCCTTGGCCTCGGCGAAGACCTCCTTGATCTGCTCGGCGACCTCGGCCTTCTCGATCTCCAGCCGCTCGATGCGCTCGATGATGCTCTTGAGCTGGCCCTGCGCGGCCTGGTTCAGCACATCGGGGTGGGCGGAGGCGTCGTCGGCCATGGGTGGGCTCACTGTCTGGAGAACTATCGGCCGCGACCCTAGCGACGCGCCCTTGCCCTGTCATCGCCGCCTGAACCATAGCTGTGGATAGGTTGTTGAGACGGAACGCCGCGGAGAGCATCACGTCATGGCTGCAAAGACCCCACCGACCCAGGCCGACGCTGAGGCCGCCGTGCGCGTGCTGATCGAATGGGCCGGCGACGACCCGGACCGTGAAGGCCTGCTGGAGACGCCGGCCCGCGTGGCCCGATCCTACCGCGAGCTCTTCGCCGGCTACGAGAGCGATCCGCGCGACTATCTGGCCAAGACCTTCGAGGAAGTGGCCGGCTATGACGAGCTGGTGATCCTCAAGGACATTCCGGTGGTCAGCTTCTGCGAGCATCACATGCTGCCGTTCATCGGCCGGGCCCACGTGGGCTACCTGCCGTCCAACCGGGTGGTCGGCATCTCCAAGCTGGCCCGGGTGGTGCGCGGCTTCGCGCGGCGCCTGCAGATCCAGGAAAAGCTCACCGCCGAGATCGCCGGCGCGATCTGCGACATCCTCAAGCCCAAGGGCGTGGGAGTGGTGATCATCTCCGAGCACAGCTGCATGACCATGCGTGGCGTGAACACGCCCGGGACGCGCCTGACCACCAGCCATCTGCTGGGCGAGGTGCGGGACGACCCCAGGACCCGTCAGGAGTTCTTCGACCTCGTCCGCAACAACGGACACTAGAGGAGGCCGAACGCCTCCAAGGCGGGGCGCAGGGCCGCCGGGTCGGTGAAATGGTGGACGTGGAAGCCGAGCGCGCGGGCCGCCGCGATGTTGCCGGCCCCATCGTCCACAAACAGCGCTTCCGACGGCGCGAAGCCATAGCGCGCGCAGACCAGCTCGAAGATCTCCGGGCCCGGCTTCATGACGCCCTCGAGCCCCGAGACGATCCGGCCGTCCAGGCGGTCGAACGCCGGGCTCATGGCGAAGGTGTCCTCGCAGGTCTCGTGGCTCATGTTGGTGAGCGCATACTGGCGCACGCCTCTGGCCTGGAGCGCCTCGATGGCCGCCTCGGTCTCCGGGATGGGCCCCGAGAACATCTCCGGCCAGCGCGCGCGCCAGGCGTCGATGGCGGCGGCATGCTCGGGATGTTCGGCGCTCAGCGCGGCGCAGTTGTCGGCGAAGGTCACGCCGCAGTCGGTCGGCCCGTGCCAGGCCATGGTGCAGACGTGGGCCAAGAACCGGTCGCGTTCGACCGGGTCGGGGAAGATCTTGGAATAGAGCGTGCGCGGATCCCAGCGCACGATGACATTGCCGACGTCCCAGACGACCGTGTTCGGCCTCTGCATCGGGGCGGGACGTCAGCCCTGCTTGGCTTTGAAGCGCGGGTTCGTCTTATTGATGATGTAGACGACGCCCTTGCGGCGCACGAGCTTGCAGTCGCGGTGACGCGTCTTGAGCGACTTGAGCGAGCTTCTGACCTTCATGACCTTGGATCTCGGGCGCGGACGGTGGCGTCCGGGGTTTCACAGGGAGCGCGCGGATATACGGAAAGGCCCTGGCCAAGTCAATGTCATGGCTGACCTTCAGGTCATTGAGCCGGGACTCGACGCTCGCTAGACTCCCGACGATGCTTCGTCATCGCCGCCTACTGCTGCTGCTTCTCCTGCTGGCGGGGTGCGCGAGCCCCCGTTCGGTCCCGCCGCCGCCCCAGCCCGCTGCGGTTCCGCCCCCGCCGGTGGAAGCCCCGGCTCCTGCGCCGACGCCGGCGCCCGAGCCAGCCCCGATCGCCCCGGTGAAGCCGCCGGCGGCCTCGGGTGACATGGTCTTCGACGCCTGGGCCGCAGAGTTCTACGGCCGGGCGGTCAAGGCCGGCATCGCGCCCGCCCTATTGGAGCGCGAGATGGCCGGGCTGACGCCCGATCCGCGGGTGACGTCGCGCGACAGCCGCCAGCCGGAATTCTCCCAGCCGATCTCCGTCTACATCAAGGGCGCGGTCACCGAGGGCCCGATCGCCGCGGGTCAGCAGAAGCGCACCGCGATCCCGGCGCTGGACGCCATCGAGCAGCGCTTCGGGGTGCCGCGAGAAGTCCTGATCGCCGTCTGGTCGCGGGAAAGCGCCTTCGGGGCCATCCAGGGCGATTTCGACGTGATCCGCTCCATGGCCTCGCTGGCCGCCCAGGGCCGCCGGCGCGACTGGGCGGAGGGCGAGCTGATCGCAGCACTCCGGATCATCGGCTCCGGCGAGGCGTCGCGCAGCCAGCTCAAGGGCTCCTGGGCCGGCGCCATGGGCCAGACCCAGTTCCTGCCGTCGGCCTTCCTGTCGACCGCCGTGGACGGCGACGGCGACGGCAAGCGCGACATCTGGGCCTCCCCCGCCGATGCGCTGGCCTCGGCGGCGAGCCTGCTCGCCAAGGGCGGCTGGACACCGGGCCAAGGCTGGGCGCGCGAGGTGACCGTGCCCGCCGACTTCGACTTCAGCCTGACCGAGGGCCCGAAACTGACGCCGCTGGAGTGGGCCGACAAGGGCGTGACCCGCGCCGACGGCCTGCCGTGGTCCGACGCCGACAAGGCCGCGCCGGCCCAGCTCCTGGCGCCAGCCGGGGCCTCGGGGCCGCTTTTCCTGCTGTTCCCGAACCACTTCGTGATCCGAAAGTACAACAACTCGGTGGCCTACGCGCTCGCCGTCGGCCTGCTGGCCGACCGGATCGCGGGCCAGGGGCCGCTGGTGAAGCCCTGGCCGGCCGAGGCGCCGTTGTCGCTGGCCGACCGGATGACCGCGCAGCGCGCGCTGGCGGCGCTGGGCTTCGATGCAGGGACGCCCGACGGCATCGTCGGCATGGGCACACGCACCGCGCTTCGCGCCTGGCAGAAGGCCCGCGGGCTCACCGCCGACGGCTACCTTTCGCCGGCCATGGTCGAGAAGCTGAAGGCCGAGGCCGGAGCCTCCTAGGCCCCGCCTTCGTCGCTGCGTTCGATCGTCGACATGGTGGCGTCGGCCCGGGTCGCCGGCGCCGGATCGGCGTTGCGCAGGGTCGGGTTGATCAGGGCGTAGGCCAGCATCCCCAGCATCAGGATCATGTTCAGCACGAAGGGCGCGGAGTGGTTGGCGCGGTAGATCGCCATGAAGGCCGGCGCGAAGACCGCGTTGATCCCATTGACCGCCGCGATGGCGCCGGCCACCCGGGCCTGATCCTTCCAGCCGACGGCGAGCGATGAGCCCGCGGTGAAGCCCGGCCGGGCGAAGCCGAACCCGAGGCTCGCCAGAGCATAGCCCGCCACGACCGTGCGATAGTCCGGCTGCAGCGCCACCAGGAAGTTGCCGGCCGCCGCGCAGCCGACGCCCCAGCGCAGGAGCTGGCGCGGCGTCATCTGGAACATGCGGATCAGGCCCCACTGGGCGAGCAGGCCAGCGACCGCGCCGAAGGCCATGGCCATGGCGATGGAGTCCTTGGCGGCCATCGGCGAGACGCCGAGCTTGTCGATGACCAGGAAACCCAGGGTCTGCTGCTGGGCGGTCTGGCAGGTGGCGACCACGAAGCCGAACAGGGCGAAGGGCAGGATGCGCGGGTCGCGCCAGATAGGCCGTGCCTTTTCGAGCGTCTCCTCCGCCTCGTCGGCGGGGTCCTCCGCGGGGCGCGAACTTTCCGGCAGGAAACGCCACACGACGACCAGCATCACCGCGGCGATGGCGGCGAAGGTGTAGAGCGGTCCGGCGATGCCGATGACCGGATAGACGAAATAGGGGGCCAGGAACGGCCCGAACACCGTGCCCAGGCCAAAGGCCCCCGCCAGGCTCGCCATCGCCTGGGTGCGCGCCTCGCGCGGCGTGTGGTCGGCCACATAGGCCTGGTTGGCCGGGTTCGAGGCCGCGCCGAACAGGCCGAAGAGCGCCCGGCCGAGCAGCAGGGCGGCGAAGATCACCATCGGGGCCGCCATATGGCGCAGGCCCGCGCCGACCACCGTCCCGCAGACCGTCATCGAGACCATGAAGCCGGACAGCCCGACCATCATCAGCGGCTTGCGGCCGTAGCGGTCCGAGGCCTTGGCCCAGAAGGGCGAGGAGACCGCCCACAGGATCGCCGACAGCGAGAAGATCGCCACCACCATCTCGTCGGGAATGGCCAGAGAGCGGCCGATCAGCGGCAGGACGGAGATCAGCCCGGTGTTGCCGATGGCGGTAGCCACGGACGAGCAGAAGATGATCGCGAAAGCCCGCTTGGGCATGGTGCTGGAGGCGGCGTCCACGGGCATGAATCGCGGATTAGGCCCCCCTGCGGCCAGGCGCAAATCGGAACGCCCGTCCACGCGAAATTAAGCAATAACAGCGATGGTCTCCGGGCCCGCGGGAGACCCTATGTTCCAGATTATCGGCATTGTCGTGCTGTTCGGCTGCGTGTTCGGCAGCTTCATCATGTCTGGCGGGAATATCGGCGTCGTCCTGGGCGCCTTGCCGTTCGAGATGCTGACGATCGCCGGCGCGGCCATCGCCGCCTTGCTGACCGCCAATTCCGTGCCGGTTCTCAAGAGCTTGGGCGGCGGCATGGGCAAGGTGTTCAAGGGCGCCAAGTGGAAGGCGACCGACTATCGCGACCTGCTCAGCCTGCTGTTCCTGCTCACCAAGACCATGAAGTCCAAGGGCGTCATCGCCCTCGAAAGCCATATCGAGACGCCCAAGGAGAGTTCGATCTTCTCGCGCTATCCGAGGATCATGCAGGACCACTTCGCCGTCGACTTCATCTGCGACACGCTGCGGATGATGACCATGAACCTGGAGGATCCACACCAGGTCGAAGACGCGATGGAAAACCAGCTCGAGAAGCACCATCACGAAGCGCTGGAAGCCCCACATGCGCTGACCAGCACCGCCGACGCCCTGCCCGCCCTGGGCATCGTCGCCGCCGTGCTGGGTGTCATCAAGACCATGGGTGCGATCACCGAGCCGCCGGCGGTGCTGGGCGAGATGATCGGCTCGGCGCTGGTCGGCACCTTCCTGGGCGTGTTCCTGGCCTATGGCCTGGTCGGCCCCATGGCCGCGCGGATGGCCGCGGTGATCGAAGAGGACGGCGCCTTCTACAAGATCATCCAGTCCGTGCTGGTCGCCCACCTGCACGGCAACGCCGCCCAGATCTCGGTCGAGATCGGCCGCGGCAACGTGCCGTCCGGCGCCCAGCCGAGCTTCCTGGAGCTGGAAGAGGCCCTCTCGGCCATTCCGCCGGAAGGCGCCCCCGCGGCCTGACCCGGGCAGCCCTCCGGCCAAGCCGGACGGGCTCGAAAAGTGATCACGAAAACGTGAATTCGGGGGTTGCCGTGCGCGCGAAGCAGCGCATAGTCCCCTGGCGCCGAGGGACCGGAAGGGTCGATTCTCGTGTGGGAACCGACCGTGATCCCAGGGCGTAAGCATCACTCCGAAGCTAGGAACCCTGAACCATGAACTCCCAACTGCTCCGCAAGCTGCTCGTCGCCGGCGCCGCCGTCGCCGCGCTCTCCGTCGTCGCCTGCACCCCCAAGGCTGAAAAGACCGACGCCGCCGCGACCTCGGCCGCCACCTCCGCCAACACCGCCGCCGACGCCGCCGGGGCCGCGCAGAGCGCCGCCGCCACGGCCGCCGACGCCGCCGCCGACGCCAACAAGGCCGGCGCCGCCGCCACGCCTCCGGCCGATGCCGCCGCCGCGCCGGCCGCTACTCCGCCCGCGAAGAAGTAAGCTTCCCGCAGCGATTGCGATGAAGGGCCGTCCTTTCGGGCGGCCCTTTTTCGTGGCCGGCGCGGTATCCTTGGATGATCGATGGCTGACCAGACGCCTCCCACCGCCCCGGAGACCGGCCTCGCCTGGAGCGACGACGGTCAGCCACGCTCGCGGTTCTACGACGACGTCTATTTCTCGGCCCAGGACGGCTTGGCCGAGGCCCGCGCGGTGTTCCTGCTGGGTTGCGGCCTACCAGAGGCTTGGACCGGCCGGCGCCGCTTCGTCGTGGGGGAACTGGGCTTCGGCACGGGGCTGAACGTGCTGGCCCTGATCGACCTCTGGCGTAGCGCGCGGCCGCCAGGGGCCACTCTGCACATCTTCTCCGTCGAGGCCCATCCGATGCGCGCGGAGGACGCCCGCCGCGCGCTGGGACACTGGCCGGAGCTCGCCAACCTTGCCGCGCCGCTTCTGGCCTCCTGGCCCGGCCAGGCGCGCGGACCGCACCGCGTCGAGTTCCCCGATCTTGGCGTGATCCTCGACGTCACCGTGGACGAAGCCGGCCCGGCGCTCGAAGCCTGGTCCGGGCGCGCCGACGCCTGGTTCCTCGACGGCTTCGCCCCGGCCCGCAACCCAGCCATGTGGCGCGACGAGGTGCTGGCCCTGGTGGCGGCCCGCTCGGCGCCGGGGGCGACGGCGGCGACCTTCACGGTTGCAGGCGCCGTGCGCCGTGGCTTGAGCGCCGCCGGCTTCGCCGTGGAAAAGGCGCCCGGCTTCGGACGCAAGCGCGAGCGGCTGGCGGCCCATCTGCCGGGGGAGCGAACCACGGCCACCGCCGCCCGCCGCGTGGCGATCGTCGGCGCGGGCATCGGCGGCGCCGCGGCGGCGCGGGCGGTCCGCGCCCTGGGCGGCGAGGCCATGGTCTTCGACGCCGAAGGTCGCGGGGCCGGGGCCTCCGGAAACCCCGCCGCCCTGGTCACCCCGCGCCTGGACGCGGGACTGGCTGAGCCGGCGCAGCTCTTCGCCCAGGCGTTCCGGCGGGCCGTGGCGCTCTACCGGGACCACCCCGATCTGGTCATCGCGCAGGGCGCCCTGCAGTTCCCGCTCCAGCCGCAGGATGCGGGCCGGTTCGCCAAGATCGCGGCCTCGGACCTGTTCGAGCCGGGCGCTCTTGAGCTGCTGACGGCCGCCCAGACCGCGTCGCGCGTCGGCGAGGCGGGCCCTGACACCCTGGCTTTTCGCGACGCCCTGGTGATCGAGCCCTCCGGCCTGTTGGCGGCTTGGGCGCCGCAGGTGCGCGTGGCCTCCGTCGCCCGGATCGAGGGAACGGACGAGGGCTGGCGGCTGCTCGACGCCACGGGCGAGGTCCTGGGCATCGCCGACGCCGTGATCGTGGCCGCGGGCCTGGCCTCCGGCGGCCTCCTGGCCGGCCTGCCGCTGATGGCCGTCCGGGGTCAGGCGAGCTGGACGGCGGCGTCCAACCCGCCCGAGGCCGCCGCCTTCGGCGCCTACGCCATCCCGACCCGTGACGGCGTGCTGTTCGGCGCGACCAACGACCGCGGCGACGCGGCCCGCGACCTCCGTCCCGACGACCACCGCCGCAACCTCGCGGCCCTGGCCGAGGGCCTGCCGCGCCTTGCCGAACGGCTGGCGGACAAACCCCTCGAAGGTCGCGCCTCGATCCGTGTCGCGACTCCGGACTACCTGCCGCTCGCCGGCGCGGCGCCGGAGGGGCCGGACGGGCTTTTCGTACTGAGCGGCTTCGGCGCGCGCGGGTTCACCCTGGCCCCCCTGCTGGCCGAGCACGTGGCGGCGCTGGCGATGCAGGCCCCCTCGCCCCTGCCCGGGCCGCTGGCGGCGATCGTCGACCCGGCCCGCTTCGCCCGCCGAAGCGCGCGGCGCGGTTCCTAAGCAACCGGGGTTGGCCTATAGGGATGGGACCCGGGGGACAGCCTTTCGCGAGGACTCGAGTGATGAACACCCATGTCGCCCTGGCCGCCGGCGCCGCGGCCCTTCTGGCGCTGAGCGCGACGGCCGCAAGCGCCGCCGACGCCCCGGCCAAGGCCCACACACCCAGCCAATGCTTCTGGACCCGCAACGCCAACGGCTTCGCCGCGGCCGACGAGCACACCCTCAACATCCGGGTGAACAGCCGCGACGTCTACCAGTTCGAGATGTTCGGGCCCTGTCCCGACATCGACTGGAACCAGCGCATCGCGCTGGTCTCGCGCAGCGGTTCCAACATCTGCACCGGTATGGACGCCGAGGTGGTGACCCATTCGCCAATCGGTCCGCAGCGCTGCCCGGTGCGCAGTGTGCGCAAGCTGACCCCCGAAGAGATCGCGGCCCTGCCCAAGCGCGCGAGGCCGTAACCTCGAAGGAAAAGAAGGGCGCCGGCGCTTGGCGGACGCCCCTCTGACTTGGAAAAAGAAGGGCGCCGGCACGAGGCCGACGCCCCCTCTGACTTGGAAAAAGAAGGGCGCCGGCACGAGGCCGACGCCCGGGGAAGGATCGCACCGGACGGCGCAAGGCCGCCCGGTGCGGGATGGCTAGAAGCGCTTCTTCACACCGACCTCGAAGACCCGGCCCAGCGGGTTTCCGGTCGTGTAGTCGTAGTTGTAGTTGCTGGGCGCGTGCGGCGGGTCGGTGTCCAGGATGTTCTGCACACTGACGGTCAGCTGCGTCTCCCAGGGCAGTTCGACCTGGACGGTGATGTCGTGCTGCCAATAGTCGTCCAGCTTGCCGATCGTGCCGGCGGCGTAGCCGGGCGCCGTTCCTGGCGTGGCGACGATGACGTCGTTGGCCGTATTGATCGCCGCGGTGGTGCCTTCCGCATAGCGGAGCTGGTAGCGGATGTTGATGTTGTTGCGATGCGCGTTGAGCCAGAAGTTGGCGCGGGTCTTCGGATAGGAGAAGAACGCCGACTGCAGGTCGTGGGTGCCGGCCCGGTCGAACGGCGCGGCGAACACCACGCTGGACGCACCGAACAGGGTGAAGGCCCCGCGGGCATATTCCTTCAGGTAGGTCGCCTCGACGCCCGCCTGGTAGGAGGCGCTGAACCAGCCGTCCCAGTCATACGAGGCGCGGAGGTCGTAGCCCGAGGTCTGCGTCGGGGGCCCGTTGACCGTGAAGGTGTCGATCCGCAACACGTTGTTGGGCGCGCAACCGCCGTTCGAGAAGGTGAAGCGCGCCTGCAGCGCCGCAAAGGCCGGGTCGCCGCAGTGATTGACGGTCGGGAACATGGCCGCGAACAGGTTCGAAGCGCCCTCCGTGGTCAGCTCGCCTTTGAACTTGAAGAGGTAGTAGTCGAGGGTGAGGTTGAACCCGCCCTTCTCCACGATGAAGCCGGCGCTGTAGGCGTCCGCCGTCTCGGGCTGTAGCGCCGGGTTGCCGCAGGTCTGCACGGCGCGGTAGGTGCCGCCGATGTTGGCCACGCCGACCGCGCAGCCCGGATCCACCTGACCCGCGGAGGGGGCCCGGAAGGTCGTGCCGGCGGTGCCGCGGAACGCCAGCCAATCCAGCGCCTGCCACTTGACGGAGATCTTCGGGTTGGTGGTGTCCAGCCCGTTGGAGAACTTCTCGTATCGCACGGCGCCGGTGACTTCGAGGTTTTCCAGCAGCGGCAGCCGCACCTCGGTGAACAGGGCGACGACGTCCTGGCTGGCGTCGGAGTTGGCGCCGGACCCGAAGAAGATCAGCGGACCTGAGGGCGCGCCGCAGACCGGCGTGCCGTCGTCGATCGAGTCCACGCAGGGGGTTGCTTTGTTGTTGAACAGGTCCCCGTAGAGGTTGACGTCTCGGTTGTAGCGGTACTGCGTGCCGGCCGCCCACTGCACCGGCCCGCCGCCGAGCTTGAACGGCAGTTCCCCGCTGAACACGGCCTCGGCGGCGAAGATCTCCGACGTCGCGATGTTCGTGTAGTTGCCGTAGAGGTCCCGAAGCACATCGACATTGTTGATCACGGCCGGGTTGGCGCCGCCCCGGTAGTAGGGGTTGGCCTGTCCGTTGGTCGCGCTCACCGCGACGCTGTTGCTCAGCGGATTGAAGAAGAAGCAGCCCACGGCGGCGTTGCCGGCGTTGGCCGGCGTCCGTTCCGCGATCGTGCACTGATCGGCGGCCCCCTTGCGGCTGCCGTAGCCGTCGAGCGCCAGCTGCACCTTGTCGACGAGCAGGTCGTTGGTGTTCACCACGGCCTCGGTCTTCATGTAGGTCAGGTTGGTGTCGAAGTGGATGCCACCCCACCCGATGTCGCCGGCCAGGCCGCCCGAGACGCGGTAGGCGGTCGCCCGGATCTGCTGGTAGTCCGCGCCGTCCGCGCGGCCCGGATAGCCCGCGTTGGCGATGAAACGATAGGCCGTCTGGGAGATGTCGACGCCGGCCGTATTCAGCCCGCTTCCGCCCAGGGCCCCGTTGGTCCGTGCAGCGTTGGCCGCGGACTGGATCGTCGCGCACTGCGCCGCGGTCAGGGGTGCGGCGCAGGTGGTGTAGAGATCGACGAGCCCCGGGCTGTTCGACGGGATGTTGTAGCGGACGAAGAAGTTCAGCGCGCCGGGAGTCGCCTGCGAACCCGAGAGGCCGCCCAGGCTGGTCGGCGTGGGGAACTGGGTGTTGCCGTTGGCCGGCGAAATCCGCTGGTTCGGGGTGTTGTTGCGGTTCCAGGCCACTTCCCCGTGGAACCGCAGGTTGTCGGTGAGCTGGTAGTTGAGCTCGCCGTAGAGCTGGTAGTGGTCCTCTTCGTTGACGATGTCGTTGAAGTTGGTGAACTGGAACCGGCAGGTGGACGTCGCGGATTCGGGGCTCAGCGGGTTCACCGGCACCACCAGGGTTCCGATCGAGTTCGTCAGCTGGCCGCCGAGCTGGTTGCAGCCGTTGTCCCGGAAGAGTTGCGCCCCGCCGGCGTTGTTGACGACCAGGTTGCCGGGGTTGGAATTCCCTGACCAGCCGCCGTAGTTGATGCTCTCGAACGGCCGCACCGCCCAATCGCGATCCTGGGCGTCGAGGCGCGAGCGGTGGCGGTAGCCCGCCGTCAGCAGAAGGTTGCCGCCGTCGAACTTCTTCCCGTAGGCGACACTGCCGCGGTACTCGCCGTCGGTGTCCTTCACGGCCGAGTAGTCGGCGACGAACTCGAAGCCGTCGAGGTCCTTGCGCGTGATGAAGTTCACCACCCCGCCGATCGCCTCCGAGCCGTAGGTGGCCGCGGCGCCGTCCTTGAGGATTTCGATGCGGCCGAGCGCGGCCTGCGGAATGAAGTTCAGGTCGGCGCCGCCGCCCTGGAACGCGGCCTGGGCGCTGTCAGACAGGCGGCGGCCGTTCATCAGGGTGAGCGTGCGCGCCGAGCCGAAGCCGCGCAGGTTGATCGAGGCCGTGCCGGCGCCGCCGTTGTAGCGGTTCGACTCGCCAAGACCCGAGGTCGAGGCGGTGATCTGTTTGACGAGCTGCACCGGGCTCGGGTCGCCCTGTTTCTTGAGGTCGTCGACGCCGATGACATCGACCGGCAGGGCGGAATCCTCTCGCGTGCCGGCGATGTAGGAGCCGGTGACGACGACTTCGCTGACCTCGGGGCCGGCGGCGGGCGCCGCGGCGGCGGTGGTGGCGGTCTTGGCGGCCTGAGCGGCGGCGCCTTGGGTCAATCCAAATGCCAGGGCGACGGCCAGGATCGAGCCGCCGCAGAAATATCTGCGTTTCAACATGGTGGGTTCCTCCCCCTGAGTAGCGGCATCCTCGTCTCGTGCGAGGCTGGTCCGCCGGTAACGGAGGGATCATCCGACGAGATTTTCGGGAGGGCGAGTCCTTTTCGGAAACGACACATAACGCGGACATACGGAAAATGTCAGGCAACAGCCGGGTAACGGTCCCGCCATATTTCCCTCGGACATACTCGAGCTTCTAAGCGGGGGCGCCTACCGATTGCACGGCGCGCACCGTTACGGCGCCGCAACATTCGAATGGACTGGCGGAGATGATTCTCCGCCCGGTTGCGGTGACGGCGTCGTCAACTTCCGCAAGGTCACCGGTGGCGGGCATACCGTAATTTCGAACCTGCCCGCGCCAGGAGCCATGTGGCGGAAATGTCGCGAGGAAAAATATGTAGGCGACGGCGCCCACAGACCACGGATCGCCGTGACGAAACGGCCCCGTGGGACCGATCCGGCGGCGAATCGCGGGAAGCGCGGGCGCCGAGTGGGGCGGGGATGGTGGACGCGACAGGGATCGAACCTGTGACCCCCTCGATGTCAACGAGGTGCTCTCCCGCTGAGCTACGCGTCCAAGCCGTGGTCTCGGGAAGGCGGGGATATACCGACGCCGCCTCCGCCGTGCAAGCGCGGGCGTGCGTGGATCAGGCGGCGATCATCCGCTCCACCTCGGAGACGATCTCGCGCAGGTGGATCGGCTTGGAAAGCACCTTGGCCCCGGGGGGCGCCTGGTCGCCGGCGGCGAGCGCCACGGCGGCGAAGCCGGTGATGAACATGATCCGCAGGCCCGGATGCAGGGCGGCGGCCTGGCGGGCCACCTCGATGCCGTCCATGCCGGGCATGACGATGTCGGTGAGCAGCAGGTCCCATTCCTGGTCGAGCACCGCGGCCGCCTCGTCGCCGTCGGCGCAGGCGACGACTTCGTAGCCGGCGCGTTCCAGCGCACGCGCCAGGAAGCCGCGGAGGCTGTCATCGTCTTCGGCCAGGAGGATTCGGGGCATTCGGGCTCTTCTGACGGGTCGACGCGTTGCACAGGCGAAGCCCCACAATACGGCCACAAGCGTAAAGGCGCGATGAACCCTTTGACCCATGCCGACGCTGGGCGTTCTATGGGGGCGATGAATGCCTGGGAGCCTGTCGCCACCGAGGATGCGCCTGCGCGGGCGGCGTTTGGCCTGTGGCGAGCGGCCGCGGACGGCGCAGCCCCGCCGACGCCCCTGGTGTTCGCCTCTCCGCATTCCGGCCGCGATTACCCCGACGCCATGATGTCGGCCGCGGCGCTGGATGCCCAGACCATCCGCCGGTCCGAGGACGCCTTCGTCGACGACCTGATCGCCGCGGCCCCGGGATTGGGCGCGACCACGATCACCGCCCGCTACGCTCGGGCCTATATCGACCTCAACCGGGAAGCCTTCGAGCTCGACCCCGGCATGTTCGCCGACGAACTGCCGGAATTCGCCCGGGCCCGGACGGCCAGGGTGGCGGCGGGCCTGGGCGCCATCGCCCGCGTGGTCTCCGAGGGCCAGGAGATCTACGCGCGCAAGCTGATGTACGCCGAGGCGCGCGACCGGATCGAGGGCGCGCACCGGCCCTATCACGCGGCGCTGGCGCGGCTGATCGCCGAGGCGCATCGGGCGCACGGCTTCGCGATCCTCATCGACTGGCATTCCATGCCGGCGGCGGCGGCCAAGGCGGGTGGACGCGACCGGCCCTGCGACATCGTGCTTGGCGACCGGTTCGGCGCGGCCTGCGCCGGCGCGCTCACCGCCCGCGTCGAGCGCGAGCTCGAGGCCATGGGCTACCGGGTGGCGCGCAACACGCCTTACGCCGGCGGCTACACCACCGAGCACTACGGCCGTCCCGCCCGCCGCACCCACGCCCTGCAGATCGAAATCAACCGCGGCCTCTACCTCGACGAGCCGACCTTGACCCCCACGGCGGGCTTCGAGCGGCTGAAGACCGACCTCGAGCGGTTGACCCGCGCGCTGGCCGCCGCCGACTGGAGCGCCCTCAAGTCCGCTTGAGGCAGACGGGCGAAGCACCAGGGTGACCGAGGATTTGTCCCATACGGCCGAGGGCTGCCTCCAAGCGGGGGCGACCCACTACGCGGCCGGCCGGCTCGTCGAGGCGGAGGCGGCCATGCGCGAGGCTGTGCGGCTCGACCCTAGCAACATGGGGGCCCTGGCGAACCTCGGCGCGGTCCTTCGGGCTCGCAGGCGTCCCGACGAAGCCCTGGACGTCTACGAAGCGGCCCTGGCCATCGAGCCGGACTCGGCCGCGGTGCTCATCAATCGCGCCAACCTGCTGAACGACCTGCGGCGCTGGCCGCAGGCCCTGGAGAGCGCGACGCAGGCGCTCGCCACCGCGCCGGACAACCCGGCGGCGCACAATGCGCGTGGCAATGCCCAGGCCGGCCTGGGCAATCGTGCGGAAGCGCTTGCAAGCTACCGCCAGGCCTTGCGGGCCGAGCCCGACAGCGTTTCGAGCCTCTTCAACATCGCCGTGTCGCTGCGCGAGCTCGGGGACGTGCGGGCGGCGCTTGAAACCTACACGCGGATCTTGGCCATCGACCCGGGCTTCGCCATGGGACATGCGGGCCAGGGCAACGCCTTTGCGCAGCTGACGCGATGGACCGAGGCCGCGGCCGCCTACGAACGCGCCTACGCGCTCGATCCGGACCAGCCCTATGCGGCGGGACAACGGTTGCACGCGCGTATGAAGATCTGCGATTGGCGGGATTTCGACGGCGTGGTCGCCGATCTCGCCGAGCGGATCTCGGCGGGCAAACCGGCGGCGACGCCCTTCTCCATCGCCGCCGCGCCGCTGTCGGCGCGCCAGCAGCTCGCCTGCGCCAGAACCTACGCGGCAAAAAGGTTCGCGGTCTCCGCCCGGCCGGCCGGCGCGGCGCCGGGAGAGCGCATAAGGGTCGGCTACTTCTCGGCCGACTTCCACGACCACGCCACGGCCTATCTGATGGCCGAGATGCTCGAGCTGCACGATCGCGAGGCCTTCGAGATCACCGCCTTTTCCTACGGCCGGTCGTCGCAGACCCCGATCCGCGCACGGCTGCAGGCTGCCTGCGAACGGTTCTTCGACGTCCGCGCCCTGGGCGCCGGGACCATCCGCGACATGGCCCGGCAACTCAGCCTCGACATCGCCGTCGACCTCAAAGGCTTCACGACCAACTCGCGGCCCGAGATCTTCGCGGCCGGCGTGGCGCCGCTCCAGGTCAGCTTCCTGGGCTATCCGATGACCACCGGCGCGCCCTTCATCGACTATCTGATCGCCGACCGGGTGCTGATCGAGGCCGGGGACCGCGACCTTTATTCCGAGAAGGTGGCCTGGCTTCCCGGCTGCTATCAGCCGAACGACCGCAAGCGGGCGATCGCCGAACGGGCGACCACCCGCGCCGACCACGGCCTGCCGCCCGACGCCTTCGTGTTCGCCAGCTTCAACGGCTCCTACAAGATCACGCCGGCGGTATTCGAGGTCTGGGCCGAGCTGCTGCGCGCCCTGCCCGACGCGGTCCTCTGGCTGATCCGGGATGACGCCACAGCGACGCGCAATCTGCGGCAGGCGGCCGCCGCGGCGGGGATCGACCCCGGCCGCCTGGTGTTCGCCCCGTTCCGGCCGCTGGCCGAGCACCTGGAGCGGCTCGGCCACGCGGACCTCTTCCTCGGCAGCTTCCCCTACACCGCCCACACGACCGCCAGCGACGCGCTCTGGGCCGGCCTGCCGCTGCTGACCCGCAAGGGCGAGACCTTCGCAAGCCGGGTCGCCGCCAGCCTGCTGACCGCGGTCGGCTTGCCGGAGATGGCCGTGGAAACTGTCGCGGACTACAAGGCCGCCGCCCTGGCGCTGGCCCGCGCCCCCGAACGCCTGCAGGCCATCCGGGCGAAGCTCGCGGCGGCCTGGACCACGTCGGTGCTGTTCGATACGCCGGCCTATGTCCGCGGGCTGGAGGACGCCTATCGGCGGATGCACGAGCGGCGGTTGGCAGGCCTGCCGCCGGCCCATCTCCCCTAGCGGGCCAGGGCTCGCGCCAGGCTTCGGCCCAAAAAAAAGCCGCGCCCGAAGGCGCGGCAGTTCATAGGGAGGAAACGCCCAGGAAGGGCAGAGGCGTCAGGGACGCCTCACAAATCCAATGTACGGTGCGGTGCACAACAGCGCAAGCGTTTGCGACGAAAAACCTGCATTTTCATGGTGGTGCAGGATAAAAGGCGTGAATTTTCCGGGCCTTGCGCCAACGGTGATTACCGCTATTTAGGTTGCACCGCACAACAGCTCGGCCTTATCCACCCTGCGGCAGGGTCGCAGCGGGTGAGTTCAAGCTGGCGGTTGCGCCCCGTCTCCCCTACAAGCGCGCCTTCCTCGCCTCCGAGACACCTCCCCAAAAATCTCATGTCGCTCCGCAACATCGCCATCATCGCCCACGTCGACCACGGCAAGACCACGCTGGTGGACCAGCTGCTCGCCCAGTCCGGCGTCTTCCGCGCCAACGAGGCGCACGCCGAGCGCGCGATGGATTCCAACGACCAGGAGCGCGAGCGCGGGATCACCATCCTGGCCAAGTGCACCAGCGTGCTGTGGCACGGCGAGGCCGGCGACACCCGGATCAACATCATCGACACCCCCGGCCACGCCGACTTCGGCGGCGAAGTGGAGCGGATCCTCGGCATGGTGGACGGCTGCGTCCTGCTGGTCGATGCCGAGGAAGGCGTCATGCCGCAGACCAAGTTCGTGCTCGGCAAGGCGCTGAAGATGGGCCTGCGCCCCATCGTCTGCCTGAACAAGGTCGACCGCCCGCACGCCGATCCAGACCGCGTCCTCAACGACGCCTTCGACCTGTTCGACGCCATGGGCGCGACCAACGAGCAGCTCGACTTCCCGCATATCTACGCGTCGGGCAAGCAGGGCTGGGCGACGCTCGACATGGCCAAGCCCAACGACAACCTGGCCCCGCTGTTCGACCTGATCGTCAGCCATGTGCCGGAACCCAAGGCCATCGTCCGGAAGGACGGCCCCTTCCAGATCCTCTCGGTGCTGATCGAGAACGACCCCTTCCTGGGCCGGCTGCTCACCGGCCGCATCGAGAGCGGCAAGGCGACGCCGGGCCTCGCCATCCACGCCCTGGGCATCGATGGCCAGGAAATCGAGCGCGGCCGGATCACCAAGGTGCTGGCCTTCCGCGGCCTGAAGCGCCAGCCGATCGAGGACGCGGAGGCCGGCGACATCGTCGCCATCGCCGGGCTCTCGAAGGCCACCGTGGCCGACACCCTCTGCGCCATGGACGTGACCGAGGCCCTGCCCGCCCAGCCGATCGACCCGCCGACCATCTCCATGACCGTCAGCGTCAACGACAGCCCGCTGGCCGGCCGCGAAGGCGACAAGGTCCAGAGCCGGGTGATCGCCGCGCGCCTGCTGAAGGAAGCCGAGTCCAACGTCGCGATCCGGGTTTCCGAGACTCCGGACCGGGACGCCTATGAAGTCGCCGGGCGCGGCGAACTGCAGCTCGGCGTGTTGATCGAGAGCATGCGCCGCGAAGGGTTCGAACTCTCCATCAGCCGCCCGCGCGTGGTGTTCCAGACCGATCCCGAAACCGGCGAGCGGCTCGAGCCCATCGAGGACGTCATGATCGACGTCGACGACGAGTTCACCGGTATCGTCATCGAGAAGCTTTCGGCCCGGAAGGCCGAGCTGAAGGACATGGGCCCCTCAGGCGCAGGCAAGACCCGTCTGTCGCTGATGAGCCCGTCGCGTTCGCTGATCGGCTATCAGGGCGAGTTCCTCACCGACACCCGCGGTTCCGGCGTGCTGAACCGCGTGTTCAGCCACTACGAGGCCTACAAGGGGCCCATCGACGCCGGCCGCAAGGGCGTGCTGGTCTCCAACTCCGACGGCGAGACCGCAGCCTTCGCCCTTTGGAACCTGGAAGACCGCGGGACCATGTTCGTGGGCGGCGGCGAGAAGACCTACCAGGGCATGATCATCGGCGAGAACAGCCGGGCCGACGACCTCGACGTCAATCCGATGAAGGCCAAGCAGCTCACCAACATCCGCTCCGCCGGCAAGGATGAAGCCGTGCGCCTGATCCCGCCGCGCCGCCCGACCCTCGAACAGGCCATCGCCTATATCGAGGAAGACGAGCTGGTCGAGGTGACGCCCAAGTCGATCCGCCTGCGCAAGAAGGTGCTGAACCCCAGCTTCCGCAAGAAGCGCGTCAAGGAAGACTAGGCGGCTGGAACTACGTCGCCGCTGATCTCGCCGTCGGTCTTGGTGTTGGTGTGGATGTTGACGACGATCCGGCCTCCGGACAGCGCCGCCACGAACTCATCGAACGAGGCTTTGGAGTTCACCAGCTTCGCGCCTTCCGCGTAGGGCTCGGCCTTCATATCGACCTTGAAGCCCTTGGCGGTCGCGACATAGTTGGGCCCGTAGGGCAGTGGGAACATCAGGGCTGAGTCCGCGGCGCCGCCGTGATCGTGCGATCCGTAGACATGCAGGTGGATCGCCCCCATCGGCGAATGCAGCAGGTTGGTCCACAGGTCCTCGATCTTCAGGCCCTCGACAGTCAGCGCCACATCCACCGTCCGGGCGTCGGTGTTCACCCGGATCTTCGCCTCGCCCGTGGCCTTGGAGCCGGTGGTTGTCGAGGGCGTCGCGCCGCTGAGGTTGGCCTTGAACGCCAGCTCCTTGGCCTGGACCGACCCGGCTGCCAGCACCGCCATGAAGGCCAGCGTGGATACGATGCGTCCGATCATGGGTTTTTCCCTGTTCAGCGGCTCAATCCGCACGCCCTGGATCGCAAGCACGTGGTAGGTTCGCAAGCGAGATTTCCCGGCCGGACGCCGGGCGGACCCGCGTCGGATCGAGATCGTCATGACCCTGGAGCTTCCAGCCAAGCCGCCCCGCCACTATCCCACCTCGGCCGCCAAATGCGCCGACCTGGTGGTGCACGTCGTGGGCCTGACCCTGGCGCTGGTGGGCGGGATCGTGCTGCTGGCGCTTGCCGTGCGGGCCGGATCGATCAACCGGGTGGTGGGCGTCTCGATCTATGCGGCGGGCGTGATCGCCATGCTGGCCTTCTCGACCGCCTATAACTTCGCCAAGGCGCGTCACCGGCCGACACTGCGCCGCCTCGACCATGCCGGCATCTTCCTGATGATCGCCGGCTCCTACACGCCCTTCACCATCCACAACCTGACCGGCGCCTGGGCCTGGGGCATGACCATCGCGGTCTGGTCGCTGGCCGGCGTCGGCGCCTTCAGCAAGCTCTTCCTGCCGAAGGTCGACCGCCGGCTGGGGGTCGCGGTCTATCTGGCGCTGGGCTGGTTGGTGGTCGTGGCGCTGAAGCCGATGATCGACCACGTCACCTGGGTCGCCCTGCTGCTGCTGGTGGCCGGCGGGGTGCTCTATTCAACGGGCGTGATCTTCTATGTGAACAAGCGCCTGAAGTTCGCCCGCGCCATCTGGCACGGCCATGTGGTCGCGGCCGCGGCCGCGCACTGGACCGCGGTGCTGCTCGGCGTGGTCCTCGCGAGCCACAGCTAGAGCTTTTCTCAGTAGCGCCGCTCCATCCAGGTGTCGCCGCGAGCGTAGTCGTTGCGGGGCGGCGGTCCGACGTCGGTGAACCCCATGGCCCGGTAGAGGCCCAGCGCCGGCGCCAGTGAGGAGTTGGTCTCCAGATAGAGCCGGGGCGCGCGCATTTCGGCGCCGGCGTCGATGCACCGCTGCATCAGGGTGCGGCCGAGGCCCGAACCGCGCAGGCTCTCGACCACCGTCATCTTGGCCACCTCGTAGCCGCCGTCGGCCATCCGGATCAGGGCCACGCAGCCCACCGGTTCGGCGTCGTTGAAGGCCATGAAGATCCGCCCGCCCTTCGCGACGATCTTGCCGTGCGGGTCGTCGAGAACCTCGCGGTCCTTGGCCTCGATGGCGAAGTATTTGGCGATCCAGGCCTCGTTCAGCGCCTTGAAGGCCCCAGCGTGCTCGGGCGCGAACTCGACGATCTCCATGGACGGACGGCCTCCGGCTGGTCATGTAGGCGAAGCTTAGCCTCCCCAGACCGATGATCTAATGGCCAACCCGATCTTCTCAAGCCTGCCGACCACGATCTTCGAAGAGATGTCGGGATTGGCCAGGACGCTTGGCGCGGTGAACCTCGGCCAGGGGTTTCCGGACGATCCGGGGCCCGACGCGATCCGGGCCAAGGCCGCCGACGCGGTCCTCAATGGCTACAACCAGTATCCGCCGATGGCCGGCCTGCCGGAGCTGCGCCAGGCGGTGGCCGGGCACTACGCCCGCACCCAGGGCCTCGACCTCGACGGAGCGAGCGAGGTCACCATCACCTCCGGGGCCACCGAGGCGCTCGCCGCC
Organism: Phenylobacterium sp.; assembly: GCF_041691455.1. Classification (GTDB taxonomy): domain Bacteria; phylum Pseudomonadota; class Alphaproteobacteria; order Caulobacterales; family Caulobacteraceae; genus Phenylobacterium. The sequence goes on along the minus strand of NZ_JBEPUO010000002.1, from coordinate 70,689 downwards.
GCCTTCCTGGGGCTGATCGAGCCGGGCGACGAGGTCGTGGTCTTCCAGCCGCTTTACGACTCCTACCTGCCGGTGATCCGCCTGGCGGGCGGCGTGCCGAAGCTGGTCAGCTTGCAGCCGCCGCGCTGGCGGTTCGACCGGGCGACGCTGGAGGCGGCGTTCACCGAGCGCACCCGCTTCGTGGTGCTGAACAATCCGAACAACCCGGCCGGAACCGTGTTGCCGGACGAGGACCTGGCGCTGCTGGCCGAGCTCTGCGTCGCCCACGACGTCATCGCCATCTGCGACGAGGTCTGGGAGCAGGTGGTGTTCGGAAACGCTCGCCACCGGCCGCTGATCGCCTATCCCGGCATGCGCGAGCGCTGCGTGAAGATCGGCTCGGCCGGCAAGATGTTCGGCCTGACCGGCTGGAAGGTGGGCTTCCTCTGCGCCGCGCCGGCCCTCACCCACAGCCTGGCGCGCACCCACCAGTTCCTGACGTTCACCACCCCGCCCAACCTGCAGACCGCCGTGGCCTGGGGCCTGGAGAACGCCGAGGACTGGTTCCAGCGGATGCCGCGCGACCTGCAGCGCTCGCGGGACCGGCTCGCCGAGGGCCTGAAGCGCGAGGGCTTTGCGGTGCTGTCCTCGGAGGGGACCTATTTCCTGAACCTCGACCTCGCCGCCTCCGGGATCGCCGAACCCGACCGCGACTTCTGCCTGCGCGCGGTGAAAGAGGCCGGCGTCGCCGCCATACCGGTTTCCGCGCTCTACGAGCAGGATCCGGTGACCAGCATCGTGCGCCTGTGCTTCTCCAAGCGCGACGAAACCCTCGACAGCGGGATCGCGCGGCTGGCCAAGGCGCGCGAGCTCTCGGTGAAGGGGCAGGCCTAGGCAGCCCGGGTCCGGTACCGCGCCGGGGTGACCCCGAAGGTTCGCTTGAAGGCCGCGATGAAGGCCGAGGCGCTCTGGTAGCCGGCGTCGAGCGCCGCCTCGGTGACCGGCGCGCCGCCGCTCAGGCTCACCACCGCCTGCTGCATCCGCGCCCGGCCGCGCCAGGTCTCCAGCGACAGGCCTGTCTCGGCCAGGAACAGCCGTTGCAGGGTCCGCAGGCTCGCCCCCGAGCCGCGCGCCATCTCGGCAAGCGAAGCGTCCGCGCCGGGCTCGGCCAGCAGCCGGTCGGCGAAGGCCGCGGCGCGCGGATCGACGGGCAAGGGCAACTCCAGCGGCGCGGTCTCGGCGGCGGCCAGCAGGTCGACCAGCAGATCCTCGAGCCGTTGGTGGGCGCGATTGCCGGCCTCAAGCATCCCGAGGCGCACGATATGCAGGATGAGTTCGCGCAGCAGCGGCGCGACCTCGATCGCCCGGCATGAGGCGAGGTTCGGATGATCGCCCGCCGGGGCCAGGTAGAGCGTACGCATGGCCACCGTCCCGCGCATCTCGATCTCGTGGGCGACGCCGCCCGGCACCCAGATCGCCCGGGTGGGCGGGGTCAGCCAGGCGGCGGCGGGCGTCGCCACCCGCATCGTCCCGCTGGCCGCATAGACGAGCTGCGCCCAGGAATGGGTGTGCCGATCCAGCCGGTGGCCGTCGCGATAGGTGACCGCGAGGCCCCGCACCGGGAAGCCGTCGATATCCCGGACAGTCTGGCGCGCCTGCGACATAATTCGTCAGACTAGCGCAAGCGCGCCGCCCGGCGATAGGCCTAGTTTGGCCGCGAAGGAGACCGCGCCATGCCCGCCATACTGCGACACTTCGCGATCAACGCCGACGACGTACCTCGCGCCAAGGGCTTCTACGAGCAGGTGTTCGGCTGGACCTTCACGCCGTGGGGGCCGCCCGGCTTCTATCAGACGCGCTCGACCGGCGACGGACACATGGGCGCGCTGCAAGGCCGCCGCGACATCGGCGGGGTGAAGATGCCAGGCATGGAGATCAGCTTCGGCGTCGATGACATCAAGGCGACGGCAGCGGCCATCGAGGCCCACGGCGGCAAGGTGCTGATGCCGCCGTTCCGCATCGAGGGCGTGGGCGAGCTGATCTTCTTCCAGGACACCGAGGGGAACATCGCCGGGGCCATGCAGTACGAGAGCGTGCAATGGGCGGAGTGATCTCAGACCCCGCGCTGCAGTCGCGCATCGACGCGCTGCAGGGGCTAAGCGTGGCCCAGGAGGCGGAGACCAACCGCTACTTCGGCGAGCGGGCCAAGAAGGGCGATCTCTCCTGGGACGGCCTCGACGCGGACGCCAACCGCTTCATGGCCGACAAGATGGTGGCCCTGGAGCCGATCAAGGCGGAGTTCTGCCACATGCTCTGCCGGTCGCTGCAGGCCCGCCGGGTGGTCGAGGTCGGCACCTCCTATGGCGTCTCGACCCTCTACCTGGCCGACGCCTTGCGCGCGAACGGCGGCGGCACGGTGATCGCCACCGAATACGAGCCCGCCAAGGCCGCCAAGGCGCGCGAGACCTTCGCCGCGGCGGGGCTCTCAGACCTCATCGATCTGCGCGAGGGCGACCTGCGCGAAACCCTGAAGGTCATCGAGGGACCGGTCGACTTCGTGCTGATGGATATCTGGACCGAGATGGCGAGGCCGGCGCTCGAACTGATCGCCCCGCACCTTCGCCCAGGCGCGGTCGTCATCGCCGACAACACCGCCCAGTTCCGCCACGCCTACCGACATTTCTTCGACTTCGTGGAGGACCCGGCAAACGGTCTGCGCTCCCTCACCCTACCCTTCGACGGCGGGCTCGAGATGGTGGTCAAAGCCTAGCGCCGCCACGTACAGCCGCTCTTCCCAGAACATCTCGCCGGGTGTTCAACAAGCGGAACAATTGTGTGGGAGGTGGTCATGGCTCACGTGGGCAAGTGCTTCTGCGGCGCGGTCAAACTCGAAGTCAGCGGCGAACCGGAGGGCATGGGTTACTGCCACTGCAGCTCCTGCCGATCATGGTCCGGCGGGCCGGTGAACGCCTTCAGCCTCTGGAAGCCGGAGAACGTCAAGATCACCCAGGGCGCCGACCATGTGGCGACCTTCAACAAGACCGCGTTGAGCTTCCGGAAGTACTGCGCCAAGTGCGGCGGTCACCTGATGACCGACCACCCGCCGCTGGGCCTCGTCGACGTCTTCGCCGCCACCATCCCGACGCTGGCCTTCGCGCCGGGCGTGCACATCAACTATTCCGAGACGGTGCTGCCCATGAAGGACGGCCTGCCCAAGTTGAAAGACTTCCCGGCCGAGTTCGGCGGGTCGGGCGAGGCGATGGCTGAGTAGGTGGCCGACTGGCTGGACGCGCAGAGGTGAACGCTCGTCATCCCGTTCGCCGACGGGGCATCGTATCGCCTGTTGGCGTGGCGGCGCTTGTGCTCGTCCTGGGGACAGCCGCGTCGGCCCGCCCGGGAAACCCCGTGTTCGAGGCCGCCAGCGCCCTCTGCGCCACCAATCACGGCGATCCCGCCAAGGTGCTGGCCGCCGCCGACGCGACGGGATGGCAGCACGAGCAGCCGGAAGCCCAAGGTATTCTCAACCTCTTCAACATGCAGCTCTCACCGTCGGTGAGACTGAAATTGGTCGGCGCCGATCAACTGATGCTTGAGGCTAAAGAGAAGTCGCAGAGCACGTCGGCCGGCCTCCTGCGAACCCGAAAATGCAGCGTGGTCGCCGGGGGACTAGGCTCCGCCGGCGTCGTCGAGGCGCTCAAGCGCCAGTTCGGCCGCAAGCCCTACGCGGAGAACCCGGCGATCGCGACCTACATCTACTATGACGCCGACGACGGACGGCACTTCCTGGCCCGCGATCAGAAACAGATCGGCGCCCAGGATCTGTTGAAACATACCGTGGTCGAGATGACCGCCGGCGCGGTCGCGGGCAACTATGGGGTGTTCTACGAAGAGTCTTCGCTCGCCCCTCGGCCCGGGACCAATCCACCCGAATAGGCGCTTGGAAGGCTAGCTCCGCCTCAGCAGGTCGATCCGCCGTCCACCACGATGGTCTGGCCGGTGGTCCAGGCGCCGGCGCGGGAGGCGAGATAGACCGCCGCGCCCGCCAGGTCGTCGGGCTCGCCCAGGCGGCGCAGCGGGGTGCCCGAGCTGGCGCGCTTCTCGCCTTCCGGGGTGTCCCACAGCGCCTTGGCGAAGTCGGTCTTCACCAGACCGGGCGCGATGCAGTTGACCCGGATGTTATGCGGCCCGAGCTCCTGGGCGAGATTGCGGGCGAGCTGCATGTCGGCGGCCTTGGAGATGCAGTAGGCGCCGATCACCGTCGAGCCGCGCAGGCCGCCGATCGACGAGACGATGATGATCGCCCCGTCCTTCCGGTCCTTCATCTCCGGCGCGACCATGCCGATCATCCAGTTGTTGGCCACGATATTGTTGGAGAGAATCTTGCCGAAGGCGTCGTCGGAGATGTCGAGCTGGCTGCCATAGAACGGGTTCGAGGCGGCGTTGCAGACCAGGATGTCGATCTTGCCGAACGCCTTGCGGGTGTCGTCCATCAGCCTCTGAAGGTCGTCCTTCGAGGAGATGTTGGCCGGGATGGCGATGGCGTGGCCGGCGCTCCTGGCGTTGATCGCCGCGGCCACCTCTTCGCAGGGCCCCGCCTTGCGCGAGGAGATCACCACCTTGGCGCCGTGGGCGGCCATCTGCTCGGCGATGGCCTTGCCGATGCCGCGCGAGGAGCCGGTGATCACCGCCACCTTGCCGGTCAGGTCGAACAGCGTCCCGGTCAGGGCCGCCGGCTTGTCCATCACGTCGCTCATCCTGGCGCTCCTCTAAAACGGCCGTTTGATTTTCGGCCATTTGCGTCGCGGGCCGTCGTCAGGTCAAGCGGGGGCGGGGTGGGGCGCTAGGGGACCTGCCGCTCCATGCGGGCCACGCGCATCAGCCCGGCCTCGGGATGGCGGACGTCGATCTCGTCCACCCCACGAAAGCCCAACCCCCTGTAGAAGGACGCCAGGGGCGGATCGCAATCGAGGCGCATCAGGCGCCGGCCCTGGGCCCGCGCCAGCCCCGCGGCATGGTCCATGAGCGCCACGGGGACGCCGGTTCCGGCATGGGTGCGGCGAACCGCGAGCTTGTGGAGGTAGACCGCCTCGCCCGCCGGCCGATCGGGCCAGAAGTGCGGATCCTCCGGCAGCAGGATCATCACGCCGGCGATCCCTTCGGCCGTCCTGGCGGTCAGCATCTGACCCCGCGCGATGATCGGCGCGACGAAGGCCTCGCCAACCAGCGCGGGGTCCCAGAGCTGGGACCGCCAGGTGGTGATCCAGCGCGCAGCTTCCTGCAGGACCTCGGCGACCGCGGGCGCGTCCTGTGGCGTGGCCAGCCTCAGGTCCAGAACAGTGCGAACCATTGGGTCTCCGATGGCGAGGAAGGGCCGGACGCTAGCGCCCGGCCGTCTCCACGACAATCGAAGCTAGGCGCTCCGTATCGCCACCACCGGCTGGATGCTGCGCGGCTCCCCCATCGCCATCGGCGCGGCGGCCGGCATGCGGTAGGCCTCGAGGGCCGCCGGGCCGCTGACGTTGAGCGGCGCGAAGTTCGCCCGGTACTCGGTCGGCGTCATCCGGGTGATCCGCTTGAACAGGCTGCGGAAGAAGGCCACGTCGTCGTAGCCGACCTCCGAGCTGATCGACTGGATCGGCCGGTTGTCGCTCTCCAGCATCACCTTCGCCGCCTCGATCCGCACGGCCTGCAGGTAGTCGGCCGGCAGCCGGCCGGTGGCCGCCTTGAAGTGCCGCACGAAGGTCCTCACCCCCAGCCCGGCGCGATCGGCCAGGAACGGGATCGGGATTTCCTTGCGGAAATTCGCCTGCAGATAGGCCTCGGTGGCGCGGATGCGTTCATCGGCGTGCGGCTTGGACACCGGCAGCATGGCGAAGCCGGACTGATGGGTCCGTGGCATCGGCAGCAGGAGCGCCTTGGCGGTCTGCAGCGCCACCTCGTGGCCGCAGAGCTTCTCCACCAGGTAGAGGCTGACGTCGGCGGAGGCGAACACGCCGCCGCTGCACAGGAGACGGCTGTCTTCCGTGACGAACAGGTCCGGCCGCCAGCGCACTTTCGGATAGCGGGCGGCGAATTTGTCCGCGAGCGCCCAGTGCGTCGTGGCGATGCGGCCGTCGAGCAGCCCGGCCTCGGCCAGGTAGGCGGCGCCCATGCAGACGCCGACGATCATCGCGCCCTGCGAGTGCTGGCGGCGCAGCCAGGGCAGCAAGCTGCTGTTGGCCACCATGCACAGGTCGAGATCCAGGCTCGAAGTGGAAACGATGACAAGGTCCGACCGGTCCACCGCGTCGATCGACACATGCGGCGTGACGCCAAGGCCGTGAGCGCTGCGAACCGTGCCGCCGCCAAGCGACGCGGTTCGCACACGGAACGCCGGTTGCGAGGGGTGGTCGTGCAAATCGTTCCAAAGCTGGCCCGCGGAGTGAAAGATCTCCAGGGGCATGATCGCCGTGGACGAGAACCCGTCCTCCAGCAGCACTATAGTGACGTTGAGCATCGACCGCCCCTCCATCCGATCAGTCCTCCGCCGTCATCGGATCGATCTTGCGAGCGACTTCGATGATCCGGTTCGCGGGAAAACCGCTCAGCTTGGCATGTTCATGGATCACGCCTTCGTCCTCGGCGATGTAGACGCAATAGGTCTTGTCCTGGGTCACGTAGGACTCCACCCACTGAACCCGCGGCGCCAACTGAACCAGCGCTGCGTTCGACGCAGTCGCCGCGCCCTTATACTCCTCCGGTGACATTTTGTGCACGCCGGGGAGGTTCCGTTCGATGATGTACTTATTCATGGCTACTTCTCACGTTTCGGGGAGCCGCGGAAACTGACGATCAGCGAACGCTGTTGGAAGAGGCGATACAGACATCGGACAGGGGTGATTGCACCGCTGGGACAAAGAACCTGCAAAAGACGCCATCGCGGCGGATTCCGCGCGGGGCCCCTTGCGGTTAGAGCCTCGGCGACGCACGTTCCGTGCATAGAAATTCACGAGGACTTTTATGCGCGATATCTACCGGGGTTACCTCGACGACGAGGACGGCGACGACGAGGACAAGGGCCGCCAGCCCGACATGCCGATGACCTCCGGGCCGGTGCAGAATGCGCTGTTCAAGTCGCGCACCGTCCTGATCTTCGGCGAGATCGACATGCGGCTGGCCGAGCGGGTCACCGCCCAGATCACGGCGCTCACCGCCGAAAGCGACCAGCCGATCCGGGTGATCATCAATTCGCCCGGCGGCCACGTGGAGAGCGGCGACACCGTCCACGACATGATCCGCTTCTGCGGCGTCGAGGTGAAGGCGATCGGCACCGGCTGGGTGGCGAGCGCCGGCGCCAGCATCTTCCTGGGCGCCAAGAAGGAAAACCGCCTCTGCCTGCCCAACACCCGCTTCCTGCTGCACCAGCCGGCCGGCGGCATGCGCGGACAGGCCTCCGACCTGCAGATCGAGGCCGAGCAGATCATCAAGATGCGCGACCGCGTGAACCGGATGATCGCCAAGGAGACCGGCCAGACCATCGAGCGGATCGTCAAGGACACCCAGCGGAACTTCTGGATGAGCGCCGAGGAAGCCATCGACTACGGCCTGGTGGCGCGGATCATCAACGACACATCTGAGGTCTAGCTACGTGGACAGGCCGTGGTGGCAGGGCGCGATCCTCTACCACGTCTACGTCCGCAGCTTCTTCGACAGCGACGGCGACGGCCATGGCGACCTGCCCGGCGTGGAGGCCAGGCTCGACTATATCCGCAACCTCGGGGTGGACGGGATCTGGCTGTCGCCGATCCACCCCTCGCCGAACCGCGACTGGGGCTATGACGTCGCCGACTTCGACGGCGTGCAGGCCGACTACGGCACGGCGGAGGACTTCCAGCACCTGCTGGATGCCGCCCACGCCAAGGGCCTGAAGGTCGTCCTCGACGAGGTCCTGAGCCATACCTCCGACGTCCACCCCTGGTTCGTGGAAAGCCTGACCGGCGGGGCCGAGGGGCCGAAGGCGGACTGGTACGTCTGGGCCGACCCCCAGGACGACGGGACCGCGCCCAACAACTGGCTGTCGGTGTTCGGCGGTCCGGCCTGGGCTTACCAGCCGGCGCGGCGCCAGCACTACCACCACAAGTTCCTGCGCCAGCAGCCGAAGCTCAACTGGCGCAGTGACGGCGCGCGCGAGGCGGCGCTCTCGGTCCTCGACCATTGGCTGGCGAAGGGCGTCGACGGCTTCCGGCTGGACGTGGCCGGCACCTTCCTCCACGACGCCGCCCTCACCGACAACCCGGCCGTCCCGCCGGGAGAGCGGCGCGGCTATAACTGGTCGCACGCCGGCAACCTGCAACGGCACCTCTTCGACTCCAACCTGCCCGAGAACGTCGAGACCCTGGAGGTCATCCGCCGCCGCGTGGAGGCTCACGACGGCCTGAACGGCGGCGACCGCTTCGTCTTCGGGGAGTTTTCGGAAGAGGAAGAGCGCTGCGGCGCCTACCTTTCGCCGGCGGACGGCCTGCACTCGGCCTACACCTTCGTGCTGCTGCTCGCCCGCAAGCTGACGCACCGGTTCCTCCAGGACCACTATGCGACGCTCAGCGCCCATCCGGCGCACTGGCCGACCATCTCCTTCTCCAACCACGACGTGCCGCGCACGGTGAGCCGGTTCGGCGGCGAGAACCCTCCGCCGGAGCTCGCGAAACTGCTGTTCGCCCTGCTGGTCAGCCTGAGGGGCACGACCCTGATCTACCAGGGCGAGGAGCTCGGCCTGCCGCAGGCGAAGCTTGCCCGCGAGCAGTTGCGCGATCCGGTCGGCGACCTCTATTGGCCCTACGACGGCGGGCGCGACGGGTGCCGCACCCCAATGCCCTGGGCGCCCGGCCCGGCCCTGGGCTTCACCACTGGCGCGCCCTGGCTGCCGGCCGCCGCCGAGCACGCCGATCTCACGGTCGAGGCGCAGGAGGCGGACCCGGAGTCCAATCTCGCCTTCGCGCGCGCCATGATCGCCTTCCGCAGGGCCTCCCCGGCCATGACCGTTGGCGGGCTGGAGTTCCTGGAGGTCGCCGAGCCGGTCCTGGCCTTCGTTCGCCGCGAGGGCGAGGAGGCGATCGCCTGCATCTTCAACTTCAGCGCCGAGCCGCGGTTCGTCGAGGCGCCCGAACTCGACGGCGCGATCCTGCTGGAGGTGCGGGCCGGCGATGCGGAGCTGCGGGGCGGCTCCATCGGCCTGTCGGCCCATGCGGCGGTGTTCCTGCGGCTACCCAATTAAGCCGAGCGCGAATAGAAGCTGATGCATGGCCGATGACGCGACCCGCACGGCGAAGACGGAGGCGAAGTTCGGCCAGGGCTTCCTGACCGACATCTGGTACTTCGCCGCGCTCTCCGGCGACCTCAAGCCCGGCAAGCTCGCCCGCCATGAGCTGTTGGGCGAGCCGGTGCTGCTCGGCCGCTCGAACAAGGGCGAACTCTTCGCCCTTCGCGACATCTGCCCGCACCGCGCCGCGCCGCTCTCGGCCGGGCGCTTTCATCAGGAGACCTCGGGCGCGACCACCGTCGAATGCCCCTACCACGGGTGGCGGTTCGGCGCGGACGGCGCCTGCGCGGCGATCCCCTCGCTGGTGGACGACCAGCCGATGGATGTCAGCCGCATCCGCGTGCGGCGCTACCCGGTCGCCGAGAGCCAGGGCCTGGTCTTCGTCTGGGTGGGCTCCGACGCCCGCATGTCGGGCGAGCCCACCGAGCCGCCGCCGGTGTTCGAGGGCGTGGTGGGCGGCGGGCCGAAGCTGGTCGACCGCATGGATTTCGCGGCACACATCGACCACGCGGTCGTCGGCCTGATGGACCCGGCCCATGGGCCCTACGTCCACCAGCAATGGTGGTGGCGCTCCAAGGGCAGCCAGCACGAGAAGGCCAAGCGCTTCGAGCCGCGCGACCAGGGCTTCGCCATGGTGCGTCACGAGCCCTCGAAGAACTCCCGCGCCTACGGCATCCTGGGCGGCGAGCCGCTGACCGAGATCACCTTCCGCATCCCGGGCCTGCGCTGGGAGCATGTGACCGTCGGCAAGCGCCAGGTGCTGTCGCTGACCTGCCTGACGCCGGTGAACGAGAAGACCACCCGGATCACCCAGATCGTCTGGTCCGACCACCCGGCGTTCTTCTTCCTGCAGCCGTTCATCGCGGCCGGCGCGCGCGCCTTCCTGCGGCAGGACGGCGAGATGGTGAACCTGCAGAACCAGGGCCTGAAATACGACCCTGGCCTGCTCTGGATCGACGACGCCGACCGCCAGGCCAAGTGGTACCAGCAGCTCAAGCGCGAATGGACCGCCAGCCGCCGCGAGGACCGCGCCTTCGCCAATCCCGTGGAAGCCGTGACACTAAGGTGGCGCAGCTAGAGCGTTTCCCCCCTGACCTGGCGCAGGTCAGGCGATCAGGAAGAGCAACCAGGCAAATAGGCCACAAATCAAACACCGTGCCGGCCAAGCGTGGCCATGGGGGGCCTCAACCCGGGTTGAGGCTTGCGGACACGGCACAATCTGGCGGTTCTGGCCCTGTCGCTCGCGGCGCACCTCGCGCTGCTAGCCGCCTGGCTGAGCACGCGGCCGCAGCTGCGGCTGGTCGAACCACCGGTCATGGAAGTCGCTCTCATCCGCCCGCCGCCGAAGCCCAGGGCTCGGCCGCCGGCGGCGCCTGAGCGGACGGCGGTCCGGCCCCGGCCCGCGAGGATCGCCGAGCCGCCGCCGAGCCCGCTCCCCTTGCCGCCCGCTCCCTCGGCGCCCTCGCCAAGGCTGCTCACCGATGAGGAATTGCTGGCCGGGGCCAAGCCGAACGCCGCGCAACTCGGCGCCGACCGCGACCGGACGATCATCTTCCATGGCTGGCCGCGCGGCTGCAAACCGATGTCCGAGCACTCGAACCGGCCGGGACCGCCTTGTCCGGTCGGAGGCCCGGATGACCGGGCGAGCCGGACGCTCGCCGAGAAGGACCCAGGCCACTCAGGCTTTGCCGCCGAGGCGCGCCGCAAGGAAGCCATCGAGGACTACAAGAACGGGCCAGGGACCGGCGGCGCCTATCCCGGAATCCGCTGCACCATCTTCCACAAGTGCTGAGGCTCAGCCGGCGGCGGCCTTCGGCGCCTTGGCCTGCTCGACACCCACGAAGGCCACCACCGTGCCCTTCTTCACCGCCTGGCTGAGCTGGCGCACGTCCCAGTTGGTGAGGCGCACGCAGCCGTGGCTGGCGGTCTTGCCGACCAGGCGCGGGTCGGGCGTGCCGTGGATGCCGTAGGTGTCCTTGGTGAGATCGATCCAGGTCGAGCCCACCGGATTGTTCGGCCCCGCCTTGATGGTCAGCTTGCCCTGCTCGGCCTTGCCGAAGGTGAGCCGGGACGGATCGTAGGTGTAGGTTGGGTTGGTCGCGACGGTGCGCACCGCCCAGTCCCCCTCCGGCGCCGGGCGCTCCGTCGAGCCCACGGTCGCCGGATAAACCGCCAGCAGGACGTCGCCGCCGTAGGCGCGGATCTGCCGCTTGGTCTTGTCGACCTCGACCCGGGTGACCGGCGCCGGCAGCTTGTCGGGACCCAGGCCCGCCACCACGATCTTGCTCCCCGCAACGCTGAAATCGACGGACGGGTTCAGGCTCTTCAGCAGCGCCTCATCCATGTGGAACCGCTCGGCCAGTTCCTCGACCGGGCTCGTGAAGCCGACGGCGTCGAGCTTGGAGAGTTCCACCATGTCGGTCGGGATCTTCGCCAGGAACGGGCCCTTCACGTCTTCCGCGGTGATCACATAGTCGGTGAGCGCCGGCCGGGTGTCCTTGGCGAGCGCGGCCCAGACCTGCTCGTCCATCTTGCCGTCGACCGGCAGGCCATGGGCGGCCTCGAAGGCCCCGATGGCGTTCTGCAGGTTGCCGCCGTCCTGGCCGTCGATGACGCCGGGCGAGAAGTGAGCCCGGGCCAGCAGCACCTCGGCGCGCAACAGGGCGTTCTTCTTGGCCTGAGCGGTCACCGGCGGGGCCTTCCAGTCAGCCTGGTCGATAGCCAGCGCGAGCGGCGAGATCGACTCGACGATCAGCGGCACGTCGTCGAGCGGGGCCGGATGAACGTCGATCCCGGGGAGCGGCTTGGCCGAGGCGACCTCGGTCGCGGCCGGCGGGGCGGCCGCCGCCGTCGTTGTCGTCGTGGTCTGGGACTTGGACCCGGGATCCGAGCAGGCGGCGGCGAGCAGCAGCAGGGGAGCGCCGGCGAACAGGGCCGCCTTGGCAAACGTCATCATGGACCTCGGATCAGCGCCGTGCGTTGTCGGCGCGTGAGGTTCAAACCTTCAGAAGCGTTGCGGTTCCTGGGCGGACTGGCCGCCGCGGCGATTGTCCTGGGCCTGGTGGTGCTGCGGGTGACCAGTTGCGCCCCCGCGCCGCCGCCGCGCCCGCGCCCGGTCCCGATCGCCCCGCCGGCCGCGCCGCCTCCGCCGGTGGCGCCCCCTGTCGAGACCACGGGCGCCTGCGGCCAGGGCCCGGCGGAGGCCGCCCGCGCCAACACCGCTGCGCTCGAGACCCTGACCTGGCGGCCGTTCGGACGGGCCGAGGCCGGCTGGGAGACCTATGCGCCCTTGATCGCACGCGAGCTCCGGACGAGCTGCGCGCCGCAGACACCCGGCTTCGCCGCGGCCCTGGCGGCCTGGGCGGGCGCCCAGCGTCTCCCTGCCGACGGGGTGATGACCGAGGCGGCCTTCGCCCGCCTGAAAGGCCTCATCCAGATGCGGCGGCCCTTCGTGCGGCTGAGCGCCCAGGGCGTCTGCCCCGCCGCGCCGGCCGCCGGCCAGCTCGCTTCAGCCGCCGTCGCCGAAGGCTATGCCGGCAAGGCGATCCAGCTTCGGCCCGGCGCGCTCGCCGCCTATCGCCGGATGGCGGCCGCCGCGCGGACGGAGGATCCTCGGATCGCCGCCGACCCCAGGAACCTGACGATCTTCTCCGGCTTCCGAAGCCCGGAGTCCGACGCCGCCCGTTGCGCCAAGGAGGGCAATTGCAACGGGGTGGTCCGCGCGACCTGCTCGCCGCACCGCACCGGTCTCGCCATGGACCTCTATGTGGGCCAGGCGCCGGGCTTCGGGCCCGATTCCAGCGCCGACGCCAACCGGCTCTTCATGAGCCGCACGCCGGCCTACCGCTGGCTGGTCGCCAACGCCGACCGCTTTGGCTTCGTCCCCTACCCCTTCGAACCCTGGCACTGGGAGTGGACCGGCGAGGCGCCCTGACGCTAGGGTCGGAGCCATGGCCAGCTTCACCTCCGACGGCGTCCAGATCGCCTATGACGACATCTCCCCACCCGGCGGCGGGGAACGGACCGTCGTCCTGATCCACGGCTTCGTCTCCAACCGCAACGAAGGCTGGAAGCGGACCGGCTGGTATCAGGCCTTCGAACGCCGCCGCATGCGGGTGATCGCCCTCGACCAGCGCGGCCATGGGGAGAGTGCGAAGCTCTACGAGCCCGAGGCCTATCAGCGTGAAAAGCTGGCGGGCGACGTGCTGGCGCTCATGGACCACCTGAGTGTCCAACGGGCTGAGGTGTTCGGCTATTCCATGGGGACGCGCACGGCGCTGGCCGTCGCCATGGCCGCGCCGGAGCGGGTCTCGAACCTGATCCTGGGCGGCGTCGGCGGCAAGATGCTGGAGCCCGCGCCTGTCGTGGTCGGCGAGCCCATGGCCGAGGCCATGCTGACCGAGGATCCGGACACCATCACCCAGTCGATGCTGAAGAGCTTCCGCCTGTTCGCCGATGAACAGGGCGAGGACAGGAAGGCGCTGGCCGCCGTCACCCGGGTCACGAACCCGCCGCTCGACCGCGACGCCATGGCGGCCCTGCCCATGCCGGTCCTGGTGGTCGCGGGCGAGGGAGACACCGGCGCCGGCGACCCGGAGGGCCTGGCGCGGATCTTCCCGCACGGCCGGTCGGTCACCGTCCCGGGTTGCGACCATTTCTCGGCGATCCCGCACGCGCTCACCAAGGCCGCCGTCTTCGACTTCCTCGACGGCCTGCTGGACGACGACTTCCCGCCGTTCGAGTAGCTACTTCGCCGGACCCAGGTTGTAGGCGCCGCCCTTTTCCAAGGAGGTCTTGTAGGCCGGCCGCGCCTGGAAGCGCTCCACCCAGGCCTTGATGTTCGGGTACTTGTCCATCTGGCCCATGGCGCGGGCCACCTCGCCCACGAAGCTCATCTGGATGTCGGCGGCGGTGATGTCCTTGCCCATCAGCCAGTCGCGGCCGGCCAGCGAGCCCTCCACATAGCTCAGGTGGTTGGCCATCTCGCTCTGGATGCGCGGGTGCAGCGGCGCGCCGGCCTCACCCAGCCGGCCGACATACATGTTGAGCATCAGCGGCAGCATGGCCGAGCCCTCGGCGTAATGCAGCCATTCCTTGTACTTTTCCGCCGCCGCCTCGCCGGCCGGAGGCGCGAGCTTGCCGCCGCCGTATTTGCGCTGGATGTAGTCCACCACCGCGCCGGATTCGGCGATGGTGATGTCGCCGTCGGTGATCACCGGCGACTTGCCGAGCGGATGGACCGCCGTCAGCTCGGGCGGCGCCAGGCGGGTGGTCGCGTCGCGCTGGTAATGCTTGATCTCGTAGGGCGCGCCCAGCTCCTCCAGCAGCCACAGGATGCGCTGCGAGCGCGAGTCGTTGAGGTGATGGACGACGAGCATCGGGGACGGCCTCTGGTTTTTTCTGCGCGGCAGCAGAACCGCCTGACGCCACGCAAAGCAAGCTTCGCCTATAGTCGGTCGCGATGAGCCTGATCCTGCCCGACCTGCCCGACCTCCTCGACCGCGCCGGGGCCGAGGCCTGGGCGCTGGTCGCCGAGCTACAGGCGGCGGTGGCGGCGCGCGTGGCGCCCGGCGGCCGGCTCGACCGCGCTGCGCTCGACGCCGAGCAGCACGCGGCCCACGGCCTGGCCTGGGTGGCGGCCTATGCCGAGACCCTGCGCCAGACGGCCGCCTGGGCGCGGGACCTGGACGCCGAGGGCCGGCTGGGCGAGGCCGAGGCCCTGCCCGCCCAGCTCCTGGCGCACGAATATCTGAGCCAGCTCGCGGGCGGCCTGCCGATGAACCAGGGCGAGGTGTTCCGGCCCGCCGACCTCGGCGTCGCGGCTGAGCGGCTCGGGCCGGTCATCGCCCGCCTGCGGCCGGGCGCGTCCCAGGCCGTAAAGTCGCGGATCGTCGAGCTGCTGGAGCAGGCGCGCGGGCGGCCGTCACTGGAAGCCAGCGGCCTGGACGAGACCCTGGAGGCCATCCGCGACCAGTTCCAGGCCTTCGCCGCGGAGAAGATCGGGCCCTTCGCCCACGGCTGGCACCTGCGCGACGAGCTGATCCCGCTGGCGCTGATCGAGGAGATGGGCGCGCTCGGCGTCTTCGGTCTGACGGCGCCTGAGGACTGGGGCGGCTCGGGCCTGGGCAAGGTCGCCATGTGCGTGGTCACCGAGGCGCTGTCGCGCGGCTTCATCGGCGCAGGCTCGCTCGGCACCCGCTCGGAGATCGCCGCGGAGCTGCTACTGGCCCACGGGACCGAGCACCAGAAGCAGCGCTTCCTGCCGGGCGTGACGTCGGGCGCGATCGTCCCCACGGCGGTGTTCACCGAGCCCGAGGCCGGCTCCGACCTGGGATCGCTGCGCACCCGCGCCCTGCGCGACGGGGACGTCTGGCGGGTCACCGGCGCCAAGACCTGGATCACCCATGCCGCCCGCGCCGACCTGATGACGCTGCTGGTCCGAACCGATCCGGCGTCGAAGGACCACCGCGGACTGTCGATGTTCCTGGCTGAGAAGCCGCGCGGAACCGCCGCCGATCCCTTCCCGGCCCCCGGCATGAGCGGCGGCGAGATCGCCGTGATCGGTTATCGCGGCATGAAGGAATACGAGATCGCCTTCGACGGCTTCGAAGTCGCGGACGCGAACCTTTTGGGCGGCCAGGCGGGCCAGGGCTTCGCCCAGCTGATGGCCACCTTTGAAAGCGCCCGCATCCAGACGGCGGCCCGCGCCATCGGGGTCGCGCAGAACGCGCTCGACCTCGCTCTCGATTACGCGCTCGCCCGACGCCAGTTCGGCGAGCCCCTGGCGCGTTTCCCGCGGGTGGCCAACAAGCTGGCGATGATGGCCGCCGAGATCCTGGGCGCGCGGCGCCTCGCCTGGTTCGCGGCCGCCGCCAAGGACCAGGGACGCCGCTGCGACCTGGAAGCCGGCATGGCCAAGCTGGTGGCCGCCCGCGTCGCCTGGGCGGCGGCGGATAATGCCGTGCAGATTCACGGGGGAACCGGCTTCGCGGTCGAGCAGCCGGTCAGCCGCGTCCTGGCCGACGCGCGCATCCTCAACATTTTCGAGGGGGCCGGCGAGATCCAGGCCCAGGTGATCGCCCGGCGTCTGTTGGAGGGCGCCAACTGAGCAGGAATACCCTCTGCTTGACGGCGCGACCTAGCGCGGACGGAAACCTGCGGCGATCAGGCCGATCTGTCGGTCCATGACCTCGGTCATGGCCGGAGCATCGGCGTCGTTCCAGGCGGCGAGCCGATAGACCCAGACATAGGCCGCCATCAGGAGGTCGACGATCTCCTGGAAGTCGATCTCGTCGTGGACGTCGCCTTCCGCGACGCCCTTGGCCAGGCATTCGCAGATGGTGTCCTGCAGGCGGCGGTTGCGGCCCATGGGCGTGGAGAGCGACGGCAGGGTCCAGTCGTAGGTGGCCGCGATATAGGCCAGGAAGAGCCGTTTGTGGCGCACCTCAAAGGCGAAGTGGATCGCGAACATGGTCCGCAGGCGGTCCATGGTCGCGCCGCGCAGGTGCGGCATCACCCGGTCGAGCTCGGCGTAGAGCCCGTCCAGCCGGTCCTGCATGACCTGGCTCAGAATCTCGTATTTGGAGGCGAAGGTGGTGAAGACGCTGCCGACCGAAACCCCGGCATGGCCGGCGATCTCGCGGATCGTCGTGCCCTGATAGCCCTGGGTGTCGAAGAGTTCCCGCGCCGCCTCGATCACCCGGTTGCGCGTCGCCTCCTTCTGCGACTGGCGCAGACTGGGCGGGCCTTCGGCGACGGCGGGCAGCCGCGCCGTGGCGGCGCGTCCCGTCATGTCGTCGAGGCCTGGGAGATCACTCTGCGAAGTCATGCCAGTCTGACGGCGCCAACGGTCTAGCTCCTCCGCGCGCCCGCCAGCAGGATGGTGATCTGTTCGCGGGAGCGGGCCTGCAGGTCCTCGAGGCTCCAGTTCTCGAAGATCGCCTGCGGATAGTTGGACAGATAGGCTTCGAACAGCATCTCGGCCCGCAGCGTGGCCTGGACGTCCTGGATGAGTTCGCCGCGTTCCACGCCGCGCGTCAGCTGGTCGGCGATCAGGCCGCGGAGCACCTGGACAGGGGCGGCGTTGCGCAGGGCCGGGCCGTCCTGCGGCGACCAGCCGACGCTGAACGCCGCGCGGGCGAGCGGCAGTTGGGTCTGGTAGAAGCCATAGCCCGCCGCGAACATCCGCAGGAGCGCGTCGTCGACGCCGTTGGCGTGGACGGCGGCGTCCCGCATGGCGTCGGAGAGGGCGATCATGTCGGCCACCATGATCTCGCGGAACAGGTCGGACTTGTCGGTGAAGTTGGCGAACACCGCGCCCGTCGACATGCCCGCCGCGGCGGCGATGTCACGGATGGTGGCGCCTTCGTAGCCCTGTTCGCTGAACAGCCGGCGCGCGGCGGCCAGCACCTTGGCGCGGGTCTGCTGTTTGGCGAGCGCACGGCGCGTGGGCGCCTTGCTCGGGTTTTCGTCGACGGCTTGGATTTGAGCGAATTGCATCATGGGAATCGACGGCATAGGCCGTCCTCTCTAGGTTTGGTCGGTCGAACTCGCGGGTCACGCGCGGTTCGATGAACATGTTCACAGATCGCGTTACTCGACAAGGCAATGTCAGTTTTTGACGTTGATTTGAGCAAGTTGACTGCCGGTTGAATGCCCGTTGGGGAAATGAGAACCTCGTGTGTGACCCGAGTAGGGCCGAAATTCGACATTTTCAACGAATGAGGCTCGCTGAACATGCTCACCAATAGGCCTGGTTGGCCGCCCTTACCTTGCTTGACCGTAGCCCGCAACCCCGTCGTGGCATAAGATCCGCATAATGGACATATTCAGCTACCTGATACCAGTCGCCCTCACCGCCGTGGCGGCCGTCCTGGCGTTCGGCATCTACGCCCTGTTCCGCGGTGGGGATTTCGGCCGCTCCTACTCGAACAAGCTGATGCGCTTGCGGGTGCTCATGCAGGCGATCGCCATCGCCGTCCTGATGGGCGCGGTCTGGTGGCGGGCGAGGCACTGACTGCGGCATGGTGACGCTTAATCGCATCTATACCCGCACAGGCGACGCCGGCTCGACCCGGCTGGCCACCGGCGAGACCGTGAGCAAGGCCGACCTGCGCGTCGAAACCTATGGCGCGGTCGACGAGACCAACGCCTGCCTGGGCCTCGCCCGTGTCCATACGGCCGGCGTCGAGGCCTTCGACGCGATCCTCGCCCGTGTGCAGAACGAACTCTTCGACCTGGGCGCGGACCTGGCCCAGCCGGCCAAGGCGGACGAGGCCGAGGGCTCCAAGCTGCGGATCCTGGACAGCCAGGTCGCCCGGCTGGAGGCCGAGATCGACGCGCTGAACGCCGAGCTTCCGCCGCTCGCCTCCTTCGTCCTGCCGGGAGGAACGCCGGCCGCCGCCGCCCTGCACCTGGCCCGCACCGTCTGCCGCCGCGCCGAGCGCGAAGCCGTGCGGCTGGTCGAGGCCGGCGAGCCGGTCAGCGGCCCGGCCATGCGCTACCTCAATCGGCTTTCGGACCTGCTGTTCGTGGCCGCGCGCTACGCCAACGACCGCGGCGCAAGCGAGGTCTTCTGGACGTCCGGCGCGACCCGCTAGGGCTTGGGCGCGGCCGTCGCCGGCGGCGGGACCCGCCCGATGGCCCTCAGGGCTGCGTCTCGGGCGGCCTTGTTGGTGATCATCCGGCCGGTGATGTCGGAGGTCAGGATCGGCTGGGCGCACACCCTCTCGTAGCCATCCCACCAGCGATGAGCCTCCAGGCATTTCTGTTCGGGCATGGCCCAGCCCACGGTCCAGACCAGGGTGCCAATGTTGGCCAGGGCGAAAATGCCGAGGAAAATCAGCTTCAGACGTTCGATCGTCGGGTTCATATCGGTCTTCTTGGGGCGTCGGAGTTGCGCTGGCCCCCCTTCATACGGGATCGGGCGCGAGGCTGGCTAGCCGTGAGCCCTGGCCGAAATGCGGCGCCCGAGCGGGGCCGCCGGTTTGCAAACCGCGCCGGAAACGCTATTGCCCCCCACGATCCATTTTTCCCCGAGCAGATTTGAGAGCGCCCCGATGAAGGTGTTGGTCCCGGTCAAGCGGGTGATCGATTACAACGTCAAGGCCCGGGTGAAGCCCGACCAGACGGGTGTCGACCTCGCAAATGTGAAGATGTCGATGAACCCCTTCTGCGAGATCGCGGTCGAAGAGGCCGTGCGTCTGCGCGAAAAGGGCGTCGCCACCGAAGTCGTCGCCGTCTCCATCGGCCCGCAGCAGGCGAGCGAGACGCTGCGCACGGCGCTGGCCATGGGCGCGGACCGGGCGATCCTGGTGCAGACCACCGAGGACCTGGAGCCCCTGGCGGTCGCCAAGGTGCTGAAGGCGATCATCGGCGAGGAAAGCCCCGACCTGGTGATCATGGGCAAGCAGGCCATCGACGGCGACAACAACGCCACCGGCCAGATGCTGGCGACCCTGCTCGACTGGCCCCAGGCGACCTTCGCCTCGGCGCTGGAAGTCTCCGGCAAGAAGGCCAAGGTGACCCGCGAGGTCGACGGCGGCCTGCAGACGCTGGAGATCGACCTGCCCGGCATCGTCACCGCCGACCTGCGCCTCAATGAGCCGCGCTACGCGAGCCTGCCGAACATCATGAAGGCCAAGAAGAAGGAGCTCGCCGTGAATGAGCTCGCCTCGCTCGGCGTCGACACCGCGCCCCGGCTGAAGGTGGTCAAGGTCACCGAGCCGCCGAAGCGCGCCGGCGGCGTCAAGGTCGAGACCGCCGCCGACCTCGTCTCCAAGCTCAAGACCGAAGCGGGGGTTCTCTGATGGCCGTTCTCGTCATCGCCGACCACGACAATGCGACGCTGAAGGACAACACCGAAAAGACGGTGACCGCCGCCCTGAAGCTGTCCAGCGACATCGACATCCTGGTGGCCGGCAAGGGCGCCAAGGGCGTCGCCGACGCCGCCGCCAAGATCACCGGCGTGCGCAAGGTCCTGCTGGCCGAAAGCGCCGAGCTGGGCGAGGGCCTGGCCGAGAGCATGGAAGCCCTCGTCGTCCCGCTGATGGCCAATTACGACGCGGTGCTGACGCCGGCGACCAGCCAGGGCAAGAACTTCAGCCCGCGGATCGCCGCCAAGCTCGACGTGGCCCAGATCTCCGAGATCGTCGACGTGATCGACGCCGACACCTTCGTGCGGCCGATCTACGCCGGCAACGCGCTGGAGACCATCAAGTCCTCCGACGCCAAGAAGGTGATCACCGTGCGCCCGACCGTCTTCAAGGCGGCGGCGGACGGCGGCTCGGCCAAGGTGGAGACCATCCCCGCCCCGGCCGCTCCGGCCAAGACCCACTTCGTCGACCAGAAGCTGGTGAAGTCGGCGCGTCCGGAGCTCTCGGGCGCGAAGATCGTGGTCTCCGGCGGCCGCGCCATGGGCTCGGCGGAAGAGTTCCAGAAGGTCATCGAGCCCCTGGCCGACAAGCTGGGCGCCGCGGTCGGCGCGTCGCGCGCGGCGGTCGACGCCGGCTACGCGCCCAACGACTACCAGGTCGGCCAGACCGGCAAGGTGGTCGCGCCCGAGCTCTACATCGCCATCGGCATCTCCGGCGCCATCCAGCACCTGGCCGGCATGAAGGATTCCAAGGTGATCGTGGCGATCAACAAGGACGCCGACGCACCGATCTTCCAGGTCGCCGACTACGGCCTGGTGGCCGACTACAAGACCGCCGTGCCGGAGCTGATGGCCGCCCTGACCGCCGCCGGAAAGTAGCGCCTCGGCCAGGAAGAATGAAGCAGGGGGGGCCGGCGCCGCACGGGGCCGCCCCTTTTTCTTGCGCCGCCCCTAGGCCATCGCCTGCATCAGGGTCCGGAGCGCGAGGGCGACGTGCTTCTCCACGGTGTTTTCCGAGATCCCCATCCGCCGCGCCACCTCCCGCTGCGAGAGCCCCTCGACCTTGCGCAGGGTGAAGGCCTCGCGGCGCTTCGGCGGCAGGCCGGCGACCAGTCCGGCCAGCCGGCGCAGCTGCTCGCGCGCCGAGGCCTGCTGTTCCGGCGACGGCTCGTCGAGCGCATAGCGCGACCAGCCGGCGTCGCCGACGGTCTCGAACCTGGCGACCTGGGCGCGGCGCAGATGGCGCTGGATCAGCGAGTGGGCCGTCTGGAAGGCGTAGGCGCGGGGCGAGGCGATGTGCTCCACCGACGCGAGGCCCGCCAGCAGGGCATAGGTCTCCTGGACGATGTCATCGATCTCCAGGCCGCGGACCGCGCGGCGCCGCAGCCACGATCGCAGCATCGGCTCGTGGGGCAGGACGTAACGGCCGAGCCAGCGCGCGCGGTCCCAGGTCGGGAGGCTCGCGGCCTCAGGCTCCGGGCCGGCAGAGTCGTCAGGTCCCGCCGCGCCCGCCATGGCCAGGCGCATGAGCATCGATCTACACCTTTGATTTGGTTTCGTATTCGGACCGCCGATCTGCGGATGTAGAGAACCCGGCGCGGCGTTGCGAACGATAGATTTTGCTCAGGGTTGTTACTCGCGCTAACAGGCTGGATGTGAACCGCCTGCCCCCCTTCTTCGCGCTCCGCGCCCTCGAGGCCGCCGCCCGGCACGGGAGCTACAGCCGCGCGGCCGAGGAGCTGGCGGTGACCCACGGCGCGGTCAGCCAGCAGATCCGCCGCCTGGAGACCGGACTCGGCGCGCGGCTGTTCGAGCGGCGCGGCAACCGCATGGAGCCCAGCCCCCAGGCCCTGCGGCTGGCCGGCGAGGTCGGCCGCGCATTCGAGATCCTGCGCAAGGGCGTCCGCGACTTCACCGGCGCCGACGTGCGCGAACCCCTGGTGGTCAGCGTCGGCGGCTACATGGCCCGCCGCTGGCTGCCGGCCCGCCTGCCGCGGCTGATAACCCACCCGGCGGGCGCCAACCTGGATATACGCGTCGAAAACCGGCACGTCGACCTCGTCGCCGAGGGCGTGGACGTCGGGGTGCGCTCCGGCACGGGGCGCTGGCCGGACCTGGAGTCGCGCCACCTGTTCGGCGAGATCATGGTCCCGGTCTGCAGCCCTGCCCTAGCGGCCGCCCATCCGATCCGCACGCCGCGAGACCTGCTGAGCGTACCCCTGCTCCACTCCATCATTCGTCCCTGGAGCCTTTGGTTCGCCAAGTTCGGCCTGGAGAGCCCGCCGCAGGAAGGCGGCAGGTTCGACGATCCCCTGATGGTCCTGGAGGCCGCGGCGCAGGGGCTGGGCGTGGCGCTCGCCGTCGACGGCCTGATGGGCGAGCACCTGGAGGCCGGGCGCCTGGTCAAGCCGCTTGGCAGCGAGGTCGGCGCCGAGCGCGGCATGTTCCTGGTCTGGCGGGCGGACAACCCCAAGCTGGCGCGAATCCATGCGCTTCGGGACTGGTTCGTCGCCGAGGCAACGGAAGAGCGCGTGGCGGCGGGGGCCGCAACCCAGCCGGAGGCCTAGGCTGCGATGCAACCAGCCTGGCGCTACGGTCACGCTGCGGCGCAGCAAAAGCCTTGCGGCAGGACGGCACCGTTATGTTAGAACGCCGACACAAAAATGGCCGCCCAAGCTTACGGCCGATCATCGAGGCTCTGCTGAATGGTTCAGATTAAGTCGGTCGGCGTCATCGGCGCGGGCCAGATGGGGACCGGTATCGCCCATGTGGTGGCGCTGGGCGGCTACGACGTCCTGCTGCATGACGTGAGTCCCGAGCGGCTGGAGGCCGGCATGGGCCTGATCGTCCGCAACCTGACCCGCCAGGTGTCCCGCGGCATCATCAAGCAGGACGAGATGGACGCCGCCCTCGGCCATATCAAGCCGGCCCCGGAGCTGCAGGCGATCGGCGCCACGGACCTGGCCATCGAGGCGGCCACCGAAAACGAAGAGACCAAGAAGCAGATCTTCAAGGCGCTGGGCCCGCACCTCTCCGACACGACCCTGCTGGCGTCCAACACCTCGTCGATCTCGATCACCCGGCTGGCCGCGGCGACCGACCGGCCCGACCGGTTCATCGGCCTGCACTTCATGAACCCGGCGCCCTTGATGAAGCTCGTGGAGATCATCCGCGGCATCGCCACCGGCCCGGAGACCTACGAGACCGCCGTCCTGTTCGCCCAGTCGCTGGGCAAGACCACCGCCAACGCCGAGGACTTCCCGGCCTTCATCGTCAACCGCGTGCTGGTGCCGATGATCAACGAGGCGATCTACACCCTCTACGAGGGAGTCGGCACGGTGGAGGCCATCGACACGGCCATGAAGCTCGGCGCCAACCACCCGATGGGGCCCCTCGAACTGGGAGACTTCATCGGGCTGGATACGGTGCTGTCGATCATGAACGTGCTCTATGAGGGCCTGGCCGACAGCAAGTACCGGCCCTGTCCGCTGCTGGTGAAGTACGTCGAGGCCGGCTGGCTCGGCCGCAAGGCCGACCGCGGCTTCTACGACTACCGCGGCGAACACCCTGTCCCGACGCGGTAGCCGGCTGCAAGGTCCTTCGTCCCTTGTTCGAGAGGGACCTGGGGAGCGGACCTTGTCGCTCTGTGAAAACCGACGCGGCTCCAAGCTCGCCTAAAAACGGACCTTCCGAACGTCAGGCAGGGGTGGATTACGGACCTAAGCACGCCACACTGCGGCGTACCTGCGGTAGTGCATGGCAGCCTGCTCAGCGTCGAATGGAGTGTGCTTGTCGAGGATTGCAGTCGGGAGGGCATCAAGGTGCGTGTGCCAACCGGCGGCGACATCCGGCACATGCTGGGTCGGCAAGTCAGTCTGCACGAGGGTCAGTCGAGATCTCTCACGGTCGAGCGCGACAATCGTGATCTCTACCTGGGAACGCGGATGGTCAGGGTGGGGCCAAGTCCAAATCAACATCGAGCCGGGCGTAACCTCCAAGATAACGCCGTCGACATTGCACTGTCCGCGAAGGCGGAACTCACCCCCGGGCTCAAGCTTCACCTCTGCTTCTGACAGCCAGTGTCCGAGAGCTAGCGGCGAGGTAACAGCTCTCCAAACGTCCTGTGACGGGTGCGGCAGCTCTCGTTCGAAACGTAGCTCGTTTCGACCGTCAGGTAAGGTGCGCACCGCGCCCAGCGGAGCTTCTTCCATTGCTCGTCACCGCTTAGGGCCGGTGGGCTTGACGATACGGCTTTGGAACGCGCCTTCCAAGCCAGTGTGCGCCAAGGGTCGAAGGGGGTCGTCGGCGTTCCGCCTGCAAGCCGACCTTCGGCCACACGGCCCGACACCGGACGCTGCGAACGTCACCTTGGGGTGGTTAGCGGACGTCAACGAACCGGGTGATGAAACCTAACTGCCAAGCTTTAGGCGGAGCCATCCTGAAATTCTCGAGAGCACCTCGGACAGGTGCGAGACGCCGCTGCTGTCGACCATCGCGTGGTCGTAGTCGGGATACTCCCAGTAGGTGAGATTGCCTCGATGACGCGTCGCGAACTGGTCCCGAAACGCTCTCGCTGAGGATACGGGGTTGGATCTGTCGCGCGCGCCCTGGACCACCAGCAGAGCGCCCCTGGCTCTCAGGGCGTCCTCCCACAAAGGCCGGTCGGCGATGTCCGCCCACCACCGCAGGGAATTCCCGCTCCAGACCTCCGGACTCAACGGATTGCGGCGAGCCCGTTCGAGCTGTGATGGCGCTTGCACCGCCAGCTCGGGCGGGATGACCTGGACGAACGCGTCCCGGAACGGAATGCCGGTCGCGGACGAGAAGATGACGGAGGCGTCCGCGTTCACCCTGGCGGCGAGGATCTGGACGACCGCACCGCCCTCGGATCCGCCGAAGAGGACGAGCTTGCCGTTCCACCAAGCCGCCTTCTTCAGGCGCCCGATCACCTCGGAATAGTCTTCGACCCGCTGGGTGACCGTGTGGTGAGCCCAATAGGCCTGCGAACAATCGTCCTGACCGCCTGGCGCCGCACTTGAGGCCACTCCGTACTTCTCGACCGTGACGACCGTGAAGTCCGGCAGCAAGCTCTTCGCCGCCTCCACATTTCGATTGTTCACAACCGAAGCGCAGCCGGACCCCTGGGCGATGACCAGGATCCCCTGCTTGCCAGAGGCGCTCTGTCTGTCGAGGTACCAGTCAACGGGGGGACCGCTTGGCCGCCCCAGCGTGAAATGCGCGGGCGCGGCGGTCGCGCATGACGCGACGGCCGTAAGGATCAGTGGCAGCCACGACAGTCGAGACATTGTTCATCGGCGCTCCTGGAGCTCAATAGGCTCGGCGGCAAGCGTGGCCTTAGTCAGCCGGTCTGGCGCTCCCGCGCGCTGCGCCAGACCAACAGCGCCGCGTAGGGCAAGGCCGCGACCGCCAGCAGCACCGCGAACCCGGCGATCCCGTCCGGCGAGATCGAGACCTCGCCATGCGTCGTGGCGGTCGGCAGCGTCAGCGTCGGGTGGACGGTCTCGCCCAGGGCCACCAGGGCGACGATCCCCAATGCCGGCCAGAGCGGCGCCGAGCGGCTGCGGTAGGCGACGACGCCCAGGGTCCAGGCCAGCAGCACCGGCAGGATCGCATGGCTGAAGAACATCATCCCGGCGGCGAACTCACTCAGCCACGCCGGCAGCGCGGCGGCCTGGCCGGCGCCATGCACCTGTTTCACGGTCATCACCACGCCCACCACGGTCAGCGCCGTGGTCACCGCGAGCGCGAGCGCCGGCGCGATCAGGTAGGTCGCGAAGGGCGCCTTGTGCGCCCACGTCTGGAACTCGCGGCGTTCAATCATAGCGTCGGCCAGCATGTCGAAACTCCCTAGTCTGGAAAGCGCCCGGGTCTCCGCCTCGCGCGGATCTGTCATCGCCCGGCGCTCTTCGGCGATGAGGTCGTCCAGATGGTCCCTCAGCTCGGCAAGGTAGCGGCGGGCCGGCCGGCGGCGCACCCCGCCGTGCAGCAGCCGCCGCCATAGGGGGTCAAACGAGGCCTGCACGCCCGCCTCCCACCAAGACCTGCTGCACGGCGCCGGTGATCTTCGACCAGAGCTCGGTGAGCTCGGTCAGCCGCGCCGCGCCCTTGGGCGACAGCGCGTAGTAGATGCGGCTGCGGCCCCCGACCGGGCGGCGCTCGGAGGTTATCGCGCCGCTGCGCTCCAGCGCGTGCAGGACCGGATAGACCACGCCTTCGCCGAGGCTGACGACGTCGCCGGTCTCCTCGCGTATCGCCTGGACGATCTCGTAGCCGTACATCTCGCGGCCCCACAGCAGGCGCAGCACGAGCAGCTCCGGCACGCCGTTCATGAAACTGGGATTGCTCGTCGCCATTGTCGCGCGGCTTTATGCCTAGAACCGAGAGGTATAATGCCTAGAACTACGAGGTATGCAAGTCCGCTCTAAAGTCCGGCCGTCGCCAGCAGGGCGTCGAGCGCGACCGGATCGTTGAACACCGCGCGCACCGGCCAGGCGGCGACCCTGGCGCGCCAGGCGGAATGTCCGCAACGGGTGGAGGCTGTGTAAAAACTCGGAGCGCGTAGTTTTCAGCGCAACATTTTGCCTCCGAGCGCGCGCATCAGATCAGTTGGCGAACGACATTTCTGGGAAGGCCGGTTCTGGCAGCAGAACCTTGCGCGAGATTGTCGCCGAGGCGAGTTTTTACACAGCCTCGGTGGAAAGCGGACGCTTCTTCGTTCGCGGGCAGCCCGCCGTACGCGTCAGCTCCTTGGCCCGGCGGTCGGCTCGTCAATAACTTCGCGCACTCTCGCCGCTAGCTGATCGAAGGTGAACGGCTTTTGCAGCAGGTTTACTCCGGCGTCGAGGCGGCCGTGATGCACGATCGCGTTGCGTGAATAGCCGGTGGTGAACAGCACCTTCAGGCTCGGCCTGAGTTGGCGCGCTTCCTCGGCGAGGACGCGTCCGGTCTGCCCGGGCAAGACCACGTCGGTGAACAGAAGGTCGATCTTCTGGTCGGAGCGCAAGATCACCAGGGCGCGTTCGGCGTCCGACGCCTGCAGCACGTCGTAACCGAGCTCTGACAGGCACATGACGCTGAATGCGCGCACGTCCGGATTATCTTCGACGACCAGCACGACCTCCTCTTCGCTGGCCTGCGCGAATGCCTCCTCAGGCCCGTCTGCGGACTCCTCCTGTTCGGAGTAGTGCCGGGGGAAGTAGAGCCGCACCGTCGTGCCCTGGCCTTCTTCGCTGTAGATCGTCACATGGCCGCCGGACTGTTTGACGAAACCATAGACCATGCTGAGGCCAAGGCCGGTGCCACGGCCGACCTCCTTGGTGGTGAAGAAGGGCTCGAAGACACGGGCGAGGGTCTCAGCGGGCATGCCCGACCCGGTGTCGCTGACGCTGACCGCCACATACTGGCCGGGCCTGACCTCGGCGTCCTTCGCGATGTAGCTCTCGTCGAGATAGGTGTTCTCCGTCTCGATGGTGAGCTTGCCGCCCTCCGGCATCGCATCGCGCGCATTCACCGCGAGGTTGAGGAGCGCGCTTTCCAGCTGGTTCTGGTCGACCTCAATCGTCCAGATGCGCGGTGACAGCACGCTCTCCAAGTCGATCTGTTCGCCAAGCGTCCGATAGAGCATGTCGGCCATGGTGCGGACGAGGTTGTTGAGGTTGGCGGGGGTCGGCGCCAACGGCTGCCTGCGCGAGAAGGCCAGCAAACGGGAGGTGAGGCCAGCAGCACGTTCGGCGGCATGCTTGGCCATTTCCAGGGCGCGTTTCATCCGAGCCGCGTCCGTGGGTTTGCTACGGCCAATGGTGTCCAACCCGCCAATGATCACTGTCAGCAGATTGTTGAAGTCGTGGGCGACGCCGCCGGTGAGCTGGCCCACGGCTTCGATCTTCTGGGTTTGGAAGAGCGCCTGGCGCGCGGCCTCCAGGTCCTCTTCCGACTTCTTCTTTTCCGTGACGTCCCGAGTCACCTTCGCGAAGCCGATGTGTTCGCCATCGTCGTTGCGGATTGCGTCCACCACGACATGCGCCCAGAAGCGGCTGCCGTCCTTACGGACGCGCCATCCCTCAGTTTCCCAGCGCCCTTCGGCAGCTGCGCATTCCAGGCCCTTCTGGGGAACGCCGGCCTCCCGTTCTTCCTCGGTATAAAAGCGGGAGAAATGCTGACCTAGAATCTCGTCGCGGGTGTAGCCCTTGATGCGCTGGGCGCCAGCGTTCCAGCTGCTGACGCAGCCGTCGAGATCGAGCATATAAATCGCGTAGTCGGTCACGCCTTGGACGAGCAGCCGCAGCTGCTCCTGGCTCTCGCGAAGTTGCCGCTCCGCCTCGCGCCGCTCGGTGAGATCGCGGGTGATCTTCGCGAAAGCGACCACGTTGCCGTCGGGGCCGCGGATGGGGTCGATTACCACGTGCGCCCAAAACCGGCTCCCGTCCTTCCGCAGCCGCCACCCCTCGCGTTCGAACCGGCCCTCCTCCGTGGCGGTCCGCAGGGCTGTGGCGGGTAAATCTATCGCCCGGTCTTCTTCCGTATAGAAGCGCGAGAAGTGCTCACCGATGATCTCGTCGGCGGTGTAACCCTTGAACCGTTCGGCCCCGGGATTCCAACTCGACACCAGGCCGCTCGGGTCGAGCATGTAGATGGCGTAGTCGCTGATACCCTCGACCAGCATGCGGTAACGCCCGTCTGGCGTTTGAGCGTCGGTGAAGCGGGCTCCCGGCGAATCGTCAACTGCCACTCGATCGCTCCCTTATTCCAGCGACTGCGGCATGCTCACGCCGGGTAAGGGAGTCGAACGCTAGTCGCAATTGTTAGTTTCCGCCAAAGCTTGGCCGAGCGGGTGGTCCGCGTGGAATGTCCGCAACGGGGTCGAAAGCGGTCTTGCCGAACTCGTCCCAACGCGGACCCCCAGATTGGCGGAGGCCGCCGTCCGCCAAGCTGCGGATTGTACCCGAACTCAGGCTTTCTCGCCCGCAGGGTCACCCGAACGCTCGATGCGAAAAGGGCGACCTGACCCAGGCGGTTTGCGTTTCGGCGGCCTTGACGGGTCGCGCAGACGCGAGAGCTGTTGTTTCAAGGCCCCGATGCTGTGCCGCCTCTCCGGCAGCGGTCCTTCCCGCGCGCCCTGCGCGATCATCAGGATCTGGTCGTGGTACCACTCCTTGCGGAACTCGCAGGCCTGCGCCACCTCCTCGGCGAAATGCGGGTCGCGCAGCCATTTACGGAGGGTCCCCGGCCAGGGCGCGCCCGGGAGACGGCTATAGCTCGCGAACGAGCCGCCCTCGACGATGTGCTCCACGATGTCCTGAACCAGCACCTCCGGCACGGGCTTCGCCGCACCACGGCGCGCCGCAAACATCGTCCGCAGCACCGCGTCGAACTCCGGCTCCTGGCGCCGCCACCGCGCCAGGGTCACCGCGCCGGGCATGTCCGGATCCTCCGCCAGCACGTCCGCCAGCGTCAGCCCGCTGTTCATCCGCACGATGATCCGGTCCGCCAGGGCGGGGTCGAAATCCCGCCGCCGGGCGAGGCCCCAGGCGCGGGCCCGCGCGTTGCGCCGTTGCAGCAGGGCGAACGTCGCCTCCGCGAAGGGCGGCTGGGAGGTCCGCCAGCGGAGATATTGCTCCCGCGACGGCATCCCCGGACGCCCGCACAGCGACTTGATGGGCTCTCCCGCCCGCGCCCGGGCCAGGAAGGCCGCCGCCTTCGCCTCGTCGAAGGCCCACAGCCGCCGCCAACGCCCGCGCCGCCGCGCCGCGGCCAGGGCCTCGCCGAACGCCGCATCATCCCTGGCCCAGGCCCGCACGGAGTCCACGCCGGGCAGGCCCGGCGAGGCGCAGACCGCGCTCAGAGCCTCACCGGCATCTGAGCGCGCCACGATCTCCGCTTTCAGGCGCGCGGCGTCACGGCGGTAGCGGCTGGCATTGGGGGGAAGATAGCACGGCCAGGCCGGAAATAGAACAAATAGCGAACACTTCGAAGGCCGCGGAGGCCACACCGGCTAGACCGCAGCAGCGTCCGCACGGGTGGACAGCGGGCATTGCTAGTCGAGGTTCTCCGGGATCACGCGCTCCACGATGACACAGTCCCGCCAGACGCCGTCCAGCTTGCCGTGCTTCTCATGCAAACCGATTTCCTTGAAGCCCGACCACGCCATGAGGTTCAGGCTCGAGCGGTTCTCGGGAAACACGCGGGACAGCAGCTTCCAGAGGCCCGCCGCCCGCGACGCATCCACCAACGCGGCCATGGCGACGCGGCCGACGCCAGCGCCGCGCCGGTCGCGACGGACGTAGACGGAGAACTCCCCAATTCCGGCGTAGCAACAGCGATCGGCATAGGGATGGGCGATGGCATAGCCCACCACCTCGCCCGTGGCGTTCTCGACCGCCACGAAGGCCTTGGCAGGGTCGAACCACGCCTCGATGTCGGCCACGGCCCGCGGCTCGGTCTCGAAGGTGCCGATCCGATCCTCGATCCCTTGATTGTATATGGCGGTGATGGCGGCGGCGTCCGCCAGCCGAGCGGTGCG
Organism: Phenylobacterium sp.; assembly: GCF_041691455.1. GTDB lineage: Bacteria > Pseudomonadota > Alphaproteobacteria > Caulobacterales > Caulobacteraceae > Phenylobacterium. The sequence goes on along the minus strand of NZ_JBEPUO010000002.1, from coordinate 40,002 downwards.
TGCAGCCAATGCTGTTGAACTGATCGGCATAAGAGAACTCCCCCGCCGCGAAGCGAAACACGCGACCGCGACGCCCGCAAGGGGTCGAACCGGACCTTGCCCCCACCTCTCGAAGCGGACCATCTGAACGTCGGATGGTGGAAACCAGCCTACGCCGATCGCGCGACGACGGGGCGGACGCGTCATGCCCATTCCCAGTCGCCCGAAGGCCCCCACACGTCGTCCCGCCCAGGCCTGGAACCGCCGTCAGAATTCCTGAGTCCAATCTCTATTCGATTGGTAGGAATATGGGCGTCGCATACTCCAGGAGGCGCAGAACGGTCATGAACGCGTTGTTCGAGGGCGGAGGCGCGCAGCAGGGGCTGCCGGCACTGGAGCGCCTGCTCCGGTCCTCGGCGGACGCGCCGAGGTTCTCCGAAGGCGCGGTGTCGCTGGAGGTCTTGGAGGAACTGCACGCGCTGATGGCGGTCGGGCCGGGGATGAGCGGGGCCTCGCCGACCCAGGTGCTGTTCATCGCCACGCCCGCGGCCAGGGCGAGGCTCGCCCAACGCCTCGCGCCTCGCGCCCGGACCGCCGCGGTCGTCGCCCCGGTCTGCGCCGTCGTGGGCTATGACCGGCAGTTCGCCGAGCAGTTGATCGCCTTCGTGGGTGATGGCGTCGCCGGCGTCTCATGCTTCGACCGGCCGGGCGCGCTCCGGGCCGCGGCGATGCGCAACAGCGTGCTGCAGGGCGCCTATCTCACGCTCTCGGCCCGCGCGCTCGGCCTCGAGGTCCAGTTCCTGCACGGGTTCGACGGCGCCGCAGTGGCCGGGGAATTCTTCCAGGACCCGAGCGTCACCGCGATCTTCGTGGCTGCCCTCGGTTACCCCTGCGACCTGGACGCCTAGCCAGGGAGCCCGACCCGGCGGCCGCCGCCCGAAGCGCGGAGCCTATTTCGGCGTCACGCGGAACAGCCCGCCCGGCCTGGCGTCTTCCAGCATCCAGAGCGCGCCGTCAGGCCCCACTTCCACGTCACGAATGCGATGGCCGACGTTCCAGCGCTCGGCCGATTTGGCGGTGGCGCCGGTGATGACGATGCGGTTGAGCGACAGGCTCGCCAGGCCGCTGACCAGGGCCGAGCCCTTCCACTGCGGGAACAGCTTGCCGTCGTAGAAGACGAGGTTCCCCATGGCGATGACCGGGGTCCAATAGAGCACGGGCCTGGCCAGGTCCGGACGCGTGTCCGGGCTCGGTATGGGCACGCCGTCATAGTTGACCGCGTAGGAGGCCAGCGGCCAGCCGTAGTTCTTGCCGGGCTCGATCAGGTTCAGTTCGTCGCCGCCGCGCGGGCCCATCTCGGCCTCCCACAGCTTGCCGTCGGGCGCGAAGGCCAGGCCATAGGGCGTGCGGTGGCCGGAGGTCCAGGTCTCGGCCGGCGTCAGGTTCGGACCCGGGAAGGCGTAGGTCCGGATCACCGGAGCGGTCTTGGCGGTTTCGGTATCCCGCGGCGGGTCGATGATGGGCACGCTGGCCGCCCCGGTCTTGCCGGCCATGGGATTGCCGGGGGCCGGCTTGCCGTCGAGGGTCAGGCGCAGAATCTTGCCGAGTGGCTGGTTGGGGTCCTGGGCGGGCGTCATCCGCTGCCGGTCGCCGACCGCCAGGAACAGGTATTTCTTGTCCGGCGAGAAGGCGATCTGGGCGCCGAACTGCCCGCCCCGGCCGCGCTCGCCGTCGCGCCAGATCACCTTCAGCCCGTCGAGGCTCGCCGCGCCCGGGGTGATCGACAGCCTGGCCCGGGCCAGAGCCAGGCTGGAGCCGCCGTCGCCGGGCTCGGAATAGGTGAGGTAGACGCTGTGATCGCTGGCGTAGTGCGGCGAGAGGAAGACGCCCAGCATGCCGCCCTGCCCCTGCGCCAGCACGGCCGGAACGTTCGCCACCGGGGTCTTCTCGCCGGCCTGGGTGACCAGCCAGATGGGGCCGGGCTTCTCGGTGATCAGCATCCGCCCGTCGGGCAGGAAGGCGATGCGCCAAGGCTGGTTGAAGGTCGCCACCGACGTCATGACGAACGGCAGGCCGGGCTCGGGCGCCTGGGAGCCGATATTGGTCTGAGCCTGCGCCCCCGTGGCCGCCAGGGCCGCAAGCACGGTGGTTTTCGCCAGGTTCATACGCGATCCTCCAGGGGTGGCAGGCCTGCCGCCGGTCCATTCGCCAACACGCCAATTCCCCGCGCCGTTGGTTGGCGCGCGGCTCGCCCGGCAGCTCTGCTGATGACCCTACAGAGGCGAGACTGGCTCGTCGACGGCTCCGCAAACAGGCTTGACCGATAGGCTGGCGCGCTATGGACTTGCGTCCGATCCGGCGCGCCGGAGCTTGCGGTCCAGACCGCGCCGGTGGCGCCGCTGAGGGGATGCGATGGCTTTCAACCTTCTGGCGGGCGTCAGCGCCGCGGCGAGCCTCGCCCTGGTGGAGGCGGCGGCCCTGACCCCGACAACCGCGCCGACGGCCAGCCTCATGCGCGTCGAAAGCCCCACGACCTGGAACCGCGACGTGCAGGTCGCCAAGCCGAGGCAGGAGTTGCTGAGCCAGACGGCCCATGTGACGCGCGCGGCGCGGCTCGACGAGGACATCAGCCTGCGGGGCCGGCTCGCCAACGGCTTCGCCAAGAAGAACCTGAAGCAGGGCCAGGCCCTGTTCGCCGCCCACGACGGCTCAGACGCGGTCTTCTGTGCGCCGACCAGCTACAACTCCTGGTCGGGCGGCGACTTCTACTGCCTGTACGACACCGATGGGGACGGCGCCTTCGACCGGATGGGCCACGGCGTCGTGGACATTCCGGGAGCGCCGCAGCTTGCCGGCATCCTCGAGGACGGCGAGGTGAGAGGCTTCGTCGTCGTGGACGACAAGGCCCTGCCGCACCCGGTGAAGTACACGCCCATCCCAGCCGAAGAGGGTCCCAAGACCCTGGTCCGCTTCCTGTGGAAGGCCACGACGTCGCCGGCCACCGCCTCGGCGCCGGCGTCCTACTCCGTCCAGGTCTGGTCCGAAATCGGCGGGCAGGCGGGCCGCCCGGTCAGCGCGATCCCCGACGCCGACGGGACGGGCCATGTGGAGTACGACGGCGCGCGGTTCGCGATCCTCGGCCTGCAGGCGGACGGGTCTCTCCGCTATCGGATCGAGGCGCCTATGCCCGCGAAGGACCAGAAGGTCACGCTCCGGCGCGGCTACCAGGCCCCCATCATCATCGTCTTCTAGGCCGATGGCCGCCTGCCACGCCCGCGCGCGCCGGGCCCGCAGTCAGGCCGCCACCGTCTCCCGCGCCTTCACCTTCGCCGGCTGGGGATTGGAGAACTTGAGCGGCCCGTCCTCCAGCTTGGCGTACTTCAGGCTCATCAGGTCGAGCGCGTAGTTCTGGTGCAGTTTCCAGGGCGCCTTGGAGCCCTGCTTGGGGAATTTCTCCATGGCCCGCTGGACGTAGCCCGACGAGAAGTCCAGCCACGGATGGCGCTCGATATCGGGGTCGTCGTTGTGCGGCGTGACCTGGCGCAGGCCGGTCTTCTGCATGTGGTTCAGGAGCCGGCAGACGTATTCGCAGGTCAGGTCGCACTTCAACGTCCAGGACGCATTGGTGTAGCCGAAGGCCGAGGCGAGGTTCGGCACGTCCTCGTACATCATGCCCTTGTAGGAGAGCGTCTTGCCCGGATCGACGGGCCGGCCGTCGACGCTGATCGCCAGGCCGTTCATCACCTGTAGCGTCAGGCCGGTGGCGGTGACGACGATGTCGGCGGGCAACGTGGCGCCCGACGTCAGCTTGATCCCCTTGGCGGTGAAGGTCTCGATGTGGTCGGTGACCACCTCGGCGCGGCCGGCCTTGATCGCCTCGAAGAGGTCGGCGTCGGGCACCAGGCACAGCCGCTGGTCCCAGGGATTGTAGCTCGGCGTGAAGTGCTTGCCGACGTCGTAGTCCGGTCCGAGCTGGGCGCGCACCATGTCGATGATGTTCTTCTTCACCGCGGCCGGCTTGTTGCGCGCCAGGCGGAAGAACCACATGCCGAACAGCACATTGCGCCAGCGGATCAGGCCGTAGGCCAGCATGGCCGGCAGCCATTTGCGAAGGCGGTTGGCGAGCGCGTCCTCGGCCGGCCGCGACACCACATAGGTCGGCGAACGCTGCAGCATGGTGACCTTGGCCGCGGTCTTGGCCATCTCCGGCACCAGGGTCACCGCCGTCGCGCCCGAGCCGATGACCACCACGGCCTTGCCGGCGTAGTCGAGGTGTTCCGGCCACGTCTGCGGATGGACGATCTCGCCCTTGAATTTGTCCGCGCCCGGGAAGTCCGGGGTGTAGCCGCCCTCGTAGGAATAGTAGCCGCCGCAGAGGAACAGGAAGTTGGCGGTGAGGCGCACGGTCTGGCCGTCGCTGCGCAGCGCCTCGACCGTCCAGTGGGCGGCCTCGCTCGACCAGGCGGCGGACTTCACCTGGTGGCCGTAGCGGATGTGCCGGTCGATGCCGAAGTCGCGGGCGGTGTCGCGGACGTACTTCAGGATCGAGGGGCCGTCGGCGATCGCCTTGGCTTCGCGCCACGGCTTGAAGGCGTAGCCCAGGGTGTACATGTCGCTGTCGGAGCGGATGCCGGGATAGCGGAACAGGTCCCAGGTGCCGCCGATCGCCTCGCGGCCCTCGAGGATCACATAGCTGCGGCCCGGCGCGCTCGCCTGCAGGTGCCAGCCGGCGCCGACGCCCGAAAGGCCGGCCCCCACGATCAGCACGTCGAAGTGTTCGTCGGCCATCTTTGTCAGGTCCCCGAAACCCGCCGCCGCGGGCCTATCTGAACGTTGATCACATATTTCGGGGCGCGACGCCACCGACGCAACCGCAGAGCGCATCCGCGCCATCGCCGCAGGCGCGTTAATCCATTCGACTTCAAGCGCCGCCGCAGCGGATACTCAGACGACTGATTCGGATGGCGGGACCATGCGACGGCTCACCCTCGGGCTCCTCTTAGCCATCTATCTCTGCGTGTCGCTGAGCGTCGCGCTCACGCTGTGGCGGAACGGCGGCGGCTGGGGCGCCGGCGTGGCCGCCCTGGTCGGCGGACTGGGGCTCTGCCTGGCCTTCCACGGCCTGATCGAGCGCGCGCTGGAGACCGGGACGATCAAGGGCGACATCGCCGCGGTGCGCGAGGCGCACGCCATCCTGCTCTCCCAGGTCGAGGCGCTCGACGCGCGGCTGGGCGAGGTGCTGGAGACCGTCGCCGACGACGCCCAGCGCTCAGAGGTCCTGCTGGACGAGGTCCATATGCTGGAGGGCCTGGTCCAGCGCATGCAGCATCGGCTGGACGACCACGGCGACGCGCCGGCCCCCTTCGCCGCGCCGTTCGGCGGCGACGCGGTCCAGTCCCCGGCCCTGCTCGACACCGTGCGCGCGGCCCTGACCGATAACCGGGTCGACCTCTACCTGCAGCCCATCGTGGCCCTGCCGCAGCGCCGCACCCAATACTACGAGAGCTTCTCGCGGCTGCGCGACGAGACCGGCCGGGTGATGATGCCGGCCGAGTACTTGAGCGTCGCCGAGCCGGGCGGCCTGGTCACCGCCATCGACAACCTGCTGCTCTTCCGCTGCGTGCAGATCGTGCGGCGCCTGGCCCGGCAGGAGCGGCGGATCGGCATCTTCTGCAACATCTCCATGGCGAGCCTGGCCGACGAGAGCTTCTTCCCGCAGTTCCTCGAACTGCTCACCGAGAACCGGGACCTTGCCGGCGCCCTGATCTTCGAGATCGGCCAGGCGGCCTTCGACGCCCGCGGCTCGGTTGAGGCCCGCAACATGGGCAAGCTCGCCGACCTCGGCTTCCGCTTCAGCCTCGACAAGGTCACCGACCTCGACCTTGACCTGCAGGACCTGTCGCGCTCGGACGTGAAATTCCTGAAGATCGCCGCCCAGTTCCTGCTGGACGAGCTGCAGGAGACCGAGGGCGGGCTGGTGCTGCGCTCGCTGCCCGACCTCGCCGCCGAGGACTTCACCACGCTGACCCGCCGCTACGGCGTCGAGGTGGTGGCCGAGAAGGTCGAGGCCGAGCGCCAGGTGGTCGACATCCTCGAGCTCAACATCGGCTTCGGCCAGGGCCATCTGTTCGGCGAGCCCCGCGCCATCAAGGAAGCCGTGCTCACCGAAGCCGGTCCCGCGCCGGCGATCGCGCGACAGCCCTTCCCGCGCCGGGCCTTCGGCTAGGTCGCGCCCACCCGCTATCCGCGCCGGAGTCCCCATGCTTGATCGCCGCCAACTGCTGTCCGCCGGCGCCGCTGCGACCGCGCTCGCCATGGCGCCGGGCGCCCGCGCCGCGGTGGGCGAGCCGGCGCGGCTGACCACCCTGCTCGACGCCTTCTTCCAGGAGGGCCTGGAACGGCAGCCCGAGAACGCCACCGAGCTCGGCCTCGACAAGGGCCGCAACGCATCGCTGAAGGCGAAGCTGGAGGACGTATCCGCGGCCGGCATGGTCGCCGAGCGGGCCGCCAACCTCAGCCAGATCCGCCGGCTGAAGGCCATCGACCGCACCAAGCTGAGCGGCATGGACGCGGTCAACTACGACACCGTGCTCTATGTGGCCGAGTCTACCCAGCCGCTGCTCGACCTCGACCTCGGCGGCCGCGATGGCTTCTCGCCCTCCTGCTATGTGCTGTCGCCGATCACCGGCGCCTATCAGCGCATGCCGAACTTCCTGGACGAGAAGCATTCCGTCGCCACCGCGGCGGACGCCGAGGCCTATCTGGCGCGGTTGGACGGCTTCGCCGCGGCCCTCGACGCCAACACCGATCGCTTCCGCCACGACGCCGGCAAGGGCGTGGTCCCGCCGGACTTCCTGCTCGACATCACCGTGGGCCAGCTCGCGGCCTTGCGGACCACCGGCGAAGGCTCCGACCTCGTGAAATCCCTCGACCGCCGGGCCCGCGCCAAGGGCCTGGGCGAGGCCTACGGCAAGCGCGCCGCGCAGGTCTATGACGCCAAGGTCGGCCCGGCGCTCGACCGCCAGATCGCCGCGCTGAAACAGGCCCGGCCGGGCGCCGTGCACGACGCGGGCATCTGGCGCTTCAAGGACGGGCCGGCCTTCTATGCGGCCAATCTGAAATACACGACGACCACCAAGATGACGCCGGAGGAGGTCCACAAGCTGGGTCTCGACCAGGCCCAGGAATATGGCGCGCGGCTCGACGTCCTCCTGAAGAAACAGGGGCTGACGCAGGGCACGGTCGGCGAACGGATCAAGCAGCTCTACAAGGACCCCAGCTACTATTTCCAGAACACCGATCCGGGCCGCGCGCAGCTCCTGGCCTATCTGCAGGACCGGCTGACCCAGGTGAAGGCGCGCCTGCCCACCATGTTCCATCGCCTGCCGACCCAGGCGATCGAGGCGAGGCGCGTGCCCCCGGCCATCCAGGACGGCTCGCCGCTGGCCTATTCGGAAAGCGCGCCGCTCGACCGCTCGCGGCCGGGCTGCATCTACTTCAACCTCAAGGACACCGGCGAGTGGCCGAAGTGGAACCTGCCCTCGACGCTCTACCATGAGGGCCTGCCGGGCCATCAGCTGCAGGGCGGCCTGGCGCAGGAGAGCCAGGGCATCCCGATCCTGCGGAAGAACATGTACTTTTCAGGCTATGGCGAAGGATGGGCGCTCTACGCCGAGCAGCTCGCCCAGGAGCTCGGCATGTACGAGGACGATCCGCTGGGCGAGATCGGCTGGCGCAAGGCGCAGATCTTCCGGGCCGGGCGCTGCGTGGTCGACACCGGCATGCACACCATGCGCTGGAGCCGCGAGCGGGCGATCGAATATCTGATGGGCCTCGACGGCGACGCCGAAGGCTCCACCACGCGGGAGGTGCAGCGCTATTGCGCCATCCCCGCCCAGGCCTGCAGCTACAAGATCGGCCACACCTTCTGGAACACCCAGCGGGAGCGGGCCAAGGCGGCGCTGGGGCCGAAGTTCGACCTCAAGGCCTTCCACGACGCGGGCCTGCTGTCCGGCGCCATGCCGCTCGACGTCCTGGCCTCGGCGATTGGCGGCTACATCGCGTCCGCCAAGGCCTGAGGCCCATCGACATTCCACGGCTTGCCGAGGATGGCGCCGCCTGGCCGGTCCCCGCTACTCCCGGCCGCCACGGTCGCGCAGGCGGATCAGGTCGTCCGGCGACAGGCGCTTGCCGCCGGCGTTGGCGACCTGGATGAAGCCGACGCTGATCCCGTGGTCGCGCAGCCGCATGAGGTCGTCGGGCGCCAACGCCGCATAGCCCGCGGCGTGGAGCCCGGAGATGAAGCCGACGCTGACGCCGTGGTCCCGCAGCCGCGCCAGGTCGTCGGGCTTGAGGCCGGAATAGCCGCCGGCCTTGAGCTCGGCGATGTAGGTCTCACTGACCCCGTGATCGCGCAGGCGCTGCAGATCGGCGGCGGAGAGCCCGGTATAGCCCTGGGCGCGCAGCGCCTCGACGTAGCGGGCCGAGACGCCGTGATCGCGGAGCTGCACGAAGGTCGCCAGGTCGCCGAAGCGGTAGCCGGCGGCGTCCATGGCGCGCAGTTGCCGAAGGCCCGCGCCGTGGGTCCCGGCCTTCACCAGGTCGTCGGCGGTCGGCGTCGCATAGGCTTCGCGCTTCAGCTCATCGAGATAGGCCAGGCCGATGTCGGACATCGCGAGCCGGAACTGCTGGATCGGCGCCAGCTCGCCGGTGACGCCGCGCCGGGCGAGCGCGGCGGGGAAGCCGGGGTTGGCCGCGTAGACGCAGGTCCCGACGCCACGGCCCTCGCCGGCGACGCCGTGGCACCGGAACTCGCCCGCGTCGCGACGCATGACGAAGGACACCGGCTGGCCGGGAGCCGACAGCTGGCCCGGCGACAGGCCGTCCAGAGTGGAGAGCGCCAGGCTCTCGCCCCACATCGAGGAATGGCCCGGTGAGTGATAGCCGATCTCGACCTGCACCAGGCCGGCGGTCGCGCCCGCGTCCGCCGGCTCGATCCGCCAGTCGAGCGAGGCGGGTATTTCGTCGGGCCAGCCCGCATAGGTCCCGGTCGCGGGTGCGGCCGGTGTCGCCGGAGCCGCTTGCGGCGCAGCGAACGCCAGGAGGCCGAGCGCGGCCAGGGTGACGGCGTTGAGCATCTGAAGTTCTCCCCAAACCGACGCGGACACGCGCGCCGCGGATCGCCATGGCGCGATGGGAAGCGAGGCGGGCCAGCGGGTCACGTTAATTTATGGACAGGCGCGGCGGGCCAAACGCGTTGACCGCATCGGACCGCCCCGCTACCGCCGCCCTCATGACCGCTCCCAAGCTGGCCGCCGGCCTCTCGCAGCTTTCCGCCGACTACGACGTCCTGCTCTGCGATGTCTGGGGGGTGATCCACAACGGGCGCGAGCGCTTCCCGGCGGCCTGCGCCGCCCTGGCGCGCTTCCGGGCCGAGCGCGGGCCGGTGGTGTTGATCTCCAACTCGCCGCGGCCCATGGGCCCGGTGATCGAGCAGCTCGACGGCCTGGGCGTGCCGCGCGAGGCCTGGAGCCACATCGTCACCTCCGGCGACGCCACGCGCCTCTTGCTCGCGCAGCGCGCGCCGGGCCCGGCCTGGCTGATCGGCCCGGAGCGCGACGCCCCGCTCTACGAAGGCCTCGGCCTGGAAACCGCCGACCTGGAGCACGCCGCCTTCATCTCGGTGACCGGCCCCTACGACGACGAAAACGACGAACCCGGCGACTACCGCGACCGCTTCTGCCGCGGCGTCGAGCGCGGCCTCGAGCTGATCTGCGCCAACCCGGACATCGTCGTGCAGCGGGGCGAAAAGCTGATCTACTGCGGCGGCGCGCTCGCCCAGCTCTACGAGAGCCTCGGCGGCCGCGTGACCATGGCCGGCAAGCCCTATCCGGCGATCTACGAGCTTTCGCTGGCCAAGGCGGCGGAGGCGGTGGGCCGGCCGCTGGACCCCCGCAGGGTGCTCTGCATCGGCGACGGCCTGCCCACCGACATCCGCGGCGCCAACGCCCGCGGCCTCGACGTGCTGTTCGTGGCGAGCGGCATCCACGGGGCCGAAACCATCGGCCCGGACGGGCTGAACGTCCCGGCCGTCGAGGACCTGCTGCGCCAGGACGGGCTTTCCGCCGCCTACGCCATCGCCGACCTGGTCTGGTGACACCCGGCTTTCATCGCTAAGGGAAGCCAAGAAGCCAGAGGGACGATCGGTGCAGGGGCTCTATTTCGACGAACTGAGCGTGGGGCAGTCCGCGGAAGTCACCCACGTGGTGGGCGCCGCCGACATCGAGGCCTTCGCCGCGGTCTCCGGCGACGTCAATCCGGTGCACATGGACGAGGCCTATGCCCGGACCACGACCTTCGGGGGGCGGATCGCCCACGGCATGCTGGCGGCCGCCTATATCTCCGCGGTGCTGGGCAACCGATTGCCGGGGCCGGGCGCGATCTACCTCTCGCAGTCCCTGCGCTTCCGCCGGCCGGTGAAGATCGGCGATCCGGTGACCGCGCGGGTGACGGTCAAGGCGCTGGACGACGCCAAGGGCCACGCGACCTTCGAGACCGTCTGCCTGGTGAACGGCAAGACGGTGGTCGAGGGCGAGGCGCTGATCATGGTGCCGCGCCGGGACGCGCCCCGGAAATCATGAGGCGGCTTCGGGTCATCCGCGGCTGGAAGGACCTGCCGGCCGGCGACCGCGAGGCGGCTGTGGCCATGGGCAGTTTCGACGGCGTGCACCGCGGCCACCAGCAGGTGATCGCGCTGGCCGCCAAGGCCGCGGGCGAGCTGGGCTGCCAGCTCGGGGTCATCACCTTCGACCCGCATCCGCGCGTCTACTTCCGCCCTGACGAGCCCGCCTTCCACCTGATGAAGGCCGACCAGCAGGCGCGCGCGCTCGAGGCCCTGGGCGTCGACGTGCTCTACGTCCTGCCGCTGACCCCGGAACTCGCCGGCATGACCGACCGGGAGTTCGCCGCCCGCGTCCTGCACGAGGGCCTGGGCGCGCGGCACGTGGCCGTGGGCTTCGACAACTCCTTCGGCAAGGACCGCACCGGCAGTCCGGAGACCATGCGCGCCTATGGCCGGGAGATGGGCTTCGGCGTCTCGGTGGCCGAGCCCGTGGAAGATGGGTCCGGCGAGAAGTTCTCCTCGACCGCCGTGCGCGAGGCGCTGCGCGAGGGACGTCCCGAGGGGGCCGCCAAGATCCTCGGCCGGCCCTTCGCCATCGAGGGCGCGGTGCAGCGCGGCCGCCAGCTCGGCCGCAAGCTCGGCTTCCCGACCGCCAATGTGGCGCTGGGCGACTATGTGATCCCGAAGTTCGGAGTCTACGCCACCCGCACCCGCCTGCCGGACGGCCGCGACATCCCGGGCGTCGCCAACATCGGCATCAACCCGACCATCGAGGGCGTGCGCGCGCCCCTGCTCGAGGTCTGGCTCTTCGACTTCGACGAGGACATCTACGACCAGGTGATCGAGACCGACCTGATCGCCTTCCTGCGCCCGGAGCTGAAGTTCGACGGCCTGGAGACCATGACCGTGCAGGTCATGAAGGACGCCAAGGCCGCCCGCGACCTCCTGATGCCGGATTTCGGCTAGGCCACCGCCACCGCTCGTCACCGCTGTCCGGACGAGATCGCTCCAGAGCGGTGCTGCGTCGGGACACGGCGGCCCTTGGGTTCGCGCCGGTCGTCTGGTATCCCCTCGGCTCATGACTTCGGTTCGGACGAGCTCGCGAATTATCCGCCCGGCGTGACGCTGGACGAGACGTCTGCGCGCGCCGGGTTTGCCCCGCACCTCGAAAACCCGGACCCATTGGACAGAGTAATGGCCGACGACGCCGAAACCCCTTCGCGCGATTACCGCGAAACCGTCTTCCTCCCCGACACGCCCTTCCCCATGCGCGCAGGCCTGCCGCAGAAGGAGCCGCTGATCCTGCAGGCCTGGGCCAAGGCCGACCTCTACAACACCATGAGGAAGGCCCGGCAGCACGCTGGCGCGCCGCTGTTCGTGCTGCACGATGGGCCGCCCTATGCCAACGGCGCGATCCACATCGGCCACGCGCTGCAGAAGACGTTGAAGGACTTCGTCGTCCGCTCGCGCTTCCTGCTCGGCTACGACGTCGACTACGTGCCCGGCTGGGACTGCCACGGCCTGCCGATCGAATGGAAGATCGAGGAGGAGCTGCGCGGCCAAGGCCGGCGCAAGGACGAGGTCTCCAAGGCCGAGTTCCGCACCCGCTGCCGCGAATATGCCGAGACCTGGATCGGCGTGCAGATGGCCGGCTTCAAGCGCCTGGGGGTGATCGGCGACTGGGAGCACCGCTACGCCACCATGGACTATCCTAGCGAGGCCGCGATCGTGGCCGAGTTCCACAAGTTCGTGATGTCCTGCCAGCTCTACCGCGGCTCCAAGCCGGTGATGTGGAGCCCGGTCGAGCGCACCGCCCTGGCCGACGCCGAGGTCGAATATCACGACCACACCAGCCCCACGGTCTGGGTGAAGTTCCCGGTGGTCGAGGGCTCGGACGCCGCGCGCAAGGCCAGCGTGGTGATCTGGACGACGACGCCCTGGACCATCCCGGCCAACCGCGCCGTCAGCTACAATCCCGACATCGCCTATGCGGTCTATCAGGTCGAGGCGATGGAAGAGGGCCTTGAGTTCGAGCCCTGGGCCAAGGCCGGCGACCGGCTGGTGATGGCCGAGAAGCTCGCCGCCGAGGTCATGGCCGCGGCCAAGGTGGCGAAATACAGCAGGGTCGAGGCGGTCGACTGCGAGGGCATGGTGCTGGCCCACCCGCTGGCCGCGCTGGATTCGGGCTACGGCTTCCAGGTGCCGATGCTGTCCGGCGACCACGTCACCGACGACGCGGGCACCGGCTTCGTCCACACCGCGCCCGGACACGGCGCCGACGACTACCTGGTCTGGCTGGCCCACGGCCACCGCGACATCCCCGAGACCGTCGATCCGGACGGCGCCTACTACCCCACCGTTCCGCTGTTCGGCGGGCTGAAGGTGCTGGAGACCGAGGGCAAGAAGTCCGGCAAGTTCGGACCCGCCAACGGCGCGGTGATGGAGAAGCTGATCGAGGCCGGCCACCTCCTGGCCCGCGGCCGGCTGGAGCACTCCTACCCGCACTCCTGGCGCTCCAAGGCGCCGGTGATCTTCCGCAACACGCCCCAGTGGTTCATCCGCATGGACGAGCCGCTGGAGGATAAGGCCCATGGCGGCCGCACGCTTCGTGAGACGGCGCTGGAATCCATCGAGGCGACCGCCTTCTATCCCGAGCCGGGCAAGAACCGCATCCGCGCCATGGTCGAGAGCCGCCCCGACTGGCTGATCAGCCGCCAGCGGGCCTGGGGTTCGCCGCTGGCCATGTTCGTCGACAAGGAAACCGGGCATCCGCTGCACGACCCGGCGGTCAACGCCCGCATCGTCGAGCTGATCCGCGCCGAGGGCGCCGACGCCTGGTTCACCCGGCCCGCCTCCGACTTCCTGGGCAAGCACGATCCCGAGCGCTTCGAGAAGATCGAGGACATCCTCGACGTCTGGTTCGATTCCGGGTCGACCCACGCCTTCACCCTGGAGAACCGGCCGCACACCCACTGGCCGGCCGACCTCTACCTGGAAGGCTCCGACCAGCACCGCGGCTGGTTCCAGTCGAGCCTCTTGGAAAGCTCCGGCACGCGGGGCCGCGCGCCCTATGACGCGATCCTCACCCATGGCTTCACCATGGATGAGGCCGGCGAGAAGATGTCGAAGTCCAAGGGCAACGTCGTCGACCCCGAGGTGGTGATCCGCGAGTCGGGCGCCGAGATCATCCGGCTGTGGGCGGCGATGATCGACTATTCGGACGACAGCCGGATAGGCAAGACGGTGCTGCAGACCACCTCGGACGCCTACCGCAAGCTCCGCAACACCGTGCGCTACATGCTGGGCGCGCTCGCCGACTATGCGCCGGACGAGGCGGTGGAGCTGGAGGAGGCGCCGCCGCTGGAGCGGTTCATCCTGCACCGGTTGTGGGAGCTCGATGGCCAGGTCCGGGCGGCCTACGAGGGCTATCTCTTCCAGGACGTCATCCGGCCGGTGACCGAGTTCTGCCAGAACGAGCTCTCGGCGCTGTTCTTCGACATCCGCCGCGACGCCCTCTACTGCGACCGCCCGGACTCGGTGCGCCGCCGGGCGGCGCGCACGGTGATGCAGGCGGTGTTCGAGCGCCTGACCGCCTGGCTCGCGCCCCTGATCCCCTTCACCATGGAAGAGGCCTGGACGACCCGCTATCCGGACGCCCACTCCAACTGCCTGCGGGTGATCCCCGAGACCCCCGCCGCCTGGCGCAATGACGCCGAGGCCGCGCGCTGGGCCAAGGTCCAGGCCGTCACCTCGGTGGTCACCGGCGCGCTGGAGGTCGAGCGCCGAGAGAAGCGCCTGGGCGCCGCGCTGGAGGCCGCGCCGAAGGTCTACATCGCCGATGCGGACCTGATGGCCGCCTTCGCGGGCCTGGACGCCGCGGAGGTGTTCCGCACCAGCCAGGCGACCCTGGTCCAGGGCGACGGCCCCGCCGCGGCCTTCCGGCTGGCCGAAGCCCCAGGCGTCGCGGTCGAGCCGCTGCGCGCCGAGGGCCGCAAGTGCGCCCGCTCCTGGCGGATCCTGCCGGAGGTGGGCACCGACCCGCGCTATCCCGACCTTTCCCTGCGCGACGCCGACGCCGTGGCCGCCTGGGACGCAACCCACGGCAAAGCCCAGACACCGGTAGGCATGGCATGAACGGGATGACCAAACTCGGCGGCATGGGCCTCGCGCTGGCGGCTCTGGTCGTCGTCGCCGACCAGGCGGTGAAGGCCTGGATCCTCACCGGCCTCAACCTGCCGCAGATCGCGACGCTGAAGGTGCTCGGGCCCTTCTACCTGACCATGGTCTGGAACCCCGGGGTCAGCTTCGGCTTCCTGCAGGCCCAGCATGACCTGGTGCGCTGGGCGCTCGCCGCCTTCTCGATCGCCGTCGCCGTCATGCTGGCGGTCTGGGTCCGCCGGACCGAGCGGCCGCTGTTCGCCGTGGCGGTCGGCCTGGTCATGGGCGGCGCGGTCGGCAACGTCATCGACCGCATCCGCTTCGGCGCCGTGGCCGACTTCGTGGACGTTTCCCGGATCGGCTTCTTCCCCTGGGTGTTCAACGTCGCCGATTCGGCCATTTCGATCGGCATCTGCCTGCTCCTGCTCGACATGCTGCGCCAGGACGGGCGCGAGCGTGCGGCGAAGACCGCGGGGGATGCGGCTTGATGCAGCGTTGGCGGCGGCTTTGGTTTACGCTATCCACTCTTCCTTCGCGGCCGGGGGCGGTCTTGGGAGCTACTGGTACATGAGCGTCAACCGAGTGATCGTCGCCTCCGCCCTGATCGCGGCGACGGGCCTCGCCGGATGTCAGTCGACGCGCAACGCGCTCGGCATGACCAAGGTGACCCCCGACGAATTCCGCGTGGTGACCAAGGCCCCGCTGGTGGTGCCGCCTGACTTCGCGCTGCGCCCGCCGGCCCCGGGCAAGCCCCGCCCGCAGGAACTGCAGCCGGAAAGCGCCGCCCGCACCGCCCTTCTGGGCGCGCGCGAAGGCGAAGCCCGTTCCGATGGCGAGAAGCTGCTGGTCGCCAAGGCCGGCGCCGAAAAGGCCGATCCGCTGATCCGCTATGTGGTCGACGACGAGTTCGGCGACGTGTCGCACAAGGAGAAGAGCTTCGCCGACAAGGTGATGTTCTGGCGCGGCGACAAGAAGGCCGCGGCCACGCCGAGCGCCGCCGGCGCCGACACGGCCACCCCGGTCGACGCGGCGGCCGAAGACGCCCGCATCGCGGCGCTGACCGGCGGCAAGTCCGTGGTCATCCAGCGCGAAGGCCCGCACAAGATCAAGCTGCCGGGCCTCTAGGCCTCCGACCACTGGAATACCTCGTCCAGCGTCGCCCCGAACACGTGGGCGATGCGGAAGGCCGCCTCGAGCGAAGGTGAGTACTTGCCGGCCTCGATGGCGGCGATCGTCTGGCGCGTCATCCCGATCTTCCCGGCCAGCTCCGACTGGGTCATCTCGCCGTGCTCGAACCGCAGACGGCGGATCTGGTTGACGATCGGCAGGCGCGACATCGCCACCCTCAGGCGCCGCGCCGGAACATGACGATCTGGGCGATGGAGACGGTCAGGGCGGCGATCACCACCGCCAGCAGCGCGAAATTGGCCATCTCCACGCCGCGGTGGCCGAAGAAGGCCGGCGCGAACAAGCCGACCGCCAGCACCATCAGCACATGGTAGCCCAGGCTCTGCGAGCGCCACTGGATCATCTGCTCGCGCTCGTCGGCCGGCGCGCGTCCATCCTTGGGCGTGGTCAGGGCCGCGATCATCGTCAGCGCGATCTGCAATCCCGCCAGGGCCAGCACCGACAGCAGGAGCAGGTGCAGCGAGCCCAGACCCCCGAAATGACGGTCTCCCACCAGCCCGCTGAACAGCTCGACGAAATAGGCGCCGAAGCAGACCAGGACGCTCACCAGGGTGATCCAGGCGGACTTTTCGCGGAAGGACATGGCGGCCCCTGTCTAGGAAGGCGATGGACACGATGTCAAATATCTTTTACATCGTGTCAGAGTTTCTTGTCATGCCTAGCAGCCCCGGAGCGCCCCGTGAACCGTCAACTTCGCACCCTTGTCCTCGCCGCGATGGCCGCCGCCGGCGTGGCCCTCGCCCCCACCGCCTTCGCCGAGCCTGCGCGCGCCACGGGCAATCTGCAGGGCGACCAACGGCCCTGGATCAACGATCCCCACATGCGCATCTGGTATGAAACCACCAAGGCCGCCTTCGCGGCCGGCCCGGCCAAGGTCGACGTGGATGGCTACGAGCAGAAGGCCTTCGCCATCTTCCGCGATTTCGCGCCGGCGATGCACATGTCGCCCGAGGGAATGGTCGATCACCTGAAGCTCATCCCGCGCCAGATCGTCCAGATCGTGAAGGAGGACCCCAAGGTCCTCGACAGCTACGAAAACTTCGTCGCCGCGACCTTCGGGCCGCAGTAGCTCATTCCTCGCCCGGGGTCTTCACGACGTAGCCCTTCGACCGCAGCTGATCGAGCACCCCGCCCTGCGCCAGCAGGGGCCGCAAAGGCACCACCGCGACGGCATGGCCCGGGGTCTTCAGCGCGCGCTCGATGTCGGCAACCAGGTCGGCCTTGACCTGGGCGTCGAAGGTCTGGGCGCCGGGGACCGAGGCGATGCACCGCTCATAGGTCCGCTCGTTGGCGAGCGCGCCGCGCACGTCCCCCTGCGCCCAGGCGCGGGCGGCGGCGAGGGTCACGCCCGGACCGGCTTCCGTCTGGGCCAGGACCTCGTCGAAACAGGCGCGCCCCGCCGCCGCCGGAGTCCGAAGGATCGCCCCCATCAGCGGCCCGAGGTTGTAGCTCTTCTGGGTGACCCGGACCTTGTCGCGGGCGGCCAGGATCTTGATCAGCTTGGTGGGGTCGGAGTTGGTCAGGCCGGTGCGGTCGCGGTAGTCGGTGGCGAGCCGCAGGCCGGCCGCCAGGGGATTGCGCGTGGCGTAGTGGTCGGCGGGCTGGCCGAGCCGCGTTCGGACCGCCACGAAGCGCGCGCGGGCCGCCGGGTCCAGCGTCGCCTCGAAGGGCCCGCCGCCTCTCAGGCGCATGAAGTTGAAGGCCGCGCCGAGCGCGCCGGTCACGGTCACCTTCACGTCCTGAAAGGGCAGGATCACCACGCTCGCCCCGGTCAGCCGCCGCTCGAAGACCGCGCGGTCCCAGTCCATGTGCTTGGGCGCGAGCGAAGGGCTGCCCAGGACGTAGACCGTGGTGTCGCCGTCGGAGACGGTCCACCAGGCCGGCCCCGGCAGGCGGCCGGTGACCACCAGCTCCTCCACCAGCACCCCGTCCGGGTCGGGCGTGGCCGCGGCGGCCGGGATCGGCGGAACCTGGGCCCAGGCCGGCGCCGCGAGGGCCGCGGCCAGCACCAAAGCCCGCAGGCCATTTCGCACGCTCATCCGCCGCTCCGGAATCGTCCTATATTGGTGGACCGCTGAAAGCCTCGCCATGCCGATCCGTCGCCTGCCGCCCGAAACCGTCAACCGCATCGCCGCCGGCGAGGTGGTGGAACGGCCGGCCAGCGCGGTCAAGGAGCTGGTCGAAAACGCCCTGGACGCCGGCGCGGCCCGCGTCGAGGTGCAGGCCGACGGCGGCGGTCTCACCCGCATCCTGGTGGCCGACGATGGCCAAGGTTTGTCGGCCGAAGAGCTGCCGCTGGCCATCGAGCGGCACGCCACCTCCAAGCTTTCGCCCGACGACGCCGGCGACTACGACCTGCTGCATATCTCGACCCTGGGCTTCCGCGGCGAGGCCCTGCCCTCGATCGGCTCGGTGGCGCGCCTGTCCATCGCCAGCCGCGCGCGCGGCCAGGCCGACGCCCACGCGATCTTCGTCGAGGCCGGCGCGGTCGGCGCGGTCTCGCCCGCCGCCTTTCCGGATCCGCACGGGGCGCGGGTGGAGGTGCGCGACCTGTTCTACGCCACCCCGGCGCGGCTGAAGTTCATGAAGTCCGAGCGGGCCGAGGCCATGGCCATCGCCGAGGAGATCAAGCGCCAGGCCATGGCCCACGAGGCGGTGGCCTTCAGCCTCGACCTGGACGGCCGCCGCACGATCCGCCTGCCGGCCGAGGCCGCAGGGCCGGACGGACGCCTGGCGCGACTCTCGGCGATCATGGGCCGCGAGTTCTCCGAGAACGCCCTGGCGCTCGACCACGAGCGGGAAGGCGTGCGGCTTTCGGGGTTCGCGGGGCTGCCGACCTACAACCGCGGCAACGCGGCCCACCAATATCTGTTCGTCAACGGCCGGCCGGTGCGCGACCGGCTGCTGCAGGGCGCGCTCCGCGCCGCCTATGCCGATTTCCTGGCCCGCGACCGGCACCCGCTGGCCGCCCTCTATGTCGAGCTCGACACCGCCTATGTCGACGTCAACGTCCATCCGGCCAAGGCCGAGGTGCGGTTCCGCGACCCGGGCCTGGTGCGCGGCCTGATCATCGGCGGCCTGCGCCATGCCCTGGCGAACGCCGGCCACCGCGCCTCGACCACCGTCGCCAGCGCCGCCCTGGGCGGCTTCCGGCCCGGCGGCTATACGCCTCCGTCGTCGGCCGCCGGCTACTCGGCCTGGCGCCAGGGCGGCTGGCAGCCCTCTGCGTTGGCGACGGCGGTCCAGTCGATCCCCGGCCTCACCGAGGTCTCGGCCCGCGCCGAACCCGCCTGGGAGCCCGGCCTCGCCGAGGAAGGCGCGCCCGCCCCGGTCTTCGACCCCGTCGACTATCCTCTGGGGGCGGCCCGCGCCCAGGTCCACGAGACCTATATCGTCGCCCAGACCCGCGACGGCGTGGTCATCGTCGACCAGCACGCCGCCCACGAGCGGCTGGTCTATGAGCGAATGAAGCACGAGATGGCCGAGGGCGGGGTCATGCGCCAGGCGCTGCTCCTGCCCGAGGTCGTCGAGCTCGACCCGGCCGAGGCCGAGCGGGTGGGCGCCAAGGCCGAGGAGCTGGCCGCGCTCGGCCTGATGCTCGAGCCGTTCGGCCCGGGCGCCGTCCTGGTGCGCGAGACCCCGGCCCTGCTCGGCGAGACCGATGTCCAGGGCCTGGTCCGCGACATCGCCGACGATCTCGCCGAGAACGGCCAGGCGCTCGCCCTGAAGGAACGGCTGGAGGACGTCTGCTCGACCATGGCCTGCCATGGCTCGGTCCGCGCCGGCCGCCGGCTGACCGCGCCGGAGATGAACGCCCTGCTCCGCCAGATGGAGGCGACGCCCCACTCGGGCCAGTGCAACCACGGCCGCCCGACCTACGTCGAACTGAAGCTCGCCGACATCGAGCGGCTGTTCGGGCGGCGTTAGGCCTGACGAACCCAGGCGAGCGCCAAGGCGGAGCCGGCCAGCAGCAGACCCACCGAGACCGCGGCGGCCGCATGCAGCCCGCCCACCGGGCCGAAGGCGCCGCCCAACACCCCGAAGGCCGCAACCCCGATCGCCCCGCCCGCCTGCCGCGCGGCGTTCAGCACGGCAGATGCCGTCCCCGACCACTCCCGCTCCACCGAGGCGAGGATCGCCGTCGTCATGGCCGGGACGCCCAGGCCCATGCCGCCGGGGATCAGCAGGAACGCCGGCAGCATGGCCAGGAACGGGCTCGTCGCGGTCAGGCCGACAAGCAGGAAATAGCCCACCGCGGCGATCGCCGCGCCCAGCGCCATCGGCGCGCGCGAGCCGAACCGCGCCACCATCCGGCCGCTGATCAGGTTGGAGACAATGAAGGTCGCGGTGAGCGGTAGGAAGGCCAAGCCCGCCTGGACCGGCGTCCAGCCGTGGGCCTCCTGCAGATAGAGGGCGAGCACGAAGATCACCCCGTAGTAGGCGAGGTTGACGATCACGCCGAAACCGACCGCGGCGCTGAATCCCGCCCGGCCGAAGAACCCCAGCGGCAGCATCGGCGCACGCGCCCGCCGCTCCACGGCGACGAACCCCAGGCCGGCGGCGATGAACAGCCCCAGGCCTGTGAGCACCAGCGGATCGGTCAGGCCCCGCGGCCGAGCTTCGATCACCGCGCCGATCAGGCCGGTGAGCGCGAGCGCCGCCAGCGCCTGGCCGGGCAGGTCCAGCGCCCGTGGCTTGGCGGGCAGGCGGTCGTGCGGGGCGACCCACAGGGTCAGGGCCGCGCCCAGGAGGCAGACCGGCAGGTTGACCAGGAAGATGCTCCGCCAGCCGAGGCTCGCCAGCAGCAGGCCGCCAAGCACCGGCCCGAGCGCGATGGAGACGCCGCCGGCCGCCGTCCAGACCCCGACGGCCCGCGCCCGGCCCGCTGGATCGCCCCCGTGGGCGTTGTTGAGCAGGGTCAGCGAACTCGGCACCAGCAGGGCCGCGCCGACCCCCTGGACCGCGCGGGCGGCGATCAGCCAGCCGGGACCGGGTGCGAGCCCACAGGCCAGGGAGGCGATGGCGAACAGGCCGAAGCCGGCCAGGTAGGCGCGCTTGGCCCCGAACCGGTCGCCCAGCACGCCGGCCGTCAGCAGCAGCACCGCGAAGGCGAGCGTGTAGGCGTCCACCACCCATTGAAGGCCCGCCACGCCCGCGGCGAAGCTGTGGGCCAGCCGCGGAAGGGCGACGTTGACGATGGTGACGTCGAGCTGGACGACGACGAAGCCGAAACAGGCGGCCAGCGTCGTCAGCCCGGTGGCGGCCGGGCGGGATGGGGATGCGGTCATGAGGCGGAGGATGTCACATCTGGACGCCGGGACGATTCGACGGTGCTCGAACCTTCCCGGCGCCGTCGGCGACCAGCCTAGCAGCAATCCTTCCGCCGTTCGCGGGCGGCCGGACTCGTCCGGTGCGCTTTCGGCGCCGCCACCCAGTCGAAGCCGCCCGCGTCCAGCACGCGCCCGATCTCGTCATAGTGGCGCAGCGCGCGGACCGAGACGCCCGAGAGCGTCGCCACCTGGTTCACCTTATAGGC
Source organism: Phenylobacterium sp. (assembly GCF_041691455.1). Lineage (GTDB taxonomy): Bacteria > Pseudomonadota > Alphaproteobacteria > Caulobacterales > Caulobacteraceae > Phenylobacterium. The sequence goes on along the minus strand of NZ_JBEPUO010000002.1, from coordinate 18,520 downwards.
GCTCACGATCGTCCTTCCTCGTCGATGGCCTCTTGATCAGGCCTTCCGAGGCGGGCGGGTCAAGCCTCGTCGAACCGCAGGAAATGCACCCGGGCCGCGCCGTAGTCGCGGATATCCAGGGGCTCGAAGCCCTCGACGCTGAAGTCAGGCTCAGCCGCGCCGCGCTCGAAGACCACCAGGGCGCCGGGGGCCAGCCAGCCGCCCTCGGCGAGCTTGCGGAGCGAGGCCTCGCCCAGGCCCTTGGCATAGGGCGGATCGAGGAAGGCGAGGCCGAACGCCGGGCCGTCGGCGCCTGGCCTGACGCCGAGATCGGCGGCGTCACGGCGGTGGACGCGGGTCTTGCCGAAGAGGCCCCCGTTCGGGCTCAGGCCCTCGGCGTTCTCGCGGATCGCGCCCCGGGCCGCCTCATCGGTCTCCACGAACAGGCAGAAGGCCGCGCCCCGCGACAGGGCCTCGAAGCCGAGCGCGCCGGAGCCCGCGAAGAGGTCGATCACCCGGACGTCGCGCAGGCCGGGCGACCAGGCGGCGTGCTCCAGGATGTTGAAGATCGCCTGGCGGGCGCGGTCGGAGGTCGGGCGCGTGGCCTCGCCCTTGGGCGCGGCCAGGGTCTTGCCGCGGAAACTGCCGGAAACGATACGCATGAGCCGCGTGTCTTAGGCCCAGCGCTGCGGCGGGGCGAGCGCCTTCAGGCCCTCCAGCCGCACCCGCAGTTCCTCCATGAAGGCCACCCGGTCGCCGCCCCAGCGGACCGGGTCGCCCACCAGCACCGTGCAGTTCATCGGCACCGGCATGTGCGCGCCCTTGGGCAGGACGCGGCCGGCGCCCTGCAGCCAGACCGGGGTCACCGGCGCCTCGGGAAAGGCCGCGGCGAGCCGGGCCACGCCGCTCTTCAGCCGGGTCATTTCCTCGCCGTCGCCGCGGGTGCCTTCCGGGAAGATCAGCACGATGTCGCCGGCCGCCAGCGCCTCGCGGGCCGGGGCCAGGACGTCCTCGCCGGACCCGGCCCGATCGCGGGCCACCGGCACGATGGCCAGGATGTTGCGCGAGAACCAGCTCATCAGCCGGCCCTTCAGGAAGTAGTCGGCCGCCGCCGCCGGCCGCACCCGGTCGAGCGCCTTCGACGGATAGATGGTCAGCAGCAGGACAGTGTCGACGTGGCTGGAATGGTTGGCGACCAGGATCGCAGGACCCTTCAGCGGCAGCTTCTCGCGGCCCACGACGTCGGCGCCGGTGAACATCCGTGCGATCGGCCGGGCGAGCAGGACGATGACCGCCTGCCGAAGCCAGCGCATCAGAAGTCCCTCAGGCAGAAGAAGATCAGGATGTGGAAGTAGAGCGGCGCGGTGAAGATCAGGCTGTCGGCGCGGTCGAGCAGGCCGCCGTGGCCGGGGATCAGGGCGCTGGAATCCTTCACCCCGATGTCGCGCTTGATGGCGCTCATGGTCACGTCGCCGGCGAAGCCCGCGACCGGCAGGGCCAGCGCCGTGATGGCGAGGCCGAGGCCCGAGAGCGGGGTGAACACCGGGCCCAGGAACCAGATCAGCGCCGCGGTGGTGGCCCAGCCGCCGAGGAAGCCTTCCCAGGTCTTGTTGGGGCTGACCTTGGGGATGATCTTGCGGCGGCCGAGCAGCTTGCCCCAGACGTACTGCATGACGTCGTTGGCCTCGGTCGCCACCAGCAGGAAGAACACCAGGCCCGCCGGCCCCGCCGGCAGGTGGTCGGTGAGCGGCGCGCGCATCAGGAAGGCGGCGTAGCCGAGGTTGTAGACGCAGGTGACCAGGCCCCAGTGGAAGGTCGCCGCCGTCGCCAGGAAGGCCCTGGTCTGGCCGATCCAGGTCATGGCGAAGGGCAGGAACATGAAGACGTAGACGGGGATGAACACCAGATACATGCCGTACCGGTCGATCGCGATGAAGGCGTAGCTGATCGGGATGCAGAGATAGGCGAGGAGCACGATCAGCCGGTCTTCCGGCCGGATGTGGGCCAGCGACAGGAATTCCCTGAGCGCGATGAACGAGATCACCACGAAGAGGATCGTCACCGCGATCCAGCCCAGGAGCAGGGCCGCGGCCAGGAGCGCGATCATCACCCACCAGCTGTTGATCCGCTGGCGCAGGTTGGTGAAGTCGCCGCCGGGCCTCAGCCGTGGCAGGGCCGCGGTGATGGCGACCGCCAGGGTCAGCACGCCCAGGACGCCGCCGAGGCCCCACAGCAGGGCCGGCGGCTGAGCGGCGAAGAAGCTCGCGATCACGTCCATGGAACTCCCGACCCCGTCCGCGAACATGCCCGGGCCAACCGGGCGGTCAAGACGCTTTGCTTGACGGTGGAATGCGGCGCGGGCGAGGTTCGCGGCGTGACAGCCGTCCAGCGCCTCGCAAAATCCACCGCCGTCCACGTGGGCTTCGCCTTTGTCGCCATGGGCGGTTGGACGCTGTGGGCCAACCACGGCCACGGCCTGGCCGCCGCCTGGACGCCGGCGCTGGCGCAGGGCGCGATGTCCGGGGCGATCACCCTGGTCCTGAAGCGGGCGCTGGAGGCCATGGTCGCGCGCCTGCCGGGCGCGGCGGCCTATGTCGTCCCGCCGGCGGTGACCGCGGCGGTGATCCTGGCGGTGCTGATCGGCGTCCACCGGCTGATCGGCACGCCGGAAATCGCCCGCACCATCGCCGTGCCCTGGTCGGTCTCGACCCTCTATGCGATCGTCTACGCCGCCGTTGTGGCGCGCGGACGGCCGGGAGCCGTGACCCCATGACCGAGCCTTCGCTAGAGAACCGCCGCCCGATCAAGAGCCGCGCCAGCGGCTGGGCCCAGGGCTCGGCGCGCGTGCTGGCCAAGGCCGGCGCCAGTCCGAACATGATCTCCGGCGCCAGCGTCGCCTTCGCGGCCCTGGGCGGGGCGCTGATGGCCCTGGCCGGCGTGAGCTCGCCCGGCGCGCGCGGGGCGGCGCTGATCGCCGCCGCCGCCTGCGTCCAGCTGCGGCTGGTCTGCAACCTGCTCGACGGCCTGGTGGCCGTGGAGTTCAAGCGCGGCAGCACGTCGGGGCCGATCTGGAACGAGCTTCCCGACCGCTTCTCCGACGCCCTGTTCCTGGCCGGCGCCGGGGCCTGCGCCTATGGCTCCATCCACCCGCAGATCGGCGTCAGCCTGGGCTGGATCGCCGCGGTCCTGGCCGTGACCACGGCCTATGTGCGCGAGCTCGGCCGAGGCCTTGGCCTGCCCGCCGACTTCTCCGGCCCGATGGCCAAGCCGCAGCGGATGGCGACCCTGACCGCGACCTGCGTGATCGCGGCCTTCGAGCCGCTGTGGGGCGGGCGCGGCGAGATCGTGCTCCTGGGCCTGGCCGTCATCGTGGCGGGAACCGCGCTCACCATCGCGCGCCGCACCCGCACCATCGCCCGCGCCCTGGCCGAGCGCGGCAGGGCCGCCTAACCCCGCTTGGGGCCGCCGGGACGCGGGGTCTTGCGGGCGCCGGAGTGGCGTTTCGGCGCGCCGGTCTTGGCGATGACCGGCTTGGGCTTCGGCTTGGCCCAGCCGGGCTTGTATTCCTTCTTCGGCGGCGGCTCGCCGGGCGCGGTCATGCGGGCGCGCCGCTGCGGCTTGCCGGAGCGTCCGGCGGGCTTGCCCGGCCGATCGATCTCCACCGCGCCCCGCCGGGGCCCCGCGACCACGGCGGCGGCCTTCTTCCAGAGCGGGCGGTCGCCCTTGGGCAGGTTCTGCGGCGCGATGTGCTGGGCGAGCTGTTCGCGGATCACCCGCGGCCCCACCTCCTCGACCTCGCCGGGCAGGAGGGTGGAAAGCGCGAAGGGTCCGTAGGAGAGCCGGATCAGCCGATTGACCTTCAGGCCCAGCGCCTCCAGCACCCGGCGGACCTCGCGGTTCTTGCCCTCGGCCAGCACCACGGTGATCCACAGGTTCGCGCCCTGCGGCCCCTCCTTGGCCTTGTCCAGCGTCGCCTCGATCGAGCCGTAGTGGACGCCCTCCACGGTGATCCCCTTCGTCAGGGTGTCGAGCTTCTCCTGGGTGACCCGGCCGCGGGCCCGGGCGCGGTAGCGGCGCACGATCCCGGTGGTCGGCATCTCCAGCGCGCGCGCCAGGCCGCCGTCGTTGGTCAGCAGCAGCAGGCCCTCGGAATTGATGTCGAGCCGGCCCACCGAGATCAGCCGCGGCAGGCCGGGCGGCAGGGCCTCGAACACCGTCGGGCGGCCTTGCGGATCCTTGTGGCTGGTCACCAGGTCGATGGGCTTGTGGTAGCGGAAGAGCCGCGCCGGCTCCGCCTCGGTGACCACTGCCCCGTCCACTGTCAGGATGTCGCCGGGCTCGACCTTGACCGCCGGCGTGGTCAGCACCTTGCCGTTCAGCGCCACCCGCCCGGCCTCGATCAGCCGCTCCACCTCGCGGCGCGAGGCGACGCCGGCGCGGGCCAGCATCTTGGCCACGCGGTCGCCGCCGGGCTCTTGGGCGCCTCCGGGAGCGGCTTGCGTTTGCGGCGTGCGGGCTTGACCGGAGGGGCGGGCGCCGGTTCGGTGCGGATCGTGGACCATGACCATCGCACCATGCGCATCGCCCTAGACGCCGCGCAAGCCGCCGCCGAGCGCGGCGAGACGCCGGTGGGCGCGGTGGTCGTCGACCCCGAGTCCGGCGAGATCGTCGCGGTCGGCTCCAACAGCCCGATCGGCAGCCACGACCCCACGGCGCACGCCGAGATCGTGGCGCTGCGCGAGGCGGCGCGGAAGCGCGGCAACTACCGCCTGACCGGCCTGACGCTGGTGGTCACGCTTGAGCCCTGCGCCATGTGCGCCGGCGCGATCAGCCATGCGCGTATCGCACGCCTGGTGTTCGGGGCCGAGGATCCCAAGGGCGGGGCGGTGGTCAACGGCCCGCGGTTCTTCGAGCAGCCGACCTGCCATTCCCGGCCGCTCGTCGCAGGCGGCGTGCTGGCGGACGAAAGCTCTGTCATGCTGAAGACCTTCTTCCGCGAACGAAGGGGCTAGGGATGGTCAAGGCCGACGATTGGGCGCGCACGCTGACCCCGCGCCATCTGAAGGAAAGGGGACCCGCATGATCCTGGCGATCCTGGCCGCGGCGGCGGCGGTTTCCGGCGCGCCGTCCGACGTCGCGAAGCTCGGCTGGATGGCCGGCTCGTGGCGCGAGCTCAAGGGCGGCGTCACCACGCGCGAGATCTGGCTGGCCCCGGTCGGCGGCGCCATGGCCGGCGCGACCCAGACCAACCGGCCGGGCAAGCCGCCCACCGCCGAGTTCAGCGCCATCACCACCCAGCCGGACGGCCACGCGGCCTTCACGCCGTTCATGAAGGACGTGATCCCGACGCCCTTCACCCTCTTGCCCGGCAAGGACGGCGAGGCGGTGTTCGAGCGGACCAGCGACGACTTCCCCAAGCGGGTGATCTACCGCAAATGCGGCCCCGACCTCTGCGCGCGGATCGAGGGAACGGTGAAGGGCAAGCTCGAACACCAGGACTGGCGCTACAGCCGCATCAAGCCCTGAGGGCTTGCCAACCGCCGAGCCGCGGCCGGAAGATGCTCCCATAAATTCAGAACACATTGGGAGGTCGACATGGCGGGATTGCTGGACGGCAAGGTTGCGATCATCACGGGCGCCGGCAACGGCCTGGGCGAGGCCTATGCGAAGCTGTTCGCCAAGGAAGGCGCTTCGGTGGTGGTCAACGACCTGGGCGGCGCCCGCGACGGCTCCGGCGCGGACAAGTCCGCGGCTCAGAAAGTGGTCGACGCCATCGAGGCCGCGGGCGGCAAGGCGGTGGCCAACGGCGACGACGTCTCCAGCGTCCAGGGCGGCGAGAACATCCTGAAGAGCGCGCTCGACGCCTTCGGCCGGGTCGACATCCTGGTCTGCAACGCCGGCATCCTGCGCGACAAGAGCTTCGCCAACACCTCCGAGGCGGACTGGGACGCGGTGATCAAGGTCCACCTGAAAGGGACCTACTGCACCGCCCTGCCGGTCTGGAAGTGGATGAAGGACAACGGCGGCGGCTCGATGGTGCTGACCTCGTCCACCTCCGGCCTCTACGGCAATTTCGGCCAGACCAACTACGGGGCGGCCAAGGCCGGCATCTATGGAATGGTCCGGGTGATGTCGATCGAGGGCCGCAAGTACAACATCCGGGTCATGGGCCTGGCGCCCGGCGCCTACACCCGCATGACCTCCGACCTGCCGGGCCGCCAGGGCCGCGAGCCCGATCCGCTGAGCCTGCCGGAGAACGTCGCGCCAGGCGTGCTGTTCATGGTCTCCGACCTCGCCGCCGACCATTCCGGCAAGATCCTCGGGGTCTCCAGCCGTGGCGTGCGCGAGATCAAGATGCTGCAGACCAACGGCTTCCAGCCCGGGCGGCCCTACACCGCCCAGGAGGTGGCCGAGCACGCGGCGGACGTCTTCTTCCCCAACGCCGAGGAACGCACGGCGGCGACCGCCTAGCGCGCCCGCCGCATCCGATCGGCGGGTCCGCGGCGACTAGGGTCAGACACGACGCGGGGGCGGGCATGGCGGACGGCGGCGATCGGGCAGGACTGCTGGCCCGGCTGAACGGGGCGCGAAAGCGATACGGCGACACCGTCGCGCTCGACGGGCTCGACCTCGAGGTCCGGCCGGGCGAGTTGCTGGCCGTGCTCGGCCCCAACGGCGCGGGCAAGACCACCGCCATCGGCATCCTGCTGGGCCTGCAGGAGCCGGACGGCGGCGAGGCCGTGCTCTTCGGCCGCTCGCCGCACGACCTGGCGGCGCGGCGCGGCGTGGGCGTGATGATGCAGGAGGTCACCCTGCCGGATGCGCTGCGCGTCCACGAGCTGATCTCCATGACGCGGGCCTACTATCCGCAGCCGCTGACCCTTGCGGAGGCGATGGCGCTGGCCGGCGTCGAGAAGCTGGCCGCCCGGCCCTATGTGAAGCTCTCCGGCGGCCAGAAGCGGCAGGTGCAGTTCGCGCTCGCCATCTGCGGCCGCCCGCGGCTGCTGTTCCTCGACGAGCCCACCACCGGCCTCGACGTGACGGCGCGCGAAACCATGTGGGGCACCCTGCGCCGGATCGTGCGCGACGGCGCCTCCATCGTTCTGACCACCCACTACATCGAAGAGGCCGAGGCCCTGGCCGACCGCGTGGTGGTGATGGCCAAGGGCCGCCGCATCGCCGAGGGCACGGTGGCCGAGATCCGCGCCCTGGTGGTCCGCAAGCGCGTCGAATGCGCGACCGCCACCAGCCCGGCGGCCGTCGAGGCCTGGCCCGACATCACCGCGGTGACACTGGAGGGCGGGCGGCTTTCGATCACCACCACCGACGCCGAGGGCACGGTGCGCCGCCTCTTGACCGCCGACCCGGCGCTGGCCGACCTCGAGGTCCGCCGCGCCGGCCTCTCCGAAGCCTTCACCGAACTGACCCAGGAGCCCGCGGAATGACCGACGCCACCGCACCTGTGCAAGTCCCGAACATGCCGCTCAGCCGGATCCTCGGGGCCTATGCCTCGGACGCCAAGTACGAGTCCCTGCGCCTCTTGAGGACCCCGGCCTTCTCCATCCCGATCCTGGCGATGCCGATCCTGTTCTACAGCTTCTTCGGCATCATCCTGGCCGGACGGGCCACGGTCGGCGCGCTCGCCAACAACCTCTTCGTGGGCTGGACGGTCTACGGCGTCATGGGCCCGGGCCTGTTCGGCTTCGGCATCCTGGTGGCCGTGGAGCGCAACCAGGGCCTGCTCACCTTCAAGCGCGCCCTGCCGATGCCCACCGGCTCCTACCTCGCGTCCAAGCTGGTCATGGCCTTCGTCTTCGCCGTGGTGGTGATGGCGATGCTGGTGACGGTGGGGGTCACTCTGGGCCGCGTCACCCTGCCGCCGCTCACCCTCCTGACCATGGCCTCGGTCATGGCGCTGGGCGTGTTCCCGGCCTGCGCCGTCGGTCTCTTCATCGGCTCCTACGCGCCGGCGTCGAGCGCCGCGGCCTTCGCCAACATCACCTACCTAGGCATGGCCTTCCTCTCGGGCCTGTTCTTCCCGCTGTCCGGCGTCATGCACGACATCCGCCCGATGTGGCCGACCTATCACCTGTCGCAGCTGGCGCGGGAAGCGGCCGGGCTGCCGGCCGAGGGCTCGCCGCTGGTCCACGTGGCGGTGCTGGCGGCGGTCACCGCGGTCCTGACGCTGCTGGCGGCCCGCAGGCTCGCCCGCCGCGGCTAGGCGACCTGCGCCAGCCTGGCGTCGAGCCCGTCGCGCACCGCGGGCCACTCGTCGGCCAGCACCGAGAAGACCACCGTGTCGCGCACGCGGCCGGTCCAGGTGATGCGGTCGTGGCGCAGGATGCCTTCCTGGACGGCGCCCAGCTTCAGGACGGCGGCGCGGGAGCGGGCGTTGATGGCGTCGACGCGGAATACCGCGCGGTTGCAGCCGGCCTCGAAGGCGTTTCCCAGCATCAGCCGCTTGGCCGCCGGGTTCACCGCCCCGCCCCGGAAGTCCGGCGCGTAGTAGGTCCCGCCGACCTCGACCACGCCGTTGGCGGCGTCCGGGGCGATGTAGCAGGTCATGCCCTGGCAGCGCCCATCGGCCATCACCGCGAAGGGCAGCAGCCGGCCGGCCTCGACGTCGCGGGACATCCGCGACCAGCTCGCATCGAAGGCGTCGCCCAGCATCGAATAGGGATAGAGCTCGGTCCAGGTCCCCGGATCGGCGGCGCAGGCCGCGCGCAGATCCTCGCGGTGCGCCTCGCTCAAGGGCTCCAGCCGCACGAAGCGGTTCTCCAGCGCTTTCGGCTCCAGCTGCATTTTTCGTCACTCGCCGTCAAAAAACTTGGTCGCGGCCCTTGTACAGCCTGCAAGCGCACATACCTGTGCTTTGCCCTTTCCTGGGCGTTTCCTCCCCAACTTTCTAAGGCCGGGCCTTCGGGTCCGGCTCTTTTTTTGCCTTGAGCCCCCCTCAATCCAGGAAGGGGTCAGGCCAGGAGGAAGAGCCGGGCGGCCTGGACCAGATAGGCCAGGCCGATCACCGTCAGGATCAGGCGCAGGTAGCGCTTGAAGTCCACATCGCTCAGCCGGTCGAGCACGATGCCGCCGGCCGCCGTGCCCAGCATCGAGAGCGGTATGGCCAGGGCGAAGACCCAGAGCGGCGGAATGCCCTTGCCGCCGGACGCCAGCAGCGGCGCGCCATAGACCACGATCTTCATCAGGTGGCTGAAGACCTGGGTCGCAGCCTTGGTGGCGACGATCTGGTGCCGCGTCAGGGCCGTCCGCACGAAGAAGACGTCGAGCAGGGGTCCGGCCACGCCGGCCGTCAAGTTCATGCCGGTGACGCTGAGGCCGCAGATGTAGGCCTGGGACGGCCGCGAGGCGTCGACCTTGATCCAGCCCGGCGGCAGCCAGATGAGGCCGGGCACCAGGCCCATCAGCAGGAACAGGGTGGCGCGGGTCGGCTCGTAGACCACCAGGCCGATCAGGCCGCCGGCGGTGAAGGCGCCCAGCGCATAGATGCCCACGATCCGCCAGGAAACGTGCTTGCGGTGCAGGATCGCGCGCCAGCCGTTGGCCACCAGCTGCAGCAGGCCGTGGACCACGAAGGTGGCCGAGACCGGCAGGACAAGCGCCAGCGCGCCCTTCAGCATCAGTCCGCCGGCCATGCCGAACACGCCGGAGATGGCGGCCGTGAGGAAGGCCGCGACGATGATGAAGGCGCCGGTGGCGAGGGTCATCAGGCGGCTTCCAGGAAGGCGCGGCCCCGCGCGGTGAGCTGCACGGGCCGGTCGGACAGCCGCACGGCCGGCGGAGCGGCGACCTCGATCAGGCGGAAGTCGACGGCGTCTTCCCAGACCGGCAGGCGCGGGCAGGAGGTGCGCCAGGCGTCCATCGCCTCGCCGTAGGTCCGGGGGCGTTCGGCGACCCAGGCCAGCAGCTGGCGGACCAGGGCCTCCGCGGGCGGGCTGACGGTCAAGGTGGCGATTTCTGACATCGGACGCTCCCGGTTGAAGCGGAGCCATAGACCTGGCAGGTCAGTGCGTCCAATATATGCTTTCGTCGATTTCAATACCTTGAGAGTATCCCACATGGACCTGCGGCGCCTGCGCTACCTGGTGGTCGTGGCCGAGGAAGGCCACATCACCCGCGCGGCCGAGCGGCTGGGCATCCAGCAGCCGCCGCTGACCCGGCAGATCCGGGCGTTGGAGGAGGAGCTGGGCGTCCGGCTCTTCGAGCGGCTGCCGCGCGGCATGCGGCTGACCGACGCCGGCCGGGCGGTGGTCGGAGAGGCCCAGGCGATCCTCGAGCGGGCCGGCCGCCTGCCCGACCTCGCCGCCCGCGCCGCGCGCGGCGAGCGGGGCCGCCTGGCGGTGGGCTACACCAGCTCCGGCGCCTTCCATCCCTTCGTCGCCCAGCAGATCCGCGCCTTCCGCGCCGCCAGCCCGGGCGTCCTGCTGGCGCTCGCCGAGGACGGCACCCCGGAGCTGGTGCGCGGGCTGGAGGAGGAGCGGCTCGACGCGGCCTTCGTGCGGTCCGGCGGGACCCACGGCTCGGACCTGCTGGTCGAGCCGGTGCTGGAGGAGCCGATGGTGGCGGCGCTTCCGACCGGCCATCCGCTGGCGCGGCTGAAGAGCGTCGCGCTCGCGGCCCTGGCCGAGGAAACCTTCGTCTTCTATCGCCGGCCGACCGGGCCCGGCCTGCATGACGCCATCGTCGCGGCCTGCCTGCGCGCCGGCTTCAGCCCGATGGTCGGCCAGGAGGCGCCCAGGATGTCGTCCACCCTCGGCCTGGTGGCGGCGGGCCTGGGCGTCTCGATCGTGCCGGCCTCGATGCAGCGGATGAACGTCGAGGGCGTGGCCTTCGTCCCGTTCGGCGGCGACCCAGGCCTCACCGCACCCTTGCTGCTGGTCAGCCGGCGGCGCGGCCGCTCGGCGATCCTCGAGCGGTTCAGGGCGCAGGTGAAGGCGGCGGCCTAGCCCCTCAGGTCCTTGCAGAAGTAGGTCGTGGCGCATGGCGCGCCGTCCGGCATCAGGGCGTAGTTGTCGATCACCCCCACCTTCGTCCAGCCGACGCCGGCGTAGAGACCCTCGGCCGCTCCGCCGGTCACCGTGTCCAGCACCAGCAGCCAGCGCCCCATGGCCCGGGCCTCCGCCTCGATCGCGATCATCAGCGCCCGCGCCGCGCCCAGCCGCCGCGCCCGACGATGCACCAGCATCTTGGCGACGTCCGCCCGGTGCGGCTGGTTGGGCTGCCAGGGCGGAATCAGTTGCACGACGCCGAAGATGCCGTCGGCGTCCTCGGCCACCAGGATCGCGCGGCCATCGCGCGCCTCGGCTTCCCCGCGCCAGAAGGCCGTCGCCTCCGCCCGCGTGAGGCTGGCCATGAAGCCGATCGAGGCTCCGCCATCGACGCAGTCGAGCAGCACCTCGCCCAGGGCCGGCGCAGCGGCGATGGCCTCGGCCTCGGAAAGGCGTCGGATGCGAAACGGCGCGCTCATCGCCGTGCGCCTACCGGGTCAGCCACGCCCTTCCAACCCGCAAACTGCAGCTTGGCGCTCAGCCCTTCTTCTTGCCTACCGCGCAGGCAAAGCCGTCGCCGGCCTTCCGCGCGACGCCCGGATAGGGGCAGAGGCGTTGGCTTGCGCCGTCGGCGCCCGTGGCGGTGAGCTCGCCCGGCGCGGCCTTGGCCTCGACCCAGTGGTCCAGCAGGTCCAGCCAGTCCACGGTCCCCGGCCCCGCGCCGCCCTGGCAGTGGAGCATGCCGGGGATCATGTAGAGCCGGTAGAAGGCCGAGGTGTCGCCCATCTTCGCCGCCACCTCGTCATGGTAGCGGATGCTGCCCAGCGGCGGGATCGCTGGGTCGTTCCAGCCATGGTACTGGATCAGCTTGCCGCCATGGCTCTTGAAGGGCGTGAGGTCCGGGTTCACCGCGTCGAGCACAGCCGCGGTCTTGCGGCGGTCCTGGTCGTACCTGGGGCCGAGGTCCATCTTCAGGAAGTCGAAGTTGGGGTCTTCGTAGACGAAGTACTTCAGGAACTGCGACGAGATCGCGTGGCCGGCGGACTGGGCGTAGGTCTCCTGCGAGGTCCCGGTGTTCCAGGCCTGCCAGCCGCCGCGCGCCGCCTCCGCGCCCGGCATGTAGCCCGGGAACATCGACTTCCCGGCGACCATCCGCCCGCCATAGATCGCCTTGGCGGACGCGATCTGCGGCGCGGTCAGGCAGCCTTCGCTCTGGCCCGGTTTGCACTTCAGCGACGCCGGATCGAAGTGGCAGGCCATCTGGTCGCGGATGAAGGCCTCGCCGTGGGCGCACTGCCTCAGGGCCGCGGCCTGCAGCAGCTCCAGTTGCGGCGGCGCCAGATAGCCGCCGGGCCTGGCCAGCGCCTGCTGCATATAGGCCCGCCCGCCGGTCGACAGCGTGTTGTAGTTGGCCGTGGCGCCGGCGACGATGCCGTCGAAGTCGTTGGGGAAGCGCTGGGCCTCCATCAGGGCTTCGCGCCCGCCCGCCGAGCAGCCCACGAAGTAGGAGCGTTTCGCCGGGCTTCCCTTCTGGGCGACGATCAGCGCCTTGGCGGCCTCGGTGGTCTCCTTCAGCGAGCGCGTGGCGAAGTCGACGATCTTCTCGGGGTGACGGTAGGCCCATTCCGCCGTGCGGCCGTCGCCCCCGTGTCCGTCGTCGGTTCCGGCGGCGGCATAGCCGCTCTCCGCCCGGGCCTTGATCGCCGCCGAGGGGATCGAGCCCGCGAGGCCGCCGTTGCCGACCTGCACATATTTGCCGTTCCAGGCCTGGCCGACCGGGATCATCACCTCGATCCTGATCTCGGAGTCCGCCGTCGGACGGCTGGTGACGGAAAGCCGGCAGGCCTCGCCCGACTTCAGCGCCTCGACCCTGGCCGCGGTCACCTGGGCGTGCGGCAGGGTGGCCTTGGCGAGGTCCGCGCAGGCGGTTTCCGCGCGGGCGGCCAGCGGCGCGGCGAGCGCCAGCGCCGCGCCCGTGGCGAGCAGCAGGGGCCGCATGCTCAGCCCTTCTTCTTGGCGGCGACGGCGCAGGCGTAGGTCTCGCCGGTCTTCTTCGCGACGCCCGGATAGGGGCAGAGCACCTGGCTCGGAGGGCCGCCCGCGGCCTGGCCCGGGCCGCCGGTGGCGGTGACCTCGCCGGGCGCCTTCTTGTCGCTCACCCAGCCGTCGAGCAGCGACAGCCAGTCGACGCCGCTCGGGCCCACGCCGCCGCCGCAGTGGAGCATGCCGGGGACCATGTACATCCGATAGAAGCCGCCGGTGTCGCCCATCGTCTTGCGGACGTCCTCGTAGTAGCGGATCGAGGAGCGCGGCGGGATCGCGGGGTCGTTCCAGCCATGGTACTGGATCAGCTTGCCGCCATGCTTCCTGAAGGCCGCCAGGTTCGGATCCGGCGAGTCGATCACCGGGGCCATCTTGGCGTGCGCCTGGGCGTACTGGGCGCCCATGTCCATCTTCAGGAAGTCGAAGTTGGGGTCCTGGAAGCCGAAATACTTGAAGGCGTTGGATGAGAACTGGTGGCCGGCCGCCTTGGGATTGAGGTCCTGGGTCGGCCCGGTGATCCAGGCGTTCCAGCTGCCGTTCAGCGCCTCGGCGCCGGGGCTGTAGCCCGGGAACAACACCTTGCCCTTGGCGTCCAGGCGGCCGTTGTAGATGGCCTTGGCCGAGGCCACCTGCGGCGCGGTCAGGCATCCATCGGCCTGGCCGGCCTTGCAGGCGAGCTTGCCCGGATCGAAGTGGCAGGCGGCGGGATCGCGGATGAAGGCCTCGCCGCCGCACTGGCCCAGGGCCGACTTCTGGAGAAGCTCGCGCTGCGGCGCGCCGAGATAGCCGCCGGGCTTGGCGAGCGCCTGCTGCTGCACGGCCGACAGGCCGAACAACTCGCTCATGTAGTTGGCCGGCGCGCCCGCGACGATGCCGTCGAAGTCGTCCGGATAGCGCTGCGCTTCCATCAGCGCCTCGCGCCCGCCGTCGGAGCAGCCATAGAAGTAGGACCTGGTCGCGCCCGAGCCCTTCTGGGCGGCGATCAGCGCCTTGGAGATCTGGGTGGTTTCCTTCAGCGACCGATAGCCGAAGTCGACGACCTTTTCCGGATGGCCGAGCGCCCAGCTGGCGTTGGTGCCGACCGGGTCCTGGTGGCCATCGTCGGTGCCCGCCACTGCATAGCCGGCCTTGACCGGACCGTTGAACGACATCCGGGGGATGGCGCCGGCGAACCCGCCGTTGCCGACCTGCACGAACTTGCCGTTCCAGGCCGCGCCGACCGGGATCCAGACTTCCAGGCGGATGTCGCTATCCTTGGTCGGCCGGCTGGTGACCGCGATCTGGCAGACGTCCTTGCCGGCCACCGTCGCGGCCTTGGCCGAGGTGATCTCGGCGTGCGGCAGGGCCGTCTTGACGAGATCCGCGCAGGCGGTCTCGGCATGGGCCGCAGCCGGCGCGCCCAGCGCCAGCAGCGACACGGACATGGCGGCCAGCGCCAGTGTGGTCGGATTCATCTCAAGCCCTCCCAAGCTCTTTCTTTGAGCTCAGTGTAGGCACAGCCCGGCCAGCGGCAAAGCGCCGATCGGCCGGGCTTCAGGGAGCCTTCCCGCTAGTTCCGGAACACCGCCGCGGTCGAGGGATCGTGCGGCATCTCACGGTACTGGCGCAGCTCGTTGCGGCCCACGACCATGTGGTGGACCTCGTCCGGGCCGTCGGCGATCCGCAGGGTGCGGGTCGAGGTGTACATCCGGGCGAGCGGGGTCTTCTGGGAGACGCCCAGCGCCCCGTGCATCTGGATCGCCTGGTCGATGATCTCGCAGACCCGGACCGGCACCATGGCCTTGACCATGTGGATCCAGACGCGGGCCTCGTGGTTGCCCAGGACGTCCATGGCCTTGGCGGCCTTCAGGACCATCAGGCGCATGGCCTCGATCTCGATGCGGGCGCGGCTGATGATCTCGATGTTGCCGCCGAGCTGGACCAGCGGCTTGCCGAACGCTTCGCGGGACAGGCCGCGGGTGACCATCAGGTCGAGCGCCTTCTCGGCCGAGCCGATCGCGCGCATGCAGTGGTGGATGCGGCCGGGGCCCAGGCGAAGCTGGCTGATCTCGAAGCCGCGGCCCTCGCCCAGCAGCATGTTCTCCTTCGGCACGCGGACGTTGTCGAAGATGATGTGCATGTGGCCGTGCGGCGCGTCGGGATCGCCGAACACGTTCATGGGGCCGACGATCTTCACCCCCGGCGCGTCGGTGGGCACCAGGATCTGCGACTGGCGCAGGTTCGGCGGTCCGTCGGGCGTGGTCTGCACCATGGTGATCATGATCTTGCAGCGCGGATCGCCGGCGCCGGAGATGTAGTGCTTCTCGCCGTTGATGACGTATTCGTCGCCGACCAGGGTGGCGCGGGTGTTGACGTTCTTGGCGTCGGACGAGGCCGCATTGACCTCGGTCATGGCGAAGGCCGAGCGGATCTCGCCGCGCAGCAAGGGCTCCAGCCACTGCTTCTTCTGGGCCGGCGTGCCGACGCGCTCCAGCACCTCCATGTTGCCGGTGTCGGGCGCGGCGCAGTTCATGGTCTCGGACGCCATGCGGTTCTTGCCGAGTTCGACGGCGATATAGGCGTAGTCGAGGTTCGACAGGCCCTCGCCGGTCTCGGCGTTGGGCAGGAAGAAGTTCCAGAGGCCTTCCTTCTTGGCCTGGTCCTTGGCCTTTTCGAGCACTTCCAGCTGGCCGGGCGCGTAGGACCAGATGTCGGGATTGCCTTCGCCGAGGCGATGGAATTCCTCGCTCATCGGCTCGACGGTTTCCTTGATGAAGCGCTTGACGTGCTCCAGCAGCGGCAGGGCCTTGGCCGACATCCGCAGATCGTTGAGCTCGTCCATCGGGTTCAGCGCGAAGCTCGATTGCGCCTTGGTCTGGGTCTCGCTCATCTGGTCTCTCCCAAGCGGATTTCTTGGCCGCGATCTTTGGCGCCATCGGGGAAATCAAACAAGCGTTTAAATCATGGCCAAGCCACCGGCGCCCACGAAAAAGCGCCTGCGGGATGCAAAGGAGCCTGCCGCGCGTCGGTGGAAGTGACCTATGTCAGGCGTAGAGCGAGCCGCGCGCGCTGAGCATGATCAGCGCGGCGACGAGGGCGAGCGCGCCCATGGACGGAAGAAGTTTCAAGAACAGTCCCATGACGCTCAGATAGGAACGGCGCCCGGGATTTTCCAGTTAAGCTTTGGACAGGTGCGGCCCTACTTCACCGGCACGTGGTCGATGTGCGGGCAGACCGCGGCGAACAGCGCCTCGTCTTCCGCGCCGCCCGCCTTCTTCGGCGTGGCGCCGCGCCAGTTGTCCGGGATCGCGAACGGGGCGGAGGGCTTGTAGGACGTGACCACGATCACGTTGTGCTTGGCGCAGTCCAACGCATAGACGTTGCCCACGCCGGTCCCGGGACCGCCCGGCGCGATACTGGCCGAGGGCTTGGAGATCGCCTGCATGATCACCAGGCGTCCGGTCTGCTTGTCCTTGTAGCTGTAGTCCCCGTCGTAGGACCACTCGGTGCCGTTGGCCCCGTCCACGAACTTCGTCCAGTGTTCGGCATAGGCCGCGCCGGCGGTCGACGAGGCGATAAGGGCGGCAAGCGCTAGGGCGCGTCGCATGAGGCGTTCTCTCCAGACTGAAGTCGTTCTTCGGACGCGACCCTAGCGGCGCGAGTGTGGCGCCTCCAGCATTTTCCTTCCGGCGTGCGCGGGGCGCGTCCTTGACTCCCCGCACCGACTTTCTTACTTGCAGCGCGTCCTTAGCACTCAAGGGCCGCGACTGCTAACACGCGGCTATTGGGCGCTTGGCGCTGTCACAAATCCAACCGTCGTCTCGAACGGAGAAAGAGCATCATGGCGTTTCGTCCCCTGGGAGATCGCGTCCTCGTCAAGCGCGTCGAGGAAGAAGAGAAGACCAAGGGCGGGATCATCATCCCCGACACCGCGAAGGAAAAGCCGCAGGAAGGCGAAGTCGTCTCCGTGGGTCCCGGCGCGCGTGACGAGTCCGGCAAGATCCAGCCCCTCGACGTCAAGAAGGGCGACAAGATCCTGTTCGGCAAGTGGTCCGGCACCGAGGTCAAGCTCGACGGCAAGGACCTGCTGATCATGAAGGAAAGCGACATCCTGGGCGTCCTCGAAGCCTAACGGCCGAGCCCCAGCTTCCTTCCCCCCAACCCATTCAGAAAAAGAGAACCCAACATGGCTGCGAAAGACGTCTATTTCGCTTCTGACGCCCGCGACCGGATGCTGCGCGGCGTCAACACCCTGGCCAATGCGGTCAAGGTGACGCTCGGTCCCAAGGGCCGCAACGTGATCATCGAGAAGTCCTTCGGCGCCCCGCGCTCGACCAAGGACGGCGTGTCGGTCGCCAAGGAAATCGAACTGGCGGACCGCTTCGAGAACCTCGGCGCCCAGCTGATCCGCGAAGTCGCCTCCAAGACCAACGACAAGGCCGGCGACGGCACGACCACCGCCACGGTGCTGGCGCAAGCCATCGTCGTCGAGGGCCTGAAGTCGGTGGCCGCGGGCATGAACCCGATGGACCTGAAGCGCGGCGTCGACAAGGCGGTCGCCAAGGTCGTCGAGGAGATCAAGAACTCCTCGCGCAAGGTCACCACCAACGAAGAAATCGCTCAGGTCGGCACCATCTCCGCCAACGGCGACGTGGAAGTCGGCGCGATGATCGCCAAGGCCATGGCCAAGGTCGGCAACGAAGGCGTCATCACGGTTGAAGAAGCCAAGACCGCCGAGACCGAACTCGACGTCGTCGAAGGCATGCAGTTCGACCGCGGCTACCTCTCGCCCTACTTCATCACCAACGCCGAGAAGATGGAGGCCGACCTCGAAGAGCCGATGATCCTGCTCTTCGAAAAGAAGCTCTCCTCGCTGCAGCCCCTGCTGCCGGTGCTGGAAGCGGTGGTCCAGTCGGGCCGTCCGCTGCTGATCATCGCCGAGGACGTCGAAGGCGAAGCGCTCGCGACCCTGGTCGTGAACAAGCTGCGCGGCGGCCTCCGCGTCGCGGCGGTCAAGGCGCCGGGCTTCGGCGATCGCCGCAAGGCGATGCTGGAAGACATCGCCATCCTCTGCGGCGGCCAGCTGATCTCGGAAGACCTCGGCATCAAGCTCGAGAACGTCACCCTCGAGATGCTGGGCAAGGCCAAGAAGGTCACCATCACCAAGGACGACACCACGATCGTCGACGGTTCGGGCGACAAGGCCGGCATCGAAGGCCGCATCTCCCAGATCAAGAAGCAGATCGAGGACACGACCTCGGACTACGACAAGGAAAAGCTGCAAGAACGCCTGGCCAAGCTGGCCGGCGGCGTTGCGGTGGTCCGGGTCGGCGGTTCGACCGAAGTCGAGGTGAAGGAAAAGAAGGACCGCGTCGACGACGCGCTCAACGCGACCCGCGCGGCCGTGGAAGAAGGCATCGTCCCCGGCGGCGGCGTCTGCCTCCTGAAGGCCTCCAAGGTTCTGGACGGCTTCAAGGGCGACAATGACGACCAGGAAGCCGGCGTGGCCATCGTGC
>NZ_JBEPUO010000001.1:0-689620 GCF_041691455.1 Phenylobacterium sp. | reverse complement strand
AGATGTTTATATGAGACAGGCGACGGGATCGACCGCGACGCCCGCGGCCGGCGCCGGCGGCCCCACCGGCGCGGCGCCCGCGGCGCCGGCGACGACGACCTCCGCCACCGCGCCCAAGTAGGCCGCGCTACAGCCGCCGGAACGCCGTCGGCGGTCCGACGTCGGTCGCCTCGATCCGATTGATCGCCGTCTCCAGCGGCTCGATGGCCACCATCATGTGATGGCCGTTGGCGTGGACGACGCGGACCTCGTCGAACCCGATGGCCACGTGGCCCTTCCAGAACACCAGGTCGCCGCGGCCAAAGTCCTGGCGGCCGATCTCGCGGCCGAGCGCCTGCTGCTGGTCGGCGTCGCGCGGGCAGGCGAGGCCGCAGGCGAACAGCGCCTGCTGCACCAGGCCCGAACAGTCGAGGCCCAGGCTCTCGCGCCCGCCCCACAGGTATGGCGCGCCCAGGAACCGCTCGGCGACGGCGGCGATGTCGGTCTCGAAGACCCCGATGGGCGCCAGGTGCGACGCGGCCATCCAGCCCGCGCCCGCCACCTTGACCAACCGGCCCTC
Source organism: Phenylobacterium sp. (assembly GCF_041691455.1). GTDB lineage: Bacteria > Pseudomonadota > Alphaproteobacteria > Caulobacterales > Caulobacteraceae > Phenylobacterium. Next base: position 689,061 of record NZ_JBEPUO010000001.1, on the reverse strand, counting down.
CTCCGCCTCCACCGCGCAGAGCGCGTTCAGCGAATAGGGGCCGGACGCGCGGCTCTTGATGCTGGGTTCGGCGAAGGCATAGGTGCGGATGGCCGAGATCCGGTGGGTCGGATCGGGCGCCAGCGGCGCGAACGCCGAAGCCGCCACGAAGCCCACATAGCCGTCGCGCCTCGCCTGTCCCCAAAGCCAGGCCCCCTCCTCCTCGATGACTTCGAAGCTCTCCCCGAACAGCAGTTGGTCCATCTGTTCGGAGGCGGCGTCCGGCGCGCGGTGGAGGCCGGCGGCGGGGACGGCGCAGGCGTGGGTCCTGGGGTCAAGATAGACCTCGGCGGGGGCGATCCCTTCCAGCGCGCGGCTGGCGATCCCGTCGCGCAGCGGCGTCACGCGAGGGTCGGGGGTCTCGAGCACGGCCGTCATGCGAAGCGGTCCCGGATCATGCGGTAGAGCCCGCGGATGGCCTGCGCCTCCGCCCCGGCGGGAAAGCCCGGCCGGTTACGCGGGTTCCAGGCGAAGATGTCGAAATGCGCCCAGGCCCCCGCGGGTGCGAACCGCTGCAGGAAGAGCGCCGCGGTCACCGAGCCGGCCTGCGCCCAGGCGTCGGGGTCGTTCTTGATCTCCGCCACGTCCGAATCCAGCGCCTCGGCGTAGCCCTTCCAGAGCGGCATGCGCCACAGCGGGTCCGAGACGGCCGCGGCCGCCCGCTCGATGTCGGCCGCCAGGCCCTCGTCGTCCGTATAGAAGGGCGGCAGCTGCGGCCCGAGCGCCACCCGCGCCGCCCCGGTCAGGGTGGCGAGGTCGATGGTCAGCGCCGGCTCCAGCTCGCAGGCCCGGGTCAGCGCATCGGCGAGGATCAGGCGGCCCTCGGCGTCGGTGTTGCCGACCTCGATGGAGAGCCCCTTGCGCGAGGCCAGCACGTCGCCCGGCCGCATGGCGTCCCCGGAGATGGCGTTCTCGACCACCGGGGTCAGCACCACCAGCCGCACCGGCAGCCGGGCGGCCATGATCATCCGGCCGAGCGCCAGGGCGTGGGCCGCCCCGCCCATGTCCTTCTTCATCTGCCGCATGCCGGCCGAGGGCTTGATGTCGAGCCCGCCGGTGTCGAACACCACGCCCTTGCCGACCAGGCAGACCAGCGGCTTGTCCGCCTCGCCCCAGCAGAGTTCGATCATCCGGGGGCTGCGGGCCGGGTCGGCGGCGCGGCCGACGGCGTGCACCGCCGGATAGTTGGCCTCAAGCAGGCCCTCGCCGGTGATCACGGTGATCTGCGCCCCGTGCTGCTCGGCGATCTCGCGGGCGATGGTCTCGAGCTGCAGCGGCCCCATGTCGTTGGCCGGGGTGTTGATCATGTCGCGGGCCAGCGCACAGGCGTGCGCCACCTGCCGGACCTCGGCCACGTCGACACCCTCGGCGACCAGTCGGGCGCGCTCGCCGGCGTGGGTCTTGTAGCGGTCGAACCTGTAGCTCCCGAGCGCGAAGGCCAGCGCGATCTGGCCGGCGTCCAGGCCGTCCGGCGCGCGCGCGATCCGGTAGGTCCCGGCCGGCAGCTTGGCGGCCAGGGTGCGGAAGGCCATCGGATCCGGGCTGGCGCCCAGGCCGAACCAGACGCTGTCGATCGCCCCGTCCGCGCCCGGCGCGACCAGCACCTGGCCGGTCTTGCCCTTGAAGTCGGAGAGCGCGGCGAAGGCCTTCACGAACGGCGCCGCGGCGTCGAGCGCCGCGGCGGTCTCGCCCTCGGCGAGCGCGTGGACCGGGACGGTGGGGTCGTCCGAACTTTCGAGGATCACGTCGGACATGCGGGGCGCCTTCGCCGGACAGGAGACCTAGAAACCTTCTCCTAGTCGCATCGGCGCCGGCCCCGCAACCGCCGCGATCTAGCCGTGGGCGATCAGGGCCGAGGTCGGGAAGGCCACCAGGGCGCCGATGGCGATCGCCACGCCGTAGGGCACGTTCTGACCGGGCTCGACCAGGCGGGCGAACCAGGCGGGCCCGGACGGCATATAGGGCCGCACCATGGCCGAGCGCAGGCCAAGCAGGCTGACCGCAAGCGCGCCGCCGGCGATGCCGGTCATGCCCAGGAAAGTCATGGTCGCCGGCCAGCCGATCCACAGCGCGGCGGCCGCGAAGAGCTTGGCGTCGCCGCCGCCGATCCAGCGCGCGGCGTACATCCCCATGCCGACGGCGAGCGCCGCGACGCCGACCGCCGCCTGCATCCCGATGTCATGCAGCGGCATGCCGAGGGCGACCGCGGCGATCGGAAAGGCCGCGACCAACGAAAGGGGAATCCAGTTGGGAATGGTGTAGCTCGTCGCATCGCGCAGTGCGGCGACGATCACCAGCACCGGGAAAATCACGAGCAGCAGGGTCTGCAGGGCGTGGATCATCGCGCAACTCCGTAGCGCGCCAAGTATGAAGCTGGGTGGTGAACGGAGCGTTCACCCGGAGCAAAAGAAAGGCCCCGGCGGGCAAGCCGCCGGGGCCCAACTTGGTCTCCGCGGAGGCTGTCGCCTACGGAAGAGAGGTGCTGACGTTGCTGAACACGGTCGACAGCTTGGTGCCCATGGCGCCAAGCGCGGTCACCAGGACCACGGCGACGAGAGCGGCGATCAGACCGTATTCAATGGCAGTCGCGCCGGACTCGTCCTTCAGAAAACGCGTAACGAACTTCGACATGGCTCATCTCCTTTGGCCGAACTTTGGATCGACGGGCCTAAGCTGTTCGGCCGGGTCGCCTTCAGATTGCGCTATAAAATTCTCATAGTTCGCTTAATGCCAAGTAAAACAGGGACGAAAAATTTAGAGATATACTGAACCCCTATTTACCATCCGGAACCTGATCGGACCCCGGGACTCACATTAGATTCTATAGGGCACCCGGCATCGACATCTCTACAGTCGTCGTCGCTGGGAAGCTCGCAAAGAAAAACCCCCGGCGGTGCACCGCCGGGGGCTCTCCAGGAAACTGATGTCGAGGCTTACGGAAGCTTCGACGTAACGGTGCTGAAGGTGCCGGACAGCTTGCTGCCCATGGCGCCGAGCGCGGTCACCAGGACCACGGCGACGAGAGCGGCGATCAGGCCATATTCAATGGCCGTGGCGCCGGATTCGTCCTTCAGGAAGCGCGTAACAAACTTAGTCATATGGATCTCCTTTTGAGCGAGCAGTCGTTGCGGGCCTCAAGCTTTTCCGCCTGCTCGCCCCAAGTGCACCCCGAACATGACACGGCTCGCTTAATCCGCAGTAAACGACGCGTATTCATGATTCTGTTTGTTTGGTAAATCGGCGTTAACCTCATCTACGGGTTTGTACGTACCCATGTATGACAGCAACGCCGTCCAAGGTATTTATTATCGAGCTTAAATGTTGCTTATCCAAGGTGGGGTATCTTCCCGCATTGGAACTCCGAGGACGCCGTGCTTCCCATCCGCCCCTTCCGCCTACGGCTGCTGATGCAGCGTTTCGCCCGCGCCGAGCGCGGCGCGACCGCCGTCGAATTCGCCCTGGTCAGCCTGCCGCTGCTGGTGCTGGTCTTCGCCATCCTGGAGCTGGGCCTGGTCCTGCTGGTGATCACCACCCTCGATCAGGCGACCCAATCCGCCGCGCGCGATGTGCGCACCGGGGAATTCCAGACCGGGCTGGTGACGCCCGACCTGACCGCCGCCGGCTTCAAGGCCCTGGTCTGCAGCAAGATGACCTGGCTCCAGGGCCAGTGCGGGAGCCAGCTGGTGCTGGACATGCAGACCTTCTCCACCTTCAACGGCCTGGCGAACCCGCCGGCCATGGCGCCGACCGCCTTCCTTCCGCCGGGCAACCCGGCGCACACCGCGACCTGCTTTTCGCCCGGCCAGCCCGGCGACATCGTGCTGGTCCGCGCCTATTTCGACTGGCAGCTGTTCACGCCGCTGCTGAACGTGGCGCTCGACAATACCGGCACGGGCTATCACCGGCTCACCAGCACCACGGCGTTCCGCAACGAACCCTTCAACGGTAACCCGCCTGTGGGGGCAAAATGCTGAGGCGCATCCGCTCTGACGAACGCGGCGTGGCGGCGGTCGAATTCGCCCTGATCGCCCCGATCATGATCCTGCTCTATTGCGGCCTGGCCGAGCTCAGCATCGCCATGATGGCCGAACGCCGCGCCGCGCACGCCGCCTCCGTGGTCGGCGACCTCGTGGCCCAGTCTGGCCAGATGAGCACCACCGACCTGAGCGACATCTACAAGGTCGCCAATTCGATCATGTACCCGTTTCCCACCGCCACCCTGAAGCTGCGGGTGACCAGCGTGACCGCCGACGTCAACGCCGCGGCCAAGGTGTCCTGGAGCCAGGCCAACGGCATGACCGCGTTCGGCAAGAACACCACGGTCGCGGGCTTTCCGGCCGGCCTGCTGGTGGCCGGCGACAGCGTGATCCAGTCCGACGTGCAGTACACCTTCACATCGCCGCTGCGCTATGTGCTGCCCAACCCCATGCCCTTCAGCAACACCTACATCCTGAAGCCCCGCAACGGCGGCGCCGTGGCCTGCGCGACCTGCTAGGCAGCCGGCCTGCTAGGCGCCCGGGTTCACGTCGCGCCCGCCGCCCTTGACGAACATCAGGCCGATCAGGCCCACGATGAGCAGCAGTATGATGCTGGCGAAACCGCCCTGCTGGCTGTGCGTCAGGCGCGTGCCGATGTTGACCAGGCTGGGCGCCAGCCACGCCGTCGCCACGCCGGCCAGGGCGTAGACCCCGAAGAAGGCCCCGGTCTGAGCCGGCGGCGTCAGGCGCGTCAGCGCCGTGCGGGCCGACGCGTACTGGGCGGTGATGAAGATCGAATTCGAGAAGCCGACCAGCAGGAAGATCACGCTCGGCAGGGTGCGGTAGACCGGCCCGTTCCACAGCGGCGCGTGCGCCGCCGCGTCGTAGTGCCAGAAGTACAGGATCTTGTCCGGCGCCATGCCGAGCAGCCCGGTCAGCGCCAGGACCGTCATGGAGATCTCCAGGCGCAGGGCGTTCTTGGGCCCGATACCGTGGTCCAACCAGCGCCCGACGAAGCCGCCTAGCGTCGCGATGATGCTGCCGAGGATGCCGCTCACCAGCAGGTCCAGCGGCCCCCACTTCATCACCCCGGCCGCCAGCACGCCGTAGAAGAACAACACCCCGTTCATCCCATCCAGGAACAGCATCCGCGACAGCAGATAGACCACCGCGTCGCGATAGCGCCGCACGGTCTTCAACATGGTCCACAGGTCGGCCGCGCCCTGCCGGAACGCAGCCAGCACCGGCACGCCGGTGCGCGGCGCGTCGGGGGTGAACAGGAAGATCGGGATGGCGCCGACGGCCAGTATGCCCGCCGCCAGCAGGGCCACGACCCGCTCCGGTTCATGCGTCGCGGCATTGAGGCCGAACAGCGGATGAGCCGGCACCCAGCTCCAGGCCACCTTCCCCGGCAGGGCGAAAGCCCAGGCGGTGAAGGCCAGGGCGACGACCGAGGCGGCGTTGCCGAGCGAAAGGGCCAGGCCCGACGCGCTGTGCGCGCCCTTCAGCCCGGCGGCGCGGATCAGCATCGAGTTGTGCAGGATCTCCGACCAGGCGAACAGCACATTGACCACCATGGCGATGGTCATGGTGGCGATGATCGACAGTCCGCTCTGATCGGGCTTGGCCCACCACAGCGCGGCGATCAGCGGAACCATGCCGATGACCGCCAGGCCGAGCCACATCTTGCGAGGCCCCAGCTTGTCGATCGAGGCGCCCAGGAACGGTCCCGTCGCCATGACGATCCAGCCGGCGTACTGCTGGAACCGAGAGATCAGCTCCTGGCCCCTGATCGGGTCGCCGACCATCGTCGCCGAAACGTAGGGCATGAAGATGAAGATCGTTATCAGGATGACGTAGGGGTCGCGGCCCCCCTCGAAGATCGACCAGGAAATCCCGCCGCGGTTCAGCTTCGCGTCCCCGCCCAGCTCGGCCACGATGGGTCCCGAGGCGATGGACGACGGGCCCAGGCTCTCGACGGGTGTCGGTTCAGTCAAAGGCCAGCCCTCCCGGTTCCGCTGTTGCGACCGCGGCTTGGAAGGACGTTGCCGGATAAACCCGGGCAGCGCTAGGCGAGCTTGCGATCCGCCGCGGCCAGGGCCGCCTGAGCCTCGGCCTTGAACCCCTGGGCATTCAGCGCCTCGCAGAGCGCGGTCAGGCACAGGCGCACATGCCAGGCGGTGGCCGAGGCGCCCATCAGCCCGATCCGCCAGACCTGGCCCTTCAGCGGCCCGAGCCCGGCCCCGATTTCCAGGTCCCAGTTCTTCAGGACGTGGGCGCGGACCTGGGCCTCGTCGACGCCGTCCGGCACGCGCACGGTGTTGAGCTGCGGCAGGCGATGGGGCTCGGCCACCAGCATCGAAAGGCCCGCGGCCTCGACGCCCGCCACCAGCGCCTCGTGCATGCGGGCGTGGCGCACGATGGCGGCCTGCTGGCCCTCCTCGAAGATCGCCACCAGCGATTCATGGAGCCCATAGAGGGCGTTGATCGGGGCCGTGTGGTGATAGGTTCGGCCGCCCTCGCCGCCCCAGTAGCTCATCAGCAGGTTGAAATCCAAAAGCCAGTTGCGGACCTTTTCCTTGCGCCCGCTGATCGCCGCCTGGGCGCGTTTGGAGAGCGCGATCGGCGAGAGCCCCGGCGGCGCGGAGAGGCACTTCTGGGTCCCGGAATAGACCACGTCGGCGTCCCAGCCGGCCACGTCGACGACGATGCCGCCCAGCGAGGTCACGCAGTCGACCACCGACAGCGCCCCATGCTTGCGGGCGATGGCGCAGAGGCTGGCCGCGTCGCTGCGGGCGCCCGTCGAGGTCTCGGCGTGCACGAAGGCCAGGACCTTGGTCGGCGCCTCGGCGACGGCGGCCTCGACCCGGGCCGGATCGACCGGCTGGCCCCAGTCGTGCTCGACGGTGACGACGCTCGCCCCGGCCCGGCCCGCCATGTCGGCCATGCGCCCGCCGAAGGCGCCGTTGACCGCGATCACCGCCCGGTCGCCGGGCTCCAGCAGGTTCATGATCGCCGCCTCCATCCCGGCGGTGCCGGGCGCGGGCAGCGGGACGCAGGCGTGGTCCGGCGCGTTGAACAGCCGCTGCAGCGCGCCCTTGATCTCCTCCATCAGCCCCTGGAACTCGGGGTCCAGGTGGCCGATGGTCGGCCGCGCCAGCGCGCTGAGCACCCGCGGGCTGACGTCGGAGGGGCCCGGCCCCATCAGGATCCGCCGGGGCGGCTGGAAGCTTTGCATCGTCTCTCCGTGGTCTTGGCCGTTCAGCCGAGCAGCCGGTCCTGCAGCCGCTCGCGCAGGGCCTGGTCGACGCCCAGCAGGTCGGTGAGGTAGCCGTCGAGGGAGCCGTGCGCCTCGCGGATCACCCCGAACGCCGTCTCCAGATAGGCCGCGTTGACCGACACCGCCACGCGCAACCCCGCCTCGTCCACCGTCTTGCCGACCGTGTCGCGCAGCCAGGGGCCGAGGAAGGCCATCTTCCGCGCCAGGCGGGCCTCGTCGTTGGTCAGGAGATAGTCGGCCATGATGTCCTCGGCGCTCACGCCCAGCACATGGTGGGTCAGGGCGCAGATCAGGCCGGTGCGGTCCTTGCCCGCGGCGCAATGCACCACGATCGCCCCGTCGGCCGAGGCCAGGGTCTGGAAGTAGCGGCTGAAGAGGTCGATGTGCCGCGGCTCGAACGGGGCGCGGCGGTAGTAGCCCATGCCGTCGTCGAGGAACCACTGGGCGTTGACCTCCACGTCCTTCATGGAATCCACCCAGTCGGCGTGGTCGGAGAGGATATCGTTCTCCACCACCGCCGCGCCGAACCCCGGCCAGCGCTTGGAGGGCTCGCGCGTACGCTCCTCGGTGCGGCGCAGGTCGATGATCGCGGCCAGGCCCAGCGCGCGCATCCGCTCCAGGTCGGCGTCGGTCGCATAGGCGTGGTTGGCCGAGCGGTAGAGCAGCTCCCGCTTCACCGGCCGGCCGCTGGCGGTGTCATAGCCGCCGAAATCGCGGAAGTTCTCGATGCCGTCGAAGTCGATGTGCCGGGTCATGGCGGCTCATCTAGCCGGGTTTGGGCGGCGGATCGAGGGGTCGCGGGCGGGTCTTCGCCGCCGGATGGACAATCGTTGTCGGGACGCGCCGAACCGCCACCAAGATAGAGTACGGATGCGCGGTTACAGTCTAGCTATGTAAGAATCTTCGACCATGAACACATCTTCGACATTAGTTTATGGATAATCAGACATATGTTAGCCCCGCAAAACTACCTGATGTTCGCCAATCAAGCGGATATGCTCGCCGAGACGGCAATTGATTCGGAAATGAAAAAACATTTCCTGCACATGGCAGCGCAATGGCGAAGCTTGGCGGATTATACTGAAGCGACTGAAGCTTTTCGTCCGGGCGGCCCGCTGCTGGCCTAGCCCGGCGCAGCGCCGCCGCTTTCGTATTCGAACCCCGGATCGCGCGCCGGCTTCCCGCCGCCCCCGCCGAACCGGTAGTCCAGGCGGAAGAAGACCGAGCGGAACACCGGGCGGATATCCAGGTCCTCTGAAAAAATTGGCGTATCGAGCCGCCGCCGGAACCGGTTGGTGGCCAGCGCGTCCTGCACGGTCAGCGTGGCGGTGACCCGGTCGTTGACCTTGTGCCGCCAGCCCAGGTTCACGGTGTAATAGGGCTCAAGCAAGCCCTCGGCGACCAACCGCTTGCCGTTGGCGGTGGCGTTGAACTGCACCATGTCGTCGGGCCGCACCTGCCAGTTGAGGTTGGCCCGGCCGCTGACGCCATAGCCCGACTCCGCGCCGGCGCTCGACAGCAGGTTCGCCGCGTCGATCTGGCTGTAATAGAGGTTGGCCGAGGCGTTGTAGCTGAACTTCGAGGTCAGCTTGCCGCTCGCCGTCAGCTCCACCCCGGCTGCCTGGCTCGAGCCCAGGTTGCCGAAGCTGTATTCGACCACGCCCGGGCCCAGCGACTGCTCCACCTGGGTGATCTGGTCCTCATAGCGCCGGTAATAGAGCGTCGCCTGGTAGGACGACTGGCCATGGCGCTGTTCGTAGCCCAGCTCGTAGGACTGGGTGTCCTGCGGCCGCAGATCCGGATTGCCCTTCTGGGCGTTCCGCGCGTCGATCACATAGAGCAGCGGGTTCAGGAAGAAGGACGGCGGGCGCTGGACGCGTTCGCTGAAGCTGGCGGAGAGCTTGCGTTCGTCGTCCAGCTTGTAGCCCAGGTGCAGCGTCGGATAGGCCTTCACATAGTCCTGGCTGTCCCGCTCGCCGGAGGTCAGCTGGTCGATCTCGAACCGCACCTCCTCGAGCCTGAGGCCGGCCTGGACGGAGAGATCCCCGAACGCGTGCTCATAGGTGGCGTAGGCCGCGTTGATCGTCTGGGTGAATTGATAGTGGTTGGCGAGGGTGGGGTCTGGGACGAGCGCGCTCGGCGTGGGCCCCGTCGCGCCGCTGTAGTTGAAATCGTTTTCGTCGTGCTTCAGCTCGTAGCCGGCCTTCAGCGAGCCACCGGCCAGCGGCCGGTCGTAGGCGATCCGGAACTCGGCATGATGGTCGTTCTCGTCCTGCCGGACGTTCTGCAGCGGCACGGCGGCCACCGGCAGGATCGAGGTCGAGGCGTAGAGCCGGTGATCGCGATAGACGGAGCTGTTGTAGATCGCGTCGAACGACAGGTCGTGGCCCTCCGCGAAGGTGTGCTTCCAGCCGGCCGAGGCGCTGTTGTCGATCTCCAGGAACCGGCGCTCGCCCAACCGGTCGAGGATGCTCACCGGCGCGCCGTTCACGTCGTCGTTCACATAGTGGTCGAAGGGATGTCCCTGGATGAGCAGGGTGTTGTAGCTCGCCCCACCGGTGATCTGATCCTTGTCCCGCGGCGTATAGGTGACCGACAGCCGCGCGGTGGGCCCGCGGGCGAGATTGCGGCCCGAGCCGTCATCCTCGCTCTTCAGGAACTGGCCACTGAGGGGGTCGAGCGCGCCGATCGCCTGGGTGTTGTGCTGTTTGTTGTGCTGGTAGTTGCCGCCCAGCGACCCGGTCACCGCGAGCTTGGGCGAATTGTAGCCGACGTTGAGGCCCGCCCGCTTCAGCCCGCCGCTGGCGGCGGTGGCGTAGGCCGAGCCGGTGACGCCCGAGCCGCGGCTCCTCTTGGTGATCAGGTTGATGACCCCGCCGGAGCCCTCCGGGTTGAGCGCAGCCGAGGGATTGGTGATCACCTCCACCCGCTCGATCTGGTCGGCGGGCATCTGCTGCAGGGCGTCGGCGCGGTCCTTGCCGTCGAACTGCGGCGAGGGCTTGCCGTCCACCAGGATGGTGACGTTGGGATCGCCCCGGACGCTGAGGTTGCCCTGCACGTCGACGTCCACCGACGGCAGATTGCGCAGCGCATCGGCGATCGAGCCGGTGGTGGCCTGCAGGTCCTTGCCGAGCGTGTAGCTACGCCGGTCGATCGAGGTCTGGGTGTCCGGCGCCGCGCCGGTCACCGTGATCGCCTCGACGGTCTTGCCCTTCGGCGGGGCCTTGGCGGGCGCAACGGGCTTGGCCGCCGGGGGCGCGGGCGGGGCCTTCGGCGGGTCGGTCTGGGCCGGGCTTTGGGCCTGGGCCGCGACGGGCGCGCCGATCAGCGCAAGGCCGACCAGCCAAATCTTCGCATCCGCCATAGGCGCCCTCTCCCGACCAATCCATCATCTGAGCCGCGGTGGCCAAATGAAGGCTTAACCATGGAGAAGCCGGACGGGAGATTCCGGGTCTGGGTACCTCGCCCTCAGGCGTCGTTGAGCTCCAGCGCCGGATAGTCGACGTAGCCCTCCGGGCCCGGCGTGTAGAAGGTCTCGACGGTCCACGGATTGAGCGGCGCCCCGGCGGCCAGCCGCACGGGCAGATCCGGGTTGGAGATGAACAGCTTGCCGAAGCCCACGGCGTCGGCCGCGCCGGAGGCCAGCGCCGCCTTGGCGCCCTCCAGGTCGAAGCCCTCGTTGACGATGAAGACGCCGCCGAACGCCGCTTTCAGCTGCGGGCCGATGCTGTCGGAGGCCACGCGCTCGCGGGCCATCAGGAAGGCCAGGCCCCTGTCGCGCATCGCGCGGGCCACATAGTCGAAGGTGGCGCTGAGGTCGCTGTCGCCCATGTCGTGGGCGTCGCCGCGCGGCGCGAGGTGCAGCCCGACCCGGTCGGCGCCGAACGCCGAGATGGCCGCGTCCACCGCCTCCAGCATCAGCCGCGCGCGGTTCTCGATCGGGCCGCCGTAGGCGTCGGTCCGCTGGTTGGATCCGTCCTGCAGGAATTGGTCGAGCAGGTAGCCGTTGGCGCCGTGCAGCTCGACGCCGTCGAACCCGGCCCGCTTGGCGTTCTCCGCGCCCTTTCGATAGGCCTCGACCACGCCGGCGATCTCGTCGAGCGACAGGGGGCGGGGCACGGCGTAGGGCCGCTTGGGCCGCAGCAGGCTGACGTCGCCCTTGGCGGCGACGGCGCTGGCCGAGACCGGCGGCTGGCCGTCCAGGAACACCGGGTCGGAGATCCGGCCGACATGCCAGAGCTGCAGGACGATCAGGCCGCCGGCCTCATGCACCGCCTCGGTGGTCAGCTTCCAGCCCTCGACCTGTTCGTCGGACCAGATCCCCGGCGTGTCGGCATAGCCTACGCCCAGGGGCGTTACCGACGTCGCCTCACTGATGATCAGCCCGGCCGAGGCGCGTTGGGCGTAGTACTCCGCCACCAGCGGGCCGGGGGTCCGCTCCACGCCCGACCGTGACCGGGTCAGCGGCGCCATGACGATGCGGTTCTTCAGCGGCAGCGCGCCGATCTGGATCGGGTCGAACAGGGTGGACATCGGGAAATCCTACAAAAAGCGTCGGCCTTAGGTAGGGCCTCCGACGCGCTCCGCCCCCAGAGTTTTCCTGCGGGGTCCGTAAGAAATGGGCGGTCGGGCGGAAGCCGCGCGCCTAGCGGAACGGCGGCTCGTCGAAGCTGCGGAGCTTGCGGGAGTGGAGCCGGGGCCCCTCCTGGCGCAGCAGGTCCATGGTCGCCACGCCGATCTGCAGATGCTGGCCGATCGCCCGGTCGTAGAAGGCGTTGGCCTGACCGGGCAGCTTGATCTCTCCGTGCAGCGGCTTGTCGGACACGCAGAGCAGCGTCCCGTAGGGCACCCGGAAGCGGTAGCCCTGGGCCGCGATGGTGGCGCTTTCCATGTCGATGGCCACGGCCCGGCTCTGGTTGAACCGAAGCGCGCTCGAGGAATAGCGGAGCTCCCAGTTGCGGTCGTCGGTGGTGACCACCGTGCCGGTGCGCAGGCGCCGCTTCAGCACCTCGCCGGTCTCGCCGGTGACGATCTCGGCGGCGCGGTTCAGGGCCACCTGCATCTCGGCGATCGGCGGGATCGGGATTTCCGGCGGCAGCACCTCGTCCAGCACATGGTCGTCGCGGAGGTAGGCGTGGCCCAGGACATAGTCGCCGATGGTCTGGCTGCCGCGCAGGCCGCCGCAGTGGCCGATCATCAGCCAGGCCTGCGGGCGCAGGACCGCCAGGTGGTCGCAGATCGTCTTGGCGTTGGAGGGCCCCACCCCGATGTTGACCAGGGTCAGGCCCGCGCGGCCCTCGGCCATCAGGTGGTAGGCCGGCATCTGGTGCCGCCGCCAGGCCGCCCCGTTGACCGTCCCTTCCGGGTTCTCGGTCTCCGCCGTGACCATCACATTGCCCGCCGCCGAGAGCGCCGTGTAGGGCCCGCCGGCCTTCAGCTGCTCGCAGCCCCAGCGGACGAACTCGTCGACGTAGCGGTGGTAGTTGGTGAACAGGATGTACTGCTGCACATGCTCGGCCGGCGTGCCGGTGTAGTGGGTCAGCCGCGCCAGCGAGAAGTCGGTCCGCAGTCCGTCGAACAGCGACAGCGGCCGCGGCCGGTCGAGGTTGTAGGCCCAGGAGCCGTCGGCGATCTCGTCGCCGATATAGGCCAGTTCGGTGGTCGGGAAATGCCGGGCGATCTCCGAAGAGCCGATGTCGGCCAGGGCGATGTCGGCCTGACCGTCCAGCACATAGGGGAACGGCATCTCCTGGTTGGAGCGCCCGACCTCGATCTCCACCTTGAAGTCCTGGGCCAGCAGGCTGAGCTGCTCGATCAGATAGTCCCGGTAGAGGTCCGGCCGCGTGACGGTGATCGCATAGCGCCCGGGCATGCCGATCCGCGCATAGGCGCGGCCGATCCGCGGGAAGGGCTGGCCGGCGGGCCAGTTGAGCCTCAGCTCCGGATAGGTGAAGGCCCCGGCCGCGCGCATCGCCGGGTCCGGCGGCGGGCCTCCCGCCAGGAATTCCTTCAGGGCGCCCCTCAGGGCCTCGACCGTCTTGCGGTATTCTTTTTCTAGCCGGTCCACGATGCCGGCTGCGTCTGTCTTTGATGTCATCACCCCCTTATAGCCATCCCGCCCCGTCATGGGGAGGGCGGACAGGGTGAAGCTTGGGACCTGGGCGGCAGGGGTCCCGATCGCCGCCGCTCCCCGGCCCCTCGGACAAAGGGGCGGGCCAGGATGGACGGGGCGCGGCTTCCCGGCGACAAAGGCCCCCAGAGCAATCCGTCGGGGCTATGAATGAACCGCGTTTTCACGATCCTCATCGTCTCGGCCATGGTGCTGGGCGTCGCCGTCGGATGGGCGGTGAACCAGTACGCCTCGCCGGCCTCGGCCAAGGCGGTGGCCGAGAACCTGTCGATCGTCACCGACGTCTTCCTGCGGCTGATCAAGATGATCATCGCGCCCCTGGTGTTCTCGACGCTGGTCTCCGGCATCGCCCACATGGAGGACTCGGCCAGCATCGGCCGGGTGGGGATCAAGGCGCTGGGCTGGTTCGTCTGCGCCTCGATCGTCTCGCTGACCATCGGCCTCATCATGGTCCACCTGCTGCAGCCGGGCTCGGGCCTGTCGCTGCCGATGCCCGACGCCGGCAAGGCCGCCACGGCGGTCGACATGACCAAGTTCACCCTGAAGGCCTTCATCACCCACATCGTCCCAGCCTCGATCATCCAGGCCATGGCCGACAACGAGATCCTGCAGATCGTGGTCTTCTCGGTGTTCGTGGGCTCCGCCGTCGCGGCCCTCGACGAGAAGGCGCCCGCCGTGTTGGCGCTGGTCGAGCAGATCGCCTCGATCATGCTGAAGGTCACCGGCTACGTCATGAAGACCGCGCCGCTGGCGATCTTCGCGGCGCTCGCCGCCACCATCGCCACCCAGGGCATCGGGGTGCTCGCCACCTACGCCAAGTTCGTCGGCGGCTTCTACCTGTCGCTGGCGCTGCTCTGGACCCTGCTGATCGCGGTCGTCGTTCTGGTGGTGGGTCCGCGCGCGCTGAAGCTGATGGCGGCGGTTCGCCAGCCGGCCCTGCTCGCCTTCTCGACCGCCTCCTCGGAAGCCGCCTATCCCGGCACCCTGCAGGCCCTGGAACAGTGGGGCGTCTCCAAGCGCGTGGCGAGCTTCGTCCTGCCGCTCGGCTACTCGTTCAATCTCGACGGCTCGATGATGTACTGCACCTTCGCGACCCTGTTCATCGCCCAGGTCTATGGCGTGCACCTCTCCATCGCCCAGCAGATCACCATGCTGCTGCTGCTGATGGTCACCTCGAAGGGGATGGCGGGCGTGCCCCGCGCCTCGCTGGTGGTGATCGCCGCCACCCTCACCTATTTCCACCTGCCGGAGGCTGGCTTGCTGCTGATCCTGGCCGTCGACCACCTGCTCGACATGGGCCGCTCGGCCACCAATGTGGTGGGCAACTCGGTCGCCGCCGCCGTGGTCGCCAAGTGGGAGAACCAGATCGAGGTCCCGGCGGTGGGAGAGACCGCGGCGGCTGCGTCATAGAACCCGTTAGGCATGTCGCTTAACGGGGCGTTGGCCTAGCGGGCGCAAACTGGCTGCAGACACTCGACAGCCCAAGGCCTGCCCGCACGTGCCCGACCGCGCTCAAATCCTTGCCGACCTGACGGCGCGCGTCGCGGAACTGGAGTCCGAGCGCGAGCTCACGCTCAGGCTCGCCCAGACCGACTCGCTCACCGGCCTGGTCAACCGCGGCGCCTTCACCGCGGCGCTTTGCGAGCGGCTCGAGGCCGCCCGGGCGCGCGACGGCCGGCTGGCGCTCTTCGTCGTCGATCTCGACCGCTTCAAGCACCTGAACGACACGCTGGGCCACCACGCCGGCGACCTCTTCCTGGCCGAGGTGGGCGAGCGCCTGCTCGCCGACGCCGGGCCGACCGAGCTGGTCGCCCGCCTGGGCGGCGACGAGTTCGCGCTGATTTCCGACGACCCCGATACCGCGCGCCGCGCCGACCGCCTGGTCGCCGCCTTGACCCAGCCGCACGCCATCTACGGCCGCCAGGTCTCGCCCGGCGCCTCGGTGGGCGTGGCGGTCTTCCCGGACGACGCGCCGGACGCCGGCGACCTGCAGCGGTTCGCCGACATGGCGCTCTACCGGGTCAAGCTGCAGGGCGGGCGGCGCTGGTCGGCCTTCGACGCCGAGCTGCGCGCCGAGAACCAGCACCGCCGCACGCTCGAGGCCGAGCTGCGCCGCGCCATTCCGGCCGGCGAGATCGAGCCCTGGTTCCAGCCGGTGGTGGATTCCGCCGACGGCCGCATCGTCGGCGTCGAGGTGCTGGCCCGCTGGCGCCATCCCGAGCACGGGCTGATGCTGCCCGGCGCCTTCGTGCCGATCGCCGAGGAGCTGGACCTGATCGGCCGCATCGACGAGGCGGTGTTCGACGCCGGCTGCGCCTACGCCGCCCCCTGGGTCGAGGAGGGCCTGATCCAGGCGGTCTCCTTCAACGTCTCGCCGCGCGACCTGATGGACCCTTCCTTCTCGCGCAAGCTGATCGGCCGGCTCGCCAAGACCGACTTGCCGGCCACGGCGCTCACCGTCGAGATCACCGAGACCTTCCTGCTGCGCGACCTGGCCCTTTCGCGCCGCCACATCGAGCGGCTGTCGGCCAAGGGCATCCGCATCGCCCTCGACGACTTCGGCACCGGCTATTCCAACCTGCGCGCGCTCATGCACCTGCCGATCCAGACGGTGAAGCTCGACCGCTCGCTGATCTGCGACGTCGCCAAGGACGCCCGTGTCGGCAAGCTGGTGGGTTCGATGCTCTACGCCGCCCGCTCGCTGGGCGTGCGCATCGTCGCCGAGGGCGTCGAGGAAGAGGCCCAGGCGATCCTGCTGCGCGCCGCCGGCTGCGAGCGGATGCAGGGCTACTGGTTCGCCCGCCCGATGCCCGCCGACCAGATGGCAGACCGCCTGCGGGAGTCCAAGGCCGCCGCGCCGCGGGTCTTCGCCGAAGAACGTCCCCTGCGCCGCGCGCGGGCCTAGACGCGGCGCGCGCGCTCCCGGGGCCGCTCGGCCCCGGACCCCGCCGCCAGCGCGGCTTCCACGTCGGCGAGCAGGCGCTCCGGCGTGATCGGCTTGCAGATGCGGTGATCGGCGCCGGCCTCGGTCGCCAGCTCGGCGTGTTCGTCCATGGCGTTGGCGGTGAACATGGCGATCGGCGTCGCCGGCCCGCCCGCCTGCCGCTCCAGCGCGCGGATCGCCCGTGTGGCGGTCAGGCCGTCCATCACCGGCATCTGCATGTCCATCAGGATCAGGTCGAACAGTCCTGGCCGGAAGATGTCGACGGCTTCCTGGCCGTTGCCGACGACGGTCAGCTCGACGCCGGCCGGTTCGAGCACCAGCTGCACGACCCGCTGGTTGGTCGGGTGGTCCTCGGCCAGCAGGATGCGGGCCTTGGCGATCGGCCGGGTCCCGGCGTCCAGCTCAGGGCCGGACGAGGCGCCGGCGGCGGCCGTGGCGCGGGTCAGCGGCAGCTCCACGGTGAAGACGCTGCCCGTCCCGGGCTCCGAGCTCGCCGAGATCGTTCCGCCCATCAGTTCGGTGAGCGACTTGCAGATCGAGAGCCCCAGCCCCGTGCCGCCGAACCGGCGCGAGATCGACCCATCGGCCTGGACGAAGCGGTTGAACAGCCGCGCGCCGGTCTCGGCGTCGAAGCCGATGCCGGTGTCGGACACCCGGATGGTCACCGTCGCCGGCGCCCCGGGCGAGGCGCGCCCGCGCGTCGCGACACCGACCGTGACC
This sequence comes from Phenylobacterium sp., assembly GCF_041691455.1. GTDB lineage: Bacteria > Pseudomonadota > Alphaproteobacteria > Caulobacterales > Caulobacteraceae > Phenylobacterium. The sequence goes on along the minus strand of NZ_JBEPUO010000001.1, from coordinate 671,971 downwards.
TCGCCGGCCGTCGTGAACTTGATGGCGTTGGAGGCCAGGTTCGAGACGATCTGCCGGATGCGCACGGCGTCGCCCTCGAACAGGCCCCCGGCCGCCGCCGCATAGTTGATACGAAGGGCCAGGCCCTTCTCGTCGGCCCGCGCACGCATCAGCTCCGCCGCGGTGTCGATCTCGCGCCGCAGGTCGAAGGGCGCGGTCTGCAGCTGGAACTTGCCCGCCTCGATCTTCGCCTGGTCGAGGATGTCCGACAGCATCCGCTCCAGCATCTGGCCGGAGGACTGCACCAGGCCCACCATCTCGCGCTGCGCGGCCGACAGCCGGGTCCGCGCCAGCGCGCCGGCGATGCCGATCACCCCGTTCAGCGGCGTGCGGATCTCGTGGCTCATATTGGCGACGAAGACGCTCTTGGCGTCGTTGGCGCTTTCCGCCAGGTCGCGGGCGGATTCCAGCTGATGCTCCAGCGCCTTGCGCGTCGAGATGTCGATGCAGGTGCCCACCATGCGCGCGGGCCGTCCGTCCGCCGTCTGCGCGACCAGCCGCGCCCGCGACAGCACCCACTTGTACGCGCCGTCCTTGCAGAGCATCCGCAGCTCCGACGTGGTGTGCGGCGTCTCGCCCCGGTAGTGCGCCTCGTATTCGGACTGCAGTTGCGGCAGGTCGTCCGGATGGACGAAGGCCCGCCACCCGGCGATCGCCGGGCCAAGCTCGCCGGGGCCATAGCCCAGCATCGCCAGCCAGGAGGGATTGGCGTGCAGTTCATCGGCCACCAGGTCGAGTTCGAACAGGCCGTCGCCCGACGCCTCGACCGCGATGGAAAGCTTCCGTTCCAGGTCGACCATCGCGACCTGCCGGTCGGCGAGCTGGCGCACCACGGCGCGGTGGTCCAGCGCATAGCGCTGGGCGGCGACCAGGGCCGCCAGGATCATCGCGCTGATCAGCGTCGATTGCAGACCGACGCCATGGGCCAGGGTGGGGCCGATCAGGGTGATGGCGATCCCGGGGGCCAGGCTCGTCCAGAGCAGCCGCCGGTTGGCGCCGAAATAGACGAAGTTGTTCATGAACGCGCCGCCGAGCCAGGTGGTCGCGATGGCGACGCCGATCGGCGAGCCGTCGGCCAGGCCCAGGAGGGCGATGGTGGAAAAGACCCACGAGCCCAGGAAGTTGCCGACGCCGTAGGCGGTGATGGCGGCCTCGTTACCCAGCCGCTCCAGCACCCTGTCAAGCACCAGCTTGCTGGCCAGCTCCCAGGCGAACACCGCGCTCAGCCACAGGCCCGCCGTCTGCAGGGGCAGCACGCCCAGCGACATGAGCGCATAGAGGGTGGCGAAGATCAGCCGCCCGGGCCGGCTCGCCAGGCCGAGCGCGCGTGAGGTCCGCACGTCGAAAGCCTGCTCATGACCGCCGGCCGCCACCAGGCTGTCGGTCAAGGGCTGGGAGGTGTGCGGCGGCATCGGCTCTTCCGGTCGACTCTCGTTGTCGCCAGTCCTAGCCGCCGAACGCCGTTCATCCCGTTAACGGCCGCCGGTCAAAACGCCGCATCGCCGCGCGCCGGGGGTTATGGCGACACCGGCCCCGGGGCGACCCGGGACCGGCGTCCCATGGCCTAAGGCCGGGCTTCCAGCACCATGTTGAACGGCCCTTCCGTGGCGCGCCGCACCTGGCTGAAGCCGGCGCCCTTCAGCACCTCGGTGAGCTTGGCCTCGCCGGCCTGGGCGCCCAGCGCCTCGCCGACCTCCTGGGCGAGCGAAGTGGGCACGCAGATCATCGTGGACGCGTTGTAGTAGAGCCGGCTGACAGGATTGCCGATGTTGTCGCCGGGCTTGTCGCCGCCGATCGGCTCGACCAGCATCCAGGACCCGCCGGGCTTCAGGAGCCTGTGCATGTGGGCCGCGCAGCCGCGCGGGTCGCCCATGTCGTGCAGGCAGTCGAACATGGTGATGAGGTCGAAGTCGCGCTCGGCGATCTCCTTGGCGGGCGCGGTCTCGAAACGCACCCGGCCGGCCAGGCCGTGCGCCTTGGCGTGCGCATTGGCCTGTTCGATGGAGGGCGCGTGGAAATCGTAGCCCACGAACTCGCTCTGCGGGAACGCCTCGGCCATCAGGAGCGTGGAGAAACCGACGCCACAGCCCACATCGGCGACCTTAGCGCCCTCCTTCAGCCGCGGCAGCACCCCATCCAGCGCCGGCAGCCAGGCCTGCACGATGGCGTTGACGTAGCCGGGACGGAAAAAGGCGCCGACCGCGCAGAACAGGCAGCCGGAACTCTCGCCCCAGGCCACGCCGGCGCCGGTGCGGAAGGCCGCCTCCACCTTGTGCTGGCCCGAGATCATCTCCGCGACCAGGTCGAAGGCCCCGCTCAGATAGACCGGGCTGTCCTTCACCGCGAAGACCATCGCCTGCTCGGGGGTGAGGCTGAAGCGGTCCGTGGCCGGGTCATAGGCGATGTAGCCGTTGGCCGCCTGGGCCAGCGACCATTCGCGGACATAGCGTTCCGCCAGGCCGGTTCGGGCGGCGAGGTCCTTGGCGCTGGCCGCGCCGTCGCTGTGCAGGCTGTCGAAGAGGCCGAGCTTGAGGCCGATCCGCACGGTCGGCACGCTGAAGGCGCCGCCCAGGTCGCCGAGCATCTTGCCTACCAGGCCATTGAGTTTGTCGCCGTCGATATCTTGCATGGTCGCTCCTGATCTTAACGATGGGCCGGATTTCCGGCGGACGGGGGCTATAATTCGGTCGACCGACCGAAGCAAGGGGGTGGTTCTGACATTCTTGAGGAACAGCGAACGGAGTTCCGCCATCCGGCGGGCGGCGAATAACCCGTCCACATCCGGGACGCGGATGGGTTAGGCTCGCGCAAAACCGGCAGGGGGAACGCTCGTGAAGACCATCCGAAAGGGTCGCTGGACCCTGGCGCCGCTAGGTCTGGCCGCCGCGCTGCTGGCCCCGGCCGCATCCGCCGCGCCGCCGATGCTGGCCGCCACGCCGCCGATGGGCTGGAACAGCTGGAACCACTTCGCCGACAAGATCGACGACGCCACCGTGCGCGCGCAGGCCGACGCCATGGCGGCCAACGGCATGCGCGACGCCGGCTACCGCTACATCAACATCGACGACACCTGGGAGGGCCAGCGCGACGCGTCCGGCGTCATCCACCCCAACGCCAAGTTCCCGGACATGAAGGCGCTCGCCGACTACGTCCATTCCAAGGGCCTGAAACTCGGCATCTATTCCTCGCCGGGCCCCAAGACCTGCGCCGGCTACGAAGGAAGCGGCGGCCACGAGGTCCAGGACGCCCAGACCTACGCCGCCTGGGGCATCGACTACCTGAAGTACGACCTCTGCAGCCTGGCCCAGCCGATGATCGCCGCCGGCAACCTGGAGAAGGCGCAGGCCATTGAGGTCGCGGCCTACGAGAAGATGCGCGACGCCCTGCGCGCGACCGGCCGGCCGATCGTCTACAGCCTCTGCCAGTACGGCTTCTACCAGCCCTGGCGCTGGGGCGGCTCGGTGGGAGGCAACCTCTGGCGCACGACCGGCGACATCAACGACACCTTCGCGCGCATGGTGCAGATCGGCCTCGGCCAGGCGGGACTTTCGAAATACGCCAAGCCCGGCAATTGGAACGATCCGGACATGCTGGAGGTCGGCAACGGCGGCATGAAGGCGGCCGAATACCGCACCCACATGAGCCTCTGGGCGATCCTCGCCGCGCCGCTCCTGGCCGGGAACGACCTGACCAAGATGACCCCGGAGACGCTGTCGATCCTCGCGAACAAGGAGGTCGTGGCCATCGACCAGGATCCCGCCGGCCGCCAGGGCGACCGCGTGCGGGCCGAGGGCGGGCTGGAAGTCTGGGCCAAGCCGCTCAGCGGCGGCGGCAAGGCGGTGGGCCTGTTCAACCTGTCGGACCAGCGGGCCAACCTGGACATCGACTTCGCCGCGCTGGGCTTCAAGGGGCCCGTGAACGTCCGCGATGTCTGGGCGGGCAAGGACCTGGGCCGGATGAAGGCCTACCACGCCGCGGCGGTGATCGAGCACGGCGTGGTGCTGCTGCGGGTGACGCCCTGAGCCTCCTCTCCCCCGAGCGCAGCGAGAGAGGGAGAGGGTAGGGAGAGGGCCCTACGCCTCCGGCGGCGGCAGCTCGCCCTTCCGGGCCAGCCAGACCAGGAGCAGCATCACCGCTCCGAAACCGGCCATGACCAGGCCCCAGACGAGGTCGATGTTGAGCCCGGCCGAGTGGGCGCGGAACACCGCCGGGTCGCCGGTCAGCCCGACCGCGGCCACCAGCACGCCGATGGTCAGGAACAGCAGCCCGATGGGCAGGCGGACGTCGAAGGTCATGGCTCTGCTCCCCTAGCGGAAGATGATGTTGAGGATGACGACGGCGACCATCATGATCACCCCCAGCACCACCGGGCGCATGTACCAGGCCCCCTGCTCGACCACGACCTTCGGCGTCAGGGAATAGACCAGGCCCGCCAGCTCCGCCTCGGGCTTCGGCCGGGTCATCAGGCTGACGGCGACGGTCACCGAGAAGCCGGCGCTCCAGGCCCAGATCGCGGTCCAGAAGTTCTGCGCCATCTCGCTCGGATAGGTGTGGGTGACCGCGATCCAGCCGCCCTTGATGCCCGGCAGGTTGTCGAGCGGCAGGGTCAGGCCGTGGTGCAGCGCCGCCACCGTGATGCCGGTCGCCAGGCCCACGAACGCCCCGTGGCCGGTGGTCCGCTTCCAGAACATGCCGAGCAGGAAGGTCGCGAACACCGGCGCGTTCACGAACGCCAGCACGAGCTGCATCAGGTCCATGATGTTGTTGAATTGACTGGCCATATAGGCCGCACCCACCGAGGCCGCGATGCCGAAGAAGGTGGTCAGCCGCCCGACCTGCAGATAGTGCCGATCCTCCGCGCCCGGCCGGATGTAGGCCTGGTAGATGTCGTAGGTGAAGACCGTGTTGAACGCGGTCACGTTGCCGGCCATCCCCGACATGAAGCTGGCGAGCAGCGCGGTCAGGCCGACCCCCAGCATGCCGGTCGGGAAGTAGCGCAGGAGCAGGTTGGGGGTCGCCAGGTCATAGTCGAGCTGCGGCCGCCCGCGGGCGTCCAGCATCGGCTTGCCGGTCGCCGAATCGATCTTCACCGGGATCACCCCTGGCGCGTGCTGCTGGATCGCCCCGGCCACGGCGGGCGCGTGCAGGCCGGCGCTCGCCTTATCCGGCGCCGAGGTCAGCGCGATGGCGATCAGGCCGGGCAGGATGACCAGGAAGGGCACGAACATCTTCACGCCGGCGGCGATCAGCGGCGTGCGCCTGGCCGCCGACATGGAATTGGCCGCCATGGCCCGCTGGACCACAAGGAAGTCGGTGCACCAGTAGCCAAACGACAGCACGAAGCCCAAGCCCATGGAGAGGCCGAACCAGTCGACCCCCAGCCGGTTGGTGGTGGCGTGCGCCATCCCCGCCCAAGCGTGGGTGTAGCTCGGCCCGAGGCTCGCCTGCAGCCCCTGCCAGCCGCCCACCTGCTTCAGCCCCAGCCACACCAGGGGCGCGAAGCCCGCGACGATCAGGAAGAACTGCAGGACCTCGTTGTAGATCGCGCCCCTGAGGCCGCCCGCGTAGATATAGACCAGCACCACCAGCGCCGAGGTCAGGATGGCCCCGTGGAAAATCCAGGCCTGCGGCAGGCCGAGCTGGGCGAACGGCGCGTCGAAGACGTGCAGGGTCTGGATCAGCTTGGCGAGGGCGTACATCGAGACGCCCGAGGAGATGATGGTCATCACCGCGAAGCTGACGGCGTTCAGCGCCCGGGTCTTCTCGTCGAAGCGAAGCCGCAGGTACTCGGGCCCGGAGCGCGCCTTGGAGCCGTAGTAGAACGGCATCATGAAGACGCCGATGAACACCATCGCCGGGATCGCGCCGATCCAATAGAAATGGGCCGTGGCGATGCCGTACTTGGCGCCCGAGGCGCCCATGCCGATCACCTCCTGCGCCCCGAGGTTCGCCGAGATGAAGGCCAGGCCGCAGACCCAGGCCGGGATCGCGCGCCCCGCCAGGAAGAAGTCGGCGCCGCTCTTGGCGCGCCGGGACGCCGCGATCCCGATACCCAGCACGAACACCAGGTAGAGGGCCAGGATCCCCCAGTCGACGCCGCTCAAGCTCATCCGCGCTTCCCCGCCCCAGGCCGCCACCGTCGATCGCGGAGGCTGACTCGTTTTACCGAAGTGGCGGCTGTCGCAGGCCCGCCGTCAAGCCGCGCGCCGTCCTTAAACCTGGAGTGGCTGACATCGCGGCTCGACAACCTGAGGCTGGGAAGTCGCAGAACATCGGTCTATAAAGCCGCCAGGGTAGCGGGGGGCCGCTCATGCCACGAAGCGCCGACGAGCTCCTGAAGGACGCGGGCGACCTTGCCCGGCGCACCAACCTGCAGCTGGCGGTGCTGGCCGGCGCGCTCATCTTGATGGGCGTAAAGGTCGAGCAGATCTTCAGCGCCGCTGCGGAAAAGCCGATCCCCGCGGCGCACGCGGCCCCGCGGCCGGCGGATACGGCTGTGGCCGCCGTGGCGGCGGCGGAGGCGCCGGTCCGGGTCCCCGCCCAGGGGTCGCGGCACCATCGGCCGAGCGTCACGGCCGGGACGGATTCACCGCCTGGGGCTGCATGCCCGCCGACCCCGCCGTCAAGTCGGAGAGCCCAGGCGGCGTCGCGCCCTGCATCCGGTACTACTTCATCCAGCGCAACCGCCTCGACCACGACTCCAAGCGGCTCACCAGGCTGAAGGCCGTGAAGGAGGACCTGGCGGCCCACGCCAAGACGAAGATCTCCGGCTCGCGGCCGGAGCAGACCCGACGGCTCGCGGCCTTCGGGGACGCCTACCGCGGCCAGATCGGCAAGCGCGAGGAACTCTCCAAGGAGTCCCTGGCCATCGAGCACCGCATCGACCAGAGGGTCGAGTTCGAGGTGTGGAGCGGGCTGAAGGTCCCGATCGCCCTGCGCCTCGCGCCATTCGCCTGGTTCTCGATCCTCGCCGCGCTCCTCGTGCAGCTCGTCCGGCAGCGGGCGAAGTTCTGGATCCTGGCCAACAAGGCGCTGGAGCGCCGCGCGGCCGATGCGACCACCGAGATCGAGGCTCAGCTCTACGACATGCCGTTCTGGCTCGCGCCGGCCCCGGTCGCCGAACGGGCCGGCGGCGACCTGGACGACGTCTCCCGCCTGCTCGGCTGGGACGGCTCGCGCGCCATGCAGACCCTGTGGCTGCGGATCATGGCGGCGGCCGTGGCGCTCGCGGCCCTGCGCATAGCCTGGATCGGGACCCGGCTGGACACGTTCCTGGTGGCCAGCGCGCACGGCGCGCTCGAGCGCAACCTCGCGGTCGGTATCCTCGCCCTCACCCAACTGCTCTGCGGCCTCGACCTGGGCGCCCTGGCCTGGCTCTGCCGTCCTGGCCTCGGCCGGCGCGCCGCGCCGGCGGCGGCGGTCGACAGCGGGCGCCGCGGCCTCATCGCGGCCAGTCTCGCAGGCGCGGCGGGCATCTTGGTCATCGGCCAGACGATGGTTTGGTCCGGGCGGCGCTGGGGCGCCTATTTCCCGCGCTATCGGACTCATGTCCGCCGCTTCGTGAAGGTCCACACCGGCTTGGCGCCGGGGTTCTATCGGCACGCGAAATCGAAGCGCATCCACTACCTCTCCCGCATCCGGCGCATCCTGCTGGTGTCCGGCGGGTTCGGGGTGCGCCGCCTGACTCCCGCGCCCCTGGCGCAGCTCACCCTGCTTCCCGCGGCGACCGGGACCGGGGCCCCGGCGGCAAGCGCTCGGGGGCTCGCGATGTCGCCGGCCGACTGCGAAGCCGCGGCCCTTGACCTGTGGTTCGATGGCCGCAGCGGCGAGGCCGTGGCCGTGCTCTCCGCCGGCGCCCGGCGGTTCCTGGCGACGCCCCTGCTCATGCGCGCCGGCCTGCGGACCCTCGACCTCGCCGCCGGGATCGCCATCCGCGAGAGCCTTCCCGCGGCCCTGACCGAGCTCGTGGCGCTGGCGACCGACACGGCGGCGGGCCTCGACGGGACCGGGGAGGTCCAGGCAGCCTCGCCGTCCCGGGATCTGAACCTGGCGGTGATCGCCGCCGCGCCGGCCGATCCCCAGTCGCGGAAGGCGCTGATCGCGGCCAAGGCGCTGCGCGAGCGCGTAAGCCAGTGGACGGGTCCGACCGGCGAGCGCTGGCGCGCCACCCGCTGGAGTCCCAGATATCCCCTGCGCTGGGACGGCAGGCCCCACCGGCGGGACCACGCCTTGCAGCGACCCCCCAAATCGGTAAGCTTATGAGGCGCGGCAGCCGCTGTTCGGTCCCGGCACAGCCGGACTTCGATGGTTCGAATCCATCCCGCGCATTTTCCTCTCTCACCGCCTCGAACCTCCGCCGCGGGGGCTTGGTAAAGACCCGCGCAATCACCCTGACAGGACGGTTCATCCGCCGTTCAAGGCGCTGCGCCAAATCTGCCGGCGGATCCAGCGTACGGAGGAGGGACGGCCATGACGCACCCGACAGGCCCCATCAAAGCCCATCCCTCGCCCTGGGCCGTGGCGCTGTTCCTGGTGAGCAGCGGCTTCGCGCTGGTCGCCATGGCGCTGTGCTCGACGGGCTTCAGCCCGGGCTGATGCGCCGCCGGACGCCGCGGCTACTCGATCTCCCAGTCGATATCGCCGCGCGTCTCAAGAGGGACCTCGCACAGCGCGGCGTGCAGGACATCGCGCGTGCCGCGGCGCGGCAGGCGGAAGACGAATTCGATCCGTCCTTTGAGGGCGGTCTTGTGCTCGGTGATGATCTTGCAGCCGTGGCCGTGCAGCACGCTGCGGTAGGCGTGGGCGCTCTCAACGAGGCGATCCGGCGGCAGCTGATCGATCTTCACCCGGCAGGCGGGGTTGGAGTCAAAGAGGAAGATCAGCAGGAAGGCGAAGGCGGTGGTGATCACCGCCAAGTGCGGCAGGCCGAGGCCGGCGATCAGACCCGTCAGGGTCACGATGATCAGCCGGCCGGTGTCACGGGCGGAATCGGTGGTGGTGCGGAAGCGGATCAGGCCGCCGATGCCGAACACCACCACGCCGATGACCATGCCGAACTCGCGGACCGTGACCCCGATCACCGCGCCTACGAAGGCGTACATAATGTAGACCTTCGGCATGTCGGCTTCATGCAGCTGGTCGACGGTGCGCGGCGTCGTCGGGTGGAAGGCGATCACCGCGGCCAGCGCGATGGCGAGCAGCAGGGCGCCGATCGACTCGGCCATGAAATGCATGTCGCGGAAACCGGCCCAGCCGACCGCGGACAAGGGGCCGCTCGGCGCGTCGAACAGCCCCTGCGTCTGGGCGAAGGCCACGCCCGGCGCCAGCAGCAGCAACGACAGAAACAGTCCCAGCGTCTTCATTCAGTCCCCCATCCCCTCACGCACGGTAGCGAGGGGCGGGGCATTAGCAAGCTGGCGGCGGTGCGCGCGCGCCGATCCCGCGATATGCTCAGCCCCATGATGAAACTCCTGGCCGGCCTGCTCGCGTCCCTGACGATCGCCGCCGCCGCCCCAGCCCAGGCCCAGACCCCGGCCCAGACCCAGGTGCAAGCGACCTGGGAGCATGTGGCGCGCGTGGTGGTGATCGGCGACCTGCACGGCGACTACGGCAAGTTCCATGACCAGCTCGCCCAGGCGGCCTTGATCGACGCCCACGACAACTGGAGCGGCGGGGCGGCCCACCTGGTGCAGCTCGGCGACGTGCCCGACCGCGCGCCCGACACCCGCAAGATCCTCGACCTCCTGATCAAGCTCGAACCTCAGGCGCGGCGCGCCGGCGGCTATGTCCACGCCCTGATCGGCAACCACGAAGCCATGAACATGGAAGGCGACCTGCGCTACACGACGCCCGGAGAGTTCGCCGCCTTCACCGACCGCGACTCCGCGCGGCGCCGCGACGCCTACTACGACCGGGTCGTGGCCGCCCTGAAGGCCCATCCGCCGGCCGCCGGCCTGCCGGTTTTCGACGACGCCTATCGCGCGGCCTTCGACGCGGACCATCCGCTGGGCTGGGTGGAGCACATGGCGGCCTGGTCGGCGGACGGGGCCTACGGCCGCTGGGTGCTGACCCACAGCGCCGTCATCCGCATCGACGACACCCTCTATCTGCACGCGGGCCTCGGGCCGGAGTTCACCGCCTTCGACATGGAGACGCTGGACAGGGCCGTGCTTGCGGCCCTGCGGCATCAGCCCGAAGCGGCCGGCGGCCCGCACGACATCCTGTGGAACGAGCAGGGCCCGCTCTGGTATCGCGGCATGGCCCAGAACGACGAGGCCGCCGAGAGCGGCAATGTCGCCGCCGTGCTGGCGCGCTACGGCGTGCGCCGCATCGTGCTCGGCCACACCAAGCGCTTTTCGATGGTCAACGCCCGCTTCGAGGGCGCGGTGATCCTCACCGACATCGCGGTCAAGGGCGGCTGCCCCGACCCGCACGCCTTCCTGGTCAAGGAGGGCGATGTCCTGACCGCCGTCCACCGCGGCCATCGCCTGGCCCTGGGCGTTTCCGGCCCGGCGCACGCGGCCTATCTCTCGGAGATCGCCGCGCTCGACAAGGCGGCCGGCGCCGACCCGCAGTGCGCTGTCAACTAGCGGCAGCGCTTGACGATCGAGGCGTCGACCCGGGCCGGGTCGTCGAGCACCGCGAAGAAGCTGTCCAGATAGGCCGTCGTCTTGGCGCGGAACTTCGGGTTCAGGCTGGGATAGCCGTTGATCAGCGCCGTCATCTCGGCGCGGTGGCTACGGAAGTCGGCGATCACGGCGGGGATCTCGCCGGTGCTGACGCAATAGCCGCGATAGAGCCGCTCGCGCACGCTGGCGACCTTCAGCTTCTCCGGCGGCAGGGCGTAGGGCGCGTCGACGAAGCCCGAGTAGTCGAAGTCGTAGGGCACCGGCGTGACCCCCGCCGCGGTCGCGGGCGTCGCGCCCTTGGCGGCGAGGAAGCGGCTGTTGTGGCAGCACTCGTCGCCCGCCGGCCCGGCCAGGAAATCCCAGTCGAGATTGCCGATCATATATTCCAGCATCGCCGCACGGCCCGCCGCCCGCGGATCGAACTGGGCCGCGGTGAGCTGGTGGGACGTGGTCTTGATCCGATCGCGGTGATTGCGCTCGGCGACGTCGTCGATGTCCTCGATCAGGTAGCCGAACCGCTTGAGGCCCGCGTCCTTGTCGCCCGTGCGGTAGCTGACCTGCGCGGCGCGCACCCGATAGCTCATCGGCGTCACCAGATTGTAGAGCCGGTAGACCAGGTACTCCAGGACGATGCGCTGCTCCTGGTCGGCCGGGGTGTTGCAGTAGGTGACCAGCTTCAGCTTGTGCTGCCCGTGGAACAGCGTGCCCTTCACCGCGGCCTTGTCGAAGGTCAGCGAGAGCGGCGGGAACTGGCAATAGCCGCCGGTGCGACGGGTCAGGCCCCGGGCGCGGAGCTCGACCGCGAAGGTCTTGGCCGGGCCGGCGCCATCGCTCACTGACAGGCTCGCGGGGAACGGATTGGTGCTGGTCTTGGCGGCGTGCACCAGGGTCGGGAACGGCGCGGTGATCGTCATCTCCAGCGGCGCTTCGTCGGAGAACAGGTCCGGCTTCGCCGCGGCCGGCGAGGCCAGCATCCACACCAGCCCCACGAGGCCTAACCAGAGCGCCCTGACCATCTGCTTCCCCCCAAGCGTGGCTGATCGCATACCGTGGCGGACCCCGTGTCAACGCTGAAGCCCTGCGCCCTCGGCGCGGCCGGGGGTGGCGCGGGCGCGTCAGATCGGCCATCAACGGTATACGGAGCGTTCGCGCGCCGTCAGGGGAAGGCGATCTCAGCGTATGCCCAGGATCATGATCATTCGTCATGCCGAGAAGCACAACGGCACGCACGAGCGCGGCGTCAATCTTGAGGGCTACCATACCAAGCACGAGCTGACGGTGCGCGGCTGGCTCCGGGCCGGCGCGCTGGTGCGCTTCTTCGCGCCGGTGGGCGGCATGCCGCCCGGTTCGCCGATCTCGACGCCCCGCTCGATCTTCGCCTCGGCCGCGACCCTGCAAAGCCCCAGCCTGCGCGCGCAGCATACGGTCGAGCCGCTGGCGGCCTTGCTCGGTGTACAGATCGACAAGAGCCACGCGGATGGCGAAGAGGCGGCCGTGGCGGCTGCGGCGCTGGCGGCCGCGTCGCCGGTGCTGATCTCCTGGCACCACAGCCATATTCCCGTGCTGGCCAAGCTGCTCGCCGGGGTGCAGGTCGGTTCGCCTGACGCCTGGCCCGACGAGCGCTTCGACGTCGTCTGGATCCTCGACCGGGACGAAGCCGGCGGCCCGTGGCGCTTCTCGCAGGTCACGCAGGGCTTTTTCGCCTACGACCGCGCCGAACCCATCTGAGCGTCGGCCTCGACGGCGCTGCGGTGTCATAAAAGGTTCAATGGCTTCGGGAATCGTTCCCGCCTAACCGAGCAGCGGAGACTGACGAGCGCCCTCACCGGTGATGGGGCGGTCTTGGGTCCGGGGTTCATTGTCAGGGGCGGATGGAATGACCGACACGGCGACCGGCGACGCGGAAGACCTCGAAGCCTGTGTCCGGGAGGACCGGCGCCCCCGCGAAGCCGGGCCCTACCGCGTTCAGATCGGCGATGGCCTGTTCCGCTTCCGGGCGATCATCTGCGACGACGCCCTGCATACCGGCCGCTCGCTGCTTGAGCTGGCGGGACTGGCGCCTGTCGAGCAGCACGTGCTTTTCGCGGTGCTGGCGGACGGACTCCTGGAAGAGATCCGCCTGGAGGAGGCCCTCGACCTGCGCGAGGGCGTCGAAAAGCTGCTCGGCTTCCGGAGCGACCGGATCTTCCGCTTCCTCATCGACGGCCACGAGTTCCACTGGGGCGGCCGGTTCCTGACCGGCGCGACCGTGCTCAACCTGGCGAAGGCGGACGCCGCTCACGGCGTCTGGCTGCGGGACGCCGACGGCGGCGAACGCCGGGTCGGCCCCGCCGAACTGATCGACCTCAGCCAGCCCGGCGTCGAGACCTTCGTCACCCGCGCGCTGGCGGAGTAGCGGCAATCGACATTCCGGCGGCCGAGCAGGTCTGAGCTTTCACCTGCATCAAGCTCCGTCATCCCGCTCTACAGCCCGCAAAGGCGGGCTTTCGGCCGGGATGACAGGGCTATTTGTGAAACCCAACCGAGTCCGCGAGGCGGCCCTACCCGCGCCGCGTCAGCTCTTGGTCTTGGCCTTCTTGCCCTTCGACGCCTTCTGGCCGGGCCAGGCGGTGTCGATCGGCAGCTTCGGATCGGCGGTGACTTTCAGGTCGGCGCAGTGATGGTAGGTGAAGCGGCCGTCGGGGTTGATCCCGTGCTCTTCCATGAACTGGATCACCTGCAGCGAGCAGTGATCGCAGTTGATATTCGGGATCTTCACGTCGGTCTCGAATTCCTGTCCCGGCTGGCGCTGGTGATGTTCCCAGAGGCCGTCGACGAGCACCGGCGCCTTGGGGTTTGGATCGATCTTCGCGGAGACCGAGACCGGGCCACGCGGCCCGTCCTTGGTCACGTCTTCCGGATCGACCGGCAGCTCCGCGCGGTCGAGCACGGACAGCGCCACCCGGAAGTGTCCGGGATGGTAGACGGTCTCCTTGACGTGGATGTGCAGCAGCGCCCCGCCGGTCACCGGCGTCACGGCCGCGGTCGGGGTGCCGGCATTGGCGGTCGTGCCGCCGCAGGGGCCGAGCTTCTGGGGATCGCCGAGCGCGTTCTCCTGCAGCCAGGACGCCGGCCGCATCAGGATGAAGTGGGCCGACACCGCCGCCGGCATGGCCAGCACCACCGCGCCCGCGCCGAGCGCGGCCAGGATACGAAGCTTCATCTGGGACTCCCCCTCATGGTTTGAACCGGCGCGCGCCGGACCTTGGGCCCTAGCCGCCGAATATCATTGATACCCCGCCGGCGGATTTCCGCCCGGTGATGATCGCAGGCGATCAGCCGGCGTAGATCGTGCCCGCCTCGACGAAGCATAGCGGATTCCCCGAGGGGTCGTCGGCATAGAATGACTTCTCGCCCCAAGGCCGCACCGCCGGCTCGGCGGCGGGCGCCCCATGCACCATGTCGCCGGAGAGGCAGCCCAGCTCGCGCGCCCGGCCATGCACGGACGCCAGGTCGTCGACCACGAAATAGAGCGCCTTCGGCAGAAGCTGCGGCGCGGCCGTCTGCACCACCTGCAGCGTCACCTCACCGGTGGTGAAATAGCAGCGCCGTCCGGCCTGCAACCGGCCCTCCTGGCCGAGCAGGGTCGAATAGAACGCCGTCGCCTCATCGAGATCCCTGACCTCGATGTTGAGCCTGAACAGCCGCATGGTCCTCGTCCCCTGGTTTGTGCTGGACATCCTCGCCGGTCACCGGATCGCGCCCGAACCAGCCCAGCCAATCGCGCGCCAGCGCCAGCCTGGCCGGGTTCAGCCGATAGAGGCGGGTGCGGCCCTGGCGGTCCTGGGTGACGATCCCGGCCGCCATCAAGACCTGCAGGTGGCGGGTGGTGGTCGGCCAGGCATGGCCGAACAGCCGCGCGATCTGCCCGGCGCTCATCGCCCCGCCTGCGAAGTTCAGGCTGATCAGGATCCTGCGCCGCGCCGGATGGGCGAGCGCCATGAACACCGCCTCATAGGTTCCCCCCGCCTCGGCCTGCTGGTCTGTGCTCGCCATGTCCCAACGTCATTTAGCATAGACGCTAAATGACGCAATACGGAACCGCGTTGACAACCATCGCTCTCTATCTTACCAGATAGTTATCTAACCATCTGGTTATCTAATGACGCCGCAGACGCCCGATCCTCTTTCCGCCGCCTTCGCCGCCCTCGCCGATCCCACGCGGCGGGCGATCCTGGCGCGGCTGTCGCAGGGCGAGACCTCGGTGACGGAGCTTTCGAAGCCCTTCGCCATGTCGGGGCCCGCGGTGACCAAACATCTGAAGGTGCTCGAACGCGCCGGCCTGATCAGCCGCAGCCAGCACGCCCAGTGGCGCCCGGCCCGGCTGGAGCCGGCGCGGCTGAAGGCCGTCGCCCAGTGGCTCGACGACTATCGGCTGCTCTGGGAACAGAGCTTCGACCGCCTCGACGACTATCTGGCTGAACTGCAAAAGAAGGAGGTCTGAGATGGCCGATGCGGCGACGACCCTGGGCGCGGGCCACGAAGTGACCCTGACCCGCACGTTCAAGGCCCCCGCAGCGCTGGTGTTCGACTGCTTTGTCGATCCCGGCCGCTTCGCCCGCTGGTGGGGACCCTTGGGCTGCCAGAACGAGATCCTGAAGCTCGACGCGCGGCCGGGCGGCGAGATCTCGCTGCGCATGTTCGGACCGGGCTTCGACCACGTCATGGGCGGCGAGTTCCTGGAGATCGCGCCGCCGAAACGGATCGTCTTCCTGACCAAGGCCTTCGAAGCGCCCGGCGGCGGCTGGGGCATCGTCAACCGCAACACCGTGACCCTCGAGGACCTCGGCGCCTCCACTCGCCTGACGCTCCACACCCTGGTCGAGACCGCCGCGGGCGAGCTCGTGCTGGGCGCGCTCGGCGGCATGAAGACCGGCTGGGGGCAGAGCTTCGAACGCCTGGGCGACCTGGTCGGCGGCGGCGGCAAGCTAGACCTGCAGATCGCCGACCGGCGCATCGTGCTCACCCGCGCCTTCGACGCCCCGCCCGAACAGGTCTGGCGCGCGCTCACCGACCCGCAGGCCTTCGCGAAATGGTGGAACGCCGGCGGCTGCGAGGTCGAGACGTTCGATGTCCGCCCGGGCGGCAAGTGGAGCGTGCGGCAGGCCGCGCCCGACGGGTCGGTCCACCGGTTCTTCGGCGAATACCGCACGGTCGAGCCGCCAACGCGCCTGGCCATGACCCAGGGCTTCGACGCCTACGCGCCGATCGAGGTGGTTTTCGAACTGACCGAGGACTGGGGCCGCACCACGCTCACGCGGACCATGACCTTCCCCGACAACCAGTACCGGGACGGCATGGCGCAGTCCGGCCTGGAACCGGGCGCGGCGGCGAGCTACGACGCGCTGGCGGCGCTGTTGGCGGCCGGCTGAGTTATCGAGCTCGAGGCGAAATCATGCGTCCGATCTTCCATATCTCGTTTCCGGTCCGCGACCTGGCCGAGGCGGTCGTCTTCTACCGGGACGAACTGGGCGCGGAGATCGGACGGCATGAGGCTGGATTTTCCGACGCCCTGTTGTTCGGCGCGCAGGTCACCCTCCAGAACGACCCGGACAATGTCTCGAAGCCGATGCCCCGGACACGGCATTTCGGCGCGACCATCCCCTGGGCGGATTGGGAAGCCCTGGCGCAGCGGTTTGGCGAGGCCGCCAATCTCGTCGAAGCGCCGCGCGTCTCCTATGCCGGCGCCCCGACCGAGCAGGGCAAGTTGATGCTGAGCGACCCGAGCGGAAACCTCATCGAGATCAAGGCCTATCGCCATCCTGAAAACGTCCTCGGCCAGCTCGCCCGCAACTCGCCCGAAGGCTAGCCGCGGCGGGCGGCGAAGGCTTGCTCGACGCAGGGCATGACCAGCCAGCCGATCCCCTCGCCCATGGCGTCGAGCTCCTTGGCGGTGCTTGAGGAGACGTGCAGGAACGGCGCCTCGCAGATGAAGTGGACCATCAGGATCGACGGGTCGATGCGGCCGGCGACGCCATGCAGGTTGAACTCTTCGTTGAAGTCGCTCGCCTCGCGCAGGCCGCGCACGATGTGCGTCGCCCCGATCCGGTGGGAATAGGCGACCAGGCTCTGGTTGGTGAACTCGCCGACCTCAAGAGCCCCGCCGAACAGGCCGTCCGTCGAGGCCGTCGCCTCATCCGGCCAACGCTCCGTGATGGATCGGACGATCAGCTGCTGGCTTTCCTCGACCCCGAACGCCCGCGCCTTCTTGACGTTGGTGCCGACGGCGACGTGGACGATGTCGAAAGTCAGGAGCGCCTTGCCGATGATGTCCAGGTGTCCGCGGGTCACAGGATCGAACGAGCCGGCGTAGAGGGCTTTGGTCGTGACGGCCTTGCGCATGTGCTTGGATCCTGCCCGCGACGCCGAGAATTCCCGGAGCTCGGCGCAAAACGCAAGCGCGGGATTCCCGTGCCCTAGCTCTTCGGCCGCGCCAGCGAGTCCGCCACCACCCAGGCGGCCCCGACCAGGACGAGGTTGACGGCGTTCTCGCTCCAGACGCCGTGGTTGGACGGATCGGCCAGCAGCATCGGCAGGTGAACCAGCGGGGTGAAGGCCGCGTACATGACGGTCAGCAGGATCGCCGCGAGCCGGGCCCGCACGCCCGTCAGGATCGCAAGGCCCGCGGCGATGTGGGCGACCCCGGTCGCATAGCCCCAGAACAGCTGGCCGGGCGGCAGCCACGCGGGGACCAGCGGGGCGGTGAGGTTCATGTAGGCGAAGTGCGCGCCGCCGAAGAGCACCGCGCAGACCCCGAACGCGGCCTGGCCCGCTCGGGTGAGGCGCGCGGCGAGGACCGCATCGATCCGGGCGGTGGCGGCGTAGACGATCAGCGCGGCCGCCGCGATCGCCAGCTGCTCGGCGGCGTTGCTGTAGGCGAGGAACTCGGCGTAGTGGCGCAGCACCACGCGGCCGTCCATCAGGAGGACCACGACGAGCCCGTAGTAGGCGGCGAGCGCCGCCGCGCCCCAGGCCGCGGTCCGCCGCCACGCCACCGCCGCGCCCGTGACGAGCATGAAGGCGGCCGCGGCGTAGGCGAGCGCCGTGCGGTCGGGAAAGGCCTTGGGCACCGCCTGCCCCGGGAGGAAGTCCCCCAAAGCCAGGCCGACCGCGGCCAACGCGATCACGCCCAGGGCGAAAACGGGCCGGCCGAAGCCTGGAGTTGGTCTGCCGGCCTCCATGCTCTCCCCCGATGTCTCCCGAACCCTGGATATCACGGGTCCGCCGCGCCGGGCAGAAACAGCTTGGTGGGCCTCCCCGCCCCGCCGCAAGATGGAAGACCCGCCGAAGGAGCCGCAGACCCTCATGACCGAGAGCCCCTCCCAGCTGATCGACGCGAAAATCGCGGCGCTGGACGACTGGCGGGGCAAGACGCTCGCCCAGGTCCGCGCGCTGATCAGACAGGCTGACCCCGAGGTGGTCGAGGAGGTGAAGTGGCGCGGCGTTCCGGTGTGGTCCCACGCCGGCATCATCTGCACCGGCGAGACCTACAAGGCCGCCGTCAAGCTGACCTTCGCCAGGGGCGCCGCGCTGCCGGACCCGTCGGGCCTGTTCAACGCCAGCCTCGAGGGAAACACCCGCCGCGCCATCGACATCCCCGAGGGGAAAGATCTCGACGCGGCGGCCTTCAAGGCCTTGATCAAGGCCGCGGTGGCCCTGAATACGTCCAAGACCAAGGGCCGATAGGCGCGGACCCTCAGCCCTGCGCCGCCGCGTGGGCGGCGGCCATCTCGGCCATGCGCTTGTCGAACGCCCCGCTGCGGATCATCTCGCGGCGCTCCTCCAGGCCGCGGTGCAGCTCCGCCAGCGTCTTTGCCGCGTGTTCGTTGGTCTGGATCGCGGCCCAATAGGCGGCGACGTTCGGGTGCGCCGGGATTGG
Organism: Phenylobacterium sp.; assembly: GCF_041691455.1. Classification (GTDB taxonomy): domain Bacteria; phylum Pseudomonadota; class Alphaproteobacteria; order Caulobacterales; family Caulobacteraceae; genus Phenylobacterium. The sequence continues at coordinate 653,386 of NZ_JBEPUO010000001.1, read as the reverse complement.
ATTGTCGAGGCCGGTCGACGGCAGCACGTTCTCCACCAGGAAGAGCCCGGGCGTCAGCGCGCAATCGGCCAGGGTGAGGCGGCCTGAGCAGGCGAAGCCGTCGCGGCCGATCATCCTGTCCAGCGCCTTGATGTTGCGCGCCACCTGGCCGCCCAGCAGCTCGACGATCCCCTCGTTGCGGGTCTTGGCGCGGCTCTGGGGGGACAGCATGAACATGTTGTTCATGAGGTAGACGTCGCCGATCCGCGCCAGGGTGCGGATATGCGCCGTCTCGCGCGGCGTCGCGCCCAGCATCGAGGGCTCGGGATAGATCTCTTCCAGATACTCCGAGATGACCTCGGATTCCGCCATCAGGTCGCCGTCGATATCCAGCACCGGGATGCGGCCGATCGGCAGCCGCTCGCGGAACTGCGGCGTCCCGAAATCCGCCGGCCGCTCCAGCGCGATGTCGCCGATCCCCTTGGCGTAGATCTGCATGCGCACGCGCGCCGAATAGGGGCTGAGATCGCCGGAATAGAGCTTCATCATGGTCAGGCGCTCCTCTGCGCGGTGGCTGGATTGGCTACTCGTCGAAGCCCACGAACACCGCCGCATCATCGACGGACTTACGCTGTGACACCACCGCGTTCGCCGGGAAACTGTCGTCCGGATAGCCCATGGCGATGCAGATCATGATCACCTGGTCCTCGGGGATTCCCGCATGCTCCCGGACCACCGGCGACTGCATGATCCCCTGGCTGTTGATCACGCAGCCCAGGCCCCGCGACCAGGCCGCATTGACCAGCGCATTTGCCACCGCGCCGCAGTCGAACGGCGCGATGTCGCCGCCGTGGATCGAGCGGTCATAGGTCACCACGATCGAGACCGGCGCGTCGAACTGGCGAAAGCCGCGCAGCACCCAGTCCTGGCGCTTTTCCTGATCGTGCCGCTCGATACCCATGGCGGCGAACAGCTGCTTGGCGACCCCGATCTGCCGTTCCCGATGCGGGCCGGCGTATTCGCCATGGCTGCGGAATTCCCGCGACGACGGCACGCCCGCCAGGTTGCGCTCAGTATTGCCGGCCCGGATGCGGTCGAGCGGCGCGCCGGCCACCACGTAGAAATTCCACGGCTGGGTGTTCAGCGACGACGGCGCGCGCATCGCCATCTCGATCACGTCCTTGATCACCGCCTTGGGCACCGGCTCGGGCCGATAGCCGCGGATGCTGCGGCGGCCCAGGACGACGTCATCGAACGTCAGGGCGGTGTCCGGGCGTCGGGTCATCGGCGGGGTCCCCTGCAGGCGTCTCACCGGTTGGGTACAGCATAGGCGCGGGCGGCGTAAACTCGCCGCACGAGCCGCCGTCACCGCTAGCCCCAAACCAGTGAGGCCTCGCTGAGCACCCGCGGTGCGTTGCGCGTTCCGTCGGGCTCGGTCACGTGGTCCAGGTAGAGCTCCACGTCCGGCGGCAGGGCCACGCCCCTCTGGACCAGGCGCGTGAAGATATGGCGGCATGTCCCGGGCCCGCGGTCGAACCAGTCGGGATTGTCGAACGTGCCGCCGCAGAGGCCCAGCACCGTCGGAAACCGCTCGAACCGCAGGAAGACCGTCACGCCGCACCGGGCGCAGAAGTTCAGCCCGACCCGCTTGCCGCTGCCGTCGGATCGCCGTTCGAAGACCTTCGGCGCGGCCCCCGTCAGGACCACGTCCTCCACCCGGAAGATCGGTTCGACCAGGAACGCCGAGCCCGTGAACCTCTGGCAGAACCGGCAGTGGCAGACCGTGACCGTCAGCGGATCGGCGATCGTGAGGTAGCGGATGTCGCCGCACAGGCAGCCGCCCTCGTTGATGGTCGTCATGGTGTTCTCCTTGCGCGCGATGCGCGGCTCACGGCCCGGCCGGTCTGAGGGAGAGCCGCGGCGGGCCCGACGCCGCCATCGCGGCGCGGGCGATCGGCGGGCCGGGCCGGGCCGGGCCGGCCGCCGTGCGGTTGCGCCGGACCTTCCCGGCGGTCGCTAGGAGTGGTCGCCCCACATCGGCGCCGCGTCCCGCCGCCGCTTCCACCCCGGCCGCTTGGCCAGGCCGTTCATCCGCCGTTCCAGCGGCGCGGCCTCGCGCCTGGCCGCGGCCAGGCCCAGCGGGCCGTGGCGTTCGCCGATCGCCAGAATCTGATCGTCGAACCACCAGTCGCGGAACTCGCAGGCCTCGTCGATCTCGCGCGCGAAGTCCGGCCACCGGTGGAACCACCGAAGCAGCGTCGCCGCACAAGGCATCTCCGGCTCCCGCCCCAGGCCGCACAACGACGCGCCGGTCACGATCTTCGAGGTGATCGCCTCCGTCAGCTCGGCCGCCCGCGCCCGCGACCGGGCCGCCGCCGCCGTCCGCCGCCCGAACCGAAAGGCGATCTTCAACGCCCGGTCCCATTCCGGCTCCGCGGCCCGCCAGAGCATGGCCGCCTGCCGGTGGGGCAGCGACCGGTCGGTCTCCAGGATCCGCGCCCAACCCTCGCCGCGCGCCACGCGCACCAGGATGCGGTCGGCCACGGCGGGATCGAACGCGCCCCAGCGCGGCCGCGCACGGTGCTGCTCGGCGAGCCGCGCATAGCGGAACCCGCGCAGCCGCCACAGTCCCTCCTGGAATCCCACCTGGGTCCGCCGCCAGTAGCGATAGGTCGCCTGCCCCGGCATGCCGGGCTGGCCCACCACGGCCTTCACCCGTTCCCCGGCCGCCACGCGGGCCAGGAACGCCGCGGCCACCGCCTCGTCGAACGCGAACCGCCGCATCCAGTCCACCCGCCGCCGCGCCGCCGCCATGGCCTCCCGGAACGCCGGGTCCTGCCGCGACCAGATCGAGATGCTCTCAGGGGTGGGCAGCGCCGGGTCCCCCCGGCAGATGTCCTTCACCGTCTCCCCCGCCGCCACCCGCGCCAGGATCGCCGCCTTCACGGCGGGCTGGGGATAGGGCGTGGCGAAGGGCATGCGCGGACGATAGCACGGATCGGGCGGGATGAGAACATTTAGTGAACGATGATTCGGCTATCCCGCTTCCGAAGTGCGCCAGGAGCGGTCATCTCGACCGGCGCGGAATCCCGACATTCGCGTCGGGCCCCTCATGTCCGTTTCGGGGCGGGCGCGTGATTGCAGCTTTCGACCCATTGCTGGTCTTCCGGCCTTCTGCTGGGTAACCGTCGACCGCTCTCGCAGGACCCGCTCGGCGCGACGTCGCTTACGCTCAGTTTGACGACGTCCCAGGCTCGAAGCTTCACTCCACTCTGAAGAGATGCGTGAGAGTACTCTCAGCGAAATCCGAGGGCTGGCGATTGAGGCGAATGGACGTGCGCCCGGCGCACGTCTCTCCGCGGACTCCACGGGCATACGAGAGTCAGCATGGGGTGGCGTGCATCCCCTCAACTCGTCTAAGTGGTTCGATTGATGTCTTCTAGAGTGAAGCGAGCCACGAGGGCCGGTAGGCTGGTGGCGCCGGTTTTCTCCATAACGTGAGCGCGGTAGATTTCCACCGTGCGAGGACTGATGCCGAGCCCTCGGGCCATGATCTTGTTCGGCTCACCGCCGACCATCCGACGCAGCACTTCGCGCTCGCGGGGTGTCAGGTTAGCGAACATCCCGTCGTGCGGGGGATTCCGGATCGACCCAGGGCCGTCCAAAACCGGCGTTCCTGATGCTCGCGCCGGGCCACGGAGACGCCGCAGGATCGACCCCATGCGAACGAGCTGGACAGCCGCAGCCAGAAGCGCAGCGGTAATGCGCAGGCGACTGGCTAGCCCGCGTTCATTGAGGCGCGCAGCCAGACGGACGTAGCGCATGGCCAAGGACAGTGGCTGATCTAGCTCGGCAGGTGACGCTTTGTCGCCAGCGGAACTGACGTCGATCTTTGCGAGGGTTCCCGAGAGCGCAGGAACGTCGTGAGCGCCGTTGAGTGCGATCCGGGCCGCACGCGCCTCCCGCTCGAAGGGTTGCCTCGACCAAGTCATGGCCAGGATGCCGCACAGGGAAATGGTGCGTCTGCGGACGTGTGCTGACGGTTCATCGGCGCTCCTGGCCCCCACCAGCCTTGGACTCCGGTCACACTCTCCACGTGTCGTCTATGGCCCCCAGGACTTATGGTTGTTTTGTCGCGGTCCTGCGACGCGCACAGTTGGCAGGCTTCCCGATCTCGGCAAGTGGACCGCGTTCAACCTTTGGTAAAATCGTCGATCATATAAGTAATTATACGTAACCATGACACGGAATTAAATAAAACTTCGAGACACCATGGAAACAAGTCGAGACGTATGCGTTGCGAAATCCCCCGGGAGGGAAAACAAGTGCGTCACCAACGCGTCCTTTTTATCGATGACGACCAGATAATTGCCTCCGCGACTTGCGAGGCGCTGCGCGACTACGGCTACAGAGTGACGGAACTGCATTCGGCTTCGGAAGCCCTCGCCGAGACAGACGCCCCTGATCCGCTGTTCGCTCTCGTGAGCGATATCAACCTTGGCCCCGGCCCCGACGGATTCGACATCGCGAAGGACGCGCGCCCCCGAACCTCGACAACGGCGGCGAGCGTCGTCGGATCTTGACCCTTAGAACTCGACCGCCAGCGCGACCGTGCTGTGGACGTCCGCAGGCGTGTCCTGAGTGGCCAGTCGCCGCCCGAACGCGGATTGCAGCTTGAGGCCATCGTGGAAGGTCCATGCGGCGCCAAAGTTGATCTCGGTCTCGCCGTGGGAGGGGCGGCGCATCGGCAGGTCGTTGGCCCATTCAACACCCAGGGTGAGATGCTCGGTCATGGCTCTCTCGATCAGGAGGCTCACCGGCGCATGGTCTTCCGGTGTCTTGAAGCCGACCCGCTCAAAGCCCAGTTGCCCCGATACTCGCCATGGGCCGTAACCCTTGCTGACCAGAAGCGGAAGCTCGACCGCGATCCGCCCTTCGCCCGTGGGAAAGGTGACGTTGGGCTCGAACGCTACGGCCGGCCGGTCATTGGTTTCCGCAAGCGCGAGGTATTTCAATGCGACCTCGGTGTCTCCGAACCCGGACGCGCGCCGATCGCCATGGCGCGCCTCGGCGAACCGCGGCACCAGAGTCAGCTCCCAAGCCGGCGCGAGCGGCACGGCGAGGTCGAAGCCGAGGGTGCTGAAGTGGGCGCTGTCATGCCCAGCAATCCTGACGAAAGTCGAGAGTTCCAGCTTGTCGGCGATATCGATGTCGGTGGTCACATAGGGCGGCGCCTCCGCGTGGGCGGGCGCCGCGGTGATCGCGCCACAGGCCATTGCGGCGGCAAGGATGAGGCGGCGGTCCATCGTTCAGGCCGCCTCGGCTTGGCCAAGTTCGCGACCGGTGCGGATCGCGAGGAGCGTGCCGTAGAGCGAGGCGACATTCATGGGCTTGGCCAGGTGCGCGTCCATGCCTGCCGCCAGATATTCGGCCACCTGGTGCTTCATGACGTTGGCCGAGAGGGCGACGATGGGGATGCGCACAGGGCCGATCTGCGCCTCGCGCCGCCGAATCTCCTGGGTGGCCGCCACGCCATCCATCTCCGGCATCTGGACATCCATCAGGATCAGGTCGAACGGCTCCTGCGCCCAGGCCTCGACCGCCAGCTTGCCGTTTTCGACGACAACCGGCTGCACGCCCAGGGAATGCAGCACGGTTTTCAGCACGAGCTGGTTGGTGGCGTTGTCTTCCGCCGCCAAGACCCGCAAGCCCTCCAGGCTCGTCTCCGGCGTCTGGTCGGCGGTCGGCGGCGCGGGCAGGGAAAAGACCGGCCCCAACCACGGCAGCGGCAGCCGAACCCGGAAAGTCGTTCCCGCACCCAGCCGGCTCTCGACGGCGATCGTACCGCCCATCAGCTCCACGATCTGCTTGCAGATGGTCAAGCCCAGGCCAGTGCCACCGAAGCGCCGGGTCATGGTGTTGTCGGCCTGGACGAACTTGTCGAAGAGTGTCGCCAGGGCTTCCTCTGTTATGCCGATCCCGGTGTCTCGGATGCAGATGCTGAGGTCCCTCCCCGCCGCCGAAGGGGTGCTTTCGATATTGACGCGCACTTCGCCTTCGCTGGTGAACTTCAGGGCATTGGAGATCAGGTTGTAGAGGACCTGACGCACGCGGACGGAATCCCCCCGCCAAAGGCCGGCGGCCTCCTCGTCGATGGTCATCGAGAACGAAACGCCGCTGGCATTTGCGATCGAGGTGAAGGTCGCGTAGGCGCCTTGCGCGACCTCGACGATGTCGAAGGGTGCGGCCTCCAGATCCATGCGGCCGGCCTCGATCTTGGAGATGTCCAGGAGATCGTTCAGCACGGAGAGCAACGTCGCCCCGGACTTCTGGATGACGTCGAGTTGCTCGGCCTGGGTTGGGCTCAACTCCGAGGCCGCCAAGACCTGCGCCATGCCCAGCACGCCGTTCAGCGGTGTACGGATCTCATGGCTCATGTTGGCGAGGAACTGCGACTTCACGAGATTGGCTTCCTGTGCCGCGTCCCGGGCGGCCGTCAGGTCGCCCATCGTCCGCCGAAGTTCGGCGTCGTAGGCCTCGAGTTCGCCGAGCAAGGTGTTGAATCCGCGCGTCAGGCGGCCCAGTTCGTCATTGGATCGCGGATGTACGCGCAGAGAGAAGTCCTTGGTGCGGCCGATCCGGTCGATAGCCTCGCTGAGGTCGCTCAAGGGGCCCAGCATGCCACGCACGATCACGCGTGCTGCGAGCCCCGCCAGGGTGGCGCTGAACAGCGCCAATCCGAGGGCAGACAGGATGTTGCGGCCAAGCGATCGCTCGATGTCGGCCTCGCTGGCGATCATCACCAACTCGCCAACCCTATGGCCGCCGAGGATAACGGGCTGATTGATCTCAAAGCCGCGGGAGTTGAAGGCCGATCGCGCGTCACCTCTGGGCTCGAGACGGAATTCGCGCTGGCCCGCGCGCACGAAATCCAGGCGCTGCCCGTTCAGGGACACATAGCTGGCGGCCATGGCCTGATCGTCATTCTCGAAGATGGCGTGCGCCCGGGCGGCGGCGAGGCTATCGCCGTGTTCGACGGCGAGGGCCGCCACCGCGGCGAGGCTGCGCGCGTCGCCCAGTTGGTCGCGCGCCAGATCGGCCCTGTCCGCCGACCAATCCTGCCATTGGAACAGGGCAAAGCTCAGTGCAAGCGCGCCCACGGTTGCGGTGACGCAGAGCGCGATGGTCTTTATAGAAAGAGAATAATGACGTATGGAAAAGCGTTCTCGAATAGTGTCCAAGCGATCCGTTGCGCTCGTCTGAAATATAGTCGCCAATATCATGGGTCCACGCATCGTGGTAGATGTTCAAAGATTCTGCTCGCATCATGAGATAAACTTGAGTAAATTCGATTAACACCGCGCCTAAGTAGATATACCTAGGTAACTTGGATGCTCTGGATAAATCCGCCAGGGGATCAGTGTTGCCCATAGGCAGGGGTTCCCAACCTCCGCAATGGTTCGAAAGCCGGCATCGGGGTTTGGCCCGGAAGCAGACGCATTGAATGTCGTCTCTGAGTCAGAAGCGGCCTGGACGAGGCAGACCTTGAACGATCTTAAGTCGGGACAGCCGATGGCCCTCTCAGATCGCGTGGCGGGGCGACGGACGCGTCTATTCTAACGGCGCCGGGGTGGGTTTTGTCCGCCGCGGCGTTATCGAGGCGGGCTCCCTGGGTGACGCTCCATCTAAGCGCTTTGACGCCCGCCGCTGACTTTACGCGGCCCTACTCCCCCGCCCCAACCTCCGCGGCCGTCCGCTTCGCCTGCATCCGGTCGAACTCGCTCCAGACGCCCTCGTTGCCGTGCCACTGCCCGCGGGTCGCGGCCTTGGAATACTCCGTCGACCGCGCCTCGAAGAAGTTGGCGTGCTCGACACCGCTCAGCATCGACTGCAGCCAGGGCAGCGGATTTTCCTTCACGCCGTAGACTTCCGGCAGCGCGAGCTGGCGCAGGCGCCAGTCGGCGATGAAGCGGATGTAGCGCTTGATGTCGTCGGGCGTCATGCCCTGGACCTCGCCGGCCTCGAAGGCCAGGTCGATGAACTTGTCCTCCAGGCCGACCACCGTCTTGCAGCAGTCGACGATGTCGTCGGCCACCGCCTTGGTCACGCAGCCGGTCTCGGCCTTGAAGGCGTGGAAGACCTTGATCATCCCCTCGCAGTGCAGGCTCTCGTCGCGCACCGACCAGGAGACGATCTGGCCCATGCCCTTCATCTTGTTGTGGCGCGGGAAGTTCATCAGCATCGCGAAACTGGCGAATAGCTGAAGACCCTCGGTGAATCCGCCGAACATGGCCAGCGTTCTGGCGATGTCGGCATTCGATTCGACGCCGAACTGCTGCATGTAGTCGTGCTTGTCGCGCATGGCCTGGTAGTCGAGGAAGGCCGTGAACTCCGAATCCGGCATGCCGATCGTCTCGAGCAGCAGGGCATAGGCCGCGATATGGATCGTCTCCATGTTGGAGAAGGCGGCCAGCATCATCTTCACTTCGGTCGGTTTGAAGACCCGGGCGTAGCGCTCCATGTAGTTGTCGTTCACCTCGACGTCCGACTGGGTGAAGAACCGGAAGATCTGGGTCAGCAGGTTGCGCTCGCGGTCGTTGAGCTTGGTCGCCCAGTCCTTGCAGTCCTCGCCCAGCGGCACCTCCTCGGGCATCCAGTGGACCTGCTGCTGCTTCTTCCAATATTCGTAGGCCCAGGGATAACGGAACGGCTTGTAGGCCGCCGACGGGGTGAGCAGGCCGGGAAGGGTGCGGATGTTTGAGGCGGTCACGGCGGCGGATTTCCCGTAGGCTGGCGAGGGCTGAGATCGAAGTTAGCCACCGATTTCCAACCATATCTAGCGCCAAGTTGGCGCACCCACCCAAGATGTTGTGAACAAGCCTGGGGACGAGCATGAGTGACGACTATCTGGTCTATGGCGCGGCGGGCTCCGGCTCGACGCCGGTCGAGGCGACGCTGACCCTGCTCGGCGAGCCCTATCGGGTGATCGAGCGCACGGTGTGGGCGGACGCAGCCGCGGCCGACGAAATGGAGAAGGTCAATCCGCTGCGCCAGGTGCCGGCGCTCGTTCTCCCCTCCGGCGAACTGATGACCGAGAGCGCGGCGATCCTCATCCAGCTGGCCGACAGCCATCCGGGCTCGGGCCTATCGCCGGCCTGGGATTCGCCGCTCAGGCCCCGGTTCCTGCGCTGGATGACCTATATCGCGGCCCAGATCTACGCCCTCTACTGGATCCGCGACGACATCACCCGGCTGGCTGCCGACAAGGCCCATGAGGCCGTGCTGCGCGAGCGCACCGCCGCGCGGATCAGCGCCTGCTGGACGATGATGGAGCTGCAGGCGCCGCCGGCCGGGCGGTTCATGTTGGGCGACGAGCTCTCGGTGCTCGATCTCTACCTGGCGGTGGTGTCGCGCTGGGGCCCGCGGCGCAGGGGCTTCTACGCCGCCGCCCCGCGCTTGGGCGAGGTCGCCCGCCACGTCGACGCCGAGCCGCGCCTGGCCGCCTTCTGGGCCGAGCGGTTTCCGTTTTCGGAAGCGTGGGAGGGCTAGCGCCCGCGCCTCAGCGCGAGCCGGGCTTCACCGAGAGCGAGAAGGCCACCATCGAGTCCTCGCGGGTGTCCTGGCCCCAGATCATGTGGGCGCCCTTCACCTCGCGGTGGATGTAGCCGAGCGAGGTCTGCATCGGGCCTTTGCGGAAGCCGACGCCGACCTGGGCGTCGCCGATCAGGGCCGAGGTCTGGTCGGTGGTCCAGCCGGCGCGGTCCCAGCCGGTCTCGCCATGCAGCATGTTGAGCCCGACCGCCCGGCCGCTCGCCGCGGCGAACAGGTACCAGCGGCCGCGGTCGCCGAAGGTCGAGCCGTCGCGCAGCCCCAGCGCCTTCAGCCGGTCGGCCGTGGCGCTGTCGCGCTGCTCCAGCCGAAGGGTCGCCCCGGCTTCCGCCGAGCCGCCGAGGTTGGTGACGCCGAGCCCGGCGTGCGGGGTGAGGCGGAGGCCAAAGGTCCGGGCGTCGAAGGCCAGCGCCGACGGCCAGTCGCGGGTCAGGGCGACTTCATAGGCGTCGGCGTCATATTGCGATCGCGCGAGGCTGGGGGGCAGGCCGCCCAGGGTGCGAAGGGCGCCGCCGACGCTGACGCGCAGGGAGTCCACCGGGCCCCCGCTGGAGGCCGGCGAAATCTGGGTGGTTCCGGTCATCCAGCGCACCAGGCCCGCGCCCGGCTCATAGGCCTCGCGGTCGAGCAGGCGGCTGATCGGATCGACGTCGCTGGAGGCGGTCCTCGGCGCGAAGGCCGCGTCGTTGAGCAGCGCCAGCACGCCGAGCGCGTCGGCCTGGTTGTCCGGCGTGTGGATTTGGGTGGAAAGGCGGCCACTCGAAACCGTCTGGGCCCCGGCGGAACCCGCCGCGGCGAAGGTCAGGACGGTGGCCAGAATAGCCAGCGGCCGCATCGTCTCGTCTCCCCAGCCGCAGCTCTTGTCGCCTGCGGGCCATCGCTATCTAGCGAAAGTCCCGAGCGGCTCTGCGGTTCCCCGAAGACAGCCTAGGGGTGTCCCTAGCCTTCCGCGAGTCAATTCTTCGACCTGCAATAGTCGTGCCGGAGGCCGTTAAACATGACTCGCCTCTTAGGCGTGTGACAATTGGCGGGTCTTTACCTTAGCGATCCAAGTCAAGGCCTATTGGCAGGCCAGGCATTCCTCATAGTCGGTCTTGGCGACGCCCGACATGTCGACCGCGACCAGCGCCTCGCCCCCCGCGTGCGACGCCCGCTGAACCGACTTTGACCGCAAGTAATAAAGAGACTTGCAGCCACGCTCCCACGCCTGCCAATGCAACATATGCAGATCCCACTTGTCGATATTCCCCGGCAGGAAGAGATTTACCGATTGTGATTGGCAGACATCTGGCGTGCGGTCGGCCGCCAACTCGATCACCCAGCGCTGGTCGATCTCGAATGCCGTCTTGTACACATCCTTGTCGTCCTGGGACAAGAAATCGAGATGCTGGACCGAGCCTTCGTTCTCCAGGATCGAGTCCCAGACGGCCGGCGTGTTGTGGCCGGTCGTCTCCAGAAGCCGCTCCAGATAGGGACTTTTCACCGCGAAGGTGCCGGAGAGCGTCTTGTGGCTGTAGATGTTGGCCGGGATCGGCTCGATGCCGGCCGAGGTGCCGCCACAGATGATCGAGATCGAGGCGGTCGGGGCGATCGCCAGCTTGTGGGAAAACCGCTCCATCATCCCGCGCTCCTCGGCGTCGGGGCACGGGCCGCGCTCGGCGGCGAGGGTGCGCGAGGCCGCGTCGCACTGGCGGCGCAGGGTCTTGAAGAGCCGCATGTTCCAGCTCTTGGCCAGCGCGCTCTCGAAGGGCACGTTCTGCGCCTGCAGGAAGGTGTGGAAGCCCATCAGGCCCAGGCCCACCGAGCGCTCGCGCTTGGCCGCATAGACCGCATTGGCCATTTCCGGCGGCGCGCGGTCGATGAAGTCCTGCAGCACATTGTCGAGGAAGCGCATGACGTCCTCGATGAACGTCGGATGGTCGCGCCACTCCAGGAAGGTCTCGGCGTTGACGCTCGACAGGCAGCAGACCGCGGTGCGCTCGGCGCCCAGATGATCCTTGCCGGTGTGCAGCATGATCTCCGAGCACAGGTTCGACTGGCGCACCGACAGGCCGAGCTCGCGCTGATGCTGCGGCATGGCCCGGTTCACCGTGTCGGCGAAGATCAGGTAGGGCTCGCCGGTCTGCAGCCGGATCTCGAGGATCTTCTGCCACAGCGACCGCGCGTCGACCTCGCGGACGACCTCCTTGGTCTTCGGCGACCGCAGCCCGAACATCTCGCCCGCCCGCACCGCCTCCATGAATTCATCGCTAATCGATATGCCATGGTGCAGATTCAGGCTTTTGCGGTTGAAATCGCCCGAGGGCTTCCGGATCTCCAGGAACTCCTCAATCTCCGGGTGATGGATGTCGAGGTAGACCGCCGCGGAACCCCGGCGCAGCGAGCCCTGGCTGATGGCCAGCGTCAGCGAGTCCATCACGCGGATGAAGGGGATGATGCCGCTGGTCTGGCCCGCGCCCTTCACCTTCTCGCCGATCGAGCGGACGCCGCCCCAGTAGGTGCCGATGCCTCCGCCGTTGGAGGCCAGGTGGACATTCTCGTTCCAGACGCTCTGGATGCCTTCCAGGCTGTCGGGCACCGCGTTCAGGAAGCATGAGATCGGCAGGCCGCGGCCCGCCCCGCCGTTCGACAGCACCGGCGTCGACGGCATGAACCAGAGCTTGGAGATATAGTCGTAGACCCGCTGCGCATGGTCGGCGTCGTCGGCGTAAGCCGTCGCGACCCGGGCGAACATGTCCTGGTATGACTCGCCCGCCAGCAGGTAGCGGTCCTCCAGCGTGGTCTTGCCGAAATCGGTCAGCAGCGCGTCGCGCGAGCGATCGACCTCGACCTTCCGGACCAGCTGCAGCTGCGGACGCGCGGACGCTTCCACAACCCGTTCAATCGCCTCGGCAATCCCAACTTTCGCCGCTTCACTCATCGTCCCTGACCTTATGCCCCTGTAGAACCCGCCGCCCCCGGCTAGCTCTAAGCCCCTACATGTTGTGGGTGTGGAACCCGAACAACCCACATATGGGGCACCCGTCCTAATGACTCGTCAATGAGGGCGGCCCTTCGGCGCCCAGCTTTTTTCGTAAACCAAAGGTTAACAGGCGTTCGCGCCCTCGGCAGATCAACCACTTGGCACACGTCGCCGCACCCCCGGTCACGAGACTGTGACCGACTGGCCGGCGAGCGGCCAAGCCGGTGCGATCGGCGGCGCCAACCGGGCGTGGAAATCCCGCCCGAACTCAACCTATCGGCAGCCGGCTCCAGGGCAGCGAAGGCGCCGCGCAGTCCTTCGGGTAGATCAAGACGACGTAGCCCGGCTCGTTCGCCGGACGGATGGCGGAGGTCAGGCGATAGAAGATGACATCGCTCGCCAGCGTCCAGGTCGGCGGCTCGGCCCTGAGCTCACCGCGGTAGACATAGGCGATGCGGTCCCGCCGCCGGGCGCGGCTCTTGGGGCCCAGATCGAGGGTCCCTCGCGGACCCGAAGGGAAGGCGGACATCTGGCAGGCGCCGGACCGGAAGCGCCAGCCATCCGCCACCGGCTCGATCGGGGCCCCGGTCGTCGCCGCGAGGAACCGGCCGAGCACCTCGGAACGCGGCGCGGGCGGCGCATGGTCCACCCACGCCGAGCTCACGACCACCTTCAGGGCAAGGCTCAACGCCAGGATCGCCGCCGCCGCGACGAGATAGGCTCTAATCGAAGATCTCCCGACGCACGCTGATCACCGCCCAGAGCAAGGCGTCCGCGGTGATGATCCCATTGGTCACCCCGCCGCCGACATCGCCATGGACCAGCCGGAACATCGCCATGCTCTGGGCCATCAGGGCCAGCCGCACGACGTTGATGACCACGACGGAGAGGAACAGCCCGATGAGCAGATATATCTCCGAGCGGACCGGCGCCGGCCGAAAGGTCCTGACGATCGCCACGAACAGCATGAGCGCCACGGAGGCGTTCTGAACGGAAGTGCAGGCGCCGAGGATGGACATCCCTCCTCGGGCGCCGTCGGCGAACTGCACGGTGTTGCCCTGCACTGGCGTCTGGGTAAGCAGGCTGACCAGATGAGCGTCGAGGGCCGCGATCGGGCCGACGAACAGCAGCATCGTCAGCCGGCTCCAGAGCAGCTGGACGCTGATGGCCAGCAGAATCCAGGCCGCAGCCTTCAGGGCGACGCCCCGCGTCCGGTCGAGCAGGAGGACCAAGGCCAGAGCCGTGCAGGCGAGCGCGCTGACCTGGCTGATCGGGATCAAGGCCGCCAACAGGCAGGCGCCACAGACCCACAGATCCCGGGGCCGAGGCGCCCGATCCTCCTCGATCAGCGCCAGCCGGATACAGAGCGCGAACGACAGCCAGAACGCCCAGCTGAGGCCAAGCCCGCCGACCAGCGCCGCAACCGGGCCGTGCTCGGCGAAGGCGGCGAGGACCTTTGACGCCACAGCATTGGCGATCAGGACGAAGATCGTGACGGGGAACATCTTCCCGTCGCTGAGCATCGGCGCGGTGCGGGTCACGCTAGACAAGCTTTGGGCGCCCGCGCTCGGCATTCCCAACCGTTAATGATTGATTGTCGCTCGAAGAACGGCGTGCCATGAATTCTAACGTTAGTGGGGCTGTAGGATACTTACGATGAAAAACTGGATTTCGCTGTCGACCCTGGCGCTCGCAGGATGGGCCGCCGCCTCGGCGAGCTTCGCCGGCGCCGTCACGCCGGTCGGCGCCCCGGCGCCCCTGCTCGGCGCGGGCCTGCCGGGCCTCGCCATCCTCGCCGTCACCGGCGCGGGCTATCTGGCCATCCGCCTGCGCCGCCGCGACCGGGACTAGCCGCGGCCAAGGGCAGCGCCCGTGTTGCTGGTCGGTTTCCTGATCGCCGCGGTCGCCGCCGAGGCGCTGGTTGACTGGCGTTTCGGGCGAAAGCTCTACGAGTGGCGAGACTCCGAGCTGAGCCTGGGTCTCGCGGCCGGATGGGCCCTGAGCGGCTTCTTCGTCGCCGGCCTGTCGACCCTGGTGATCGCCTTCGGCTACCGCCACCGGGTGCTGGAGCTGGGATCCCTGGTCGGCGCGCCGCTGCTGGCCATCCTGCTCGCCGACCTCTTCTATTATGCATGGCACCGCCTGAGCCACCGGTGGTCATGGCTGTGGGCCAGCCATTTCCCGCATCACACCGCCAAGCGCCTGAACATGCTGGCCGCCTTCCGCCAGGGGTGGACGGACGTCGTCTCCGGAACCTGGCTGAGTTGGATCGGCCTCGGCTTCCTCGGCTTCTCGCCGCTCCAGACGGCGCCCTATTTCGTCCTGCTGCTGATCTGGCAGACCGGCGTCCACAACGAGTGGGCGCCCAGGCTCGGCCCCCTCGAATGGGTGTTCGTGACGCCCTCGCACCATCGCGTGCACCATTCCCTGGAGGCGAGGCACATCGACCGCAATTTCGGCGGCTTCCTGATCGTCTGGGACCGGCTGTTCGGCACCTACAGCCCCGAGGGGGCCGCCATCGTCCACGACTTCGGCCTTGCGGGCTTCAACGCCGACGCTTCCAACCCCCTGGACATCGCCACGCGGGAATGGCGGCGGCTGGCGGCGCGATGGACCGGATCGCCGGCGCCGCGAGAGCCGGCCAATCCGCGGTCGACGAGAACCTAGCGGACAGTCTCAGGGATTGAGGTTGAGCAGCGCCGGGTCGCCCCCTTGGGCCGCGATGTTGACGCTGACGGCGCGCTCGACGGCATAGCGCAGCAAGGCGTTGGGGCCGCCGGCCTTGGGCCCGGTGCCGGAGAGGCCTTCCCCTCCGAACGGCTGCACGCCGACCACCGCGCCGATCATCGAGCGGTTGACGTAGGCGTTGCCGGCCGGGACAGCTGCGCGCACCTGCTCGGCGAAGGCCTCGATGCGGCTGTGCACGCCGAGCGTCAGGCCATAGCCCGCCGCGGCAAGCGGGCGGGCCGCCGCGTCGAGGTCGTTTGCGTCATAGCGCACCACATGCAGGATCGGCCCGAACACCTCCTTCTGCAGGAAGCCGGCGGAGGGGATTTCGGCCAGGACGGGCGCGAAGAAGTGCCCGCCGGCCGGCGCAGCCAGGTCGTGGATGACCTTGGCTTCACGGCCCAGGCGTTCGCGGTGGGCGGCCAGAGCCACGCGGGCGTCCTCGTCGATCACCGGGCCGATATCGGTGCGCGGATCGGCCGGGTCGCCGATCACCAGCGCGTCCATCGCCCCCGCGAGGCCCTCGATCAAGGCGTCGGCGGTGTCGTGCGGCAGGAACAGCATGCGCAGCGCCGAGCAGCGCTGGCCGGTCGAGCCGAAGGCCGACGCCAGCACGTCGTCGATCACCTGTTCGCGCAGGGCGGTGGTGTCGACGAACATGGCGTTCAGGCCGCCGGTCTCGGCGATGAACGGGACGATGGGCCCGTTGCGCGCGGCGAGCGTCCGGTTGATCGCCCAGGCGGTATCGGTGCCGCCGGTGAAGGCGACGCCGGCGCAGGACGGGTGCGCCACCAGCGCCTGGCCGACGGTCGCGCCGTCGCCGGGCAGCAGGTGCAGCAGGTTGGGGTCGAGGCCGGCGGCATGGAACAGGCGCACAGCCGCCGCGGCGATCAGCGGGGTCTGCTCGGCGGGCTTGGCCAGCACGGCGTTGCCGGCGGCGAGCGCGGCTGCGATCTGGCCGGTGAAGATCGCCAGCGGGAAGTTCCAGGGGCTGATGCAGGCGAAGACGCCGCGGCCGTGCAGGGAGAGCTGATTGGTCTCGCCCACCGGGCCGCGCAGGGTCTCCGGCGCCCCGAACTGCCGCTCGGCCAGACTGGCGTAATAGCGGCAGAAGTCGGCGGCTTCGCGTACCTCGGCGACGCCGTCGGCCAGGGTCTTGCCGGCCTCCCGCGCGCAGATCGCGATCAGCCGTTCGCGGTCGGCCTCCAGCGCATCGGCCATGGCGCGCAGCACCGGCGCGCGGCCTTCGCCGCCGAGGTCGTTCCAGCTCGGTTGGGCCTTGGCGGCGGCGGCGTAGGCGGCGTCGACCTGCGTCCCGGCGGCGTCCACCGCCTGGCCGATGGTCTTCGAGAGGTTCGAGGGCGAGACGCGCGGCGTCGAGGCGCCCTTGATCGACTTGCCGCCGATGATCGGCGCGGCGTCCAGCGGCGGCAGGGCCGCGATCGCGGCCGCCAAGGCCTCGCGCGTCGCGGCGATCGAGAGGTCCATGCCCTGGGAGTTCTTGCGGCTCGGCCCATAGAGATCGACCGGCAGCGGGATGCGCGGGTGCGGCGCGCCGCCCGAGGCCTCGATGGCGGCCATGGGGTCGGAGACGACCTTCTCGACCGGGGTGCGCTCATCCAGCAGGGCATGGACGAAGGAGGTGTTGGCGCCGTTCTCCAGCAGCCGGCGAACCAGATAGGGCAGCAGGTCCTCGTGGCTGCCGACCGGGGCGTAGACCCTGAGCGGGAACTCGCCATAGCGCTCCCGGGCGCCGGCGTAGAGCGCCTCGCCCATGCCGTGCAGGCGCTGGTATTCCGGAGACAGACCGGACTGGGTCGCCATCTGCCGGACGGCGGCCAGCGTGTGGGCGTTGTGGGTCGCGAACTGGCCATAGAGCGCCGGGGCGGCCCCAAGCAGGGCGCGCGCGCAGACCAGGTAGGACAGGTCGGTCGCGGCCTTGGTCGTATAGACCGGATAGCCCGGCAGGCCCGCGACCTGCGCCCGCTTCACCTCGCTGTCCCAATAGGCGCCCTTGACCAGCCGGACCATCAGCCGCCGGCCGGAGGCGCGCGCAATGCCGGCCACCGCTTCGATCACCTGCGGCCCGCGCTTCTGGTAGGCCTGCACCGCAAGGCCAAGACCCGTCCATTGGCCCAGCTCCGGCTCGCCCGCCAGCCGCTCCAGGATCTCCAGCGAGATCGCCAGCCGGTCGGCTTCCTCGGCGTCGAGGGTCAGGTTGATGTCCGCCTTGGCCGCGACGACCGCCAGCCGCTTGATGCGCGGATAGAGCTCGCCCCAGACCCGCTCGGGCTGGCGGGCCTCGTAGCGCGGGGAGAGCGCCGAGAGCTTCACGGAAACGCCGTGGCCGGCCTCCGGACCCTGCGCGCCCGCGTGCTTGGCCACCACCTTCAGGGCGGCGGCGTAGGCTGCTTCGTAGCGGTCGGCGTCGGCCTCGGTGCGGGCCCCCTCGCCCAGCATGTCGAAGGAGCAGACAAAGCCGTCCTGGGCGGCGCGGCGGATCGCCTTCTCGATGGTCGCGCCCAGTACGAACTGCTCGCCCATGATCTTGACCGCGGCGCCTACGGCGCGGCGGATCACTGGCTCGCCGAGCCGTCCGGCCAGCCGGCGGATGAAGCCCGGCAGGTCGGCGCCGGCCTCTTCGTCCGGGTCGATCAGCTTGCCGGTGAGCATCAGGCTCCAGGTCGAGGCGTTGACCAGGATCGAGTCGGAATTGCCGGCATGGCTCGCCCAGTCGGCCGAGGCGATCTTCTCGGCGATCAGCTTGTCGCGGGTCTCTTCGTCGGGCGTGCGCAGCAGGGCCTCGGCCAGGCACATCAGCGCCAGGCCCTCGCGGGTCGACAGACTGAACTCCTGCAGGAAGCTTTCGACGACGCCTTGGCGCCGGGCGCCGCGCCGGGCGGCGCGCACCAGGGCCGTGGCTTCGTCGAGCACCGCCTTGCGGTCCTCAGCGCTCAGCGGCCGGCTCGCGAGGGCGGCGGCCACGGCCTGCCGCTCATCCGCAAATTTTCCCAGGTCGAGCTGATCGAAAGGCATGTCTGTCCCGCGCGTTCGCCGGGACTAATGGGAAAGTCGTGCGCCGAACGCAAGGTCCGCCGGAAGCTTTCCCCAAACGCAAGGAGCCCGGCCTTTCGGCCGGGCTCCCGCTAACGTCACCGAAGCTCGGTGATCGAAATCAGAAGTTGATGTCGATCGTCGAACGGCGGTTCAGCGGTTCCTTCACACCGTCGCCGGTGGCGACCGCCGGGGCGGTTTCACCCTTCCAGTCGACCGACAGGGCGGTCTGGGCGACGCCCATTCCGACCAGGGCGTCGGCGACGGCCTTGGCGCGACGTTCCGACAGGCGGACGTTGTAGGCCGCCGAACCGGAGGTGTCGGTATGGCCGACCACGGTCACCTTGGTCGCGTGACCGGCGGCGGCGTAGTTGGCGGCTTCCTGGACCACCGACTGGGCTTCCGGCGTCAGGATGTACTGATCGAACGGGAAGTAGACGATGAACTGCTTGGCCTCATACGCGGCCGGCGGAGGCGGCGGCGGGGGAGGCGGCGGCGGAGGAGGCGGAGGCGGCGGGGGAGGCGGCGGCGGGGGGGGCGGCGGCGGCGGGGGCGGCGGCGCGAAGGAGTAGCGCAGGCCCACGGTCACCGAACTGTCGCGGTACTTGCCCGTGAACACGCCCGGTTGCAGCGCGCCGGTGCCCACCGAAGTGTAGGCCGCGTCGGAGCCGCTGAGGAAGCGGTAGGTCGCATCGACGTGCAGGCGATCCGTGGCCTTCCAGGCCAGGCCGCCGATGACTTGCCACGCAAAGGCGTTGTCGCTGTCGTCGATGTGCAGGTTCTGGATCGCGGGGTTCGCGCCGGCGACGCCGGTGATCACGCCCGTGACGTTGGAGAACTGCCCGTCGGTGGTCAGAGCCGTATGGTGGACGCCGACGCCGGCGCCGATGAACGGATCGAGGATCCAGTCAGGACCAATGTCGTAGATGACATTGCCCATGAGCGTCCAAGATTCGATCTTGCCGTTCGGCGATCCGCAATTCGGCGCGGCCGCGGTGCGGACGACGCCGGGGGTGCAGAGGCCGACGATGGCTTGGGTGGTGCCGCCGCGGACCGAATCGATGTTGCCGGGGCGATAGCCGGCTTCCAGTTCGACGCGCCAATGGTCGGTGAACTGATAGCCAAGACGGGCGAAGCCGGTCCAGTCGTCTTCCTGGTTGAAGCGCCAGGTGTATTTGATGCCGTTGGCGGCCAGGGCGGAGGAATCTGCCTTGATGCCCTCCGGCCAGTGGTAGCCGAGATCAGCGGCCCCATACCAACCGACTTGCGCAGAGGCGCCGGACGCGGCGAACACCGCCGCCATAGCGGCCCCTGCCAGGAGTTTGAACTTCATAATCAGAGCCCTCTCATTGCCCTAGGCTGCGGCCAATCGACCCAGCTTTTCTTATATCAAGGCCGACAGATTGCGTAAGTGTCACCGAAGCCACACTCGAACCTCAATCTCTCGACCCGCGAACCTTAGGTCGGACGCTATACGACTATCGCCTCAAGGATCAACGTCGTGGCCGACGTTGACTGCTTTCTTGGCGGGAAAAACTGGCGCGCCCAACACGTCATCCAGCTCATCCTCTGATTGCGCAGGTTATTGGTGGAAAAGCTAACAACCTCGCGGCCGGTTCGCCCGTTCCAGCGAGAACCTTGGAAAACCTTGTAAATTTGTCTCGGCGCCGCGGGCGCGCATCGGACGCACGAAGATGGCGTTCGGCGTGAGCCAACCGCTTTCGCATCCTAAGCCCCGTGGCGACATTTACGCCCCCATACTGACCCGCGCCCCATACGCGCTGACCTTGCAACGTAGACGGCGCCGCTTGGTTCCCCCCACAGGGCGCGGACGGACTATTTTTGGGCGCTTTTTCGGCGCCGTTCAGGCGTCGCGATTCGCCCGCCGCGCCCGCGTGCGACCGCCGAGCGCATCGGGCCGGTTCAAGGCCTTGCGGAACTCGTCGCGGCGCTCGTGGATCGAGGCGATCACCAGGCCCATCGGCACGCCGATCTCCACCAGCAGGGCTTCTGAAAGCTGCAGGCTGGCCTCGACGGTCTCGGGGACGGCGTCGGTGGCGCCCAGGTCGTAGAGCCTCTGGGCGTGGCGCGCGTCGCGGGCGCGGGCGACGATGGTCAGGTCGGGGCGCATCTCGCGCGCCACCGAGACGATGGCCTCGGCGCCGTCCGGGTCGTCCATGGTCACCACCAGCGCCGGCGCATCGGCCAGGCCGCAGCGGGCCAGGAAGTCCGGCCGCGCCGCGTCGCCGAAGAACAGGGTCTCGCCGGCCCGCCGGGCGGTCTCAACCAGCCGGGCGTCCTGCTCGACCGCCACCCAGGCGATGTCGTGGCGGCGCAGCATCTCGCCCACCAGCCGGCCGACCCGGCCATAGCCGGCGATCAGCACGCGGGGCGCAGGCGGCGCGTCGCCCTCGGCCTCGGGCAGGTCGGCCGGCGAGATCCGCCGGCCGCCGATCCGCGCGCCCAGCGCCGCCAGGAACGGGATCGAGACCATCGACAGGGTCGCGGCGACCAGCAGCGCCTCGCCGGTGGTGCGGTCGACCAGCTTCTGGTCCATCGCCTGGCCGAGGATCACGAAGGCGAACTCCCCGGCGCCGGCCAACAGCAGCGCGGCTTCCGCGGCGGCCCGGGTGCGCAGGCGGAAGAGCTTGGCCAGCCCGAACACCGCCGCGCCGTTGACCGCTGTCAGGCCCGCCGCCGCGCCCAGCACCTCCGCCGGTCGGGCGATCAGCATCGGCACGTTCAGACCGATGCCGATGGACAGGAAGAAGAGGCCGAGCAGCAGGCCCTTGAAGGGCTCGATCGTCACTTCGACCTCATGGCGGAACTCGGTCTCGGCCAGCAGCAGCCCGGCGATGAAGGCGCCCAGCGCCATGGACAGGCCGGCGAAGGCGCTGACCAGGCCCGCCCCGATCACCACCAGCAGGCAGGCGGCGACGAACAGCTCCTCGCTCTTGGCGCGGGCCACCGAGCGCAGCATCGGGCGCAGGACCAGCCGCCCCACCACCAGCAGACCGCCGATCCCCAGGACCGCCGGCGCGAACGCCAGCAGAAGGTTGGGCGATATCGCCGCGGCCCCGCCCTGCCGCCCGAGCAGGGTGAGCGTCACCAGGATCGGCGCGACGGCCAGGTCCTGGAACAGCAGCACCGAGAAGGTCGTGCGGCCGGCCAGCGAATGCTGCCGCTTCTGCTCGGCCAGGATCGGCATGACGATGGCCGTCGACGAAAGCGCCAGCGCCGCGCCGATGGCGATCGCCGCGCCCAGTGGCTGGCCGAGCGACAGCGCCGCCCCGGCGGTGACCGCGAGGCTAACGCCCACCTGCGCCGCGCCCAGGCCGAAGACGAACTTGCGCATCGCCCGCAGCCGCTCCCAGGAGAGCTCCAGGCCGATCATGAACAGCAGGAACACCACCCCGAACTCGGCGAGCTGGGCGACCTCGTCGGGATTGTCGATGGTCAGGGCCGAAAGCCAGGGCGCCCGGCCGGTCAGGCTGCCGAGGCCGAACGGGCCCAGCAGCACGCCCGCGCCGAGGAACCCCAGGATCGGCGAGAGCTTCCAGCGCCGGAACAGCGGCACGACCACGCCGGCGGTGGCCAGGAACAGGACCACGTCCTTGTAATCTTGCGGTTGGACGTGGCCGGCCATCGGGTCTCCAGATAGGGCGGCTGCGACTATGGCGCAGCCCGGCGTCTTGAGAAATCGCCGGAACGGCGTAGAGAGCGCCGATGCCGTCCGCCCGCCAGCCCACGAACGACCGAAGAGCGCTCGCCGCGCTCCTCGCGGTGTTTGCGCTCCTGGTGCAGGCGCTGATCCCCGCCGCCGCCATGGCGCGGCCGGAACCCGCGGACGGGCTCACCATCTGCGTCTCGACAGGCGTGCAGACACTCGCGGCGCACGGCCAGCCCGCGCCGCACAAGGGCTTCGCCGGCATGCCCTGCCAGGACTGCCTGGCCGCGGCCATGGCCATCGTGATCGCGCCGGAGCTGGCCGTCCGGCCCGTCGCCTACGCCGCCGAGCGCCTCGAACACGCGCCGGTCCTGAGCCTCCTCGAACCCCGCGCCCGCGCCCCACCCCGTCCGCCCGGACAGGGTCCGCCCACCGCGTGAACCGAAAGCCTATCGAGCCGCGTCCAAGGGGACGCACGCCGACGCCTGCTGTTCAGGATCTCTCATGACTTTTCGATATCGGGCGCTCCGATGCGCCCTCTTCGCGGGCGCAGCCCTTTGCGCCACGCCCGCCCTGGCCGCCGAAGACGATGACGCCGGACCTCACACGGTCTCCGGCATCGTGGTGCAGGGCGAGGCGCAGACTCAAGCCGACCAGCCGCTGTCGACGCGCACGCTCACCGCCCAGGACATCGCCACGACCGTCAACGCGACGACGGTCGAGGATGCGTTGAAATACCTGCCCAACGTCTTCGTCCGCCGCCGGCACATAGGCGACACCCAGGCGCCCATGACGACCCGCACCTCGGGCGTCGGCTCGAGCGCCCGTAGCCTGATCTACGCCGACGGCGTGCTGCTCTCGGCGCTGATCGGCAACAACAACGGAACCGCCTCGCCGCGCTGGGGTATGGTCTCGCCCGAGGAGATCGAGAAGATCGAGGTGCTCTACGGCCCCTTCTCGGCCGCCTATGCGGGCAACTCCATCGGGGCGGTGGTCAACATCACCACCCGCACGCCGCAGACCTTCGAGGCCGATGCGCGCACCAGCGCGGGCGTGCAGGGCTTCAAGGACTACGCGACCAAGGACAGCTATCCGACCTGGGAAGCGGCCGGCGGGCTCGGCGACCGGCTTGGGCCATTCGCCTGGCGTCTCAGCGTCAGCCATCTGGACACCCACGGCCAGCCGCTCAGCTTCATGACCGCGCTGCGCCCCGCTGCGCCGGGCGCGGCCGGGATTCCGGTCAGCGGCGCCATCGCCGACCGCAACCGGATCGGCCAGGCCATCGCGGTGCTGGGCGCGGGCGGCATCGAGGACCAGCGTCAGGACAACGCCAAGCTGAAGCTCGAGTGGGAGATCAACCCGAAGCTCACCGCCGGCTACCTGGTGGGCTATTTCGGCAACCGCGACGACGCTCACGCCGAGACCTATCTTCGCGACGCCTCGGGCGCCCCGGTCTACGCCGGGTCGCTGAACATCGGCGGCTTCACCTACGCCATCCCGGCCTCGACCTTCGCCAGCGGTGTCTATCACCTGGAGGAGCGGCACTGGATGCAGGCGCTGACCCTGCGCGGGGAGCCGACCGCAAACCTGCGCTGGGAAGCCATCGCCACGGCCTATGACTTCGGCGTCGACGAGCAGCGGACGCCCACGACCGCCCTGCCCGCCGCGCTCAACGGCGGCGCGGGGACGATCCTCGACCTCTCCGGGACCGGCTGGCGGACCCTCGACGCCAAGGCGGTCTGGACCCCGGCCGGCGCCCACGCCGTGACCCTGGGCGTCCACACCGACCGCTACGAACTCGGCAACGACCGCTACAACACCGCCGACTGGATCTCCGGGGCCCGCGGCGCGCTGGCGGCCTCCTCACGCGGCAAGACCGAGACCGACGCGGTATTCCTGGAGGATCAGGTTCGGCTGTCGCCGCAGGCCACCCTGACGCTGGGCGTGCGCCAGGAGCACTGGCGGGCCTTCGACGGGCTCAATTTCTCGCTCGCGCCGGCCAGTTCGGTGAGCCAGCCCAGCCGCTCGGCCGACCGCGCCTCGCCCAAGGCCGTGCTGGCCTGGACACCGGCCCCCGCCTGGCGGGTCAGCGCCTCGCTGGGCGAGGCCTACCGCTTCCCGACCGTGAGCGAGCTCTACCAGGCGGTGACGGTCCAGACCCAGGTCCTCGTCCCCAATCCGAACCTCGCGCCGGAGCGGGCGGTCTCCAGCGAACTGTCGGTCGAACGGTCCTGGTCCAAGGCGCGCCTGCGGCTCTCGGGCTTCACCGAGGACGTCTCCGACGCGCTGATTTCCCAGACCGCCTTGACGCCGGTCGGGTCCACCAGCTTCGTCCAGAACGTCGACCACGTCCGCTCGCGTGGCGTCGAGGCCATCGCCGAAGCCCAGGACGTGCTGATCCGGGGCCTCGACTTTTCCGCCAGCCTGACCTGGGTGGACTCGAAGATCGCCCGCGATACCGCGCTTCCGGCGGCCAACGGCAAACGCACGCCGCAGGTCCCCCGCCTGCGCTGGACCGCGGTGGCGACCTGGCGCGCCAACGACAAGCTGACGCTGACCGCGGCAGCCCGCTACAGCGACCGGGTCTTCGGCACGATCGACAACACCGACGTCATCGGCCACACCTTCCAGGGCTTTGAGGGCTATTTCGTCGTCGACGCGCGGGCGACCTATAGGATCGACCGCCATTGGTCCGCCGCGATCGGGATCGATAACCTGACCGACAGCGACTACTTCGTCTTCCACCCGTTCCCGCAGCGCTCGGCGCTGGCGGAACTCCGCTACGTCTATTGAGGCTCCGATGAGACCCTTCCCCATCATCGTGGCCGCCGCGGCCTTCGCCCTGCCGGCCGCCGCCGCTCCCGCCGCCGGGACCCTGGAGGTGCTGCAGCCCTGGAGCCGGCCGGCGGTCGCGGGGACCAACGGCGTCGGCTACATGGTGCTCGCCAACCACGGGCGCACGCCCGACCTCCTGGAGAAGGTCGAAAGCCCGCTGGCGGCCCGCATCGAAATGCACTCGACGTCCATGGCGGGCGGCGTGATGTCGATGAAGACGGAGGTCAAGGTCGCGGTCCCGGCCGGCGGCCGGACCACCTTCGGTCCCGGCGCCTATCACCTCATGCTGATCGGACTGACCCGGACGCTGAAGGCCGGCGACCAGATCCCGGCGACGCTCAGCTTCGCGAGCGGGGCCAGGATCAAGGTCGCCTTCGCGGTGAGCTCCGGCCTGGGCCCGCCCGCCATGGGCGCGATGAAGCCCTGAGACGTCACAATCGGTCGCGGTTTCTGACGAAAATGTAACACCCGGAGGCCGCCCGCACGGCGCATGGTCTCGCCACCTCAACCTTTCGAAAGCTTCCCAAGATGAAGACCTATTGGCTGGGCGCCGCCGCGGTGGCCGCCCTCCTGGGCGCCGGTCCCGCACCTGCGCAACCCAAGGCCGCGCAGCCCAAGGCCGCGGCCGTCGCACCCGCCGCCGTACCCGACCTATCCAAGGCGCCCCGCATGGGGACCTGGGGCTTCGACCTCTCCGGCCGCGACGCGGCGACCACGCCGGCGCAGGACTTCTACCAATACGCCAACGGCGGCTACCTCAAGACGCTCGACATCCCCGCCGACCGCTCGCGCTACGGAGCCTTCGACAGCCTGAACGAGCTCTCGCAGGCCCGCATGCACGCGGTGGTCGACAAGGCGGCCGCCGACAAGGCCGCGACCGGCGAGCGGGGCCAGGTTGGCAGCCTCTACCGGGCCTTCATGGATGAGGCCAAGGTCGAGAAACTCGGCAAGGCGCCGATGGCCAAGGACCTCGCCGCGATCCGCGCCGAGAAGACCCGCGCCGACATCGCCCGGGGCATGGGCGTCTCGGTCCATGCCTTCGGCGGCAGCGTCTTCTCGGCCCAAGTGCAGGCCAACGCCAAGGATCCCGACCACTACATCGTCTACCTCGGCCAGGCGGGGCTCGGCCTTCCCGACCGGGACTACTACCTCGAGGCCAGCTTCGTGCCGCAGAAGGCCAAGTACGAAACCTATGTCGCCAGGGTCTTGACGCTGGCCGGCTGGCCGCGGCCCGCGGTCAACGCCAAGGCGATCGTCGCCATGGAGACCGAGATCGCCAAGGTCTCCTGGTCGCCGGCCGAACAGCGCGACGACAACGCCATGTACAACCCCTACCCCGCCGCCAAGGTCGGTGAGCTGGCGCCTGGCTTCGACTGGGCCGCGTTCATGGCCGGCGCCGGCCTGACCAAGGCCGACCAGGTGGTGGTGCAGGAAAAGACCGCCTTCCCGAAGATCGCGGCGATCTTCGCCAAGACGCCGATCGAGACCCTGAAGGCCTGGCAGGCCTTCACCCTCGCCGACCAGGCCGCGCCCTATCTCTCAAAGACCTTCGACCAGGCGCACTACGACTTCCGCAGCGCCGTCCTCAACGGCACCAAAGCCCAGCAGCCCCGCTGGAAGCGCGGCGTGGTGCTGGTCGACGGCCAGGTCGGCGAGGCGCTCGGCAAGATCTATGTCCAGGCCTACTTCCCGGCCGAGAGCAAGGCCAAGATGGTGGCCCTGGTCGGCGACATCCGCACCGCCATGAAGGGTCGCATCGAAAAGCTCGACTGGATGAGCCCGGCGACCAAGGCCAAGGCCCAGGAGAAACTGGCGGCCGTCAGCGTGAAGATCGCCTACCCCGACAAGTGGCGCGACTACTCCGGCCTGGAGATCAAGGACGCCGACCTCTACGGCGACGTGAAGCGGTCGATCGACTTCGACTGGAACTTCCGGGTCGGACGGCTCGCCGGGCCGGTGGACAAGTCCGAGTGGGGCATGACGCCGCCGACCATCAACGCCTACTACAATCCCGTCGGCAACGAGATCGTCTTCCCCGCGGCCATCCTGCAGCCGCCGTTCTTCGATCCGGCCGGCGACATGGCGGTCAACTATGGGGGCGTCGGCGCGGTGATCGGCCACGAGCTGACCCACGGCTTCGACGACTCAGGGCGCCGCTACGACGCCTCGGGCCGACTCACCGACTGGTGGACAGCGGAAGACGCCGCCAAATTCCAGGCCGAGGCGGTCAAGCTCGGCAAGCAATACGCCGCCTTCGAGGTGCTGCCGGGCGCCAAGATCAACGGCGACCTGACCATGGGCGAGAACATCGCCGACCTGGGCGGCCTGCTGCTGGCGCTCGACGCCTACCACACCTCCTTGCACGGACAGCCGGCGCCGATCGTCGACGGCCTGACCGGCGACCAGCGGGTGTTCATGGGCTGGGCCCAGGTCTGGCGCGCCCGCACGCGGGACGACGCCATGCGCCGCCAGCTGGTCTCCGACCCCCATTCGCCGGAGCGGGCGCGGGTCGACGTGCCGATGCGCAACATCGACGCCTTCTATACGGCCTTCGGCCTGAAGGCGGGCGACAGCATGTACGTCGCTCCGGAGCAGCGGGTCCGGATCTGGTGAGATTTTGACGATTCCGTCAAAACTGGCTTGAGAGCAAAAATTTGGCCCGCTGCGGGGGATAATCGCAGCGGGCCTTATTTGAGCAGTCGCTCTGATAGAGCGGGCGTTTCCTCCCCGAAACGCCGGAGATCCAAGGTCTTGCGCCTTCGTGTCTCTCGCGTTGGGAAGGAACGGCAATTTCCTGCCTGAGTCAACGGCATGCAGGGCCTGACGACGCACGAGATGGTGAGTTTTTCCCGAACCGGGGGAATTATCCGCCGTCTTTTGACGCCACCGTCAAAGAACCTGTTGTTTCAAGGTTGAGAAAGGCGGGCATTCGACCTCGAAGACAAAGTCGGGCCGCGACACAGTCACCGGGCCCAGTCCGGCCGCGGTCAGGGCGGCGGCGGCCTCGGCGGCCCGGCCGGCCTCGATCAGGAGGCCGTTGGGACGCCGCGAGGCGCCGGCGGCCGTCAAGCGGTCCACGACCCTGGTTTCCGCGCCATTGCCGGTCGCTGGCCAGACGAGGGTCGCGCTGGCCAGGGCCGAGGCCCGGGCCTCCACCGCCCGCAGCAGACGTTCGGCCGTCGCCAGCTGGTCGGCGCTCCAGACGGCCTTCAGGCTCGCGGTGAGCTGGGCCTGGCTCTTCAGGATGAGCCCGTCGGACAACACCTTCAGGCCGTTGGCCGCCAGGGTCGCCCCTGTGGTGGTGATATCCACCACCAGCTCCGCGGCGCCGGCCGCCGGCGCGCCCTCGGTCGCCCCGCCTGATTCGGTGATCCGGTAATCGACTACCCCGTGGCGGGCGAAGAAGCTCCGGGTCTGGACAAGGTATTTGGTCGCCACCCGCATGCGCCGTCCGGTGCGCGCCAGATAGTCGTGCGCCACCTCCTCCAGGTCGGCCATGGTGTCGACGTCGAGCCAGCTCTTGGGCGCGGCGACGACGAGGTCGGCGCGGCCGAAGCCCAGCGCCCGCAGCAGAAGCACCCGGCTCTCCAGGTCGCCCCGCTCGCGCAGCAGATCCTCGCCGGTGATCCCGAAGTGCGCTTCGCCCGCGCCCAGCGCATCGGCGATGTCGCTGGCGGACAAGAGGCGCACCTGCGCGCCCGGCAGTCCCTTGAGGCTCGCGAGATAGCCGCGCGCCCCGCCGCTCACCGCCAGGTCGAGGCCGCAGTCGGCGAGCCATTCGTCGACCTGCTCCTTCAGCCGGCCCTTGGAGGGGACGGCGATGATCAGGGGCTCGCTCATGCCTCGCCTCCCGAAAACGCGCGCCAGGGCCTGACGACACAGCCGACCGCGCGCGTCGCCCGCGATCCCCCGAGCCGGGCCAAGAGGCCGTCATAGCGGCCGCCGGACGCCACCGGCCGATCGTCGCCGAGCGCCGCGCTGCGCACTTCGAAGGTGAGGCCGTCATAGTAGTCGAAGGCGTGGCCGAG
Organism: Phenylobacterium sp.; assembly: GCF_041691455.1. Taxonomy (GTDB): domain Bacteria; phylum Pseudomonadota; class Alphaproteobacteria; order Caulobacterales; family Caulobacteraceae; genus Phenylobacterium. The sequence continues at coordinate 624,525 of NZ_JBEPUO010000001.1, read as the reverse complement.
CGCCGGGGCGAACCGCATCCGATCGGCCGGCACATCCACGAGCCCGGCCAGCCGCGCCTCCCAGTCGGCGAGCGCGGCATCGAGGCCCTTGGCCTTGCCGGCCAGGGCTCGAACCTGCTTCAGGCCCGCCACCGGGGCCTCCGAGATGCCCATGAAGGCGCGGATCGCCAGCGCCTGGGCCTGGGTCAGCGCGGGGGCCGAGGCCGCTTCGGTCCGGCGCACCAGCCGGTGGGCGATCTCGCCCGGACCGCGCCCGCCGACCGGCTCGACGCCGGCCAGCGCCCAGACCTCTTCCAGCAGGGCCGCGGCCTGGGCCTCGCCGAGGCCGGAGAGCATCGCCGCGAGCTGGCCGCCGGCCGCCGGAGACGCGGCCTCGCCCGCCCGCAGCAACTCGGCGTTCAACAGCCGCGGCCGCCCGGCGACGCGCTTCAGCCGCGCGGCCAGAGCCGCGGGCAGCGACAGGGACTCGATGAAGGTCGAAAACAGCCCGACGTCGCCGAGCCAGAGGGTCAGGTCGCCGCGTCCGCCCGCCACGGCCGCCCGCCAGGCGAGGCCGGCGATCTCGGCGTCGGCCTCGACCGTCGCCCCGCCGCCGGGCGCGAACAGCTCGACGCCCAGCTGTACGAACTCCTCCGGCCGCTCGCCCTCCGGCGCCGAGCGGAAGGCCGGTCCTTCGTAGAAATAGCGGCCCGCCTTGGCGCCGCTGTCGACGTGCTGGCGGGCGACGGCCACCGTGAAGTCGGGCCGCAGGCACGCTTCCTCGCCGCCCTCGGCCTGCACCACGAAGAGCCGGGCGCGCATCGCCTCCCCGGCCAGGTCCAGGAGCAGGTTCAGCGGCTGCAGGATCGGGGCGTCGACCGGCGTCGCGCCCGCTGCGGCCAGGGCGACGCGGATCGCGGACAGGGCCTCGGCCGGAACCGGCGGCTCGACCCTCACGGCTGCGCCTCGACGATCTTCCTCACCGCAGCCACCAAGTCTGTGCGCGGCACGGTCATCTGGCCCGGACGTTCGGCGCGCCAGGCAGCGTTGTCCGTGACGCCGGAGGCGAGCTCGCGGCCCAGGTCGAGGTCCTTCAGCGTCACCGTGCCTGCGGCAAACTCGTCGCCGCCGATGATCACCGCCGCGGGCGAGAGCCGGCGGTCGGCATACTTCATCTGCGGCCGCATGCCGGAGGTCCCGAGATAGACTTCCGCGGCGATCCCCGCGGCGCGCAGTTCGCCCGCCACGGCCATGTAGTCGGCCATCCGCTCCTGATCGAGCACCAGCACCACCACCGGCCCACGTGCGTCGGCGGCCAGGTCGCGTCCCGCCGCCTTCAGCGCCGCGGCCAGCCGGGTCACCCCGAAGGAGAAGCCGGTGGCCGGCGTCCGCTCGCCGGTGAACCGCGCCACCAGGTCGTCGTAGCGCCCGCCGCCGCCGATCGAGCCGAACCGCATGGGCTGGCCCTTTTCGTCCGTGGTCTGAAGAAGCAGCTCAGCCTCGAACACCGCGCCCGTGTAATATTCCAGTCCACGGACCACCGAGGGATCGAAGGCCGCGCGCTCGGCCCCGACGCCGAGCCCGGTCAGGGCCCGGTCGATGGCCGCCAGTTCCGCCAAGCCCTCGTCGCCCTCGGCCGAGCCGCCGACCACATTGGCCAGCCTGTCCAGCGTGCCGGTCCGGTCACCCGCCCCGGCCGCGGTGAAGGCCAGCACCCGCTCGGCCGCCGCGGCGTTCAATCCTGCGCCCTTGGTGAAGTCGCCGGACTCGTCCTTGCGCCCCTCGCCCAGCAGCAGCCGCACCCCGTCCGGCCCCAGCCGGTCGAGCTTGTCGACCGCCCGCAACACGACGAGCTTCTGGCCCTCGCTGGTGACGCCCGCGGCGGTCATCAGGCCGTTCAGCAGTTTGCGGTTGTTGATTTTCACGATCGCCGAGCCGGCCGGCAGGCCCGCCGCTTCGAGCCCGGCCACCGCCATGGCGATGATCTCGGCATCGGCCTCGGGACGTGCGGAGCCCACCGTGTCGGCGTCGCACTGCACGAACTCGCGATAGCGGCCCGGCCCCGGCTTCTCGTTGCGCCACACCGGCCCGAAGGCGTAGCGGCGGAACGGCTTGGGCAGGGTCTCCCAATTCTGCGCCGCGAACCGGGCCAGCGGCGCGGTCAGGTCGTACCTGAGCGCCATCCATTGTTCGTCATCGTCCTGCAGGGCGAAGACGCCTTCGTTCGGCCGGTCGGCGTCCGGCAGGAACTTGCCCAGCGCGTCGGCATATTCGAAGGCGCCGGTCTCCAGCGCCTCGAAGCCGTAGCGCTCATAGACCTCGGCCACGGCGGCCAGGATCTTCCGCTCGGCGGTCAGGTCGCGGGCTCTGCGGTCGGTGAAACCGCGCGGGGCGCGGGCTTCGGGGCGCGGGGTGTCGGTCATGGGCTCGCGCTTAGCGGTTGCCGGGCGCTCGCTCAAGGAAGCGATTGGGGAAGCCTTGGTGTCCATCGTCTGCGTCCTGGTGAAGGGGGCGACGGACGGAGCTGGAAAATCATCGAGCCCCGTCCGCGAAAGCGGGGCTCGGAGAGGGTCGCGTCTAGGCCAAGCGATCCCGGTCCGAACCCGCGAGGGTCGGATGGTGATGGCCGTGGTGATGCGCGAAACCGCTCATGAGGCCGGGCTTGTAGCGAAGGATCGTGAACAAATCCAGTCAGCCGCGGAGCTTGGGGCGACCTCTCAGCCGATCGATGCGGCCAGCAAGGTCTTCCAGAAGTCCGCTAGCATCGCTTCAGGTCTTCAGCTTGCCGATCAGCGCCGCCGTCGACGGATCGTGCGCACCGGGCGGGCCACCCCGCAGTTCGCCCAGCACGCGGGTCGCCAGGCTCTTGCCCAGCTCCACGCCCCACTGGTCGAAGCTGTTGATCCCCCAGAGCACGCCCTCGACGAAGGTCTTGTGCTCGTAGAGCGCCAACAGCGCGCCCAGCCGCTCCGGGTCCAGCCGGTCCAGCAGGATGAAGGTCGAGGGCCGGTCGCCGGGGAAGGTGCGCTGCGGGGCCAGGGTCTCGATCTCGGCGTCGGGCAGCCCCTTGGCGGTCAGCTCGGCGCGCACCTCGGCCTCGCTGCGGCCGACCATCAGGGCTTCGGCCTGGGCGATGGCGTTGGCGAGCAGGATGGTCTGCGCCGCGGGGTCGCCCTCGGAGGCCTCGCGCACCGCGATGATGTCCGCAGGAATCACCTCGGTCCCCTGGTGCATCAGCTGGAAGAAGGCGTGCTGCACATTGGTCCCGGCGTCGCCGAACACCGCCGCGGCCGTGCCGCGCGCGACCGGCTGGCCGTCGGCCGTCACCCGCTTGCCGTTCGATTCCATCTCGAGCTGCTGCAGGAAGTTCGACAGGAGGTGCAGCCGCTGGGCGTAGGGCACCACCGCGCGCACCGGCCGGCCCAGGACGTTGCGGTTGAAGATGTGGGCGAGCGCCAGCAGCACCGGCGCGCTCCGGTCCAGCGGCGCCGAGCGGAAATGGTCGTCCATGGCCGCGCCGCCGGCCAAGAGCCGCTCGAAGACCTCCGGGCCCAGGCCGATCGCGCAGGACAGTCCCACCGAAGACCAGACCGAATAGCGCCCACCGACCCAGTCGCGGAACCCGAACACCTGGTTGTCCGGCACGCCGAACGCCGCCACCGGCTCGAGCGCCGTCGAAACCGCCACCAGATGCGCATCGCCCCTGGGCCCCAGCGCGGCGCGCAGCCAGGCGCGCGCGGCCTCCGCGTTGGTCATGGTCTCCTGGGTCGTGAAGGTCTTGGAGACGATCACCACCAGGGTCTGGGCCGGATCGAGGCCGGCCAGCGCGAACGCCATCTCCGCCGGGTCGACATTGGCCGCGAACCGCACCTCGATCTGCGGCGCCACCGGACGCAGCGCCTCCCAGACCAGCCGCGGCCCGAAATCCGAGCCGCCGATGCCGATGTGCAGCACCGCGCGGAACGGCCGGCCGGTGGCACTCTTCAGCGCGCCGGACCGGATGGCCTGGGCGAAGGTCGCCATCCGGGCCCGCGTGGCGTCGACCTCGGCGGAGACCGGCTCGCCCTGCGCCCGGAAGTCCGAGCCCTTGGGCGCACGGAGCGCCATGTGCAGGGCCGCGCGGCCTTCCGAGGCGTTCATGGCCTCGCCCGCGAACTGCCGGTCGCGCGCGGCCTCGACGCCGCCGGCGCGCGCCAGGTCCAGGCAGACCTCCAGGTCGGCCCGCGACCAGGGCTGCTTCGACAGGTCGAGATCGAGGCCCGCGGCGCCGACTCCCAGCCGCGCCAGGCGCTGCGGTTCGGCGTCGAAGAGGCTGGCGATGCGGCGGCCCTGAGCGGCCGCGCCCGCCGCCTCAAGTCGGCTCCAGGCCGCTTCGATCCCTGACAAGCGCTGGTCCATCCCTATTGAAAGCCGGTCGCCGAGCCGTAGCGCACGCTGCAGCCATAGGGCGCGGTGACGGGCGTGGCCACCGGCCGTCCAGCCTTCAGGTCGGCGAGCGCCGCCGTCACATAGTTCTTCGCGCCCTTCAGGCTCGCCGGGTCGGCATAGGGCCGGTCGTCGATGCCGCCCATGTAGACCACCCGTCCCGCCCCATCGATGACGAACATATGCGGCGTCGCCCGCGCGCCATAGGCGCGGCCGACCTTGCCATCGCCGTCCAGCAGGATCGCTGCGCCCCGCCAGCCGACCTTGGCGGCCCAGGCCTTGGCGGTCGCGGGCGTGAAGTAGCCTTCGCGGTCGGGCGCGGAAGACGAGACGGTGAGCCAGACGACGCCGTCCTTCACCGCCTTCTTCTGCAGCGCCTGCATGTTCCCCGACCCGTAGTGCTTGCCGCAGTAGGGGCAGTCGCTCGACGTCCACTCCAGCACCACGGTCTTGCCGGCGAACTCGGCGAGCGAGCGCTGGCGGCCCTCGGCGTCCAGGGCCTGGAAGGGCGGCGCGGGCTGGCCCAGAACGGGGGCGGCCAACGCGGCCGCCGCCGGACAGAAGGCGAGCGCGGCGCCGGCGAAGAGCAGCTGGCGGCGACGGATGGCGGTCATCGGCGGGCTCTCCCTTCTGTCCTCAAGGCTTGTCGGCGGCCTCCACCGCCTTGACCACGATGGCCGGCGTCAGGATCGAGGGCAGGATAGCCGCCTCGCCGCCGCCGGTTCCATAGAGCAGATAGAGCGGCACCCCGGCCCGGCCGTGGCTGGCCAGTTCCGCGGCGATAGTCGCGTCGCGCTTGGTCCAGTCGGCCTTCAGATAGGCGACCTTGTGGCGCGCGAAGGCGGACGCCACCTCGTGGGTCGAGAGCGCCACCTTGTCGTTGACCTGGCAGGAGACGCACCAGGCCGCCGTGTAGTTCACGAACACCGGCCGGCCCTCGGCGCGCAGCTCGGCGACGCGGGCGGGACTATAGGGCTCCGATTGCAGCTCGGCGGCCTTGTCCTGCGGCCAGGCGACGGCGCCCACCGCGAGCGTGGCCAGCATGAAGGCGACCAGGGCCAGGATCAGCGGCTTGCCGCCGGCCGCCACGCGGCGCTGCTGGAGACCCAGGAGCCAGGCCGCCAGCGCCACGACCACGGCGGCGGCGAACAGCTTGGCGAGGTCCTCGGGGCCGGCCTGCTGGGACAGCACCCAGGCGAGCCAGGCGGCTGCGCCGTACATCGGGAAAGCCAGCGCCTTGCGGAAGGTCTCCATCCACGCCCCGGGCCTTGGCAGGCGCGAGAGCAGTCCGGGCGCGAAGGCCACCAGCACGAAGGGCGCGGCGAAGCCTATGCCAAGGGCTGCGAACACCGTCAGCGCCGCAACCGGCGTCTGGGTCAGCGCCCAGCCGAGCGCCGGGCCCATGAAGGGCGCTGTGCAGGGCGCGGCGACCACCACGGCCAGGGCGCCGGTGAAGAAGGCGCCGACGCTGCCGCCCCGGCTCGCGAGGCCCGTTCCGGCGCCCTGCAGCGAGGTCCCGACCTCGAACAGGCCCGAGAGGTTCAGCGCCACGGCCAGCATCAGCAGCGCCAGCACCGCCACCACCGGCGGCGACTGCAGCTGGAAGCCCCACCCGACAGCCGAGCCCGCGGCCTTCAGCGCGATCAGCCCCCCCGCCAGCGCCAGGAAGGTCAGGACCGAACCCACGCCGAACGCGAGGCCCTGCCTGCGGGCCTCGGCCTGGTCGCCGCCGTGGCCGGCCAGGGACGCGGCCTTCATGGCCAGGATCGGGAAGACGCAGGGCATCAGGTTGAGGATCAGCCCGCCCAGCAGGGCAAAGAGCGCGGCCGCGGCCAGGCCCAGGTCCGTGCCGCCGGCGCCCTTCGCGACCGGTGGTCCGAGGCCGGCGGCGCCCGCGGGTGACGCGCCGGGCGTCGCGGCGATCTCATAGGCCTTGTCGCCGACCGCCAGCACGCCGCCCAAGCCCGCGGGCGCCTTGCCGCCCTGGAAGGCGTAGCCGGGCGCAAGGCTCAGCGTCAGGCCGTCGGGCCCGCGATCGATGGTCTGCGGCTTGGCGTGGTCGATGACGGTGGAGTCGAAGGGGAAGAAATAGGCGCCGGCCAGGTCGGCGCCCTTCAGCGCTGCGCCGCTGACGGCCAGGGCCACGACCGCGCCGCGCGGTTGGAACACCGCCGCCAGGCCCGCGGGCCTGGGCGCCGCGGCCAGCGTCTTGGCGATCTCAGCGCCCCACTTCGGATCCCGCGGCGCGGAGGCGGCCGTGATCGGCAGGGTGAGGCTAAGCGCGTCGTCCTCGGGCACGCAGATCTCGGCGCAGACCAGGAACGAGGCCTGGGCTTTCAGCGTGACCTTGTCGCCAGGCTTGGCGCCGGCCGGCGCGGTCAGGGCCATGGGCAGCAGGACCTCGCCCTCGTAGCCGTAGTTCATCAGCGGCCCGACCGGCAGCCGCCGCGGCGTCGGCCAGGTGAACTCGCCCGCCTGCCAGCCGGTCGGCAGGTCCCATTTGATCCGCGTCGCCTCGCCGCTGTCGCCGGAATTGCGCCAATAGGTGTGCCAGCCCTTCTGGATCTGCTGGCGCAGCGCCACATGGATCGTCTCGCCGGGCGCGATGCCCTGCCGTTCGGCGACCAGGTCGGCGGTCACGTGCCGCGCGGGACCGGTCTGGGCCGCGGGCTGGGCGAAGGCCGGGACACTCATCGCCAGCGCCAGAAGCGCGCCTGCCAGGAACCGCATCATCGCCTCTTAGAAGTCCCGCCGAACTGGGCCGCTATATGGCGCGCCTCGGGCCTCAAAGCAAAAGCCGCGCACGCAACGCAAGGCTCGACTTGCACCGCGGCGCACGGCCATCATCGTCATCGCTTTCCCTGACGCCGTAAGGAACCGCCCGCCGTGCCAGCCCTCTTCGACGACATCCAGATCGGACAGGTGGTGTCCCTGGGCGCCACGGGCGTCGAGGCCGCGGCGCTGCAGGCCTTCGTCGACGCCTTCGCCCCCGGCTGGGCGGTGGAGCGCGGCGCGCCGGACGCCATGGTCTATGCGATCTGGGCGAAGCTCGACGCGGTCTCCCACACCGACTGGCCGCAGACCAAGCGCCTGGGGGTCGATGCGCTCCGCTGGATGCGCAATCCGCCGGCCGGCGAGCTGCTGCGCGGCCGGATGACGATCATGGCCAAGGACCCCGTGGGCGACGGCAAGGGCATCATCATCGCCCAGCATGACCTGCTCGACGAAGCCGGCCGCCTGGTCTTCTCCTGCCTGACGCGGAGCGTCTTCGCGCGATAGGCGGGGCTAGGCGTTGGCCGCTTGCGGCGGGGCGGTCGCCCGGGCCAGCGCCAGGGCCACCAGCCGGTCCCAGCCGACCAGCGAAATCAGGTGGGCGTAGATCTGGGCGAGCGCGCCGTTGGCGCGGATCTCGGCCAGCTTCTCGATCGGCAGGGCGTTCAGCTTCTCTTCCGAGACGCCGAAATATTCCGCGATCTTCTGCGGCTCGCCCATGACCCCGTCGCCGGTCGAAGGGGTGAAGCTGGCCGTCTTCATTTCGAACAGGTCGAGGTCCTTCAGCACCTGAACGAAGCTCTGCGTCCGCTGCCGCTCGATCTCGAAGTTGTTGCAGAATTCGATGCAGTTCTTCGTGTACTGGCTGGGCTGGCCATCGGCCTCGAAGAACGGCTGGTCGAAGCCCTTGTCGACGACGAATTCCGCGGCGCGGTCGACGCACAGCACCATCTGCTTGGCGTTGTCGTCGTTGGCGAACACGAACGGATAGCGCCGGATGTAGGCTGGGATGTAGATCCCCGGCTCGAACAGGCCGTCGTCGCGCAGGAACATGTTGTCCCCGGCGTTCAGGCCCATCACCGCGATCGGCAGCTTGTCGTCGCCCACGAAGATGATCGGTCCGGTCACCGCGGCCAGAGGGAACTCGCCCACCGTCAGCGGGATGGCGTGGCCGGCCTTCGCGAAGCCGAACGGGCCGTCCATGTTCTTGACGCCCATCTTGCCATGCAGTTCCGGCGAGAGCGGCTCCGGCTGGGAATAGAACAGGACGTTGCCGGTGATCTGGCCTTGCTGGACGGTGGTGGTGGTCGTCATGAAACGCCTTCGGTGACTTGAGGACCGCGGGCGCGGAAGGGCGGCCGGCGGGAAGTCGCCGCTTCTAGCCGATCACGCCTTGGCTCGCAAATGCGGCCCCTGGCCGCTTGCGCCTATCGGGGCGAGGGGCTTTGATCTTGGAATAATCCATCGGCCGCCAGAGCCAGCCCATATTCGGAGGACCATTCGTGCCCATATTTTATCCGGACATCCTCGACCAGAAGACCGCCGCGCGGACCTTCACCTACGGCGACAAGGACGTGATGCTCTATGCGCTGGGCGTGGGCCTCGGCCGCGACCCGATGAACGAGGAAGAACTCGCCTTCGTCTACGAAAAGGGCCTGAAGGTCGTCCCAACCGCGGCGACCGTCCTGGCCGCGGCCGGCGGACGTCCCGCCCGCGGCGCCGACCAGGTGGAACAGAAGCCCGGCCATCGTCCGAGCCAGATCAATTTCCTGATGGTGGTGCACGGCGAACAGAAGGTGGAGCTGCACAAGCCCCTGCCGACCTCGGGAACCTTCACCGCCGAGGGCCGCACCATCGGGGCCTACGACAAGGGTAAGGACAAGGGTGCGGTGATCATCAACGAAACGACCTGGACCGACGAGAAAGGCGAGAAGGTCGCCACCCTGACCGGATCGACCTTCGCCCGCGGCGACGGCGGCTTCGGCGGGCCCTCGGAAGGCCAGCCCGAGCCGCACGAGATTCCCTCGCGCAAGGCCGACCTCTCGGTCGACATCGCCACGCGAGAGGACCAGGCCCTGCTCTACCGCCTGAACGGCGACCGCAACCCGCTGCACTCCGATCCCGAAAGCGCCCGGCGCTCCGGCTTCCCGCGGCCGATCCTGCATGGCCTCTGCACCTATGGCGTCACCTGCCGCGCGGTGCTGCAGGCGATCACCGGCTATGACCCCGACCAGATCCTCAGCCACCAGGCGCGGTTCTCCGCCCCGGTGTTCCCCGGCGACACGATCACCGTCGACCTCTGGAAGGACGGGAGCGTGATCTCCTTCGAAGCCCGCGTTAAGGAACGCAACGCCACCGTCATCAAGAACGGCAAGACGGTCCTTCGGTCCTGAAGTCCACGGAGTTTCCTTGATCCGATCCCTGTTCCTCGCCGGCGCGGCCGTCCTGCTGCTGGGCGCCGCGCCGGCCCATCGTCCGCCGGTCGATCCGTCGCTCGCCGGGCCGACGCCGACCAAGCTCACCGGCTACCTTTCGACGGGCGACGTCGATGGCCAGACTGTGATCGGCCCCCCGCCGGCCCCGGATTCGCCGCGCGGCAAGGCCGACCGGACGATCTATCTCGAGAACCGCAAGCTGGACGGGACCGCCCGCTGGAAGCAGGCGACCAAGGACAATGACCTTTGGAATGGCGGGGCCCTGGAGCGCTACGCCTGTGCGCTGGGCGCGCCGATCAACGCCACGGCCCTGCCCAGGACCTACCACCTGTTGCAACGGGTCGAGCTCGATGCGCGAACCGTCGGGACGCCGCCCAAGGAGCACTACAACCGCATCCGGCCGCTGATCGGCGACGACCTGCCGGTCTGCATCAAGCGCGAGGATTGGATGAGGACCAACGCCTCCTACCCGTCCGGCCACGCCATGGCCGGCTGGGCGTGGGGTTTGGTCCTGGGCGAACTCGCGCCCGCCAAGGCCTCGGGCCTGCTGGAGGCCGGGCGCGAGATCGGCGACAGCCGGGTGATCTGCGGCGTCCACTACCAGTCCGACGTCGAGGCCGGCCGGATGCTGGGCGCGGCCATGGTCGCCCGCGAGCACGCCAATGCTCAGTTCCGCGCCGACTTCGCCGCGGCCCAGGCCGAGATCGCCAAGGCCCATGGAACCGCGCCGGCCTGCCCCGCGGCCTAGGGTTTCGACGCCACGAAGACGATGTGGCGCTTGAGCGGATGGTCGTCGGCCAGCCCCGGATGGTCGAAGTCCTGCTCCGGCGTCCGCCGCATCCCGAGCTTCAGCGCCACGGCCTGGGAGCGGAAGTTCACCGCGCCGGTGAAGGCCAGGATTTCGTCCAGCCCAAGCCGCTCGAAGCCGTCCGCGAACGCCGCCCGTGCGGCCTCGCCGGCGTAGCCCTGGCCCCAGGCCTCGCGGGCCACGCTCCAGCCGACCTCGAAGGCGCTGCCGAAGGGAAGCTCTTTCGCCGTCGGCATCAAGCCGCAGTAGCCGACGAACTGGCCGTCCGCGCGGCGCGCCATCGCCATGCGCCCGTAGCCGTGGGTCTCCAGCGCAGCTTCGTTGCGCGCGATGCGGGCGAGCGCCTCGGCGCGGTCGAACGGTCCGCCCAGCCAGTCGCTGACCTGCGGATCGAGCATCATGGCGACGTAGGGTTCCTGGTCCGCCTCGCGCCAACGGCGCAGGATCAGCCGTTCCGTCTCGATCACGCCGGCCGCCCCTCGGTCAGGGCGCCGTAGAGGTCCGGGCGGCGGTCGCGGAAGAAGCCCCAGGCGGCCCGGTGCGTCGCCAGGAAATCCAGGTCGAATTCGGCGTGGATCGCGCCCTCGTCTTCACGCCCGAAGGCCGCGACCAGGTCGCCGCGGTGGTCGGAGATGAAGCTCGAGCCATAGAACAGCTGCCCGCCGTTCGGATAGTCCGCCCAGGGTTCGAGACCGGTGCGGTTGGCGCCGACGACCGGGATCACGTTGGAGACGGCGTGACCCTGCATGGCGCGGCGCCACGGCGCGGCGGTGTCCAGCGTCGGATCGTGCGGCTCCGAGCCGATGGCCGTCGGATAGAGCAGCACCTCGGCGCCCATCAGCGCCATGGCCCGCGCGGCCTCCGGGTACCACTGGTCCCAGCAGATCCCGACGCCGAGCCGGCCGAACCGGGTGTCCCAGACCCGGAAGCCGGTGTCGCCGGGGCGGAAGTAGTACTTCTCCATATAGCCAGGCCCATCGGGGATATGGCTCTTGCGGTAGACGCCGAGCAGGCTGCCATCGGCGTCGGCCATCACCAGGCTGTTGAAATAGTGCGGCCCCTCGCGCTCGAAGATCGAGATCGGCAGCACCACGCCAAGCTCGGCGGCCAGGGGCGCGAGCGCCGTGACGCACGGATGCTCCCGCCACGGATGGGCCTCTTTGAACCAGCGCTCCTCCTGGGCGACGCAGAAGTAGGGGCCCTGGAACAGCTCCGGCGGCAGGATCACCTGCGCGCCGCCAGCGGCCGCCTCGCGGATCAGCTCGGCGGTTCGCGCGATATTGGCCCCCAGGTCCAGGCCGTAGCTCGCCTGGATCGCCGCGACGGTGACTTTTCGCGTCTCTGGGCGGGACATCAGGCCGGCTCCTGCTGGGTGATGCAGTGGAAGGAGCCACCGCCGGTGAGGATCGCGGTCGACGGCAGGCCGATCACCTGGCGGCCGGGGAACAGGTGCTCCAGCGCCTGGACGGCGAAGCGGCCGGGCTGCTCGGCATAGATGGGCACGATCACCGCGCCGTTGGCGATCAGGAAATTCATGTGGCTGGCGGGAGCGGCTTTCTTCTCGGGCCCATCGATCCAGCCTGGCGAGGGAATCCGCATCACCTGCAGCTTGCGCCCCGCGGCGTCGGTCATGCCGAGCAGCCGCTGGGCGGCGTCGTCATAGGCGGCCGCATTGGGATCGCCCCGCCCCCAGGCCACCGGACAGGCGACCACCCCCGGCGCCACGAAGCGCGCCAGGTTGTCCACGTGTCCGTCGGTGTGGTCGTTGGCCAGGCCCTGGCCCAGCCACAACACCTTCCTGGCGCCCAGGGCGTCGGCCAGGGCGGCCTCGGCGGCGGCCTGCGACCAGCTCGGATTGCGGTTGGAGTTGAGCAGGCACTGGCCGGTGGTCAGCACGGTGCCCTCGCCGTCATGATCGAGCGCCCCGCCCTCCAGGATGAAGCCGAATTCGTTCAACGCCACGCCCGCCTCCGCTGCGATCTGGCCGGCCACCGTGTCGTCGTGCGGCAGTTGGTACTTCCCGCCCCAGCCGTTGAAGCGGAACCCCTGGGCGACCAGCCCCCGCGGCCCCCGGGCGAAGATCGGCCCGGTGTCCCTGAGCCAGATGTCGCCGAAGGTCCCGGTGACGATCTCGACCTCCGCCTGCGCACCCAGCAGTCGGCGAGCGTCCGCGGCGCCCTCGGCGGAGCCGGTCATCAGCCGCACGCGCTCTCCGCCCGGCCCGGCCAAGGCCCCGGCAAGCGCGGCGACCTCGGCCTGGGCGGCGGCGAGGTCGTCCTCCCACAGCTCCGCATGGCTGGGAAAGCCCAGCCACATGGCCCGGTGGGGCGCCCACTCGGCGGGAACGGTGACGGTCATCTCAATCTCAACACGGTGGACGGGCGCAGATGGCCGCGAGCGCTCGGCTCGTCAAGCGGTCACGAAAAAGGGCGGCCCGTCGCCGGACCGCCCCTTCCCGAAGCCGTAAGGCTGGCGTCGCGCTTAGAACTCGCCGCGCAGCGTCACATAGACCGTCCGCGGCGAACCCACCGACAGGAACGGCGTGCCGGGGCTGAACGTCGCCGTCGAGCCGTTCACCAGGGTCACTTGCGTGGCCTTGGTGGTGTTCACGGTCGAGGAGCGGCTGATGTAGTTGCGGTCGAACAGGTTATCGACGTTGACCCGCACCGAGGTGTTCATGCCGAACATCTCCGGCAGCTTGTAGTTCACGTCCAGGTCGAACTTGCCGTAGCCCGGGATGCGGTCGTCGTTGATGTCCGAGATGAAGCGCGAGGAGATGTACTTCGCCGTCAGGCCGAAGGTGAAGTCGTTCCAGTCGTACTGCGCACGGCCGGAGAACTCACGTTCGGGGGTCATCACGAACTGCTTGCCCTTGGTGGGCAGGAAGCCCGGCTGGCCGCCGACGCTGATCGCGATGTTGCTCTTGATCTCGCTCTTCTGGATCGTCGCCGAGGCGTAGAGCGACAGGTGCTCCACGGGCTTGATGCCGACTTCGCCGTCGAAGCCGTAGACGTCCACGTCGCCGACGTTGCGGTCGATGGAGAGCGTCGGGTCATTCGGGTCGATCGATTGGACGATCCGGTTCTTGTACTGGGTGTCGTAGAGGTTGGCCGACGCCGTCAGAATGTGCGTCTGGTAGCGATAGCCGGCCGAGTAGGTCTTGGTGGTTTCCGGCTGCACGTTCTCCGGCGAGCTCGTGTAGAGGTCGTCGGTCTTCGGCGCGGAGAAGCCTTCCGCATAGCTCGCGTAGAACTGGTGCGCGTCGGCCGGACGATAGGTGATGCCGGCGTTCGGCAGGACCTTGTCATATCGGAAGGTCTGGCTGAACGGCATCCGGAAGTTCGGTGTCTGGCTCAGCGCGTTGATCGTCACCGTCGACTGCACCAGGGTGTTCAGGCTGACCGGAACCGTCGCGCTGGTGGCGTTGGTGTTCTTGGTCGCGGTGGCGAGCGCCAGGGCGTTGGACACCAGGGTCGGATCCACCGTGGAGCAGAACACCGTCGTGCCGTTGAAGCCGTAGCAGTACTGGTTCAGGTCGCGTTCGAAGTGCGGGTCGCGCACGCCGATGTTGACCTTGATCTTGTCGTCCATGAACGAGCCGATGTAGTTCACGGCGACCTGGTTCAGCTTGGCGAACGACAGGCGGTCGCGGCCGCGCAGGATGCTGCCGTCGGACGTGAGGATGGGCTTGCCGTAGCCGTCCTTGCCGCCGATCGGATCCATCGGGTCGCCGGTCTGTGGGTTGACCGTGGTGTACTCGCCCGACTGGCGGTGGTGGCCGTAGTCGTAGGTGTAGGCGAGCTGGATGTGGTTCGTGGCGTTGATGTCCCAGAGCAGCGAGCTCGTCAGCACCCAGCGGTGGGTGTTGGTGTTGTTGGGCGTGTAGAGCGCCACGGTGTCGAGCGTGTCGCCGTCGCCGTTCAGGTCGCGGCAGAAGGCGGTCGGGACGGTCGCGCTGGTCCCGAAGTTCCGGCCCAGGAGGCGCTTGTCGCACTCGCTGATGCCCGTCGAGCCGCCGCCGTTGGCCATGGTGTAGAAGAACGACGGGTCGACCGTCAGGATCAGGTTGTCGGTGAGCGTGAACTTCGACGAGCCGCGGATCGTGGCGAAGTCGACGGGGTTCGGGTGCAGCGCCCAGTAGTTGGTGTCGCTGCCGGCCTGGCCGGAGGAGGCCGGGAGGCCCGCGGCGACCGCGGCCGCGCCGGAGAGCGGGGTGGCGACGCCGTCGGCCACGCCCGGACGGATCGTCGGGACGGCCCACATGGTGTTGTAGTCGAAGTCGTTGCCGAACTGCGCGAGCTGCGCGCGCGAGGCGCTGAAGTAGAAGAACGGGCGGTTGCGCACCCAGCTGCCGGCCAGGCTGATGAAGTCGCTGCCCTTCAGCGGCTGGTAGATGCGGGCGTCGAAGCCCTTGCGGTTGATGTCGCCGCCGCCCTTGTACTTGTCGACGTCCGCGCCGTTGATCGCGGCGTAGGCGCGCGTGCCCCAGGGGCCGATCGCGCCGGTGTCGATTTCCGCATAGAGGCGGCGATAGCTGTAGCTGCCGCCCGAGATCGAACCGATCACGCCGAAGGTGTCGGGCGGGGTCTTGGAGATGATGTTGACCTGGCCGCCGACGGCCGAGGCCGTGGGGCTGTCGATGTCGGTCGCGCCGATGTCGACCTTGATGTGGTCGGTCAGTTCGCCGACCAGATATTCGCCGGGGAAGCAGGCGTAGTTGCCGGTGTCGTTCACCGGGCTGCCGTCGATGGTGACCGAAAGGTGGTTACAGTCCAGGCCGTGCATCCGGAAGTCGCCCGAGAGGATCCCGGTGGAGTCCTCGCTCGAATAGCTGACGCCCGGCAGCAGGTTGATCAGCTGCGCGAAGTTCGAGCTGCCGACCTGGTTCTTGATGAAATCCTGGGTGACGACGGATTCGTCCTTGGCCACCTGCACCTGCTGGGCGAGGCCCGCCGTGGTCGGCGCCCCGCGGGCGCCGGTGACGATGACTTCCTGCACCTGGGTGGCGGTGGATTGCGCGAAGGCGCTGGTGGCCAGGAGCAGGCCCGAGGCCAAGGCCGTGGTCGCGCACAGCGCGCGATTCAGTTTCAACTGCATGTACTTCCCCTCTGTCGACGCCCCGAAGCCGCCACCCCAGGCGACCTCGCTGTCTTGTTTTAGCCGTATAGCGTGCAAATGGCAGCCGATGGTGACGCTTTTGCTACGGTGACAACGGGTCGCGCATCGGAAGCTTGCGAGTGTGGCGCCGGCGCCTTCCTGCGGGCGCCCGGTTGCGGCTAGGGTCCCGCGCGAAGTTGGACCCCGAGATGTCTGAAGCCCTGCGATCGAAGGATCTGGACGCCGACGCCCGCGCCGCGATCCTGCTGACCGCCGCCCTGACCCTGGCGCGGTTGATCGCGCTCTTCCGTACACCGCTGGAGCTCTATCCCGACGAGGCCCAGTACTGGCTTTGGTCGAGGACCTTGGCCTTCGGCTACTATTCCAAGCCGCCGATCATCGCCTGGGCGATCTGGGCCTCGACGGCGTTTGGCGGCGACGCCGAGCCGTGGGTCAGGTTACCGGCCGTGCTGTTCCAGGCCGGGGCGACGCTCACGGTGTTCTGGATCGCCCGGCGGCTCTACAGCTCGCGAACCGCCCTGGCGGCGAGCGCACTCTATGCCCTGACCCCGGCGATCCAGCTTTCGGCAACGGTGGTGGCCACCGACGCGCCGCTGCTGTTCTTCCTCGGCCTGACGCTGATGGCCTATGTGGCCCTGCAGGGGGCTTCGGGCGGACGGCGCCTGGCGCTGGCCGCGGGCCTGGGCGCGGCGCTCGGCCTGGCGTTCCTCAGCAAATACGCCGCGGCCTACGCCGTGATCGGCATCGGTCTGCACCTGGCGCTGTCGCCGGTCGCTCGCCGAACCTGGTCAGCGGGCGCGGCGACGCTGGCGATCGGCGCTTTCCTGCTGGTGCTCGGACCGAACCTCGCCTGGAACGCCGCCCACGGATTCGCCACGATCCAGCACACCGCCGCCGATGCCCACTGGAGCGCCCGCAACCTGTTCAACCCGGCCGAGTTCGGCGAATTCCTGGCCGCCCAGTTCGCGATCTTCGGGCCGATTCCCTTCACCGTGCTGATCGTCGGCGCGATCCTGCTGACGCGCCGCAAGCGCCTGGAGCCGGCCGACGTCCTGCTGCTCTGCTTCACCCTGCCGCCCATCGCGCTGGTGGCCGTGCAGGCCTTCGTCAGCCGCGCCAACGCCAACTGGTCAGGGGCGAGCTACCTGCCGGGCGCGGTCCTGGTGGCGGCCTGGCTGATCCGCTGGCGGGCGAGGCGGCTGCTGATCGCGGCGCTGGCGATCCAAGCCGCGATCGCAGCGGCCTTCCTGGGGCTGGTGCTGTCGCCGCGCGTCGCAGACGGCCTGGGCGCCTCCAACAGCCTGAAACGCGCCCGGGGCTGGACCCAGACCACCGAGGCGATCGTTCGCCGCGCCCGGGTCGAGAGCCCGGCAGGCCTGACCGCCATCGCGGTCAACAACCGCTTCCTCTACTATTCCCTGGCCTACTACGGCCGGGCCTACTTCCGCGAACCTCTGGCCCCGCCGCTGAAGATCTGGATGCGTGGAACGGTCGCGGGCAACCAGGCCGAGGCCAGCGCGCCACTGACCCCGGCCGCGGGGCGGCGCGTCCTGGCGGTGGCCTACGAGAGCTGGTTCAACACCGAGATGGCCGCCGATTTCAGCCGCGTCCTGGGCCCCGAGATCGACGACATCTGGCTGGACCGCAAGCACCAGCGCCGGCTGGACCTCTTCGTGGGCCAGGGCTTGCAGCCTCGGCCCCGCGACGCGCTGACCGGCTACCCGACGCCGGAGTGGCGCCCGGGGAACGCCGTCAGCCCTTCCCCCACACCGCCCTGAGCGTGCGGTCACGGCCACAGCCGACGCGGTAGGCCATGTAGGCCGCCGGGTTCTTCTCGGCGTAATGCTGGTGATAGCCCTCGCCCATCCAGAAGGTCGTGGGCCCCAGGACCATGGTCTTGATCGGCAGGCGCAGCTCCTTGCCCACCTCGGCCTTCACCTGCTCGGCCTGGGCCTTCTCCGTCGCATCCGTCGTGAACACCGCGGTGCGATAGGACGGGCCCTGGTCGCAGATCTGGCCGTCGGGATCGGTCGGGTCGATGTGGTGGAAGAAGGCGTTGACCAGCTGCGGATAGCTGACCTGCGCCGGGTCGTAGGTCACCTTGATCGATTCCAGGAACCCTTCGTGGTTCTCGTAGGACGGGTTCTTGGCGGTTCCGCCGGCATAGCCCACCACCACGTCCTTCACGCCGGGCGTGTGCTGGATATCGTGCTGCGCCGACCAGAAGCAGCCGCCGGCGAAGACGGCGGTCTTGAGCGCGGCGGCGGCCGGCGCGGCGTTGGAGATCAGGAGGGTCGAGGCGGCGATGGCCGCGAACAGTCGGGTTTTCATGGCTCACTCGGCGAGGACAGGGTCAGCAACATATACGGCGCCAGGACGCAGATTGTTACAGGCCGCGTCCGATGGCGACCGGCGGGCGGCGGGAAACCGGGCGCCGCGGCTCATCCCAGGACAGGCGGAAACCGGCATCGTGCCGGCGGCTCGCCAATCTTGGGACTGCAATGAAACTCCATAGCCTTGCGATCGGGACCTTTCTCGCCGCCTGCCTCTGCGCCTCGGCGCCCGTCGCGACCGCCGCCAATCTGTTGGTCAACGGCGACTTCGAGTCGCCGGCCCCGGCCGACGGCAAATTCATCATCGTGGGCGGGGGCTCGGGCGCCCTGACCGGCTGGACCGTGACCGGCCCGGCCAACAACGCCGTGGCGCTGCTCAACACCAACTACACCGAGCCCCGCATCAGCTTCGAGGCCCAGTCCGGCCAGACCTCGCTCGACATCACCGGCGGCGGAAACTCCGGGCCGACCTCTGGGATCAGCCAGTCGGTGAACACCACGGCGGGCCAGCGCTACACGCTCGACTTCTGGGTCGGAAACGCCGACGGCCGCGACAACGGCGACAACTACCTCGGCGCGAGCAGCGTGGACCTGCGGATCGACGGCGCGGAGATCCAGCCGTTCACCAACGGCGACCTGACCCTGGACGCGGTGAACTGGCGTGAGTTCAGCTGGAGCTTCACGGCCGCCGGCCCGACCA
The DNA here is from genome assembly GCF_041691455.1 of Phenylobacterium sp. GTDB lineage: Bacteria > Pseudomonadota > Alphaproteobacteria > Caulobacterales > Caulobacteraceae > Phenylobacterium. The sequence goes on along the minus strand of NZ_JBEPUO010000001.1, from coordinate 605,955 downwards.
CCAACATCGCGTTCTTCAACGCCACCACCGGGGACGCCTACGCCGGGCTCGACCATGTCGGCCTGTCGGCGGTGCCTGAGCCGGCGAGCTGGGCGATGATGATCGTGGGCTTCGGGTTCGCAGGCGCCGGCCTGCGGCGGCGTCGCGGGACCGCGGCGGCTCTGGCCTAGGCGGGAAGCTTCACCTCGAAGGGGGCCTCGGTCTTGGCCTTGACCTCCTCGACGGTGACGCCCGGCGCCAGTTCGAGCAGGGTCAGCGGGCTTTTGCCGCGAGCGACCTCGAAGACGCCCAGTTCGGTGATCGCCAGGTCGACCACGCCCTGGCCGGTCAGCGGCAGGGTGCAGGCCTTGACCAGCTTGGGCGCGCCCGACTTCTCGGTGTGCTCCATGACCACAACGACGCGCTTGACGCCCGCCACCAGGTCCATGGCCCCGCCCATGCCCTTGACCATCTTGCCGGGCACCATCCAGTTGGCCAGGTCGCCGTTGGCCGCCACCTGCATGGCGCCCAGCACCGACAGGTCGATGTGGCCGCCGCGGATCATCGCGAAGCTGTCGGCGCTGGAGAAATAGGACGAGCTCGCAAGTTCGGTGATCGTCTGCTTGCCGGCGTTGACCAGGTCGGGGTCGATCTCGTCCGGATAGGGGAACGGCCCCATGCCCAGCATGCCGTTCTCGCTTTGCAGGGTTACATGCACCCCGGTCGGGATGTAGTTGGCCACCAGGGTCGGGATGCCGATGCCGAGGTTCACATAGAAGCCGTCACGAAGCTCGGTGGCGGCGCGGGCGGCGATCTGTTCGCGGGTCCAGGGCATCAGGCTGTCGCCTCTTCACGCGGGCGGGTGGTGGCCTGTTCGATGCGCTTCTCGAAGTGAGCGCCCTTGAAGAGCCGGTCCACATAGATGCCTGGGGTGTGGATGTTGTCCTTGTCGAGCTGGCCGGTCACGACCAGCTCCTCAACCTCGGCGACCGTCACCTTGGCGGCGGTGGCCATCATCGGATTGAAATTACGCGCCGTGCGCCGGTAGACGAGGTTGCCCTCGTGGTCGCCCTGGTAGGCCTTGACGATGGAGAGGTCGGCGGTCAGGCCGCGCTCCATGACGTATTTCTCGCCGTCGAACTCGCGGACTTCCTTGCCCTCGGCGACCAGGGTGCCGACGCCGGTCCGGGTGAAGAAGGCCGGGATGCCCGCGCCGCCGGCCCGGATCCGTTCGGCGAGCGTGCCCTGGGGATTGAACTCCAGCTCCAGCTTTCCAGAGAGGTAGAGCTCGGCGAAGAGCTTGTTCTCGCCGACGTAGCTGGAGATCATCTTTTTGATCTGGCCGCCGGCCAGCAGGATCCCCAGCCCGAAGTCGTCGACCCCGCAGTTGTTGGAGACCACCGTCAGGTCCTTGACGCCTGCGTCGCGGATCGCCGCGATCAGGTTCTCAGGGATGCCGCAGAGGCCGAAGCCGCCTGCCATGATGGTCATGCCGTCGAAGAGCACGCCCGCTAGCGCCTCGCGGGCGCCGTTCACTGTCTTGCTGGCCATGCCTGCCCTGTTACGCCGCAACGCAGCAATTGAGAACCACGGGCGTTAGAAAAATCGCGTGCAAGCGCGCCTGAGGCGCCGTCCATTGGCGAGATGAACGGCCACTCCCTGCTGACCCAGGCGCTCGTCTACCTGGCCGCCGGCGTGATCTCCGTCCCGATCGCCAAGCGGTTGGGGCTGGGCTCGGTGCTGGGGTACCTGATCGCCGGCGTGCTGATCGGGCCGTTCCTGCTCAACCTGGTCGGCGCGCCGGGCGAGGTGCAGCGCTTTGCCGAGTTCGGCGTGGTGATCCTGCTCTTCCTGATCGGCCTGGAGGTCAGGCCCGCCCTGCTCTGGAAGATGCGCACGACCATCTTCGGCCTGGGCTCAGCCCAGGTGCTGGGCACCGCCGCCCTCGTGGCCGGCGCTTCGATCGTCTTCGGACTCGACTGGCGGGTGGGAGCGGCCGTCGGCCTGATCCTGGCCATGTCGTCCACCGCCATCGTCCTGCAGAGCCTGGAGGAAAAGGGCCTTCGCCAGGGGCCGGTGGGCGAGGCCTCGTTCGGCGTCCTGCTCTTCCAGGATCTGGCGGTGATCCCGCTCTTCGCCCTGCTGCCGCTGCTGGCGCCGGTCGGAACCGTCGCGGCCGTGCAGAGCCACGCCGAGAACCTGCTGGCGGGCTTTCCCGGCTGGATTGAGGCGCTGGGCCAGATGGCCGCCGTGGCCGTGGTGGTGGTCGGCGGCCGCTATCTGACCCGCCCGATTTTCCGCTTCATCGCCGCGGCCCGCCTGCGTGAGATCTTCACCGCCTCGGCCCTGCTGCTGGTGGTGGCCGTCGCCGCGCTGATGGAGCTGGTCGGCCTCTCCCCGGCGCTGGGCGCCTTCCTGGCCGGGGTGGTGCTGGCCGAGAGCGAGTTCCGCCGCGAGCTGGAGACCGACATCGAGCCGTTCCGCGGCCTGCTGCTCGGCCTCTTCTTCATCACGGTCGGCGCGGGGCTCGACCTCGGCCTGGTGCGGGCCCACGTCCTCCTGATCCTGGGCCTGGTCATTGGCCTGATGGTGCTCAAGACCCTCGCCATGTACGGCGCGGCCAGGCTCTTCCGCACCTCCCACCGCACGGCGCTGAGCACCGGCGTCGCCCTGGCGCAGGGCGGCGAGTTCGCCTTCGTGCTGCTGGGCTTCGTGCTGGGCGCGCGGGTCATGGACGCCGAGCTGGCCCGGCTGCTGACCGCCGTGGTGGCGGTGTCCATGGCCGCCACGCCGCTGGCCACGGCCGCCTATGAGCGGCTGATCGTCAACCGCCCGGAGGACCGGGCCGAGCCCGAGCGCCTGCCGTTCGACGAGGGCGACCCGGACGTGATCGTCGCGGGCTTCGGGCGTTTCGGCCAGATCGCCACCCGCCTGATGCTGGCCAACAACTTCAAGGTCGTGCTGCTCGACAGCTCCATCGAGCAGATCGAGATCATCCGCCGCTTCGGCTGGGCGGTGCACTATGGCGACGCCAGCCGCATCGACCTCCTGCGCACCGCCGGCGCCGAGAAGGCCAAGCTGCTGGTGGTGGCGATCGACGACCGGGAAAAGGCCTCCGAGATGGTCGAGGCCGCCCGCCAGGCCTTCCCGCACCTGGCGATCTTCGCCCGGGCCTATGACCGCCGGCATGCCTATGAGCTCCTGAAGACCACCGGCGTGACCGTCGAGCGCGAGACCTTCGAGAGCGCGCTCAACCTCGGCCGCAAGGCGCTGATGAAGCTCGGCCTCAGCGAGCGGCGGGCCAGTCGCGCCGCGGCGGTCTTCCGGGAGCAGGACGACCAGTTCTTCCGCGAGCTCGCGCCGGTCGCGGGCGAGGAGGAGACCTACATCCTGGCCGCCCGCGACGCCCGCGAGACCACCGAACGCCTGCTGCGCGCGGAGATGCAGCGCATCGCCGAGGAAGAGGACCTCGAGGACGCGCCGCAACTGGAGCCGGCTCAGCGGTTGGAGGCTGAGAAGGAGCGGGTGTAGAAATCGAGCCATGAGCCAAGCCCAGACCCTCCCGCCCCGCATCGCGCCCGTCTCCTTCGAAGGCTTCGGCCGCGACTTCTCCCACTTCTCCGACACGCTCGGCGCGTCCTTCGCCCGCTTCGGCTTCGCGGTGATCTCCGACCACGGCATCCCGCAGGCTCGCATCGATGCGGCGATCGCCGCCGCCAAGCGGTTCTTCGCCCTGCCCGAGGCGGAGAAGCTTAAATACAAGCTGCCGGTCGGCGGCCAGCGCGGCTACACGCCCTTCGGTGTCGAGACCGCCAAGGGCGAGACCAACTACGACCTCAAGGAATTCTGGCACGTCGGCCGCGACCTGCCGCCGGGCCATCCCTACCGCAGCCACATGGCCGACAACGTCTGGCCGGACGCCGAGGTCGCCGAGTTCCACGAGACGGTCGGCTGGCTCTATGGCGCCCTGGACCAGATGGGCCTGAAGGTGCTGGAGGCGATCGCCGTCTACCTGGGCCTCGACCGCCATTTCTTCGACGGCACGGTGGATTTCGGAAACTCGATCCTGCGGCTGCTGCATTATCCGCCGGTGCCCACGGACGGTCCGCATATCCGCGCGGCGGCGCACGAAGACATCAACGTCATCACCCTGCTGCTCGGGGCCGAGGAGGCGGGGCTGGAGGTGCTGGACCGCGACGGCCAGTGGCTGGCGGTCAACCCGCCCCCCGGGTCCCTCGTCTGCAACATCGGCGACATGCTGCAGCGGCTGACCAACCACCGCCTGCCGTCGACGACGCACCGGGTGGTCAATCCCGCGCCGGAGCGCCGCGGCGTGCCGCGCTATTCGACGCCGTTCTTCCTGCACTTCAATTCGGATTACGAGATCAAGACCCTGCCCGGCTGCGTCGACCCGGCCCACGCGGACCTCTACCCGACCTCGATCACCGCCGATGCGTTCCTTCAGGAACGACTGCGCGAGATCAAGCTGGCCTAGCAGCCAAGAAAAACCCCTCCCCGCGCCAGGCGGAGAGGGGCCAGTCGTCTGGGCTCGGCGGCCCTAGTGCGAGAGTCGCAGTCGCTGCAGGTCGGCGGCGATCTGCTGGAAGGCCACGGTCATCGCCGTGCCGTCCGCCGGCAGGTAGACGTGCTTGGCGTCGGTGGCGCAGTTGTTCACGAGGTTCTGCGCTTCCGGCTTGGCGAGCACGTTGAGCCCGACCGTGTAGATGACGACGTTGTTCGGCGCCGCCTTCATGGCCGTGCAGAGGGATTGCGCCTGGGCGTAGGCGTCCGCGCCGTTGGTGCCGTTGCAGTTGATGTGATCGCTCGAGCTGCCACTGCCGGTGGTGGAGTCCTGGGCGATCACGCCCTTGCAGTAGACGGAATTGTATTCACCGTCGGTCATCAGGACGAGCGCCTTGATGGTGTGCGGGGTCCCGTAGGCCGCAGGCGCGGCATTGCCGGTGAACACCTGGTTCCAGTTCGGCGACAGGGTGTACCAGCCCCAGGCGACCCCGATGTGCCCGCCGGTGGAGCAGCAGGACGTCAGGTTGCCGATCGAGGTGTGCAGGGTCGGCTTGTCGCTGGAGAGCGGCGCCATCTGGGCGGAGATGCAGGGGTTGCCGGCGCCGGGCCCGTAGTTGAGGCCCACGGGCGCCGAGGACGGCGAGGCGTCCGTATAGGCCTGCGCGCCAGTGCGTTCGCTGACGCAGGTGGTGATCGCGAAGGTCTTGTTGGAGCCCGAGGTGTTGACGAACTTGAAGTTGTCGTTGGGCGGGCTGCCGTTGGTCCCGGCCGTCCCGTTGGTGCCCGACTGGGTGGCGCCGCGCGCCGCCGCGGCATAGGTGCCCACGTTCACGCCGTTGCCATAGGGGATGATCGAGACCTTGGAATAGTAGGGGCTCTGGGCGTCCCCGACCACCAGGTCGACGAGCTGGTTGGCCGCCGACTTCAGCGACGTCAGGCTCGCGCCGGCCATCGAGGTCGAGTTGTCCAGCACCAGGGCGACTTCGAGGTTGTTGCCCGCGCGGGTCACCTCGGTGTTCACGCTCACCGGATTGTGGGTGAAGCTGTCAGGTGCGAGCGCCGGCACCCGCACCGAAGCCACGGCGACGACCTTGGCGTCCCCGGTGGTCACGAGCGTGAAGTCGGACGACTGCAGGGTCGCGCCGGGGATCAGCTTGAGGTTCGCCAGCAGCGCCTTGTCGCCGATGATGTCGATGTCCTTGGTCGTGGTCGCCGTCGAGCGCGCTGCATAGAGCGCCGCGGCGTCCAGCGCGTCCTGCAGTTTCCCGCGCTGTTCGTTCATCTGGTAGACGTCGAAGGTGGCCATGGTCATCGGCGCCAGCACCGCGAAGGTGATGGCGAAGGCGACCGCGCTGACGCCGCGATTGTCGCGGATCATGCGCCAGAGCGAGTTCACAAGGCCAGTGCGCTTCGGAAGGTTCCACATGTTCGGCGTCCCGATTCCTATTTATTCGGGTGTAAAATCGCCGATCAGCGTAAATAAATAGATTACTAAGAAAGGTAAATCTCAGATTCACCAAGTATAATTTTAACCCGCTGACAACTTCTTCAGCACCTCGGCGGGTCGTCCAGCTTGACCAGATCGTCCAGGCCTCCGACCGTGACTCCCAGGTCGTTTACGAGACCGGTAGAGAGCGAATAGACCCATCCGTGCACGCAGATCGGCTGCCCACGGGCCCAGGCGTCCTGCACGAAGACGTCCGAGGCGACGTTCTTCACCTGCCGGATCACGTTAAGCTCGCAGAGCCGATCCAGACGCGCGCGCTCTTCGGGGATGGCGTCGAGTTCATGGCGGTGATCGTGGCAGACCTCGCGGATCGGGTGCAGCCAGTGGTCGACCAGGCCCCGCCGCTTGCCGTCCACCGCCGCGGCGATCCCGCCGCAGCCGTAGTGGCCGACCACCATCACGTGCTTGACCTTGATCACGTCGATCGCGAACTGCAGCACCGACAGGTAGTTGGCGTCCTGCGGCGGGGCGAGGTTCGCGACGTTGCGGTGGACGAACAGTTCGCCCGGGTCGAGGTCGACGATTTCGTTGGCCGGCACTCGGCTGTCGGAACAGCCGATCCACAGATATTCCGGCGCCTGCTGGCCCTCCAGGCGCTTGAAGAAGCCGGGGTCGCCGGCGATCTTGCGCGCGGCCCACGCGCGGTTGTTGGCCTTCAGGTCGTCAAGCATCGGGCTCCCTTCACGCGACTGCGACCGCGTCAGGCTGTTTCGTGGGATGCGCCGCCTGGAAGGCCGGATGGGCCTGGGCGCGCTCGTTCACCGCGCGGATCGCCGGATAGGGGCTCAGGTCCACCTCGTAGCGGTTGGCCGAATAGACCTGCGGGATCAGGCAGCAGTCGGCGATGGTCGGCGTTTCGCCGAAGGCAAAACCGCGGCCGTGCTGGGCCACCATGGGCTCGAGCGCGTCGAAGCCGTCGCGGATCCAGCCCTGGGTCCAGTCCAGGATGGCGGCCGCATCGAGGCCCATCTTGCTGAGCTTGCGCCCGACGCGGGTGTTGTTCAGCGGGTGGATGTCGCAGGCGATTATCAACGCCATGGTCCTGACAGTCTGCCGGTCGAGCGCGGCCTTGGGCAGGATCGGCGGATCGGGATGCTCCTCCTCCAGCCATTCCAGGATGGCCAGGCTCTGGGTCAGCACCTTGCCGCCGCCGACATCGAGCGCCGGGGTGAGCTTCTGGCGGTTCACCGCTTCGTATTCCGGGGCGCGCTGGTCGCCGCGGATCAGGTCGAGGGCGGAATAGTCATAGGCCACGCCCTTGAGCGCGAGACCGATCCGCACGCGGTAGGGCGCAGTCGCGCGCCAGGCGCTGTAGAGGGTGAGGCTCATCAGACCACCTTGAAGGCGAGCTTGCCGACGCCTTCGACCTCGCCTTCCACGGCGTCGCCGCGGACCAGCGGACCGACACCCTCCGGCGTGCCGGTGTAGATCAGGTCGCCGGGCTTCAGCGTCCAGAGCTTGGAAGCCTCGGAGATGATCTCGGCCGTCGCCCAGATCATGTCGGCGACGGTGGCGTCCTGGCGAATCTCGCCGTTCACCGAGAGCCTGATGCGGCCCTGCGGCGCCGGGCCGGTCCACGGCTTGATGGCCGAGATCGGCGCCGAGGCGTCGAAGCCCTTGGAGGCGTCCCAGGGCTGGCCCTTGTCCTTGGCCGCGTTCTGCAGGTCGCGGCGGGTCATGTCGACGCCGACCGCATAGCCGAACACCAGGTCCAGCGCCTGTTCGACCGGCACGTCCTTGCCCCCGGCCTTCAGCGCCACCACCAGTTCGATCTCGTGGTGCAGGTTGGCGGTCTTGGGCGGATAGGCGACGTCCCCACCGTTTGCGACGATGGCGTCGGCGGGCTTGGCGAAGAAGAACGGCGGATCGCGGTCGTCGCCGCCCATCTCGCGCCGGTGGGCGGCGTAGTTGCGCCCGACGCAGAGGATGCGGCGCACCGGAAAGGCCGCGTCCTGGCCCTCGACGGGAACCGTGACCACGGCGGGCGGATCGAAGAGGTATGCGCTCATGAGCCTGCGCCTTACGCCGGGCCGCGCGAGGCGTCCACCCCACGGCCGCTTATCCCCGCGAAGCGATTGACAACCTCGTCCCGCGGCGGCTCTGCCTTGTCCCATTCAATGTCGCCGGAGATCGCATGACCACGCCCCAGGGCCCACTGACCGACCTCGTGGTGATCGAGATGGGTTCATTGATCGCCGGCCCCTTCGCCGGCCAGATCCTGGGCGACTTCGGCGCCGAGGTGATCAAGATCGAGGATCCGAAGGTCGGCGACCCCATGCGCCAGTGGGGCCGCAGCCTGCCCAAGGGCCACTCGCCCTGGTGGCCGGTGATCGGGCGCAACAAGAAGTCGGTCGGCCTCAACCTGCGCGACCCGGAGGGCCAGGCCATCGCCAAGGCGCTGATCGCCCAGGCCGACATCGTGATCGAGAACTTCCGGCCCGGCGCCATGGAGAAGTGGGGCCTCTCCTACGAAGCGCTGAGCGCCGACAATCCCAAGCTGGTGATGGCCCGGGTCTCCGGCTTCGGCCAGACCGGTCCCTATGCCGAGCGGGCGGGCTACGGCCTGATCGGCGAGGCCATGGGCGGGCTGCGCTATGTCACCGGCGAGCCCGACCGGGCGCCGGCGCGGGCCGGCATCTCCATCGGCGACAGCCTGGCGGCCATGCATGCGGTGATGGGCATCACCATGGCCCTGCACGAGCGGACGCGCACCGGCCGCGGCCAGGTGATCGACGCGGCGCTCTATGAAAGCGTGCTGGCGGTGATGGAGAACCTGGTCACCGAATACGACATCACCGGCTATGTCCGCGAGCGGTCGGGTTCGATCCTGCCGGGCATCGCGCCCTCCAACGCCTACCCCTGCGCCGGCGGCGAGCTGATCCTGATCGGCGGGAATGGCGACACCGTCTACGCCCGCCTGACCGAGGCCATGGGCCGGCCGGACCTGAAGACCGATCCGAAGTTCGTCGACCACGCCGCGCGCGGCGTGAACCAGCACGAGCTCGATGCGATCATCGCCGAGTGGACCGCGGGCTTCGCGCTTTCCGACCTGATCGCGCTGCTGGAGGCCAAGGGCGTGCCGGCCAGCCGGGTGTTCCGCGCGCCAGACATGCTGGCCGACCCGCAGTTCCAGGCCCGCGAGGCCATCGTCACCACCGATCACCCGGTGTTCGGCCCGATCCGCATGCAGAACGCCTTCCCCCGGCTCTCCCGCACGCCGGGCGCCGTGCGCTGGCCGGGGCCGCCGCTCGGGGCCCATACGGATGAGGTGCTGAAAGCCCGCGCCGGCTGCTCGGACAGCCGCCTGGCCGAACTGCGGGCCAAGGGGATCATCTAGAGTCCCGACAATCGGGATTCCGCGTGACGCCACGCATGTCCGGCTCCGGACGGTGCCCCGGTGTCAGCTTCCGACCCATTGCCGACCTTCGCAACTTAGCGGCTAAGCTTCGTCGAAGACTGAGAGTGGGGACCCATGAATTGGGAGGCTGTGACGGCGATGCTCGTCGAGTTTGCTCGCGGGCGAGGCGGCTATGGAGCACTGCGCAGTTGGTTCGGGCAGATGCCTTCTGCTTCTGAAGGCGGCGAGCCCAACGCCGTCGCGAGTATGGCAGGTTACGTGGTCGAAGGTTCGGCGGCGTTTACTGAACTATCCGCGGACGAGGCCCGCGATACCCTTTCTTTCCTTGCAGCCGACAGCCTCGTGATGCCTAGCGGAGCCGTTGCAGCGGAAGCGACGGTCGAGAGTTTCGCCAGGGGGATCGAGCGCCTCGGCTCTGAGGCGCGGTTCTTCTCGAATGGGCGATGGCATGAGTACACGCGATCCAATCAGTTCGTATGGCATGGCATCTCTGGCGCCACATTCGATGCCGGCGTCATCGGTCTGAACGGCGACGTCGCCTTTATTGTTTGGGTCGAGGAAGATGACTGAAGGTCAGCAATCCACCCCAAGGTGACGTTCGCAGCGTCCGGTGTCGGGCCGTGTGGCTGAAGGTCGGCTTGCAGGCGGGACGCCGACGACCCCCTTCGACCCATTGCGGACCTTCCTTTGGCTACCTCAGGAGTTGCCCGATGGGACTAGGCGACGCTCCAGCGTCTCCGTAATGGTCTGTATCTCCGTGCGGCCATCCGGACGCTTGGTTTCGACCTTGGTCACCGTCATTCGTTTCGTCAGGTCCCCGTTGGGGGACGTCTCGAACGTGACGGAGATCGTTCCATAGACGATGTCCCTGGACCGCTCGCGTAGCGCTTCTTCAAGGGTCAGCGACTTCCGCATCAGTTGGGCGACGCTAACATCGTCTCCGCACGTGCTCGACGCACGGCGTCTGGATCGACAGCCATTTCGGCGACGAGCGTCGGTCCCGATGACCCTCTCACCAGACGTGCGGGTCCCTCTGCATTGGGATCCAGATATGACGCCCCCTCGCGAACTTCGAACGATGTGAGATCGAACCTCTGGATCATCCTGGTCACGGACTGCGGGTCGCAATCGATCCGGAAGGCGTTCCATGTGAAGATCAGTTGGCCGCAGTTGGCGCGCGTCATCCCGCCGCTCTTGAGCCAACCCTCGACACGCGCCTCCAGTTCCGAGCGATTGAGCAACTGTATCGGACCGCGGGTCGGCTTGAAGACGCGAGCGGGAAAATGCCACTCGCTCGCGCGCTGCTGCGCCGTCACCTCGTTCGGAACGTCGTACTCCAACTCCAGACCGTCGGCACGCGCTTCAACCACACGTTCGATCAGCGTGTCCTGGTCGTGGGAACTCGCCGTGCCCCCGCGGTTGTCGCGTTGCGCCATGTCCCGAGTAAGCGTGAGTTCGTAGATGTCGCCGCGCCTAGGCGTCGCGCGGGTGGGTTGCGCGCGGACGTCATTGCCCGGGGCAAGCAGCACCGCGACCGTGGCCAGGAAGCTTAGCCATTTCATACGTCCAAACTGCGCAGCCGTAGCCGCGATGGCAAGACATCACGCGTGCCTGCGGTGTTCACGCCCAACGTCAGCTTTCCACCCGTTGCGGACGTTCCGACGTCGTGCGACGGACAGCGATGGGCGAACCTGCAGACCAGATCAGCATTTGGCGGGCCGTCGGCTCGCGCCTCGGGATTGAGGTGATCGCTCCCTGGAGGGTCGCGCTGAGCGATGGGTCGCGGATTGACGCCACTGCCCTGGTTAAGGTCGGGGCGGGAAAGGGCATCGTCGTCGATCCTGCGTGGGCTACTCTGGAACCGCATGCCGATCGGCTCGGCGCTGACGGCTTCGGCTACTCCGCCGTGGAGCTTGAAGACGGCGACGATGACGACCCGGGAGTGGTCGAACTGCTGAAAGACTGGGGCTGGAGCCCTCACGCCCGCTAACTAAACGTCTCCTCCCCACCCATCACCGCCCCTCGGAAAGTCTGCTCCGGGACGACTTCTTCAGGTGGCTTTCGAACCAGCCGACCATCGCATTCATGGCGTCGGTGGCGTAGGCGTCGGTCCTGGCCGGGTCGCCCTTGACGTAGAAGTCGTGGTCGGCGCCCGCGTACATCTTCAGCCTGTTTTCGACCCCGACCTTGTCGAGGGCCGCATGCATGGCTTCGGCCTGTGCAGGGGGCACCCCTCTGTCGGCGTCGCCCTGCAGGATCAGCGTCGGCGGATCGCGCGCATCGACGCTGAGGATCGGGGAGACCGCCGGAAGGAGCTTGTCGTCGAAATCGATGGCGCCGCCCTTGGGGCGGCCTTGCAGGAGGGCGACCAGGTCGGTGGGCGGGAAGTAGGCGACGACGGCCGCGACGCGATTGCCTGAACGCTCCAGCGGGTTGGCGGCGGCCGGATTTCCATCATCGGCCATCACGCCGGCGACGAGCGCCAGATGGCCTCCGGCGCTCGCGCCCCACACCCCGATCCGCTTAGGATCGGCGCCGTAGTCGGCGGCGTGCAGCTTGATGTGGCGCATCCCGAGCCGGACGTCGGCGACCGCGTCCGGAACTTTGAAGCGTGGCGCCGAGGCGTGGTAGAGCGCGACCACGGTGAAGCCCTTGTCGATCAGCGCCTGATAGCGGGCCTGGCGTTCTTCCGGCGGGCCCCAGGACGATGTCCAGCCCGCGGACACCATGTTGACCACCAGCGCGCCATTGGCCTTCTTCACCGGCTTGAAAACGTCGTAGGTGAGCGCCATGCCGTCGCGGTGGCCGTAGATGACATCGCGCACATAGGTGGCTGTCTTCAGTTCCGCGGGCGTCGGCGCTCGAAGGGCGTTGCGCGGATAGCCGCTGAGCGGCGCGCCGGGGTCGGCGGGCGGCGGGGCCGGAACCTGCGCCACGGCGACGGCCCCGGCGCCGACGGCCAAAAGGCAGGCGAGCGCCGCGCTCCAGAGCCTGTTCATGGACGGTTCCCCTGATGTTTTTCTTTGGAGCCTAGCCACACGGAGGCCGAGCGCCAACACCGTCGCGCCCATCGTCTCCGGATTTCAGGACGGCGTGACGAGCGGGAAATTCGCCCGTTCAGGTGGAAGTCGGGTCGCTTGACGCGGGCGAGATCCCTGGGCCGCCGGTCCGGCCCCTGCGAAGTCCGCAGGCCTCCCTGCGCTCATGTTTACAGGCCAGGCGAGCGCCCGCCGAGGCGGCGCCTTGTCTCAGGGGTGCGGCGTGTTGACCATCAGGAGTTCGGCGACGGCGGCGGCCACCTGGGTCACGTCATAGGGCTTGCGGATCACCGGGGCGTCGAAGCCGCCGGGCGCGCCGGCCGCCTCGCCATAGCCGGTGGCGAAGACGAACGGCACCTTGCGGGCGGCCAGCGCCTCGGCGACCGGCATCACCGAATGGCCGTTGAGGTTGGCGTCGAGCACGGCGGCGTCGATCGGCTGATCGAGCAACGCCATGGCCTCCTCGAGCTCATAGGCCGGGCCGATCACCTTGGCGCCGGCGTCGGAGAGGCCGAGCTCCAGCTCCATGGCCAGCAGGACGGCGTCCTCGACGATCAGCACCCGCGCGCCGCGCAGGTTCGCGGGCCGGCTTGAGGTGGCGACCGTCTCGGCGATCCGCACGGTGGGGGCGGCCGGGGGGGTGTCCGGGCGCGGGGCCACCGCCGCGGCGCCGGCGCGCAGCCTCGCCTGCACGCCCGACGGCCGGTAGTCGATGGTCGTCTGGCCGTTGAGCTCGCGGCCGGTCACCTGCTCCAGCAGGGTCGAGCCGAAGCCGCGGCGGGTGGGCGGCGTCACGGTCGGGCCGCCGCTCTCGGTCCAGATGAGCTCGAAGCCGCCGTCCGGCCGCCGGGTCCAGCTCAGGTTCACGCGCCCGGTCTCGACCGACAGCGCGCCGAACTTGACCGCATTGGCCGCGAGTTCATGCAGGCCCAGCGCCAGCGCATTGGCGGCCCTGGGCGTCAGGAAGAGCTCGGGCCCCTCCCAGGCCGTCTGCCCCGGCGCCAAGGCGCCCAGCTCGGCCGCCGCCAGATGATCGATCGCGGCGCCCCGCCAACGGGCGGCGGTCAGCAGTTCATTGGCCGAGCCCATGGCCTTCAGCCGCCCCCCGAACGCCTGCAGGAAGCCCTCAAGCGAGGTGGTCCGGCGGGCGGTCTGGATGGCCAGCGACTGGACGGTGGCCAGCACGTTCTTCACCCGGTGGTCCAGCTCGGCCATCATCGTCTGGCGCTGGTCCTCCTCCAGCTTGCGCTGGGTGATGTCCTCGACGATGCCGGTGGCGCTCTGCGGCCGTCCGTCGGCATCCCGGGACAGGACGCTCGCCACCCGCACCCAGACCACGCGCCCGTCGTCGGGCCGGATGTGGCGGAATTCGAACTCGTACTGGCCGCCGGCGGGCCGCTGGCTGTCCTTCTGGGCGCGGAACGCCTCCAGGTCGTCAGGATGGATGAAGGGCTCCAGCGCGCGGGTGCCCTTGGCGGGCATGGGTCCGGCCGGAAGGCCGGTAATCGCCGCCATCCGCGGGCTGACCACGAACAGGCCTGCAGTCATGTCCCATTCGAATTCGCCCAGCCCCGCGACTTCGAGGGCGCGTTCGAGGCGACGATGCTCCTCGCTATGACCACGGTCACCTTGCGTCATGTACCGAACATAGGGTGGCGCGCGCGCCTTCGCGACAGGAACCGTGCGTTCAGGATGACGTTTCGCTGGCCGGTCGGGCAAGCCCTGCCTTTGCGACCGAGGCGGGAACCGGCTAGGGTGCCTGACGTTCTGGCCTACACTTCCCGCTGCCCGCCCGGGCCATCCTTCGGAGACTTCCCATGCCCGCGAACGCCGTTGACTATGCCGCCGACGAAGCCAAGAGCGCGGTCAACGCCGCCTCCGACTCCGCGACCAAGCTGTCCGCCGAGGCGCAACGCTCCTTCGCTGACGCCGCCAAGCGCATCGAACGCGCCGTCGCCGAAGGGATCGAGCAGCTCCGCGCCCAGACGCGCGCCTACTCCGACACCGCCGGCCAACAGATCGACCAGGCTCAGCAATATGTGACCGAGCGGGTCAAGGAGCGGCCGCTGGCCGCCACGGGCGCCGCGCTCGGCGTCGGCGTGTTGATCGGCCTGCTGCTCTCCGCCGCCTCGTCGCGCCGTTGATCTTCAGGAAGTTCGTCGGACTGGTCGCCGCCTTCGCCGCCATCGCGGCGGCGGCGGCCGTCTGCGTTGTCGCGCTCGCCTTCGCGGCCTACGCCGCCCTGTGTGACATCCTAGAGCCGGCCTGGGCGGCGGCCGGCGTGGCCGGCGCCGTGGCGCTCATCGCCCTGATCGTGGCTTTCGCCGTCACCCGGAAGGCGCGGCCCAAGCCGGTCAAGGGCGACAGCCAGAACCTGACCGCCAAACTGATCGAACTCGCCCGCGAACGCCCGCTGGTGGCCGTGGGTGTGGTGGGGGCCGCCGCCGCGGTCGTCATCAAGAACCCGAGGATCCTCAGCGCGGTGATCGCCGGGGTCTTCGCCAGCCGCCCGCCGCCGCCGCCCAAACGCTAGGTCGCGGAACGGCGGCGCGCCGCCGGCGTTAACTCCTCCGATGGCGCCATGACGGCGCGGATGGAGAAAACCCAAATGCTAGGCTGGGCCCTGACTTTCCTGGTGGTCGCGCTGATCGCCGGCGTTCTTGGCTTCACCACCATCGCGGGCGCCGCGATCGGCATCGCCAAGATCGCCTTCTACGTCTTCTTGGTGCTGTTCGTGGTCTCGCTGATCATGAACTTCGTGCGAGGCCGCGGCGCAAACCTCTAAGGGTCAACGCCGATCGAGAGACCAAGTGCGATAGGGCTCGAAATGCGAGCCTGTCCACCTCTGGGCGGCGACACGGATCGCCGCCCTTTCTATGTCCAGGATATTGAACCCCGCCGGGACGCCGCGTTCCCGCAGCGAGAGCGTGCTCGCGCCCACCGCGTAGGTTCGACCGTCTCCGAACGGGTAGGGCCAGGCGAAGGGCGCGTGGATATGGCCCGACAGCACCAGGTCCACCCCGGCCTCGGCGAAGTCGCGGGCCGCGGCCTCGCCGCCCCAGACGCGAGCGGTCATCGGACCGCCGATCATCTCGGTCAGAGGGTGATGGCAGACGACGACCCGGATGCACTCGGCGTGCGAGTCCTCGAACCAGTTCACCGCGGCGGCGACCTGACGTTTGGAAATCTGACCCTTCGACCAGTTGATGCGGGGCTGTGCGCCGCGCGCCGTATTGAGCCCGCGCACCGCAAAACCGCCGCCTAGGTGGACCTGCGACGCCGCGGGCCCGATGGCATGCTCGTAGCGGCGAAACGGGGCGAAGACCCGCTCGGCCCAGGCCAGGTAGGGGGCGTCGTGGTTGCCGGGCGTCACCAGCTTCGGCGCGTCGATCTGCGCCAGCCAGGCGGCCGCGGCCTCGAACTCCGCCACCTCGGCGTAACGGGTGAGGTCGCCGCTCACCACGACAAGGTCGAAGCCGCCCTCGTTCAGCAAGGCCGTCGCCGCGGCGACGGCGGGCGCGTTCTCGCCGCCGAAATGGATGTCTGAGAGGTGCGCCAGACGGATGGCCATTCCTCAGGCGTCCTTCGGGATCGCCAGGATACGGGCGACATTGGGGGTGTAGCGGATTTCCGCGAGGGTCTTCAGTTGCACGGACTCGCCGTCGAGGATCGCCGGGATGCCGTGGGCCGACCAGACCCGGCCGATCTGGCTTTTCGCCATCTCCACGCCCGGGGCGTCGCGCCAGTCTCCGGTCAGGGCGTGGAAGCCCAGGCGGAAGGCGTCCAGCGTATCCCGGACGTCCAAGGCGGCCACTTCGAGCGCGGCCTCGTCGTTGTCCATCGCCCGCGAGGTGAGCGGGCACATGAAGATCAGGGCCTCAGCCTTCTCCCTTTGTCCGCCATCCAGGATGTAGCGCATGCGCCCGGCGAAGGCGCGACGAAGAGCCCGTCGCGCGCGCAGCCAGGCCAGCCTGTGCTTGCCGAACCGTGCGGCCTCGCGGGCCGGGGCCCACAACGCGGGCGAGCCCAGGATGGCGGCCACCAGGAAGCTGTGGCCGTCGACCTCGCCGCCGCCGATCGGCCGCGCATAGCCGTGCTCCAGCGCGATGGCCAGCGCGGCCTGCCAGGTCCGCTGTCCATAGATGGCGTGCGGCAGCATGTTCATCGTCCCGCCCGGCAGGGGGGCGATGATCGGCCCGTCCGGTCCGGCGAGTTCAGCGGCCAGCCGCGCGGTGCCGTCCCCGGCCAGTACGATCAGCAGATCCGGCGCGGCGTCGATCGCCGAACGCAGGCAGGTCTCCAGGTCAGGCGGCTCCGGCGCCCAGACGTGCGCCGTAAGCCCCTGCTCGGAAAGAATCTTCTCAATCTCGGCCGGCGCGCCGCCGCCGACGCTGCCCGAGGCGCAATTGGCCACCACCTCGACCGTCCTGACGCCTGTCATCGCCCCCAACTGGTCAGTCCTAGCTCGGCGCGCCGGTCGCCTTGGCTTTCGCAGCCTGGCCGGCGTCGCGCAAGGATTGCCCGGCCTTGTCGGCGGCGTCACGCACCTGCGGCTCAGCCTTGGTGACGGCGGCCTGCAGGCTCTGGTCGGCCACGTCGCCGCCGCGCGTGAAGGAGCCGTTCGCCGCGGCCAGCGCCAGCAGGGCGACGCCGCAGATGGCCGCGATGAAGGTGAAGGTCATGAAGATCGGGTGGCGCTTGCGGCTTGCCCGCTCGTCCTTGCGGCCGCGCTCATAGGCCTCGCGGAGCTCGGCCTGGGTTTCCTTCACATCGAGCTGCTCGGCGCGGCTCAAGGCTGCAGTTCCGTCATTTGGATCGAGGCGTGCGCCAACCATCGGAGGGCTCCGTTGAATGCTTATGCTTACCCAACGACGGGGGATGACGCCGGTTCCGGAAAGCCACAGTATGCGGCGCACGGGGGGCGTGCTGCGGAACTGCCCTGCCGGCCCGGCGTTTGGGCCGCCAGGGGACACACAAGGAGAGCCTTGCCTATGTTGCTCAAACCCATCATCGCGCTCGCCGGCGCCGGAGCGCTGCTCTGCGCCTGCGCTGACGACCCCCACACCACCAACACCGCCCTGGGCGGCGCCGCGCTTGGCGCTGTCGCCGGCGCGGTGATCGGCAACAACACCGGCGCGCACAACGCCGCGAGCGGAGCGCTGATCGGCGCGGCCGCCGGCGGCCTCATCGGCGCCGCGAAGGGCTGTAACGACCAGGGCGGCTGCGGCGCCCGCGCGCCCGGCCACCGCCAGTACTATGATGAGCGCGCTGGGCGGTATTACTACTACGACTCCGCCACCGGCCGGTATTTCTGGGAAGACGGCAGCCCCCGCTAAGACGGAGCTGTCCGGTTAGATCGGAAAGGGCGGTCGGAATGGTCCGGCCGCCCTTTGTCGTGCGCTACAGAAAAGGCTTCGAACATGACCCTCCGCAGTACCGCCGGCATGGCGATGATCCTGGTGCTGGGGCTGGGCGGATGCGCCGGCCTGAAGACCGGGCGCGACCGGATCGTGAAGACCGCCCCGAGCTGCGTCGACCAGACGGTGCAGATCTACTTCGAGGCGGAATCGGCGGAGGTCACCAAGGAAGGGCGCGCGGTCATCACCGCGGCCGCCGCCCAGGGCCGGCCCTGCAAGGTGGCCAGCGTCGACGTCCTGGGTCTCGCCGACAGCGTTGGCGGCCCGGAGGCCAACCTCGAACTCTCCAAGCGCCGCGCCCAGTCGGTGACCGCGGCCCTCACCGCCGCTGGATTGCCGGCCGGCGAATTCAAGGTGCAGGCCGCGGGCCAGGCCGGCGCCACCACCGCCGGCGGGCAGGCCAAGCCGCTGCGTCGCCGCGTCGATGTTGTGCTGCACCTCTCGCCGACCTGAAGCCAGCCCAGCGGCCGGCCGCAAAAGAAAGGGCGGATCCGAGGATCCGCCCCCTGTATGCAGCAAAAGAAAGGGCGGATCCGGGGACCCGCCCAGTGTGCATCATCGAGAAAAGGGGTGCGGAGACGGCAGACTGGCGTGCTCGCCAGTCTCAAGTCGGGGGGGGCGTCGCCGTCTCCGCACTGATGGAAACTCACACGCCGCGATTGCGTTCCGGGGGTCGTCAACTTTTTTAGGCTTTTTTTATCGCCCGCCGACAGCCCCGCCGAAGATCCCACAAGCTATTGTTTTTGCGACGCTTCCCGGACAGCTTGGCCTTTATCCGCCGCCGCGCCGGGAACAGCCGGGACCCGGCCACGTTTCCCTGATGGCGGGAGACGTCGCCCCGCCGGCGCCAGGGAAGGTCTTGGGTCATGCAGTCTGGCTACGCCGCGCGGCGCGGTCCGATCCTCACGAAGACGCCCAGCCATCGCCAGCAGGCGGTGCGCCGCAGGCTGGCCGCGGTCTGCGCGATCCTGGCCCTGGCGCTCGCCAGCGGCCTGATCGGCTCGCTGATCCATCCCGTCCATGTCCTTTCAAGCCGGCCGGCGACCGGTCCGTTCAGCTATTTCCCCTCCCAGTAGGAGCCTTCCATGACCGAGTCCTCGAGACCCGTCGCCGAACCCGCCAGCCCGGTGCTCAACGCGACCCGCGCCCGTCAGGGCCGTGTCGGAACCGGTCTGGTCTGGGTGCTGATCTTCGGGACCCTGCTCGCCGCGATCGGCCTGTTCGTCGCCTGGACGATCAAGGCGCCGAGCCTGGCCTCGACCAATTCCGACAACGGCCGCGTCAGCACCTCGGCCCCGGCGTTCAACACCCCGGCGCCGGCGCCCGTCACGCCTCTGCCGACACCGACCAAACCCTGAGGCTGGATCTTAGAAACGACGAGGGCCGCCCCGGCAGGGGCGGCCCTTTTCGCATCCAGCAGTGTCCCGGACGCCTAGACGACCGACTGCCCGCGGAAGGCGCGGATCGCGAAGTTGGCGACCAGCAGCACCAGGAAGACCACGAACAGCACCTTGGCGATGGTCGCCGCCAAGCCCGCCAGGCTGACGAAGCCCAGGACGCCGGCGAGGATCGCCAGGACCGCGAACACCAGAGCCCAACCGAGCATGGCATCTCTCCTCGAACGAAAAAGGACGCCGCGATCGCCGCGGCGTCCCTTCCGTAACGTGGAGCTTGTTGGCCCGTTCCGCCTAGGCCGCCTGCTTGGAAGCCTTGCGCGGGTGGAAGAACAGCGCCTGGCCGATGGCGGCCTTCACCGTCTCCGGCTGGAAGGGCTTGGTGATCAGGAAGGTCGGCTCCGGACGCTCGCCGGTCAGCAGGCGTTCCGGGAAGGCGGTGATGAAGATCACCGGCACGTTGAAGCGCGCCAGGATGTCCTTCACCGCGTCGATGCCGGAGGAGCCGTCGGCCAGCTGGATATCGGCCAGGACCAGGCCCGGGGTCTTGCGGGTGACCGCGTCGACCGCCTCAGTGCGGGTGGCGGCGATATCGACCACGGTGTGGCCGAGCTCCTTGACCAGGGCTTCGATGTCGGCGGCGATCACCGGCTCGTCCTCGATGATCAGGACGTCGGTGGCCAGTTCCGCGTCGATCTCGGCCTGGGCCTCGGAGATCAGCTGCTCGACCTCGGGGAAGCTGGCGTCGAGGATCTGGGCGGCCTCGGAGGGCGTGAACCCCTCGAGCGCGGTGAGCAGGAAGGCCTGGCGTGAGCGCGGGGCGATGCGCATCAGGCGCTGGGTGGTGTCGTCGGCGCCGGAATAGTCGTCTTCCTGCGGGTTCTCCAGCTGGGCGCCGGAGCTGCACCAGATGGCGTGGAACACGTGATAGAGCGCCACCCGCGGCGTCAGGTTGGCCTCCAGGGTGCGCTCCCCGGCCGCCAGGGCCTCAAGCGCGACACGGACGTAATGGTCGCCGGTGGTCTGGTCGCCGGTGAGGGCGCGGGCGTAACGCCGGACATAGGGCAGGTGCGGCGCGAGACGAGCTAGCAGACTCAAGGGGTGACCCCTCCCATTGATATTGAACGCGTTGGCGCAGTCTTAGGATCGGGCATCACAAGGCGTCCCCGACGAGCGCCCATCATGATGCAAAAACGCTACTGTGGGGAACTTGTTCCCAAAGCCGCGGGTTTTCCGCATCTTGCGCTCCGCGGGACGGGAACTCGAAACGGAGCTGGGCGTTGATGGGCGACGAGGATGCTAAGAGGGGGCGGCCTCCGCGAAAGCGGCACGCCGACAGTATGATCGAAAACATGCCTTCACCGGACCCGAGGAAGCCATCCGCCGCCCTCGACGAAGCCCGCCTGCGCCAGCAGGCGATCGGCGTTCGCCTGCGCCAGATGTTCGACGAAGTCGTCAACGAGGATGTCCCGGACGAGTTCCTTGAGATCCTGCGCCGCCACGATGAAAAGAAGGCTGGAGAGAAGGGCTGATGTCCGAAGCCCCCACCACCCGACCCTCCCGCTCCGGGACCGACGACGAAGGCTTCAAGCGCGAGCTGGTCCAGCTCATCCCGCATCTTCGGGCGTTCGCGCGCACCCTCTGCGGCGACCCCGCCGCGGCCGACGACCTGGCGCAGGACGCCATGATGAAGGCCTGGGACGCCCGCGCCAGCTTCCAGATGGGCACCAACATGAAGGCCTGGACCTTCATGATCCTGCGCAACCAGTTCTATTCGGAGAAGCGCCGGTCCTGG
This sequence comes from Phenylobacterium sp., assembly GCF_041691455.1. GTDB lineage: Bacteria > Pseudomonadota > Alphaproteobacteria > Caulobacterales > Caulobacteraceae > Phenylobacterium. The sequence continues at coordinate 584,943 of NZ_JBEPUO010000001.1, read as the reverse complement.
CGCCAGAGCCAGCTCGACCAGGAGGCCGCCGAGCGGACCCTGGTGGCGGTCGACGATCCCGAGGCGCCGGTGGCGCTCGACGAACTGCGGCAGGGCCTGGCCATGCTGCCGGCCGAACAGCGCGAGGCGCTGATCCTGGTCGGCGCCGGCGGCTTCGCCTACGAGGAGGCGGCCGAGATCTGCGACTGCGCCGTGGGCACCGTGAAGAGCCGTGTCAGCCGGGCCCGGCGCGCACTGCATGCGATCCTGGAAGATGGCGCCTACGATCGCGACGGCCGATCCGCTGGGGACGCCATGCGGGCTATCCTGGCGGATGCGGAGCGGCTAAGCACCGTCCGTTGAGGACGGGAATAGCCCTTCCATGAGCGGCCTGCCCCCATGACGGGTCTAGCTTGGGGTTCGCTGAGCACAATCAGGGTCCGCCTGATCGCCGCGCTCGCCGCGGCGCTGTTGCCCGTGCTGATCCTGGGGGTGGTCCAGTCGGCCATCGCCTTCAACCGCGAGCGGGTCACTCTTCGCCAGAACCTGGGCTTCGCCGCCGAGCGCAGCGCCGCCACCGCGCGGACGCGCATGGAAGGCGCGGGCATCCTCCTGCAGACCCTCGCGCCCGGCTCGGTGGGATACCAGTGCGGCGACCGCCTGGCCGAGGTGGTGCGGCGCATCCCCGGCTACGCCAACCTCGTGCGCTTCGACCGGCGCGGGCGGGTGGACTGCGCGGCCGGCAACGTGCCCGCCGATACGCAGCGCGCGCTTCGGCCCTGGTTCCAGCGCCTGGCGCGCGGCGACAAGCTGGTCATCACCCGCGATCCCGGCCAGGCCTACGCCACGGAGCCCTCGATCCTCGCCGCGGTGCCCGCCGAAGGCGCGCAGGGCGAGTTCGACGGCGCCTTCGCCGCGGCGATCACGCTCGCCAGCCTCGAACCCTCGGTCAGCGACCCGACCCTGCCGGCCCACTCCGACGTCGCCCTGGTCGACGGCGCGGGACACTACATCAGCGCGACCGACCCCAAGGCCTTCCCGACAGCCTTGCCGAAGGGCTGGCGCAACCAGATCCGGCTGAACGGCGCCCACGTCTGGTACGGGGCCGACACCATCGACGGGCGGCGGGTCTATTCCGCGGCCCCCGTGGCTGGCGACGAGGTCTATGTGGTGCTCTCGGCGCGCTCGCCGGGGATCCTGTCCTGGGCCTGGCTCAATCCGCTCTCGGGTATCCTCTTCCCGCTCCTCACATTCGCCCTGGCGCTCGCCGCGGTGAGCGCGGTGACCGACCGGGTGGTGGTGCGCTGGATCACCTATCTGCAGCGCATTGCCTCGCTCTATGCCCGCGGCCGGCTCAGCGTGCGCCCGGTGCAGGCCGAGCAGATGCCGCCGGAAATCCGCGAGCTCGCCGAGACGCTTGAGGACATGGCCGACGCCATCGTCGGGCGCGACGCGTCCCTCAGGGATTCGCTGGCCCAGAAGGACGCGCTGATGCGCGAGATCCATCACCGGGTGAAGAACAACCTGCAGGTCATCTCCTCGCTGCTCAACATGCAGCAGCGCGCCCTGACCGATCCCGCGGCGCGGGCGGCGATGTCCGACACCCGCCAGCGGATCACCGCCCTCGCGCTCATCTACCGCGCCCTCTACCAGGGACCGGACCTGAAGCGGGTGGACCTGCGGCCCTTCCTCGAGGAGCTGACCGCCCAGCTGCTGGCCGGCGAGATCGCCCACGGCCCGGCGGTGCGCACCGAGCTTTCGGTGGACGCCCTGGTCATCGATCCGGACCGCCTGGCCCCGCTGGCCCTCTTCGCCGTCGAGGCGATCACCAACGCGCAGAAGCACGCCTTCACCGGTCGCGGCGGCAGCTTGACCCTGGCCTTCCGGGTCCGCGGCGAGGAGGCCGAGCTGGAGATTTCCGACGACGGCCAGGCCGGCGAGGACGCGTTTTCATCCTCTGGCGTCGGCCGCACCCTGATGACCGCCTTCGCCCGCCAGCTGCGCGGCCGCGCCGAACTGGTCCGCAACGCAAAGGGCGGGGTCACGGCCCGGCTGCTCTTCCCGACCCCGATGGCCGACGCGCCGCGGCCCGAAGAGGCTGCGGGCGGGAACCAAGCGGCAGCATGACCGTTGTTGCTGGGCGAGTTTCAAACCCCGGAGAATTCTCAATGCGTAAGATCGTCCTCTTTGCCGTCCTGGCCGCCAGCATGGCCGTCGCCGCCTGTAACACCGTCGCCGGCGCCGGCAAGGACGTCTCGGCTACCGGCCACGCCGTGACCGACACCGCCAACGACGCCAAGCACTAAGACGTCCCATCTGGAATTCGGGAGAGCCCCGCCGCTTGCGGCGGGGTTTTTCTTTGCCTGGCCTCAGGCCACGGCCCGCGCCGCCTCGGTCCGCTGATGGAACCCTCCGGCGCTTGCATGAAGCCCCGGCGCCGCCTCGGTCTCGCCCAGCACCAGCCAGCCACCCGGAGCGAGCGCGCCCTCAAGATTGGTCAGTACCCGTCCGCGCGCCTCATCGCCCAGATAGCCCAGCACATTGCGGCAGAGCACCAGGTCGAACTTTCCGAGCCGCGTCAGGTCCTCCGTCAAGTTGACCCGCCGCCAGCGCACCATCTGGCGCAGCCTGGGCGACAGGGCGAAGCTGTCCTCGGCCCCTTCGAAATGCCGCACGAGGCGCTGAGCCGAGAGGCCGCGCTGCACCTCGAACTGGCTGTAGACGCCCGCCTGCGCCTTCTCCAGGCGCCGCTCGCAGAGGTCGGACCCGAAGACCTCGATCTTCACGCCCGGCGGACTGCGCTCCTCGAGCGCCATGGCCAGGGAATAGACTTCCTGTCCGCCGCCGCAGGCCGCGGCCCAGAGCCGTAACCCCGCACCCTCGCGCTGGCGCGCCAGGGCCGGCAGCACCTCGCCGACGATCCGCTCGAAGGCGGCGGGCTCGCGGAAGAAGGCGCTTTCGGCCGGTGACATCGCTTCCACCGCCGCCCAGATCAGCCGTTCCTCGTCGCGGTCGCGCACCGCCACGACGAACTCATGCACCGAGCCGAAACCCTCGCGCCGGGCCACCGGACCCAGCCGGTTCTCAAGCATATAGGCGCGGTCCGGATCGACCCTCAGGCCCGCGCGATCGGCGCAGAGGCGGGCGATGAGCTCGCGGTCCTGCGGGGTCATAGGAGACCCACCAGCCCTAGCTTCGAGGCGACGATGTCGCCGTCGAAGGGCTTCATGATGTATTCGTCGGCCCCCGTGGTCAGCGCCTCGCGGATGCGGTCGAGATCGTTCTCCACCGAGCAGAAGATCACTTTGGGCGCGTCGCCGCCGGGCTCCTGGCGCAAGCGCCTCAGGAATTCCAGCCCGTTCATCACCGGCATGTTCCAGTCGAGCAGGATGACGTCCGGCGCCGCCGTGCGCACCCAGGCGAGCGCCTCGACCCCGTCGCCGGCCTCCGCCACCTCGAACCCCAGATCCTCGAGGATCCGGCGCGCGACCTTGCGCACGACCCGGCTGTCGTCGACGACCAGGCAGAGCTTCAGGCTGGCGGAGTCCTTAACCATGCCAACCTTGTCGCGCCGCGATGGTTAAGGACCGGTGGAGGTGAGGACCCTAGCCAAGCTGGCCAGATCGATTTACATACGTAGTTTTCTACGGATGTAAAAGCATGCTCGCCCGCCTGAAGACGTTCGGCATCGTCCTCCTCCTGGCGGCGGTCGCCGGCATGCCGATCAGCGTCGGCGTCGCGACCTGGCTGGACCACCAATCGCTGCGGAAGGAATGGACCGCCATCGGACCGGCCTGTCCGGTGGTGGCCGCGCCTTCGCCGGCCGCGCTCGGCGCGAAGCCTCCACCGCCCTTCACCTATCGCGGCGCGCGCTTCGCCTACCAGATCGGCGACGTGGAATGCGTAGCGGCGCCGGAGAAGAACCTCTTCGACTCGTCCAACTACACGGTCTGCCAGTTCGACGCGGCCGGCGCCGTGGCGGTCACCAAGGGCGGCCGCACGACGATCTTCGAGCCCGGAATCGGCCACGGGGCGACGGTGACCGTGCGAAAGGGCCAGGTGTCCTGCGCCATCATGGGGGCCGGCCGCTTTCATGGGCCCACCGTCGGGCGCCAGCTCCAGGCCGCCAAGGATCGCGAGGCTCGCCCGCGCTGAACGCGACGCCGCTCAGGCGGGGATCGTCGCGCCGAGCGTGACCTTCTCGTCGCCGACCTCGACCAGGACCCGGCCGCCGGCGTCAGTGACGAACAGGTGGACATAGCGGGCCTGGACCCAGTGCCCGTGCAGCCCCTCGCCCGGGCCTTCGCCGCGCAGCCCACTCAGCACTTCGGGCCGCAGCCGCGCGCGCGGGCCGGCGGCCTCCACGGTGATCGCCATCGCGCCGCCCTCTTCCACGGCCCGCACCCGGGCCGCCCCGCCGGTCGGCAGGGCCGCGCCCGCCATCTGGGCAAGGTTGAGCAGGGTCCGCGCGGCCGGCTTGTTCACCGCCGGGGTCGTCACCTGCCAGTCGAGTTCGGCGCGCATGTGGGCGAAGACGCCCTGGGCCAGCTTCTCCAGCTCGCGCGCGTCGAAGGTCTCCGCCGAGGCAGAGGCGCCGAAGGCCACCCGGGTGAAGGCCAGCAGGTCCGCCAGCTTGCGGGCCGAGGCGGCGATCAGGCCCATGGCGTCCTCGCGCATGTCCTGGGCGGTGGGGTCTTCCAAGAGGTCGAGCCCCGATACGATGGCGCTCGCCGGGCTGATAAAGTCGTGGCACATCCGCGCGGCCAGGTAGGCAGCAAGCTCGGCAGGGCGAATGGGCGGGCTCTCGTGGGCCGCGGTGGCGGGGGTTTGCGTCATGAACCCGACCTTGCGGTGATTTGAGCCTTTGGAAAACCGCGCGCGGCCCATAAGAGAGCCGGCCTGGAGATCGAGGTGCGCATGAACGACATCGGGGCCGAGCTGGCCGAGATCTGCGACGCGGCGGCCGCCCTGATCCTGCCGCTCTGGCGCTCCGGCCTGGCCGTGGCGCACAAGGCCGATGAAAGCCCGGTCACCGAGGCCGACCGGGCGGGCGAGGCCCTGATCCTCAAGGCGCTCGCCGAACGCTTCCCGGACATCCCCGTGGTTTCTGAGGAGGACGCCAGCGAATTCGGCGCGCCGGAGGCCATCGGCCCGCGCTTCTTCCTGGTCGACCCGCTGGACGGCACCAAGGCCTTCGTCCGCGGCGACCCGCACTTCACGGTCAACATCGGCCTGATCGAATATGGCCGGCCGGTCGCCGGCGCCGTCGCCGCTCCGCCCTCGGGCGAGGTCTGGTACACCGCCGGCGGCCAGGCGATGAAGCGGCTGCAGGGCGTCGCCGCCAGGCCGGTGCGGGCCCGCCCGTGGCCGGAGGGCGCGGCGCTGGCGCTCATCAGCCACACCATGAAGGTCGAAACCGCCGACAAGCTCGCCGAGGAATACGGCTTCCATCTGCGCGAACCGATGGACTCGTCGATCAAGCTCTGCCGCATCGCCGAGGGTGCGGCCGATATCTACCCGCGCCATGGACCGACCATGGAGTGGGACACCGCCGCGGGCCAGGCGGTGCTGGAGGCGGCCGGCGGACGCCTGACCACGCCCGAGGGCCAGCCGTTCGTCTACGGCAAGGCGCACGAGGGCTTCCGGAACGGCTGGTTCGTGGCGCGCGGCGCCTAGGACCTCTTCGACGACCGCGCCGCTACTCGGCCGCCAGGACGATCGCCGGCCTGGGCGGCCGCGGCCGGGCAAACGCCATCATTGGGCGTTCGAGCCAGCGGTAGGCGGCCAGCGAGACTGCGACCGATACGGCGAACACCAGCGGCAGGTACGGGCCAAGCCCTCCCGGTGGCGCCAGGAGCAGGGCCGCCGCCAGGATCGGCGGGTGGAACAGGTAGAGCGAGTAGGACGCGTCGCCGAGATCGGACAGGGGCGAGCGCGGGATCCGGAACTGGACGGCGGCGAACACCAGCAGCGCCGCCGGGGTCCCCATGAGCATGACCCTCTGAACGCCCACGTCGCCGCTGATCAGGCTTCTGAGCAGATTGATCGGGACGATGTCGCTCACCGCCAGGACGCTGACGATACCCAGCGCGGCCGCCCCGGCGAGCAGGCCCAGCGATCTGGAGCGCGCGCCCAGCCGATAGATCGCTGCCCCGGCCAGGAACTCCAGAATCAGGGGATTTCCAAAGAAGCTGAACCCGCCACCCCAGGCTTGGCGCGCAAGGGAACAGGCGGCGAAGGCAAAGAGTGCGGCGGGAACGAGCACCCGCGGGCGGAACAGCGTCAACGCCACGACGACGTAGAACAGCATCTCGAAGCAAAGCGTCCAGCCGACCTGGAGAAGCGGACCGTTGGGGGCCGGGAAGAAGGTCAAGGTCGAGACAAGCTTGGCCAGGGTGAACTGGCCGTCGTTGAGCACGAAAGGCGCCATGGCCAGCGTCGCCAGCCAGTAGATCGGCACGATGCGGACGAGGCGAAGCCGCATGAACTCGGCGGGCGATTTGCCCGGCGCGGTCTTCGCCATGACGAAGCCGGAGATGACGAAGAACACATCGACCCCGAAGGAGCCGATGTTTGCCACCGCCCGTTCGAGCACGGGCAGGGCGCTGAACACGATCCCCGCCGGGCGATAGACCTGCGAAATATGGGTCCAGGCGACCAACGCCGCAGCGAGGAAGCGCAAGACCTGCACTGACTCCGTGCGGTTGGGCATTCAGCTCCCCAGGCGGAGCGGGACGCAGGCTGTCATCATGCCAAGGCCGCGGCGCGCACCGGCGCAGATTAAGGCGGCGGACGTTGAGGAGTGTTTACGACACCGGCTTCGCGCGGCGCGTCAGATCTTGTGGGGGAGGTTCCACTCGGCCGAGGCGGGACCGGAGGCGGAGACCGTCTGCAGGTGGTCCTGCGAGGCCGCGAAAGCGGGACGGCCGAGCGCCAGGTAGCTCACGAAGCCCACCAGGAACGCCACCGCCGCGAGCCATGCGAAGGGACGGGCGATCTCGAAAACAGTGGTGGAGGGCATCGGCTGGCTCCTCGGCGAACTCTACGAATAGGGAACACCGCTCGAGGCGCTTGGTTGCCGGGACTTGTTTTTGCGAATAGCTCGCATTAGCAAGACATATGACTCAATCGATCCTGGCGCGCCTGCGCCGCGTCTGGCTCACCCTTCATCTCTGGCTGGGCGTCGGCCTGATGGTGGCGCTGGTTCCGCTCAGCGTCTCCGGTTCGCTGCTGGTCTGGCACGACGCCCTCGATCACAGCGTCTACGCCCAGCGCTATGCGGTCAGCGGTCCGGCCGCCAGCCAGCCGGCCTCGATCTACGCGGCGGCGACCCAGAGCGCGTTCGCGGGTCAGGCCGACCTCACCCAGCTTCGCCTGCCGTCAAAGGCCGGCGACCCGGTGGTGGCGGTGGGCCGTATCGTGGGACCGCCCGGCGCCAACGGCCGGCCGCGCACGCTCAACGCCTGGATCGACCCCCCGACCGGCAAGGTGCTGGCCACCGCCGAGATCGCGAGCAGCGCGACCATGATCATCCACCGCCTGCACGGCCAGCTGCTGGTCCCCACTGTCGGACGCAAGATCGTGGGCTGGCTGGGCTGGGCGATGTTCGTCTCATCGGCGACGGGGCTGTGGCTCTGGTGGCCGCGGCACGCCAATGTGCTGAAAGGCCTGCGCTGGCGGCGCAGCCCGTCCACGCTCTTCAACCTGCACCACATGGCGGGCTTCTGGATCTGCCTGCCGCTGGCCGCCTTGTCGATCACCGGCGTCTACATCGCCTTCCCGCAGACCTCCCACGCGCTGGTCGGCGCGCCGCCGCCGCCCGGCCCTGGGATGGGCGCGCGCCCGGCTCGCAACGATCCGCGCTTCGCCCCGCCGCTCGCCGCCCCACACCTGTCGGTCGATGAGGCCGTGGCCGCCGCGATCGCCCATGCGCCGGGCGCATCGCTCGCCAGCCTGAACCTGCCGCAGCAGGGCAACGCCCCGGCCTGGCGCGTGGAGGTGCAACCGCCGGGCGCAGATCCCTCCCGCACGATCCGCATCGACGACGCGAGCGGTGAGGTGAAGGGCGGGCGCGATAGGGGCCAGGGTGCCGGCCCGCCTCGGTCGGAAGGCGGGCCGGACCCCTTCTCGCGCTGGGTCCGCCGCCTGCACGACGGGACCGATATGGGCCTGGCCTGGAGGCTGGTCATCACGGCGGCCGGCGTTGCGCCGCTGATCCTGTCGCTGAGCGGCCTGGTCATGTGGCTGCGGCGCCGCGGCCGCAGACTGGCGCTCAGGCACGCGTAACGAACTGCGCCGCCGGGCGAATGACAGGCATGACCCTTGCCGCGCCGCGCCCCGCCGACCTCGCCTCCCGTCTGCCTGTTCCCGCCGGCTGGTACGCCCTGCCGCTGAGGCTGATCGTCGGCTACGGCTTCATGGCGCACGGCTACGCCAAGCTGGCGCGCGGGCCGGAGAATTTCGCCGGCATCCTCCATGCGATCGGCACGCCGATGCCCTGGATGATGGCGTGGACGACGATCCTCGTCGAACTGGTCGGCGGCCTTCTCGTGCTTCTGGGCGCCTTCATACCGCTGGCCAGCGTGCCGATGGCCGTGGTGCTCGTCGTGGCGATCGTGACCGTGCACCTGCCGAACGGTTTCAGCTCGATCAAGCTGCAGTCGGTGACGGCGAGCGGAGCCCACTTCGGGCAACCCGGCTATGAAACCGACCTGCTCTACCTGGCCGCGTTGGCGGCCCTGGCCGTCGGCGGCCCGGGCCCGCTGGCCTTCGACCGGCTGTTCCGCCGCAGGCCGCCTAGATCTCGGCCCACATCCTGAGCAGGTTGTTGTAGGTCCCGGCGAGGCCCACCACCGCGGGATCGCCCTGCCCGACCTGGACGCTCAGCGCCTGGATGGCGTTGTCGAGGTCGTAGAGCAGACTGCGCTGGGCGTCGGCGCGGATCATCGACTGGGCCCAGAAGAACGAGGCCCAGCGCGAGCCGCGGGTGATCGGCGCCACCCGGTGCAGGCTTGAGGCCGGATAGACGATCATGTCGCCCGCCGGCAGCTTCACCGCGTGCTCGCCGTAAGTGTCCTCGACGATCAGCTCGCCGCCGTCGTAGTCGGCCGGATCGGTCAGGAAGAGGGTGGCCGACAGGTCCGTGCGGAACCGCACGGGCCCGGCAAAGCGGATCGCGTTGTCGACATGGGTGTCGAAGGCCATGCCCTCGTCGTAGCGGTTGAACAGCGGCGGGAAGACGCGCAGCGGCAGGGCGGCGGAGACGAACTGCGGATTGCGGCCCAGCGCCGCCAGGATCATCTCGCCGAGTTCGCGCGCGGCCGGCGCGTCCTCGGGGACCTGCAGGTTGCTCTTGGCGCGCGCCGACTGTTCGCCCGCCGTCACCCGCCCGTCGACCCAATCCTGGGCCTGAAGCGTCTCGCGGCACTTGGCGACCTGGTCGGGCGTGAGGACGCCCTCGACGTGGAGCAGCATGGCTCTGCCTTAGCGCCCAGCCCCGGCGGACGCTAGAAGCTCGCGCCCACCGATACGATGATCGTCCGTCCCGCCGCCGGCGTGGCCCGGGTGCCGAAGGTCTGGGTGTAGTTCAGCCGGTCGGCCAGATTGTAGCCATTGACCGCGAACCGGTAGCGGCCGGTCTTGTAGCTGACATAGGCGTCGAAGGTGAGGTTCTCCGGCGCCTGGGCGAGCTTCAGCGCCGTCAAGGTCGTGCGGTCGGTGAAGCTGACGCTGCGGGGCGTATAGCCGAGGGCGAGTTTCGACTGATAGGTCACGTCGCCGCCGATCGAGAGGCCGTCGACCCAGTTCGACAGGTCATAGATCGAGAACAGGGTCGCGGAGTTCTTCGGCACGAAGGTCACCTGCTGGCCCACCGCCACGGTGTTGATCACCGGGATCGCCGCGGGCACGCCCACCGGGCAGACCACGCCGGTCGGCACGCCCGCCGCGGAGGTCGGCACGGCGCAGTTGGAGAAGGACTCTTTGATCTTGGCGTCGAGGTAGGTGTAGCCGGCGCTGATCGTCCAGGCCTCGGTGATCCGGCCCGAAAGGCCAAGTTCGATCCCCTTGACCTCCTGCCGCTCGCCCGACTGGGCCTGCAGGAAGCCGGTGGCCGGATCGGTCTGCAGGGCGTTGTCCTTCTTGATGTCGAACACCGAGGCGGTGGCCGACAGCTTGGTATGCGGGATCAGGAACTTCGCGCCGGCCTCGTAGATCTCGCTGTCCTCGGGGGCCAGGTCCTTGGTGGTGACGGCGATGGCCGCCGCGGCGCCCACGATCGAGGCGCCCTGCGGGGTCTGCGATTTGCCCCAGGAGACATAGTAGGTCTGGTCGGCGTCCGGCTCGAAGACGACGCTGACGCGCGGGCTCTTCAGGTTCGGCTTCACCTTCAGGTCTGAGGAGGTGTTGTTGAAGAACAGGGATTGAAGGTCGGCCGTGTAGCGGTCGAACCGATAGCTGCCGATCACCGACAGGCTGTCGGTTAGCCACAGCCGGTCGGTCAGGAAGATGCCGGCGTCGGTGGAAGAGCCGTTGCTCTTCTCCGTCGCGGTTCCCACGGTGTTGGTGAACACGGTCTGTCCGTTGACCACCGTGGTGCAGTTGCCGGCGCCGGCGCAGTTGACGTTCTGGCCGGGGAAGGCGCGGAGCACGAAGTAGCCTGCCGGGAAATTGGGGTTCGGATTGACCAGCGGCCGCGGGATCGCCTGGCGGGTCGAGAAGCCGAACGGCAAGGCGTAGGCGTAGATCAGCTTGTCGTTTTCCTGGCGCGACAGGTCGATCCCGAAGATCGCCTGGTTCTTCAGCGACCCGAGGTCGTAGTCGATCCGCGCCGTCGAGACGTTCTGCAGGCCCCAGGCGTCCATGTCGTAGGGGCCCTGGCCGCCGTTGCCGCCGTTGGCCTCGGTGGCCGGATTGTTGTCGAAGAGGGCCGCGGTGCAGGGCGCCAGACACTGATCCAGGGTCGAGTACTGGAAGTAGCGGCTGTAGACCGCGTAGCGGGTGTCCGACGTCACGCTGACCTTGTCGTTGACTTTGTGCGAGAAGCGCACCGTCAGCATGTCGGTGTCAGACCGGTCGACATCGTTCTTGTAGCCGAGGAAGCTGGAGCGCTCGACGCCCACACCGTACTCGGTCACCGGCAGCGCGACGATGTCGCCGGGCTTCTGGACGATGATCACCCCATAGTCCGGACGCTGATGATCGTGCTGGTGCAGGGCGCTGATCGTCAGCTTGGTGTCCGTACCGAGGCCGAAGCCCCCCGTCACCGCCGCGCCCCAGCGCTTGGAATAGATATCGTCGCGGTCGACGACGCCGGTGTTGTTCCCCATCAGGGTCAGGCGCACCGCGCTCGTGTCGCTGAGCTTGTGGTTGATGTCAGCGAGGGCCCGATAGTAGTCGCCGTTGCCCACATAGGCGTCGACGCTGGTGAAGTTGTCGAGCTTCGGCCGCTTGGAGATGGTGTTGATCGCCCCGCCGGTCGTGCCGCGGCCGAACATGGCGCCGGACGGGCCTTTCAGGACCTGGACTTCCTCGTAGTTGAAGCTGTCGCGGGTGTAGGCGCCGAAGTCGCGCAGACCGTCGACATAGACGTCGTCCTTGGCGTCGAAGCCGCGGATCTTGAACTGGTCGCCCGAGAGCGTTCCGCCCTCGCCGATGGCGATGGTGATGCCAGGCACGTTGCGTAGCGCGCCTTCCAGGGTGTTGATCCCCTGGACCTTCAGCTGTGCGTTGGAGATCACGCTGATCGCCTGGGGGGTATCCTGTACGGTGGTCTGCAGGACCGACAGGCCGGTGTCGCGGTCGAGCGGCTTGAGGTCGCCGGTGACGGTGACGCCGGAAACCGTGGCCGCGGCGTCCGCCGCATCGCTGGTCTCCGCGGCCTGGGCCGTCACGCCATAGAGGCTGGCCGCGCCCGCCATCATGGCGAGCCCCAGCCGGGCCGGGCGCGACTTGCGATAGCCCACCACGCCAAACGACCCGTTACGCATATGAAGTGTCCCCGGAATCCAGAATTGCTATTGCGACGCGTTCTTAACTAGGGCGTCGCGGCTTGGCAATGAGAATGATTTGCAGAAGCGTTCGCAACTCTCCCAGGCGCGGCCGGTCGGGAAAGGCGTTCTCGCCGTCGCGCGCGGGACGGCGTTCAGGATTCGACGCCCGCCCGGATCGGCGCGATGCTGGCGAAACCCCGACTGCGCAGACATGGGAGGATCGGTCATGGCCTACGAAGGCGCCGACTACGAAACCATCACCCTTGAGCGCCGCGGGACGGTCGCGATCCTCACGCTCAATCGCCCCGAACGGCTGAACGCGCTGTCCGCGGCCCTGCGCGGCGAGGTGGCCCAGGCGGTCGCCGCGGTGAAGGCCGACGACGAGGTCCGCGCCATGGTGCTGACCGGCGCCGGTCGAGGCTTCTGCGCCGGGGCCGATCTCATGGGCGACGGCGCGGTGGCGACCGGCAAGCCGGCGCCCCGGAACACCCAGGCCGAGCGCCTCGACGACCTCTTGTGGATGGGCCGCTGGGCCCTGATGTTCCGCGACTTCGACAAGCCGATCATCGGCGCGATCAACGGCGTGGCCGCCGGCGCGGGCTTCTCCACGGCCCTCGCCTGCGATGTGCGGATCGGCTCGGAGCATGCGCGTTTCAAGAGCGTCTTCATCGAACGCGCCATCTCGCCGGACTCGGCGATGAGCTATCTCCTGCCGAGGATCGTCGGCTACGCGGAGGCGGCGGACATCATCTTCACCAGCCGCGCGGTGGGCGCCGACGAGGCGCTGCGGCTCGGCCTCCTGAACCGCCTCACGTCGCAGGATGAACTCGGCGAGGCGGCGATCGCCTACGCGGAAGAGATGACCGGCTGGCCGCCCTTGGCGTTGCGGGCCTCTAAGCGGGTGCTGCAGCAGAACGTCGACGCCGAGTTCGAGGCGGCGCTGCGCAACGAGGTGAAGGGCCTGGACGTCGCCCATCGGGCGCTCAACGACGCCAAGGAATCCCGCGCCGCCTTCGCCGAGAAACGCAAAGGCGTCTACACGGGGACCTGATTTGCGGTCATAAGGCCCCCCTCATTTCCCAGGGCCGACTATTCTTTCAGGAGCCATTTCCATGCCGCTCGATACGGCCGCCGACCAGAAGACCTTCCGCTGGGACGATCCCCTGGACCTGGCCTCGCGCCTCTCCGAGGACGAGCGCATGGTCTGGGAGGCCGCCCGCGCCTATGCCCGCGAGAAGCTGCTGCCCCGGGTGGTCTCGGCCTATGCGGAAGAGCGCTTCGACCGCGAGATCATGACCGAAATGGGCGCGCTCGGCTTCCTGGGTCCGACGCTTCCCGAAAAGTACGGTTGCGCCGAGGTTAACCACGTCGCCTACGGCTTGATCGCCCGCGAGATCGAGGCGATCGACAGCGGCTACCGCTCGGCGATGAGCGTGCAGTCCTCGCTGGTCATGTACCCGATCTACGCCTTCGGCTCCGAAGAGCAGCGAATGAAGTACCTGCCGGGCATGGCCACGGGCGAGATCATCGGCTGTTTCGGCCTGACCGAGGCTGACGGCGGCTCGGACCCGGCCTCCATGCGCACCGTCGCCAGGAAGGTCGACGGCGGCTTCGTCCTGAACGGGTCGAAGATGTGGATCACCAACTCGCCGGTCAGCGACGTGGCGCTGGTCTGGGCCAAGCTCGACGGGGTGATCCGGGGCTTCCTGGTCGACCGCGGCTCCGAAGGCTTCGCGACGCCGAAGATCATGAACAAGCTCTCCTTGCGCGCCTCGGTGACCGGCGAGATCGCGCTCGCCGACGTCTTCGTGCCGGAAGACATGATGCTGCCGAACGTCTCGGGCCTGCGCGGACCGTTCTCCTGCCTGAACAAGGCGCGCTACGGCATCGCCTGGGGGGCCATGGGGGCCGCCGAATTCTGCCTGCATGCGTCCCGCGAATACACCCAGACCCGCAAGGTGTTCGGCAAGCCGCTCGCCGCGCGCCAGCTGGTGCAGAAGAAGCTCGCCGACATGCAGACCGAGATCGCGCTCGGCTTCGAGGGCGCGCTGGCGCTCGGCCGGCTGATCGACGAGGGCGCCTGGGTTCCGGAAGCCATCAGCCTGATGAAGCGCAACAATTGCGGCAAGGCGCTGGCCATCGCCCGCGAGGCCCGCGACATCCACGGCGGCAACGGCATTTCGGGCGAGTATCATGTGATGCGCCACGCCGCGAACCTCGAGACGGTCAACACCTACGAGGGGGCGCACGACGTCCACGCCCTGATCCTCGGCCGCGCGATCACCGGCGAGAACGCGTTCTAGGAGCAGGCAGGGGCGCGCAAAGGCCGCAAGACGGACCAACGTTACGTTTACTTGATGCGGTTAGGTTCTCGCGGTTATCCCGGGGGATCGAATGCCGATGGCCAGGAAAAGCGCGTTAGGCGCGGCCAACAAGGCTGAGATGATTCGTTGGCTGTTCGAGAACAGCCGCGATCTCATGCAGGTCATCGGCGCCGATGGCCGCTTCAAGCTGGTCAATGGAGCCTGGAAGCAGCTTTGCGGCTGGGAGGAGAGCGAACTCGTCGGCGAGCGCGCCCTGGAATTCTTCCACGAGCAGGACATCGACCAGGTCCGGCTTCACGTCCGCGGCCTCACCTCGGGTGAGGTTTCCGAGCACCATGTGCGGGTCCGGCGCAAGGACGGCGCCTGGGCCTGGTTCGCCTCGCGCACCCAGAAGATGACCAACGGCGAACTCATCGTCACCATGCGCGACGCCACCGAGGAGCGCGCCAGGGCCGAGGAGCTGGAAGAGACCCGCCGCACGCGCCGCCTGCTGAGCGAAGCCGCGGGCATCGGCGCCTGGGTCTTCGAGCCCCTGGAAGGCCGCATCGAGTGGTCGCGCGATCTCCTGTTCCTGACGGGCTACAAGGCCGAGGAGATCAGCGGCCCGGAGCAATTCTACGCCGTCGTGCATCCGGCGGACCGCAAGCGGACCGCGGAGATCATGGGCGCCTCGGTGACCTCCGGGGAAGGCGCGACGCTGGAGCATCGCCTGAAGGTCGGCGGCCGCTGGACCTCCTGGCGCGCGACCTACCGGACCGAGCCGCGCGCCGGCGGGGTGTTCGCCCTGCGCGGCATCTCCGAGGACATCACCGAACTCGCCAAGGCCCGCGACGTGGCGCGCCGCGGCGAGCTGAAGATGAAGAAGGCCCAGCGCGAGGCCCAGGCCAGCGCCCAGCGCCTGGCGGTGGCCCTGGAGGCCGCCGAGGCCGGGGTCTACGAGATCGACCACGTGTCGAAGAGCTTCTGGGCCTCGCCGGAGTTCGTGAAAATCACCGGCCAGGGCGATGCGAGCTACCGCCAGGCGACGGAGCTGCGCTTCCCGGGCTTCCACCCCGACGACCTGCCGCATGTGCGCGCCTCGTTCCGCTCGCTGCACACCGGCGCGGGCCGCGCCGGCGCCTTCGACGCGCGCATCGTGCGCTCGGACGGCGAGACCCGCTGGATCCGCGTCTCCCATCACCTGAAGGTCGGCCGCAACGGCCGCTGGCTGAAGGCCGTCGGCCTGATCCAGGACTTCGACGCCCGCAAGCGCCAGGAACTCGCCCTCCTGGAGGCCCAGCAGGCCGCCGAGGCCGCCGGCGAGGCCAAGTCGGCCTTCCTGGCCAATATGAGCCACGAGATCCGCACGCCGATGAACGGCGTGCTGGGCGTGCTGCACCTCCTGAAGGCCGAGAAGCTGACCGAGGACGGCCGGCACATGCTAGAAGAGGCGCTGTCCTGTGGCCAGATGCTGGCCGAGCTGCTCAACGACGTGATCGACTTCTCGAAGATCGAGGCCGGACACCTGGAGCTCGCCACCGATCCGGTCGATCCCAAGAGCCTGGTCGAGGGCGTGGTTCGCCTCCTGCGGCCACAGGCGGACGCCAAGGGCCTGATCCTGCGGCTCGACGCCGACCCCAGCCTGGGCTGGGTAAAATCCGACCCGGTGCGGCTGCGCCAGGCGATGTTCAACCTGGTGGGCAATGCGGTGAAGTTCACCGAGGCCGGCTCGGTCACCGTGCGCTGCCGCAGCCCGCGTCCGGGCTTCCTGCGCTTCGACGTGATCGACACCGGCGTCGGCATCCCCGCCGAGGCCCAGGATCGCGTCTTCCAGCGCTTCGACCAGGGCGACGCCTCCACCACCCGCAAGTTCGGCGGCTCCGGGCTTGGCCTGGCGATCACCAAGAAGCTCGCCGAGATGATGTCCGGCGCCGTCGGCTTCACCTCCGAAGAAGGCGTCGGCTCGACCTTCTGGCTGGAGATCGAGGCCGAGCCGACCGAGGCCGAGGTCGCGGCCCTGGAGACGCTCGACCCGGTGCTCGACGGCCTGCGCGTGCTGGTGGTCGAGGACAATGCGACCAATCGGATGATCGCCACCAAGCTGCTCGAGAGCCTGGGCGCCGATGTCGCCACGGCTGAAGACGGCTACCTGGGGGTCGAGGCGGCCGCACGGGGCGGCTTCCACCTGATCCTGATGGACGTCCAGATGCCCGGCATCGACGGCCTGGAGGCCGCCCGCCGCATCCGCGCGCTCGGCGGCGAGGCGGCGCAAACGCCCATCGTCGCCCTGACCGCCAATGTGCTGGCCCACCAGCGCCGCGCCTATCTGGACGCCGGCATGGACGGCGTGGTCGGCAAGCCGATCTCGCCGGGGATGCTGCTGCGCGAGATTTCCCGCCTGAGCGCGCCCGCGCCGGACGCCGAAGAGATCGCCGCGGCCTGACGCCCTCGGAGGCGAAAGCGCGAGAGAGCGGCTTCCGCCGCCGCGCGAACCGATGCTACTTCTGCGCTCCCCGTTTCCCAGGAGCCGACATGATCGCCGTCCCCTCGCCGCACAAGCGCATCCTCGCCCTCGCCGTGATCGCCGCGGGCCTCGCAGCGTCGGCCGCCCTGGCGCAGCCGCCGGCTCCGGCCCAGGCCCCTGCCGCCGCGCCCGCGACCCAGCCGACGGAGTTCGCGATCTGCAGCGCCTGCCATGAATCCAAGGCCGGGGCCTCGCCCTCGCTCGGCCCCAATCTGTTCGGCGTCGGCGGGCGCAAGGCCGGCAGCGTCGACGACTACGACTATTCCCCGGCGATGAAGGCCTATGGCGCGACCTGGACCGCCGACACCCTGCAGGCCTTCCTGCTCGATCCCAACAAGGCCGTGCCCGGCAACAAGATGGACTATTCGGGCGCCAGCCCGGACTCCGCAAAGGCCGTCGCCGACTACCTCATGACCCTGAAATAGCTGAGCGAAGGATGCCGCGCCCGGCGCGTCGTCTTTTCGAAGATTGGGTACGTCCGGGGCTGCGAGGTCTTGCCACTTGTCGCGTCCGTGTCGGCGCGGTAGGTCCGGAGGACAACAGGACAAGCCTATTGGAGCCTTGCATGAAGCCGTCTCGAACTGTCGCCCGGGCCGCGATCGCCGGCGTCGGCCTGGCCCTCGCGATCGGCTGCGTCGCCGTGGCGGCCGGCAGCCCGATGGAAGACCGCCAGGCCACCATGAAGCAGGTCGGCCAGACCATGAAGGAATCGAGCGCCTTCACCTCCGCCGCGACGCCCTTCGACGCCGCCAAGGTGAAGACCCTGATGGACGGGGTCGCCGGCGCGGCCAAGAAGCTGCACGGCCTCTATCCAGCCGGCAGCGGGGCGGATCCGAAATCGGCGGCCGACCCGAAGGTCTGGGAAAACAAGGCCGACTTCGACAAGCGCCTGGCCGAGATGGGGACGCTCGCGGCCGCGGCCGGCAAGACGACCAGCACGGACACCTTCAAGCCGGCGTTCGCGGCGCTCGGCGCGACCTGCAAGTCCTGCCACGACATCTATCGCAAGAAGAAGACCTAGGGCTCTAGCGGCTGGGCCAAGGAAGAGGCGGGGACGAGATGTTCAGGCGCGGTATCGTCATACTGGGCGTCTTGGCCCTCGTGGCCGCGGTGGCGCTCTGGCTGCTGACCGCGCCCCGCAGGCTTCCCGCCTCCGAGCTCGCGGCCGGCTACCACCCGGACCTCGCCAACGGCCAGGTGATGTTCACCGCCGGCAACTGCTCGGCCTGCCACGCCACGCCCGGCCAGGCCGACCGCACCCAGCTCGCCGGGGGCCTGAAGCTCAAGTCGCCCTTCGGGACCTTCGTCACGCCCAACATCTCGCCCGACCCGAAGTTCGGCATCGGCGCCTGGAGCGAGCTGGCCTTCGCCAACGCCATGAAGCGCGGCGTCGACGACGAGGGCCACCACCTCTATCCGGCCTTCCCCTACTCAGCCTACAGCCTGATGAAGACGTCCGACGTGCGCGACCTCTTCGCCTACATCAAGACCTTGCCGGCGGTGGCCAAGCCGTCCGCGCCGCACGAGCTCAAGTTCCCCTTCAGCATCCGCCGCGCCGTCGGCGTCTGGAAGCTGCTCTACTTCAAGCCGCATGAGTTCGCCGCCGATCCCAGGCGCTCCGCCGCCTGGAACCGCGGCGCCTACCTGGCCGAAGGCCCCGCGCACTGCGCCGAGTGCCACACGGCGCGCAATGCGCTGGGCGGCCCCGAACTCGCCAAGCTCTACGCGGGCGCGCCCAACCTCGAGGCCGGCGGGCGCTTCGCCAGCAACATCACCCCGCACAAGGACGGGCTCCGCGACTGGAGCGAGCAGGACATCGCCGACTTCCTGAAGTCGGGCACGGACAAATGCTTCAACGAGCCAACCGGCATGAAGGACGTGGTCGCCTCGACGAGCCTGCTGAGCGACACCGACCTCGCCGCGCTCGGCGCCTACATCCACGCGGTACCGCCGATCGCCGGCAACCCCAAGCACAAGACCTGCTGAGCCTCCTCTCCTCCGACGCGTAGCGCGGGGGGAGAGGGTAGGGTGAGGGGCGGCTCGTGAGAGTGTGATCCGCCGATGGTCCAGCCATGACCCCCGAGGTGGGCCCTCGCCCGACCAACGGGAGAGACTGAGGGGGCCAGCCGCCCCTCACCCTACCCTCTCCCCAAGTAGGCTTGGGGAGAGGAGGGGCGCCCTTCCACCGCCGCGCCAACGGGTGCTAATCCTCCCCTCAAAGTTCGGGGAGAGTATCTATGGCGGAGATCACCGCGGAGGCCGCGCCGGCGCCGACCGAGGGGGCGAGCCTGAGGACGGTCGTCGCCGCCTCGGCGGCCGGCACCACCTTCGAATGGTATGATTTCTTCGTCTTCGGCAGCCTGACCCAGGTGATCTCGAAGACCTTCTTCTCCGGCCTGAACGAGACCGCCGGCTATGTCGCCGCCCTCGCCCTGTTCGGCGCGGGGTTCGCGTTCCGGCCGATCGGCGCCCTGGTGTTCGGCCGGATCGGCGACCGGGTCGGACGCAAGGGCGCCTTCCTGGTGACCGTGGTCCTGATGGGCGGCGCGACCGTGCTGATCGGCGTGCTGCCGAGCTATGCCGCCGTCGGGGTGATTTCGCCGATCCTGCTGCTGCTGATGCGCATCGTTCAGGGCTTCGCGCTCGGCGGTGAATATGGCGGGGCGGCGATCTATGTGGCCGAGCACGCGCCCGCCAACGCGCGGGGCCGCTCCACCGGCTGGATCCAGACCTCCGCGGCCTTCGGCCTCTTCGGGGCCCTGCTGGTGATCCTGCTCACCCGCCTGGCGCTCGGAAAGCTGTTCGGACCCACGGCGTTCGACGCCTGGGGCTGGCGCATCCCGTTCCTGTTTTCCGCGGGCCTGCTCGCGGTCTCGATCTACATGCGGCTGAAGCTCTCCGAGAGCCCGGCCTTCGCGGCCATGAAGGCCGAGGGCAAGGGCTCGACCGCCCCTTACGCCGAGGCGTTCGGCCAGTGGAAGAACCTCAAGACGGTGCTGCTCGCGCTCACCTCGATGATGTTTGCCCAAGGGGCCGTCTGGTACACGGCCTTCTTCTACGTCCAGACCTTCATGGAGAAGTTCCTGAAGGTGGACCCGGCGACCATCAACGGCCTGATGATGGCCGCGACCGCGGTCAGCGCGGTGGGCTACGTGGTCTTCGGCTGGCTCTCCGACAAGATCGGCCGCAAGCCGGTGATGCTGTTCGGGATGACCCTGATGCTGCTGGCCTATTTCCCGGGCTTCCACCTGCTGACCCAGACCCTGAACCCGGCCCTGGCCGAGGCGACCGCCCGCAGCCCGGCCACGGTGATCGCCGATCCCGCCGACTGCTCCCTGCAGTTCGATCCCGTGGGCAAGGCGTCCTTCACCTCATCCTGCGACATCGCCAAGAGCGCGCTCGCCAACGCCGGGGTCTCCTACGTCAACCAGGCCGCCGCGCCCGGCCAGCCGGCCCTGGTGCGGGTCGGGATGGCGACCATCCCCTCGCTCGATGCGCGCGGCCTGCCCAAGGACGTGGCCAAGGCGATCAAGACCAGCGTCGAGGGCAAGATCAAGGAAGGCCTGGCCCGCGCCGGCTATCCCGCCAAGGCCGATCCCAGGCGGATGAACCTGCCGGGCGCCTTCGGGGTGATGCTGATCTTCGTGATCGCCGCCACCGCGCTCTTCGGGCCGATCGCCGCCTGTCTGGTGGAGCTCTTCCCCACCCGGATCCGCTACACGGCCATGTCGCTGCCCTACCATATCGGCACCGGCTGGGTTGGCGGCTTCGTGCCCTTCACCGCCTTCGCCATCGTGGCCGCGGTCGGCAACATCTATTCCGGTCTCTGGTACCCGTTCGCCTTCACCGCGGTGTCGGTGGTGGTGACGCTCTTCCTGTTGCCGGAGACCAAGGACCGTTCGCTCACCCGCTAGGCCGCGAGCGTTTCCAGGGCCTCGGCGAGGGCCGGGCTGCGCAGTCCGTCCAGCGCCGCGGTCAGGCGCGCCTTGCCGTAGGCGACCCGGTCGTCCCACGACGCGAAGCTGACGGCCCCGGACCCCAGGCCCCGGTGCATCTCGGCGAGTGACGGCGCGGCCAGGGTGCGGTCGGCCGGCGTCTGGCCCGGCCGCTCGGCCGCGGCCGCGTTGTGGAAGACGGTCCCCAGGAAGAGGTGATTGACGATCCGCATAACCTCGAACCTGGCGCGTTGCTCCGGCGTCGGCGGCGCCCCGAAATAGGTGCGTAGCAGCAGGTCTTCGCCGCCCGGATCCTTCACGAACCAATTGGCGAGCGTCGCCAGGTCCACGTAGCGGTCGGCCAGGAAGGCGGCCTCCCAGTCGACGATCCACAACCGGCGGCCGTCGTAGAGGATGTTGCCGGGATTGAGGTCGTTGTGGCTGGAGACGAGGTCGCCGGGCGCGGTGCGGTATGCCCGCGCCAGCCCGGCGAAGCGGTCGGACAGCTCCTCGGTCGCCGCCGGGTCGATGAGGCCGCCGGCGCGATGCTGGGCGATAAGCTCGCCGACGCCGGTCATGTAGTCGACCAGCGGCGGAAAGGCCGGCGTCCGGTGCAGGACGCGGACGGCCTGGGCCAGCTCCACCAGCAGCGGCGCGCCATCGCCCGGATAGGCGGCCAGCGGCTGGACGGCCACCAGGTCCATGATCGCCACGCCGTCGGCGGCGTCGGCGTAGCGCACCGTGGGCGAAAGGCAGGCTTCGGCGGCCGTGCGCAGGCAGGCGAACCCGCGCTCGGGGTCGCGCAGCGGGTCGCGGGCGAGCGTCAGGCGTAGCGCATAGGCGATGCCGCCGACCCGGATACGCAGCACCTGGGCGCCCGAGAGGCCGCCGGTCAGCGGCGTCGGGGCTGCGTCGAATTCGATCGTGCCGAAGGTCTTCATCAGGGCGCGGTCGAGGGCCGGGCGCAGGGCTTCGGGAATGGTCATCCCCACTTTTTACCCGGATAGAATATAGAGTCAATTATATCCGGGTGATAATCTAGCCGGCGATCGGCAGCACCTCGGTCTCGACGCCGGCCGCTTCGAGCGCCGCCTGCTCGCCGCGCCAGGCCGGCCCGGTGATCAGGCGCGCGACCCGAAGGCCCTGGCCGGCCAGTTCGCCCAGGCGCGCGGGCGTCTGCGGGCCGGTGCGTTCGGCGTCGCGGCGGGCCAGCGCCAGGACCTCGGCGTGGGCGTCCGTATCGCAGACCAGGACGTCCGCGGCGGCCAGCGCGCGGGCCGCCTTCAGGGTCAGAAGGTCGGCCGGGCCCCGGGCGTCGATGAACTGCACCGCGCCGGCGCCGGGCTCATCCCGCGCCAGGGCTTCGCGCAGCAGCTTGACCGCGACGGCGGTGTCGCCGCGCATCGCCGCCTCGGCCGCCGGACCGGTGAGCGCGGTCCGCAGGAAGGCCCGCCTGCGGTGCGGCTCCGGCAGCGCCCGGCGGACCTCGGCCTGCAGGGTCGCGAACAGGGCCGCGACCCGCCCCGCGCCCTCCGGCACCCGGGCCTCGATATCGTGCCGCAGCAAGGTCGCCAGCATCGGCGAGGCGCCGCCGGTGCCGATGGCCGCCACCACCTCGCCGCGGTCGATCACCGCCGGCGTCGTGAAATCGCAGAGCGCCGGCCGGTCGACGACGTTCACCGGCACATGTGCCGCGCGCGCCGCACCGGCCGCGGCCGCGGCGAAGGCGTCGTCCGGCGAGGCGATGAAGGCCAGCGCCGCGCCCTCGTAGGAGGCCGGCGACAGCGCCGCCTCGCCCTCGAGCCGCCGCAGCGTGGCCGGCGAGCCCGCGAACAGCCGCACCTTGGCCTCGGCCGCCTCGCCGGCGCCGGCGATGGCCACGGTCTTGCCGGAGAGCGGGAAGAAGGCGGGGAAGGCGTCCATGGCGGACCCTTGGGCTAATTCAGCGCCCGAGGCTAGTCGAGGCGAAGGTCGCGCGCGAGGGGCGCGTACGAACGTCAACCTCCTCTCCCCAACTAGGCTTGGGGAGAGGAGTCAAACCGGCTAGGTAAGGCTCAGTCTGAGCATATGGGGCGCGGATGGACGACGCGGGCGCGAGCTTGCAGGCGCAGATGAGTGCGATGGGACGCGAGGCCCGCCTGGCCGCCGCCGCCCTGCGCCTCGCCGACGCCGCGACCCGCACCCGGGCCATCGCCGCCATGGCCGACGCCGTGCGCGCCGACGCCGCCGCGATCCTCGCCGCCAACGCCCGCGATGTCGCCGAGGCGCAGGCCGCCGGCCTCGCCCCGGCCATGGTCGACCGCCTGCTGCTGGACGAAACGCGCCTGGAGGCCATGGC
Organism: Phenylobacterium sp.; assembly: GCF_041691455.1. Classification (GTDB taxonomy): domain Bacteria; phylum Pseudomonadota; class Alphaproteobacteria; order Caulobacterales; family Caulobacteraceae; genus Phenylobacterium. The sequence continues at coordinate 561,874 of NZ_JBEPUO010000001.1, read as the reverse complement.
CAAGGGCCTGGAGACCGTGGCGAAGATCCCCGACCCGCTGGGCGCGGAGCTCGACCGCTGGGACCGGCCAAACGGCCTCGACATCGCCCGCGTGCGCACCCCCATCGGGGTGATCGCCATCATCTACGAGAGCCGGCCCAACGTGACCGCCGACGCCGCGGCGCTTTGCGTGCGGTCCGGCAACGCAGCGATCCTGCGCGGCGGGTCGGAGTGCCTGGCCTCCAATCTCGCCATCCACGCCGCCGTGGCCAAGGGGCTCGCCGCCGCGGGCCTGCCGGAGGCCTGCGTCCAGGTCGTGCGCACCGCCGATCGCGCCGCCGTCGGCCTGATCCTCGGCGGCCTTGAGGGGACGGTCGACCTGATCATCCCGCGCGGCGGCAAGAGCCTGGTCGCCCGGGTGCAGGCCGAGGCCCGCGCCCCGGTGCTGGGCCACCTGGAGGGCATCAACCACGTCTTCCTGCATGCGAGCGCCGACTTGGAAAAGGCCATCGCCATCGCCGTCAACGCCAAGATGCGGCGTGTCTCGGTCTGTGGGGCGGCCGAGACCCTGCTGGTCGATTCCGCCGACGCCCAGCGCCTGCTGCCGCCGGTCGCCGCGGCCCTGGCCGAGGCCGGCTGCGAGCTGCGCGGCGACGCCCGCGCCCGCGCCCTCGTCCCCGGGATGGCCGAGGCGACGCAGGAGGACTGGGGGACCGAGTACCTCGCCCCGATCATGAGCGTGGCCGTGGTCGACGGCGTCGAGGGCGCGGCGGCCCACATCGCCGCCCATGGCTCGGCCCACACCGACGCCATCGTCGCCGAGGACGGAATCGCCGCCGAACGGTTCGCGGCCCTGGTCGACAGCGCCATCGTGCTGATCAACGCCTCCACCCAATATGCCGACGGGGCGGAGTTCGGGTTCGGCGCGGAGATCGGCATCGCCACCGACCGCCTGCACGCCCGCGGCCCGGTCGGCGCGGAACAGCTCACAACCTACAAATATGTGGTCCGCGGGACCGGCCAGACGCGTCCCTGACGGGGGACGCCCAGCCGCGCTCCGGCTCGGATTCCATCTTGCGCCCGGCATGCGCGTGGGCCTCTACGGCGGCTCGTTCAACCCGGCCCACGAGGGCCACGCCCACGTGGCCGAGACCGCGCGGCGGCGGCTGGGCCTCGACCGGGTGATCTGGCTGGTCTCGCCGCAGAACCCCTTGAAGACCAACCACGAGACCGCCGACCTCGCCGAGCGCATGGCCGGCGCGCGGGCGCTCGCCAAGGGTCCAGGGATGATCGTTTCGGACGCGGAGACCCGGCTCGGCAGCGCCTACACCATCGACACCGTCCGCGCGCTCAAGCGGCGGTTCCCGGGCGTGAAATTCGTCTGGATCATGGGCGCCGACAGCCTGGCGAGCTTCCACCGCTGGCGCGGCTGGACGCAGATCATGCGCGAAGTCCCGGTGGCCGTGGTCTCCCGCCCGTGGATTTCGCTGAAGAGCCGTTTCTCGCCCGCCGCGCTCAGGTTCGCCCGCTTCCGCCGCCGCTCCACCGCCGCGGTGACGCTGGCCGACTCCAAGCCGCCGGCCTGGGCGTTCCTGTTCGGCCGCTTCAATTTCCAGAGCTCGACAGCGCTTCGCGAGCGCATGAAACGGCTGCGGCCTTGAACGGCGGCTGACCGGAGCCCATCGGCGTGCTAGGGTCGCTCTTGCGAGGATTCAAAGGAGCACCCCGCTGAACCGTGAAGCTGCGCCCCGTGCGCAGGAAGGCGACAAGTCTTCCAAAGACGTCCAGGCCCGCATCAGCGCCCTGGAAGACATGATCCTGGCCCGTCTCGACGACGACAAGGCGCAGGACGTCGTGTTCATCGACCTCAAGGGCAAATCCGCCGTCGCCGACGGTCTGGTGGTCGCCTCCGGGCGTTCGCACCGCCATGTCGGCGCCATGGCCGACCACCTGCTGCGCGCGCTGAAGGACGAAGGCTACGGCCGCGCCCGCGTGGAAGGCCTGCCGCACTGCGACTGGGTGCTGATCGACACCGGGGACGTGATCATCCACCTGTTCCGGCCCGAGGTGCGCAGCTTCTACAACATCGAGAAGATCTGGGCGGTCGACAGCCCGCACCGCACCCAGGCCGGCGGCCAGGTCGTCTAGGCCCGCGCCGGGATCGAAGCCGGGGGAAGCAACCTTATCCCTCTGAATCCGTTACGGTTGCATGCCCAGGATCATCATCAGCTGCCCGACCACCGGTGCGGACGTCCCCACCGGACACCGCACCCAGGATTTCGATCTGGCGGCGATCCTCGAGCCGAGGTCGTTCCGCTGCCCGGTCTGCCAGCAGGTGCATGCCTGGCGCGGCGAGGACGCCCGCATCGAAGGCGGCCTGCCGCCGGCCGCGGCCGCGCTGACGGCGGCCCTGCCCACCTAGGCTCAGTCGTCCGGCGAAGGGCCCTCAGGTCTCTGTCTTACGTCCAGCCGGGCGCGCCGGATCGGATCGAGCGCCACGCCGTCGCGCCAGACCATCACATGGGTTGCGCTCGTGTGCCCCGCCAGCACCGCTTCGCCCTGCTCTAGAGCCGCCGCATCGTCGCCGAGCTCGAAGGCCTCGAAGCTGGTCGGCGAGCCGTCCTCCAGACAGGGATAGAAGATGTACATCGGCATGTCGGTGGCGATCCGGCGACGGGGGACCGGGGCGTCTATCGGCCCGCCGATGAACGGAAGATGACAGCTCAGGTTCAGACGCGGCGTGACAGGGCGGCGCCATTCGGGCGTTCGCGCGTTGAGGCTGTCATGAACAAGACCACCCTTCTCATCCCCGCCCTGGCGCTCGCCGTCGCGGCGCTGTCCGCGGCGCCCGAGGCGTCGGCGGCCGATCCCACGGGCCGCGTCGCCACCGCGTTCGGCAACACCGTGATGTCCGTCTATCCCGATGGCCGTTCGCAGAAGATCTGGCTGCAGCCGGACGGGAGCTGGACGGGCCTCAGCCGTCGCGGCAACCCGCTTGCCGGCAAGTGGAGCCTGAAGGGCGAAAAGGTCTGCATGCGGCAGTCCAGGCCGCCGACCCTGCCGATCAGCTTCTGCCAGAACTTCCCGTCAGATCCCGAGAAGGGCATCGACGCCAAGGACCTGACCGGCACGCCGATCCACCTGAAGCTGGTCAAGGGCCACGTTGGCAAGACCGACAGCTAGTTGGCCTTCGCGGCGGGGCTGTGGACGTAGAGCGCGTTCTGCCAGCGCCCGCCCCGCCTGACGAACAGCGACGTCGCCCAGACGGGGCTCGGGACCTTGAACCCGCCGCAGCTGGTGTCCTGCTCGGCGCGGTAGGTCAACAGCGCTGCATCGAGGCTGAATCGGGTCAGCTTGAACTGGTCGACGGCGTAGCTCTTCACCACGCAGCCGGCCTTCACCCCGGCCACCACCGGCGCCTTGCCGCTCGGCCCGTCGCCCTGCATCTCCACATGGTCGTCCGACAGGAAGCGGTCGAAGAAGGCCCCATCGTGACCCTGCCAGGCGACCCAGGACTGCTTCTCAAGCGCGACCAGGGTGTCTTCGAGCGACGCGGCCGGCGCGGCCCGCGCCGCCGAGCCGAGCAGGAGGGCCGCGAGGCCGGCGGCGATCGTCAGGCGGCGGGCGAGGAGCATGGGCCAGTCCTTGTTCAACCCTGGCAGTGGTCCTCAAGGGCGAGCCGTTCGCAAGCCGGCCCTCGACGGACGGCCCGTGGGCTCTGACGAACGGTCCTAGAGGCCGCCGCCCGCGACCACCGGGGCGGCCCCGAACGCCGGCGGCGCCTCGCCGGTCCGCTCGCCGGCCTGCCACTGCGCCTCGACCGCGTGGGCCACGGTCTGCATCAGCTTATGGCGGGCCGAGGGGCCCTGGCGGGTCTGGCGGACCATCACCGCCACGGCGTAGGTGCGGCCGTCAGGCGCGGTGAGCAGGCCCACGTCATTGATCCCGACCGAGGCTCCGCGCCAGTCCGGGCCGGTGCCGGTCTTGTGGGCCAGCGCCCAACCGGGCGCGAGCCCGGCCCGCAGCCGCATCTGGCCGGTGCGCGCCTCACCCATCAGGCCCAGCATGAAGTCGGTGGAGGCGCTTGAGAGCAGCTCGCCGCGCCGCAGCTCGGAAAGCGCCGTGACGATCCCGTTGGGCGTCGCCCCGTCCGGCGGATCGGCCAGGTAGGTCGCCAGCGCCTGGTCGCGAACCGCGTCCGGCAGTTCGGCGCGGGCCTGTTTGAAGATCCAGGTCTGCCCGTACTCCGGCCGCCAGGTGAGGCCCGCCGTCCGGGTCTGCACGTCGCGCTCGGTGCCGCCCACCGCGACGCCTTGGAGCCGCTTCTGGGCGATGGTCCGGGTCACCACGGCCGCGCCGCCCAGCTCGCGGATCAACCGGTCGTTGGCCGCATTGTCGCTCTCGATGAGCGCGTGGCGCAGGAGGTCGGCGAGGCTGACGGTCAGGCCCGCGGGCCCACGGATGCGAGAGGCCAGGGGTTGGTAGAAGACGCTGCGGTCCTCCGGCAGCATGACCACCGGCTGGTCGAGCTTGAGCCGCCCCTCGTCCACCGCCTGCATCACCGCCAGCGCGACCCAGAGCTTCGAGACGCTCTGCTGCGGGAAGGTCTCGTCGCCGGCCACCGCGGCCGTCCAGCCTTCGTCGACGTCGCTCACCGAGATGCCCACCGGCTCGCCATAGGCCTTGGCGATATGTTCGAGGGAGGCGCGAAACTCCGCCGGGGCCGGCGGGGCGGGTTTTTGGATGATCGGGACTTGCGGGCTCCTGGTGTAGGCGACCTTCGGCGCCATCACATGGGTCGCCGCGGCCCAGCCGCCCGCGACTCCCAGAGCCAGCAGCGCGACGACGACGCCGACGACGGTTCTCGGACGCGCCCGCGCGCGCCGCCACCGACGGGCTACCAAACGCTTCATGAGAATCGAACGCACATCTGCTGTTATTCCATAACGCTCGGGACGCAGATCGCCACTTTGGAATTCGACGTCCGACGACTACATGCAGCCCATGACCGACAAGACTCCCGTCACCGTTCTGACCGGCTATCTGGGCGCCGGTAAGACCACGCTGCTCAACCGGATCCTCTCCGAGGACCACGGCAAGCGCTACGCTGTCATCGTTAACGAGTTCGGTGAGGTCGGCATCGACAACGATCTGATCGTCGGCGCCGATGAAGAAGTGTTCGAGATGAACAACGGTTGCGTCTGCTGCACCGTGCGCGGCGACCTGATCCGCGTGGTCTCGGGCCTGATGAAGCGCAAAGGCGGCTTCGACGCGATCATCGTCGAGACCACCGGCCTCGCCGACCCCGGCCCGGTGGCCCAGACCTTCTTCGTCGACGAGGACGTCCGCGCCAAGACCCAGCTCGACAGCGTGACCACCGTCGTCGACGCCAAGCACCTGCCGCTGCGGCTGGCGGATTCGAAAGAGGCCGCCGAGCAGATCGCCTTCGCCGACCAGATCATCCTCAACAAGACCGACCTCGTCACCGAAGCGGAGCTGGTCGAGGTCGAACGCATGATCCGCCGGCTGAACCCGCTGGCCCCGATCCACCGCGCCCAGCGTTCCAACGTGCCGCTCGACCTGGTGCTGGGCCGCGGGTCCTTCGATCTGGCGCGGATCGAGCAGATCGAGCCCGACTTCCTGAACCCCGCGCACGGCGAGGCGGGCCACGTCCACGATGAGGACTGCGGTCACGACCATGGGCACGATCACCACGGCCACGATCACGCTCACCACGACCATGGGCCCCACGACCACGGGCACGACATCGAGGCGAGCGGCATCCGCGGGATCTCGCTGACCGCCCACAAGCCGCTCAACGCCAATAAGGTCACCGCGTGGCTGAACGAGGTGCTGCAGAGCCAGGGCCCCGACATCCTGCGCGCCAAGGGCATCCTCGACGTGGCCGGCGAGGACCGGCGCCTGGTGTTCCAGGCGGTGCACATGATCCTGGAGGGCGACTTCCAGGGCCCCTGGCGTGACGGGGCCGACCGCTACTCGCGCCTGGTGTTCATCGGCCGCAACCTCGACGAAGCGAAGCTGCGCGAAGGCTTCGAGGCCTCGATCGCCTAGGCGATCGGCCGGCGCCGTCCGCTGCGGCGCTCGACCGTTTTCGACTGGCCGGGGAACGGGATGCCGGAGACCAGCAGACGAAGGCGGTAGGCGGCCAGGACGTCGGCGCGGACAAGGCCGCACGGCTCGCTGACCCGGCCGTCGCGCCATTCGAGGACGACTTCCTCGCCTTCCATGCGGAAGCGGCCGCGGTGCATGTCTTCCCCGACGGCGATCTCGACCGGGTTCCATTTGGGCGGCGGGCGCCGGCGTTTGCGAGGTCTCCAGACCATCCGCACACGCTAGGCGAACACGGTTGCCGCCCGATTAATCAAGACTTCATAAGAAAAGCCCGCCAGGTCTCCCGGGCGGGCTCGTTCTCGCCGATCGAACGGATCGATCAGATCTCTTCGTTGATCAGGGCCACCTGGTAGAAGCCGTTGCCCTGCAGGTTGTTCATCACCGACATGAAATCGCCGTAGCGCACCTGCTTGTCGGCGCGGATGTAGACCCGCTGCTGGGTCGGCGGCAGGGTCGGATCGTCCGCCGCGAGCGTACGCGACAGGTCCGCGGGCAGGGTGTCGAGGCTGGTCGGCCTCTCGCCGATGAAGATGCCGCCGCCGGCCTGGATATTGATCAGGATCGGCTCTTTCACCTTCGTGCCCGGGGGCGGCGGGATGGCCGGCGGCAGGTCGAGCTTGATCGACACCGTCGCGGCGGGGATCGCCACCATGAAGATAATGAGGAGCACCAGCATCACGTCCACGAAGGGCGTGACGTTGATGTCGCTGTTCTGGCCGAGGTCGAAACGTCCGCCGCCCCCGCCGCCCAGCTTTGCGCCCATGCGAAATTCCCTTCCCTGGGGCGGTAGGTCCGCCCGGTCGTTAAAAGTCCGCTGACCATTGGCAAGCCGCCACGGCGTTGTAAAGCCCGAAGCGGCGATCTAGGGGGAGGCATGTCCCAAGCCCTCCCCGCCTTCGACGCCTATGTAACAGCGGTCTCCTTCGACGCCGCCGGGCGGGCGGTCTTCGCGCTGGGCGACGGGACGGTGCGGTTCGAAGGCGGCGAACAGGTCGAAGCGCATGACGGCGCGGTGCTGGCGGCCTGCGCGCATCCCTCGGGCGGGGGGATGATCACCGGCGGCGACGATGGCCGCGTGGTCTGGTCCCGCCCCTCCGGCGCCGAGGAAATCGCCAGCCTGCCGGGCCGTTGGATCGATGCGGTGACGGCGAGCGCCGCCTCCGGCCTGATCGCCTTCGCCGCCGGGCGCGACGTGCATGTCCGCGATGTCGCCGACGCGGCGTTTTCGCGCACCTTCGCCCATGAGAGATCCGTTGCGGACCTGGCTTTCGAGCCCAAGGGCCGCCGGCTCGCCGCGGCCACCTATGGCGGGGTCTGGCTCTGGTACGCCCGCATCGAGGCCCAGAAGCCCGGCAAGCTCGCCTGGGCCGGCAGCCACGTGGCCTGCGCCTGGAGCCCGGACGGCAAGTTCCTGATCAGCGCCATGCAGGAGAACCAACTGCACGGCTGGCGTGTCGCCGACGAGAAGAACATGCGCATGGGCGGCTATCCGGCCAAGCCCAGGAGCCTCGCGTTCCTGAGCAAGGGGAACCTGCTGGCCACCTCCGGCGCCAACGGCGTGGTGGTCTGGCCGTTCGCCGGCGCCACGGGGCCGATGGGCAAGCAGGCCGCCGAGATCGGCTATGACGAGGCCGCCATGGTGCTCCGCGTCGCCGGCGCCCCGGCGCTGAGCTGGGTCGCCGCCGGCCTCGACGATGGCCGCGTCTGGGCCTGCGACCTGACCGGCCAGAAGATCACCCCGCTCAAGGCCGAAAAGGGCAGCCCGGTCACGGCGCTGGCCATCACCCCGGACGCCAAACGCGTCGCCTGGGGCTGCGAGGACGGCGAGGCCGGGGTGGCGGAAGTCGAGAGCTAACGCGCGCTGCGTGTCGGGGGAGAGGCGACTCGGTTGACGGGAGGCTCTGCGCGGCAAGATAACCGAGCCATGCTCGACTTGGCCCTGGCGATCGCGCACCACTTTCTGGTCTTCGGCCTGTTCGGCGTGCTCTGCGCCGAACTGATCGCGGTCAGGCGGGGCCTCGATCACCCGACCGTCGTCAAGGTCGCCGCGGTCGACCTCTGGTACGGCGTCCTGGCCGGACTGATCATCGTGGTGGGCTTCGGCCGCGCGGTCTACGCCGCCAAGGGCTGGGCCTACTATTCGCACAACGGTTTCTTCTGGGCGAAGATCGGCGTCTTCGCGGTGATCGGCATCCTGTCGGCGCCGCCGACCATCGCCTACGTGCGCTGGAAGCGGACGGGCGGCGCGCCCACGGAGGTCCAGGTGGCGGCGGTGCGGCGCTATCTCTGGCTGGAGATCGTGCTCTTCGCGCTCCTGCCGGCCTTCGCGGCGGCCATGGCGCGCGGCTACGGCGAGTTCTAGCGTTCCAAAATCCTTGCCTGCCGTAGGGCCACGGGTCTTAGGCTTCGTCTCCCGACACGCGAAGACGGATGGGCGAGATGAGCGAGACCCTGGCCAAGCCGGCCGCCGACCAGGCGGCCGAGGTGCTCTACGAGGCGGCCGACGGGATCGCCACCATCACGCTCAACCGCCCCGAGCGGATGAACACCATCTCCGGGCCGATGCTGGCGAGCCTCAGCCAGCTGCTGCTGAAAGCCAACGCCGACCCCAAGGTCCGCGTGGTGATCCTGACCGGCACCGGCCGCGCCTTCTGCGCCGGGCTGGACCTGGTGGACGCGACGCAAGGCTCCGGCATCGGCTCGGACAAGCAGGCCCAGGCGCCCAGCGTGAACCTCGACCTCCGGAACGCCCCGCCGACGGTGCTCTTCGCCATGGACAAGCCGACCATCTGCGCGCTGAACGGCGCCGCGGCCGGCTACGGCATGGACACCGCGCTCGGCTGCGATATCCGCATCATGGGCGAGAGCGCCAAGCTGGCCGCCGCCTTCGTCAAGCGCGGGGTGGTGCCGGAGAGCGGCGGCACGTGGATCCTGCCGCGCCTGCTGGGCTGGTCGAAGGCCGCCGAGATCATCTTCACCGGCCGCACGCTCTCGGCCGCCGATAGCCTGGCGCTTGGGCTCGCCAGCGTGGTCGTCCCCGACGCCGAGCTGATGCCGCGCGCCCGCGCCGTCGCCGCCGAGATCGCCGCCAACGCCCCGCTGGCGGTGCAGTCGGCCAAGCGGCTGATGCGCATGGGGATGGAAGAGACGTTCAACGACCACGTGCACCACGTCTATCTGCAGTTCCTGCAGCTGGTCCGCACCCAGGACTTCCGCGAAGGCATGACCTCCTTCCTGGAAAAGCGGCCGGCGGACTTCCAGGGGCGCTGAACGCCTTCGAACCGCACACGGTTGACCGGCGCCCGCCTGCGCCGACGCTTTGCCTGGACACGGCGGAGCTTCCGCGCATGTTGGCGACCGGAATCCCTGGAGCATCGGAGCCGGCGTGAGCCACGATCGCCATCTCGCCGCGCTCGGCCGCTGGAAGGCCTGCGGCCCGGCTGAGGTCATGAGCCTTGTCCGGCGGCACCCGGACCTCGGCCTGGCGACCCGCACCCTGGCGGCCAACTCCCTGGCCCTGGCGCAGCAGGACCGCGCGCTCGCCAGCGTGTTCAAGGACGCGGGCCGCTACGTCGTCGCCATGTGGGCCTTCTATCTCGACGCGGGAGAAGGCCTGACGCTGCCTCGTCTGAAGGCCGTCTGCGCCCAGTCCGGCCTGCTCAGCCCCGGCCGGGCGCGGGCCCTGCTGCAGTTCCTCGAACATCTGGGCTATGTCACGCCGCAAAGCCGCGGCCCCAGCGGCGCGGCCACCGCCTATGATCTGACGCCCGCCTTCCGGTCCGCCTGGCAGGCGCAATTGCGCGCCGCGTTGGAGGGGGCACGGCGCCTGGAGCCGGCGGTGGGCCTGCTGCTCGACCGTCTTCACGAACCCGCCATCCTCAAGGCCTTCGAGCGAGTCCACGCCGGCGGCCTGCTGGCCTCCGCCGCACAGCGGCCGATCCCGCTGACGCCGCCGTTCGTGCGGGTCTTCATGCACCCGCACGCGGGCCTCCTCGTCCTTTTTGTCTTGCTGACCTGCTCGGAGGATGAGGCGTTCCCGCCCCGCCGGGCCGGGCCCGTCTCGCTGGCGGCCCTGGCGCGGCGGTTCGCGGTCTCGCGCATCCACCTCAAGCGCCTCTTCGACGAGGCCGAGCGGCAGGGCCTGGCGAGGCTGGGACCGGACGGATATGTGGTCTTCGAGCCGGGCGTCGGCGAGGCGCTCCGGTTCTTCTACGCCAACCAGATGGCGCAGATGATCAGCGCCGCCGCCGCCGTTCTGGACGAGGCCGACGGGATTGTGCGGGCCGCCTGAGCCCTCCGTGGGCCGATCAAAAATGTGCAGTTGTGACCGGCGCCGCCGCTGATAGCGTCCGCCGGCTCTGCGCCATCAGACAGCGCTGGGGGGGCGCGCGCCCCGCCTCTCCCTGCGCGACGCGCGGGAGGGGCGGGATCACCCGCCTCGCCAGAGCTCAACGCTGCGCGGCGCCGCCAGGCCGCCAAAGCGCCTGTCGACCTCCAGGAGCCGCGCCTTCGCCGCATCGCGATCGCCCCTGCGTCCCAAGGCCTCAACCCGCGCCAGCGCGTCTTGCACCCGGCGCTCCAAATCCGCGCGGCAGACGGCGAGCTGCTGGGGATTTGCCGCCGGCGGCGTGTCGAGGGCCGCGAGCGCGCGGGCAAGGCTCGCCGGGTCGGCCGGCTCGTGGCCGGCGAAGGCGCTGATCTGCCGGACCGCGCCCGTCACGCACCAGTCCTGCAGGGACCTCAGGCTCGCCGCGTCCGCCGAGATCGCCGCCTCATCCTGGCGGCCGGTGAGATAGACCAGCCGCGATCCGGCCTGGAACTGGGCGAAGAGGTCCTTGGGCGGGATCGGCGGCGCGCCCTCGCCCAGCGGATCGCTGCCGGCGTTCAAGAGCGCGCCCTTGAACACGTCCGGATAGGCCAGAGCCAGGCGCAGCGCGATGCGCGAGCCGCCGGAAAACCCGCCGACCCAGACCCGCGCCCGATCCACCGGATAGCGCGCCAGGACGTTCTGCAGCCCGAGCAGCGCCAGGGGTTCGCGCCGGCCCACGACATTGGCGTCGTTGCCGGACCTGGCGGCGCTGACGAAGATCACGCCGGCCCGATCGAGCACCGAGGCCCAGCCCTGCGGCAGCCTGGCGTCGGGCCAGGGCGGCACGAACACCAGCAGCCCATAGCCGCCCGGCGGCGCCTGGGCCGGGACGTAGAGCGTGAACCGTTCGTCGGCGAGGTCGATCGACTGGTCGCTCAGCGCGCGGCCGGAGCGGGCCAGGCCCTCCTCGATCTGCGCCGCCGCCAGCGGGCTCAGCAGTCGCCGCGCGATCTCCGGCCCGCTGGCGAGCGGCGAGGGTTCGCTGAAGACCACGTCGGCCCGTAACCCCACAGGCGCGGCCCGCGCGGCGCCACCCAGGGCCAGCAGCGCGACCGCGAGGACGAATTTTACCGCGGTGCGCATCGCCTGGCTCCGAACCTGACCCCCATCCTAGCCGAGCGACGGCGGGAGTCTGCCGTGCGCGTCAGGCGACCTGTTGCGCGCCCTCCCGGGCCGGCGCGGCGACCGGAATCCACGAGGGTTCCGCCGCCTCTTCGACGCCCGCATAGCCGAAGTCATGGCGCAGGTAACGCGTCAGCCGTTCGGCCAGGACCTTGGCGTCGCCGGCGGCGTACCGCACGGCCCCCCGCGCGGCCCGGTCGGGCGCGATGTCCTCGCCATAGTCGGGATCGAGATGTGCGGCCACCGCCTCGCGGGAGGAGACCGCCAGGCCCGCCGCCACGTCGGCGTCGCTCAGCTCGACTCCCCAGTGCGCCCAGATGCGGCGCACCCAAAGCTCGGGGTCGTGCTCCACATCCTCGTAGCGGACGACCATCACCGTCTGCGGAAAGACCCTGCGCAGCACGCCCCAGCGGTTGAAGAACCGGATGAACCACCAGAGGTCCACGCCCTGGGCCGAGGGCGGGCGGGCGACATAGGCGTCGAGCGCGCCGAGCTGTTTGATCTCCCGCCACTTGAAGAAATAGGAGATCAGCGAGTCGGGGATGTCGCGAACCAGCAGGACCACCGGCGGCAGGCGCGCGAGGCGCAGCGCGCCCAGCAGGGCGATCAGCCGCGAGGGCATGTGGTGGGCGCTGCCGATCCGCGGCGCCTGGGGGTGTTTCCGCGGATGCCGGGCGTGGCCGATGTAGACGTCGCTCTGCGGGCCGCTCGAATAGGTCGGCCGCGGCAGCGCCAGGCGGTGGGCGATCGCCGAACTCAGCATGAACCGCAGCCAGTGGGTGCCGGAGTTATGTCCGCTGATCAGGAACCCGTCGACCTTGCCGCCGTAATGCAACAGGTGGAAACGCGAGAGATCGTCTCGGACGTCGGCCGCAAACAACGGCAGGCCGAACTCTCGCATGGCAGCTCCCCCCGAACCCGGTCACGGGACGACTGGAGCTGATTTTTATGCCGTTATTATATCGCGCCTGTGTGGAAATATATCGCGCCCGCACAAACGACCGGGAAATTGGTCCCAGGCGTTTCGAATGCTTCGGGCCGGAAAAATTCACGCTATCCAGTCACCGCGCGCCGGCCGGATACATATCACTGTTGTTCGAGATCGGTCGCCGGATTCTTTCCGCCACACCCCTAGGCCGCGGGGCGTTCGACCGCCTCGGCGTCGGCGTCGTCCACGAGGGCGATCTGGGTGTGGGCGATGGCGACCCGGGTTCCGGGGTATGCCGGCTCGTTCACGACGGTGGCCTGTAGTTGCGCGGCCAGGGCTTGGACGATGCTGGTGCCGAGGCCCACGTGGATATCGGCGGGGTTCGTCGGCATGCCCACGCCGTCGTCGGACACCGACAGCACCCAGTTCGGCCCGTGGAACTGGCAGTCCACCGTCACCTTGCCATGCCGGCCGTGCGGGAAGGCATGCTTCAGGGCGTTGATCACCAGTTCGGTGACGATCAGGCCCAGGCTCACCGACACCCGGTCGTCCACCACGCCCCCCGACCCCGTGACGACCAGGGAAATCTGTTCGGCGTCGCCGATCATCGAGGCCGCGATGCTCTCGCAGAGGTTCGTGAAATAGGTGTGCAACTCCACCGCCCGGTCGCCCGACCCGGCGAGTTGGCGCTCGAGGGCCGCGATGGACATCACCCGGTGATGAGCGTCCTTCAGATGGCTCCGTGTTTCGTCCGATTGGGTCTTCTTGGCGTTCTGCAGGAGGACGCTGGCGATGATTTGCAGGCTGTTGGCGACGCGGTGACGGACTTCGCGCAGCAGGATCAGGTTCTGCCGAAGGGCGTCGTCCTTCAGCTGGGCGTCGGCGCGGGCCTCGGTCACGTCGGTGACCGCGATCAGGAGGCGCAGGTTTTCCTCGTCGAGATAGACCAGCCGCTGGGCGTTGATGATCAGACGACGGGCGCCCTGTCCCGGGCGACCGAGGTCCATCTCATAGGCTGCGATCTTCGCTGAGCCCGATCGGGTTGCGTCCAGAAGCGATCGAAGCTGCGGCGTGTCCCATTCGCCGACGCCTAGGTGGGACAGCTGGCGGCCGGGGGCGTTCTCCGCATCGATCCCGAAGGCCTCCGAGAACGAGGCGCTGGCGGCGAGCACATTGAGATCGCCGTCGAGCAGCAAAAGGGGCCCGGGCGACGACACCACGATCGCCAGGGTCAGGCTCAGCGCGGCTTCTTCGGAGTAGGTTGGGGTCTGGGCAGCCACGGCTGACCCTTCGGAACGACTGGAGGCTCGCGAAGCGAAAGCCGTACCCAGCAATATTTTGGGAGTACTGGGCGACCAACAAAGACCGCTGCCCGACTATATAACACAACTCGCGGTAATTCGTTGCATTGCACAATATTTTGTTTGTCGGGTCGTAGTCTTCGAGCCGCTCGCGCCTCACCCTGTCCGGTTCGCGCCAGCCCCATCGAGAACTTGCCGGACCTTCAGCGCCAACTGCTCGAAGGTGAACGGCTTAGGCAGGAACGCCACATCGGCGTCGAGGATTCCGTTGTGGACGATGGCGTTGCGCGTATAGCCGGTGGTGTAGAGCACCTTGAGGTCGGGCCGGCGCTTCAAGGCCTCGTCGGCCAACTTTCGGCCGTTCATGTCGGGCATGATGATGTCGGTGAACAGCAAGTCCACGCGCGGCTGCATCTCCAGCACCGCCAGGGCCTGGCTGGCGTCCGAGGCCTGGACCACCGTGTAGCCAAGGTCGCGCAGGGCGTCGACCGAGAGGTGGCGTACGCGCTCCTCGTCCTCGACCACCAGGACGATCTCCTCGCCCACCGCGCGGGGCGTTTCCGCGAAGGCCTGGGACGCCGGGCCCGCCTGTTCCGCGGCCTTGCTGCGGGGCAGGTAGAGCTTCACCGTCGTGCCGACACCCGGCTCGGAATAGATCTTCACATGGCCGCCGGACTGCTTGACGAAGCCGTGCACCTGGCTGAGCCCCAAGCCGGTTCCGCGGCCGACGCCCTTGGTGGTGTAGAAGGGGTCGAAGGCCCGCTCGACGACCTCGGCCGGCATGCCCGCGCCGGTGTCGCTCACCGAGACCATGACGTACTGCCCGGCGGTGACCTCGTCGTGCTGCGAGGCGTAGACGTCGTCCAGGTGCGTGTTGCCGGTTTCCAAGGTCAGCTTGCCGCCGTCCGGCATCGCGTCGCGGGCGTTGACGCACAGGTTGACGATGGCGTTCTCCAGCTGGCCCGGGTCGGCGAAGGTGTTCCACAATCCGCCCGCCAGCACGGTCTCGACCTTCAGGTGCTCGCCAACCGAGCGGCGCAGCAACTCCGACATGCCGCCCACCAGCTTGTTGGCGTCGAGCACCCGGGGCGCCAGCGACTGCTGCCGCGAGAAGGCCAGCAGGCGGCCGGTGAGCTGGGCCGCGCGTTGCGCCCCGTCCATCGCGGTGTCGATGCAGGCCTCGGCCCGCGCCGGGTCATCGGGCATCCGGCGGCGCGCCATGTCCAGCGAGCCGATGACCACCGCCAGCATATTGTTGAAATCGTGGGCGATCCCGCCGGTGAGCTGGCCGACCGCCTCCATCTTCTGCATCTGGCGCACCTGCGACTCGGCCGCCGCGCGGCTGGCGGTTTCCGCCGTCAGATCGCGATGAGCTTGCTCCAGAGCGGTGTGGGCGCTCAGCGCCTCGGCCAGGCGTCTGCGGCCATCGCGGAAGGCGACGATCCCCAGGATGAGGATCACCAGGGTGCTGAGCGCCAGGGCGGCGGTGACCAGCCTGGCCTGAATCCGCACCTTGGCGGTCTGGCCGGCCAAGAGCCGCTCTTCCTCGCCCCGCATGGCCCGCACCAGGACGCGGATCTGATCCATCAGCGCCTTGCCACGGCCCTCACGGATCACCGAGACGGCGTCAGCCGTGTCGCCGCGCTCGTAGGTTTCCAGAACCTGGCGGATGGACGTTTCGCGCTCGCCTGAAAGCGCGCGCAACCGCCGCGCGGCCGCGAGCTCGCCCGGATTGTCGGCGAGCATGGCGTCGAGGGTATCGAAGTCGCCGGTCAGCCGGGCGATGGCCGCGTCGTAGGGTTCGAGGTAGTCCGTAGGCCAGCTGCTGCTGATCCGCGAGCACGATGGCGGCGAGCACGGTGAGCGCCAGCAGGGCGAAACCGACGACCAGGGCGATCAGCGGACGATCCGACTTCACGACGGGCATGGGCCGGTGATGCTTCGAAATCCGCCGCCTGACAAGTCGCTAGCCGACGTAACCGCCGCTATTCGAAACCGCGCAGTTCGCCCCACAGCTCGAACCCGTCGCGGCTGGCTTTCAGCGTGTTGATGGCGTGCTCGGGATCGCGGTAGCCCAGCGCCATGCCGGCGAACACCATGTGGTCGTCCGGCAGGCCCAGGAATCCCGCCACCGTCTTCGGATAGCGCGCCCAGTATTCCTGGGGACAGGTGTCCAGCCCGCGCTCGACGGCCAGCAGCATGACGTTTTGCATGTACATGCCCAGGTCCGCCCATTGCGGCGGCCCAAGCTTGCGGTCGAGGCAGAAGAACAGGCCCACCGGCGCCCCGAAGAATTCCCCGTTCTTGGCGAGCTGCCTCAGGCGCGCGGGCTTGTCCTCCCGCGGGATGCCGATGGTCGCATAGAGGTCCTCGCCGTTCTGGAAGCGCCGTGTACGGAACGGCTCCCAGAGGTTCGGCGGATAGACCTCGTATTCCGGCGCCTCGCCGAACGGGTTGGCCGCCGCCAGCGCCTTGAACTCCGCCAGCGGCTCGCCGGCCAGGCCATAGACCCGCCAGGGCTGCAGGTTTCCGCCCGAGGGGGCCTGGGCGGCCCGCACCAGGATCTCGGCCACCACCTCACCGGCCACCGGCTCATCCCGGAAGGCGCGGATGGAAATGCGCCGGGCGACGGCTTCCGAGACGTCCATGGACTGGCTCCAGCTTGACGGCCTGACGCGGCGCAGCCCAGCTATCCACCACGCCCTAAGGTCAAGGCAAGGACGCCCGCTTGGCCAGCCGCCCGCCATCCCATCGCACGCCCCCGCGCCGCGGCCTGTTCGGCCGGCTGTTCCGCTGGGCGCTGGTCCTGGTCCTGGTCTTCGGCCTGATCGGTCCCGTGGCGGTCGTCGCGGTCTACCGCTTCGTGCCCCCGCCGATGACCTTCCTGATGGTCGAGCGGATGGTCGAGGGCCACGGCTTCGACCGGCGCTGGGTCCCGCTGAACCGCATCTCACCGCAGTTGGTGCGCAGCGTCATCGGCGCTGAGGACGCCCGGTTCTGCGAGCACCACGGCTTCGATTTCAACGCCATCCAGAAGGCCATGGCGCACAACGAAGCCGGCAAGAAAATCCGCGGCGGCTCGACCATCAGCCAGCAGACCGCCAAGAATGTCTTCCTCTGGCCGCAGCGCGACTGGGTCCGCAAGGGGCTGGAGACCTGGTTCACCGTCCTGATCGAGGGGATCTGGGGCAAGCCGCGGATCATGGAGGTCTATCTGAACTCCATCGAGTGGGGCCCGGGCGTCTATGGCGCCGAGGCCGCCGCCCAGCGCAATTTCCACATGAGCGCCGCCCAGCTCGCCCCGGCCCAGGCCGCGCGCCTGGCCGCCATCATCCCCAAGCCGCTCGCCTGGAAGGCCGCCCGGCCCGGCCCCTACATCCAGAAGCGCGGCGGCCATATCGCCGCCGCCGCCGGGACCGTCCGCCGCGACGGCCTGGCCGACTGCGTCCTCTAGGGCGCTCCAGAGCCCCGCCCGTCCTGGCGCCCGCGTTGCAGCGGGTCTGACCAACTGTGTCGGTCTGGCCCTAAACGGGACAGGCCGGTTCTTGAACACTCTCGCAGGCCCGGGTTTCCCGAGCCGGCGAGCGGTCGCCAAAGCCCTCGGGCCTCGGCGGTCCTGGTGCGGTTCGCCGCGCCCAACACAGGCGGGTGGCCCTCCAAAACCGCCTGATCGAAGGAGCCCTCCAGCTCTGTGTGGTAGAGTAGCGTAAGCGCCGCCGGGTCCCCGCCCGGCGGCGTTCCCTTTTGCGGCCGGCCCAGGGCGGGGCGGCCACTGGGCAAGCAGCCGCCCCTACGCGACACCGGAGCCCTGGAGATGTAGAGAGGGTTCGGCGACACGCGCACACCGAAAGCATCAGATAACGCTGTTGTTCCTATGTCGACGTCCCGACTCCGGGAGCCTCGCGCGTCAGTACCAACCTTCGCGCCGGAGCGCCGGGGCGTAGGTTCGGCTGACCGGGGCCTTGACGCCGTCCTTGAGTGTGAAGCACGCGCGGCCGCCGCCTCGCGTCACCCCGACCACCGCGCGCCGCGCCACCCACCACGAGCGGTGGGTTTGGGTCCCCTCGGCGCCGTCCAGTTCGGCCACCGCGTCGCAGAGGCGCATCAGGATCAAGCCGGACCCGCGGTCGGTATGGATGCGCAGGAAGTGGTCGTCGGCCTCGAGGGCGAGGAGTTCGGCGCCCCGTAGCCGGGGCGGCAGGCGGTCGAGGAATTTTGGCGGCGCGGCGCTCTGGACCGCCGCGCGCCGCACCCGCCGGCGGCCGGCGCCGGTCCGCCGATCGGCCAGGGCGTTGATGGCGGTCATGACCACGGAAAGGGCGAAGACCGACCCGGCGAGGCCCTCGAGCGACCGGAGCCTGAGGGGGTGTCCGAAGGCCGCGGCGGTCACCGTCCAGACCAGCAGCATACCCGGCAGGGTGAGCAGGCCGACCAGGATCGCGGCGCTGAGCCATGGGCGCTGCGCCAGCCACAGCGCGCGCTTGATCAGACCGAGCGCGACCTGCGCCCACAGCGTGCCGGCCAGCAGCAGGCCGCACCAATAGACCGTCCGCGCGACGGGGGGCACATCGCCGGCTGGCTGAGGGCTATGAGGCCGACTTCCTGGTGCTCGAGCGCGATCCGATCGCCAACCTCGACAATCTCCGTTCGATCGTGCTCAGGGTGAAGCAGGGCCGGCGCCTGACCG
Source organism: Phenylobacterium sp. (assembly GCF_041691455.1). Lineage (GTDB taxonomy): Bacteria > Pseudomonadota > Alphaproteobacteria > Caulobacterales > Caulobacteraceae > Phenylobacterium. Next base: position 543,356 of record NZ_JBEPUO010000001.1, on the reverse strand, counting down.
TGCCGGCGGCCATGCTCAAGCGGCCGAGCGCCAACTGCCTCGAACTCGGCCCGCCGCCCAAGGCCGGGCGCTGACGATCCCCGCCCCCCGCGAAAGGCGCGCTGGGGCCGCCTAGATCGGCGTCTCGGCCAGGCTCCGCGTCACCCCCACGCAGACCAGCGCCTGGCCGCCGAAATAGAGCGCCCAGATAGCGAACCCGACCCACGGCGCGCCCGCCAGCGTCCCCATCCGCGCGAAGATCAGCTCGTCGGAGACCAGGAACATCATCGCCCCCAGGCCCACCCACATCCGCGGGAAGCGGCTCAGCCAGGCGCATACCGCGGCGGCCGCGCCGACGCCGGCATAGAGCGCGATCCCCGCCGTCCCCGACCGGTCGGTGGGCAGGAGGTAGGCCAGGTTCGCCGCCTCCAGCACGAACAGCGCGCCCAGCACCCAGCGCCCCCACGAGCGCCCCGGCCGCCCGTTCTTCAGGTAGAGTGCGATGGCGATCAGGTGGCCTGCGAAGAACGCCACGCCACCGACCGTCAGGCTCACCGCGCCGAGCAGCACGTCGCCCGCCGCCCCGAACCCCATCACCGCGCAGAGCAGCCAGCCGTCGAGGCTTCGCGCCCGCAAGGCCGCATAGACGGTCAGGAGGCCGACGCCCGCACCCTTCCACGTCAGGCTCGCCGCCTGGGTGAGCGGCAGATGGTCCGCCGCCAGGTAGCTCACGCCCGCGGCGATCGCCGCCGCCAGCGCCAGCCTCGCGGCCGCCTCACGTCCCGCCATGCGACCGCTCCCGATTCCCCAGCGGCCAGACTAGGGCGGCGGGCGGACATCCGTCACCCACGCCGCGCAGACTCGGGTTGACGAAAGAAGCTCTTCCCCTCAAACCGCGCTCCACAAGCAAAAACCCACCCTACCGGAGGCCTTCATGCGCGTCGGTGTGCCCCGCGAGATCAAGCCGGACGAATACCGTGTCGGCCTCACCCCCACCGCGGTGCGTGAATATGTGAGCCACGGCCATGAGGTCGTCGTCGAGACCACCGCCGGCCAGGGCGCGGGCTACCCGGACGAGGCCTATGTCCGGGCCGGCGCGAAGATCGTCCCCGACGCCGCCGCGGTGTTCGAAGCCGCCGAGCTGATCGTGAAGGTCAAGGAGCCGCAGGCCGTCGAATGGGCCCGCCTGACCGACAAGCACATCCTCTTCACCTACCTGCACCTGGCCCCCGATCCGGCCCAGGCCGACGGCCTCCTGGCCTCAGGCTGCGCGGCCATCGCCTATGAGACCGTGACCGACGCCAATGGCGGCCTGCCGCTGCTGGCGCCGATGTCGGAAGTGGCCGGCCGCATCGCGGTCTTCTCGGCCGGCGAGACGCTCCTGAAGCATAACGGCGGCATGGGCCTGCTGCTCTCCGGCGTTCCCGGCGTGCCGCCGGCCCGCATCGTCGTCCTGGGCGGCGGCGTGGTCGGCATGAACGCCGCGCGCATGGCCGCCGGCCTCGGCGCCGAGGTGGTGATCGTCGAACGCTCGATCCCGCGGATGCGCGAGCTCGACAACATGTTCCAGGGCCGCATCCTCACCCGCTATTCCACCCAGGACGCGGTCGACGAGGAGATCCTCAAGGCCGACGTGGTGATCGGCGCGGTGCTGACCGCCGGCGCCTCGGCGCCCAAGATGATCCGCAAGGCCGACCTGAAGAAGATGAAGCCGGGCTCGGTCCTGGTGGACGTCTCCATCGACCAGGGCGGCTGCTTCGAGACGAGCCGGCCCACCACCCACGCCGACCCCACCTACACGGTCGACGGCGTGGTCCACTACTGCGTGGCCAACATGCCGGGGGCGGCGCCGCGGACCTCCTCGGAGGCGCTGGTCCACGCCACGCTCTCCTTCGGCCTGGAACTTGCCGACAAGGGCCTCGATGCGCTCAAGAAGAACAAGCACCTGGCCAAGGGCCTCAACGTGCTCAAGGGCCAGGTAACCCACCCGGCGGTGGCCGAGGCGCTGGGCAAGCCGTTCACCGACCCCTACGGCGCCTGGAAGTAGCGCGCGGTCCCTCTCGCCTTCCCGCAATAACGCCGTAACATTGGCGGCCACCCCTACGCGGCGAAAATCGGGAGGAGACCACCATGTGTGACGACGAAATCCATCAGGGCGGGGCCCAGGGCCTGACCTACGATCCCGGCGTTTCGCGCAGGGGCTTCGGCCTGGCCGTGGCCGCGACGGGTCTGGCCAGCGCCGCCCACGCCTCGCCCGACGTCACCGAGAAGGACGTCGACATCAAGACCGCCGACGGCACGGCCGACGCGGCGCTGTTCTATCCGGCCGGCAAGGGCAGTTGGCCCGCGGTGCTGATCTGGACCGACATCCTTGGCCTTCGCCCGGTGTTCCGCGACATGGGCCGGCGTCTCGCCGCCCAGGGCTATGTCGTGCTGGTGCCAAACCCCTTCTACCGGGTGAAGCACGCGCCGATCGTCGATCCCTCGCTCGACTTCAACAAGCCCGAGGACCGGGCGAAGATCCTGGATCCGGCCAACCGCAAGGGCATGGACGCGCCCGGTATCGACCGCGACGCAAAGGCCTACATCGCTTTCCTCGACGCGCAAGCCCAGACCAACAAGAAGAAGAAGGCCGGCGTCCAGGGCTATTGCATGGGCGGCCCGCTGACCTACCGCACCGCCGCGACCGTGCATGACCGCATCGGGGCGGCGGCCACCTTCCACGGCGGCGGCCTGGTCTCCAAGGACCACGCCGACCCCTTGAGCCCGCACAACCTGATCCCGCAGATGAAGGCCACCGTCTATTCCGCCGTCGCCGACAACGACGACAAGTCGCAGCCGGACGCGAAGGACGTGCTGAAGGCCTCCTTCGCGGCGGCCAAGATTCCGGCCCGGGTCGAGGTCTACGACGGCTGCGCCCACGGCTGGTGCGTCAAGGGCAGCGCCGTCTACAACGAGGCCGGAGCCGAGCGGGCTTGGAGCGAACTCACGGCGCTCTACAAGAAGGCGCTGGCCTAGGCGCCTTCGCCCTCTTCGCAGGGAAATGAACGCCGCGGGCCCGATACCGGCCGGATCGGGCCCGCGATGCTACTCGCCCGAGAGGGGAATTCAGTCTAGCCGCTCTCAAGTGGTTGATTAACTATCTGTTAAGGCTATCATAGATCCCGGATCGACTTAATGTCGAAAGTTGACATTGGTCTTGTTGAGTAATGGGGAGCTTCCAGTGAATAAGAGATCAATAGGCCTCGGCGCGCTTTCAGCGGTCGCCGCGGCGGCCGCAGCGCTGGTGATGTCGACATCCGCCCAGGCGCAGGTCGTGTACAATGCGGACCTCGCCGCGCCGGGCGTCTACTTCGGGTCAGGCAATCCCAACGGCGCCTTCGCCGTCGACACAGTCGACGGAGTCGAGATCGGCCTTCGCGCGAAGATCTCGGGCGTGGCGCCGCAGGTCGTGCCGGTCGCCAACCTCTACGTCATCCCGATCGGCGACACCTTCAACTTCGACTATTCGATCAATCCCGACGTCGGCGGCTCGCAGGTCTCCCTGGCTTCGGTGACGGCGCTGCTCACCGTCACCAACCTCGCGAACGGCCACACCTTCAGCTACGACCCGTTCAACCCGGTGTTCGGCAACGCCACGAGCCTTTCGGCGCCGGGCGCGATCCAGAACAGCGAGAAGATCAGCTTCAACTTCCTGGGCATGGGCTACGACCCGAACCTGAACGACACCTTCAACATCACGCTCAGCCTCACCGGCCTGCCGAACGGCGACACCGCCTCGGTGACCAACATCGTGCAGGTCGGAACCGGCCTCGCCGTGCCGGAGCCGGCGACCTGGGCGATGATGATCGTGGGCTTCGCCGGGATCGGCGCGGGCCTGCGCCGCGCGCGCAAGGGCCCGGTCTCCGCGACCGCCTGACCGCATTCGCACGGCCATCGACCAAGAGACCGCCTCCGGGCGGTCTCTTTTTTGTCAGCCGCCGGACCCTCTGATCCGATAGCGGGCCAGCGCCTCGTAGTGCGGCCGGGCCTGGTCGGCGATCCGCTTCAGCGCGTCGGTCAGCGGCGGCGCCGGAGCCCGCTCGGACGCCTCGAAGCCCGTCGAGCGCTCCACCGCCTCGTACCAGGCCGGCGCCCAGACCCCGTCGCTGTCGCGCCGTCCGGCGCGCCAGCTCAGCATCTCATCCGTATACGGAATATCGACCGCGTCGCACAGCGCGGCGAGCATGCCCGGTGGGTCCGCCAGCACGTCGGCGCCCTCGACCACCGGCGGCGCGCGGCCCAGCCGATCGGCCTCGCGATCGAAAAGCTCGCGCTGCCGCACGACGCCGATGTCCTCCAGCGACACCTCCGCCCGCTTCTTCACGTAAGACGCCAGCACGCCCGCCGGATCGCGGATCAGGAAGGCGTTGCGGCAGGCCGCTGTCCATTCCACCCCGAAGCCCGGCAGCATGTGGTGGGCCATCTGCTTCTGGTAGAAGACCGCCGCCGGCGCGTCGCTGACCAGGCGCTCGGCCACCACCCGCCAGTCCTGCGCCTGCGAGGCCAGCACCTCGTCCCGCATCGGATGATCGAGCCCGGTCCCGGCCAGGTAGGCGGCGTAGAACGGCTCGTCGACCACCGCGCAGTCGGGACGGTTCTCGAAGCTGCGCATCATCGCCGTCGAGATGTTGCGCGGCCCCGACCACATGGCGATGCGGCGGGTCATGCGGCCTGGGCGTCCTTGAGCGCCTCGTAGAGCGCCCGAAGCCGCGCGGTCACCGGCCCCGGCGGGGCGTCCGGCAACACATGGCCGTCGATCTCCCGCACCGGCGTCAGTCCGCCGAAGGTGCCGGTCACGAAGGCCTCGTCCGCGGCGTGGACGTCGTCGAGCTCGAAGTCGCCGAGCGTGATCGGCACGCCGTTCTCGCGGCAGAGCGCGATCGCGTTGGATCGGGTCACCCCGTTGAAGCAGTAGTCGCCGGTGGAGGTCCGCACCCGTCCGTCCTTCACCCAGAAGAGGTTGGTGGCGTTGCAGCTCGAGACATGGCCATGGGGGTCGAGCATCAGCGCCTCGTCCGCCCCCGCCTCGATCGCCTCCAGAAGCGCGGTGATCAGAGACAGGCGCGAGTGGGAATTGATCCGCATGTCGAACATTTCGGCCGGCGTGCAACGGATCGTGCTGGTGGCGAGCGACAGGCCGCGCGTGACCACCGCGGGCGAGGGCTCCTTGTACTCCGCGGTGATGACGATGGTCGGCTTGCCCAGCCAGTTGCGCGGGTCCTGGTTGGCGGCGGCCTTCTCGCCGCGCGTCACCATCAGCCGCAGGTGCGCGCCGTGCTCCATGCGGTTGGCCGCCAGCGTCCGCCGGATTTCCAGGGTCAGCCGCTCCGGCGTCATGCCGATGTCGAGCGCGATCTTGTCGAGCCCCCAGAACAGCCGGTCGAGGTGGGCGTCGAGGAACAGCAGCGCGCCCTTGTGCAGCCGCAGGCCCTCCCAGACCCCGTCGCCCAGCACGAAGCCGGCGTCGAACACCGAGACCTTGGCCTCGGCGCGGGGCACGAGCGCCCCGTTCACATAGATCAGCAGGTCCGCGTTGCGCGGATCGGCGGCGAAATCCTGACTTCCAGCCATGGCCGCCGTTCTAAGGGGCGGCATAGAGTGAGGCCAGAGCAGAGGAACAGACGTATGAGCAGCGGCATCGGCGGATCGACGGCGGAGACGGAACTGGCGGCGCTCAAGCCCTGGCCCGATCCGGCGCCGGCGATCACCGCCGCCGAGCGCGGCGACCGGCTCCGCCACGCCCAGGCCCTGATGGCCGAGCTCGGCGCCGAGGCCCTGATCATTGGGGCGGGGGCGTCGCTGCGCTACTTCACCGGCGTCGGCTGGAACGCCACCGAGCGGCTGGTGGCGATGGTCCTGCCCCGCGAGGGCGGCCCGACGATGATCTGCCCCCGGTTCGAACTGGGGTCGCTGGAGGCCTCGCTGGGTGTCGACGCCCCGATCGCGCTCTGGGAAGAACACGAGAATCCTTACGCCCTCGTCGCCGGCGTCCTGGAGGCCGCGGGCGCCAAGACACTCGCCGTCGACCCGGCCCTGCCCTTCTTCGCCTTCCATGGCCTGCGCAAGGCCGCCCCCGGCGTGGCTCCCCTCGACGGCGCGCCGATCGTCGATGGCTGCCGGATGATCAAGTCGCCGGCCGAGCTCGCCCTGATGAGCCAGGCCAAGGCCATGACGCTGGAGGTCCACCGCCGGGCCGCGCGGATGCTGGCGGCCGGGATCACCACCACGGCCGTGCGCCGCTTCATCGACCAGGCGCACCGGGCGCTGGGCGCCGACGACGGCTCATCCTTCTGCGCGGTGCAGTTCGGGCTCGCCAGCGCCTATCCGCACGGCCTGCCCGGCGAGCAGAAGCTGGCCAGGGGCGACATCGTGCTGATCGACACCGGCTGCCGGGTGCAGGGCTACAACTCCGACATCACGCGGACCTATGTCTTCGGCGAGCCGAGCGCCGAGCAGCGCCGCGTCTGGGACGTCGAGAAGCGCGCCCAGGCCGCGGCTTTCGCGGCTGTGAAGCCGGGCGTGCCCTGCGAGGAGATCGACGCCGTCGCCCGGCGGGTCCTGGAGTCGGCCGGCTTCGGCCCCGACTACGCCCTGCCCGGCCTGCCGCACCGCACCGGCCACGGCATCGGGCTCTCGATCCACGAGGCGCCCTATCTGGTGCGCGGCGACAAGACCCCGCTGCAGCCCGGCATGTGCTTTTCCAACGAGCCGATGATCGTCCTGCCCGACGCCTTCGGCGTGCGGCTGGAGGATCATTTCTATGTGACGGAAACCGGCGCCGCCTGGTTCACCGAGCCGCAGCCCAGCCTCGACGAGCCGTTCAGGGCGAAGAACTGAGCTTAAGCCGCGGCCCAGGCGCGGGGATCGAGCGCCACGGGATCGTCGAGCGCCATCTCGTCCCAGTCGAGGTCCGGCGGCGGGCTCATGCCGGCGGCGATAACGGCGGACATCTCGGCGGCCGAGGCCACGCCCACCAGAACGGCGGAGGCCTCCGGGCGCGACAGCGCGAAGCCCAGCGCGGCCTGCAGCGGGTCAGACCGGCCCTCGGCGATCAACCTGCGAGCGCGGCTGATGCGGCCGGCGGCGGCCTTCAGATGGTTCGGCGCCCGGTCGGGCGGCAGGAACAGCAGGCCGTTCAGGAAGATCGAGCGCAGGTGCACCTCGATATCCATGCCGGCAAGCTCGGCCAGGGTGCCGTCGATCAGCATCCGCTGGTCGAGCAGCGAGGCCGGGGCCTGCACCACGTCCGGCTTGAACCGGCGCGCCAGGCCCACCGGGTCGTCGGAGGCGTAGACCGAGACGCCGATCTTCTTGCAGAGCCCCTCGTCCTTCAGCTTGCGCAGGCGTTCCCACATCTCGGGGCCCTGGGCGCTGAAGAGGTCGGTGGCGGAGGGCGCCAGGATCGCGTCGACCTGGGAGACCCCGAGGCGGGCGAGCTGCGCACGGATTTCGGTCTCCACCAGGTCTGGGCCCCGGTCGGGGCGCACGGTGGTGACGGTCAGGCGGAAGGGCTGCGGCTTGGGCAGCACCTGGCCCAGGGTGATCTCGGCGGAACTCGGATGACGGCCGACTTCCAGGAACGTCAGGCCGGAGCGCGCCGCGATCGCCAGTATCTCGCGGGCTTCGGCGTCGCGCGGACGGCCGCGGGCCCCGGCCTGCTGATCGAGGCCGAACTGCCCGGACCCGAGGCCCAGCTTGTTGATCGGTGACGTCATGTCTGCGGTGGCGACTTGAGCAGTTCCTACGAGACGCCATCTTGGGCCTATGATGCCTAAGAAGCCGTATCCAGGACCTTTCCAGGGGGTTAAAACTTGAGCGTCCGCGACCCCCTCCCCGAGTGGCCTCTGTTCGGCATGACGGGCGACGTCCGGCCCACCCTGCGACAGGTCAGCCAGGCGGGGGAAGCCTGCACGCTGGCGACCCTGATCGCGGTGGAAGGCGGCGGTCCGCGGCCGGTCGGAACCCAGATGGTCTTCGCCCCCGGCGTCACCGCCGGCTACTTCTCCGGCGGCTGCGTGGAGTCCGACGTCGCGGACCACGCCTTCGCCTGCCTGGCCGACGGCGAGCCGCGGACGCTGGTCTATGGCGAAGGCAGTCCCTGGCCGGACATCCAGCTGCTCTGCGGGGCCCGGATCGAGATCTTCCTCGAACGGGTCGCGCCGGACGACCCGGCCCTGGCCGAGCTGCTCTCCGCCCAGGCCGAGCGCCGCCCCGTCGTCTGGGTCAGCGACGGCCGGGCGCGGGAATGCGCCGCCGACGTCTCGCCCTGGATGGAGGTCCAGGTTCTGCGCCATCACCAGCCGGCGCCGCGGCTGATCGTGGTGGGCGGCGACCCCACGGCGCTGGCCATCGCCCAACTGGGCGCCCTGTCGGAGTTCGAGACCACGCTGGTGCGGCCCAAGGGCCCGATCGCCGGGCCGCCGATCGCGGGCGTCGGCTACAGCCGCGCCGAGCCGGAGGCCGCCTTCGCCGCGATCGGCGTCGACGAATGGACCGCCATCGCCATCGCCACGCACGACCTGGAGACCGACCGCACAGCGTTGCGCGCCGCCTTGCCGTCGAGGGCGGGCTATGTGGGCCTCCTGGGCGCGCGCCGCCGGATCGCCGACCGCCTGGCGCCGCTCCGCGCCGAGGGCGCGCCGGAGGCGGCCTTCGGCAAGCTCCGCGCCCCCATCGGGCTCGACATCGGCGGAAAGGCCCCCTGGGAGGTCGCCGTGTCGGTGATCGGCGAGATCATGGCCCTGCGCTATGCGCGCGACAGCGGCAGCGCCTCGACCACGGTCCCCGCCGGCGCGGCCTCGGCCCCCGCCAGCCTTCGCAGCAGCGCGTCGGAGGCCGCAAAGACGCTGACCAGCGAGGAGTCCTGATCGCGGTAGGGCGTCACGGTCACCCCGCCGTCAGCATAGGCCAGCTTCGCCCGCATCCAGTGCTCGCGGGAACCGTTGGCCGGCAGGTCGTGGGCCAGGCGCGCGGTGATCGTCACAGGATCGGTCGCCGCGCCCTGGTAGGCGCTGAGGATGGGCTTCAGGAACATCTCGGCGCAGACGAAGGCCGAGGCCGGGTTGCCCGGCAGGCCCAACAGCCGCCGCCCGTCGCCCAGCACCCCGAAGAAGGTCGGTTTGCCCGGCCGCACATTGACGCTCTCCACCCGCAGCGAAAGGCCGAGCGCCTGGGCGGCGGCGCGCACCAGGTCGTGATCGCCCACCGACGCCCCGCCCACCGTCACCACCAGATCGGCGTCGGCGTCCGTGAGCGCGGCGATCACCGCCTCCAGCTCGTCGCGCACCGGCTTGGCGCGGATCACCGTCGCGCCCCAGCCCTCGATCATCGCAGCGAGCGCCGGGACGCCCGAATCGTAGATCTGGAAGGGTCCGGGCGTGGCCGGGGCCTCGACGATTTCCTCGCCGGTGGAGAGCAGGGCCACGCGCGGGCGGGCATGGACGGCGACCGTGGCGCGGCCGGCCGACGCGGCCAGCGACAGCCGCCAGGGATCGATCCGGACGCCCCGCTCCAGCAGAACCGCGCCGGCCTTGAAGTCGCCGCCCGCCGGCCGCACGAAATGGCCCGCCTCGACCGCCGGGACCCGCACGGCGTCGCCCTGCCGCTCGGCGTCCTCCTGGATGACGATGGCGTCGCAGCCTTCCGGCACGGCGGCGCCGGTGAAGATGCGCACCGCCTCGCCCGCACCCACCCGCCCCTCATAGCCGTGGCCCGCCGCGCTCTCGCCGACGATCTTCAGCGCGCCCGGCCCGTCGGCGGCCCGCACCGCCCAGCCGTCCATGGCCGAGGCCGCGAACGGCGGCTGGTCGCGGACGGCGGCGACGTCCTCGGCCAGCACCCGCCCGATGGATTGGCCGAGCGGCGCCTGCTCAACCGGCAGGGCGGCGATCTCCGCCAGCATGCGCGCGCGGGCGTCGTCAACCGCCAGCAGCTTCACGCCGCCCAGTCTCCGCTCTTGCCGCCGGTCTTGGAGACTAGCCGCACGGCCTCGATGACCATGCCCTTCTCGGCGGCCTTCAGCATGTCGTAGAGGGTCAGACAGGCGACCGACACCGCGGTCAGGGCCTCCATCTCGACGCCGGTCGGACCCGTGGTCTTGACCCGCGCGGTGACGGCGAGACCCCCGTCGCCCGGTTCGACCCGCACCTCGACCTTCGACAGCGCCAGGGGATGGCACATCGGGATCAGGCTGGAAGTTTGCTTCGCGGCCATGACGCCGGCGATTTCGGCCACCGCGCGGACGTCGCCCTTCTGGCCCTCGCCGGAGAGCGCCAAAGCGAGCGTCGCCGGCGACATTCGCAGGAAGCCCTCGGCCACGGCCTCGCGGGCGGTGGCGGCCTTGTCCGAGACGTCGACCATCCGCGCGCGGCCGGTCTCGTCGAGGTGGGTGAGCTTGCTCACGTCTCCAGGAGCCTCGGCATCAGCTCGACCATGTTGCAGGGGCCGTGGCGGCTGTCGAGCTGGGCGGCGATCACCTTGTCCCAGCCGTCCTTCACCGCCCCGTTGGAGCCCGGCAGGCAGAAGACGAAGACGCCCTTGACGATCCCGGCCGTCGCGCGGCTCTGCAGGGTCGACAGCCCCACCGTCTGATAGCTGACCAGATGGAAGATCACCGAGAAGCCGTCGATCTTCTTGTCGAACAACGGCTCGACCGCTTCCGGCGTCACGTCGCGGCCGGTGATGCCGGTGCCGCCGGTGGTGATGATCGCCTCGACGAACCCCGAGGCCACCCAGGCCTCGATCTTCTCGCGGATCTCCACGACCGAGTCCTTGACGATGGCCTTGTCGGCGAGTTCGTGGCCCGCGGCCTTCACCCGCTCGGCCAGCACATGGCCGGAGGTGTCGCTCTCCTCGTCGCGGGTGTCGGAAATGGTCAGGACCGCGATGCGGACCGGCTTGAGGGCCTGTTTCTCGTCGACGCGGCCGCCGGGGGTCAGGGGGTTCATGCGGAGGTCTCCTTTTCCCAGCGCGCCAGGTCGGCGTGGTCCTCAGGCCGGGGCTCGACCCAGCGGGCGCCGTCCGGGCCGTGCTCCTTCTTCCAGAAGGGCGCCTTGGACTTCAAGTAGTCCATCAGGAAGTCGCAGGCCTCGAAGGCCGCCCGACGATGGCGCGCGGCGGTGGCGACGAAGACGATCGGATCGCCGGCCGGGATCTGGCCGACCCGGTGCAGGACCATCAGGTCGATGAGCTCGAAACGCACGCGGGCGCGGGCGGCGATCTCCTCGATCCGCGCCTCGGTGAAGCCGGGATAGGCCTCGAGCTCCAGCAAGGTCGTCGCGCCGGCGTCGGCGCGGGCGAGGCCGGTGAAGCTGGCGATCGCCCCCACCTCGCCGCGCCCTTTGCTGAACGCGCTCAGCAGCGCGCCTGGATCGAAGGGGTCGAAGGTCAGCCGGATCATCCGCCGCTCATCGGAGGCAGGAAGGCGACCTCGGTCGCCGCGTTGAGGGGCGCGTCGCCCCGGACGATGACCTGGTCCAGCGCCACCTGCACGCCGGGCCCGGCCAGGGCCTCGCCGAGCCCTGCGTCCTCGGCGGCCAGCTTGGCGCGCAGGGCGGACAGGAACGGGCTTTCGACCTGCCGGTCGCGCCAGCCGGCCACGTCGCTCAGGCGCCCGAACAGCAGGACGCGGGCCACGGCCTAGCCTCCCGTGGTCGACATGTGCCGGGCCACGGCCGGGGGCGAGGCGCGGGCGATGTGGAAGTCGTGGCCCTTGGGCTTGGCGTCGACGGCGTTGCGGATGGCCTCCACCAGGCCGGCGTCCGAGGCGCCGCCGCGGATCACCGCGCGCAGGTCGGCCGCGTCCTCCTGGCCCAGGCAGGTATGCAGGGTGCCGGTGCAGGTCAGCCGCACCCGGTTGCAGGCCTCGCAGAAATTGTGGCTGAGCGGGGTGATGAAGCCGAGCCGCCCGCCGGTCTCGGCCACCTCGACATAGCGGGCCGGGCCGCCGGTGGTGACGGCCAGGTCGCTGAGCGTCCAGAAGCTTTCCAGCTCGGACCGGAGCGCGGTCAGCGAGAGGTATTGGTCGGTGCGGTCGGCCTCGACCTCGCCCATCGGCATGGTCTCGATCAGGGTCACGTCCGCGCCCCGCCCATGCGCCCAACGGATCAGGTCGGGCAGCTCGGCGGCGTTGTCATCCTTCAGCGCCACGGCGTTGATCTTGACCTTCAAGCCGGCCGCCTGGGCCGCGTCGATCCCAGCCACCACCTTGGCGAGGTCGCCGCCGCGGGTCAGGGTCCGGAAGAGGTCCGGCTTCAGGGTGTCGAGCGAGACGTTGATCCGCCGCACGCCGGCTTCGGCGAGCTCGCCGGCGAACTGGGCGAGCTGGGTGCCGTTGGTGGTCAGGGTGATCTCGTCGAGCGCGCCCGATTTCAGGTGCCGGCCCAGGCTCCGGAAGAGACCCATCACGCCCTTGCGCACCAGGGGCTCGCCGCCGGTGATCCGCAGCTTGCGGGTCCCCAGGCCCACGAAGGCGCTGGCGACGCGGTCGAGCTCCTCCAGCGTCAGCACCTCAGCCTTCGGCAGGAAGACCATGTGCTCGCTCATGCAATAGACGCAGCGCAGGTCGCAGCGGTCGGTGACCGAGACGCGCAGATAGGTCACCGTGCGCCCGAAGCTGTCGGTCAACGCGCCTGCGGGCGTGCTTTGGCCTTGCGGCGAAGAGGCGTCATAGGGCGTCATAGGCCTGCAAACATAGAGAGGAAGCGGCCTTGGCGACAGGGGGGAACCCGATCCAGGCCTTCGAAGCCGTCGTGCTGGCCGCGGGTTCGGGCTCGCGGTTCGGCGGCGGCAAGCTGACAGCCGCCTGGGACGCGGGCGTCCTGCTGGAGGGCGCGCTCGCCGCGGCCTTCGCCGCGCCCGTACGCAGCGTGACCGTGGTGATCGGCGCGGACGCCAAGGCCGTGGCGGCCGCCGCCCGCGACTTCGACGCGCGTGCGGTCATCGTCCACGCCGCCGACCACGCCGAGGGCATGGGGGCCTCGCTCCGCACCGGTATCGCCAGCCTGCCCGCCGACGCCGCCGGCGCCTTCGTCTTCCTGGGTGACATGCCGCGCGCGCCGCACGCCGTGCTGCAGCCCATGGCCGACGCCGTCAACGCCGGCGCGCTCGCCGCCGCCCCGGTGTTCCAGGGCCGCCGCGGCAACCCGGTGCTGCTCAGCCGAGAGCTCTTCCCGCAACTCCTGTCGCTCACCGGCGACGCCGGCGCCCGCGGCGTCCTGCAGGCGCTCGGCGACCGCCTGGCCCTGGTGGAGAGCCCCGACGACGGCGTGCTTTTCGACGTGGATCGGATCGAGGACCTGAGAAAATAGCTCGGAGTCAGGCCTGGGCCCCGGCGTGGGCGGCCAGCGCCAGGTCGTCGGCGTGGACCAATGGCCCGCTTGTATAGCCGAGCGCCGCCTCTATCGCCTCGCTCTTCAGGCCACAGATACGTTCCGCGTCCTCGGCCTCGTAGCGGACCAGGCCGCGGGCGATCTCGTGGCCGGCTTCGTTGCGGATCACCACCGCATCGCCCTTGTCGAAGCGGCCCTCGGTGCGGCGGACGCCGGCGGCCAAGAGGCTCTTGCCGCGCCGCACGGCCTCGGCCGCGCCGTCGTCGACCACCAGGGCGCCGGCGGGCGCGAGCGAGCCCGCGATCCAGGCCTTGTAGGCGGCGGCCGGCGTCGTGGAAGGTTCGATGATCGTCGAACGTTCACCGTCCTCCACCGCCTGCAGCGGCGAGGGACGATGGCCGAGCGTGATGACCGTGGCGCAGCCCGCGGCGCTGGCGATCCGGGCGGCGGCGAGCTTGGTGGCCATGCCGCCGGTGCCCATGCCCGCGGAGGCGTCGGCCCCGCCGGCCATGGCCTCGATCTGCGGCGTCAGGCGCGCCACCCGCGGCAGGTGTTCGGCGGCCGGATTGCGGCGTGGGTCGGCGGTGTAGAGCCCGTCCACGTCGGAGAGCAGGACCAGGAAGTCGGCGCCGATCATCTGGGCCACGCGGGCGGCCAGTCGGTCGTTGTCGCCGTACCGGATCTCTTCGGTGACCACCGTATCGTTCTCGTTGACCACCGGCACGACGCCCAGGGCCAGCAGGGTCTCGACGGTCGCCCGGGCGTTCAGCCAGCGGCGGCGGACCTCGGTGTCGTCGCGGGTGAGCAGCACCTGGGCGGCGTGGATGCCGTGCGGCTCCAGGGCCTCCTCCCAGGCGCGCATCAGGGCCGACTGGCCGGCGGCGGCGGCGGCCTGTTTCTCCGGCAAGGTGAGCGCGCGCTTCGGCAGCGAGAGGCGCCGGCGGCCGAGCGCAACGGCGCCGGAGGAGACCACCAGCACCTGCTGGCCGCGCGCCCGCAGCCGGGCCACATCGGCGGCGAAGGCCCCCAGCCAATGGCGATCCGCCCCCTCCGCACCGACCAGCAGGGCGGAGCCGACCTTGACGACGATCCGCTTGGCCGCCGCCAAGTTTGCCGAGGAGGGCTCGGTCACGGCGCCCAGTCCTCTGGCGCCTGGCCGCTCGCCTCCAGCGCGTCGGCGGCTTCCTCGCCCTTGCGGGCGCGGACCAGCGCATAGGCCTCGCGCAGGAGCTCGGTCACGCCCTCGCCGGATACGCCGGAGACCTGGCGCACCTTGGCGCCCGAGGCCTTGGCCAGCGCCTTGGCCTTGGCCTTGCGGGTTTCCTTGTCCAGCGCATCGACCTTGGAGAGCACCAGGAACTCGGTCTTGTCGCCCAGCTCCTCGCCATAGTTCTCCAGCTCGTGGCGGACCGTGCGCCAGGCCTCCACCACGTCGTCCTGGGTGCCGTCGACCAGGTGGATCAGGGTCGCCGTGCGCTCGACGTGACCCAGGAACCGGACGCCCAGGCCCGCGCCCTCGGAGGCGCCCTCGATCAGGCCCGGGATGTCGGCCAGGATGAACCGCTCGCCCACCGACAGGTCGACCATGCCGAGGTTGGGGGCCAGCGTCGTGAACGGATAGTCGGCGATCTTCGGCTTGGCGGCGCTGGCGGCGGCCAGGAAGGTCGACTTGCCGGCGTTGGGCAGGCCCACCAGCCCCACGTCGGCGATCAGCTTCAGGCGCAGCCAGATCCACTGCTCCTCGCCGTCCTGGCCGGGGTTGGCGTAGTGCGGCGCCTGGTTCACCGGGCCCTTGAAGTGGGTGTTGCCGAAACCGCCGTTGCCGCCCTTCAAGAGACGCACTCGCTGGCCGGCGGTGTCCATGTCGAGCAGCAAGGTCTCCTTGTCCTCGGCGAACACCTGGGTGCCGACCGGCACGCGCAGCACCGAGTCCTCGCCGTTCGCGCCGTGACGGTTGCGGCCCATGCCGTGGATGCCGGTCTCGGCCTTGAAGTGCTGGTGGTAGCGGAAGTCGATCAGGGTGTTCAGGCCCTCGACGGCCTCAATCCAGACGTCGCCGCCCCGGCCGCCGTTGCCGCCGTCCGGGCCGCCGTACTCGATGTACTTCTCCCGCCGGAACGACACGGCCCCGCCGCCCCCGTTGCCGGAGCGGATGTAGATCTTGCACTCGTCGAGGAACTTCATGACGCGCGGGCCTTAGCACAGATCGCCGCGAAGCGGCTTTGGGAACCACGGAAGACACGGAAAACACGGAAAAGAATGCGCTTCGCGCTGGGGGCTGGTGAGGCTGCCTTCCGTGCCATTTCCGTGTTTTCCGTGGTTCAAAAAGATAGAGACCCCGCTCACGCGGGGCCCCGTTCAGTCTAGGCCAGCCACACCATCATCCGCGTGGGCACGTCGTCCCGGGCGCGGGCGACCGAGGGGCGGATCTCCACATCGCCGGTGTAGAGGAAGCCGGCCTTGCAGAGCACCTGGCCGGACGCCGGGTTGTCGGCGAAGTGGCCGGCGACCACGACGTGCTTGCGCCAGTCGCGCTTCACCCACTTCAGGGCGCCGCGCACCGCCTCGGTGGCGTAGCCCCGGTTCCAGAACGGCCGGCCGAGCCAGAAGCCCAGCTCCGGCCGCTCGCCGGCCACCAGGCCGATCCCGCCCACCACGCCGAAGACGTGGTGCTCGATCACCCACGAGGCCTCGCGGTCCCAGTCGGTTTTCTGGGCGCGCGCGATGAAGGCCTCGGCGTCGGCCGAGTCATAGGGGTGCGGGATGCGCCCGGTCATCCCGGCCACATTGAGGTCGGAGGCCAGGGCGACGATCGCCGGAGCGTCGGTCACCACCGGGCCCCGAAGGACCAGCCGTTCCGTGGAGACCACGGGTGTCACTTCAATCGCGCACATTTTCTACCTCCCGGCCCTCTGAGTCGGGGCCCAAAACGAAAAGCGGGGAGCCCGGCTGTCCGGACTCCCCGCTTGGGTTCGTCTGTCCGGTTCAGCCCGTAGGCGAAACCGGAGAAAGGCGGTTTCGCTACTTGGTCTTGGTGTTCATCTGGTCAGCGGCGGCCGGGGCCGGCACGACGTTCACGTAGGTTCGGTCGTCACGCTTGGTGATGAACTTCACGGCGCCAGTCGCCGTGGCGAAAAGGGTGTGGTCCCGGCCAAGGCCCACGTTGTCGCCCGGCCAGAACTTGGTGCCGCGCTGACGCACGAGGATGTTGCCGGCGAGCACCGCTTCGCCACCGAACTTCTTCACGCCGAGGCGCTGACCGGCGGAATCGCGCCCGTTGCGCGAGGAGCCGCCTGATTTCTTGTGAGCCATTGCGCTCTCCTAAACCTGAGCCGGCCTTACTTGGCCGACTTGTCCTTCTTCGGGGCGGCGGCGGCCTTCTTCGGCGCAGCAGCCTTCTTCTCGGTGGCGGTGGCCTTCGCAGGCGCCGCCTTCTTCGGAGCCGCCTCGGCCTTCGCGGCGGGCTTCGCCTTGGCGGCCGGCTTGGCCTCAGCCGTGGCGGCCGGCTTCGCACCAGCCTTGGGGGCGGCCTTCGCGACAACCTTGGCGGCCGGAGCCGGCTTGGCTTCCGTCTTCGGCGCCGGAGCAGCCTTGGCGGCCGGTTCAGCGGCCTTCGGGGCGGGCTTGGCGGCGGCGGGCTTGGCGGCCTTGGCCGGCTTCACGGCCGTGACCTTGGAGGTCTGCACCTTGGCGGCCGCGGCGGCCTCACGCTGGGCCTCCGGGCTCACGAACACCAGGCCGCGGGCCCGCGCGTCGAGCTCGCCCTTGGTGGTCAGGTCGACCTTGCCGTCCCACTTCACTTCCTTGCCGTCGGCGCCGGTGATGCCGACCACGCGCAGCGCGGTCTCGTGCTGACGGTGGCCGCGGGTGCGGCGATAGCCCTGGCGGCGGATCTTCTTGAAGATCTTGACCTTCTCGCCCTTGCGGGTTTCGACCAGGGTCGCCGAGACGGACGCGCCCTTCACGGTCGGGGCGCCGATCACCACGGCGTCGCCTTCGCCCACCATGAGCACGTCGCCGAACGAGACGTTCGCGCCGGGCTCGCCCGCGAGCTTTTCGACAACCATCAGATCGCCGGGGGAAACCCGGTACTGCTTGCCGCCGGTTTTGATCACCGCGTACATCGGTCTAGCCTTCGAATTCAGAGTGTATGTGCAAAACGGAATGCGCCCGCGAGATGGCCCGCGGGCGAGAGCGGCGGACTTATACGCACGCGAGCGGGAGTGTCAACGCGAGAGGGGGCGTCGGACCGCCGAGCCGCCCCATAATCTTCGGCGCGAAGGCCGCCATGCGGACCCGCCGCGCCTCAGACCTCCACCACCGCCTTGCCGACCGGGGTCAGGGAGAGGATCGCCAGCTTCACGTGCTGCCAGGCGAACGGCAGTCCGATGATGGTGACCGCCAGCGCACAGGCCAGCACGATGTGGTGCAGCGCCAGCCACCAGCCGGCGAGCAGCAGCCACAGGATATTGAGCACCAGGCTCGCCGCGCCGACGTCGCGGTCGACGACGATCTTGCCGAACGGCCAGTAGCTGAAACCGGCGATGCGGAAGGCGGCCGGCGTCCAGGGCAGACCCACGACAGTGATCGCCAGGATCGCGCCTGCCAGCAGCCACAGCGAGCCGGAAATCCAGCCGCCGAAGATAAACCACAGAACGTTCAGCAACAGTCGCATGGGGCCGCTCCAACCGGGGAAAGACGTCTTTATCACAGCGCAGGCGCGTCCCTAGCCGCCCGGGCCACAGCCGCCCTGGGAAAGGCGGCGCGGGCGCGCGCAACTTGAGGCATAGTCCGGGCCTCTGCCTCGCGCAGGGCGGTACTCGCGTCCCCCCGAAACGCCTGCGGATCCTGCGCATGAACGAGGACCTGGAAGCCCAACGCCTCGCAGCCGAGATCGACAAGCTGAAGGCCGAGACCGAGAGTCTTCGGCGCCCGCCGCCGTTGCAGAAGTATATCGTCTACGCGGCAGTAGTCGGCGCCTTGAGCGGGGTCGCCGCCATCCTGCAGGTTGGACTGCAGCTGCGGACCCTGACCTACGATCAGCTCCAAAAGCGCTTCGAGATCGAAAACCAGACGATCGACGCCCGGGCGGCGGCGGACCGCGCGCGGAGCGACGAGACGGCCGCGCGAGCGACCCTGGCCGCGGAGCAGCAGAAATTCCAGGTCGTGGCCGCCCAGCTCTCCGACGCCGTCGAAAAGAAGCGCGAGGCCAACGACGCGGAGTCGGCCTACCGGAGCGCGCTCGCCAAGAGCGTCGGGCAAAAGCAGGCCCTGGCCGGTCACGCCGCCGGCGCGCCCTCGGCGACGCGCGGCGTGGTGCAGATATTCCTGAGGCAGGGGGCGTCCGCCGGATCGGCCTGCGCGGACCTCCTGAGCCGGAACGGCCTGTCCGTG
This sequence comes from Phenylobacterium sp., assembly GCF_041691455.1. Taxonomy (GTDB): domain Bacteria; phylum Pseudomonadota; class Alphaproteobacteria; order Caulobacterales; family Caulobacteraceae; genus Phenylobacterium. The sequence goes on along the minus strand of NZ_JBEPUO010000001.1, from coordinate 524,613 downwards.
GGCGGCGTGGAGCAGGTCTCGCACGGTCCGCGGAACGACGAGGTGAAGTACTTCTGGCCCGGCGACGAAGCGATGGCCCGCACCGTCGGGAACCTGGTGGCGGGATGCGGCCTGAAGGTGCCCGACTTCAACCTTATGCTCATCACCGACGATCCTGGGTCGGCGAGTTCCCCGCACAAATATGTGGAGCTCTGGGTCGGGACCGCCCGCTAGAGCCGAGGCGGCGCCCGCTCCGGCGACCGCTGCTGGGTCAGGCGCGGCTTATAGTGGGCGGCGATGTCGCGCTGCTCGGCTTCGCGGACCGCGGCCGAGACATTGAGGCGGGTATAGAGGTGCATCTCGCCGTACTTCGCGACGGCGCGCTTCCAGTCGGTCATGGCGCTGGACAGGTCGTTGGTGGCGGCCACCGACAGGATCGCCACGCCGTCCGCGGCCTCCCGCACATAGGCGTAGTTCCCGGCGATCGGCGTGCTCACCACGCCGCCCGGGGCCAGCCGGAACCGATAGACGGCGCCGGACGCGCCCTGCAGATCCACGAAAGCCTTCACGACAACAACTCCCAACCAGACCCCAACGCACGTGGCCCCAATATCGCCCCTTCGTGCGTCGAGACTGTGGCTCGCGTCAAAAATCCGCTTCACAGAAACGTCAGGCGACCCCCTTGCTGCACGACCGCTTCCTCAGTTCGCGCTCCCGGACGCGCAACGGCTCGCCGCTGGGCCGCGTCTTCAGCGTGATCCGCCAGACCTGGTTGGTCACCGACGATCCCAAGAAGACCAAGCCCAGGGAACAGGCGCTCGCCACCCACCGCACAGCATCGGACGCCGCCGACCTCGCCCGCGACGCCGCCAGCGCCTTCCGCAGCCACGGCTTCCACAAGCCGAGCGGGGCCTGGTGGGCCGCGGACGGCGAACTCTTCCACCGGTTCCAGGTGGCCGGGGACCGCCGTGTCCGCGCCACACCGGTGCTTCTGGGCCTCGGCGTCGCCGCGCTGGCGCTCACCGCGCTCGGCGCGGCCTTGCGCAAGACGCCACAAGGGTGATGTAGAAGAAGGCGCGTCCTCGAGGACGTCTCTCCCCGTCAACACACGGTCGCCGATGACCGCCCAGGACCCATGACCGAGCCGCCCCGCCGACCCATCTTGCGCCTGAAGACCGCGCTCGCCCCCAAGGCCGCCGCGCCGCTCGCCTGGCGGTGCAAGCCCTGCGGCGCCGCCGTCGAGGTGGCCCCGGCGCTCGCGGACGAGGACGAGGTGCGCTGCCCGTCGTGCAACGCCGCGCTTGGACGCGCCGGCCAGTTCCGGGCCGACCCGCCCCAGCTTCAGCGCATACGGGCGCGCCTGGCGGGCGGCTAGGCCTCGCCCGGTCAGAGTTCCAGCGACAGGGTCAGTTCGGCGCGCAGGCCCTCGGGCCGCCAGTCGTAGGCCACCTCGCCGCCCACCTGCCGGGTCAGCTGCGAGATGAGCCGCGAGCCGAAGCCCTCGCGGTCCGGCGCCGCCGCCGCGGGACCGCCGTCTTCCGACCAGCTCAGGGTGAGGCCGCCGGCCGGCGTCTTCTCCCAGGCGATGGTCAGAGCCCCGGTATCGGTGGAGAGCGCGCCGTACTTGCTGGCGTTGGTGGCCAGCTCGTGGATGATCATGCTCATCGCCTGCACATGCTCGGCCTGCAGCAGGACCTGGGGCCCGGCGAGGCTGTACTTCCCCGGCTGCGACAGGGAGGCGAGCGCGCCCTCGATCACGTCGCGCAACGAGGCGCCTTCCCACCGCCGCGCGGCGAGCGAGGTCTGGGCGCGGGCCAGGGCCTCGACGCGGCCGTCCACCACCCGCCGGAAATCCTCGAGGTTCGCCGCCGTGGTGAGGCGCACGAAGGACTGCACGACGGTGAGCGCATTGCGGGCGCGGTGGTCGACCTCGCGCATCAGCAGAGAGCGGGCCTCTTCGCTGCGGCGCTCCAGCACCTCGCCGGTCACGTCCTGCACGGCGCTGACGATGTGGGTCACCTGGCCGTCCGGGCCGATCACCGGCGAGTTGGTCGCCGACCAGTAGCGCTCGTCGGGCTCGCCGCCTTCGGTCTGCACCGGATAGGCGCGGACCGCCATGTTGTCGGAAGCCTTGGTCGCCATCACCGCCCCCAGCGAGGTGCGGACCGCCTCGACGAACTCGGCGACGGCCGGCGGCGCGTCGGCCGGGAAGACCTCGAGCACGCCCCAGCCCTCCAGCGCCTCGGGCGTCGTCCCGAAGGCCGCGGCGTGCGCCGCGTTCACCGCCAGCATGGTGTATTTGGGCGGGTCGGCGGCGATCAGCAGCAGCGGACGCGGCGAGGCGTCGAACACCGCCCGGAAATCCACCGCCGCCTGGAGACGCAGTGTCTGCGCCGCCTCGGGCGCGGTAGGCTCGTCCGACACATCCACGCTCCTGGCCCGCAGAATCGCCACAAGCCGCCGATCCGGCCTGGGCTGTCAACTTCAGGCAGTGTTCGGCGCCTGCCGTCCCTCGCCAAAGTTGCGCGACGGGGCGGCTCATGGCGTAGTCGCCTCGGAGATCAACGTTCGGGGGAACGCCTGTGCTGATCTACGGCGTGTTCGCGCTCGGCGCGCTCTGCATGCTCCTGGGCTTCTTCACCGTCGTCCGGGGGATCGGCGCGTCGGACTCCGAGGCCACCGTCAAGATGTTCGGGGTCGAGTTCCACGCCTCGAAGCTGGGCCCCGGCCTGGTGTTCTCGGTCCTTGGCCTGATCCTGGTGGTGGTGGCCGTCAGCGTCGAAAAGACCCGTTCGGACGCCCCGACCGCGACCCTCGCCTCCGGCCCCGCCCCGGCCAATGCTCCGGCCGCGCCGTCGGGCCAGGCCGGCCAGGCGCCGGCCGCCGCCGCGCCGACCTTCTCGCCGCCGGTCCAGCCGGTCGAAACCCCGAGGCCCGCCGGCATGAGCCACGATGAGGTCGCCGCCCTGCTGCAGGACACGCTCGCCAAGGGAGCCCTGGGCTATTGCCCGCCGGAGAGCCTCGAACCGGCCCTGCTGGTGAACTGCGAGCGCAACGCGCCGGCGATGCAGCAGATGTTCGCCTCGGCCGGGCCGATCCGCGGGGTGAGCTACGCCGGCAAGGCCATGACCCCGCAGGGCGAGGTCGATCAATACAATGTCATCTACCAGAACGGCGCGGTGACCTGGAAAGCCGTCGTCACGCCCGCCCGCAAGTTCGCCGCGCTGTGGAACGGCCCGCCCTAGACCGCCCGCGGCGGGCTCCGCGCCGAAGCTTCACCGTTAACCGGCGCCCTTAACAGTCCTTTGGCGATTGCATGAGAAGCATGGCGCTCTAGGGCCGCGGTCGCGGCTCGCATCAGCATTCGGGCGGTCGGGCGTGGCGGGTTCCAACGAACGCATCTACCGAAGCCTCCGGGGCCTCGAGAAGACGGCCTCCACCAGCCGCGTCCTGAACCTCGCCGTGGTGTCGGGGCGCAACGCCGGCAACCCCGAACACTTGGCCAAGCCGCTGTTCAAAAGCCCGGTCCTGAACGGCGCGGTCATCCTCAAGCACCGGCTGCGCGCTGACGAGGCCGACCTCTTCGAGAGCGGCTCCCGCACCGCGACCAAGATCATCGTGCCCTTCGACCGTTCCGACCTGGCGCTCGGCGGGCGCGCCGTGTTCGTCGGCGAGCGGGGCTGGCTGCCCATGCTCACCGAGCTGCGCGGCGGCGCCGACGACATCACCCGCGACGTCGAGATCCTCGAATCCATCGACCAACTGCCGTCGCTCGACCCTTTCCTGCTGCGCGAGCACATCAAGCGCCGCGGCTATGAGGTCAGCCCCACCTATTTCGACATCTCGCCGGCCGACGTCGACCGTATGCAGCGCTTCGTGGGGGGCGAGATCGCTCGCCTGATCGAACTCGCCTACGGCGGCGCCGGCAGCGGTGGGGCCACCGGGCGCCTGGTCGAGGCGCTGCTGTCCTCCAAGACCGACGAGCGGCTCGAACCGCTTCGCCTGACCCTGCAGCTCGAAGGCGAGAGCTACCGCGAGGGCATCTTCTGCTGGAAGGGCTTCCTCTACTACAAGTGGGTCCTGAACACCCTTTGGCCGCGTCTGAAGGAAGTCCTGGTCGAAGTCACCAGGGTCCGGGTCGAGGGGCCGCGCGAACGCGACGTGATGATCGTGATCGAGGAAACCAAGGTGCGCCTGCGCAACGCCATGGAGACCCAGGTCAAGGCGGTGATGGGTTACCTCAAGGCCTATGATCAGGTCTTCCAGCAGCTCACCGACGGCAACGCCATCGCCTTCCGCGACTTCCTCCTGAAATCGCCCGAGATGTTCATGTCGCTGGGCGAAGGCGCCGGCACCGTCAGCCACGTGGCGAGCTTCTGGCGCTTCCGCTTCCCGGTGGGCAAACAGCTGACCGCGCCGATGGCCGAACTCCTGGAGATTCTGCAGGACTTCGAGGCCGGCCTCGGCGCCGAGCCGCACCCGCTGAGCTACGCGGCCTGACCACCGGCGGAACCTTCCGGACACGGCGGGCTTCACTCCAGGCCATGGCCAAGCCTGCTTATCCCGATCCCGACGACCGCGCCGCCCTGCTGCGCGACGCCCAGCGGCTGAAGATGACCCGCTCGGCCCATGCTTATGTGCGCGGCTCGACGCTGAAGTTCTACGAATGGCTGGAAGCCAGCGCCGGCAAGGTCCCCGAGGGCCCGGCGGTGTGGATCTGCGGCGACTGCCACTCGGGCAACCTCGGGCCCGTCTCGAGCGCCCGCGGGCAGGTCGCCGTGCAGATCCGCGACCTCGACCAGACGGTGATCGGCAACCCGGCGCACGACCTGATCCGGCTGGGGCTGTCGCTGGCCACCGCCGCTCGCGGCTCGAACCTGCCGGGCGTCACCACCGCGCTCATGCTGGAGCACATGATCGAAGGCTACGAGGCCGGACTGCAGGGCGAGACCCTGGCGCCCGACGAGGAGACCACGCCCAAGGAGGTCCGCCGCGTACTGCGCCAGGCGCTCCGGCGGCGCTGGAAGCACCTGGCCCGCGAGCGGATCGAGGATGTCCGGCCGGCGATCCCGCTCGGCAAGCGGTTCTGGCCGCTGTCGGAGCCCGAGCGCGCGGCCCTGACCGCGCTCGCCGACGACGAAGACCTGCGCAAGCTGGTGACCGGCCTGCAGCACCGCCCCGACGACGCGCCGATCGAGATCCTCGACGGCGCCTACTGGATGAAGGGCTGCAGCTCTCTGGGCAGGCTGCGCTACGCCATGCTGGTGGGCGTGGCCGGCGAGGACGGCAAGCAGGAGACCCTGCTGATCGACATCAAGGAGGCCGTGCCGGCCGCCGCGCCCCGCGCGCCGGGCGCGAAGATGCCGAGCGACAATGCCAGGCGGGTGGTCGCCGGCGCCCGGGCGCTGTCGCCGTTCCTGGGCCGGCGGATGATGGCCGGGAAGCTGCTTCGCCGCTCGGTGGTGATCCGCGAACTCACCCCGCAGGACCTGAAGCTCGACATCGACAGCCTGAGCCGCGAGGAGGCGGTGCGCGCGGCGCACTATCTGGCGCTGGTGGTGGGGCGGGCCCACGCCCGTCAGCTGGACGCGGGCGCCAAGGCCGCCTGGCGAGCCGAGCTGGCGCGCAACCGCTCGACGACCCTGGATGCGCCGTTCTGGCTCTGGTCGGCGATCGTCGAGCTGATCCAGAGCCACGAGGCGGCCTATCTAGACCATTGCCGCCGCTACGCCCTGCAGGACCGGGCCGCCTAGGCGATCAGGCCGCGTCGGCCGCCGCCGGCGAATCCTCCGCCTCGTCCGCCGCGATCACCCGGGCGATTTCCGCCATCAGCGCCGTGGGCGAGATCGGCTTGGCGACCACCCCGTTCATCCCGGCCGCGAGATACTCCGCCCGCTGATGGACCATGACGTTGGCGGTCAGGCCGATGATCGGCACGTGGGCGACGGCGTCGGCGAGGCCGCGGATCGCGCGGGTGGTCTCGACGCCGTCCATATGCGGCATCTGGACGTCCATCAGGATCAGGTCGTGGCCGCCGCGGCGAGCCGCCTGCAGGCCCAGGACCCCGTCCTCGGCCTCCTCGATCGTAGCGCCCAGGCGGGTCAGCATGGTGCGCGCCACCAGCCGGTTGGTCGGATTGTCCTCGACCAGCAGGATGTTGACGCCCCCAAGCAGGCCTTCCTCGACCGGCTCCAGGCTGGCCGGCGCGGCGGCGGGCGCATCGAAGGCCATGCAGAAGGTCGACCCTTCGCCCTCGACGCTGAAGAAGGTGATGTCGCCGCCCATCATGCGGGCCAGCGCCTGGGTGATGGACAGGCCAAGGCCGGTGCCGCCGAACCGGCGCGCCGTATTGCCTTCGGCCTGCCGGAAGCGCTCGAAAAGGTGGCCCTGGGCCTCGGGGCTCATGCCGATACCGGTGTCCTCGACCTCCAGGGTGACGTGGCGGCGGTCTTCGCCGGCGGGGGTCACCGCCAGGCGGGCCGTGACGCAGCCCTTGGCGGTGAACTTCACCGCATTGCCCAGGAGGTTGAACATCGCCTGGCGCACGCGGACCGGATCGGCCTCGATCCACAGGTCGCCGCCGACGATCTCGCTCCTCAGGTCGATGCCCTTGGCGCGGGCCTGGCCCCCGACCAGGGTGACCACCGCCTGCAGGGCCTCGTCGGCCCGCATCGCCTCAGGGGCCATTTCCAGCTGGCCGGCGTCGATCTTCGAGAAGTCGAGCACGTCGTTGAGCAGCTGCGACAGCATCCGGCCGCAGTCGTTGGCCTGGCGGATCAGCTCACGGCCCTCGGACGAGATCGGCTCGCGGTCCATCAGGTGCAGGGCGCCCAGGACGCCGTTCATCGGGGTGCGAATCTCGTGGCTGACATTGGCCAGGAACTCGGCCTTCGCCTGATTGGCCGCTTCCGCCTCGGCCTTGGCCTCGACCAGGGCCGCTTCGGCGGCCACCTGATGGGTGACGTCGCGGCTGACGCCGATCAGGCCGGCCGGAACGCCGTCCTCGTAGAACACCTTGCCGCTCGCCTGCAGCCAGAGCCACCGGCCGTCCTTGTGGCGCACGCGGACGGTCACCGATTCCGACCGGCCGGGATTGGCCATCAGCCGGCGCATCGAGGCGGTGATCAGCGGCGCGTCCTCGGGGTGGTGGTAGTCGCCCTGCGACGTCCCGACGAGCTCCTCGGGCCGGTAGCCGAGCATCGCCAGGCTGCCGGGGGAAACGTACTCACGGATCCCGTGGATGTTGGTGCGGGTGATGACGTCGGTGACGTTCTCGGCCAGGACTTCGAAATTGTGCAGGCTTTCATTGATGCGCCGCTGCGACTGCTGCATCGAGGGCGTGTCGATGGCCCGGCCCAGACTGAAGACGGTGCTCAGGCCCAGGACGATCCAGATCGGCAGCATCTGGCGCCACTCGAGCCCGCCGGCCAGGGAGACCACGATGAGGGCGGCGACCGCCGGGGCCATGCCGGCGGCGAAGAAGGCCACCGGCGTGCTGTAGACCAGCATGAGCGCCAGCGAGCCGACCGCCATGAACAGCGAAGCTGCGGTGGCGTGACCCTCGGTCGTCCCGGAGCGCCACAGCAACACGCCCAGCAGCAGCCACCAGAGGCTGATCCCGACGTAGCTGACGGCGAAATTGCCCCGCGCCCACCAGCCGGGGGCCTGGCCCTTCGCCTGCCGGCGCGAGGCGAACCAGCACCAGACCTCCAGGGCCATCCCGCCCGCGGTCCAGCCCGCGCAGAGCCGCCAGGGAAGGACCAGCATGGCCATCAGGGTGGCCAGGACGGTCACCGACACCCGAGGGACAGTCACGCCGTGGATGGCCACGGCTATTTCGTCCATCAGCCGGGCGAGGCTCGGTCGTCGGCCTTTGGCGTCCCAGGGCATCGCCTCGACCGGCCGCAGGGTCGAGCTGGCGGCGACCTCAGCGCGACGCGGATCGTGGTTTGGGGCGGTCAAGATGAAGTCCTTGGCACCCTCAACCTTTGCAGCCGGTTGGTGAGGAAACCGACAAGATGTCTGCGACAAAATGGCTTGATTTCAATTGGCTGCGCGGGCCCCGCGGCCAACCACCCCCTAGGCGAACGGCCCCGCTGAGCGTAACTTGGTCGTGAGGGACGGCTCATGGAGCTGTCACAATGCGACTTCTGGGGGCTGGAGCTCTACTCACCCTGGTCGGGGCGGCGGTTGCGGGACCGCTCTCCACGAACACAGCGGCTGCGGCTGGCCTGGAGCCGTCGGCCTGGGCGATCACGCCCGAAGAGGCCCTGTGCCACACCGATCTTGAGCTGGTCGCCCGCTCCGGCGCGGTCGCGCCCATCTCGCTGGTCTCCGATGGAGACCGCGTCATGCTGCGCTTCACCCGCGAGAGCGTGCCCAGCCAGGCCTTCCTGCCGATCCGCGTCGACGGCCGGCCCTTCGCCAACCTCGTGCGGCGCACGGGGGATGAGGGCCTGGCGGTCATGGGCCTGAGCGACGAGACCCTGGCGGCGCTGCGCCACGGCAAGACCCTGCAGATCGCCTGGCTGTCGGACGAGGCGGTCAGCGCCTCCCTGGCCGGCGCCGGACAGGGCATCGCCGACCTCAAGACCTGCGGCGCCGAGGTGGCCAGCCAGCACCGGGCCCGCGAGGCCGAGCTCGACGTCCAGCGCAGCCGCGCCCACGCCGAGGCCCGCGCCCAGGCGGTGGCCGACGAGCAGCTGGCGACCGCCCGGGCCCAGACCGCCGCGGCCGAGGCCGTGCGCCAGCGCGCCGCGGCGGAAACCGAGCAGCTCGCCGCCCAGGCCGAGCAGCAGCGCGCCATGGCTGACGGAGAGCGCCAGCGCCTGCTCGCCGAGCAGGACCGCCAGCGCGCGATCGCCGCCCAGCAGCAGTACTACTATTCGGACCGCGGACCGCCGGCCCAGCCGCCGCCCGCGCCCTGGGGCTACTACCGGCCCTACTACCCGCGCTGAGCCCTCAGGGCGGCGGCGGAACGCGGGCGGAATGCAGGAACTCGAGCCGCCAGCGGCCGTCGTGGTAGCCGAGCACGGCGGACTCCAGCCAGGTCACCGGCTGCATGGCGCCGGCCTTGCCGGACGCCCCCCTGTTGACCCAGGCGGCCCAAGCCTGGTCGCAAGCCGCGTGGACGTCCATGTCCTGCAGGTTCCACTCGATCTTCACGCCGGAAGCGTGGGCGGACTTCACCAGTTCGCCGAGCGCCGTCCCGTCGAACCGCTTGCCTGCGTCGAAGGCGTAGAAGCCCGGCGCCTGGAGGTCCGCCTCGGCGGCCACGTCATCCCGCGCGCCGGCCGCGAACCAGCCGCGCACGACGGCCTCGGCGTCCCGCGCCGCGTCCTTGGCCGGCGCGCAACCCGGGGCGGCCGAGGCCGCACCGGCGCAGGCGAGCAGGGCGGCGGCGAGGCCGAACGGGAGAAGTCTCAGGCGCATCTGTTTCCCCCGGCGTTGCGTGTCCAGCGACAGTCATTCCGTGTTCCGCGGAACACAAGCCGCCTTGAGGCCCATGGCCCGATCGCAGCTCGCCGCCAGGGACTTTAAGGGCTCTTCCCTTGCGTCGGCCCGACCGTACGGCGAAGGTCGCGCGCCCTCAGTTCCGGAGCCCGCCCTTGCGTCTGCCTCTCCTCGCCGCCGCCTTCGTCCTCGCCGCCGCCGCGACCGCCGCGTCCGCCCAGCCCCTGCCGACCGAGCACCCGCTGCTGCATGAGCTGGCGGGTCAGGTCTCGGCCGAGCGGCAGCATGCTGTCATCGCCCGGCTGGTCGCCTTCGGCACCCGCCACACCCTGTCCGACACCAAGTCCGGCGCCCGCGGCATCGGCGCCGCCCGGCGCTGGGTCGCCGCCGAGTTCGCGGCCATGTCGAAGGACTGCGGCGGCTGCCTGACGATCGAGACCCCGGCCCAGACGGTCACCGGCCGCCGCGTGCCCAATCCGACCGAAGTGATGGACGTGCTGGCCATCCAGCCCGGGACCACGGACCCGGACCGGGTGATCGTCATCTCCGGCCACATCGACAGCCGCGTCACCGACGTCATGAACTTCACCGCCGATGCGCCCGGCGCCAATGACGACGCCTCGGGCGTGGCCGCGGTCATGGAAGCCGCGCGCGTGCTGTCGAAGCACAAATTCCCGGCCACCCTGGTCTTCGCGGTGCTCTCCGGCGAGGAGCAGGGCTTGCTGGGCGGCAAGGTGCTCGCCGACACCGCCAAGGCCAAGGGCTGGCGCGTCGAGGCCGACCTCAACAACGATATCGTCGGCAATTCCGAGGGCATCAACGGCGTGCGCGAAACCACCCGCGTGCGGGTGTTCTCCGAAGGGACCAAGACGGTCGAGACCGCCGCCGAGGCCGACAAGCGCCGCTACAACGGCGGCGAGGTCGACAGTCCCTCGCGCCAGCTCGCCCGCTTCATGGACGGCCTCGCCGACCGCTATCTCGGCAATTTCAAGGTCACCATGGTCTACCGGACCGACCGTTTCAGCCGGGGCGGCGACCAGGTGGAGATGCTGAAGGCCGGCTTCCCCTCCGTGCGGGTCACCGAGGCCAACGAGAACTACACCCGCCAGCACCAGGACCTCCGCACCGAGGGCGGGATCAAGTACGGCGACCTGATCGAAGGCGTCGACTTCGCCTACCTGGCCAACGTCACGCGCCTCAACGTGATCTCCATGGCCGCGCTCGCCTCGGCGCCCGCGCCGCCCACCCACGTCGACATCTCCGGGGCGGTGTCGGCCGACACCACGGTCAAGTGGTCGCCGGCGCTCGATGCGAAGAGCTATCGGCTGTGGTGGCGTTCCACGACCGACCCGCAGTGGCGCCACAGCCGAGAGGCCGCGCCCAGCGGCCAGGCGGTGCTCAAGGACGTCAACATCGACGACTGGTTCTTCGGGGTCAGCGCCGTGGGCGCTGACGGCTATCAGAGCCCCGTGGTGTTCCCGGGCTCCCCGGGGAGCTGGACGCACGAGGAGCCGCCGCCCGCCCCCGCCGCGCCGGGGACCCCGGGCGCCAAGCCGTAGACCCCATGCTGATCGTCACCGGCTCCGTCACCGCCCGGCCCGAGACCTTCGAGGCCCTGCGCCGCGCGGCGCTCGACCATGTGGCGCGCTCGCGCACCGAGCCGGGCTGCCTGACGCACAGCGTACACGTCGACTGCGAAGAGCCGCTCAAGCTGTTCTTCTATGAGGAATGGGCCGACCGGGCGGCGCTCGACACCCATTTCGCCCAGCCAGGATCGGGGGCCTTCATGCGCGCGGTTCGCGAGCTTGCGGCCGCCGGCACGCGGGTCCGCATCCTGCCTGTCGAGGACCGGACGGAAAGGGCGGGCTGAGGACGGCAAGCCCCGGCGCCCGCGAGGGGACCGGGGCCGCCGGAGTATCGGCTAGCGATGCATATGGTGGTGGTGGTGCATCATGTGATGGTGGTGCGCCATGTGATGATGATGGTGCATCGGGTGCGCCGAGGCGACGCCGGCCGACAGAGCGAGTGCGACAGTCGCCGCGAGCGCCAGGGTAACGAGTTTCAAGATCATTCCTCCCAGTTCTTAGGTCCCCCGAATCAGTAGCGGGGCACACGGCTTGCATGGCGTCCACACAATTGCCGCGACGGCAAGGGCTCCGGGGCGCCATACTGACGCTTGGAGAGTTGGGTTGCCAGTCGCGGCGCGGAACGGGACGCGCCTTTGTCATGAGCTCTCCTATGCGCCTTCGACCCCTCCTGCTCGCGGCCGCCCTCGGCCTCCTGACGGCGTCCGCCGCCCAGGCGTCGGTCTATGCGGTGATCAGTTCGACGCCGGACGTGGTGACGGTGGTCGATCCCCGGGCGTCGGAGATGGTGGGCGGCCCCGGCGTGCGGCGGACCTGGGCGGTCAGCGTGAAACGCACCCTGGTCTCGGGCGGCCCGCAGCAGCCGGGCTATGTGCGCATGCTCAACGAATACGACTGCGCCCAGCGGAAAATCCGCTGGCGGAGCTTCGACGTCTACTCGCGGTTCGGCGCGCCGGTGATGCACAAGGACAATGACGACGACAGCTGGGCGCCGGCCACGGACGGCGGCGAGGGCGAGGCGGGCCTGCGCGTGGTCTGCGACGCCGAGGCCGGCCGTTCGGCGATCGCCGCCCCGTCGGTGAGCCACCTGGTGATCGGCCTGATGCAGGCCTGGGACGCGGCGGCGCCCCTGCCGCCGCTGCAGCCCGTGGAGCCGATCGCCAGGAAGAAGTCCGCGCACCGGGACAAGGTCGCGGCGCGGCGATAGACCTGCCCTGCCCATTTTGGGACAGGACAGCGCCTTGAAAATCTCGATCCTGGCCATCGGACGACTGGCCCGCTCGCCGGAAACCGAGCTGGTGAAGACCTATGCGGACCGCGCGACCGCCGCCGGCCGTTCGCTGGGCCTGGGCCCCATCGAGGTGGTCGAGGTGGAAAGCCGCAAACCCGGCAAGGCGGCGGAAGCCGAGGCCCTGCTGCCGCATCTGACCGACGCCCACCTGATCGCCTGCGACGAGCATGGCCCGGCCCGGCCCTCGCGCGCCTTCGCCGAGGAGATCGCGACCTTGCGCGACCGCGGGGTGCGCCGGCTGGTCTTCCTGATCGGCGGGGCCGACGGGCTCGATCCGGCCCTGCTCGCCCGCGCCAGCGGCAAGCTGGCGTTCGGGCCGCAGACCTGGCCGCACGCGCTGGCCCGCGTCATGTTGTCCGAGCAGCTTTATCGCGCAGTCACAATCCTGGCCGGTTCACCCTATCATCGGGACTGATGAAGACCGCCCGACTCAACCGGTTCAGCCTGATCTTCCCGGCGACGCTGCTGGCGCTCGCGGTGGGCGCCGTCGCGATCGCCGCGACCGGCGACCGGCTGGCGCGGCTGAACGTCGAGGAGACCGAACTCTCGGCCGAGCAGGCGCACAACATGAGCCAGCTTTCCCGTCTGCTCACGGTTCTGGAGCAGCTGAAGCGCGACCCGCCGCCGGCCCTCCTGGTCTCGCCGAAGGACGCCAAGAACGCCGTGCGCGCCGCGATCCTCGTCAAGGCCATGACGCCGGACCTGCAGGGCCGCGCCATGGGCTATGCGCAGGAGGCCGGCGAGATGATGCGCCAGCGCCGCCTGGCCGCCGTCGAGAGCGAGGCGCTGTTCACCAACGAGAGCGAGATCGCCGAGGCCAATCCCCCACCGGCCGGCCCGCCGGCCCTGCGCGGCCCCGCCGCCCCCGCGCTCGCCGACACGGCCATCACGCCGCCGCAAACGCTCGATAGGCCAACCTCCGGCCCCATCGTGCGGCGGTTCGGCGAGTCCCTGGCGAGTGGCGGTCACTCGAACGGCCTGACCATCGCCGCCGCCGGCGGAGCCAAGGTCGCCAGTCCCGGACCGGGGTCCGTCCAATATGTGGGCCCCGTAAAGGGATGGGGCGTCATCTTGATATTAAGGCTGGCGGGTGGATACCATCTGGTGCTTGCTGGCCTGGACAAGACGTCGGTCTCGGTTGGGCAATCTGTCGCGGCGGGACAAGCTGTCGGATGGATGCCCGATAGCCGACAATCGGACGACGAGAAGGCCAGCGGCCAGAAGGCCACCAGGGAACTCTACCTGGAAGTCAGGGAACAAGGCGCGCCGGTGGACCCGGGGCGTTGGTTGAACAAAGCGGGCTGAGCGCCCTCAGAAGCGTTCGTAGGGGCCTGGATCAAAAGCGGTTGCGGCCGCAAGGGAGCCTACGGCAGGCGATGAAGAAGTACCTCCTGATCGGCGTTTCCGCCTTCGTGCTTGGCGCGGGCTCCATGGCTTACGTGAGCCAGCACGCCATGGCCGCGGCGACGCCCAAGGCCAACACCTACCGTATGCTGGGCCTGTTCGGCGACGTGCTCGACACCGTCGAGCGCCAGTACGTCACCCCGGTGGACGACACCAAGCTGATCCACGCGGCCCTCGACGGGATGCTGACCTCGCTCGATCCCCATTCGGGCTACCTCGACCCCGAGGGTTTCGACGACATGCGCGACCAGACGCGCGGCGAATACGGCGGCCTCGGCCTGGAAGTCACCAGCGAGGACGGCGTGGTCAAGGTGATCTCGCCGATCGACGACACCCCCGCCGCCAAGGCCGGCCTCAAGCCCGGCGACTACATCACCGCCGTCAACGGCGACAGCGTCCTGGGCCTCTCGGTCAGCGACGCGGTCAAGCAGATGCGCGGCAAGCCCGGTGAGACGGTCACCCTGACCATCGCCCGGGAGAAATCCGACCCCTTCGACGTGAAGGTGGTCCGCGAGATCATCAAACAGAAGACCGCCGTCGCCCGCCTCGAAGGCGACTACGGCGTGCTGCGGGTCTCCGGCTTCGACGAGAAGACCACCGACGAGGCGCAGGCCGCCTTCGCCGAGATCCACGCCAAGAACCCGAAGATGAAGGGCCTGATCCTCGACCTGCGCCGCAATCCCGGCGGCCTGCTCGACCAGGCGGTCGGCATCTCCGACCTGTTCCTGGAAGGCGGCGAGATCGTCAGCCAGCGCGGCCGCGATCCGCGCGACGTCGAGCGCTACAACGCCCGGCCGGGCGACATCACCGGCGGCCTGCCGATGGTGGTGCTGATCGACTCAGGCACGGCCTCGGCCGCCGAGATCGTCGCCGGCGCCCTGCAGGACCGCAAGCGGGCCGAGATCGTCGGCCTGACCAGCTTCGGCAAGGGCTCGGTGCAGACCGTGATCCCGCTGCGCGGCGGCATGGACGGGGCGCTGAAGCTGACCACGGCGCGCTACTACACCCCCTCCGGCCGCTCGATCCAGAAGACCGGCATCGAGCCGGACCTGGAGGTCGCCTCCACCAAGGATGAGGCCCAGACCATCGCCAACCACGCCTACCAGTTCTCGGAAGCCTCGTTCAAAAACGCGCTCAACGCCGAGGAGGGCAAGGTCCGCAAGGCGCCGCACGCCCCCGCCGAGGCGCCGCCGGACAGCTTCGACGCCAAGAAGGACTTCCAGCTGGCCCGCGCCGAGGACGTCCTGCACTACGGCTCGGTCGCCATGACCCCGAAACTGGCCAAGCCCACGGCCCGGCTCGCCGAAGTTCTGAGCAAGGCCAAGGTCGCCGAGGTCAAGGCGCCGACGCCGAAATAGCCCTTTTCGCCCGCGCGACCGGCGGCGAATCCGCGCAGCCGCGTCCTGGGGTTGAAAAAGGGAGCCTAGTCGCGCCGATGGGAAGGCCCCGTTAACCCTGTTTTGGGACTCTCCGCTTCGAGGAGCACCCAAAGCCTTGGCCACGATCGCCCTGCCCCGCATGTCCGTCCCAAGCTTTGACGTCGGCCGCCTGAAGGCCCTGGCCTCAAGCCGCTACGCCGGCGCGGGCGCCGCGGCCGTGGTGCTGGTGCTGTCGGTGGCGATCCTTATTAAGCTGCTGGGGCCCGCCACCCACGATCCCAACGCCGTGCGCGTCTCGCTGTCCTCGGCGCTCGGACACGCCCCGCAGGGCTGGCGCCAGACGCTCAGCCCCCTCCACGGCCCCGTGCAGACCGTCGAGGACGTCATCCGCCTCTCCGAGCGGCCGCTGCCCTCCATCGCCGCGGCCTCGCGCCGGCCCGGCCTGGCCATCCCGCCGCCGGCGCCCGGCGCGCCGCTGCCGGCCGCCCCCATCGCCGGCTTCTTCACCCCGGGCCCCGCCGGCCCCCTGCCGATCATCGCCCAGGACGGCCGCACGCCGTTCGAGGCCTACCGCCGCCCCTTCATCTCCAACGGACGCCCGAAGATCGCCCTGGTGATCGGCGGCCTCGGCCTGAACGCGCGGGCCACCCAGGCGGCCATCGAGACCCTGCCGCCGGAGATCACGCTCTCCTTCACCCCCTACGCCGAAGGCCTGCAGGGCTGGATCGACATGGCCCGCGCCCACGGCCACGAGGTCCTGCTCGAGACGCCGATGGAGCCCATCGACTTTCCGGACAACGATCCGGGCCCCTACACCCTGATGGCCGGCGCCCAGGGGCCGGAGACCGTCCGCAAGCTGGAGTGGATCCTCTCGCGCGCCACCGGCTATTTCGGCCTGACCAACTATCTGGGCTCGCGGTTCCTGGCCTCGGACGACGCCTACCAGACCTTCACCAGCACGGTTCGCGGGCGCGGCCTGGCCTTCATCGACGACGGCTCCGCGGCCCGCCGGGCCGGCGGCGGCGTGGCCCGCGGCTCGGCCGAACGGGTGATCGACGATCAGCTCAATCAGGCCGCCATCGACCAGCAGCTGCTGGCGCTGGAAGCCGGCGCCCTGCAGCGCGGCCAGGCGTTCGGCGCGGGCTTCGCCTATCCGGTGACCCTGGAAAAGGTCGCCCAGTGGTCACACGCCCTGGAACAGCGCGGCTTCCAGCTGGCGCCGGCCTCGGCTCTGACCCACCAATAGGCTAGTAGTCTGGGCTGATGACCCAGGACCTGGACCTCTATCGTCCCAACGTCGGCGTCGTCCTGTTCCATCCGGACGGCCGGGTGTGGCTGGGACGGCGCGTCGGCACGCCCGGGCCGCACAACTGGCAGTTCCCGCAGGGCGGGGTCGATCCCGGCGAGGATCTCGAGGCGGCCGCGCGGCGCGAGCTCACCGAGGAGACCGGGGCGACGAACGCGACCTTCCTCGGCCGCACCGAGGGTTGGGTGGCCTATGATTTCCCCGCCGGCCACGGCGGGGCCAAGGCGCTGCGCGGGTGGCGGGGACAAAAGCAGGTGTGGTTCGCCTTCCGCTTCGAGGGCCGTGACGCCGACTTCGATCTGGCGGCCCACGCGCCGCCGGAGTTCGACGCCTGGCGCTGGGCGTTTCTCGAAGAGGCCGCGGAACTGATCGTACCGTTCAAGAAAGCGGCCTATGACCGGGTGGTCGAGGCCTTCGGGACCTTCGCCGCCAAGCGCGCACATCCGCAACGAGAGGATTGAATGACGGCCATCGTCATGGTGCACGGCGCCTTTTGCGGCGGCTGGGCCTTCGAGCATTTCCGCGCGCCCTTCGAGGCGGCGGGTTTCGAGGTGCTCGCGCCCGACCTGCGGGGCCACGGCGCGGACGAGCCGTCGGAGGCGGTGATCGGGGTCTCGATGACCGACTATGCCGCCGACATCGCCAAGCTCTGCGCCGAGCTTCCGGAGCCGCCCGTGCTGCTTGGCCATTCCATGGGCGGCCTGGTCGCCCAGCTGGCGGCCCGCAAGGCGAAGCTCAAGGCGCTGGTCCTGCTGGCGCCCTCGCCGCCCTGGGGCGTGGCCGGCTCGAGCCTGGAAGAGGCCGCGACCGCCTTCGGCGTGCAGATGATGGGCGCCTTCTCCTCGGGAGCCCTGCAGCCGGACAACGGCCTGATGCGCGCCTATAGCCTCGACCGGATGCCCAAGGCCGAACGCGAGGCCGCCGTGGCGCGGCTGCGGCCGGAAAGCGCGCGCGCCGTGCGCGAGACGCTGAACTGGTGGCTGGATCCGTTCATGACCACCAGCGTCGGTCCCGGCGCCATCGAGGCGCCTTGCCTGGTGATCGCCGGCGCCGGCGATGTCGTGCATTCGCCGGGCACAGCCCGGGCCACCGCCGAGCGGCTTGGCGCCGCGTTCAAGACCATGCCCGGCATGAGCCACTGGCTGGTCGGAGAGCCCGGCTGGGACGCCGTCGCCGAGACGGTGCTGCGCTGGCTCTCAGAAGAGGTCAGCCTCGCCGCTTGAGGCCCAGCCGGACGAGCCCGGCCAGAGCGACCAGCGCCCAGGACCCTTCCATCACGGTCGAAGACAGATTGAAGTCCGCCACCAGCAGCGAGACCAGGATCAGGCCCGCGCCGACGAAGTTCGCCAGCAGCGACCAGACGCCCTTGGCGTCGAGGCGGCCAAAGGCGGCGCCGGCATAGGCCACCAGGATCATCAGGACGCCGGCGAGGCCCGCGGCGTCCGTCCAGCTCATTGGGGCGTGATTTTGCGTTCTTGGTAGACGAACTCGGCCGTCGCGAAATTCTTGTTGAGCGGGGTGTCGTCCGGCTTGGTCATCGTCGAGAAGTTGATCGCCGTCGATGAGGTGGAGTCCAGGTGCTCCCACGACTTCCGCACGCGCTTCACGCCGTCGCCGTCGGTGTTCACATAGTTGGCCTGCAGGATCAGCTCCGGCTGGTGCAGGAACGACCAGACGTTGAAGGCCTTCACGATCGGCTGCTCCTGGCCCAGGGCGTAGTGCACCTCGCCGCGGCAGGCGTCCTTGTTCACGCCCGAGGGGAACATGGTGACCGTGTAGTTCCGGTCGCCACCCAGCGGCATCGACCAGGTCCCGTCACGGCGGTTCAGCTTCAGACCGAGCGGCTTGGCCAGATCGTCGAGCTTGCTGCCGCGCACCAGGGGCACGCAGAGCTTTTCGACGATGTTGAGCAACACCGCGCCGTCGCCGGTGGTCGGCAGGGTGGGCGGGGCCTCGGCGGCCGGCGCCGCGGCGGCGTCTGGCGCGGCCGTGGTTGGGGCTGCCGTGGTCGGGGCGGCCGTGGTCGGGGCGGCCGTGGTCGGGGCAGCCGTGGTCGGGGCGGCCGGGGGTGCGGTTGTGGTTGCGGGAGCCGCCGTGGTCGGGGCGGCGGTCGTCGGCGGCGCCGGCGTCGCGGGCGCGGCCGGAGCCGGTTGCGTCGCCGCCGCCGGAGCGGGCGCGGCAGGTGTCTGCGCCTGGGCCGCGGAAACCACGGCCGCGGTGAGTATCAGACTGGCGAGGGCGGTGCGCATCTAAGTTCCCCTGACTTTTCAGCGGGCCATAAAACGGGACCACGGCGCCCGAGGCAAGGCCAAACGACGGCTAATTTACAACTATAATTCAGCTGGCTTCAACTGCATGCTCGGCGAGCACCGTGAAGCCGTCCGGCGTGACGTCGGCGAAGCCGCCGCGCACTTCGAAGACGGTGATCTTGCCGTCGTTGTGCACACGCACCGGACCTTCCTTGAGCGCGGTCATGAACGGCGCGTGGCCGGCCAGCACGCCGAAGTCGCCCTCGGAGCCCGGCGCGTCCACCTGGTCGACGAGCCCCGAGAAGAGCTCGCGTTCCGGAGAGACCAGCGAGAAGCGGAGCTTGTCGGCCATCAGGCTTCCGCCGCCAGCTGCTCGGCCTTGCGCACCGCGTCCTCGATGGTGCCGACGTTGTAGAAGGCGGCCTCGGGCAGGTGGTCGTATTCCCCGTCCACCACCGCCTTAAACGAGCGGATGGTGTCTTCCAGGCTGACGAAGATGCCTGGCATGTTGGTGAACTGCTCCGCCACGTGGAAGGGCTGGGACAGGAACTTGGAGATCTTCCGGGCGCGGGCGACCGTCAGCTTGTCCTCTTCCGACAGCTCGTCCATCCCGAGGATGGCGATGATGTCCTTCAGCGCCTTGTAGGCCTGCAGGGTCTCCTGCACGCGGCGGGCGACGTTGTAGTGCTCTTCGCCAATCACCAGCGGGTCCATGATCCGCGAGGTGGAGTCCAGCGGGTCCACCGCCGGGAAGATCGCCTGGGCGGCGATGTCGCGGGAGAGCACCGTGGTCGCGTCCAGGTGGGCGAAGGAGGTCGCCGGCGCCGGGTCGGTCATGTCGTCGGCGGGGACGTAGATCGCCTGCACCGAGGTGATCGAGCCCTTGTTGGTCGACGCGATCCGTTCCTGCAGGTTGCCCATCTCGGTGGCCAGTGTCGGCTGATAGCCCACGGCCGAGGGGATCCGGCCCAGCAACGCCGACACTTCCGCGCCGGCCTGGGTGAAGCGGAAGATGTTGTCGATGAAGAGCAGCACGTCCTTGCCCTCTTCGTCGCGGAAGTATTCGGCTTGGGCGAGGCCCGTCAGGGCGACCCGCGCGCGGGCGCCCGGAGGCTCGTTCATCTGGCCGTAGACCAGGGCGCACTTGGAGCCCTCGCCGCCGCCCGGCAGGTTCACGTTGGACTCGATCATCTCGTGATAGAGGTCGTTGCCCTCGCGGGTGCGTTCGCCGACCCCGGCCAGCACCGAATAGCCGCCGTAGGCCTTGGCGATGTTGTTGATCAGCTCCTGCATGGTCACGGTCTTGCCGACGCCGGCGCCGCCGAACAGGCCGATCTTGCCGCCCTTGGTGTAGGGGCAGAGCAGGTCCACCACCTTGATGCCGGTGACCAGCACTTCGGCCGAGGTCGACTGCTCGGCGAAGGACGGCGCCTCGCGGTGGATCGAGGAGGTGAAGGTGGTGGCGATCGGGCCGGCTTCGTCGATCGGGTCGCCGATGACGTTCATGATCCGGCCCAGCGTCGCGGGCCCCACCGGCACGGTGATCGGACGGCCGGTGTCGAACACCGGCTGGCCGCGGGTCAGGCCCTCGGTGGTGTCCATGGCGATGGCGCGCACGGTGTTCTCGCCCAGGTGCTGGGCGACTTCGAACACCAGGCGGAAGGGCTGGCCGGTCCGCTGGTCGGTGTTGGTGGTTTCCAGCGCGCTCTGGATGGCCGGCAGGTGGCCCTCGAACTCCACGTCGACGACGGCGCCGATGATCTGCACCAGCTTGCCGGTGGCGACGGCCTTGACGGGCGCGGCGGGCTTGGCGGCGGCCTTCGGAGCCGCCGGCTTCTTCGCGGCGGCGGGCTTCTTGGCGGTGGTGGTGGCCATGGCTGTCTCTTTCGACTTTCTAGAGCGCTTCGGCGCCGGAGATGATCTCGATCAGCTCCTTGGTGATCTGCGCCTGGCGTGAGCGGTTGTACTGCAGGGTGAGGGCCGAGATCATGTCCCCGGCGTTGCGGGTGGCGTTGTCCATCGCGGTCATCTGGGCCGCGAAGAAGCCGGCCTGGTTCTCCAGCATGGCGGAGAAGATCTGGGTGGTGATGTTGCGGGGCAGGAGCTCCTCGAGGATGGTCTCCTCGTCCGGCTCGTACTCGTAGACGGCGCCCTTCAGGTCGATGGGCTGGGCGGCGGCCTGGATCTCGGCGGGGATCAACTGGACGCCCATCGCGGTCTGGATGACCACCGATTTGAACTTCGAGAAGAACAGCGTGACCACGTCGACGTCGCCGGCCTCGAACAGCTCGCGCACCTTGGCCGAGACCTCTTCGGCCACCGCCAGCGAGGGATTGCCGCCGGCCTCGAAGGCACCCACCGAACGGTCGATACGCTTCAGCTGGTCGCGCGCCTTGCGGCCGACGGTCAGGACGCGGACGTCCTTGCCCTCGGCCAGCAGGCGGTTGATGCGCTCGCGCGCGGCGCGGACGATCGAGGTGTTGAACCCGCCGGCCAGCCCGCGGTCCGAGGTCGCCACGACGACGAGGTGGCGCTGGTCGGAGCCGGTGCCCACCAGGAGCCGCGGCGCGCCCTCGCCCGAAACCCCGGCGGCGAGGTTGGCGATCACCGCGGCCATGCGCTCGGCATAGGGCCGGGCGTTCTGGGCAGCGTCTTGGCTGCGGCGAAGCTTCGCCGCCGCCACCATCTGCAACGCCTTCGTGATCTTCTGCGTGGCTTTCACGCTTCCGATCCGATTGCGCATCTCCTTGAGGCTGGCCATCGCCTAGATCCTGATCCTCTGGGTCAGTTTCAAGCGAAGGTTTCGGCGAAGGCGGCCAGCACCGACTTCAGATCGTCTTCGACGTTCTTGAGGTCTTTTTCGATGCGGATCTTGTCCAGCAGAGCCTGGTGCTTGCCGTGCAGGTGGGCGAGCAGCTCGCTCTCGAACCGGCGGACCTGGTTGGTGGCGATGCGGTCGAGATAGCCGCGGGTGCCGGCGTAGACCACGGCGACCTGTTCTTCCACGGCCAGCGGCGAGTACTGCGGCTGCTTCAGGAGTTCGGTCAGGCGCTCGCCGCGCGCCAGCTGGCGCTGGGTGGTGATGTCGAGGTCGGAGCCGAACTTCGCGAAGGCGGCCATTTCCCGGTACTGGGCGAGCTCGCCCTTGATCGGGCCGGCGGCGGTCTTCATGGCCTTGATCTGGGCCGAGGAGCCCACGCGGCTCACCGAGATGCCGACGTTCACCGCCGGGCGGATGCCCTGGAAGAAGAGGTCGGTTTCCAGGAAGATCTGGCCGTCGGTGATCGAGATCACATTGGTCGGGATATAGGCCGAGACGTCGTTGGCCTGGGTCTCGATCAGCGGCAGGGCGGTCAGCGAGCCGGAGCCGTTGTCCTCGTTGAGCTTGGCGGCCCGCTCCAGCAGGCGGCTGTGCAGGTAGAAGACGTCGCCGGGATAGGCTTCGCGGCCCGGCGGGCGGCGCAGCAGCAGCGACATCTGGCGATAGGCGACGGCCTGCTTGGAAAGGTCGTCATAGATGATCACGGCGTGCATGCCGTTGTCGCGGAACCACTCGCCCATGGCGCAGCCCGAGAAGGGCGCCAGGAATTGCAGCGGGGCCGGTTCAGAGGCGGTCGCGGAGACCACGATGGTGTAGTCGAGCGCGCCGCGCTCCTCGAGCGTCTTGACGATCTGGGCGACAGTCGAGCGCTTTTGGCCGATGGCGACGTAGATGCAATAGAGCTTGGCGCTCTCGTCCGTCCCCGCGTTGATCGACTTCTGGTTCAGGATGGTGTCGATCGCCACGGCGGTCTTGCCGGTCTGGCGGTCGCCGATGATCAGCTCGCGCTGGCCGCGGCCGACCGGGATCAGGGTGTCGATGGCCTTCAGGCCGGTCTGCACCGGCTCATGCACCGACTTCCGCGGAATGATGCCCGGGGCCTTCACGTCCACCCGGCGGCGCTCGGCGACATTGGTCAGCGGACCCTTGCCGTCGATCGGCTCGCCCAGCGGATTGACCACCCGGCCGAGCAGGCCCTTGCCGACCGGCACGTCCACGATCTCGCCCAGGCGGCGGACTTCGTCGCCCTCCGAGATCGAGCGGTCTTCGCCGAAGATCACGACGCCGACGTTGTCACGCTCGAGGTTGAGGGCCATGCCCTTCACCCCGGCCTTGGGGAACTCGACCATCTCGCCGGCCTGGACGCTGTCGAGGCCGAACACGCGGGCGATGCCGTCGCCGACCGACAGCACCTTGCCGACGTCGGAGACGTCAGCGTCTTCGCCGAAATTGGCGATCTGCGACTTGAGGATGGCCGAAATCTCGGCGGCGCGGATATCCATGGATCTTACGCTCTCTTGAGGGCGAATTTCAGGGAGTCGAGCTTCGACTTGAGCGAAGCGTCGAACAGACGGGAGCCGACCTGCACCTTGATCCCGCCGAGGATGGCGGGGTCGACGCGGGTCTCGATTTCGGGATCCTTGCCCAGCGCCTGACGGAGCGCCGCGGCGAGGCCCTTGGCCTGGGCGGCGTTGAGCGGCAGGGCCGTGGTGACCTGGGCGGAGACCGCGCCACGGGCCTTGGCCGACAGCGCCTCATAGCCGGTGATCACCGAAGCCAGCAGCGAGGCGCGGCCGTTGGCGGCCAGGAGGCCCAGGAACTTCTTGGTGGTGGCGTTGAACTTCGCCTTGTCGGCGATGGCCGCCAGACCCTTGCCCTTGTCGTCCGCGCCAAAGGCGGGCGAGCCCACCAGGACCCGCAGATCATGGCTGTCCCTGAGCGCATTCTTCAGGGATTTCAGGTCGGCCTCGATGGCTGAAACCTGCTTCTCTTCGCTCGCCAGATCGAACAGGGCCTGAGCGTATCTGGAGCCCACATTCGATAGCTTGGAATCGTCCGCCACTTAAGTGTCCGCCCGGTGCGACTAGGGAGCCGCCGCAGTAATCTCCGCGACAGCCTTAAAGGCTTGAAAGCGCTTGGAAAAAGCACATCGAGCACAAAGGCCTCAAAGACCCCCGGCCCAAAGCCGCGCGCCTGATAGCACGCGACCTCCCGCGCCGCAACACAACGGGCGCCCCTCGGGACCCGACGAATAGTCACGGGGTCCGCGCCTTACGTCACGGCAGTCCGACGCCAGGCAAAGAAAAGGGCGCCGACCCGAAGGCCGGCGCCCAAGTTCAGAAGCTCGACAACAGAGCTGCTGGGAGATCGGAGACCAGGCTATTTCGTGGCCAGCTGCGGGCTGGCCGTGCGGGCGACGGCGACGCTGTTGCAGGCGCCGAGACGCGTGTCGTCCATGGTCTTGGTGCTGGTGAAGGCCGTGACCGCGCCGACGTTGGCGGCGACGGTTTTGCAGGCGCCGGTCGAGAAGGTCTCGGAGGTGGCGGCGCTGGCGACGCAGGTGTCCGCTTCGCATTTGAAGATCGCGCCGCCGGCGATGAACTTCACCGGTTGCGAGACGGGTTGTTGCAGCTTGGCGATCACCGGTTCAGCGGCGAAGGCCGGGGCGGCGACGGAGAGGGTGGCGAAAGCGGCGCAGGCGGCCGCAAGGGTAAGGAGCTTCATGATGAGGCCCTCCAAACAGTTCGGGGAGTGGCGGCGTCCCTGCTCAAGACACCGGCCCGGCCTGCCGCGTGGGATCGTCCCGGGTATCCCCACCCGAAGCGCACAGCCAACTGAGCAACGCTAAGATAACAGTGTTAAGATCGATCGCAACCGCTATTTTCGCACACCCGGTATGCAGGAATGTCGCGGACCCGTCGCGATCACCGCCGGGCGTCTGCGAACCCGTCATCCGGCGCCGTTCGGACAACCGTTCCACGCCCGCCGCTATGCGACGGATTAGCCTGCGACATATCGCGCGCGGATCGTTTCCAGCCTCGCCCTTAACCCACATAGCCCACGCTGCCGCTTTGCCGAGAAGCCCAGATCCGACCTATGAAAAAGTCCAAGGGCCGCAAAGACCGTCCGTCGCCGAAGGCCGCGCCTTTCGGCCTCGACCTGTCGCTGGCGGTGTTCGACCGCGCCGCGCGCCTGGCGGCCAGCATGTTCTCCTCGGCGGGCGCCTCGATCATCCTCGTCCACGACGGTGAGATCTGGCGCAGCCGATATGCCGACGACCTGCCGGCCGAGGACCCGGTGACCGAGGCTATCCTGGCGGGCGGCGAGCTGTTCTGGGTCGAGGACGGCAGGCTGGATCCGCGGGTCTCGGACAATCCCCTGGTCACCGGCCCGCCGTTCCTGCGTTTCAACGCCGTCGTGCCCATCTGCCTGCCGGACGGCGCCCGGCCGGGGGTCCTGAGCATCTCGGGGCTGGAGCCGCAGGCGTTCGACGCGGGCAAGGCCGCGCGCCTCAGGGACCTGGCCGACTTCGTCGCGGATGAATGGGCCAGGGCCCAGTCGGTGCGCGAACGCGACGCGGCGTTCCGGCGAAGCGAGCGCTCCGAGGAGCGGCTGAACCTGGCGCTGGCGCTCGCGGACCTGCACGTCTGGGAGCTGGACTACCAGCAACAGCAGCTGTTCAAGGCCGGCGCGGAGGACACCTTCTTCAGCGAACCGCAAACCTTCGAGGGCGTGCACCGGGACGTCACCGTGACCATCGATCCGCGGGACCGCGACCGCGTGGCCGCCGCCTGGAACGACCATGTCGAGACCGGCGCGCCCTATCGGCCGGAGTACCGGATCAACCGTTCCGACGGTCGCGAAGTCTGGGCGCAGGGGGTGGTCAAGCTGTTCGCCGACGAGCAGGGACGGCCCGCGCGGCTGATCGGGGCGCTCCAGAACATCACCGAACGCAAGCTCGCCGAGCTGTCGCTGCTGCAGGCCAAGGCGGAGGCCGAGGCCGCCAACCAGGCCAAGAGCGCCTTCCTGGCGACCATGAGTCACGAGATCCGCACGCCGCTCAACGGCGTGCTGGGCATGGCCCAGGCGATGGCGGCGGACGATCTGGCGCCGCACCAGCGCGAGCGGCTGGACGTGGTCCGCCACTCCGGCGAGGCCCTGCTGAGTATCCTGAACGACGTCCTCGACCTCTCCAAGATCGAGGCCGGCATGCTGGAGCTGGAGGTGATCGAGTTCGATCTGGCCGACCTCGCCCGCCGAGCCCACTCCAACTTCGCGAGCCTGGCCAGCGAGAAGGCCATGTCGTTCGTCCTCGACGTCGACGCCGCGCCGGGGATCTATCGGGGCGATCCGACCCGGCTGTGGCAGATTCTCAACAACCTGATCGCCAACGCGCTGAAATTCACCGAGGTGGGCGAAATCCGGATCGGCGTCGCCCACGCCGACGGGCGGCTGAGCATCGTCGTCAGCGACACCGGCGTCGGCATGTCGGCCGACAGCCTGTCTTCCCTGTTCGACAAATTCACCCAGGCCGACTCCTCGACGACCCGCCGTTTCGGCGGCACGGGCCTCGGCCTGGCGATCTGCCGCGAACTGGCCGAGCTCATGGGCGGGTCGATCGAGGCGACCAGCACCCTGGACTCGGGATCGACCTTCACGGTCGTCACGCCCCTGCAATGGGTCGGCCCGGCGCCGCGGGCCGGGACAGCGCCGTCCACGGAACAGCCAAGCTGGGCGCGGACTGACGCGATCCGGGTGCTCGCGGCCGAGGACAACGCCGTCAATCAGCTGGTCCTCAGGACGCTGCTGCAGCAGGTCGGCCTGGAGCCGGTGATCGTGGCCAACGGCGCCGAGGCCGTCGCCGCCTGGGAGAGGGAGCCCTGGGACATGATCCTCATGGACGTCCAGATGCCGGTGATGGACGGGCCGACGGCGACCCGGACCATCCGGAGCCTGGAGGCCGCCGCGGGCCGCGCCCGCACGCCGATCATCGGCCTGACCGCCAACGCCATGGCTCACCAGGTGGCGGACTACCGGAGCGCGGGCATGGACCTGGTGCTCACCAAGCCGATCGAAACCCGACGCCTGTTCGAGGCCTTGCAGGCCGCGATCGAGATGACCGCGAGTACGGCGGCGACAGTCGCGAAGCGGTCGCCTAGCCCCCGGAGGCCTTGATCGCCGCGTCGATCTCTTCCAGCGAATGGAAGCCAGGCTCCATCGCCTTGCCGTTGATCACGAAGGTCGGCGTGGAGTTGACGTGGTCGTCGCGGTTATGGCGCTCGACGCGGTCGTTCAGCGCCTGCAGCGACTTCTCGTCGTTGATGCATGCCTTGAAGCCGTCCTCGGTCATGCCGACCGACTTGGCGATGTCGAGCAGGGTTTCGCGCGGCGCCTGGAAGGCCTGCTCCTGGTTCTTGAAGATCGCGTCGTTGACCGCGAAATACTTGTCCTTGCCGGCGCAGCGGGCGACCAGGAAGCCGGAGGCGGCGACCTGAATCTCCGCGCCCTGCCCGACCAGCATCTCGCGGAAGACGTAGTGGATCTTGCCGGTGTCGATGTATTTCGCCTTGAAGGCCGGATAGACCTCCTTCTGCCACTTGGCGCAGACCGGGCAGCCGACCGAGGCGTATTCCACCACCGTGGTCTTGGCCTGGGCGTTCCCCAGGCCCATGTCGTCGGGCAGCGCCCCCGCGCCGCCGCCGACCTTCGGGGAACAGGCCGCCGCGCCCAACACCATCAGCGCCACGAGCGCCACAACCTTGATCCGCAACATCTTGAACTGTCCCTCCAGGGAACGCCGGCCCGAAGCCTTGAGGCTCAGCGGGGAATGTGACCGAAGCTTGGCCTGTAAGGAAGCCTCGCGGAAGCCTTTTGGAGCGCCCGTAAACCCCGGCGTTCATATCTCGTCAATCTTGTCGCGTGCTTGTCTGCTGTGAGCTATGGGTCGCCCCGGGGTCGGGGGGCTCCAGGACGGTAGGACCACGATCAGATGGCTAAAGCGCCGCCGCCGCGCGACGAAGCCGGCGAGCCCCGACCGGGCCGCTCGCCCCTGCAGGCGCTGATCTACTGGACCCTGGTGCTGGGCGTCTGGGGGTTGATCTTCACGGTCGCCTTCTTCGCGGTGTTCTCCGTCGATCTGCCCGACACCTCCAAGCTCTATGAGGTCAAGCGCCAGCCCTCGGTCTCCTATCTCGACCGCTCCGGCGGGCTGGTGGCGGTGCGCGGCAGCCAGTACGCCCCGCCGGTCGACCTCGACAAGCTGCCGCCCTATGTGCCCAAGGCCTTCGTGGCCATCGAGGACCGCTGGTTCTACTGGCACTTCGGCTTCAACCCCTGGGGCATCGCCCGTAGCCAGATCTACGACTGGACGCACCGCGGCGGCGGCCCCTTGCGCGGCGGCTCGACGATCACCCAGCAGCTGGCGCGCAACCTCTTCCTGACGCCCAACCAGACCTACCGGCGCAAGGCCCAGGAGCTGATCCTCGCCGTCTGGCTGGAGGCCAAATTCTCCAAGAAGCAGATCCTCGAGCTCTATCTGAACCGGGTCTATTTCGGCGCCGGGGCCTACGGCATCGAGGCCGCCTCGCAGCGCTATTTCGGCAAGCCCGCCGCCCAGCTGAGCCTGGGCGAGAGCGCGCTGCTGGCCGGGCTGATGAAGGGCCCCTCGCGCTATTCGCCGGTGGCCGCCACCGACCGCGCCGCGCGCCGCGCCACGATTGTGCTCGACGAGATGGTCCGCATCCACGCCATCACCCCCCAGCAGCGCGACGAGGCCTTCGCCACCAAGGTCAGGGTCAATCCGGTGCTGGCCAACCAGCGGGCGCAGTACTTCACCGACTGGGTCGACGACCAGGTCCGCCAGCTGGTCGGCGAAACCACCGAGGACCTGGTGGTGGAGACCACGCTGGACCTGCCGCTGCAGGCCTCGGCCGAGCAGGCGGTGCAGACTGGCGTCGCGGCCGCCAAGGCCCAGGGCGTGCAGCAGGCGGCGCTGATCTCGCTCGACGGCGAGGGTCGCATCCGCGCCTATGTCGGCGGCATCAACTACCTGCAGAGCCAGTTCGACCGCGCCACCCAGGCGAGGCGCCAGGCCGGCTCCTCGTTCAAGCCCTTCGTCTACCTGACGGCCATGGAGGCCGGCCGCACCCCCGATACCCCGGTGGTCGACGAGCCGATCACCATCGGCAACTGGACGCCGCGCAACTACACCGGCCGCTACCTGGGCCCGATCACGCTCGAGATCGGCCTCAAGGAATCGATCAACACCGTGGCCGCGCGGCTGGCCAACGAGGTCGGGACCTCCAACGTGGCGGCGACCGCGCGGCGCCTGGGCATCACCTCGCCGATCCAGCTCGACCCTTCCATGGCGCTCGGCGCCGTCGAGGTCAGCCCGCTGGAGATGGCCCAGGCCTATGCGCCGTTCTCCAATGGCGGGGTGTTCGCCAAGGGCTACGGTATCGAGCGCATCCGCACCGCCACCGGCCGGGTGCTCTACGACCACGGGGTCGGCGGCGGCCAGCGGCGCGCGGTGATCGGCCAGCCGGCGCTCTCCTATATGATCCGCATGATGCGTCAGGTGATCGTCTCGGGCACCGGCACGCGGGCCAGCGTCAAGGGCTTCGACCTGGCCGGCAAAACCGGCACCACCAGCGATTACCGAGACGCCTGGTTCATCGGCTACACCGGCGGCTTCGTCACCGCCGTCTGGGTCGGCAAGGACGACAACACCCCCATGCGGAAGGTCACCGGCGGCGGCCCGCCGGCCGCGATCTGGCATGACTACATGACCCAGGCCCTGCCGCGCCTGAACGTCCAGCCGATCCCGGGCGCCGACTTCGCCCCGGCGCCGGAAGCGACCACCGACCCGCTGAGCGCGATCATCAACGGCGTCCAGGACCTGCTGCACGGCGACCATGAGGCCGAGCCCCCGCCGCCGCCGCAGGCCCAGCGATACCCGGAAGAAGCGCCGCACTAGCCATGACGCTGGCGGGCGCGACGCTTCGTGTGGCGCGGTCGACCGGCAGAATGGATGAGGTCACGGCCTTCTACGTGGACGGCCTTGCACTGGAGAGGCTCGCCGCGTTCGAGGATCACGCCGGCTTCGACGGCGTCGTGCTGGGCGCGCGCAACGCGCCCTACCATCTCGAATTCACCCGCCGGCGAGGTCGTCCCTCGAGGGCGGCGCCCGATCCGGAAACCCTGCTGGTCTTCTACCTGCCCGACGGGGCCGAATGGCGGGCCGCGGTGGAGAGATTGCGCGCCCTGGGGAGCAAGCCGGTCGCGTCGCACAATCCTTACTGGGACAGCTCCGGTCTGACCTTCGAAGATCCGGACGGCTTTCGCATCGTCCTGCAGAACGCCGCCTGGCCGCTCTGACGCCCTACCGTCCGAAGGCGTGGAGCCTTGCGCCCTCGGCGCGGAGCCAGGCGCGGTGGGGCTTGGCCTCGCCCACCAGGGCGCGGACATGAGCCCAGAACCGTGGGCTGTGGTTGAGCTCCAGGAGGTGGGCGCACTCGTGGGCCGCCACATAGTCGGCGACCGCGAAGGGCGCGAGCGCCAGGCGCCAGGAATAGCGGATCGAGGCCGGCCCGCCGCGCAGGCCCGGCCGGCAGGACCCCCAGCGCCCTTTGGCGTCGGCCACCGCCACCTGCGGCGGGGCGACGCCCAGCATGGCGGCGTAGGTCTCGCTGCGTTCGGTGAGCACGGCCAGCGCCCGCTTCTTCAGCATCAGGATCACGGCCCGGGCGTAGCCCTCGCCTTCACCCATGGCCGCGATGCGCGCCGGTTCGCCGCCGGAGGCCGGGGTCCACCGGGCCCGGCCGCTGCCGGCCTCCAGGCGCACCGGCTCGCCGAACACCTGAATGGTCATGCCGGGATGCACCGGGGTCGCGTCGGGCAGCTCGGCCATCCGCTCGGCGATCCAGACGGCGCGCTCGCGGGCGAAGGCCGCGGCCTCGGACAGGCGGCGCGGCGTCGGCGCGGTGGCGACGATCTCGCGGCGGGTGCGGTCGAGGCGGAGCGATACGCGGCGCGCGCGGCGATTGACCCGCAGGGTGACGGCCGCACCGGCGACTTCCAGCCGGTCGCCGTCGGCAGGGACGCGGCCGAAGAGACTCATTAACGGTGAAGCTAAGCGGCTTTGGTCCGCTTGGGGAGGGCGCTGTTCGCCGCAGTCCGCGCGAGCGCCAGTTCGGTCTCCCAGATCGTGCTGCGCACCCGCGGATAGATCTCGTCGCGGAACCGCGCGCCGTTGAAGACGCCGTAGTGGCCGACGCGGGGCTGGACGTAGTCCTGCTTCAGGGACTCCGGCAGGCCCGAACAGAGCGCGTGCGCGGCCTGGGTCTGGCCGATGCCGGAGATGTCGTCGTTCTCGCCCTCGACAGTGAGCAGCGCGATGTCGGTGATCAGGTCGGGCCGCACCAGCCGGCCGCGGTGCTCGAGCTCGCCCTTGGGCAGCAGGTAGCGCTGGAAGACCACATCGACCGTCTGGAGATAGAACTCCTCGGTCAGGTCGAGCACGGACAGGTACTCGTCGTAGAATTCCAGGTGCCGCTCGGCGCCGTCGCCATCGCCGTCCATCAGCTGGCGCAGGTAGCGCTGGTGCGCCTCCTGGTGCTTCTCGGCGTTCATCGACATGAAGCTCGCGAGCTGGACGAAGCCCGGATAGACGCGCCGGCCCATGCCCGGATAGGGCGGCGGCACGGTGTCGATCATGTGCGACTGGAACCAGGTGAAGGGGCGTTCCTCGGCCAGCTTGTTGGTGACCGTCGGCGACAGCCGCGCGTCGATCGGCGAGCCCATGAAGGTCATGGAGCCCGGCCGGCTCTCGTCGCCGTCCTCGGCCATCAGCGCCGCGGCGGCCAGAACCGGCGGACCCGGCTGGCAGACCGCCACCACGTGCGGCCGGGGGCCCAGCACCTGCAGCATCTGGCGGATGTGGTCGATGTAGTCGTGGAAGTCGAAGCGGCCCTCCATCACCGGCACGTCGCGGGCGTTGGTCCACTCGGTGATGTAGACTTCGTGGTCCTGCAGGAAGGCCTCGACCGTGCCGCGCAGCAGGGTGGCGTAGTGGCCGGACAGCGGGGCGGCGATCAGCACCGCCGGTTCGCGGGTGCGGCGCCCGGCGCGGCGCATGTCGGCCATGTCGCGGGCGAAGTGGGTGAGCTTGCACCAGGGGCTCGACCAGACTTCTTCGAGGCGGACCCGCACCACCTGGCCGTCGATCTCGACCGTGTCGATCCCCCAGGCCGGCTTGCCGTAGCGGCGCGTGAGGTTCGCGAACAGGTCGGCGTTGGCGTAGAGCCTGCGCCCAAGGTCGCTGTCGCGCGCCGGATTGAGCGGCGAGGACCAGAAGTCGCGCGTCAGCCTGGCGGCGGCCCGCAAGGGCGTCGAGGCGTAGAAACCGGCTTCATAGAGGGAGTACAGCATGCCCCGTCCTTTGTGCGCCGCAACATAACACCTGAACCGTTAACCGGGTCCATAGCCCTCTTTCAACGCCTGTCGCCCGCGAGGCGAAGGCGAGAGGCGGCTGTCAGCAGGACTGCGCGTGCGGGCCGCGCGCCATGGCCGCCTCGATCTTCTCCGTCATCGCCTTGGGGGTGTCGCCATAGGGGATGACGCAGACAAAACTGCCTGTGGGGCTCATCAGATAGGTAATGGTCGAGTGGTTGATCTGGTAGTCCGGGCCGTCGCCGGCCTTCTGGTAGAAGACGTGATAGGCCCCCGCGGCCCCGGCGACCTGCTGCGGCGTGCCGGTCAGGCCGATGCTGCGGCGCGGAAAGGCGCTGTTGGACAGGTAGTTGGCCATCACCTGGGGCGTATCCCGCCCCGGATCGACCGAGATGAACACTGTCTGGAAGTCGTCGGCCTTGGGGCCCAGCAGCTTCTCGGCCTGGCCGAGCGCCAGGAGCGTGGTCGGGCAGGCCTCCGGGCAATAGGTGAAGCCGAAAAAGACCGCGCTCCATTTGCGCTTCAGCAGGTCGGCGTCGACCTTGCGGCCGGTCTGGTCGACCAGCTGGAACGGCCCGCCGATGGCGGCGGTCTGGCTCTGCGTTCCCAGTATGCCGTGGCGGACCGCCAGGCCGGTGACGGCGGCGAAGGCCAGGGCCAGGATAGCCAGGATGATCCATACGGTCCGGCTCATAAGGCGTTCCTCTCGCTTTGGGGCTCGTCACGGCGCGGCAGGCGAGCGATCCTGCAAACGTCATGGCCAGACTGAGGACGCCCACCGCGCCTGCGACACAGCCCCGTCTCGATAGGACTGGGGCCGCCGACGCGCAAGGCGCGGCTCCCTCCGCGCGCGGCGAGGCCGGCGGCGGCGACGACTGGTCCGAGGGCGCGGTGCACCGCGGGCGCCTGCGGGTGCGGACCCTGGTCACCCTGCGCTGGCTGGTGGTGGTGGGCGAGGTCGCCCTGCTGCTGCTGGTCATGGGCCTGGGGTTCGACGTGCCCTACCCGCTGTGCTTCGCGGTGGTCGGCGCCGGCGCCTGGCTGAACCTCCTGACCGGCGTCGCCTCGCCCGGCCAGCGGATATTCGGCGATCGCGAGGCCACGATCCAGCTCGCCATCGACATCCTGCAGATGAGCGCGCTGCTGTTCCTCACCGGCGGGGCGTCGAACCCCTTCGTCCTGATGCTGATCGCGCCGGTGACCCTCGCCGCGGCCACCCTGCCGCTCCGCCCCGTCGTGGTGCTGTGCGCGATCGCGGCGCTGATCTCCGTCGCGCTGGCCTTCGTCGCCCTGCCTCTGCCGCAGCCGCCCGGCGCGATCTTCGCGGTCCCGCCGACCATCCGGATCGGCGCGGCGCTGGCCAATATCGCCGGCATCGCACTCACCGCCGGCTATGTGCGGCAGGCCGCCGTGGAGTCGGCGCGCATGGCGCTGGCGCTGGACGTCACCGAGGCGGTGCTGGCGCGCGAACAGCGGCTCTCGGCCCTGGGCGCGCTCGCCGCCGCCGCCGCCCACGAGCTCGGCACCCCGCTCGCCACCATCTCTATCGTCGCCAAGGAGCTCGCCCGCGAAGCGCCCACCGCAGCGGTGAAGGAGGACGCCGAGCTCCTGGTGTCCCAGGCCGAGCGCTGCCGCGATATCCTGCGCCGGCTCACCGAAACCCCAGACGCGGCCTCCGACGAGGTCCATGAGCGGCTGTCCCTGCGCCAGCTGGTGCAGGAGGTGATCGAGCCGCACGCCGCGGTGAAGGGCGTCCGCGTCGAGGCGATCGTCACCGGCGCAAAGGGGATGAAGACCCCGTACATCCGGCGGATGCCGGAAATCACCCATGCCTTCTCGTCGTTCGTGGAGAACGCCGTGGACTTCGCGGCCTCCGAGATCCTGGTCTCAGCGCGCTTTGACGCCGAGACGATTTCCATGGAGGTCCGCGACGACGGCAAGGGCTTCGCGCCGGAGGTGCTGGCCAAGCTCGGCGAGCCCTATGTGACCACCCGTCCGGGGGCTGAAGGTTCGCGCACCGGCCACATCGGCATGGGCCTGGGGTTCTTCATCGCCAAGACGCTGTTGGAACGAACAGGGGCGGTCGTGACGTTTCAGAACGGCAGACCGCGCGGCGCCGTCGTTGCGGCCCGCTGGCCGCGCGCGAAAATCGAGGCCAAGGTTTTGTGAGTTCCAGCTTGCCGACCTGTGAGGACGTGCGACAGGATGCCGCACACGTCAGAGTTTAGGGAGCCCTCCGGGGATCGCTGCATGACCGACCTTTCCGCCGACGTCGCCGCCCTGACCGATAAATCGTTGCTGGTGCTCGACGATGACGCACCGCTGCGCACGCGCCTCGGGCGGGCCCTCGAGCAGCGCGGCTTCGAGCCGACCCTGGTGGGCAGCGTCACGGAGGCCCTGGCCGCGGTGAAGAGCCACGCGCCGGCGTTCGCGGTCCTCGACATGCGCCTGGAGGACGGCACCGGCCTGAAGGTGGTGGAGGCGGTCCGCGACGCGCGTCCCGACGCCCGGATCATCATGTTGACCGGCTACGGCAACATCGCCACCGCCGTACAGGCCGTGAAGGCCGGCGCCGTGGACTATCTCTCGAAACCCGCCGACGCCGACGACGTGGCCCGCGCGCTTTTGGCCCGCGGCGACATGTCCCCCGCCCCGCCCGACAATCCGATGAGCGCCGACCGGGTCCGCTGGGAGCACATCCAGCGCATCTACGAGCTCTGCAACCACAACGTCTCGGAGACCGCGCGCCGGCTCAACATGCACCGCCGCACCCTGCAGCGGATCCTCGCCAAGCGCGCCCCGCGCTAGGCCGCGCGCGAGGTCCGGTCGGGGGCGATGGTCACCGACTGGCGGATGATCGCATCGAGGCGATCGCGGAGATCCCGGCCCTTCTCGGTGAGCTGGATGACGTGGCTGCGCCCGTCGTCGGGATTGAGGTAGGCCTCGAGCAGGCCGAGCGCCGGCGGCTGGGACCATTCGGAGCCCCGCGGCCCGAGCGCGCGCAGGCTGCGCGAGGCAGTCGACTGGGTCAGGCGGGCGACGGTCGCCACCTCCTGCACGGTCAGGCCCTCGTTCTCGGCGGCGTAGAGGAAGGCGATCACCTCGTTGACGCTGACCCTGGGATCCAGCGCCTTGAAGAGATGCAGGGCCTGCAGGACGGCGTTGCGGGCGCGCATCGACCTCAGGCCTCGCCGTAGCGGTCGAACGTGGCCGGCGCCCTGGGCGCCGCTCGGGTGAGCGCCAGCGCCTTGCGCTGCCGCCGTTCCCGCATGGCCAGCGTCGCGTCGGGATAGCTGTCCTTGATCAGCTTCAGCAGGGCCTCGAGGCGCTTCTGATGGTCCGCCGCCTCGACGAAGTCATCGACCGTGAGCTCGATGGAGATCTGTCCGCAAAGCTTCATGATCGCCCCCTGGCTGGTGCTTTTCACGAGCATCGGAGCGGCGACGCCGTCGATCACGCCGTATTCGATGAAGGCTGCAGTTTTCGAGGCCAAATGCAGTCAGTGCTGCAAGCGGCGCGATTTCCACGACGAGCAGCATCGCCCCCCACCGCATCTTGACCTAGTCTAGCGTCCCGACGCCGAAGGTCGCAGGCGCTCGCGGCAAACGCTGGCGACCTTCGAAGTCGACAAGGACGCTAGCAAGTATCGGCGCGAGGGGGAGCGGCCCTTTGGACACTGTGTTCGGCCAGCCCGACGCCCCCGCCGGGGCGGCGAAACGGCCGCTGATCGACCGATATCTGGTCGCCAATCTGATCCTGTGGGTCTTCACCTACCTCCTGATCTCCATGCGCTCGCTCGGCATGGGTACGCCGCTGCCCACGCTGATCGGCCTGGGCGCGCGCCGGGCCTTGGTCTGCGCGGTGGCCTTCGGGGTCTGCATGCTGTTCCAGCGCCTCCTGCTGCGCACCCGCGGCTGGCCCTGGCGCCGGCGCCTGGCGCTGGCGGCCGGCCTGTCGGCGGCGGGCGGGGCCTTCTACACCGGCTTCAACCAGCTGGTGTTCTACGTCCTGTTTCCGGTCTGGACCGAGAAGACCTCGCAATGGGACATCGTCTACGGCCTGATGCTGAACTTCTCGGTGCTGGTCTGGTCGTTCATCGTCTGGTCCGCCATCGTCTTCGCGCTCAGCTACGACGAGGAGGTCCGCGAGCAGAACCTGCGGCTCATCGAGGCTCACGCCCTGGCGGCGGAGAGCCAGAACCAGATGCTCCGCTACCAGATCAACCCGCATTTCCTGTTCAACACCTTGAACGCGCTGTCCTCCCTGATCCTGCAGAAGGACTTCGACCGCGCCGAGCGCATGGTGCTGTCGCTCTCCAACTTCCTGCGCGCCTCGCTGGAAAAGGCGCCCGGCGACAAGATCACCCTCGCCGACGAGCTGACCGCCCAGCGACAGTACCTGGCCATCGAGCAGGAGCGCTTCGGCGACCGGCTGCGGCTCACCGAGACCGCGCCGGCGGAGGTCAGGGACGCGCTCGTGCCCGGCCTGATCCTGCAGCCCCTGATCGAGAACGCGGTGAAGTACGGCGTTGCGCGCACGACGCGGCCGGTGGTCGTCGAGATCATCGCCGAGGCGCGGGACGGCCGGCTCCGGCTGACCGTGCAGGATGACGCGGTCGCCGATATCGCCGACGCCCCCGTCACCCTGGGCGTCGGCCTCAGCAACGTGCGCCGCCGCCTGGCGGTGCTCTATGGCGAGGCCGGCGTGCTGACCTGCGGCCCGCGGGCCGGGGGCGGCTTCGCGGCCACCGTCGAGCTGCCGCTGGAGCGCCGCTGATGGCCCTGCTGCGGGTGCTGATCGTCGACGACGAGCCGCTCGCCCGTCGGCGGCTGGAGATCCTGCTCCGGGATCAGGCCGAGGTCGAGCTGGTGGGCGCCGCGCCCGACGGCGTGGCGGCCCGGCGGATGATCGCCGAGCTCTCCCCCGACGTCGTGTTGCTGGACATCAAGATGCCGGGCCTGACCGGCCTCGAACTGCTCGACGCGCTCGGCGAGGCCGCGCCCATCGTGATCTTCGTCACCGCCTTCGACCGCTTCGCGCTGGACGCCTTCGAGCGCGCGGCCTTCGACTATCTGCTGAAGCCGGTGGAGCCGGCCCGGCTCACCGCCTCCCTGGCCCGCGCCCGCGAGGCCCTGGCGGAACGCGCCGCGGCCGAGCGGGTGCAGGAGCTGGAGGAGATCCTGCGCAACCTGCGCAGCGGTCCCGCGACGGCGCCCCAGGCCGGCGCTCCAAATGGAGCGTACGACCGCGACATCTGGATTCAGGAGCGCGGCGGCCGTATCAACCTGCCGGTGGCGGCGATCGACTGGGTGGCGGCGGAGCGCGACTATGTCCGCATCCACACCGGGGCCCGCAGCTTCCTGGTCCGCCAGTCGATCGGGGCGCTGGCCGCGCGGCTCGACCCGGCGCTGTTCGTTCGCGTGCACCGTTCGAGCCTGGTGCGCTGCGACCGCATCGTGCGCGTGCGCCACGCCGCCGGCCGCGGCTCCGTGGTGCTCTCCACCGGCGCCGAAATCCCCGTCTCCCGCCGCCACATGGGCGCGCTGAAGGCGATGACAAAGAACGCCCCGGCCTACTCCAACGCCACCGCCTGAACGCCCGCCGCCCTGAGCGCGGCCAGGCGGCCGAAGGCGAGGGTCAGCGCCTTGCGCCGCGCGCCGGCCAGCCGGGCCACCGGCGCCTCGCGCAGCACCGCCCCGCCGAAGCCGTCGGCGACGATCAGCCCCGGCTCTTCGGGCAGGATCTCGCGCGGGAATTCCGGCCCCACGGCGAAGGCGAAGGCGTCGCAATAGGGCTGGTACTCATGCCACTTCAGGTCGGTGCGGAAGTCCTCGAGGCTGGACTTCACCTCGACGATGAAGATCTCGCCGCGCGGCCCAAGCGCCATCAGGTCGGCACGACGTCCATTCGGCAGGGTCACCTCGGCCAGAGGCGCATAGCCGAGCGCGGTCAAGAGCCGCCCTGCCCCACGGGTGACGGCGGCCGTGGTTTCCGGCCGCGAGACGGTGACGATGGTGACGGTGGCGTCCACGGAGCCCAGATTGTTCCGGCTTCGTTCCGGACGCAAGGCCTCAACTGCGCGGCGGCAGCGGGAATTCCAGGCGGGCGGTGTCGAAGCCCAGCTGCTTGATGCGCGCCACCGCCTCGGTCTTGATGGCGGCCGGCAGGGTCGGCTTCTGCGACATCAGCCACAGGTAGCGGCCGTCGTGGGTCGAGAGGATCAGCCAGCCCTCGTCGCTGCGCTGGTCCAGCACCCAGTACTCCTGGGACACCAGCCCGCCGAAGAAGCTCATCTTGAACTTGGCGTTGGAGACCGG
Organism: Phenylobacterium sp.; assembly: GCF_041691455.1. Classification (GTDB taxonomy): domain Bacteria; phylum Pseudomonadota; class Alphaproteobacteria; order Caulobacterales; family Caulobacteraceae; genus Phenylobacterium. The sequence continues at coordinate 486,379 of NZ_JBEPUO010000001.1, read as the reverse complement.
GTCGATGGCGCGGGCCCTGGCCTTCCATTCCGCGAGCGGCCCGTCGGGCGTGCCCCGGTGACAGGCCTGGACCACCGAGAAGCCGTCGCCGTTGCGCGTCCAGTCCGAGGTGCCCGCCTGGCACCCGCGCTGGGTCATGTTCGGCAGGCGCGCGACCTCGTACCAGCGGCCCATCATCTTGGTCAGTTCGACGTGCGGCACCGGCTGCGGCATCGCCTGGGCGCCCACGGCTTGCGCGGCGACGAAGGCGGCGGCGGCCGCCAGGATCACGGTCAGGCGTTTCAGCATCGGCCGGTGGATATCTTCAGGCTGTGACAATCGAAACGCCCGCGGAGGGTCCGCGGGCGCCGCATAAAGACGCAATACAACCATGCCCTTTTCGAGGCGGGCCGTCACTCCGCCGCGATTGTTACAGGCCGCGCCCGGTCCTTGAAGTTGATCGCCTGCAGGTAACGGATGCCGTCCTCGGCGATGTCATCGCCGACCGTGCGGTCGCCCTCCGCCGCCAGCTCGTCCATGTCGACGTACATAGCGTAGAAGCCGCGCGTCCGCTCGGTGATCAGGCGGGCCTGCAGCAGCGTCTTGATGAGCACGCGGAAGACGTTGGTCTCGCCCTTGAACTTGCGCGTCGGATCGCGCTCCTTCCGCCGCTGCACGATGTCGGCGATCACCCGCTCGGGGTCGAGATCGAACATGCCGTAGATCTCGGCCATCTGCCTGGGGTCGCCGCGGTCGAACAGCAGGTTCTGGGCGCAGTGGGCGGTCCAGTCCTCCACCAGATTGCGCTCGGATTCGGTGAGGTGCGGGATCGTCCGGTCGGCCCAGATTTTCCCGAACTTGTGGTGAAAGGCCTCGTCGGTCATCACCAGTTGGAACAGCCTCTTGGCCACCGGGTCGCGATTGTTGCGGTAGCCGTTGGCGAAGGCGCCCATGGCGAGGCCCTCGACCAGCATCTGCATGCCGACGATCTTCTTGTAGACCTCCGGCGCCTCGATGATCTCCACCAGAAGCGACTTCAGCGCCGCGCCACACTCGGTCGGCCGGCCCCAGCGCGACTTGATGTATTTGGCGAAGGCGGTGACGTGGCGGGCCTCCTCGCGGGTCTGGTTGGCGGCATATTCCTGGGCGCCCTGGTCGTAGAGCACGTGGCACAGGCTGGCCGACAGGTTCAGCGCGCCTTGCTCGCCGTGCAGGATCGAGGAGAAGCCGCGCAGCTGCATGTAGTTGATGAAGGCGATGCGCTGCTTGGGATCCTTCAGGGTCTCGGCCACATAGGGCAGGCGCAGCAGCGGCTGTTGCTCCTCCGGAACCATGGCCTCGTTCTCGAGGTCGAAGGGCTCGTCGAAGTCGATGTATTTCTTGTCCAGCGGATCCCAGAAGTGCTCGTGGGTGGCGCTGATGATCTTGTCGAAGGCCGTGGAGCGCTCGCCATAGCGGTCGAGCGTCAGCATGGACTCGAAGTCGTCGGGCGCCACGGCGCCGTACATGGCGTCCTTGGTGATGTTGCCGTCGGCCATCGTCTGCTCCCGAAACCGGCCCGTCCGAGGCGGACCTGATCAGCGTTCAGGAGCCAGGATCGCCCCGGGCGGGCCCGCCGTCAAAGGAAAGCGCCGGCGGCATCTTCTTCCGGGACTGGCGCGCCGGCGTGCAGGACGTCGGCTGATCCGAGGCCGGCGGCCGACATCAAGCCATCGCGCGGTCAGTCGGTTGCAGGGTCTGGCGCAGCCAGTCCTCGAACCGCAACGCGCCGATGCGAGCGTCGCCGCCGGGAAGCAGCGACTGGTCGGTCAGTTCCGCGCCGAAATAGAGGGCGCGCGGATCTGAGATGATCCGCCGGGGGTCTTCGTAGGCGGTCAACACCTCCATCGCGAGGTCGCAAAGGCGGAACCGCTCGGGTCCGGCCACCTCGACCGTCCCGTTCAACGGCCCGCCGGTGGCAAGGTCGGCGAGCAACGCGGCGACATCGATGCGCGAGATCGGCTGCGACAGCGCGGGCGCGATCGGCACATCGTCCGCCTCGCCGTTCTGCACGACGCCGGCGATGAACTCGAAGAACTGGGTGGAGCGCAGGATGCTGTAGGGAAGTCCCGAAGCCTTGATCAGGTCTTCCTGGATCTTCTTGGCGCGGAAGTAGCCGCTCGCCTGCAGGCGGTCGGCGCCGACGATCGACAGGGCGATGTGGTGCTGCACGCCGGCGGCCTTTCCGGCCGCCAACAGCCTGCGGCCCGAGGCCTCGAAGAACCGCAGCGCCGCCGCCCCATCCGGCGAGGGCGAGTTCGACACGTCCACCACGGCCGTTGCGTCGCGGAGGGCCTGATCGAGCCCCTCGCCGGTGATCGTGTTCACGCCCCGGGAGGGTGAGGCCTCCACGACCGTGACGTCGTCGCGCCGCAGCGCATGGACGAGCTTTTCGCCGGTGCGGCCGGTGGCGCCGATGACAACGATCTTCATGTGCTTAGTCCTTGTGTGGACCCGGCCAGGCGGCCGGGCCCACACGCTAGGTTCAGGCCATGGCGGGCTCGGCGGCAGCCGCCGGCTGATCTGCCTTCCCTTCGGCTTCGCGAATGAACGCAAGTATCTCGGGGTTCAGGATCTCCGGATGGGTCTGGAGGCAGCCGTGCGGCAGGTCCTTGTAGGTCTTCAGCCTGCCGTTCTTCAGCAGCTTGACCGTCAGCGGCGCCGAATCCGCATAGGGCACGATCTGGTCGTCCTCGCTGTGGATCACCAGCACCGGCAGGTCGATCGCCTTCAAGTCCTCGGTGAAGTCGGTCTCCGAGAAGGCCTTGATGCACTCGTAGCCGGCCTTGACGCTGCCCATCATGCTTTGCCGCCACCAGTTGCGGATGAGGCCTTCCGACACTTTCGCGCCGGGGCGGTTGAAGCCGTAGAAGGGGCCGCTCGGGATATCGAGGTAAAGCTGGGCGCGGTTGGCGGCCAGCGCGGTGCGGAACCCGTCGAAGACCTCGATCGGCGTCCCGCCTGGATTCGAATCCTTCTTGATCATCACGGGCGGCACGGCGTCGACCAGTACGGCCTTGGCCACGCGTCCGGGCTCGGCCCGCGCCACATAGCGCGCGACCTCGCCACCCCCCGTCGAATGGCCGACATGGATCGCGTTCCTGATGTCGAGCGCCTTGACCAGCTCGGTGACGTCGGCCGCATAGGTGTCCATCTCGTTGCCGCCGTCGGTCTGGTCCGACCGCCCGTGGCCGCGGCGGTCATGGGCGATGACGCGATAGCCCTCCGCCAGGAAGAACATCATCTGGTTGTCCCAGTCGTCGGCGCTCAGCGGCCAGCCGTGGTGGAACACGATCGGCTGCGCGTCTCTTGCGCCCCAATCCTTGTAGAAGATCCGGGCGCCGTCTTGGGTGGTGATAAAAGCCATGGCGATGTCATCCTTCGCCAGATTGCCGGCCAGCAGGACCGGCGCTGCTGTCTCGCGATTGGGCCGATGGCGGGCAAGTAGGCGTCCGTCGGATAGGTCTGCCTCGGTCGCGACGACTGGCGGGCTTTAGCAGCTTGCCCGGCGCGGGTCAGAGCAAGTTCGCGTTATCCTTGTGCAGCTCGCCGGCCCGAGCATTCGGGGGGCTGCTTCGCGGCGTGCGGATGGGGCCGGATATGAAGACGCCCGCCGGGTCTCCCTCGGCGGGCGTTGTCGTCGATCGATGGACCGGAGCCCTATTCCGCGGCGATCAGCACCTGGCGGGCGCGGTCCTTGAAGTTGATCTCCTGGAGGTACTTGATCCCCTCCTCGGCGATGTCGTCGCCGACCATCTTGTCGCCCTCGTCCTTCAGCTCGTCGATGTCGACGTAGACGGCGTAGAAGGCCTTGGTCCGCTCGGTGATGATGCCGGCGTTGAGCAGGGTCTTCACCAGCACCCGGAAGATGTTGGTGGCTTCCTTCATGTCCTCGCGGCGGGTCTCGTCATTGATCAGCTTGCCCATCTCCTCGATCACCCGGTTCGGGTCGAGGCCGAATTCCTCATAGAGGCCGACGTTCTGGGTCGGGGCGACGAGGTTGAAGAGCAGCGTCTGGAAGCAGTGGGCCGCCCACATCTCGATGATCTCGTGCTCGGCCTCGGTCAGGTGCGGGATCGTCCGGTCGGCCCAGATCTTCCCGAACTTGTGGTGGAAGGCCTCGTCGGTCATCACCAGCTGGAAGAGCTTCCGGGCCAGGGGATCGCGGTTGTACTGGAAGCTGGTGGCGAAGGCGCCCATGGCCAGGCCCTCGACCAGCATCTGCATGCCGATGATCTTCTTGTAGACCTCGGGCGCGGAGATGATGTCGACGAGGAGCTGCTGCAGCACGACGCCGCAGGGCCGCGGCCGGCCCCAGCGGGCCTTGATGTAGCGGGCGAAGGCGGTGACGTGGCGCGCCTCTTCGCGGGTCTGGTTGGCGGCATATTCCTGCGCGCCCTGGTCCTTCAGCACGTGGCAGAGCGAGGCCGAGAGGTTCAGCGCACCCTGCTCGCCGTGCAGGATCGAGGAGAAGGTGCGCAGCGTCGAGGCGTTGGCGAAGGCGATGATGTTCGCCTCGGTCCCCAGGTGGTCGCGCACATAGTCGAGCTGCAGCGCCCCGTGGAATTTCTCCGGCAAGATCATGACCTTTTCCATGTCCAGCGGCTCGGAGAAGTCGATGTATTTCGGGTCGAGCGGATCCCAGAAGTGGTCGTGGGTCGCCGAGATGATCTTGTCGAAGGCGGTCGAGCGCGCGCCATAACGGTCGAGCTCCAGCATGGACTCGAAGTCGTCCGGCGCGACGGCGTCGTAGATCAGGTCCTTGGTGATGTTGCCGTCGGCGGCCATGGGTCTCAGCTCCTGAGGGCTTGGGCTCGATAGGCGCCGACCATGGCATCTGAACGCTGCTCAGTCAACGAAGGTGACGGAGGCGTCAACTTCACCGTGGGGGTATCTTTTCCGCCGTTCCGTTCGCCGCCGGAAAGAATTATCGGGATGTCGAATCCGCGCGACGCCGAACGACAAGTCGCAGTCGAGGCCCCAGAGCTAGGAACTCCGCATGCAGTTTGTCTGTCTGATCTATTTCGAGCCCGAGATCGTCTTCGGCGGCGGCGAGGAGGCCAAGGCGGTCCTCGCCGAGGTCGGGCCCCACGGCGACCGGCACAAGGCGGCCGGCCATGTCCTGATGTCCCAGGCCCTGACCCTGCCGAACGAGGCGGTCACGGTGCGGGTGCGCGGCGGCCGGATATCCCAGACCGACGGGCCGTTCGCCGAGACCAAGGAGGTGCTTGGCGGCTTTGTGCTGATCGAGGCAGCCGACCGTGACGAGGCCGCCGCGATCGCCGCCACCAATCCCTTCGCCCGGCTCGGCTCGATCGAGGTGCGACCGGTCGTCGACTTCAGCAAGCCGCGCCCGCAGCTCTGACCTAGCCGGCGCTGGCCTCGATGGCGTCGATGTCGGCGTCGGACAGGCCGAAGTGGTGGCCGATCTCGTGGACCAGGACGTGGCTGACCAGCTCCTCCAGCGTCACCTCGCCGCGCTCGGCCCATTCGTCGAGGATCGGGCGGCGGTAGAGGAAGATCATCGAAGGCTGCGGCGCCGGCCCGAAGCCCTCGCGGTGGCCGATGTCGACGCCCTGATAGAGCCCGGTCAGGCCGAACGGGTCCTCGATGCCGAGTTCGTCCAGCACGTCGTCGGCGGGGAAGTCGTCGACGCGGAAGATCACGTCGCCGGTGAGCTTGCGGAAGCTCGCCGGCAGGGCCTGGAAGGCGGCCTCGGCCAGGGCGGCGAGGTCATCGAGCGATGGCGCCTTACCGACGACGGGGGTGTCACTCATCGGGCATGACGATGTGCGGCGCGTCCGGTGGACGGACCTCGAAGAGCCCGATGTCCAGCGGCTGCTGCGGCTCGACGGGGCGCAGCGGCTGGCGGGCGATGGCGCGCAGGGTCTCGGCGTCCAGCGCGGAGCCGGCGCGGCGGACCTTGCGCGCCTGCGGCGTCTCGATCGGCCGCGCCGCGGTCCCGATCCGCCAATAGGAGACCATCAGCCGCCAGGCGGTGCGCGGCGGCGTGGCCGGCGCCGTGGGCCAGCGCCGTCCGTCGGCGAACGTCGGCTCGGCGTGAGCCAGCTTCTGGCCAGGCAGGATCTGTTCGGCGAGCCGGCGCCAGGGCTCGTCCAGCAGCCCGCCATAGGCCTCCACCGCCGCCTCGCGGGTGGCGAAGGCCGGGCCCGTCGGGTCGGTGGCGAAGACCACGGCCTCGCCGGCCGCGGCCAGGGCCTCGCGCTCACGCGCCGCCCGGCCCAGGGGGCTAGCCAGGGCCTGCTCCGCATTGGCGGCCACCGGGTAGAGGATCGCGGTCATGCTTCCTGCCGCCCCGCTTCCTGAGACATCGGCTCCGATCATGCTCTAACTTAGCCTACTATCGGAAACGCGGCGCGGATGCGGCGACGTCCTGCCCGGCCTAGTCTGCCGGACAGGTGATTCGGAGCGGGGATGAGCGCCCACCAACTGATCCTGGCGGCGGCGGCGGGCGCGGTTTCCCTGGCGATCTGCGCTGTGCTGTGGGCTCTGGCCCAGCGGCGTCAGGCGCAGGAGCACGTCGCGGCGATCGTCGCGCGCCTGGCCGGCGTCGAGGAGCGCGCCGAGGCCGCCCAGGCCTCGGCCGAGGCCTTCGACTCCGCCCTGCTGGCGGTTGAGGACGGCCACGCCCTGCTGGCCTCCGGCGAGGAATCCCTGGCCGCCTGCGCCACCGCGCTGGGCCTCGTCGACGCCGACCCGCAGGGCATCGTCAACGCCCTGATGCGCGCCGACCCCGACCATGCGCGGCGCCTCAGGGCGCTCTTCGAACGCGGCGAGGCCTGCGCCTTCGAGGTGCAGGGCGACGCGGGCCTGGTGGCCGTCGAGGGCCGCGCGGCCGGCGCGCTCGCTTGGCTCAGGCTCTCCGCGGCGATCGGCGAGGACGCCGGCCTGCCCACCGCGCCGCGCTTCGCGGCCTTCCTGAACGCGCGGGCCACGCCGGCCTGGATCGCCGCGGCCGACGGTTCGCCGGTCTGGGTCAACGCCGCCTGGCTGAAGGCCGCCGACGCTGTCAGCCTGGACGAGGCCGCCCACCGTGGCGTCGCCTTCGACCGCTCCGCCGATGCGCTCGCCAGCGAGGCCGCCAACCTCGGCCAGCGGCGCGACTCCGTGCGTTGGGCGACCGTGGCCGGCAAGCGCCGCGCCTTCCACATCACCGCCCAGCCGCTGGAAGGCGGCGGCGTGGGTGTGTGGACCGAGGACGTCAGCGAGCAGGAAGAGCTGCGCGACCTCCTGAAACGCAATGTGGAGGCGCACGACGAGACGCTGAACCACATCGCCGACGCGGTGGCGGTGTTCAGCCAGACGAAGAAGCTGATCTTCCACAATACGGCCTTCGCCGAACTATGGGGGCTGGAGCCCGCCTGGCTCGCCGAGCAGCCCAGCCACTCCGAGCTCCTGGACCGCCTGCGCCAGCGCCGCCGGCTGCCGGAGACCGCCGACTACGGCAAGTGGAAGGCCGGCGAGCTCGACCGCTACGAACAGCTCGCCGCCGGCCCCGACGACATGTGGAGCGTGCCCGACGGCCGCACGCTGAAGGTCGTGCGCCAGCCGCACCCGATGGGCGGGCTGCTGCTGCTGTTCAGCGACATCACCGACGAGCTGAAGCTCAAGACCCAGTACAACGCCCTCATCCAGGTGCAGCAGGCGACCCTCGACAAGCTCTCCGACGCGGTCACCGTCTTCGGCTCTGATGGCCGGCTGCGGCTGCACAACGAGGCCTTCGCCCGGTTCTGGAACGTTACCCCGGCGCAGATCGAGGCGGCCGGCGACTTCGAGGGCGTGGTCGACCTCTGCATCCCCAAGCTCCACGACATGGGCTTCTGGCGCGAACTGAAGGGCCGCGTCGCCGACCCTGACCCCCAGGCCCGCGCGCCCACCACCGGCGAGGTGAAGACCTCCGACAGCCGCATCGTGGTCTATCAGTCGCGCCCGCTGCCGGACGGCGCGACGCTCATCGCCTTCACCGACGTAACCGACGCCCGCAAGCTCGAGGGCGCGCTCGCCGCCAAGGAACAGGCGCTGGCGGACGCCGAGCGGCTGAAGCGCGATTTCGTCGGCAACGTCTCCTACGAACTGCGCACCCCGCTCACCACCATCATCGGCTATTCCGAGCTGCTGGAACGCTCTGGCGAGGGCCTGTCGGAGCGCGGGCGGGGCTACGCCGCGGCGGTCAAGGCGGCGGCCACCCAACTCGCGCGGTCGATCGACGACGTGCTCGACATGGCCCAGATCGACGCCGACGAGATGTCGCTCGACCTGGAGGACGTGCGGGTCGGGGACCTGCTGAACGCCCAGGCCGACCGCTGGACCCCGGAGGCCGAGGCCGGCGAGATCAAGATCTCGGTCGACTATCCGGAGGACCTCGGCCTGATCCGCGGCGACGCGCGGCGCCTGGGCCAGATCATCGAGCACCTGATGGAGAACGCCATTGGCCAGACCCCGGCCGGCGGCACGGTGACCATGGCCGCCAAGAAGGCGCTGGGCGAGATCCAGCTGCAGGTCTCCGACACCGGCCGCGGCATCCCCTTCCATGTCCAGGCGCACATCTTCGACCGCTTCATCGGCCGCGAGCGCGGCGGGCCGGGGCTGGGCCTGGCGCTGGTCAAGGCGCTCACCGAACTGCATGGTGGCTGGGTGGCCCTGGAGAGCGAACCGGGCGCCGGGGCGACCTTCACCTGCCACCTGCCGGAAGAAGCCCAGGCTGCGGCCGCACAGCCGGAACTGGGCCTGCGGGCCTGACAAGAAACGACACGGGGGATGCGACCGATGCACAAGTTCAAGAGCCGCGCGGCGGTGGGCGCCGCCCTGTTGCTGGCGTTCGGCGCGACCGCCGTCGCCGCCCCCAAGACGCCGGCCCATCCCCCCAGCCCGCACCCGATGGGCGCCGCCGCTGTCGATAGCGCCCGCCAGCTCGCCGCCGACCAGGAGCCGGGGACCTGGATGTCCGCCGGCCGCACCTATTCCGAACAGCGCTTCAGCCCGCTCACCGGCGTCAACAAATCCAACGTGTCGAAGCTCGGCCTCGCCTGGTACGGCGACGTCGACACCGAGCGCGGCCAGGAATCGACGCCCGTCGTGGTGGACGGCGCGCTCTACATCACCACCGCCTGGTCGAAGGTGAAGGCCTACGACGCGGCGACCGGCAGGAAGCTCTGGGACTTCGACCCCAAGGTCGACCCCTCCAACGGCGCCATCGCCTGTTGCGACGTGGTCAACCGCGGCGTCGCTGCCTGGAAGGGCAAGCTCTACCTGGGCGCCCTCGACGGCCGGCTGATCGCGATCGACGCCAAGACCGGCAAGAAGGCCTGGGAAGTGCAGACCACCGATCCCAAGCAGCCCTACACGATCACCCAGGTCCCGCGGATCGTGAACGGCCTGGTGATCATCGGCAACGGCGGCGCGGAATACACCTGCCGCGGCTATGTCTCGGCCTATGACGCGGTCACCGGCAAGCTGAAGTGGCGCTTCTACACCGTGCCCGCCGCGCCGGGCGATCCGACCAACACGCCGCTGCTCAAGTCCGCGCTCGGCACCTGGGACGGCGGCTTCTGGAAATACGGCGGCGGCGCCACGGCCTGGGACACCATCCTCTACGATCCGAAGACCGACCTGATCTACTTCGGCACCGGCAACGGCCTCTCCTGGAGCCAGCAGATCCGCAGCCCCAAGGGCGGCGACAACCTCTTCGTCTCCTCGATCATCGCGGTGAAGGCCTCCACCGGCCAATACGCCTGGCACTTCCAGGAGGTGCCGGGCGACGAGTGGGACTACGACGTCACCAACCCGCTGATGACCGCCGACCTGAAGATCAAGGGCCAGGTGCGCCACGTCCTGATGCAGGCCCCGAAGACCGGCTTCTTCTACGTCTGGGACGCCCGGACCGGGAAACTGATCTCCGCCGAGAAGTTCGCGCCGGCCAACTGGGCCTCGAAGATCGACATGAAGACCGGCCGGCCGGTCGAGAACCCCGAGGTCCGCTACACCGACGAGAGGGCCGCCATCGTCCAGCCGGCGCCGCTGGGCGCCCACAACTGGCACCCGATGGCCTACAGCCCGAAGACCGGCCTAGTCTATATCCCGGTCACCGAGAGCACGACCGGCTTCCAGTCGGCGAGCCCGGCGAGCTTCCAGGTCAAGGACCGGGTCTACAACACCGGCACGGTCTCGTTCTCCGACAAGATCACCGAGCTTTACGGCAAGCCCGGCGCGCCCCTGCGCGGCAACATCCGCTCCTATCTGCAGGCCTGGGACCCGGTGGCCCAGAAGGAAGTCTGGCGCGCGGCCGACAAGGACTACGGCGCCCACGGCGCCATGGTCACCGCCGGCGACCTGGTGTTCTCCGGCGACTGGAGCGGATCGTTCAACGCCTTCGACGCCCGCACCGGCAAGAAGCTGTGGTCGGCCCCGACCCAGGCCGACGTGGTCGCCGCGCCCTCGACCTACACGATCGCCGGCGAGCAATACGTCGCCATCCTGGTGGGCGCCCGCGGCCTGCCGCCCGGCCAGGCGCGGACCAATCCGCTCAGCGCCAACAACTCGCGCCTCTTGGTCTACAAGCTGAACGCCAACGCGACCCTGCCCTCGACGCCCGTGGTGGGCTCCGTCGCCGGCAAGGTCCTCGACCCGCCGCTGCTCACCGGCACCAATGAGCAGGTGATCGACGGCGAGGGCGCCTATGGCAGGTTCTGCGCCGGCTGCCACGGCGCCGGCGGGACCGCCGACAAGTCGATCCCCGACCTGCGCTATTCGCAGGCGCTCCGGAACCTCACCAGCTGGAACCAGATCGTCCTCGACGGCGCGCGCGCCGACAAGGGCATGGTCTCGTTCAAGAAGGTGCTGGCCGAGGGCCAGTCCGAGGCGATCTACCACTACATCGTCAGCCAGGCGAACAAGGCCAAGGCGACCCTGGCGGCCCAGAAGTAGCGGCGGCCGGGCCGGCGCCCGCCGATTACGCAAGCTTCACTGTACTCTCCACCCGGGCGTGAAATCATGCGGGCCGATGGCGCGGGCGGACACCGCGGCGCGAACGGGAGGCGGCTATGCTGAAGCTGCTCGGACGGATCCTGCTGGGCCTGCTCACGCTCTGCCTGGCGGCGCTGGCTGTGGGCGCGGTCTGGCAGAAGGTCTCCGAAGCCCGCGACGCCCGGCGCTATCCGCCGCCCGGCCGCATGGTCGACGTGCGCGGGCGGCGCCTGCACCTGCGGTGTGAAGGCTCTGGGCGCGGCCCGACCGTGGTGATGGTGGCCGGCGGCGGCACGCCCTCGGTCGTCTCCTACGGCCTGCAGGACCGGATCGCGGCCTTCGCCCGGGTCTGCAGCTATGACCGTCCCGGCCTGGGTTGGAGCGATCCGGCGGCCGGGCCCATGACCCTGGACGACCATGTGGCCGACCTCGACCGCCCGCTCACCGCCGGCGGCGTTCCTGGCCCCATCGTCCTGGTTCCGGAATCCTTCGGCGCCATCGTCTCCATCGCCTACGCCGAGCGTCATCCCGGCCGCGTCGCGGGCATCGTCTTCGTGGACGGCGCCGAGCCCAAGACCTGGGCCGGGGCCATGCGCGGGGTCAGCCGGTCGGAGGGCGCCGGGCGCGAGGCGATGATGCGCGCCGCCTGGGCGACGGGGGCCGCGCGGCTTGCCGTTCCCGGCATGATGCCGCCCTTCGTCGCGACCCTCCCGCCTCAGGTGCAGGGTGAGATCCGCGCGGTCTACGCCCGCGCCAGCCCCGGTTTCGGCGAGGCGATGACCGCCTTCGAGCGCACCCCGGCGGCGGCCTGGCCCTCTAGCGAACCCGGCGTCCTGGGCGCCATGCCGATCGCGGTGATCAGCCACGGACAGGCCTCGAGCATGGTCAGCGCGGCCTTCGAGAAGGTCTGGCCTGAGGGGCAGGATCGGCTTGCGGCCCTGTCCACCGCGCCCGCGCGGCGCCTGACGGTCTCCCAGGCCGGCCACGCCATCGCCCAGGAACAGCCGGCGCTGGTGGCGCAGGTGGTGAAGAGCTTGGTGGAAACCGGAGGATGACGCGCTGAGCGCCTAGGCCCCGCCGTAGGCCAGGTAACCGCGCTCGACCATGCGGCGCATGGCGTCATAGACCTCGGTGAGCTCTTCGAAGGCCATCCGCAGCTGGGCGATCTGCTCGATCTGCGCCGGGTTGGGGATTTGGCCGCTCTCGGCGGCAGCCAGCGCGGTCTTCGCCCAGGCGGCCCGGGCCTGCGCCGCGCTGAGGCCGAGGCGCTGGAATTTCGCCGCGTCTGCGCGGCCGAGGACGGCGCTCAGCACCTCCTTGTTGGCCGCGTAGGCCGTATAGTCGATCTGCTCAAGTTGCCCGCGCAGTTGCCGCTGAGCTTTCGGATCGATGGCGTCGTCCGGCTCGAAGTGATCGGCCACCGTCCGCCTCGAATTCGTCATCCTGCTCGACATCGCCGCGCCTCGATAAGCTTCCAGGCCGACAGCATGCAACTTCGACGGCTAAGATTTCATTGCGACCGTTAAGGACGCCGGCCTGTTGACCTCGCGCGGGTTTGGGGCGCCAGCTTGGTCGGGGGCTGAACAGGGAGAAGCCGGATGAGCGTCTACCGGGTCACCGACGTCATTGGAACGAGCCCGACGAGCTGGGAAGAGGCCGCCAAGGAGGCCCTGGCCGCCACGGCCGGTTCGCTGCGGGACCTTCGGGTCGCGGAGGTGTCCAAGCTGGACATCACCCTGACCCCCGAAGGGAAGATCGAGGCCTTCCGGGTCAAGCTCAGCGTCAGCTTCAAATACGAGAAGGCCTGAGCCCTCTCGCTGCGCCCTAGTGCTGGCTTTCCGGCATCCGGACGACCAGGCCGTCCAGCGCGTCGGTCACCTTGATCTGGCAGGAGAGCCGGCTGTTCGGCTCCACGTTCTCGGCGAAGTCGAGCATGGATTCCTCCATGGCCGACGACGTGCCGGTCTTGTCGCGCCAGGCTTCGTCCACATAGACGTGGCAGGTGGCGCAGGCGCAGGCCCCGCCGCAGTCCGCGTCGATGCCCGGGACGTTGTTCTTCACCGCGCCTTCCATGACGCTGAGACCCGTCTTCACGTCGATGACGTGCTCGGTCCCGTCGTGCTCGATGTATCTAATCTTCGCCATATACCCCTCGGAACGCGCCACCGACCTTAGGCGGCGACCTCTTTCATGGAAACGGTCGGGTCCGCAAGCCTCGCCTTGGAGACGGGACGGCGGGAGAGGATGAGCTGCTTGCCCATCATGAATTCGGGCGGCGAGTTGATCGCCTCGACCGCCTGCACCAGATCGCCCTTCAGGTGGAAGACCGCGAACTTGGCCGTGGCCGGGTCGCCGCGCACCAGGATCTCGTCCACGTCGAAGGCGTAGCCGGCGATCTGCAGCTTCAGATCGTACTGGTCGGACCACTGCCAGGGGACCTCGCCGGCCGGCGCGGACTTGCCGGCGATGGCGCTGGCCGCCTGCTTGGCGCCCTCCAGCGCATTGGGCACGCTCTCCATGCGGAACATCCGCCCATAGATCGGCATCGGCCGGTGGGCGACGTCGCCGATGGCGAAGATCGAGGGGTCGGAGGTGCGCGCCTCCAGGTCGACGACGACGCCGCGGGCGACATCGAGGCCGCAGTCCCGGGCGAGCTCGTCGTTGGGATGGGCCCCCACCCCCACCACCGCAGCGTCGCAGGGGATGATCCGGCCGCCCGCGAGCTTCACGCCGGTGACATGGCCGGCCTCGCCCTCGAACGCCTCCACTTCGGCGCCCAGTTCGAACACCACGCCGTGCTGCTCGTGATAGGCCTTGAAGAAGGTCGAGAGCGCCTCGCAGGCGACGCGGGCCAGCAGCCGGTCTTCCCGCTCCAGCACCACCACGTCGGCGCCGAGCGCCCGGCCGGAGGCGGCCACCTCCAGCCCGATATAGCCGCCGCCTACCACCGCCAGGGTCTTGCCGGGCCCGACCGTGGCCTTCAGCACCTCGGCGTCGGCGGCGGTGCGCAGGAACATGACGCCGTCCAGCTTCGCGCCGGGGATCGGCAGGGCGATGGCGCGTGCGCCCGTGGCCAGGATCAGCGCGTCGTAAGAGACCGTCGAGCCGTCCGAGAGGGCGACGCTGCGGGCGCCGCGGTTGATGGACGTGGCCCGCGTCGAGGGCCGGAAGTCGATGTGGTGCTCGGCATAGAATTCCAGCGGCTTGAGCGCCAGGGAGTCGGCGTCGGCCTCGCCCTTCAGCCAGGCCTTGGAGAGCGGTGGGCGCTGATAGGGCGGGATCGGCTCCTCGCCGACCAGGGTGATCGGCCCGGCATGGCCGTATTGGCGCAGCAAGGCCGCGGCCGTGCCGCCGGCATGGCCCGCGCCCAGGATCACCACATGTCCGGCCGGATCGCTCATCGTCTTCCCCCGATGCCCAAAAGTGACGCTGGCGTCAACTTGTGTCCTCTCCCCCCGGCGCAGCCGAGAGGGGAGAGGGTAGGGTGAGGGGCGGCTGGGCGCCATCAGTCTCTCCCGCGGGTCGGGCGAGGATCCTTGGTCCACGATCGGCGGAAGACGGCCTTACGAGCCGCCCCTCACCCCTACCCTCTCCCCAAGTTTGCTTGGGGAGAGGCGTTCAGCCTTCGCCGCCGTCCGGCCCCCAGAACATAACCCAGGTGGAGAAGTCCGGCGTCATGGCCTCGAACCTGTGGGCCTTGCCCGCCTCGACGAACAGCACGTCCGACGGCCCGCAACGGACCCGCTCGCCGTCCTTCACGAAATCGGCCGCGCCGGAGACGACCACGTAGAGTTCGTCCTGCGCATGGGGCTGCTGCCTGTCCTCGCCCGAGACGCCATAGAGCCCGAGCTTCATGGTCCCGTGCTTCAGCACATAGGCGAACCGCATGGCCGCCGGATCGGCCGGAAAGGCTGCGGTCCCGTCGGCCGGCGAGAACTTGAACGGTTCGATCATCGTCGTCTCCAGATCTCCTCTCCCCCGACGAAGCCGATAGGGAGAGGGTAGGGAGAGGGCGGCTGGGACCCATCCATCTCTCCCGTCGGCAAGGCGAGGGCCCTCGATCCACCTTCGATGGGATCGCGCTCTCACGAGCCGCCCTCTCCCGACCCTCTCCCTCTCTCGCGACGCTCGGGGGAGAGGAGTCTCACCCCGCCTTGCGCCTCGCGATCCAATCGTCGACGCCGCGTTCCAGGACGGTCAGCGGCACCGAGCCCGCGCCGACCACCAGGTCGTCATAGGCCTTGAGGTCGAACTTCGGCCCCAGCTCCCGCTCGGCCTTGTGGCGCAGCTCCATGATCTTGAGCATGCCGATCTTGTAGCCGGTGGCCTGGCCGGGAAGGGTGATGTAGCGGCGCACTTCCGAGCGGGCCTGGTTCGGGGGCCGCCGGCCGGTCTTGATCATGTAGTCGACCGCCTGGTCCTCGGTCCAACCCTTGGCGTGGATGCCGGTGTCGGTGACCAGGCGCGCGGCGCGGAACAGCTCGGCGTCCAGCCGGAAGAAGTCGGAGGCGACGTCCGGATAGGCCCCCATCTCCTTGCACAGCGCCTCGGTGTAGAGCGCCCAGCCCTCGCCGTAGGCCACATAGCCATAGCCGCTGCGGAACTTCGGCACGCCCTTCTGGCGGACGGCGATATCGCCCTGCATCACGTGGCCGGGAATGCCCTCGTGGCACATCAGGTCGGTGATGTTCGCCGGATCGTCGGTGACGCCCAGCATGTGGATATAGACCCGGCCCGGCCGCGCGCCGTCGGGGCTGGGCCCCGACGCGTGGGCGGCGCCGCCGGCCACCTCGCTGAACGAGGGCTCGCGGACCACCTCGGCGCGATAGACCGGCAGGTTGTTGAAATAGCCCGGCAGGAGGCTGCGGTTGTTGGCGACCGCGGCGTTGTAGCGGCGCAGGTAGTCGGCCCGGATCTCGTCGGTCCAGGGCGTCGGCGGGAATTTCTTCGCGCGATCGTCATAGAAGGCCTGGCGGTCCTTGAACCCCGCCTTCTGGGCGAGCGCGTCCTGCGCCGCCTCGATCCGCGTCACTTCCTTGAGGCCGAGTTGGTAGACCTGCTCGGGCGTGAGATCGGTCGTGGTGTTCAGCTTCAGCGCCGCTGCGTACCACTCAAGACCGTTGGGCAAGGACACCGCGCCGACGCGCCCGGACGGCGCCTTCGCAAGCTCGTCCTGCGCCCAGGCGATCACCCGCTCATAGGGCGCCTTGAGGCCGAGGATGCCGGCCCTGGCGTCGGCCAGCAGGGCCTCGGCCTCGGCGTCGGTCACCTTTCCGGCCGCCTTCAGCTTGCCGACCTTGGCCTTGGCGTCGGCCCAGAGCGGCGAGTCCGCCCCTTGCGCGTCGAACGGCTGGCCGGTGGTCATGGTATGGCTGCCGGCGATCACCCGCTCGATCTCGAACTTCGGGGCGCGGACGCCCGCGGCCGTGGACTTGCGGCTCTCGGCGATCGCCACGTCGAGCACCGGCCCGATCGCATGCAGGCGCGCGATATAGGCCCGCATGTCGGACGCCTCGCCGACCACATGGGTGTTGATCAGGAAGTTCGGCAGCTCGGAATGCACCGAGTAGAGGAAGGAATAGAACGGCGGCTGGTAGCTGCGGAACTTGTAGCGGGTCTCGGCCCGGTCCAGCTCCAGCGCCCACATGTCGTAGCTGGCCTGCGAGGCCGGCGGCAGCTTGGCACGATCGAAACCGGCCTTCAGGCGCGCGACGCTGCCGCGCCGCCACTGCAGCAGCTTCAGCTGGCCGGCGTCGCTGATGTCGTCCAGCCGGTCCATGCCGTCCTTGCGGCCGAGCCTGGTGGCGAGCTGCGGCCGTTGCGCCAGCTCCTGGTCAAACTCCTTGTCGAGGAAGGCCGTGAACCGCGTCGCCTCGTCCTGGGCGGACGCCTGGGCCTGAACCTGAGCCACAGCGGCGGACGCCAGGCCCGCGAAGCACGCCGTCGCCAACACCACCGCCAGGGCCGAACCCAAGCCCCTTGTCCCGCTACGCATCCTCAGTCCCCCAGAAAACAGTCTAAGCCACAGCATCAGGTCTCCGCCCTGCAGTCAGGGCGAGACGATTTCACACCAACCGGTCGACCAGCATCTTCTTCACCTCGGCGATCGCCTTGGCGGGGTTGAGACCCTTGGGGCAGACCTGGGCGCAGTTCATGATCGTGTGGCAGCGATAGAGCTTGAAGGGGTCCTCCAGCGCATCCAGCCGCTCGCCGGTCGCCTCGTCGCGGCTGTCGATCAGCCAGCGGTAGGACTGCAGCAGGGTCGCCGGCCCCAGGTACTTGTCCTGGTTCCACCAGTAGCTCGGGCACGACGTCGTGCAGCAGGCGCAGAGGATGCATTCGTAGAGGCCGTCGAGCTTCTCGCGGTCCTCCGGCGACTGGATCCATTCCTTCTGCGGCTCCGGCGTCTCGGTGTGCAGCCAGGGCTCGATCGAGGCGTACTGGGCGTAGAACATGGTCAGGTCGGGGACCAGGTCCTTCATCACCGGCATATGCGGCAGGGGGCTGATCTGCACGTCCTTGCCCGGGACCTCGTCCCAGCCGTGGGTGCAGGCCAGCGTATTGCGCCCGCCGATGTTCATGGCGCAGGATCCGCAGACGCCTTCGCGGCAGGACCGCCGGAAGGCCAGCGTCGGGTCCATGGCGTTCTTGATGTGGATCAGCACGTCCAGGACCATCGGCCCACAGGCGTCCACGTCGACGTCATAGGTGTCCCAGCGCGGGTTCTCGGCGCCCTCCGGATCGTAGCGGTAGACCCGGAACGTTTTGATCGTCTTGGCGCCCTCGGGCGCCGGATGATGGCGGCCCTTCTGGACGCGGGAGTTCTTCGGCAGAACGAGTTCGACCATGGATACGGTCCTTACGCGGGGCTTGGCTGGGCGGTCTTGCGCCCGAGGATGATGACGCCGTGGTGGCCGCCGTGGTCAGTGGAGACCAGGCGCATGTCCTCGATCCCGGCCCGGTTCATCAGGCGCACGACGCGAGAGAGGTCGTAGTCGTACATGAGGATCTGGCCGAGCGGCAGCTTGCGCGCCCAGCGGCGCTGGCGCTCCGCCTGGAAGAGCCGTTTCAGGCCGGTCTCCTCGGGCCAGACATGGCCGGTCTCGCGCCAGACCGTGACCTGGATACTGACCATGCCGCCGGGCGCGAGCTTGCCCAGCAGGGTCTCCATGATCGCCTCGCCGCGGGCCGGCGGGATGTGCTGGAAGACGATGAAGCTGTTGATCCAGTCGAACGGCCCCTCGGGGATCTCGCCCACATAGGTGACCTTGCTGGCGCGCTTGCGGGCGAGCTCCAGCATGCCGGGCGAGATGTCTACGCCGGTCACCTGGTCGGCGTAGGCCAGCATGGCCTCGGCGAGGCGGCCGACCCCGCAGCCGAAGTCGAGCGCCCGGCCGGACGGGCGCTGGCCGGTCAGGGTCTCGAGCTCCTTGGCGATCGGGTCGATATGGAAGGGTCCGGAGGCGTAGAACTGCTCGATCCGCTCGGGCGTGATGTTCTCGGCCTGGAAGTCGGGATGGCTGATCACCCCCCAATAGGGATTGCTCTTGCCGAGCTCGCGCCAGTCGGCGTCGGTGTCGCGGACGACCAGGGCTTCTTCGACGTCAGCGCCAGGCATGCATGAAGACCCTGTTGTGTTTCCAGTAGAGTTCGGGGGCGCGCCAGTGCGGCCTGGTCACCGGATGGCCGGTCATCTCGATGCGGGTGAAGCCCAGGTCGCGGGCCATGCCCTCCAGGCACCGGCGGTTGGGCGCCCAGAAGTTGGTCGGATCGCCGCCGAGGTCGCCGCCCTGGTAGTAGCGCATCACCGGCCAGGGCAGGACGTCGAGCGCCGTGCAGGTCTCGACGACCAGCATCTCGCCGGCCACGGAGGCGGCGTGCGCCAGGCACTCCATCGGGTCCTTCACGTGGTAGAGCACGCCCAGGAACAGCACCACGTCCCAGGTCCCGACCACCTCGGGCGACAGGTCCTGTACGTTGCAGTCGCGGGTCTCGACCTTCGAGCCCAGGCGGCCATGGGCGTAGTCGAACCCGGCCTTGGTGCCCCAGCCCTCGCCCGACCAGCAGAAGTGGTCGCAGGCCAGCACCTCAGCCGCCCCGCGCCGCTCGGCCTCGAAGCTGAAGAAGCCGTCCCAGGCGCCGATGTCGAGCACCCGCTTGCCGGCCACGCCATGCTTGAAGACCACGTCGGCCTCCACGCCCAGCACCTCCGCCGATTTCACGCCTTGCGTCGTCTCGCCGTCCGGCAGGCTCAGCGAATGGAACCAGCCGATCGCCGGAGTGGTCGCCGCGTCGATTTGGGCTCCGTCCATCGCCGCCTCAGTAGACCCGCGCCTTGGGCGGGATCGGCGCGATATCGTTGCTTAGCGTGAAGTCGTGGACCGGCCGGTAGTCGATCCTCACCTTGCCGGTGGCGTCGTCGAACCAGGTGAGGGTGTGCTTCATCCAGGTCTTGTCGTTGCGGTCGGGGAAGTCCTCGCGGGCGTGGGCGCCGCGGCTCTCCTGCCGGTTGTTGGCGCCGACCACCGTGACGACCGCCTGGCCGATCAGGTTGTCGAGCTCCAGGGTCTCCATCAGGTCGGTGTTCCAGATCATCCCGCGGTCGGAGACGGCCAGGTCTTTGCGCCGCTTCTGCACCGCCTCCAGCCGCTTGACGCCGGAGACCAGGCTCTTGCCGGTCCGGAACACCGCGGCGTCCTCCTGCATGGCCTGCTGCATCTCGAGCCGGAGCGCCGCCGTCGAGGTCTTGCCGCCGGCGGTCCGGAAGCGGTCGAACCGGGCCAGATGCCCGTCGGTCATCGCCGGCTTCAGCTCCACCTGCGTCGCGCCCGGCTTGATGGTCTCGGCGCAGCGCAGCGCCGCCGAGCGGCCGAACACCACCAGGTCGATCAGCGAATTGGAGCCGAGACGGTTCGCGCCATGCACCGACACACAGGCCGCCTCACCCACCGACATCAGGCCGGGCACCACCTTGTCGGGGTTCCGCCCGACCCGGGTCACGACCTCGGAATAGAAGTTCGTGGGGATGCCGCCCATGTTGTAATGCACCGTCGGGAGCACCGGGATCGGCTCCTTGGTCACATCGACGCCGGCGAAGATCCGGGCGCTTTCCGAGATCCCCGGCAGCCGCTCGTGCAGCACCTTCGGGTCCAGGTGGTCGAGGTGCAGATTGATGTGGTCCTTCTTCGGACCGACGCCGCGGCCTTCGCGGATTTCGATGGTCATGGCGCGGGAGACCATGTCGCGTGGCGCGAGGTCCTTCACGGAGGGCGCATAGCGTTCCATGAACCGCTCGCCCTCGGAATTGGTGAGGTAGCCGCCCTCGCCGCGCGCGCCCTCGGTGATCAGGCAGCCGGCCCCATAGATGCCGGTCGGGTGGAACTGCACGAACTCCATGTCCTGCAGCGGCAGGCCGGCGCGCAGCACCATGCCGCCGCCGTCGCCGGTGCAGGTGTGGGCGCTGGTGCAGGAGAAGTAGGCCCGGCCGTAGCCGCCGGTGGCCAGGATCACCTGCTGGGCCTGGAAACGGTGCAGGGTCCCGTCGTCCAGCTTCCAGGCCGTCACGCCCCGGCAGACGCCTTCGTCCATGATCAGGTCGAGCGCGAAGAACTCGATGAAGAACTCGGTCTTCTTGGCCAACGCCTGGCCGTACATGGTGTGCAGCATGGCGTGGCCGGTGCGGTCGGCCGCAGCACAGGTGCGCTGGATCGGCGCCTCGCCGAAATTGCGGGTCATGCCGCCGAAGGCCCGCTGGTAGATCTTGCCCTCCGGCGTCCGCGAGAACGGCACGCCCCAGTGCTCCAGCTCGTAGACCGCGGCGGGCGCGTTCCTGACCAGGTATTCGATGGCGTCCTGGTCGCCCAGCCAGTCCGACCCCTTGACGGTGTCGTACATGTGCCAGCGCCAGTCATCCTCGCCCATGTTGCCGAGCGAGGCCGAGATGCCGCCCTGGGCGGCGACGGTGTGCGAGCGGGTCGGGAAGACCTTGGAGATACAGGCGGTCTTCAGGCCGGCGGCGGCGCAGCCCAGGGCCGCGCGCAGGCCGGACCCCCCGGCCCCCACCACGACGACGTCATACTTGTGCTCGATGAATTCGTAGGCGGCCATGGATCAGAAGGCTCCGCCGCTCAGCGCGACCTTGAGGATCGAGAAGATCGCCAGCGCGCCCGAGAAGCCGCAGACGAAGAGGTTGAGGATCAGCAGGCCCGACTTGGTCAGCGCCTTGTGGATGTAGTCCTCGACGACGACGCGCAGGCCCGCCTGCATGTGCCAGAAGCTGATCGCCAGTGTCAGCACGGTGAGCGTGGCGTTCAGCGGATTCTGCACCCAGTGGACCGCGAAGCCATAGTCGCCGGCCGCCAGCCGGAGAACGCCGTAGACCGCCCAGATGACCAGCGGGACAAGCGCGATGGAGCTGACCCGCTCGGATATCCAGTGGCCGGCGCCGTGCTTGGCCGAGCCCAGGCCGCGGGCGCGGGAGAGTGGCGTGCGATAGTTGGCCATCAGAGCGCTCCCGTCATGCCGGCGATGCCCCAGACCGCCAGCGTCGCGGCCGCGGCGAAGGCCAGGACCAGGACAGCCGAGGCGTTGGCCGATTTCACGTCGAGGCCGTGACCGGTGTCCCAGACCAGGTGCCGGACGCCGTTGGCCAGGTGGTAGAAGAGGCTGACGGTCAAGCCGAGCATCACCACCTTGCCCGGGATCGATCCCAGAAGGCTCTTGAACTGGGCATAGCGGTCCGGTCCCTGGGCGAGCGCGATCGCCCAGGCGGCGGCGATCAGGGCGCCGACATAGAGCGCGCAGCCGGTCGCCCGGTGCAGGATCGAGGTCGCCATGGTGATGTGCCATCGCCAGACCTGGAGGTGCGGCGAGAGCGGCTTTTCACGGGGTGTGCGGGAGGCGTCCGTCATCTGGTCTTTGCGCCTGGTTCCTGTCCGGAGGTGGGTCCGCTTTTAAGCGCCGCGCGGGGGGTGTCAACGAAGCGGCGCGCGGAACCGCTCGTCGGTGCGCGACATGGCGAAGAAGGGGCCAAGCGGACGCACCACCCGATGCAGGGTGACATCCTGCCGGTCGATGCCGAGCGAACGGCAGTAGCGCTGCAGGTCGGCCTCTTCTTCCGCCACCACCAGGCTGAACATCCGGTCCTCCGTGACCACCCCGCCCAGCCAGACGGCGCCGACCTCCCGGTAGGCGTCGACAGCCCAACGGGCATGCAGCGCAACCTGCTCCGACTCGGTGACATCGAAGCGCGGCGGGATCGGGCGCTCCATCATGAAGGTGCGCATGAGCATAGCCTTCCTTCGGGAAGAGCGAAGTCTCTACGCGCCGCCTCTTGGTTGCAATGCGTGATTCCTGTAGTATTCCTTCGCGAAAGGCGAAGGATGCGTTTCGATCTGATCGACCTGCGGCTCTTCTGCGAGGTGGTGGACGCCGGCTCCATCACCGCCGGGGCGGAACGCTGCGCGCTGGCGCTGGCGGCTGCTTCGACCCGGATCCGCGGGATGGAGCAGAGCCTGGGGGCGCCGTTGCTGACCCGCTCGCGGCAGGGCGTGGTCCCGACGCCGGCGGGCCTGACCTTGCTGAAGCACGCCCGCACCATGCTCGACCAGGGCGCGCGGCTGCGCGAGGACCTGGGCGCCTACGCCGGCGGGGCGTCCGGCGAGGTGAGGCTGCTCGCCAACACCAATGCGCTGACCGAATTCCTGCCCGAGGCGCTGTCGTCGTTCCTGGCCGACCATCCGCATATCAGCGTCGATCTGGAGGAGCGGCTTTCCGACGAGATCGTGGGGCTGGTGGCGGAAGGGGTCGCCGACATCGGCATCGTCGCCGGGACCGTCGATATGGGCGCGTTGACCACCTATCCGTTCCGCTCCGACCGGTTCGTGGTGGTGACGGCCAAGAACCATCCGGTGGCGCGGCACGCGAGCGTCGGCTTCGCCCAGGTGCTGGACTACGACTTCGTTGGGTTGGACCGGGTGAGTTCCCTGCAACGGTTCCTGGCCGGCAAGGCCGCCCGAGAGGGTCGGCCGCTGCGCCTGCGCGTACAGCTTCGGAGCTTCGACGCGGTCTGCCGGTTGGTGGAATGCGGGGTCGGCGTCGGCGTCGTGCCGCAAACCACGGCGGCGCGCGCGGCCAAGACCATGCAGCTCGCGATCACCGACCTCGCCGACGACTGGGCGCTGCGCGAGCTGACCATCGTGGTCCGCGCGGTGGGCGAACTGCGGCCTTACGCCAAGGCGCTGGTCGAGAGCCTGCGGGCCTAGACGAGCGCGACCAGCCTGCCGGCCGCGGCCTTCCAGGCGGGGCTGAAATAGAGCGAAAGGGCGGTAACCTGCATCGCCGCGATCCAGACCAGGCCCACGAGGTAGGCCGGGTGCAGCCGGCGCCGTGTGATCAGATCATAGGCTCCCACCCCGGCCACCAGCAGGGTTGGGCCGAGGTAAAGCGAGCCCCAGAACGAAGGCAGGTCGGACCCGGTCATGCCGAGCGAATAGATCCAGCGCCCGAACCCGGCGTCGCTGATGTAGATGGTCGAGAGCAGGATCAGCCGCTTGTGGATCGCCGCCGTGTTGCGAAACGTGATCGCAGCGCCGGCCAGGCCCAGGAAGGCCACGATGTCGGTGAACTGGATGCTCAGGAATCCGGGATCGTATTGTGGCGTGCCGATCTTGGCGTGGTTGGCGATCAGGGCGGTGGCGGGTCCAAGGACGGCCATGATCGCCGCCAGTCCGATCATCGCAAAGCCGAGCGTTCGGTGCGCGGTCCAGCGCCTGGTGCGGATCAGCAGGATCTGGCCGGTGAACAGCGCCAGCCAGCCCATGAAGGCGGCGGCATGGAAGTGGACGATCAGCGGGAACGGCTTCGCGTGCCCCTGTGCGTGCTTGAGGATCTCCGGCCCGAAGCCCGCCAGGATGCCGAACCAGATCAGTCCGGCGTAGAGCAGGAAGAAATTCCGGTCCCAGGCATGGTTCGGAGCGAACGGCTGGGCCGTGCCGGGGCGTAGGCGGTGGACATTCGGGCTCGCCGTCGATGCCGTCATGTCCCCCGCCCCTGCCGCCCCGTTGAGGCCGCGATGCTAGCGATGCGAATCAAGGGCTGACATTGAACATTTTTGACGACGGCCAAGGCGCGGGGTCAGGCGGTCGGTTCCGATAGCCAGTCGGCCGAGCGCATCTCCTCGAGGCGCGAGGCCGTGCGCTCGAATTCGAAGGCGCCGTCGCCGGCCGGGTAGAGTTCGGCGGGTTGCGCTTCGGCGAGCACGATCAACCGGGCGTGCGCCTCATAGAGCGCGTCGATCAGGATCACGAACCGGCGGGCCTCCTCGCGGCGATTGGCGGCGAGCCTCGGCACGTCCTCGAGGAAGACTGTGTGGAAGCGTTCGGCGAGGGCCACGTAGTCGTTCGGCCCCAGCGCCACCGAGCAGAGGCTGGCGAATGTCGCGCGCACCAGACCGCCGGAGGCGTGCGGCAGGGTGATCTTTCGGCCCAGCACTTCGATCGTCGCCCCGCTCTCATCCTCGGGCCCCAGCATGTCGCGCCAGAGCGCCTCGAAGGACCGGTGATTGTCGGGATCGGCCGGGGAGAACCAGGTGCCCGCCGCGCGCAGCCGGTCGAGGCGATAGTCGTGGCCGCCGGCCACCGCCACCACCTCCAGCCGCTCTTTCAGCAGGTCGATGAACGGCAGGAAGAGCTGTCGGTTGATGCCGTCCTTGTAGAGCGCGCCGGGCTCTCGGTTGGAGGTGGCGACCAGGGTCACGCCGCGGGCGAACAGCGCCTCGAACAGCCGGCCCAGGATCATGGCGTCGGCGATGTCGGTGACCTGGAACTCGTCGAAGCAGAGCAGGCGCGCGTCGGCCGCCACCACCTCGGCCACCGGCACGATCGGGTCGTCGCCCTTGTGCTGGCCGAAGCGGGCCTTGCGTGCCTGGGCGTCGCCCGCGCGCCATTCGCCGATCAGCCGGTGGATCTCGCCCATGAAGACGTGGAAGTGGGTGCGGCGCTTCTTCTCCACGCGGATGGTCTCGAAGAAGAGGTCCATCAGCATCGACTTGCCGCGGCCGACCGGACCCCAGAGGTAGACGCCGCGTTCGGCTTCAGGCTTGCGGAAGAGGCTCTTCAGTCCGCCGTTCGAGGACGCGGCCTCGAGATCGGTCTCGACGCGGACGAGCGCGCGCAGACCGGGCTCCTGCGCCGGATCGGGCCGGATCTCGCCCGCGGCGAGACGGGCGTCGTAGGCGGCTTGCAGCGCGGAGGCCATGCGCCCCGCCTAGCGGGCGCCGCCGGGATAGGCAAGGAACGCCGCCGAGCGTCAGGTGTTGTCTACCCGACAGAAGGAGACGCTCCCATGGCCGACGACGATCGCAGCTTCGACCCCTCGCAGACCGAGGTGAACCGCGGCCGGGAGCAGGGCCTGGGCGTCGGCCAGAGGGAACTCAGTCGGCAGCGCGACCCCGATCAGGTTCCGCAGACCCCGCTGGAACTCGACGACGACGACAGCCTGCGCAGCGAGCCCGGCGACGAGGCCGCCGCGCTGCACGCCAACCACGCCATGCGCGGCGAGAGGACCGGCGCCGGCCGCAGCCAGGGCGCCAAGACCCGGCAAGCCGCCAAGGATGCGATCAGCCGGCGGAAATAGTCAGCCCATCGTCGGGATGACGAACGCGGAGTCCTCGACGGCCCCTTCCGGCCAGCGGGCAGTGATGGTCTTCACCTTGGTGTAGAACCGCACCCCTTCCATGCCGTGCTGGTTGGTGTCGCCGAAGGCCGAGCGCTTCCAGCCGCCGAAGGTGTGATAGGCGACCGGCACCGGGATCGGCACATTGATGCCGACCATGCCGACGTTGACCTGGGCGGCGAACTCGCGGGCCGCGCGGCCGTTGCGGGTGAAGATGGCGACGCCGTTGCCGTACTGATGCTGCGACGGCAGGGCGACGGCTTCCTCGAAGCTTTCGGCGCGGACGATCTGCAGGACCGGCCCGAAGATCTCCTCCTGGTAGGTCCGCATGTCGGGCTTCACCTTGTCGAACAGCGACGGGCCGATGAAGAAGCCCTTGTCGTAGCCTTGCAGCGAGAAGCCGCGGCCGTCGACGACCAGCTCGGCGCCTTCGTCGACACCCAGCTGGATGTAGTCGCTGACCCGCCGGCGGTGGGCGGCGGTGACCACCGGGCCATACTGGGCCGCAGCGTCGGTCGAGACGCCTACCTTCAGGGTCTCGATCTCGGCCAGCATCTTCTCGCGGAAGGCCTCGGCGGTCTTCTGACCGACCGGCACCACCACCGGCAGGGCCATGCAGCGCTCGCCGGCCGATCCGAAGGCGGCGCCGGAAATGTCCTTCACCG
The DNA here is from genome assembly GCF_041691455.1 of Phenylobacterium sp. Classification (GTDB taxonomy): domain Bacteria; phylum Pseudomonadota; class Alphaproteobacteria; order Caulobacterales; family Caulobacteraceae; genus Phenylobacterium. The sequence continues at coordinate 460,040 of NZ_JBEPUO010000001.1, read as the reverse complement.
CCTGGTCGAGGTCGGCGTCGGGCATGACGATGCCGTGGTTCTTCGCGCCGCCCATGGCCTGGACGCGTTTGCCGGCCGCCGTACCGCGCGAATAGACATAGTGGGCGATGTCGGAGGAGCCGACGAAGCTGACCGCCTTGATGTCCGGGTGATCGAGGATCGCGTCGACCGAGACCTTGTCGCCGTGGATCACGTTCAGCACGCCCTTGGGCGCGCCGGCCTCCATCATCAGCTCCGCCAGGCGGACGGGGACCGAGGGATCCTTCTCCGAGGGCTTCAGGATGAAGCTGTTGCCGACCGCGATCGAGATACCGAACATCCACATCGGGATCATCGCCGGGAAGTTGAACGGGGTGATGCCCGCGCAGACGCCCAGCGGCTGGCGCATGGAATAGACGTCGATCCCGGGGCCCGCGCCCTCGGTGTATTCGCCCTTGAGCGCGTGCGGGATGCCGCAGGCGAACTCGATGACCTCCAGGCCGCGCTGCACGTCGCCCTTGGAGTCGGCGACGACCTTGCCGTGCTCCGACGACAGCATCTCGGCCAGCTCGTTCATGTTGGCTTCGACGAGCCGCTTGAAGTCGAACATGACGCGGGCGCGCCGCTGGGGATTGACCAGCGCCCAGGTCTGCTGGGCCCGGACCGCCGAGGCCACCGCCTTGTCGACCTCGCCGACGGTGGCCAGCGCCACGCGGGCCTGCACCTCGCCGGTGTTGGGGTTGAAGACGTCGCCGTGAAGGCCGGAGGTTCCTTTGACGGCCGCGCCGTCGATGAAGTGGGTGATGTCACGCATGGGCGGGGATTTAGACCGTCCGGCGCGTCACGGAAACCCGCCTCATGAACCCTTAAGAGGTGAAGCTTAGGTTCCGTCGGACCTTCGACGCCCGGAGACCCCGTTGCAGCTGTCCGCCCTCCCCATCGGCCCCGTCTACTACCAGCCGGTCACGCCCGTGCCGCCGGTGGCGCGCGTGCCGGGCCGGGCCGGCGAGGTCGACGGCGATGGCGACGACGGCGGCCAGAAGCTCCGCGCCGCGCCCCCGCCCGGACTGGGCGCCCAGCTCGATATCGAGGCCTAGGCCGCAGCGACTTGCCGAGCTGCGCCGGCCCGGCGCATCCTCCGCCCCATGACGGTCGCTTCCCCTGCCCGGACGCTGAGCCCTGCGCGGACGCGGGACCACATCATCGATGTGCTGATCGCAGAGCGGGCGCCGAAGCTGGCCGCGACACTCGTCTGGCCGGTGCTGCGGCCGCTGCTCTACAGCTTCCTCGACTACGGCAAGGCGCGACGGTTGGCCGACGCGATCCAGCCGCTGGCCGGCCGCGCGGCGCTCGACTACGTCTCGACGCTGCTGAGCGTGAAGGTCGCCGCGACGGGCCTGGCGCACGTTCCCCCCAAGGGCCGATTGATCGTTGTCTGCAACCACCCGACCGGCATCGCCGATGGCATCGCCGTCTATGACGCCCTGAAGGCCATCCGGCCGGACATCTGCTTCTACGCCAATTCCGACGCCCACCGGGTCTCCGCGCGGTTCGGCGAGGTGCTGATCCCCGTCGAGTGGGTCGAGGCCAAGCGGACACGCGAGCGCACCCGGGAAACCCTGCTCCTGACCCGCGAGGCGCTGGAGGCCGAGCGCTGCCTGGTGATCTTCCCGTCCGGACGCCTGGCGCGGCGCCAGACCGACGGGCGTCTCAGCGATCCGCCCTGGGCCCCCTCGGCCGTCTCGTTGGCCCGGAAATACGAGACCCCGGTGGTCCCAATCCATCTGGCGGGCCCCTGGTCGGGCCTGTTCCATTTCTTCAACAACTTCTCCTCGGAACTGCGCGACATCACCCTCTTCCACGAGTTCCTGAACAAGCAGGGCCGCGAGTTCGCCCTGACGGTCGGGCGGCCCATCGCGCCGGAGGCGATGGAGGGCGAGCCGACCGAGGCCATCGCGCGGCTGAAGGCCTTCGTCGAGAATGACCTGCCGGCCGATCCCGAGCGGGCGTTCGAATGATCCTCAGGGACGAGGCGGCCACCGCGCGGCTGGGCGCCGCCGTCGCGCGCCTGCTGCAGACCGGCGAGACGGTGTGCCTGTCGGGTCCGCTGGGGGCCGGCAAGTCGACCCTGGCTCGCGCCCTGATCCGGGCCCTGACGACGCCCGGCGAGGAGGTCCCTTCGCCGACCTTCACCCTCGTCCAATTCTATGAAGGCCCGCGACTCAAGATCGCCCATTTCGACCTCTACCGGCTCTCCAACCCCGACGAGGCCTATGAGATCGGGCTCGACGAGGCGCTGGACGACGGCGCGGCGGTGATCGAGTGGCCGGAACGGCTGGAAGGGCGGCTGCCCGCGGATCGACTCGATATAGAGATCGGGCTCGTAGGTGGTCTTGAAGACGGGGCGGGCCGCCGTGCGCGGCTGACGCCCCATGGCGCGTGGGAAGGACGGCGGATTGAACCCTGAGCGGGAGGCGCAGAAAGTCCGGTTCCTCAGGGAGCACGGCCTGGCGACGGCGCGGCGCGAACCGCTGACCGGCGACGCCTCGACGCGCAGCTACGTGCGGCTGCACCCGCCGGGCGGCGCGGCGCTGATCCTGATGGACCAGCCGCCGGTGCTGGAGACCCCGATCTGCCCGCCGGGCGCCAGCAACGCCGAGCGCATCGCGCTGGGCTACAACGCCGCGGCCAGGTTGGCGGCCGGGTCCATCGCAGCGTTCGTGACCACCGCGGCCTATCTGCGCGACCACGGCCTCTCCGCGCCCCGGATCGTGGCTTTCGACGTCGATGCGGGGCTGGCGGTTCTGGAAGACCTGGGCGATGGCCTCTTCGCCACCCTGATCGCCGACGGCCAAGCCGAGGCGCCGCTCTATGAAGCGGCGGTCGACGTACAGGTCCGGCTGCACGAAGAGCGGCCGCCCGACATCCTGCAGGCCGAGGGCCTCGCCTGGCCGCTGCTCACCTACGACACTCTGGCGTTCAAGATCGCCACCGACACCTTCCTGGAATGGTGGCCGAAGTTCGCCGGGATCGCGGCCTTCCCGGCCGACGCCGTGGCGGAATGGGACGCGCTCTGGGCCCCGGTGTGGGTGCGCGGCGAGGCGGGCGCGAGCGTCTTCTGCCACCGCGACTATCACGCCCAGAACCTGCTGTGGCTTCCCGAGCGCACGGGGCCGGCGCGCGTCGGCCTGCTGGATTTCCAGGATGCGCTAAGGGCCCACCCGACCTGGGACCTGGCGCACCTGCTGCAGGACGCGCGCCGCGACGTTTCGCCGGACATCGAAGCGTCGATGCTGGGGCGCTACCTGGACGCCCGGCCGGCCCTCGACCGCGAGGGCTTTCTCGCCGACTACCGCGCGCTCGCCGCCTCCAACGCCGCGCGCATCCTGGGCCGGGTCTTCGCCCGCCAGACCCTCTTGGGACGCACCCAGTACAAGGCCTTCATGCCGCGCACCTGGCGCTATCTGGAACGCGACCTGACCGATCCCGCGCTGGCCGGGCTGAAGGCCTGGTTCGACCGCAACGTCCCCGCCGGAGCCCGCGCGTGAGCACTCGCCCCAAGACCGCCATGGTGATGGCCGCGGGCCTCGGCACCCGCATGCGGCCCCTGACCGACCATCAGGCCAAGGTGCTGATCGAAGTCCGCGGAAAGGCGCTGATCGACTACGCGATCGATCCCCTGATCGCGGCGGGCGTCGAGCGGATCGTCGTCAATGTCCACGCCTTCGCCGAGGAAGTCGAAGCCCACCTGCGGCGCCGAAAGGACGCCGAGTTCCTGATCTCCGACGAGCGCGCAGAGCTGCTGGAGACCGGTGGCGGGATTAAGCACGCGCAAGCGCTGCTGGGCGAGGCGCCGGTCTTCGTCTGCAACAGCGATTACATCTGGATCAAGCCGGGCCTGCCGGCGCTGGAAGAGCTCGCGCGGGCCTGGGATCCGGCGCGGATGGACGTGCTGGTGGTGGTCATTCCCAAGGCCCGCACGCTGGGCTTCGGGACGCCGGGCGACTTCTTCCAGGACGGGGCCGGCCGCCTGACCCACCGCGGGGACCACGCCGAGGCGCCGCTGCACACCTTCGGGATCGAGATCCTCGACCCGACCGCGGTCTATGCCGAGGCCCGACGCAAGTTCAGCCTGCGGGACATCTGGTTCGCCGCCGCCGACAAGGGCCGCCTGTTCGGGCTGCAGCTTGACGGCCTGTGGATGCAGGTCGGCGACCCGGCGGCGCGGGACGCCGCGGAAGCCCAGCTCGGGTCGAGGCTGGTGTGACCGCCTTCTTCGAACGGGCGGGACCGCGCTGGTACACGATCCCGGCGCACCGGCCGTTCGCGCAGGACCTGGCGCGCGGGCTGCACGAAGCGCTCGGTCCCCTCGGTCCCGAGGCCCTGTCCCAGGCCATAGTTCTGACCCCGACCCGCCGCGGCGCCCGCGCGCTCGCCGACGCCTTCGTGAGCGCCGCCGATGGGCGCGCGGTGCTGCCGCCGCAGATGCGCCCGCTGGGTGATCTCGACGAGGGCGAGCCGCCGTTCGAGCCCGGCGACCTGGCGCTCGACCTGGAAGCCGCCATCGAACCCCTGACACGGCGCTTCGAACTGACGCGGCTGGTCACCGACCACTGGGACCTGCTGGAAGGCCGCGAGCTGACCGCCTCATCCGCGCTCGAGATGGCCGACGCCCTGGGCGCGTTCCTCGACAGCTTGCAGATCGAGGAGCTGGAGCCGTTCGAGAAGCTGGCCGGCCTTGTCGAGGCCGATCTCGCCGACCACTGGCGGGTCTCGCGGCGGTTTCTGGAGATGGCGCTCACCGAATGGCCGAAGCGCCTGAAGGCGCTGGGCGTGGTCGACGTCAGCGAGCGGCGCGTGAAACTGCTACGGCGCCTGGCTGAGGCCTGGACCGACCATCCGCCGCGAGGGGTGCTGGCGGCGGCGGGTTCGACGGGTACGGCGCCGGCGACCGCGGCCCTGCTCAAGGCGATCGCCGAGGCGCCGCAGGGCTGCGTCGTGCTGCCGGGCCTGGACGAGGGTCTGTCGGACGAGGCCTGGTCGGAGGTCGGCGAACAGCATCCGCAGGGGGCGATGAAGCGCCTGCTCGACGCCGCCCGCTTCGCGCGCCAGGACGTCGAGACCTGGCCGGCGTCGCTGGTCTTCTCGGCGCGCGGCCGCTGGCGTCAGCGGGTGATCAACGAGGCGCTCCGGCCGCCGGAGCGGACCGCCGACTGGCTGCGGGTGATCGCCGACCTCAACACCCAGGCCGACGGCGAAACGCTCAACGGCGTCGCGTTCGGGCTGGAGGGCCTGTCGCTGGTCAATGCGCGCTCGGAGGAGGAGGCCGCGACCGTCGCGGCGCTCTTGCTCCGCGAGGTGCTGGAGACGCCGGAGCGCACGGCGGCCCTGGTGGCGCCCGACCAGGCGCTGGCCCGGCGCGTGGCCGCCAAGCTCGCGCGCTGGGGGGTAATCCCGGACTCGTCGGCCGGCGAGGCGCTGGCCGGATGTCCCTGCGGCGCTTTGGCGGGCCTCGTCAGCCGCGCGGCGATCGACCCCCTACATCCGGTCACCCTGCTGGCGATCCTCAAGCATCCCTATGTGCGGCTGGGCCTCGATCCGGCCGCGTTCGCTGCGTGTCGCGAGGCGCTGGAGCGTCGCGCCCTGCGCGGGTCGCGGCCCTGGACCTGGGCGACGCTGAAGGCGCGGCTCGACACGCATCCCGACGCCCTGGCGCTGGCCGGCCAGGTCGAGGCGGTGCTCGCGGGCCTCGTGCGGGAAGCCGCGACGCCGGCCGAGTCGGCGCGGGCGCTGGCCGGGGCGATGGAAGCCCTGGCCGCTGACGAGCACGGCGACGCCGGCGATCTCTGGAGCGGCCACGGCGGCGAGGCGATGAGCCGGCTGCTGGCCGGGCTGATGCGAGACTCCGGCGGCCTGCCGCCCGCCACGCCGCGCGGCTTCGCCGACCTGCTCGAACGGCTGATGGAAGGCGAGACGGTGCGGACCGGTGGGGCGACCCATCCGCGCCTGCGGATTCTCGGCGCCATCGAGGCCCGGCTGGTGCGCGCCGACCGGCTGATCGTGGCGGGCCTGGAGGAAGGCGTCTGGCCGCGCGGCGCCCCGCTCGATCCGTTCCTGTCGCGGCCCATGCGGACCACACTGGGCCTGCCGCCGCCCGAGCGCCGGGTGGGCCTGGCCGCCCACGACTTCGCCCAGGCCGCCTGCGCGCCCGAGGTGATCCTGCTGCATTCCGAGCGCCGCGAGGGCGCGCCCTCGGTGAAGTCCCGCTGGCTCTGGCGGCTGGAGACCCTGGCCAAGGGGGCCGGCGCGGTCATCCCCGGCCGGCCCGATGTGCTCGACTGGGCCCGGGGGCTGGACGCGCCTGCCGACTATACGCCGGCCAGGCGCCCGGCTCCTGTTCCGCCCGCCGCAGACCGCCCGACGGCGCTCTTCGTCACCCGGGTCGAGAGCCTGACGCGCGATCCCTACTCCGTCTGGGCGCGCGACATCCTGAAGCTGCGGTCCCTGGACCGGCCGGACGAGCCGGTGGATGCGCGCGCCCGCGGCACGGCGATCCACGCGGCGTTCGAGCGGTTCGCCACCGCTCACCCCGGCCCGGTCCCGCCGACCGCCGCCGCCATCTTCGAGGGGCTCTATCTCGAGGAGCTCGAAAAGGCCGGCATGCCCCACGAGGCCCTCGCGCGCGAGGCGGCGCTGGCCCGCCAGGCCGCCGCCTGGGTGGCCGATCTCGAAGCGCGGCGCCGCGCGGACGGGCGGGGCATACACGTCGAGCTGACCGGCGTGCTGCCGATCGAGATCGCCGGGCGCACCTTCACCCTCAGCGCCAAGGCCGACCGCATCGAGGCCGCCCCGCAGGGCTTCGGCCACATCCTCGACTACAAGACCGGCCGCGCCCCGTCCCAGAAGGTCGTCGACGCCGGCTTCTCGCCGCAGCTCACCCTGACCGCCGCGATCCTGGCCCACGGCGGGTTCGCCGAGCTTGGCCGGCTGGCTCCCGGCGAGCTGACCTATCTGGAGATCACCGGCCGCAAGCCCGCGGGCCGCGAGGAGGTGCGGGCCACCGCCGGCGACGAGAGCCATGAGGCGGCCGAGCGCGCCCTGGCCGGCCTCAAGGCGCTCATCGCGCGCTACTGGGACCCGGACCAGCCCTTCGTCTCGCGCACCGCCCCGCAGTTCGTCCACCAGTACGCCAGCGACTACGACCACCTGGCGCGGGTCTTCGAATGGTCGACCAGCGGCGAGGAGGGCGAGGAATGACACCCGCCCTGCACGAGGATCCACAGCGGACGGCGGCCGATCCGGCGATCTCCGCCTTCGTCACCGCCAACGCCGGCTCCGGCAAGACCAAGACCCTGATCGACCGCGTGGCCCGCCTGCTCTTGGCCCGGGTCGATCCGGAGAAGGTGCTCTGCGTCACCTACACCAAGGCCGCGGCCGCCGAGATGCAGCGGCGGCTGTTCGGCCGGTTGGGCGACTGGTCGGTGATGGCCGACGAGGCGCTGACCGCCCGCCTCGTGGAGCTGGAGGGTCCGGGCGAATTCGACGGCAAGCGGCTCTCCGAAGCCCGCGCGCTCTTCGCCCGCGCCCTTGAAACGCCCGGCGGCCTGAAGATCCAGACCATCCACGCCTTCTGCGAGAAGCTGCTGCGGCGCTTCCCGCTGGAGGCCGGCGTCTCCCCCGGCTTCAGGGTGATGGACGACGCAGCCGCCGCGGCCATCGCCGACGCCGCCCGCAAGGCCGTCGCGCGCCGCGCGCTGACCGGCGAGGGCGCGATCGCCGAGGCCTATGCGCGGTTCTCGGTGCAGCTCGATTTCGCGTCCTTCCAGTCGATGTTCCTGGGCTTCGAGGCGCGGCGCTCGGCGCTGGCGGCGTTCTTCGCCGAGCGCGGCGGCCTCGCGGGCGCCATCGACTGGGTCTGGGAGGCCTGCGGCGTGGAGCCGGGCCAGGGGCCGGACGTCCTCGAAGCCGAGGCCATGGCGGAGCTCGATCGGAGCCTGTGGCGGGAGGCCGCCGGGGTGCTGACCGCGGGCACGGCCACCGACCAGAAATGCGCCGCGCAACTCGCCGCCGTGGCGAGCGATCCCGCCGCCGGGCTCGCCCAGGCTCTGACGGCGCTGTTCACCGACAAGGGCGAGGGCACGCCCGCCGCCTGGGTGTTCAAGACCGCCGGCCTGAAGGCCCGCGAGGATCTGCGCCAGGCGCTGCTGGACGAGCAGGACCGCCTGGCCATCGCCCGCGAGCGGATCCGCGGCGCGCGCGTCGCCGCCGACACCCTCGACGCCCTGGTGCTCGCAGAGGCCTATCTGGCGGCCTATCGGATCGAGAAGGCCTCGGCAGGCGCGCTCGACTTCGCCGACCTGATCGAGAAGACCAAGGCGCTCCTGGCCAGCCGCCCGGCGGCGGCCTGGGTGCTCTACAAGCTCGACGGCGGCATCGACCACATCCTGGTCGACGAGGCGCAGGACACCGCGCCCGACCAGTGGGACATCGTCCGCGCGCTTACCGGCGAGTTCTTCGTGGGCGCGGGGGTCGACGGGCGCGAACGGCCGCTGAAGCGCACGCTCTTCGTGGTCGGCGACGACAAGCAGTCGATCTATTCCTTCCAGGGCGCGGACCCTGCCCGGCTGAACGATGAGACCCGGCGCTATCTGGCGCAGATCGAGGACGCGGAGCTTAGCGGCCGCTCGGTCCCGCTGATCGATTCCTGGCGCTCGACGGCCGAGGTGCTGGGCTTCGTCGACGCGGTCTTCACCGAAGGCGTGCCGCCGGGGATCGAGGCGCTGGCCCATATCCCGAGGCGCGAGGGGGCGCGGGGCTGCGTCGATCTCTGGCCCCTGGAGCGCGAGGCGAAGGGCGAGGAGCGCGACGCCTGGACCGCCCCGCTCGACCTCGAGGCCGAGGGCAGCGCCACCAAACGGCTGGCCCAGAACATCGCCTGCGAGATCCAGGCCCTGGTGGAGCGCGGCGACGCGGTCAGCGACCGCGAGGGCTGGCGCCCGGCGCGATACGGCGACGTGCTGATCCTGGTCCGCAAGCGGGGCGGGCTCTTCGAGGAGATCCTGCGGGCCCTGAAGCATGGCAAGGTGCCGGTGGCCGGCGCCGACCGGCTGGCGCTCTCCGAGCACATCGTCTTCGACGACCTGCTGGCGCTGGCGCGCTTCGCCCTCTTCCCCGCCGACGACCTGACGCTGGCCGCCCTGCTGCGCAGCCCATTCTGCGATGTGGAGGACGAAAGCCTCTACCGCCTGGCCAAGGATCGGACGGGGAGCCTCTGGCAGACCCTGGTCGATCGCGCCGGCGAACGGCCGGACTGGCGCGGGGCGGCGGACTTCCTGTCCGACCTGATCGCCGAGGCGCGGCAGAGGCGGCCGTTCGAGTTCTACAGCCGGGTTCTCGGCATGCGCGACGCCGGCGGCCGCTCGATGCGCGCGCGGCTGCTGCGCCGACTGGGGCGAGAGGCCGAGGACGCGCTCGACGAGTTCCTCTCCCAGGTGCTGGCGGCCGAACAGCGTGGCGTCCACGACCTGGAAAGCCTGGCCGCGGCCTTCGCCAGCCTCGACATCACCGTGAAGCGCGAGCTGGAGGCCGGCCGGAACGAGGTCCGGGTGATGACCGCCCACGGCGCCAAGGGCCTCGAGGCGCCGATCGTCTTCCTGCCCGAAACCACTACGACCGTAGGCGCGCGCGGCTCGCCGCTGATGGAGACCGAAGAGGGCGGCTTCCTGTGGAGCCCGTCGCAGAAGGCCGACTGCGAGGCCTCGCGCCTGGCCCGCGAGCTGCGGGCGCGGAAGGAGAACGAGGAGTCGCTGCGATTGCTCTATGTGGCCCTGACTCGGGCCCGTGAACGGCTGGTGCTCTGCGGCCGCATCGCCTCGAACCGCAAGGAGGAGACGCTGAAGGGCTGGTGGGCGCAGATCCGCGCCGGCTTCGACCACGCCGGGATCGCGCCGCACGTCCGGCCGGTCGCCTGCGGCGAGGTCCAGGCCAGCCGCTACGGCCCCGATCCGGAACGACGGCCGCGTGACGGCGCCACCGCGCCCGGCGTCGAGGCGGTCCCGGCCTGGGCTGGCCAGGAAGCCAGGGCGGAGGCGTTCGCGCGCTACGCCTCCCCGTCGGACCTCGGCGAAGGGGCCAAGGTGGCGGCGCCCTCGCCATTGTCGGCGATGGGCGGGCTCGGACGGTTCCGGCGCGGCGATCTGATCCACCGGCTGCTGCAGATCCTGCCCGACCTGGCGCCGGCCGCCTGGGACGCGGGCGCGCGATCGCTGCTCGCCCGGGAACGCGACCTGACCGAGGCCCAGCGCGCCGAGATGACCGCCGCGGCCCTGTCGGTGCTCGAGGATCCGCGGTTCGCCGAGGTGTTCGGGCCCGGCAGCCGCGCGGAGGTGGCCATCGCCGGATCGGCCGCCGCCCTGCCGCCGGGCCTGAGGATTTCCGGGCGCATCGACCGGCTGGTGGTGCTGCCCGACCGCGTCCTGGTGGCCGATTTCAAGACCAACCGGCCCTCGCCGGCGCGCATCGAGGACGCCGATCCGGCCTACCTGCGGCAGATGGCGATCTACGCCGCTGTGCTGGCCGACGTCTTCGAGGGTCGCGCCATCGAGGCGGCGCTGGTCTGGACGGATGGCCCCAAGCTGATGCCGATCCCAGAAAACCTGCTGGCCGCCAGCCTGGCCGACCTGGGACGCGGGAGTTGATACCGAGCCCGCGCCCGCCTACATCGGCAGGTGAGTTGCGTCGGCCCATCGTTTTGGAACCCGCTGACGCATAAGGAGATTTCCATGAGCACTGTGAAGGTCACCGACGAATCCTTCGAAAAGGACGTCCTGCAGGCCTCCGGACCGGTTCTGGTCGACTTCTGGGCCGAGTGGTGCGGCCCCTGCAAGCAGATCGCCCCGGCCCTCGAAGAGATCGCCACCCAGTTGGGCAACAGCGTCACCGTGGCCAAGCTGAACATCGAAGAAAGCCCGACCACGCCCTCGCGCTACGGCGTGCGCGGCATCCCCACCATGATGCTGTTCAAGGACGGCCAGATGGCCTCGATGAAGGTCGGCGCCATGCCCAAGCAGAAGATCCTGGACTGGCTCTCCGAAGCCGGCGTCGCGGCCGCGGCCTAGGACGCTTTTCGGGCCGCTTCGGCGGCCCGACGGCATTCCGCCTTGAAATCGTAGCGCGGCGCCGTCTGCTCGACGCAGTCGGGCCAGACGTCCGTCGCCAGCCAGTAGTCGACCAGCCCCAGCCTGGCGCAAAGGTCGGCGAACCGCCGATCGCTGCGGATCGCGTCCAGGGGCCGCATGAAAAGCAGCGACAGGTTCGAGGTGCTCTGGTCGGCGCTGGCCGCCTCGTCCGATGACGGCCCGAGCTCCGAACGCGCGGCGATTTCGAACACCTCATCGACATGGCCGCGCTGGGCCGCCGACGCCAGAATGTCGATGGTCACCCGCCCGTCCCGCGCCTGATCGCGCAGCCTGGCGATGATCCGCTCGCCCGACTCTGGCGTGGGATCGAAATGGATGTCGATCATCTCGGCCAGGATGCCCGCGTAGGGGCCGAGGTCATGCTGCGCCTGCACCTGGCGCATGCGGTCCAGGTCGCCCTTCAGGCCCAGGGCGAGGGCCGCCCACAGCGGCAAGAGCTGTAGCCTGTCCCAGGACTCCCGCGCGCCTTCCAGAACCGCCACAGCTTCAGCCAGTTCGCCGCTCTCGAAGAGCGCGCGCCCGAGCATCGCCAAGGCATGGAGGTCAAGCGGATCGAGGCGGTTTGCACGGCGGACGAGCGCCAGCGCCTCCCGGCCTCGACCCACCGCCGAGAGTGTCCGCGAATAGAGCCGGCTGACGATGGCGTTGTCCGGCGCCCAGCGGATCGCCCTGGTGATCCAGACCCCGTGCTCGGTCACCGCGTCATAGGCCGGGATCGAATGGGCCATGGCCGCGGCGGCCAGGCCGCATCGGGGATCCAGACCCAGCGCGTGCAGAGCCGCCGACCGCGCCTGCTCGCGCAGCGGTCCGGCCTCGGATCCTGCCAGGTAGTAGGCGCGGCTCGCCCGGGCATAGCCAAGGCTGGCCCAGGCGTCGGCGAACTCCGGCGCGCGCTGCACCGCCTCATCGAGCTGGGCGACCTGGACGCGAAAGGCAGTGTCCATGTCCCGGGGCGGCGTGTTGCCCCGAAGGTAGAGATCGTAGGCGATCGGGTCGACAGCGCCGCTGCGGACCGCCGGCGAGAGCGCGCAGCGCATGGCGTGGGCGACCGCGGCGGCGACCTCGTCCTGCAGGGCGAAGATGTCGGAGAGCTCCCGCTCGAACCGGTCCGCCCAGACCGTCGTCTGGGTCGCGCACTCGATCAGCTGGGCCGAGATGCGGGTGACCTGCCCGCTGCGCCGCACGGCGCCGTCCAGGACATGGGTGGCCTTGAGGCGTGCGGCCACGTTGGGGATCGCCTTGTCGGCGCCGCGGAACTGGAAGCTGGACGACCGCCCGATGACTTTCAGTCCGGCCCGCTGCGCCAGGGTCTGAAGGATCTCCTCGGAGACGCCATCCGAGAAATAGCTGAGTTGCAGGTCGTCGGAGAGGTTCTCGAACGGCAGCACCGCGAGCAGCACCTCGTCGCAGGCCGGGGCGGCGGCCGCCCTGCCGGAGGCCATGAGCCGGTAGCCGACCCGCGGGATCGTCTCGATCGCATAGGCGCCCGTCGCTTCGCCGACGCGGCGGACCTTGGCCACGCAGGCGTTGATGGCGTCGTCACCGACGACGCGCCCGTCCCAGCAGCTGGAGATCAGCGCGTCGCGCGAGAGCACCTCGCCACCTTGGCGGACCAGCGCCACGAGCACCTGCATGACCCGGGGCTCAAGGAACGTCCGCTCGCTCGTCGTGACGAGCTCGCGGCGCGACGGGCGGGCCTCGACGTCCCCCAGGCGGAAGTCTGGCTCCCGGGAGAGATCGACGGCCGCGGGCGGGATATCGGCGTTCATCGGCAAACGACCGGCAATCCGCAAGGTCCGCGGCCGGGCGTCGCCGGCCACGATGCGGTTCCCTGGCGTCGCGGGGCAATCCTGCCCGCAGAACCCAGGCGCGATGATGGCGTTCGATCAGATGGCATTCGAAGACGGTCCCCGCACTCGCAAGAGTCGCGGCAGGCCTTCTCCCGTAGTCGCAATGATCCGTCACTCGCGCTGCAACGCCGTCGGAGCGCCCTGATGACTCGACACCTCGCCCTTTTCGCCGCCGCCGCCGCCGTCATGGCCGCCCTGAGCTGTCCGGCGAGCGCCGCCCGTGCGGATCCCCGCTCCGAGACCGTGAGCATCCGGGTCAGCTCCGAGGGACTCGACCTGACAACCGCGGCCGGGGCCGACCACTTCCTCGATCGCCTGTCGAAGGCGGCGATCCTGGCCTGTGGCGCGCCGGACTTCTCCCCGCTGATGAAGGACGCGCGTCGAGACCTTCGCCACTGTCGGGCCGTTGCGCTGGCCGGCGCGGCGGCCCGTTCGCGGTGGCCGCTGGTCCCCCGCCGGTTCGCCGCCAGGCCGGAGGCGCGGATCGTGCTGCTCGCCGAACGATGAGACCGCTCGCTAGCTCGGCCAGGTCTCCGGGCTCATGGCCAGGACTTCCCCGGCGAAGTGCAGGCCGCCGCAGATCAGCACGTGGGGCGCGGGGCCCGACCCACCCAGCGCCTTGCGCAGGCCCTCCGTCACGTCGGTCACCGGCTCGGCGGCCAGGCCCGCCAGGCGCGCGGCCTCGGCGAGGTCGCCCGGCGTCGCGGCGTTGGGCGAGTCGAAGGTGGTGGTGAAGACCTTCGGGTGCATCTCGGCGAAGGGGCGGAAATAGCCCTCGGCGTCCTTGCGGGCGAACATGCCGGTGACCAGCACCAGGGGCCGCGGGTCGCGGTCGACCAGGCGCGAGGCCGCCTCGGCCAGCGCCCGGCCGGCGTGCGGATTGTGGCCTCCGTCGAGCCAGAGATCGGAGCCCCGGGCCTTGGCCAGGGCGGCCAGCGGGCCCCGGGTCAGGCGCTGGAAGCGCGCCGGCCAGATTGTGGAGGCGACGCCGCGGCCCAGCTCGTCCTCGCCCAGGTCGTGGTTGAGGGTCAGGGCCGCGGCCACCGCCAGACCGGCGTTTTCGAACTGATAGCCCCCGAAGAGGCTGGGCGGCGGCAGGTCGAGCAGGCGGTCGGGCATCTGCACCATCAGCCGGCCTCGCTCTTCCCAGGCGTCGAAGTCGCGGCCCATCAGGAACAGGGGCGCCATGCGGTCGTCCGCCTCGCGCTCTACGGCCTCGAGCGCCTCCTCCGGCTGGCGGGCCGAAACCACTGGCCGGCCGCGCTTGATGATCCCGGCCTTCTCCCAGGCGATCTTCGACAGCTCCGGTCCCAGCATCTCCAGATGGTCGTAGTCGATGGGTGTGATCACGCTGACGGCGGGGGCATCGAAGATATTGGTGGCGTCGAACCGGCCGCCCAGACCCACCTCGACGATGCAGAGGTCGGCGGGCGTCTCGGCGAAGGCCTGGATGGCCAGGACCGTGGTGATCTCGAAGAAGCTGATCGGCTCGCCGGCGTTGACGGCCTCCAGCCGGTCGGTGAGTTCGTTCAGCCGCTCGTCGCTGATCAGCTGGCCGGCGACCCGGATCCGTTCGGCGAAGCGCACCAGGTGCGGCGAGGTGATGGCGTGGACCTTCAACCCTTGCGCCTCGGCGATGGCGCGCAGGTAGGCGACGGTCGAGCCCTTGCCGTTGGTGCCCGCCACATGGATCACCGGCGGCAGGCGCCCCTCGGGATGGCCGAGCACGGCCAGCAGGCGTTCGACGCGGCCCGTGGTGAGGTCGATCAGGCTCGGATGGTTGGCGCGCAGGCGCTGGATCACCGCGTCCGAGGCGCGGATCGGGTCGTGGTCTTGAACGGGGGTCAAGTCAGGCGGCGGAAAGGCGGTTCCGTCCCATCATCAAGGTCTTCAGGATCGAGCTCAGCACGGCGCGCAGTTCGCCGCGGCTGACCACACGGTCGACCATGCCGCGCTCCACCTGGAACTCGGCGCGCTGGAAGCCCGGCGGCAGCGTCTCGCGGATGGTCTGCTCGATCACCCGGCGGCCGGCGAAGCCGATCAGTGCATTGGGTTCGGCCAGGTGCACGTCGCCCAGCATGGCGTAGGAGGCCATCACGCCCCCGGTCGTGGGGTCGGTGAGCACGACGACGTAGGGCAGGCCGGCGGCTTTCACCTCGTTGACGGCGAGCGTGGTGCGGGCAAGCTGCATCAGGCTGAGCGTGCCCTCCTGCATTCGCGCGCCGCCGCTGGCGGTGAAGATCACGAAGGGCACCTCGCGCTTCACGGCCTCCTTCGCGGCCGTGATGAAGGCTTCGCCCACCGCCATGCTGAGCGACCCGCCCATGAAGGCGAAGTCCTGCACCGCCACCACTGCCGGCTGGCCCATGATGTGGCCGTAGGCGATGGCCAGCGCGTCCTGCTCGCCGCTCGCCTTGCGGGCGGCCTTCAGGCGATCGGGATAGGGTTTTACGTCCGGGAACTTCAGCGGATCGTCGGCCACGCCCGGCGAGGCGATGCGCTCGAACTTGCCGTCGTCGAAGGTGTAGCGCAGGCGGGCCTGGGCGCCGATGCGCATGTGATGGCCAGACGGCGTGACCCAGAGCGCGGCCTCGAGGTCCGGGCGATAGATCATCTCCCCGGTGTCGGGGCACTTCACCCACAGGTTTTCAGGCGTCTCGCGCTTGGAAAACGCGTTGCGCACGCCCGGCGCGATCCGCGACAGCCAGCCGGTGCGTTCTCGGGGGGCGGCGGGAGGTCGCCCGGGTTTATCGTTTCTCTGTTCAGCCATCGCCATGGTTCTAGACCGTCGTTTGGCCGACTCGCGCGGAGCGCACAGCCTTAGCCAACGAATTCACTTTGGAAAGAACCCGCGCGGTCACGTCTTCGTTCATCCGGATCGCTTCGGCGACTTCGTCCACCAGGGCCGAACCTACCACAACGGCGTCGGCGACCCGAGCTATAGCCGAGGCTGTTTCCGGAGTCTTGATGCCGAAGCCCACGGCCACCGGCAGGCCCGAGGCCTTGCGGACCCGTTCGACGTGCGGCGCGACCGCGGCGGCGTCGGCGTCCTTCACCCCGGTCACGCCGGCCACCGATACATAGTAGACGAAACCGGAAGTGCGCCGGACCACGACCTTCAGCCGAGCGTCATCGGTAGTTGGAGTGGCGAGCCGGATCAGCGAGACGCCGGCGGCGTCCAGGGCGTCGGCCAGGGGCGTGGCCTCTTCCGGCGGCAGGTCGACGACGATCAGGCCGTCGATGCCCGCCTCCGCCGCGTCGACCGCGAAGGCCTGATAGCCCCAGGTCAGCAGCGGATTGGTGTAGCCCATCAGCACGATCGGCGTGGTCTGGTCGCCGGCGCGGAAGCCGCGCACCAGCTCCAGCGTGCCGGCCAGCGTCATGCCCTTGTCGAGCGCGCGCAGGGCGGACCGCTGGATCGGCGGCCCCTCGGCCATGGGATCGGAGAACGGGAAGCCGAGCTCGATCAGGTCGGCGCCTGCCCCCGGCAGGCCCTTCAGGATCGCAAGCGCCGTGGCCGCGTCCGGGTCGCCGGCCATGACATAGGGCACGAAGGCCGCGCGGCCCTGGCGCTTCAGGTCGGCGAAACGCGCCTCGATACGGGCCTTCATCGATGGGTCTCCGCGACCGGCGGGAGCTCGAGCCTGACCTTCACATATCCGGTCCGAAGCGCCACGAACGTGCCCAGCACCGCGATCACGATGAATGCGGTGACGCTCAGCATGCCGATCTGATGGTCGCTCAAATCGTGCGCCCCAGGTGGGCCGCGACGGTGGCGACGTCCTTGTCGCCCCGGCCCGAGAGGTTGAGCACCACGACCCCATCCTTGCCGACGTCCCTGACCACATCGCCCAGGCGGGCAAGCGCATGGGCCGACTCGATGGCCGGCAGGATGCCCTCCAGCTCGGCGCAGAGCTTGAAGGCGTCGAGCGACTCCTGGTCGGTGGCGGTGAGGTAGGTGGCCCGGCCCACGTCGTGCAGCCACGAGTGCTCCGGCCCGATGCCCGGATAGTCGAGACCCGCGGAAATCGAATGGGCCTCGGTGATCTGGCCTTCGCGGTTCTGGAGCAGGTAGGTCATGTTGCCGTGCAGGACGCCTGGGCGTCCGCCGTTGATCGCCGCGGCGTGGCGGCCGGTGTCCATGCCCTCGCCGGCCGCCTCGACGCCATAGAGGCGCACGGCGTCGTCGTTCAGGAACGGATGGAAGATGCCGATGGCGTTCGACCCGCCGCCGACGCAAGCCACGACGGCGTCGGGCAGGCGTCCCTCGGCTTCGATCACCTGCTCGCGCACCTCACGGCCGATCACCGACTGGAAGTCGCGGACCATCGCCGGATAGGGATGCATGCCGGCCGCTGTGCCGATCAGGTAGTAGGTGTCCTCGACGTTGGTGACCCAGTCGCGCAGAGCCTCGTTCATGGCGTCCTTCAGGGTCGCCGAGCCCGAAGTCACCGGCCGCACCTCCGCGCCCAGGAGATTCATGCGGAAGACGTTGGGCTTTTGCCGCTCGACGTCGACGGCGCCCATGTAGACCACGCAGGGCAGGCCAAAGCGGGCGCAGACGGTGGCGGTGGCGACCCCGTGCTGGCCGGCGCCGGTCTCGGCGATGATCCGCGTCTTGCCCATGCGCATGGCCAGCAGGATCTGGCCCATGCAGTTGTTGATCTTGTGCGAGCCGGTGTGGTTCAGCTCCTCGCGCTTCAGATAGATCTTCGCACCACCATAGTGGGCGGTCAGCCGTTCGGCGAAATAGAGCGGCGAGGGCCGGCCCACATAGTGCTTCAGGAAGCCATCGAGCTCGGCCTTGAAGGCCGGATCGGCCTTGGCTGCCGCATAGGCCGCATCCAGCTCGTGGACCAGCGGCATCAGGGTCTCGGGCACATAGCGGCCGCCATAGTCGCCGAACCGGCCATCGGCGTCCGGATAGGCCGCGTAGTCGTTGGGCCGGCTGGGCGAGGTTTTGGTCGGCGCGTTCACGAGACTGCCTCGGGGGTTTCTTCAGACGCGTTTGGCGGCGTCGAGGAACGCCCGGATCAAGGCGGGGTCCTTTAGTCCGGGTCCGCGCTCCACGCCAGAGGAAACGTCCAGCAGGGGTGCGCCAGACTGCTGCACCGCTTCGGCGAGATTCCAGGGGTTGAGACCGCCGGCCAGGAGCCACGGTCGCGGAAATCGGCGTCCGGCGAGCAGGGTCCAGTCGAAGGCCTGCCCGCTGCCGCCGGGACGATCGGCGTCCTTGGCGGGCTTGGTGTCGAACATCAGGTGGTCGGCGACGGTCTCGAAGTCCGCGGCCGCGGCGAGGTCAGAGGCCTCCGACACGGGCAGGACCTTGATGATCCCCGCGCCGGCGCGCTCGCCGACCGCCCGGGCGCGGGCGGGGGTCTCGGCGCCATGCAACTGGATGAAGTCGGGCTGCAGGACCTGCGCGATGCGGTCGACCTCGGCATCGCTGGGGTCGACCAGCACGGCCACGACCTTGGCCTTGCCGCGCACCGGCTGCGCCAGTCGCCAGGCCGCGTCGGGCGCGATGTTGCGCGGGCTCTTGTCGAAGAACATGAACCCCAGGAACGCCGCGCCGCCGTCCAGGGCGGCCGTGACGGCCTCGGCGGTGCTGATCCCGCAAATCTTGGCTTGAACGCCCATGGGCGGGGATTAAGGCGCTTGGCGGCGTCGCCGCAAGGGACGCTAGGCTTGGCGGCCTTTCAGGAGGTCGCGGATCTCGATCAGAAGTTGCTCCTGGGGCGGCGGCGCGGGCTTCTCATCGGGCGGCGTCGCGGCGTCCTTGCGCCGGATGGCGTTGACGCCCTTGACCAGCAGGAAGACCACCCAGGCGACGATCAGGAACTTGATCAGGGTGTTGAAGAACAGGCCGTACTGGATGGCCACCAGTTCGTTGGCCTTGGTCAGCGGATCGTCGGCGCGCAGCACCCATTGCAGGTGGGCGAAGTCGATTCCGCTGAGCACCATCCCGATCGGCGGCATGACCACATTGTCGACCAGGCTCTTGACGATGTCGTTGAAGGCGGCCCCGACGATGACGCCGACGGCCAGGTCGATAACGTTGCCGCGGGCGATGAACTCGCGGAATTCCGAGAAGATGCTCATCGCGTTCTCCCGTCCGATTGACGCCTAGTCGTCGGTCAGGTTCAGCCGCTCGCGCAGCTCCTTGCCGCTTTTGAAGAACGGCACGTGCTTGGCTCTCACGTCAACCGGCTCGCCGGTGCGCGGGTTGCGTCCGGCGCGGGCCTCGCGCGAACGGACCGAGAGCGCCCCGAACCCGCGCAGCTCCACCCGACCGCCAGTCTCCAACGCCTGGATCATCCGCTCCAGAACCACCCCGACCACGCGCTCTATGTCACGTTGAGTCAGGTGCGGATTCTCTTCAGCGAGTTTGGCGATCAGTTCCGATTTGATCATGCGGCCCCCTCGAACCGCCGTGACCATGGGCGAGTCCGCCTTTGTATTCAAGGCGTAAAAAGGCTTTGTGCGCACGAGCGGTGGAGCTTGTTCATCGACGCGACGCCACAACCGGTACGGGCATGGCCGTTCGAATACATCCGCCGGCAGGCCTAGGCCGGGGCGCGCACCAAGCTGTCGACATCGCGCAGCTTGCGGATGGCGGCGTTGGCCGTCTCGGCGTCGGCGGCGCTGATCTCCGGCGTCACCGAGCGTTGGTCCACCGTGAAGCTGGCGACATTGCCCACGACCGCCGAGAGGCTGACGATCTCGTAGCCGCCCACATGCTCTGTGCCGGTCGGCCCGCGGACCGTATAGCCCTTGCCGTCTCCCGGCAGGACGATCTCGGTGCGCGAGCGGGTGAATACGGGATAGGGCACGGCGAACGGGGCGTCGCTGTTGGGCCCCGGCTCACGCTTGGGGAACGGGCGGGGAGAGGCCGTCGACGACACCTTGTATTCCCGCAGGTTCAGGTCCTGGTTCTTGCGCCAGTCCATGTCCGCCGTGCCGGTCAGCTCGATGACGAACAGGCCCTTGGCCGGGTCGTCGCGCCAGGTGACGTCCTGGATGTCCAGGCCGTTGGCCGCATTGGAGAACTGCTGGCGGAAGGCGCGCTCGAAGTCCGCCTTCGGGGCTTTCGCCAGGCTGGCGCGCATGGAGTTGGCGAGGATGCCGCTGGCGGTCAGCGTGATGTGCACCGGAGCCTTGGCGTCGAGACCCTTGGACGCATCGAGCCGCACGACTGTCTCGATGGTCGGCACATTGATCTGGTGCTCGACAATGGCCTCCAGCGCCGCGCCCTGCGGACGCACTGGCAGGCCCCAGCGGTGCGGCGGCGGCTGCATGGCCTGGGCGTTGCGATCGCCGGTACGTGTGCCGTCCAGCCAGAAGGACTCGCCCTTGATCTTCACGCGCACGATCACGTGGTTGAAGGCGGCGAGCGAAGGCGGCAGCTCATTGATCCCGTCGCCAGCGCCGAGGTTCACCAACACCGGCTCGGCCTCGACACCGAGGTTCTTCAGCAGCGCCAGCAGGAGCGCTGTCTTGGCCTTGCAGTCGCCGAAGCGCCGGGTCCAGGTGTCGTCGGCGTTGGCCGGCACATAGCCGCCCTCGCCCATGCCGATGAAGAAGTAACGGGTTTTATCCTCGACGAGCTGCAGGGCCTGGAAGGCGCGTTCCTTGGGATCGCTGGTGCGCGCGGCGATGGCGTCCGCCTCGGCCTTGATCGGCGAGGTCGGGCCGATCTGCGAGGCCTTGTCGTAGAGCGGGGCCATCAGCTTGGAGATGTCGTTCCAGCTCTGGAAGCTGGTGGCCTCGAGCTGCCCGACCCGGCGGAACCGAAGCGGCGCGCCCAGCGGGGCCTTGGGCGCCAGGGCCCCGGTCAGGTCGATCGCCAGGACCGTGCGGCCGTCCTTGGCGCTGACGCTCGGATCGCCGAAGCCGGGCGTGGTCTTCCACTGGACGGTCTCACCCTTCGGCCAGGAGACGATCGCACGATAGCGGCCCACGACGCCCGAGAAGGCGAGGCGCTCGGCGTCGAAGGAGTGGCCCTGCACCACCGGGTCGGCATGGGTGCGGGTGATGGCCAAGTCGAGGATGTCGCCGGTCTGCAGGCCGTCGATCTGCCGCGAGGCGGTGATCCGGCCATCGAGGCTCGCCTGTTCGAGATTGGCCTCGCGCCGCAGGACCAGCATCGCTTTGGGATCTTCCAGCAGGTCGATCGCCTTGCCGTCGCGGATGATCTTCAGGGTGTGGAAGGTGATCGTCTCGGTGTCCGGGCTCCAGACCACATTGATCGACTTCACGCCTGAGAGGCCCTCGGGCTTCAGGATCTTGATGACGCGGCGGTTGTAATAGCTGTCGCCGGAGGGATCGAGGCGGCTCTGATGGTCGTCGAGCAGCACCTGGAGCGCGGGCGCGCCGTCGCCCGACGGCGGCGGCGGAATGGCGGCGACATCGACCCAGGCCGGCGGCGCGCCGAAGGCGGGCTTGTCGGCGGCGAAGGCGGGGAACGCGCAGGCCGCGGCGGCCAGGGCGGAACAGAGAACCAGACGTAACGACAAGAGGACGCTCCCGGGGCGCCGAAGCGGCGCTGGCCTACACGATAGGGCGGAAGCGTAAAAAGAAAACGGCGGACCGATTGCTCGATCCGCCGCTGTTTCGTTCGAAGCCCGCGGGCCTTTCGCGAAACCTAGTCCTTCTGAGCCTTCTCGCGGAGGGCCGCGCCCAGGATGTCGCCGAGCGAAGCGCCGGAATCCGACGCGCCGAACTTCTCGATGGCTTCCTTTTCCTCGGCCATCTCCAGGGCCTTCACCGACAGGGACACGCGGCGCGCGGCCTTGTCGACATTGGCGATCTGGGCGTCCAGGCGGTCGCCGACGGCGAACCGTTCCGGCCGCTGGTCCGCGCGGTCGCGGCTGAGGTCCGACTTGCGGATGAAGGCCGTCATCGGGGCTTCATCCTCGCCGAACTTCACCTCGATGCCGCCCGAGGTGATCTCGGTGACGGTGACCGTGACGGTCTGGCCCTTGCGGTAGGTGTCGCCGGTCATCGGGTCGCCGGCCAGCTGCTTGATGCCCAGCGAGATGCGTTCCTTCTCGACGTCGACGTCGAGCACCTTGGCCTTGACCATGTCGCCCTTGTTGTACTTGGCGATGGCTTCCTCGCCGGGCACGGCCCAGTCGAGGTCGGAGAGGTGCACCATGCCGTCGATGTCGTTGTCGAGGCCGATGAACAGGCCGAACTCGGTGGCGTTCTTGACCTCGCCCTCGACGGTCGAACCGACCGGGTGAGCCGCCACGAAGGCGTCCCACGGATTGGCCATGGCCTGCTTGAGGCCGAGCGACACGCGGCGCTTGGACGGATCGACGTCGAGCACGACCACTTCGACTTCCTGCGAGGTCGAGACGATCTTGCCCGGATGGACGTTTTTCTTGGTCCAGGACATTTCGGAGACGTGCACCAGGCCTTCGACGCCGGGCTCCAGCTCCACGAAGGCGCCGTAGTCGGTGATGTTGGTGATGCGGCCGGTGAACTTCGCGCCCACCGGGTACTTGGCTTCCACGCCGTCCCAGGGGTCGGACTGCAGCTGCTTCATGCCGAGCGAGATGCGCTGGGTATCGGGGTTGATCTTGACGATCTGCACCTTGACCGTGTCGCCCACCGCCAGCACCTGGCTGGGATGGTTGACGCGCTTCCAGCTCATGTCGGTGACGTGCAGCAGGCCGTCGATGCCGCCGAGGTCCACGAACGCACCGTAGTCGGTGATGTTCTTGACCACACCTTCGCGGACTTCGCCCTCTTGCAGCTGGGAGACCAGCTCGGTGCGCTGTTCGGCGCGGGCTTCCTCGAGGATGGCGCGGCGGGAAACGACGATGTTGCCGCGCGGACGATCCATCTTAAGGATCGCAAACGGTTGTTCGCGGCCCATCAGGGGGCCGACGTCGCGGACGGGGCGGATGTCGACTTGCGAGCCGGGCAGGAAGGCTGAGGCGCCGCCGAGGTCGACGGTGAAGCCGCCCTTCACGCGGCCGACGATGGAGCCCATGACCGGCTCGTTGCGCTCGTAGACGGCCTCGAGGCGGGTCCAGGCTTCCTCGCGGCGGGCCTTGTCGCGGGAGAGGACGGCTTCGCCCATGGCGTTCTCGACGCGTTCGAGGAACACCTCGACGGTGTCGCCGACCTTGATCGGGTCCTTGCCTTCTTCGTCGCCGAATTCCTTCAGCGAGACGCGGCCCTCGGTCTTGAGGCCCACGTCGATGATGGCGATGTCCTTCTCGATCGCCACGACCTTGCCCTGGACAACCTGACCTTCCATGAAGTCGCGGCCGCCAAGGGACTCGTCCAACAGCGCCGAGAAATCGTCGCGCGTCGGGTTCATGCTCATATCGTCAGCCATAGAATCTCTTGTCTTTCGAATGACTTGAGGGCCCGCACGCCAACAGGCGCCGGACGCAATCCCCACGTCGGGTTAAGGGTTGAACCGAAGGCGTGGGGCATACCCCGCGCTTTAGTGAATCTGCCCGCAGCCGTACGAGGTGAAAGCGCGTTGGGATTGCTAGCTGGTCGTATTCCAGCGGGCTCGCGCGACCTCGACGATGCGGCGGGCCGCATCGGCGGCCTGCTCTATAGTCATTTCGGAGGTGTCCAGCAAGACGGCGTCGGGCGCGGGCTTCATCGGCGCGGCGTCGCGGCCCCCGTCGCGGGCGTCGCGGCGGCGGATGTCGGCGAGCACATCCTTCTGGCTGACCCGCTCGCCCTGCGCCTTCAGCTGGGTCCAGCGCCGGTGGGCGCGGACCTTCGGCGAGGCGGTGACATAGAGCTTGGCCGGGGCGTCCGGCGCGATGACGGTGCCGATGTCGCGCCCGTCGAGCACGGCGCCGCCCTCCTGCCGGGCGAAGGTGCGCTGGAACTCCATCAGGGCGTTGCGCACGCGGGGATGCACCGCCACCCGGCTGGCCAGTTCGCCGGCGGCGCGGGTCCTGAGCGCCGGATCGTCGAGCTGGTCGGCGGTGAGGAGGGCCGCGGCCGCGCAGGCGGCGGCCTCGTCGTCGAGGTTCCCGCGCGCCTTCTTCATCAGCACGCCGACGCAGCGGTAGAGCAGGCCGGTGTCCAGCACCGGCAGCTTGTAGGCCTTGGCGAGCCCGGTCGCGATGGTCCCCTTGCCCGAGGCCGCCGGCCCGTCGACGGCGATCACGAAGAATCGCGGCCGGTCGCTGGCGTACTCGCTCATATGCGGCCCCCGGCGCTGCGCGCCGCCCTCTCCCTGCCCTCTCCCTCTCCGCTGGGCGGGGGGAGAGGAGTCACGCCTCGATCTCCGCGCCGAGGGCGCGCATGAGGGTCAGGAAGCCGGGGAAGCTGGTGGCGATCATGCCGGGTTCGTCGACGGCGACGGGCTGATCCGACGCGAGGCCGAGGATCAGGTGGCTCATGGCGATGCGGTGGTCGCCGTGGGTGGCGACGCGGGCGCCGCCGGCCACCCCGTGGTTGGCGCGCACCGAGCCGACCACCGTCAGGCTGTCGGGCCCCTCCTCGACGCCGACCCCGCAGGCGGCGAGGCCCGCGGCCATCAGGGCGATCCGGTCGCTCTCCTTGACCCGCATCTCGCCGATGCCGCGCATCACCGTCGGGCCCTGGGCGAAGGCCGCGGCGACGGCGAGGATCGGATATTCGTCGATCATCGAGGGCGCGCGCTCGGGCGGCACCTCGACGCCAGTGAGCTCGGAATGCCGCGCCGTGACGTCGGCGACGGTCTCGCCCCCCTCCTCGCGGACATTGGTGACGGAAAGGTCGGCGCCCATGTCGCCCAGGGTCTCCAGGAGGCCGATGCGCAAGGGGTTGAGCAGCATGCCCTCGACGGTGACCGACGAGCCCGGGGTAATCAGGGCGGCGACCAGCGGGAAGGCGGCCGAGGACGGGTCGCCGGGGACGCGGACGGCGGTCCCGGTCAGCGACTGGCCGCCGGCCAGGACGATGCGTCGCGCATTCCCCCCGTTGGCGCCTTCCTCGCTCACCAGCACCTCGGCGCCGAAGGCCCGCAGCATGCGCTCGGTGTGGTCGCGGGTGGCTTCCGGCTCGATCACCTCGGCCCCGCCCTCGGCCTGCAGCCCGGCCAGCAGCACGGCCGACTTCACCTGGGCCGAGGGTTCCGGCAGCCGATAGGCGATCCGCTTCAAGCCCCCGCCCCGCAAGGTCAGCGGCAACCGCCCGCCCGCCCGGCAGATCCAGCGCGCGCCCATCTCGCCCAGCGGCTTCAGCACCCGGTTCATCGGCCGCCCGCGCAGCGAGACGTCGCCGGTGAAGGTGGCGGCGAGGTCGAAGCCGGCCGCGGCCCCCATGATCAGCCGCACCCCGGTGCCGGCGTTGCCGCAATCGACGACGTCGGCCGGCTCCGAAAACCCGCCCTTGCCCTCGATCCGCCAGCGGCCTTCGCCGATCCGTTCGACCCCCGCGCCAAACGCCGCCATGGCCTGGGCGGTGCGCTTGACGTCGTCGCCCTCCAGCAGGCCCTCGACCTCGGTGACGCCATGGGCCAGCGCGCCCAGGATGAGCGCGCGGTGCGAAATGGATTTGTCCCCCGGGGCGCGCAGCACGCCCGTCAGCGGGCCGGCGCGTCTCGCCTTCATCTCGACCGCGGCCGAGCCGGCCGCCGGGGCGGTCATGGACGCCGCCGTCATCTGTTTGGTCCGAGCCTCCGCAGGCTTGCGGTTTCGAGAGGGGGGTTTGCTTTTGACAGCCGCCCCCCCGCGTGGCAAGGGAGCCCGCCTCGCAATCGCGACCCCCAACATATTCTCAAAGGACCATCGCCTTTGGCCAATCCCGAGCTGGGCTCCAAGCAAGTCTGCCCCAACTGCCAAGCGAAATTCTACGACCTGACCAAGCGGCCGGCGCACTGCCCCAAGTGCGACACCGAATTCGACCCTGACGAGGCGGTGCGCAACCGCCGCACCCGCGCCCGCGCGGTCGTCCCCGAGCCCGAGGCCGAGGAAGAGCGCGACGACCAGGTCGCCGCCGACGCCGAGGCCGAGGAGGAGGAAGAAGAGGAAGAAGAAGTCGTCACCCCGGAGCTCGACGAGGTGATCGACGACCCCGTGCTGGCCGCCGACGACGACGAGGACGCGGAACCCGCGCCCGCCGTCTCCGAGGACCTCGGCGAATTCACCGACGAGGAAGAGGTCGAGGACGACGCCGACGTGCCGTTCCTGGAGGACGACGACGAGGACGAGTTCGACGAAACCGAGATCGAAGGCCTGCCCGACGAAGGGGATGTCGACGACCGCTGATCCGGGCGGATTCGGCCCGCGGCGAAAAACCCCGAAAATGGCGGGTTGATCGCCGGGGGCTGTTTGAATAGGTTCCGCGCCTTCCCGGCGGGCCGAAAGGTCGCGCAGGAAGACCCAAGGACCTTGGGGCTATAGCTCAGCTGGTAGAGCGCTTGAATGGCATTCAAGAGGTCAGCGGTTCGACTCCGCTTAGCTCCACCATGGAGGCCCGCCGGGAAACCGGCGGGCCTTCGCCTTTTGGGGGTGGGGTGGGGACCTAGGTCCGCTTCTGACTCATTGAAGACATTCGCGAGGTCGGCTTGTTGGCGCGGCCGCGCGTATCGCTGCCAACATAGAGTAGGCGGTAAGGTGTGTTCGGAACGGAACAAATTGACCCTGAGCCGCCAGAACCGGAACTCGATATGTGGCTTGTGGACGAGGCCCTGGGAATGACCCAAGGCTATGTGCTCGACTTCAGCGATAAGACTTTCAACGACTTCGTTCGACGCACGTTCGGGATAGATGTCACGATTGCCGCTTTCGCGCTCGCGGTCCCGCAATGGGTGGAAAATGAATCCCTCGGGCACTAGCCTGCGGTGCGATGCTGGAGCCGCTGGGCACTGACCTTTGGTTCGCGGATGGAGGACTCGTTTCCTTCAACGGCTTCGCCTATCCGACCCGGATGGCCGTCGTCCGCCTCGCCGATGGCGGCCTTTGGCTATGGTCGCCGATAGCAAAGACCGCGGCGATCGAGGACGAGGTTCGGGCCCTAGGCTCGGTTCGACACATCGTGAGCCCCAACAACCTGCACTATCTGTTTCTCGCAGAGTGGCAGGCCGCCTTTCCGGATGCGAAACTCTGGGGAACCGCCTCGACCATCAGAAAGCGGGACGCTCTCCAGTTCGCCGGCGCGCTGGCGGACGAGCCGCCGGCTGGCTGGGCCGGCCAGATCGATCAGTTCTATTTCACCAATTCGCCCTTCGTGGACGAGGTGATCTTCTTCCATCGCGCCTCCAGCACCGCGATCATCGCCGACCTGTCGCAAACGTTCAGCGAAGCCTTCCTTGAGCGCCATTGGCCATGGTGGTTGAGGTCGATTGCGAGGCGCTCCGGAATGATCGAAGGGCGAGGCGCCGCCCCCATCGACTACCGGCTCAGTTTTCGCCACCGCGCGAAAGCGCGTCCCAAGATCCGCACCTTGATCGAACGACATCCCCAGCACGTCCTCGTCGCGCATGGCGAGGTCGTCAGAACAGGCGGCGAGTCCTTTTTGCTTCGATCCTTTTCCTGGCTCCTCCGGAGCCGCTGAATTCCACTCCGGGTCGCACCTGCGCCGCGCGCGCAGCGGACATCGAGCGGCGCGCCTGACAGTCCGATTGCGGGCGCGGACCCGATGTCCGCTCCTGGCGCGATGCCGTCCTAAAGTGCGGTTAGGCGCCTGCGGGTGATGCAAGCGGTCGGACATTCCGGACGATCCACGCGTCCAGGGCGGCCGGCTGCTCGAAGGGCGGGTTGTGGGCGCTCTGCTCGAACCAGACGAACGCCTTTCGGGGCGCGCGAACCTGCTCATAGAAATCGTGGGCGACGCTGGCCTCGGACTGGCGGTCGTAACGGCCAGACAGCAGGAAGATCGGCGTCGAGAAGACCTGCGGCCGGTCGTCCATCACGAAGCGCGAGAACTCACCCTGGGTGAGTCGGTTACTGAACTCGCCGCTACCTTGGAAGGCCAGGAAGTCGCGCCAGTTCGCCTCCGAATGACGCAGTCCGGCCAGGATCAGATCGCCGTAGCCCATGTCGCGGTGGAAGGAGCCGCCGTAGGTCATCATGAGGTCGCGGGGCGTAAAGATCGGCTGGCCTGGCCGCGGCGGCGGACCGAGGGCCACGAGCTGGGCCTCGCCGCGCTTGTCATGGCGCGCCCGGGCTTCGGCCAACGCCCAAGCGTAGGAGCGCCGTTCGCTCTTCGGCACATCGGCCACCTGACCCACCCCGACGTAGGCCGCCACCTTTTCGGGATGCTGCTGCGCATAGAGGACACCTGGGACAGTGCCCCAGGAATGACCCACCAGGACGACCTTGCGCTGGCCGAACCGCGTCAGGACCGTATCGATCACCACGCTCAGGTCGTCCACGTACTGCTGGATGGTGAGGGCGGTGGGCTTCGCCGCATGCGGATCGTAGTTCTGTCCGGCGTACCGTTGGTCCCAATAGACCACCACGAAATGGTTCTCGAGACCGGAGTCATAGTGACGCAGCGCGGTCGTCTCGCTCGAGCCGGGCCCGCCATGAATCCAGATCAAAATCGGATTGCGTCGGTCGCGCCCGCGGATCGTCACCGACTGCGGCACGCCATTCACCGAGATTCGCTCCATGGTCGCGACGCTTTGTGGAAGGGGCCTGCCGTCGGGACCGCGGAAGGCCGGGGTCGAGACCGGCCAGACCATCCTGGTCGCCATCCCCAGCAGGGCCAATCCGATTGCGACGGTCAACGCGATCGCGAGACGTCGAAAGGTGCGCGCCATATCCGATCCCCCGGCGTGCCGGCTCGCCATCTTCCGAGGGCGCAGCAACGTCTGAAGTGAACGGTGCCTTCCTAAATTGCATAGTGCAAGTTAGGATAAGTTCATGAATGCGCCGTTCCGGTCTCGCTGCCCGATCGCGTCCTCGCTCGATCTCCTGGGAGACCGGTGGACTCTCGTGGTGATCCGGACGCTGATGGCCGGCGCCACCAGTTTCAGTGATCTGCTGGCGGCGCCCGAGAAGATCGCCACCAATGTCTTGGCTGATCGGCTTGCCCGGCTGGAAGCCTCAGGCCTTGTCAGCGCCAGCGCGCGGCGTGGCGTGGGCAAGGTTCGAAAGACCTATCGGTTGACGCGTGCTGGCGCCGATCTCCTCCCGGTGTTGCAAGCGCTGTCCGCCTGGGGGGAGGCGAACATCCCGGGCCGTTGGCGGACGCCGGACTGGTTCAAGGCCGCGCGTGCGGAAGATCTGTTGCAGACGGAGCTTGGGCTGACTGACGATCCAAATTGAACGTCTGCTCTTTGGCGAAGCGTCGATGTCTGCTTCTGGCGCGCTGCGGACATCGGACCTGGATCAACGCTGGCGGCAAAGTCGCAGGCCAAAGCGCCCGCGCCCTCACCCAAGCGCGACGCCTAGCGCGCAGGCGTCGCCAGCTTCAGGGCTCGCTCGACGGCGCGCGCGCCGGCCAGGACGTTGGCCATCGCATAGTTGCCCTCGTGACAGGCGAACTCGTAGAGCGGCGCATCGATGCTGACGAACGCCATCTCCGCCCGCCAGGGACGGGCAAAGATCGCGGGATCCTCGACGGTGAATTCATATTTCAGGGCGGCAGGCGCGACCCGCGTGAACCGTTCCACAACCTTCGCTTCGGCGGTGGAGAAGAACGGCGCCTGGCTCAACGGCGCGTCCGCGCGCAGATTGGTTGTCTCGACGACCAGGGTGTCCTTCTCCCAATGACCGATGGAGTCGCCGGTCCAAGGCCTGATCTGCGACGGCAAATGCGCCCCGCCCATCCGGATGATCCGCAACTCGCTGTTGTTCTCCGCCAGGATCGCGATCTGGTCGCGGGTCTGCACGAACCGATAGTTTGCGTTGTAGGGCGCGTTCAGCATGATCGGCCCCATGGCGCCCCAACTCGGAAGCAGGCAGCGATCGCCGGCCACGGGGCGTGACTCGGGACCGTCGAAAGCTTCGATCTGGGCCTTGGCGAACACCGCCGCCCGACGTTTGCCCTCGGCCGAGTACGGCAGCTGCCCGTCGTCGGGGTCGATCAGCCACGAGGTCCGAAACTCCCCGTCCACCCGGGCGAGGCGCGCGCCGTCCCACCACTCGCTTTCGGTTCCGCCGACGTTTGCCGCCGTGCTGGCCGGCGAGTAGCTGGTCATCAGTTTGCGCTCGGCCGCCGGCACATCGTCGGGCTGCACAGCCAGCGGCAGGAGCCCGGCGGGGCGTTGCAGCCGGGTGAGCGAATTGTTGTTCCAAACACCACTGAGGTCAGGGGCGCCGAAAGCGTTGCGCGGGGCCTGATAGGCTTGCCCTTCGGCGCCGGCCGCCGACAGGCATACGAGGCAAGCCACGGTCAGCCCGCACAGCGCGCTCCCAATCGACTTCACATTCATGCTTAAAAGGTCCCCCGCCGGAATGGCGCTTATTCGTCCTCGGCCACCACGCCCGCCCTTGATGTCAGCACACGCCAGCCCGGCGATCGGACGAGTGCGAAGGCTCCATCTCCCATGACCGCCTGAAGACCCAACAACGCCAACCACACAAGGGGGAGCTCCGCGCCGCCTGCGGTAAAATAGAATCCCTTTCGTACGAACCAGAATTGCGCCGCTCCGATCATCATCGGCATGGCGTAGACGGCCACATAGCGCGCCAGCACACCCGGTATCAGAAGCAGAGCGCCCGCAATCTCCGCCGACAGCACGTAGGCCGGCACGACGGACGGGTAGCCGGCCTTCAGCAGGTTGCCCCACCACGCCGCCAGGCCGCCAGGCAGAACCGCGAACTTCCAGTAAAGGTGCGCGATGAACAGGGCGCCCAGGAGCAGTCTCAGCAGAAGCGTCCCTCGCTCCACCGTCGTGCGTCCGTCCATGAACCGGCCCTCGACAACGCCCAAATCCCGTAACCGGAGTCTCTGACCGTCCGCAATGAGTCGGACGCCCATTGCTGAGCGGCGCGCGATGATGCTGATGCTTTGCCAGACGGCGATCGCCAGCTCGTTCATCTACCTGGTGGCCTGGATGCTGCCCTGGCCGCGCCGAACTCGGCCTGGGTGGGGCGATGACCTCAGGTCGGCAACTGAGTCCTAGCTGACATTGGGAATGTCCGCTTCGGTGAGCCTCGCCGCCGCGCGTCTCCGATGGCGGGCATTTGACAGCCGGCGACTCCGCGGGCCAAGTCGGTGAAGCTTCGCTGTCGCCAACGGGGAGGTGTGTGACGCAAAACCCCGGGGGATCGCCGATGGGAACCGTCGTGGAACAGCCACGCGCGAGGCTGCGGCCCTACCTCTGGCTGATCTTCTCGGTGGCCGGCTTCGCCGGTATTTCCTACGGCGTCGGCGATCAGATCCTGCAACGGCTGGCGAGCCTTGAGGACGCGCCGACCGCGCCGGTGCTCGCCGCGCTCGTGCTGTTCGCGGTCTGCAGCTTCATCAGTTTCCATGCCACGCGCGGCACCCCCTTGCCGTCGTTTGTGGTCGCCATCGCGCTGGGCGTCGCCGGCCATACGCTGTTTGCGCCCATCGTCGCCAATCCGGTGGCGTTGGCGTCGCTGGTCACCGCAAGCGCGGCGATCATCCTGTTCAGCGGCGGCGTCGAAATGCCTCTGAAGGATTTCTGGCGCCTGTTTGTGAAGATTGCTCTGCTGGCGTTGCCGGGCGTGCTGATCACAGGGTTCGCCTTTTCATGGGTGGTCGGGCGGATCGGCGGCGGCTTCGGCGTCGCGCTCGCGGCTCCTGTGGTGATTCTGCTGGGGGCCATCCTCGCGTCCACCGACCCGGCGGCGATCATCCCGGTGCTCCAGGACGTCCGGTTCAAGCGCCGCACGGCCAAGGACATCGTGGTGGCCGAGAGCGCGCTGAACGACGTGGCGGGCTCCCTCCTGACCTCGGCATTCCTGAAACTGTCGCTGGTCGGGCTGACGGTGACGACGGCCTATCGCGCCCTGGCCACCCCCGGAACCTACCGGTTCCTGGGCGAGCAGGTAGGGTTCGGCGTCCTGTTCGGGATCGGCGGCTTCCTGCTCCTGTGGCTGCTCACCCACGTCAAGCGCGGGCACGCCGCGCGCTACGGCGCCGATCAGGTCTACTTCCTCGCCGCGCCCATCATCGCCTTCGTCGGGGCCGCCGTCTTCGGTGGCAGCGGCTTCCTTGCCGCGTTCGTCGCCGGCCTGCTGTTCGATGTCGAAGAGCACATGAAGGAGATCGAGCACTTCTTCTACCAGGTGATCGATGGGGTCGCGAAGCCGGTGATCTTCCTGCTGGTGGGCGCGCTCGTGGATGTCCGCGCCCTGATCGCCTATGCCCCGCTGGGCATCGCCGCGGCGCTGGTCTTTATGTTCATCCTGCGTCCCGCGATGGTGTTCCTGATGATCGGCGTCTTCGGTTTTGTGCGCGGCGGCCGGGGGCTGAGTTGGAGGGAGTTGCTGTTTATTTCCTTCGTGCGCGAAACCGGCGCGATCCCGGCGGTGCTGCTGGTGACCGCGGTCTCGCGGATGACGACGCCCGTCCATGGCCTGGTTGAAATCGGAATGTGGGTCATCCTCCTCACCTTGATCATAGCTCCGCCGCTAACGCCCTGGGTGGCGCGAAAGCTTGGGGTCGCCTCCTGATGATCGTCGAGGGGGCGCCGGCGGGGCCCGTGGAGGACCGGGAGCGCCGCGTGGGCGGCTGAAGCGGCAGCTGGTGCGGCTGCGGCATCGGCCGGGGGCGGTGCATCGGGCTGGGGCCTCGGAGGATGAGCCGGGCGGGAGGGCTAGCCCTTCAACGCCAGGAAGCCGGCGGCCATGAACCTCGCCATGCGGGCCTTGACCGCCGGGAAGTCGTCGGAGTGGCAGAGGCCGCCGGAGAGGCGGTCGATGCGGCCGGTGCGGGCGAAGGTGTTCATCAGGGCGCCGGTGACGAAGTGGTAGCCCCAGAAGATGTCCTCCTCCGGCGTGCCGGGCATGGCGCGCTTGAGGATCGAGACCAGCTTCAGGACCACCGGGTCGAAGTGGACGTCCATCAGCTCGGCGCCCTCCGGCATGTTGCTGACCCGGGCGCAGAAGGTGGCGTAGGTCATCAGGAGCTCGCCGCCCTCGATGTAGAGGTCGAGGTCGGTGTCGAGGAAGGCGTGCAGGGCGCCCTCGACGGTGGGGCGGTCGCCGGCCTCGGCGGCGTAGCGGTCGAGCGCCTCGATGCGGCGGCCGCTGGTGAGGCCGGCCCGGCGGGCGAAGACCGCCTCGAACAGGCTGCGCTTGTCCTCGAAATAGTAGTGCAGCAGCGTGGTGTGGACCCCGACCCGCAGGGCGACGTCGCGCAGGGTGACGCCGTGCAGGCCGTCGATCGAGAACAGGTACTCGGCCGCGTCGAGGATCTGCTCGAGCGTCTCGGCGCGCTGTTCCGCCTTGGTGCGGCGGACGCGTTTCGCCGTGGAATCCCGAGGCATCGCGCCTAACCCTTCAACCGCTTCCCCGCCCCGTAGTTGGCGCGCGGCCGGTGCTTGTCAATCGCGGGGCGGGCTAGAAGGTCTTCATCAGCCGCACGCCGTACTGGCGCGGCGGACCCATGAAGCGGAGGCCTGAATTCAGGGCGCCCATGTAGTGCTGGTCGGTGAGGTTGGTCGAATAGAGCGTCGCGACCAGGTCCTTGTGCGTCCAGGTGAGCTGGGCGCTGACGATGTCCCGCGCGCTCACCTGGTCACCCCGCGCGGCGTTCTCGAACAGCGTCGCCCACTGCTTGGAGACGTGACCGTAGTTGAGCCGGGGCGTCAGGGTGTCGCCGCCGGCCAGGTCGAAGACGTACTGGCCGCCGATGTTGAAGGTGAATTCCGGCGCATAGGTCTGCTCGTGGCCGTCGAGGTTGATGCAGGACGGGCTGGCGGGGCCCGACGCCGGATTGCAGGCGCCGGTGTTCGGGATCCGCGGATCGGTGGCGAAGAAGGCGCCGATCTCGCTGTGCATCAGCCCCAGGCCGGCGTCGAAGGACAGGGGCCCGAACACCGCCTCGGCCTGGGCTTCCATGCCGTAGATCTTGGTCGGGTTGGGGGTGTTGAGCTCGAAGCCGAAGGTGGGGAAGGTCGGGAAGCCGATGGTGACCTGGAAGTTCTGATAGTTGTTGTAGTAGGCGTTGAGCTGGGTGCGCAGATGGCCGTCCAGGAAGCCCGCCTTCCAGCCGATCTCGTATTCGGTGACCTTCTCCGAGCCAAAGGGGGCGGGGATGCCCAGGCCCACCGGCACGTTGAGGCCGCCGGGTCGGAAACCGGTGGCGACGAAGCCGTAGACGAAGTTGTGCGGGTCGATGGTCCAGTTCAGCGAGACCTTGCCCGAGGCGTTGGAGAACTTGACCGTCTGGTCGTCGCGGATCGGAGTTCCGAACTGGACGATCGCGACGTGGTTGGTTGTCCGCGCGTCGGAATAGCGGCCGCCCACCTGCAGCTCGAGACTGTCGGTCAGCTTGAAGCCGAGTTGGCCGAAGACCGCGCCGGTCTGCTTGGGATTGGTCCCCTCCAGGCGGTATTCGGTGAAGATGCTGCCGGTGGGCGTGTCGATGAAGAACTGGCCCGGCAGGAAGTCGAGCTTGTCGGTCTGCAGGTAGACGCCCAGCACGTAGGAGACGCGGCCCGTGCTCGGTGAGATCAGGTTGAGCTCCTCGGACCAGGTGGTCTCGTTCACCGAGTCGCCGAAGGTGAAGTTGGCGGCGCTGGTGCCGTCGAGGTCGGCCTGGTAGGCGGTGTTGCCCTTCTGGAAGCCGGTGACCGATCGCAGGGTGATCCCATTGGCCATCACATAGTCGATCTTCAGGCTGGTCCGGACGAAGCGGTCCAGGGCCTTGGTCGGGAAGTTGGCGGTGATGTGGAAGGGATCGTTGGTGGCGAGCACCGGGTCGGCCTGATAGCCGCCGAAGTCCAGATAGTTGTAGTCGGTCTTGAACAGCACCGACAGCGCCTCGGTGGGCTTCCAGAGCAGGCCGAGCCGCACGCTGCCGGTGCCCACGTCCGGATTGTTCGAACCCGGCCCGGTGACCTTGTAGAAGCTGTCCCGGCGTTCGGTGTCGAACGCCAGCCGCGCGGCGAAGGTGTCGCTGACCGGCAGGTTGACCGCGCCCTGGGCGGCGGCGTCCGCGTAGTTGCCCAGCTGGCCGGCCAGGTAGCCGTGATGCTCGCCGCCGATGATCGGGTCCTGCGAGGTGATGAACACCGCCCCGCCGGTGGCGTTCTGGCCCACGAACGTCCCCTGCGGGCCGCGCAACACCTCCACCCGGGCGATGTCGAAGTAGGGCTCGCCCTGGAAGTAGCCGGGGAAGGTCGCCACGCCGTCGCGGTAGGTGATGACGCCGGTGGTGGTCTGGCTGTTGTGCTCGGCCTTGCCGATGCCGCGGATGTTGAAGTCGTTGCCCTGACCGAAATTGTTGACCGTCACGCCGGGCATGGCGAACTGCAGCTGGTCGACCGTGAGCACGCCCTTCTGGTCGAGGGAGGCGCCGCTCAGCACCGTTGCCGCGATCGGGGTGGTCTGGAGGTTGGTGGTGCGGCGCTCGGCGGTGACCACCAGCTCCTGCACGACCGCCGAGGCCTTCTCGTCCTTGGCCGCCGATGACGAGGTGGTCTGCGCGGCCGCGGCCCCGCACCACGCCAGGGTCACAACAGACGCGCTCAGCCACAATGCGTGGATCTTCATGGTTCCGCCCCCTATGCCGGAATCGGCCTGCGCTCTTCGGCGCGTGTGGAGGGAAGCTGAGCCTAACTCACTCGTCCGTCAATACTGACTATCACACGAGTGAATGTCTTGGACCCTAGGCGAAGCGCGGCGCGGCGGACTATGCAAGGCGGGCCGACTGGCCAAACCGGGGTTCGCCACGTGACACGCCGCATCCTGACCGCCGCGCTGCTGGCCGCCCTCTCGGCCTCTCTGGCATTGGGCGCCTGTGACAAGCCGAAGGAGCGGCCGACGCCGCCGGACCCGTTCGCATCCCTGCCGCCGGAGCCGAACCAGACGGTCTCGACCGCGGGCCTGAGCAAGGGCCTGCCCCGGCGGCCGGAGCTCGGCGGCTTCACCCTGGATCACGCCGGCGACGCACACGACCCCCTGAACAAGCAGCCGGCGGTGACGTCGGCGGCGCGGTCGATCCTGCTCGACGGCTTCGGGTTCGATCCCATCGCCAAGGCGCCCGGCAAGGGCGTCGACGTGGTGATCGACGGCAAGGCCTATGGGACGGCCTACGGCAAGCACCGGCCGGACGTCGCCAACTACACCAGGACGCCCGGCCTGGCGGCGGTGGGCTTTTCGACGACGCTGCCGGCGGGGACGCTTGGGCCCGGGCCGCACATCGCCCTGGTGCGGGTCGTGGCCGCCGACGGCGCGGGCTATTACGAGAGCCCGCCGATCCGCTTCGAGGTGAAGTAGCGCGCGCGCTGAGCCGCCCGGCGCGGTCCGCACATTGAAAACACCGGCCCCGATCCCCAAATAATCCACATCCGGTCGAGCCGCGCCTTCTTGGGCGGCCCGGCCGGAGAGTCGCTTTCGACAAGGACTCGTTGAGGATGAACAGGTCGCTACTCTTCGACAGCCCGTTCCTTTTGGGCTTCGAGCACACCCGCAGTCTTATCGAGCGCGCCGCCAAGGCGGCCGCCGAGAGCTATCCACCCTACAATGTGGAAGACCGCGGGGATGGCGGTATCCGGATCACCCTGGCCGTGGCGGGCTTTTCGCCCGATCAGCTGGAGGTGAGCGTGGAGGACCGGCAACTGACGGTCATGGGACGCCGCGACGGCAACGCCGCGGCTTCCGAGGACGCCTACCTGCATCGCGGCATCGCCGCGCGCGGGTTCATCCGCAGCTTCGTTCTCGCCGATGGCATGGTCGTTGAAGAGGCAAGCCTCGAACACGGCCTACTGCACATAGATCTGGCCAGGCCCGAGCCGGAACGGCGAGTTCTCAAGGTGCCGATCCGCACCCGGGCCTAAGCAAAGATCAAACTGTGCAAAAATGAGACGGTCGGATGTCCGTCGTCTCAGCTATCGAACGGCCCGCTGAACCTGCGACCGTCCGAGGCGTTGAGTTTTACGGAGGTGGTCATGATGACGCCTATTCTATCGACTGAAGCTTTTGCCGCTCTTGGCGCGCCCGACCTTGTTTACGTGCGTCCAGTCAGTGCGGCCGAGATCCTGGCCAGCGTTCCTTCGACCCAGATCCAAGGGTTCGAGCTGGCCCCCGACCAGACCCTCTACGCGGTGCACCGCGCCGACGGCGAACGCCTTGCCGTGCTGACCGATCGCGACTCCGCGGTCGCCGCCGCCCTGGCCCATGAACTGGCGCCGGTTTCCGTCCACTAAGACCCAAAGCCCCTCCCACAGAACTCATCCCTCCTCTTTGGGGGAGGGATGGGGCATTGGCGCTACGCCGCTGAGGAGCGGGTGATCGGGTCCTGGACCAGGAGGGCGTGGATGGCGTCGGCGGTGCGGGCCTGGCGCAGTTGCTGGCGCAGTTCCGACTGGCGCAGAAGCCGCGAGACCCGGGCAAGCGCCCGCAGATGCTCCACTCCGGCCGATTCCTTTGGGGCGAAGAGGGCGAAGATCAGGTCGACCGGCTGGTCGTCCACCGCCTCGAATTCCACGGCATGATCGAGCCGCACGAAGACGCCGCGCAGGCGCGTGAGGCCGTCCAGCCGTGCGTGGGGGGCGGCGACGCCGTGGCCGACGCCGGTCGAGCCCGCCTGCTCGCGGTCCGTCAGGGCGTTCAGCACCTCGCCGGCGTCGAGCCCGAAGTTGCGGGCCGCGATCTCGGCGATGACCGCCAGGGCCTGGCGCTTGTTGGCGGCGCTCACGCGCAGGGCGATCGCATTGCGATCGAGTAGTTCGCCGATTTGCATGGTGTCTCTTACGAAGCTCGCACTAACTCGACCCGCCCCCCTGACGGGCCGCCTCCAGACGGTCGATCAAGGCGTTCCTAGGCCTTGCCGGTTCCGTCCGATCTGGTCCCATTCGCCTTGGTGCGTTCGGGGTCGATCCACCCGATGTTGCCGTCCGGGCGGCGATATACCACGGACAATCCGCCATGCGCGGCGTTTCGAAACACGATTGTTTGAGATTCGGTCAGGTCGAGCTCCATCACCGCCATGGAAACGGTCATGACGTTGATCGGGGTCTCGGTCTCGGCGATGACCATCGGCTCCGGGAAGCTGGCGGTCTCCACGTCTAGCGTGTCCTCGCCCTCGTCGTCCTCGGGCGCCTGCAGGACGTAATAGGCCGCGGTCTCCGCCTGGCGGGCCATGGCCTGGGGATGGTGGTCCTTCAGCCGGTTCTTGTAGCGGCGGATGCGCTTTTCCATCTTGGCGCTCGCCGCGTCGAAGGCGAGGTGCGCGTCGCCGCCGAGGCCATGGGTGGTGAGCTGCTGGCCCGAGGCCAGCGTGACCGCGCAATCGACCCGGAACGCGTGGCCGTCGCGGCTGACCACCACGTCGGCGCCGCCGCCGTCGCGATCGAAGTATTTGCCGATGCTGGAGGAGAGTTCGTCGGAGACCCGCGAGCGCAAGGCCTCGCCGACGTCGACGTGTTTGCCGGTGACTTGGATTTGCATACCCAGATCAACGCGCCGGGCCCCGGAAGGTGTCAAGCCAGGGATAAAAGCTCGAAGACGTGGGTCAGGACCCGGGCGATCAGGCTCGCGGCGAGCATCAGCACGCCGGCGCTGAGGGCGGCCAGCGTGTAGCCGAAGAGCGCCAGGAACCCGTCGCGCTGCACCAGCGAAAGCGACAGGACGGTGACCGCGGCGGCCGGCAGCATGTTGCCGAGCGGGATCGGCAGAATCAGCACCAGCGCCAGCACCGTGCAGACCAGGCCGATCGCCCGGTGCCCCCAGGTCCCGAACAGGAACAGCAGCCGCGGCCGCGACACCGCCTCGACGCGCTCCAGTCCCCGCAACAGGCGCGGCAGGCCGCGCCTGAGGTCCGCCGTGGCGATGCACTGCGCCCGCATCCGCGCCGGCAGCCAGGGCGCGCGCGAGCCGATCACCAGTTGCGGCGCCAGCAGCACCAGCGGCGCGCCGAAGATGGTCGTGGCGCCTGGCGGCAGCGGCAGGATGCAGATCAGCGCGAAGATCAGTAGCAGAGCGCCCATGGCCCGGCCGCCGAACCGCTCCATCAGCTCGCCGATGGAGACCGTCGGGGCGGATTGCTCGGAGATTTCGCGCAGGATTTCGGAGAGCGGCCGGCGGGCCTGTGGATCGAGGGGCATGGCCCTCATGTGGGGGGCGAGGGCGCCCGCGGCCAAGGGAAATCGAGCCGGTCGGGGCCCGGCGGGGCCGACGCCCTCGTGCGCGCCGAGCGTCAGTAAGGGAGGGGGTGTGTGGGAGAGGTGAGCCAGGGCGTGGACTCATAATCCGCTACCGGGCATGAGGCCGATGTCCGTTTGCGACCCTTAGCGGACGTTAGCGCTCAGTGCCCTGCTTGTTGGCTCGCTCACTCTCTCGCCGCAGGTCGCTCAATGTCTTGCCGGCGACTGGTGAGATGAAGGGCCTGGCCGGCGGGAGGTCCTTGCTGCAGCGCGATGGGCCTTGTTCGCCCTCAAGCTGCAGTACGTTGAAGGCTCCGAGCACATTGCGCCTAAGCCACCAGTGGCGGGCGCCAAGGTCTGTTCGCAAGTACGCGTGTTGGACGGTCAGAACCGTGACCACACCCTCTGGGGCGCTCCCCTTCAAGATCCGTTCGACGTTGAGTTCAACGATCCAGGGCCACGACATTACAATGCAGTCGCCGCAACTTGGGTACTCCGTTGGTACCTGCCGCACGATTTTCGCCAACACCAAGGCATCGTAACAGATCGGCTCCGGCACCATTTCGTCGGCGTGAGCCGTCGCCGCAGCCGCTAGCCCCGCCGCCAAGGCCATCGCTGAGAGTCGGATCAGGCTGGCTAGCATGCCGTCAGCTTAAGTGGGCCGATGTCCGCAATCCACCCTTGGCCGAAGTTCGGGAGGTCGGCACACAGCCGAAGCCGACGTCGGCTGTCAGCGTATCGTTTCCTTCTCCCTGGGGGCCGAAACTCGGCGGGTCCTGGCCTGGGCCTTGGGCTTTGGCAGTAGCCGAAAGCGCGTCTGGCACCACGCGAAGTCAACGCCCACATCGAGCAAAGCATCCGAACGGCCGCACGGGCAGCCAAATTCCATGACCGCGATGACGCGGTATGTCTCTCCGGCCTGGAGCGGCACCGCCCTTCCCGTGGCATGGTTTGGGGCGGCATTGACGCATAGAACCAGATCGCCAGGGCCGACAGCGTCGCTCATAGCCTTCATCCACTATCTGGCCGAAGACTAGACCCTGACCCGCGAGGGGCAAGGCTTTCCACCCATAGCGGACCTTCGGAATGTCGGCTTGCCGGCCACCCGTGGCGCCGGCTCCCGCGCCGCCCTCTCCCTACCCTCTCCCTCTCGCTTCGCGGCGGAGAGGAGGGCTAGGCGGTTTCCTTGAGCTTGCGGCGGCGCTCGACGGACGAGGGGATGCGCATGGCCTCGCGGTACTTGGCGACAGTGCGCCGGGCGATGTCGACGCCGGCTTCCTTGAGGATGTCGACGATCGAGTCGTCGGAATGGACGTCGCGCTCGCTGGCCTCGGCGTCGATCAGCTGGCGGATCTTGTGGCGCACGCTCTCGGCGGAGTGGGCGTCGCCGCCCTCGGTGGCCTGGATCGCCGAGGTGAAGAAGAACTTCATCTCGAAGACCCCGCGCGGGGTGGAGAGGTATTTGTTCGAGGTCACCCGGCTGACGGTGGATTCGTGCATGCCGATGGCGTCGGCGACGGTCTTGAGGTTCAGCGGCCGCAGGTGCTCGACGCCATAGGCCAGGAAGCCGTCCTGCTGGCGAACGATCTCCGAGGAGACCTTGAGGATGGTCTTGGCGCGCTGGTCGAGGCTCTTGACCAGCCAGCTCGCCTGGGCGGCGCAGTCGGAGACGAAGGTCTTCTCCTGGTCGGTGCGGGCCGAGGCGCTGACGCGGGCGTGGTAGCGCTGGTCGACCAGCAGGCGCGGCAGGGTCTCCGAATTGAGCTCCACCAGCCAGAGCCCCCCCAGGCCCTCGCGGACATAGACGTCCGGCACCACGGCCTGCACTGGCTCGCCGCCGAAGGCCGCGCCGGGCCTAGGCGTCAGGGCGCGCAGCTCGGCGACCATCTCGCGCAGGTCCTCGTCGTCGACGGCGCAGGCGCGCTTCAGGGCGGGCATGTCGCGGCGGGCGAGGAGCTGCAGGTTGTCGAGCAGGGCCGACATCGCCGGGTCGAAGCGGTTGCGATCCTTGAGCTGGATCATCAGGCATTCGCGCAGGTCGCGGGCGCAGACGCCGACCGGCTCGAAGCCCTGGAGCACGGTGAGCACGCGTTCGAGGAGCTCCTCGGCGCAGCCGAGGCGATCGGCGAGCTCGGCCAGTTCGGCGCGCAGGTAGCCGCCCTCGTCGACGGCGTCGATCATCACGATGGCCGCGGCGGCTTCCGGCCCCTTCAGGCCCGAGGCCGAGAGCTGGTCGTGCAGGTGTTCGTTGAGAGTCTTGTCGCGGGTGAGCACGCCTTCCATGGCCTCGGGGTCGCCCTCGAAGGAGCCGCTCCCGCGGCTGGCCTTGGACCAGTCGACCGAGGCGCCGGCCTCGGACGCGCCCATGTCGTGCTCGGCGTCGCCGGTGACGCGCTCGCCGGGCGAGGCCTCGTCGTGGGAGGTGTCGAGGTCGGCGCGGGCGCCGGCGTCGTCCATGCGGTCGGCGGAAAAGTCGGTGGCCGCCTCGGCCGGGGTCTCGGCGGCCGGCTCGGCGTCGCGCTCGTCGCGCTGCAGGAGCGGGTTGCGCTCCAGCTCCTCGTCGACGAAGGCCTCGAGCTCGAGATTCGACAACTGCAGCAGCTTGATCGCCTGCTGCAGCTGCGGCGTGATGACCAGACCCTGGCCCTGCCGAATCTCTAGTCGAGCGCTGAGCGCCAAAATCGATCCCCTCGCCGCGGCCCTGATCGGGGCCCTTGGCCTGTTTCTTGCTGGGGACCTTAACGGCGCGAACCCCACCGACAGGTTAACGGCCGACGATACGGCGCAGCTCAGCGGAAGATCGCGTGGGCGGCCGATCGGGCTTGACGGGCGGCGGGCGGCGGGTTCACTGGCGGCAGCCTGTCAGCAGGACCTCGCCCATGAGACGCGCCGATCGGCTGTTCCAGATCATCCAGGTGCTGCGGCGCACCCGCCGGCCGGTGACCGCCGACGCCATGGCGGCCGAGCTCGAGACCTCCAAGCGCACGATCTATCGCGACATCGCCGACCTGATGGCCCAGCGGGTGCCGATCCGCGGCGAGGCGGGGGTGGGCTATGTGCTGGACGGCGGCTTCGACCTGCCGCCGCTGATGCTGACGCCCGACGAGATCGAGGCCGCGGTGCTGGGCGCCCAATGGGTGGCCGGACGCGGCGACCCGGCGCTGGCCCGCGCCGCGCTCGACCTGATCGCCAAGATCGGGGCCGCGGTGCCCGAGCGGCTGCGGCCCTTCGCGCTCGAGCCGGCGACCCGCGCGGCGCCGCGCTGGAACATCGCGCCGGACGGCCTCGACATGGCGCTGGTGCGCCACGCGATCCGCGCCGGCCACAAGATCGCGCTCAGCTACCGCGACGAGCAGGACCGGATGAGCGCGCGCACCGTCTGGCCGTTCGCGGTCGGCTATCACGAGACCGTGCGCCTGATGATCACCTGGTGCGAACTGAGGAAGGATTTCCGCAGCTTCCGCACCGACCGGGTGACCGCCGCGGAGTTCCTGGAGGAGCGCTATCCGGAGCGGCCGGCGATGCTCCGGGCCCGCTGGCGCAAGCTGATGAGCGACAAGATGAGCGAGATGCGCGCCGGCGACGGTGAACGGGGGCCCTGGGGCCGGCCGCCGGACTAGACCGCGGGTCGCTGAACGCCGAGCGGCGAGCTTGACTAAGCCCCGGGCGCTGCGAAGACTCGGCGGCGGGGAGGACCAAGGCTTGGTCGCGTTGGTCAGGGTGCTGAAAGCGTTGGTCGTCAGCCTGTTGCTGGCCGCGTCCGCCTATGCGGTCTCCAAGATCAACCTGTTCGGCCTGGAGAACGCCTCCGACCGCCTGGCCGACGGGGTCTATCAGCGGATCACGGCGGCGGACTACGGCCCCGACCGCAAGGGACAGAAGGCGGTCAGCCTGGTCTATCTCGACGAGACCTCCGTCGAGGCCATGAAGGGCTATGGCTGGACGCGGTTTCCGCCGACCTACGACCAGCAGTGGACGATGATCGACGACGTGCTGAACGCCGGCGGCGCGCCGCCCGCCGCGGTGTTCGTCGACTTCGTCTACATGGGCCAGGGCGGCCCCACCGATGGCTTCGACGCCTTTCTGGCGGGGATCGCGGCGGCGACCCGGGCGCAGGCCTGGGCGGACAGGCCCGCCTGCACCGCCGACCCGCTGATGAAGATCGCCTGCATCGTCGCTGCGGGGGGCGTGCCGATCGTCGTGGCCAAGCCGTCGCCGGCCGACCTCGACCTCTTCACCGACGTGCAGCGCAAGCTCGACGGGGTGAGCGTCATGGCCCCAGCGCTGGTCGGCCAGCAGGCCTATCCGACGATCACCGTCTACGGTTTCGACGCGGCCAAGGCGGCGCGGCTAAGCGTCCACCGCTTCGACGTCTCGCCGGCCTTCGCGCTCTACGCGGCCTATTGCCTGCGCCGGGCCGACGCCTGCGGGATCGCGGGCTTCAAGGCGCTGCAGGCGGCGGGGCGGAGCGCGCTGGCCGGGGGAACGACGCGCGCGCCGGACCTCGCAAAGACCTTCGATGCGCCGCTGGACGTGGTCTGGGGCTCGCGCCCGGATCCCGACTACCTGCGGATGACCGAGGCGGTGAGCGGGCGAAAGGCGCCCTGCCGGGCCGACGCCGACGGCTGGCGCGGGCGGCTGATGGAGCAGATGGCGGGCTTGCGGGGCCCCGCGGCCGGGGCGCGCCAGGAATGCGCCTATACGCTCAGCCTCGGCTACGACCGGATGGTCGGCGGCCAGGGCCTGGAGAGCAGAGACCTGCAGCGCCTGCTGGCCGGCAGGCTGGTGATGGTCGGCGGCCAGTTCCACGCCTCGTCGGACTGGGTGGAGAGCCCGGTGCACGGCCAGGTGCCGGGCGTCCAGTACCACGCCATGGCGCTCGACAACCTGATCGAGGACGGCGCGGACTATCGCCGCAACGCCAACGCCATGGTCGATTCCGACTTCCTGAAGAGCCTGCTGATCTTCGCGCTCGCCTTTTGCGGGGTGATGGGGGTGATGGCGCGGAACACCCTGCTCGACCGGGCCATCGAGGAGGGCGTCGAGCCGCGCCTGCGCTCGGCGGTCTACGGGCCGCTCTACCTGCTGATGTTCACGACGTCGCTGGGGGTGATCGGCTTCGCCACCTGGCTGGGCGTCGCCTATGCGCACCGCTCGCCGATCAACTGGATCGGGCTGTCCAGCGTGGCCCTGGGCTTCCTGTTCTACGCCACGCGCCAGACCCTGCCGGCCGACATCTCCGGCTCCATCGAGCGGATCCCGGTGGTCCGCCGGATCCTGGCCTACATCCGCCTCTGCAGCCGCGCGCTGAAGTTCG
This sequence comes from Phenylobacterium sp., assembly GCF_041691455.1. Lineage (GTDB taxonomy): Bacteria > Pseudomonadota > Alphaproteobacteria > Caulobacterales > Caulobacteraceae > Phenylobacterium. The sequence continues at coordinate 415,496 of NZ_JBEPUO010000001.1, read as the reverse complement.
AGGAAGACCGCCTCGCCCGGCCGCGCCCGCCTGCCCCCGCTCCCGCTCCGCCGGCCGCGACGCCGGCGCCCGTCACCCCCGCCTCATCGGAGACCGTCCATGTCCAAGTCTAGACTGCTCGCGCTCGTCCTCCTCCTGGCGATCCCCGCCGCCGCCCACGCCGAGACGATGGGCAGCGTGACCAAGGCGCTGCGGCCTCAGCTGCGCACCTTCGACGACAAGGGCCAGCCGCTGGGCCAGCTCTCCGCCGAGGAGCTGAAGCTGCCGCAGCCGATCGTCGGCTACGGGGTCGGCAACTCGATCGGGGTGAAGCACGGGGCGGGCGTGGTCTATCTGCGCGGCCTCGACGTGCAGACCGAGGGCGCCAAGGCCGCCTGCACGGCGGTGGCGGGCGCTGCGCGGGCGTCCGGCAGTTCCTACGCGGCCTCGAACATGGGCCTGGGCGGCGCCGCGGACTGCAAGCGGCCATGAGGCGCCTCGCGCCGGCGATCGCGCTCGGGGTCCTGGCGGCGCTGGCGCTCGGCCCGGCGGCCGGGGCGGTGTCCTTGCCCGGCCGCGACGCCTTCAGCGTGTCCGGCAAGAACGGCCCCTTCGTGAAGCAGGTGGCCAACCGCAAGTTCGGCGCGGCCGCGGCGCCGGGCGGCAAGGGCCAGGGCGGCGCGCTCGGACTCGCCGCCGACGCGGTGAACCGGGGCGAGTTCCAGGCGGCGCGGCTGCGGATGCCGCAGACCGAGGCGCGCATCAAGGCGCTGCTCGACAAGGCCGAGGCCGGCTGGCCCTACGACAAGACCCAGCCGATCCGCGTCTACATCCTGGGCCTCGACTTCTACCAGGCCTACGCCCTGCCCGACGGCTCGCTGATGGTGGCCTTCGGCCTGCTCGAGCAGGCGCAGACGGACGACGAGATCGCCTTCGTGCTGTCCCACGAGCTCGGCCATGTGCGCCTGGGCCACTTCAGCAAGGACGACAGCCTGAAGAAGCGGGCCGAGATGATCAGCCGGCTGGGCCAGGCCTATGCGGTGGCCTCGGCCCTGCGCAGCGGCGGCGCGGGCAGCGCGGCCAATGCGGCGGCCGAGGCCGCCGGGCGGCAGGCCGACGCCACCAACGACCTGATCCACTTCATCAACAATGTGATGGTCGAGCCGGCCTGGTCGCGCTCCCAGGAAGACGAGGCCGACGCGCTCGGCTTCGACCTGTCGCAGGCGGCGGACTATTCGGCGGAATCGGCCTCGGCGCGGGTGTTCGACACCATCCAGGCCGACCAGGTGAACAGGAAGTCGCTGAGCGACACGCTCGACACCCAGCTGAAGACGCAGCTCACCAAGGTTTCCCCGACCGCCGCGGCCAACGCCATGGCCGGCGGCATGAGCGGCATCAAGGGCAGCCTGCTGCGCGGCGCCGGCCGGGTGGCGCTGGGCGTCGCCGGCAGCCTGGAGGGCGGGCCCAAGCACCGCTCGCCGGAGGCCCGCAAGGCCGGCATCGCCGCCTATTCCGCCGACGCCTATCCGAAGGGCCTGCCGCTGCGCGACGAGCAGCGGACCTGGCTCAACCTGGTGAAGGCGAGCCGCGAATACGCCGAGGCCCAGGTGGTGGTGCCCGCCGTCCGGCAGGCCATGAAACTGCGGGCCGACGGCGACTATGCCGGCGCCCAGGGCCAGCTCGCCCGGGCGCTGAAGACCAGCTACCGCGATACGCCCCTGGTGCTGAACGAGGCCGCCCGGCTGCGCGGCGACCAGGGCGATGTGACCGGCAGCGCCCAGCTCTTCCAGCAGGCCCACAGGAGCCCCGACCAGACCATCGACGGCTACCTCGACCACGCGCGCATGCTCTACCGGACCGGCCACCCCGATCCGGCGTTCAACGTCATCGAGGCCGGCGAGGCGCGGTTCGAGGACGAGAAGCCGTTCCTGTCGCTGATCATCGCGCTGGACCTCAAGGCCGGGCGCACCGACCAGGCGCAGGCCGTGCTGCAGCGCTGCCGGGCGAGCGGCGACGAGGCGCTGAAGAGGGACTGCGAGCTGGCGGCGGGCCCGAGCCCGAAGTGAATCAGGACCGAAGCCTCGGGTGACGGCGATCCGACGTTCAGTCGATGTCGAGCTTCTGGGGCGTCCTGGCGAGGTGGATGCGCTTGGCGTTCGCGAGCGCGGCCGGATCGTAGGCCGGCGCGCCCTTGATCATCGGCAGGGGTACGCGCTTGCCGTCGGCGAGCTCGGCCTCGCCGGACTGGGCGCCGACGAACAGGATCGCCTTGGGCGTCGAAAGGGCGAAGCCCATGGGCCCGGCGATCTTCCGCATGCCGCCCTGAGCCTGCGCCAGGGCGATGGCGAGTTCGCGGGCGTCGAGGTCCTGGGCCGGCGCCGCCAGGGGCTCCAGGCCGATGTTCTCATTCACCTTCGTCGCGGCGTCGACACCGATCTCGACCTTGGCGGCGCCGAGCTGGGCGGCGGTCGGCAGGCGCAGGATCCGGCCGTCGGCGCGCAGCGGGATCGCAGTCTTCCTGTCGCCTTCCACCAGCCAGGCCGGCGCGGTCAGCGGCGCGTCGCCGACGCGCAGGTAATAGGCCATGGTGAAATGGCTGCGCTCCGCGGGCGGCAGCTTGAGGTAGGCGTCGAGCCGCGCGAACACCTTCGAGGCGTCCACCATCTTCCCGGCGGCCGCGGCGGGCGTCGCGAGGACCAGGGCCAGGGCCGCGACGGCGAAAATTCGTAGGGAAGCTCGCATCATCCGGGCGCCCTCCAGCGCTGTCGATCAGGCGAAGGTGTCGCCGAGGTAGACGCGGCGGACTTCGGGGTCGTCGACGATCTCGTCGGGGCGGCCTTCGAACAGCACTTCGCCGGCGTGGATGATCGAGGCGCGGTCGATGATGTCGAGCGTCTCGCGGACGTTGTGGTCGGTGATCAGGATGCCGATGCCGCGCCGTTTCAGGTAGGCGATCACCTCGCGGATGTCGGCGATGGCCAAGGGGTCGATACCGGCGAAGGGCTCGTCGAGGAGCATGAACGACGGCTCCGAGGCCAGGGCGCGGGCGATCTCGACGCGCCGCCGTTCGCCGCCCGAGAGCGAGATCGCCGGCGCGTTGCGCAGGTGCTCGATATGCAGCTCTTCGAGAAGCTCGGTGACGACGCCGCGGGCCCGCTTCTTGTCGCGTTCGCGCAGCTCGACCACCGCCATGACGTTCTCGCTGACGGTCATGCCGCGGAAGATCGAGGTCTCCTGCGGCAGGTAGCCGACCCCCATGCGGGCGCGCTGGTACATCGGCTGGGCGGTGATGTTCTCGCCGTCGAGATAGATCGCGCCGTAGTCGGCCGCGATCAGGCCAGTGATCATGTAGAAGCAGGTGGTCTTGCCGGCGCCGTTGGGGCCGAGCAGGCCCGCGACCTCCCCCCTGCCCAGGCGTATGGAGACGCCCTTGACCACCGGGCGGCCGCGGAACGACTTGCCGATATTGTCCACCACCAGGCCTTCGCCGGCGAGGCCTGGACGGATGTCGAAGCGTTCCGGCTTCAAAAGGGTCACCTGGTCTGGCCGCCGCTATTTCGGCTGGCCGTCCTTAGATGGGGACTGCTTGGGATAGAAAACACCACGCGGCCGGTTCTTGGCGCCGAGGCCCTTGGCGCCGCCCTCGACGTGACCCTCCCCGGTCTGGGTGTTGTAGACCATCTTGGCGCCGCGCATGACGTTGTCGCCTTCCACCGCGGTCACGTCGCCGGTGATGGTGACCGTGGTGCTGGCCGCGTCATAGACGCCGCGGTCGCCGTGCACCCGGCGGGTCGGGGTGACGAAATAGACCGAGCCCTTGGCCTCCAGGGTGACGAGCTCGCCGCACCCGCCGCCGCCGCTCCCGGAGGTTTTCACCTTCTCGGTCTGGCGCTCCATGGTGGCGGTCATAACGTCGGCCCTGAGGCGCGAAGTGCCCTGCAGCGCCTCGGCCGCGCCGCGCCAGGTGGCGGTGCAGTCGGCGTTGTGGGTCTCGCCCTCGTCGGCGGTGATGTCGATCGGCGACTTGGAGCCGCCAAGCTGGGCCGCGGCGGGCTGGGCGGCCACGGCTGCGGCCATTAGCGCCGCCATCGCGATCAGGCTTTTCATCGACGGCCTCAGCCTCATTTCGGTTGCAGACGCGTGTGGACGCCGCCCTTGAAGACCATGCGAGCGCCCTTGTCGTAAACGCCATAGGACTTCGCGTCGATTTGTCCAAGCGGCCCGGCGCCCTGAATGGGGCCTGAACCGACCAGTTCGCCGGTGTGGGTGTCGAACAGCGATTGGGCGGTTTCGAAGGCGCCGCGAGCCCCGGCCAGACGGACGCCGCCACTCACCTCAAGCTTACGTGAGGCCTCGTGATAGACGCCCTTGGCCGCGGTGATCCGCAGCGGATCGGGACCTTCGTCGTCGAGCACCAGGGCGGGCTTGTCGAGATAGACCTTCTGATAGTCCTGCGGGTCGCGGGTCGCGGTCGCGGCGATCAGCACGAAGGGCCGGCCGCGGTCGTCGCGTCCCACGAAGCGCGGGTTCACCAGGCGGATCGGCTCGTTCGAGGAGCCGGCCGCGACTGGCTGGGCGGTGAAGGTGTTGTAAGCGACCGTGGCGGCCAGTCCCGCGAGGATCAGGCCGATCAGGCCGGGCAGGATGATACGCAGGGCGGCGATCACCCGCGAGCGGCGCCGCCAGCGCTGGATCGACGCCCGCCGGGCCGGCGGCGGCATCAGGGAGATATCAGAGACCGACACCACCATGCGCGCGCCTAACTATGGGCGAAGATGTCGACGTCTTCCCAGCCGGCGACATCCAGCAGGGCGCGGTGCGGCAGGAATTCGAAACAGGCGCGCGCCAGGCCCTCGCGGCCCTCGCGGACCAGCATCTCGTCGAGCCGCGTGCGCAGCGCATGCAGGTGCAGCACGTCGGAGGCCGCATAGGCCACCTGCTCTTCACTGAGCTTGGGCGCGCCCCAGTCGGAGCTTTGCTGGGCCTTGGAGAGATCGACGCCGATCAGCTCCTTGGTGACGTCCTTCAGCCCATGGCGGTCGGTGTAGGTCCGCGCCAGCTTCGAGGCGATCTTGGTGCAGTAGACAGGGGCCGTCACGACCCCAAGGTGCAGCCAGAACATGGCTATATCAAAGCGGCCGAAGTGGAAGATCTTCAGCACAGTGGGATCGGTGAGCAGGCGCTTGAGGTTCGGCGCGTCGTAGGTCGAGCGGTCGAGCCGCACGAGATGGGCGTCGCCGGCGCCGTCGGAGAGCTGCACGACGCAGAGCGGATCGCGGCCCAGACGCAGGCCCATGGTCTCCGAATCGATCGCCACGACGGAAGCGCCGGCCAAGGCGTCGGCCGGGAGGTCGCCCTCATACAGGAAGGTGGTCACCTTTTTCACGCCGCTCCGCCGAACCCGATCCAGCCCTCACTATAGAGGTCTCGATGGAGCCTAAGTAAGTACCGGCGAACGCCAGCCAATGGATGGGCCCCGAAAAGGGCTTCGGCGCCACCTAAGACAAGGGTGGTGCCCAGGAAAGGACTCGAACCTTCACGGCCGTTAAGCCACTGGCACCTGAAGCCAGCGCGTCTACCAATTCCGCCACCTGGGCCCGATCCGTCGGATCGCGCGAGCCGGCTTCCTTAAAGCCCCGCCTCACGCCGGTCAACGGCTGCTGACGGCTTGCATCCTTGGGGCGGATTGCAGCGGCGGGCGGCATCGTCTATCGGCAGGCTCATGCAGAACCTCGTCACCGTCTTCGGCGGATCCGGTTTCATCGGCGCGCAGGCCGTGCGCCAGCTCGCCAAGGCCGGCTGGCGGATCCGGGTCGCGGTGCGCAATCCCGCCGCCGCCTACGCCATGCGCCTGCACGGCGACGTCGGCCAGATCGACATCGTGCAGGCCAATGTCCGCAACGCGCCGTCGCTGCGCCGGGCGCTGTCGGGCGCGACGGCGGCGGTGAACCTGGTGGCGGTGATGCACGAGAGCGGCCGCCAGGGCTTCCAGGCGCTGCACGTTATGGGCGCGCAGAACGTGGCGACGGCGGCGAAGGCCGAGGGCGTCAGCCGGCTGGTGCAGGTCTCGGCGCTGGGCGCGGACGCGGCCTCGGAGTCGAAGTACGCGCGCACCAAGGCCGAGGGCGAGGCCGCCGCCCGCGCGGTCTATCCCGACGCGGTGGTGGTGCGGCCGTCCGTGGTGTTCGGACCGGAGGACGATTTCTTCAACCGCTTCGCCGCCATGGCGCAGGTGAGCCCGGTGCTGCCGCTGATCGGCGGGGGCCATACGCGGTTCCAGCCGGTGTTCGTGGGCGACGTCAGCAAGGCGCTGGCCCGGCTCGCGAGCGCGCCGGAGGCGGCGGGCCGGACCTATGAGCTGGGCGGCCCCGCGGTCTTCACTTTCCGCCAGCTGATGGAGCTGATGCTGGCCGAGATCGACAAGCGGCGCTTCCTGGCTCCGGTCCCGTGGCCGGTGGCCGGGCTGATCGGCGCGGTGGGCGACCTGGCCGGCGCGGTGATCGCCCCGCCGCTGACCAGCGACCAGGTGACCCTGCTCAAGACGGACAATGTGGTCAGCGGCGGCTGTCCGGGCCTGGCCGAGCTCGGGATCACGCCGACGACGCTGGAGGCGGTGCTGCCGAGCTACCTCTACCGCTACCGCAAGGGCGGCCAGTACGCCGACCAGGAAGACCGCGAGCTGGCGGCGATCTAGCCGCCGCGCATCAGGAGCGCCAGGCCCACGCCGCCGATCGCGATCCTGAGCCAGCCGAAGGGCGCGTAGCCGCGCTTGGTGACGATCGCCAGCATCGCCCGGATCACCCCGAGCGCGACGACGAAGGAGACCACGAAGCCGATGGCCACCAGGCCGATGTGGCCGTGCGCGAGTTCATGGCGGTTTTTCCAGGCGTCGAGGACGAAGACGCCGGTCATGGTCGGGATGGCCAGGAAGAAGGAGAACTCCGCGGCTGCGCGCTTCTCCACCCCCATCAGCATGGCGCCGACGATCGTCGCGCCCGAGCGGGACGTGCCGGGGATCATCGCCAGGCACTGGAAGAAGCCAATTACCAGCGAGGCCCCCAGCGGCAGGTTCATGGCGTCGTTGCGCGTCGGGTGTGGCGCGAACCGGTCGATCAGCAGGAGCACCACGCCCCCGACGATCAGCGAGACACAGATCACCTTGGGGCTCTCGAAGAGGACCTGCTTGATGAAGTCGTGCAACAGGAAGCCGATCACCATGGCCGGGAGGAAGGCCAGGAGGACGCTCAGCACGAACCGCCGGGCCCGCGGGTCCGACGGCAAACGCACGACCACGTTCCACAGCCGGCTGAAGTAGAGCACCACCACCGCCAGGATCGCGCCCAGCTGGATCAGCACGATGAAGGTGTCCCAGTTGGCGTCCGGCAGGGCGAGCGCCTTCTTGGTCAGGAGCAGCATGCCGGTGGAGGAGACGGGGATGAACTCGGTGAGCCCTTCGACGATTCCCAGAATGACCGCGTAAATCCAGTCCGACATGACACTCCCCGACGCGGCCCCGAACCGCTCGCGTTCAGGAATGGTGAACTATGGTGAAGAAGGCGTTTATCCGCCTTTCCCCTCGCAGCCGCCAGCGCTCGCGTATATCCCTGTCGCTCGAACGACGGCGGGGATGAGAAGCGATGGCGTCGGCGGAAATCCGCCAACCGGACCTGAGCGCGGGCGTGCAGGACGCGCTGGGCCGCGGCGACCGGCGGGGCGCCCTGGCCCTGGTGTTGGAGGCCGAGCAGGCGGCGCCGCGCGACATCGGGCTGAAGCTGCAGCGCGCCATGGTCAGCCGTGCGCTGGGCGACCTGGCCGGCGCGCTGGCGGCCTTGGAGGAAGCGCTCAGCCTCGACCCCTACGACTATGTCGCCCTGCTCTCCAAGGGCGCGGTGGTGGAGCGGATGGACGGCGAGCGCGCGGCGGCGGCGATCTACAGGAACGCGCTTTCCATCGGCCCGCCGGACGACCAGCTGCCCCCGCCCCTGCGCGCGCCGACCGAGCGGGCGCGGCAGGTGGTGGCCAACACCATGGCGGCGCTGGAGGCCCACCTGAAGGCGCGGACGGACGCGGTGAAGGCCGATTGCTCCGAGGCCTCCCGCCGGCGGTTCGACGAGAGCGTCGGCATCCTGGCGGGCCGCGCCCGGGCCTATAACCAGGAGCCGCTCCTGCTGCACTATCCGCGGCTGCCGGCGATCCCGTTCCACGACCGGGCGCTGTTCCCGTGGCTGCCCGAGCTGGAGGCCGCCACCGACACGATCCGCGGCGAGCTGGAGGGCGCGCTGGCGGCGGCCAAGGACGATTTCTCGCCCTACATCGCCTATCCGAAGGGCGCGCCGGTCAACCAGTGGGGCGAGCTCAACCACTCGCGGCGCTGGAGCTCGTTCTTCCTGTGGAAGGATGGCGCGCGGCAGGACGGGGCCTGCCAGCTCTGCCTGAAGACCGCGGCGCTCCTGGAAAGCCTGCCGATGGCCGAGCAGCCGGGCTTTGCGCCGACCGCGATGTTCTCGGCGCTCGAGGCGCATACCCGGATCCCGGCCCACACCGGCTCGACCAATGTGCGCCTGCTCTGCCACCTGCCGCTGATCCTGCCGGGGCCGGCGCGCTTCAGGGTGGGCGCGGAGACGCGGGACTGGAAGATGGGCCAGGCCTGGGTGTTCGACGACACCATCGAGCACGAGGCCTGGAACGACGCGGGCGAGCTGCGGGTGATCCTGATCTTCGACATCTGGAACCCGTTCCTCGACGCCGGCGAGCGCGAGCTGGTCAACGCCCTGCTGGCGGCGCGGCAGGAGTTCTTCGCGGGCTAGGGCTCGTCGGGCCTGAGCGCCGTGCGGCCCCGCTCCGCGGCGACCCGGCGCGCCGCGCCCAGCGCCGCCCGCGCCCAGGCGAGGAGGTCGTCAGGGTCATCGAACAGCCGGTCGGGCGCGCGCCAGAAGGCGAGGTCGATGATGCGGCCCTGCTTCTCGTAGCTGAGCGGCGGAAAGGCCATGGCCTCGGCGAAGGCCGCGCGGTTCAGGTCATCGACCCGGAAGTAGAGCGCGTCCTCGGTCACCATCCCGAGCATCAGCCCGTCGCAGAAGACCCCGGTCTTGCCGAACATGCGCCGCAGGGTGACGCGGCCGAGCGGGGCGAGCTGCTCGCGCAGGAATCGGGCGAAGCTGTCGCTGGCGACCATCGGCGATCCCTAGCCGAAATCCGGTTCCGGGCCGACATAGCGGGCGCGGGGGCGGATCAGGGTGTCGGCCTGGCCCTGCTCGATGGCGTGGGCGATCCAGCCGGCGCAGCGGGCCACCGAGAAGAGCGCGAAGGGCGCGTCGGGCGGCAGGTTCAGCGCCTCGCAGCCGGCCATCAGGGTGAAGTCGACGTTGGGAGCGAGGCCGGCGACCGCCAGCACGGCCTCCTGGAGGGCCCGCAGGTCCGGCGGCGGACTAAATCTCTCAAGCAAGGCGGCGGCGCGCGGGTCGTCGTCGGGATAGAGCATGTGGCCGAAGCCCGGCAGGGCGCGGTCCTCGACCAGGCGGTTGGCGATGGCCTGGCGGGGGCCGAGCCGGGCGGCCTCGGCGGCGAAGGTGCGGACCGCCGCGGTGGCCCCGCCGTGACGCGGGCCCGAGAGGGTCGCGAGGCCGGCCAGCGCCGAGGCGGAGAGCGAGGCGCCGGTCGAGGCCGCCACCCGGGCGGCGAAGGCCGAGGCGTTGAGCTCGTGGTCGGCGACCAGCACCAGGATGCGGCGGATCAGGTCCGCGCCCGGGCCGCCGGGGCCGAGCCCCCAGGCCAGGGCCAGGCGGTTGTGGATCGCCCCGCCGCCGACCTCGCCCGCCACGGCGTCGGCCAGGACGTCCAGCAGCGTGGCGGCCTCCACGGCCAGGACGAGCGCGTTGCGGCCGCGGGCCGGGGGATCGGTCCCGGCGCGGGCGGCGAGCGCCAGGTAGGCGCGGGTGCGCATGTCGGGATGCTGGGGCGCCGCCGGGCGGTCGGTGCGCTTCAGCGCCGCGCCGTGGCCGCCGCGCAAGAGGCGCGCGACCGACTCCAGGGTCTCGCTCTCGGCCAGCCGGATGGCGTCGCGGCCGCGATAGAAGAGCCGCCCGCCGGCCACGGTGGTGATCTCCGAGGCCAGCACCGGCTCGCCCCAGGCGATGGCGCCGGCAGCCACGTCGGAGACCTTGCGGCTGCGGGTCTTGCGCTGAGCGAGGGCTGCGATGTCGGCGGCGCGATAGAGGCTGCGGCGCGGGTCGACGGGGTCCTGGCGCACCTGCACCCGGCCGCGGCTCGCGTAGGCATAGAGCGTCTGCGGGCGCACCCCCAGACGGTCACGGGCTTCCTCGGCGGCGATCCACTCGGTCGTTGGCATATGTTGATTATATTGATCAAGATTGACGACGTAAGGTTGACGGCTTTTCTGACGGCCAGCAAGCGAGATCTGGAGATCGCCATGTCGGATGGTTTGGAAGACGTCGTCGCCGCGGACACCGTGCTGTCGGAGGTCGACGGCAAGGCCGGGCGGCTGATCATCCGCGGCCGTTCGCTGGACGAGCTGGCGGGCCGTACGACCTACGAGGCGGTGACCCGCCTGCTGTGGGACGGGTTCTTCGACGACCTGCCGGACGACCTGGCCCCGGCGCTCGGCGCGGCGCGGCTGGAGGTGTTCGCCGAGGTCTCCGCGTTGGACACCGGCCTCCTCGACCGCACGCCGATCGAGGGCGTGCGCGCGCTGACCGCGCGGCTGGCCGACGGCGACGACCTGGCCGTCGCGCTGAGGTTGGTCGCGGCGCCCGCGGTCTTCACCGCCGCCGTGGTCCGCGCCCAGGCGGGCGAGGCGCCGGTGCGGCCGGACCCCACGCTCAGCCATGCGGCCGACGCCCTGCGGATGCTGCGCGGCAAGCCCGCCAGCGCCGCCGAGGTCGACGCCCTCGACACCTATCTGGTCACCGTCAGCGACCATGGGCTGAACGCCTCGACCTTCGCCGCGCGGGTGATCGCCTCGACGCGCGCCGGCCTGACCTCAGCGGTGTTGGGCGGGATCTGCGCGCTGAAGGGGCCGCTGCACGGCGGCGCGCCGGGACCTGTGATCGACATGCTGGACGGCATCGGCAAGCCGGAGAACGCGCGCGCCTGGATCGAGAACGCGCTGGCCCACGGCGACCGGCTGATGGGCTTCGGCCACCGGGTCTACCGGGTGCGCGACCCGCGCGCCGACGCGCTGAAGGCCGCCGTGCGGCGCCTCACCGAAGGCTCCAACATCATGCCGGGACGCCTGGCCTTCGCCGAGGCGGTGGAGGCCGCCGCGCTAGCCATCCTGAAGACGGAGAAGCCGAACCGCCCGCTCGACACCAATGTGGAGTTCTACACCGCGCTGCTGCTGGAGGCGCTCGCCTATCCGCCCTCGGCCTTCACCTGCGTCTTCGCCACCGGGCGGGTGGCCGGCTGGATCGCGCACGCCCGCGAACAGCTGGCCGGCGGGCGGCTGATCAGGCCGCAGTCGCGCTATGTGGGGCCGATGCCGCGGCAGGCGGCTTGAGGCCGTTTCGCCTCGGGATGGCGCAACATGGTCACCGGGAATTTCACCACAAGTCCTAACCAACAATAAACAAGCGCGACCACAAGGTGCGCTCGACGGCCCTGCGACAGGACCCGTCTGCTTCAGTCGATTGGGCCCCCGGCGCACTTCGCCCTCCCGCGCCGGGGGCCTTTTCGTGAGCGGCCCCGCCGGAAAGCGCATTGAGAGTCGTTCGCGCTGGCATGGCGCGGCCGCGCCGCTAGGTTCCGGCCATGAACGCCGCCCATGGCCTGACCCCTGCCGAAAGCGCCGCCCTGACCCGGCGCGTGACGCTCTATTCGGTGGCGACGGCGGCGGTGCTGGTGGCGATCAAGATCGCAGCCTGGCTGGCCTCCGGCTCGGTCGCCCTGCTGGCCTCCACCGCCGACTCCGGCCTCGACCTGCTGGCCTCCCTGACCACCTTCTTCGCGGTGCGCTACGCCGTCGCGCCGCCGGACGCCGAGCACCGCTACGGCCACGGCAAGGCCGAGGGCTTCGCGAGCCTGATGCAGGCGGGCCTGGTGTTCGCCTCGGCCGCCCTGATCGCCCGCGAGGCGGTGGTCGACCTGATCCATCCGCATGGCCTGCAGCAGGAGACCTGGGCGATCGTCGTCATGGCGGTCTCGACGGTGATGACCGCGGCCCTGCTCACGGCCCAGTCGCGGGTCCTCAAGCAGACCGCCTCGGTCGCGGTCTCCGGGGACCGGGCGCACTACGCCATGGACCTGGCGTCCAATATCGTCGCGTTGATCGGGATCGGGGTTTCGGCCTGGCTCGGCCTGAACGGCGTCGACGCGGCCGCCGCCCTGGTCATCGCCGCCCTCCTGCTGTGGGGCGCGGTGGGCGTGTTCCGCGAGGCCTCCGGCCAGCTCATGGACCACGAACTGCCCGACGACGTGCGCGCCAGGATCGTCGAGCTGATGACCGAGGACCGCCGGGTCACCGACGTCCACCAGCTGAGGACCCGCGCGTCGGGCCCCTACGTCCACATGCAGATGCACGTCGACCTCGACCCGGAGCTGACGCTCGAGGCCGCGCACCAGGTGATCGTCGCCGCCGAGAATCGCGTGCTCTCCGCCTTCCCCTCGGCCGACATCATCATCCACGCCGATCCGCGCGGGCGGGCCGAGCCGCATGGCGGAGCCTTCGCTGAGCCAAAAGCCGCGAAATCCACGATTTAGAAATCCTAGTAAACGCGCCCTTAACGGGTGCGGGGTCCATTGGGCTCAACCTTTCGATCCGCCCTGCGTTCGCCGGACATGACCCTCAAGCGCACCCTGCACCACTTTCCGCTCGACCCCGCCTCGCGCCAGGTGCGGCTTGCGCTCGGCGAGAAGCGGCTGGCCTTCACCGAGGTCCAGGTCCGCTACTGGGAGCGGCCGAAGGAGCTGACGGAGATGAACGCCTCCGGCCTCCTGCCGGTGCTGGTCGAGGCGGACGGCGACCAGCAGCTGGTGCTCTGCGAGAGCCGCGCGATCCTCGACCACCTGGAGGAAGCCTATCCGGAGCCGGCGCTCCTGGGCCGCGACGCCGGCGAGCGGGCCGAAGCCCGGCGGCTGCTCACCTGGTTCGACCGCAAGTTCGACTTCGAGGCCGGCGGCTACATCCTGCACGAGAAGATGGAAAAGCGCCTCCTGGGCATGGGCGCGCCGGACCTCGCCAACCTGCGCCAGGGCCGCGATGGCCTGCGCGACCACATGGTCTACATCGACAAGCTCCTGCAGGAGCGCGAGTGGCTGGCCGGGCGCAAGCTGTCGCTGGCCGACTTCGCCGCCGCTGCGCACCTGTCGGTGATCGACTATTGCGGCGATATGCCGTGGACGGGCTTCCCGGCGGTCAAGACCTGGTACATGAAGCTGAAATCCCGGCCGTGTTTCCGGCCGCTGCTCACGGACCGCTGGCCGGGCCTCGCGCCCGCCAAGCACTATGACGATCTCGACTTCTGACAGAGCTGAAGACCTGATCCGAGCCGAGGCGCTCAACCTCGGCTTCGACCTCTGCCGCTTCACCGCCATCGAGGAGACCTGGCCCGCCAGCGCGCGGCTCGCCGAGTTCATCGAAGCCGGCCGGCACGGCGAGATGGGCTGGATGGCCGAGACCGCCGAGCGCCGCGCCCATCCGCGGGCCATGTGGGCCGACGCCCGCTCGGCCATCGTGCTGGGCGTCAACTACGGACCGGACCGCGATCCCCTGGCGGTGCTGGGCGAGCCGACCCGGGGCGCGATCAGCGTCTATGCCCAGGGCGACGACTATCACGAGCTGATCAAGAGCCGGCTGAAGGCGCTTGCCCGCTGGCTGCAGGCCCGGTTCGCCGGCGAGCTGAAGGTGTTCGTCGACACGGCCCCGCTCCTGGAAAAGCCGCTGGCCGAACAGGCGGGCCTGGGCTGGCAGGGCAAGCACACCAACCTGGTCTCGCAGGACTTCGGCTCCTGGCTCTTCCTGGGCTCGATCCTGACCACCTTGGAGCTCGCGCCCGATCCGCCGGAGACCCTGCACTGCGGGACCTGCCAGGCCTGCCTGGACATCTGCCCGACCAAGGCCTTCGCCGCGCCCTTCCAGCTCGATGCGCGGCGCTGCATCTCCTACCTGACCATCGAGCTGAAGGGACCGATCCCGCCGGAGTTCCGCGAGATGCTGGGCAACCGGATCTACGGCTGCGACGACTGCCTGGCGGTCTGTCCGTGGAACAAGTTCGCCGCCGTGGCCGCCGAGCAGAAGCTGCAGGCGCGCGAGGCCCTGCGCGCGCCGTCGCTGGGCGACCTCGCCCGCCTGGACGACGCGGCCTTCCGCGCGCTTTTCGCCAAGAGCCCGGTCAAGCGCATCGGCCGCGACCGGTTTGTGCGCAACGTCGCCTACGCGATCGGCAACTCGGGCGAGCCGGCGCTGGCGGCGGAGGCCGAACGGCTGCTGGACGACCCCTCGCCCCTGGTCCGCGGCGCGGCGGTCTGGGCGCTGGGGCGGTTGCTTGGGGCGGAGGCGTTCGAGAGATTGCGGGCGGGCCCTGGTGCGGCCGAGGATGATTTCGACGTGAAGGCGGAATGGGACATCGCCTCTCTCCCGAGCGCAGCGAATATAGGGAAAGGGCAGGGAGAGGGCGGATCAGACCCTCATGCGGCGTAGGCGGTCGCGCGAGGACCCTCGGACCAGGGCCTCGGAGGCGGACTCTCAGAGCCGCCCTCTCCCTACCCTCTCCCTCTCGCTTCGCGGGCGAGAGGAGGCGCCTAGAAGCTAACCCTCGCCAGGTCCTTCAGGCGGGGCAGGATGCGGTCCTTGTCGGAGAGGATCGGGTCGCCGGCGATCGGCCAGGGGATGGCGAGGTCGGGATCGTTCCAGAGCACGCCGCCCTCGGTCTGTGGCGCATAGAGGCCGTCGACCTTGTAGAAGAGCTCGCAGTCGTTGGTCAGGGTCACGTAACCGTGGGCGAAACCGCGGGGGATGAAGAGCTGCTCGCCGCGGTCGGCGGTGAGCTCGGCGCCCACCCACTGGCCGTAGCTCGCCGAGCCGGGGCGCACATCGAGGGCCACATCGTAGATCGCGCCGCTCAGCACGCGGACCAGCTTGGCCTGGGCGTGGGGCGTCTGCTGGAAGTGCAGGCCGCGGACGGTGCCGGCCTTGGCGCTGAACGCCTGGTTGTCCTGCACGAACTCGGCCTCGACGCCGGCCTCGGACATCGCCTCGCGGCTCCAGGTTTCGGCGAACCAGCCCCGCGCATCGCCATGGCGCTTGGGCGTGATATGCAGAACCTCGGCCAGGGCCAAGGGCGTGATTTTCGTCATGTTCGCCCAGATGTGTGGGAGTGACCCTTCGGATGGCGCGAGCCGCAGCGCTTGGCAAGCCCCTTGGCCCTCAGGTCAGCGTCGTGGTGGTGGTCTATGAGAGCGGACCGACGCTGGCGCAGTGCCTGGCCGCGGTCCGCGCCCAGACCTTCGCTGACTATGAGGTCATCCTGGTCGACAACGCCTCCAGCGACCGCACAGCCCAGGCCGCGGCCAAGGCCGACCCGGCGATCCGGCTGATCGAGAACAGCGAGAACCTCGGCTTCGCGGCCGCAGTGAACCAGGGCGCGCGGGCGGCGCGGGGGCGGTGGCTGGCGCTGCTCAATCCCGACGCCTTCGCCGAGCCGGCCTGGCTGGCGCGGCTGATGGCGGCGACCGATGCGAGCCCCGGGGTCCACGCCTTCGCCTCGCGCCAGCTGATGGCGGACGACCCGACCCGGCTGGACGGCCTGGGCGACGTCATGGCGCTGGCCGGCTATCCGTTCCGCGGCGGTTTCACCCACAAGGACCCCGGGCCGATGGAACCCGGCTGGGTGTTTTCGGCCTGCGGCGGGGCGATGCTGATCGACCGCGAGCTCTTCCTGCGCCTGGGCGGCTTCGACGAGCGGCTGTTCTGCTACTGCGAGGACGTCGACCTGGGCTACCGGCTGCGGCTGATCGGCGAGCCGACGCTGCTGGTCCCCGACGCTGTGGTGCGTCACGTAGGGTCGGCCTCGACCGGCGGCCGGCGCAGCGACTTCGCGGTGTTCCACGGCACCCGCAACCGCTTCTGGGTCTTCGTGAAGAACACGCCGGCCGTGCTGTTCTGGCTGACCCTGCCGCTGCACATATTGGCGACCCTGGTGCTCTTCGCGCGGCATGCGACGCGGGGCGAGATCGTGACGCCGGTGCGCGGCCTGGCCGCCGGGATCCGGCATATCGGCGTGGCGCTGGAGGCGCGGCGCGAGGCCCAGTCGACGCGCACCGCCAGCTCCTGGGAGATCGCGCGCGCCATGACCTGGAACCCACTCGACCTGCTGCTGCGCCGGGCGTTCATCCAGCCGCGGCAGCCCACTCCACCAAGCGGCGCATGAAGGCCTGGCCGCGTTCCATCTGGGCGATCTCGACATATTCGTCGGGCTGGTGGGCCTGTTCGATCGAGCCCGGGCCGCAGAGCACTGTGGAAAAGCCGGCGCGCTGGAACTGACCGGCCTCGGTGGCGAAGGCCACCGCGCGCGGCGGGCCGTTGTCGCCCGCCAGGCGCCGGGCGAAGGATTCCGCGGCGCCGTCCGGCTCGGGCGCGAAGGCCGGCACGCTGGAGTGCATCTCGACCACCACGCCCGCCTCCGGCGCGCGGGCCTTCAGGGCGGCGTCGAGCGCGCGCGCCTGGGCGAAGAAGGGCGCCAGCAGCACCTGCGGATCGAGCGGCGGCGGGGTGCGCAGGTCGAAGACGAAGCCGCACTCACGCGCCAGGATGTTGTGCGCCGTGCCGCCGTGGACGATGCCGATGGTGAGCGTCGCGCCCTTCGGCGTGAAGGGCGAGGCGGGATCGGCTTCGCGCTCCAGCCGCTCGGCGAGCTCGCTGAGCGACGCCATCAATTTCACCGCTTCCATCACCGCGGAGACGCCCTGCTGGGTCTGGCTGGAGTGGGCTTCGCGGCCGTTGACCGTGACGTGGAAGGTGGCGATGCCCTTGTGGCCGTTCACCGCCACCATGTCGGTGGGTTCGCCCACCACCACGAAGGCCGGTCGAGGCAGCTCCCGGCCGATGACCTCGATCAGGTCCGGCGCGCCCAGGCAGCCGATCTCCTCGTCATAGGAAAAGGCCAGGTGCACCGGCCGGCGCGGGTTGGCGGCGACCAGATCGGGGACGGCGGCGAGGGCCAGCGCCAGGAAGCCCTTCATGTCGCAGGTCCCGCGCCCGTAGAGCCGGCCGTCACGCTCGACGATGGCGAACGGGTCGGAGGTCCAGGGCTGGCCGTCCACCGGCACCACGTCGGTATGGCCGGAGAGCACCGCCCCGCCCTCGATGGCCGGCCCCACGGTCGCCAGCAGGTTGGACTTGGTGCCGTCGGCGTTGGGGGCCCGGCGGTGCGGCACGCCGTGGCCGTCGAGGTAGGCCTCGACCCATTCGATCAGCGCCAGGTTCGAGTGGCGCGAGGTGGTGTCGAACCCCACCAGGGTCTCAAGGATCTCGCGGACGGCGCCCAGCTCGCTCATGGGCGAGAGCCATAGACCGGCTGGGCGGAGGGCTCAAAGGAAAGCGTTCGGGCGCGGGCGGCGGGCCGCCGAGACTGGCGTGGATCGCGGCGCCATGCCTACAGTCGGGCAACAAGAAGACGATCCAAGGGGAGTTACATTGGCAGACATCGTACTGGAGCCGGGCGCCGCTGCGCCCTCCGCGCCGCGGTTCGCGCCGGTCAGCGCCAGCTATGGCCGCTATGCGCTGACCCTGCTGGTGGCGATCTACACGGTCAATTTCCTGGACCGGCAGATCATCACGACCATCGGCGAGAGCATCAAGAACGACCTGCACCTGACCGACACCCAGATGGGGGCGCTGGGCGGCATCTTCTTCGCGGCGGTCTACACCATCCTGGGCATTCCGATCGCCCGGATCGCGGACAAGAGCAACCGGCCCTGGGTGATGACGATCTCGCTGGCGCTGTGGAGCGGGTTCACGGTGATGTCGGCCTTCGCCAAGAACTACGCCGTGCTGGCGATCTCCCGGGCCGGGGTGGGGATCGGCGAGGCGGGCTGTTCGCCCACCGCCCACTCGCTGCTGGCCGACTACTTCCCGCAGGAGAAGCGGGCCACGGCGCTGGCGATCTATTCCATGGGCATATCGATCGGCACCCTGCTCGGCATGGCCATCGGGGGCATCGTGGCCGAGCATTACGGCTGGCGGACCGCCTTCCTGGTGGCCGGCGCGCCGGGCCTGGCCTTCGCCGTGCTGGCGATCTTCACCCTGCGCGAACCGCGCAGCCAGCTCAGCCGCGACGCACAGGCCGCGGCCAATGCGTCGAGCCACATCCCGCTGTTGATGGTGTTCTCCGCGCTCGAGATGCGGCCGACCTTCTGGCTGTTCGCGCTGGGCGGGGCGCTCACCTCCTTCGTCAGCTACGCCCACGGCCAGTTCTTCACGCCGTTCTTCCTGCGCAACCACGCCCATGAGCTGACGGTGCTGGCCGGCCAGTTCGGCATGGCGCCGGCGCCCGGCAAGCCGCCGCTTGGCTTCATCAGCCTGGCGCTGGGGCTGGGGGCCGGGATCGGGGGCGCGTTCGGCTCCTGGCTGGGCGGGGCGCTGGCCGACCGCTGGGGCGCCAAGGACGTGCGGAACTACGCGCTCTTCCCCCTCCTGGTGCCCTTCGTCAGCATCCCGGTCCTGTGGTACGCCGCCGGGACCGACAACATGATGCTGGCGCTGATCCTGCTGCTGATCCCCAACATCGGGGTCGGCGCCTGGTGGGGCCCGGTCTATGGCGGGGTCCAGAGCCTGGTGCCGCCGGCCATGCGGGCGCTGAGCGCCGCGGTGCTGCTGTTCGTGATCAACATGATCGGCCTGGGCGGCGGACCGACCGCGTTCGGCATGATGACCGACGCCATGACCAACCGCGGGCTGATCGGCTCGGGGCTGGACGTCCAGGCCTGCAAGGCGGCCGTGGGCGCGGCCAAGGCGACCTGCGCGGCGGCCTCGGCGCACGGCATCAAGGTGACGGTCTATCTGTCGACGGCGATCATCCCCCTGGCGATGATCTGCTTCTTCCTGAGCCGCCGGACCATCGGCCGCGACGTGGCCAACGCCGACGCCCTACCGGCCAAGGCCATGTCGACGCGGCGGCTCGCCGGCTATCTGTTCGTGGCCGGGGCCCTGCCCGGCGCGGCGCTGGCCAACGCGTCCTCGATGTTCTTCAAGAGCCCGCCGCCGCTGTTCTACCTCGACGGCCTGGTGGCCGGCGGGGCGGTGGGCGTCATCCTGGCGGTGATGATCGCCGCCGCCGGGCGCCGGGCGGAGGCTTAGGGCCGGCCGAACCCATGCCGTCGCCGATCACGCTCAGGCAAGCCCGGCGCGAGGACGTGGCCGCCATCGTGCGGCTACTGGCCGATGATGCGCTGGGCGCCGGCCGGGAGGTCGTCGCCGACCCGCCGCCGGCGGCCTATTTCGAGGCCTTCGACAAGGTCGACCGCGATCCGCGCAACCTGCTGGCGGTGGCCGAGGACGGCTCGGGCGCGGTGGTCGGAACCCTGCAGATGACCTTCATCCCCGGTCTCTCCAACCAGGGGGCGGAGCTGGCGCTGATCGAGGCGGTGCGGGTGGCCTCGAGCCTGCGCGGCCAGGGCCTCGGCCAGGTGATGATCGCGTGGGCGATGGACGAGGCGCGCCGCCGCGGCTGCCGCAACATCGAGTTGCTCAGCCACAACAGCCGCACCGACGCCCAGCGGTTCTACGAGCGGCTGGGCTTTGCCCGCAGCCACGTCGGCATGCGCCGGGCGCTTTGACCCCGGCTCGGCGCGGCTAGAGGCCGAGCGCGCGCCGGGTCGACAGGGTCAGGGGCGCGGGCAGATCGCCGACCTCGAACCAGCCGATCTCGGCGAGCGCATCCGGCTCCCGGTTGGACGGTTCGCCCTCGACGATCCGGGCCCCGAAGACTGGCGCCACCCAATGGGTCCCTTCGGCGCGGTCGATCTGATCGACCAGGCAGACGAGGTCGCCCACGGCGATCTCGACGCCCAGCTCCTCGCGAATTTCCCGCGCGCAGGTCTCGGCGACGGACTCTCCGAAGTCGACCTTGCCGCCGGGGATTCCCCAATGGCCGGCTTCCGGCGCACGCCGGCGCAGCACCAGGAGCACGCGGCCGGCGTCGTCGGTGATGAGCGCGCCGACGCCGACCCGCGGTTGTCCGGCCGGGGCCGCCGCGAGGTTGTCCGGCCCGCCGCTCACCGCGACCTCAGCCCGCCTGGATGGTGCCGGGGCCCGGCAGGACGTCGATGAGTTCGATCTTGAAGATCAAGGCCGCGCCGCCCGGGATCGGACCCTGGCCGTCGGCGCCGTAGCCGAGCTCCGGCGGGACGTAGAGCGTCCAGACGTCGCCGGGCCGCATCATCTGCAGCGCTTCCTGCCAGCCCTTGACCAGGCCCTTGAGCGGCATGGCCGCCGGTTGGCCGCGCTCGTAGGAGGAGTCGAAGACCAGGCCGTTGACCAGCTTGCCCTCGTACATGACCTTCACCTCGTCGTTGAGGTGCGGCTTCAGGCCGGTCGTGGGGCCCGAATGGACGATCTCGTACTGCAGGCCGTCAGGCAGGACCTTGACGCCGGGCTTCTTGGCGTTCTGCGCCAGGAAGGTCTTGGCGGCGGCGCTCTCAGCCGCGGCGCTCTGCCCGGCCGGGGCGGGCTTCGGATGGCAGGCCGCCAGGGCGAGGCTCGCCAGGGCAATCGTCAGAATACGGAACATCATCGTCATACAGCCCTCGGCGGATAGCCGCTCTCGCGCAGCGCATCCATGATCTCTTGCGTGTGCTGGGCGTCGCGGGTCTCGATCATGATGTCGAACTCCGCGCCCTTGGCGGGCACGTCCAGCGCGAGGCGGTTGTGGGCCACCTCGATGATATTGGCGCCCATGTCGCCGATGACCCGCGAGACCGTGGCCAGCAGGCCGGGCCGGTCGTCGCCGATGATCCGTAGGCTGACGAGGCGCTGGTCGCGGACCAGCTCGCGGGTCAGGACCGAGGCCAGCAGACGGGTGTCGATATTGCCGCCGGTGATCACCAGGCCGCACTTCTTGCCGCGGAACCGCTCGGGGAAGGCCAGCAGGGCGGCGAGCGAGGCGGCGCCCGCTCCCTCGGTCACGGTCTTTTCGACATTGCAGTAGAGGGCCACGGCGCGCTCGAAGAACGGCTCCTCGATCAATAGCACCTCGTCGACCAGCGGTCGGGCGACGCTGTAGCTCACGTCGCCCACCTGCTTGACCGCTATGCCCTCGGCGATGGTCGCGCCGCCGGAGGCCGCACCGGCGTTGACGCCGCGCATCCGGGCGGTGAACGAGGGATACATGGCCGGCTCGACGCCGATCACCTTGATCTGCGGCTTCACATGCTTGGCGGCCGTCGCCATGCCGGCGATCAGGCCCGCGCCGCCGATCGGCACCGGCAGGATCTCCAGCTCGGGCACGTCCTCGAGCATCTCCAGCGCCACGGTGCCCTGGCCGGCCATGACGTCGAGGTCGTTGAACGGGTGGACGAACACCAGGTCGCGCTCGTCGCGCAGAGCCATGGCGGCCGATGAGGCGTCGTCGTAGCTTTCGCCCTCGATCACCACCTCGGCGCCGTGGGCGCGGGTCTGCTGCACCTTCACGAAGGGGGTGCCGCGGGGCATGACGATGGTCACCGGGATGCCCAGGCGCGAGGCGTGATAGGCGAGGCCCTGGCTGTGGTTGCCGGCCGACGCCGCGATCACGCCGCGCTTCTGCTCGGCCGCATTGAGCTGCAGCAGCTTGTTGAGCGCGCCGCGCTCCTTGAAGGCGGCGGTGAACTGCAGGTTCTCGAACTTCACCCAGACCTCGGCGCCGGTGATTTCCGACAGCGTCCGCGAATGGCGGCAGGGCGTGCGCTCGATATGACCCTGCAGCCGGTCTTTGGCTGCGAGGATGTCGTCGAAGGCGAGGGACATGGCGGGGCCGGGGCTTGGAAAAGGGGCGCAACCTAACGGCGGGCCGGTCCTGCTGCAATGCAGCGTCTTCGGGCGGCGTCTAGAGCAGATCCTCACGGCCGGCCTGGCGCACCGCCTCGACCGCCGCGCGGACGGCGGACGGCGCGTCTCGGCGGGTGACCAGGACCACGCCGTTCTCGACGATCACCGCCAGGCCCTCGACCCCGGACAGCACCACCGTGGGGCCGTCGGAGACCGCGAGGCAATTGGCCGTATCGGCGGCGATGACCGAGCCCTGGAGCACGTCGCCGGACGCGGTCTTCTCAGCCTCGCTCCAGAGCGCGTCGTAGGTCCCGACGTCGCTCCAGCCGATAGCGGCGGCGACCACCACGGCCTTGTCGGTCTTCTCGAAGACGGCGACGTCGACCGGGACGGCGGGCGTCGCGCGGAAGGCCTCGCCCAGGGCGATCGTGTCGCCCGCCCGCGCGGCCTGCGCCAAGGCGGCCCGGGCGGCGACCGTGAGGTCCGGCGCGACCCGGGTGGCCTCGCGAAGGAAGGCGTCGGCGCGGAAGAGGAAGATGCCGGCGTTCCAGCTGTAGGCGGGGTCGGCGACGTAGCGCCGGGCGGTCGCCAGGTCCGGCTTCTCCACGAAGGCCGCGACCTTGCGGACGGCCTGCTCGCCGGCCTCGGCGCGGATATAGCCGTAGCCGGTCTCGGGCGCGGTCGGGGTGATGCCGAAGATCACCAGGGCGCCGGCCTCGGCGGCCGGGGCGCCCGTGGCGATGGCGGCGCGCAGGGCGGCGGGATCGTGCACCCGGGCGTCGGCGCTCAGCAGCAGCACGAGATCGCAGCCCGCCTCCTCGGCCGCGGCGGCGCTCACCACGGCGGCGGCTCCGGTGTTTCGCCCCTCGGGCTCGAGGATCAGGGCCCGTGGCGTGACGCCGACCGCGGCCAGCTGCTCGCGCACCAGATCGGCGTGGGCGAGGTTGCAGATCACCATCGGCGGGCCGAAGGCCTCGGTGGTGAAGCGAAGGGCGGTGTCCTGGATCAGGGTCCGGGCGCCAACCAGGGCATGGAACTGCTTCGGCTTGGCGCGCCGCGACAGGGGCCAGAGCCGGGCGCCGGCGCCGCCGGACATCAGGACGGGGGTGATCTTCGCCACGCGCGCCTCTTAGGCCGCTTCGGCGGGCGGGTCGAACTCCGCGACCAGGTGGCCGGGCGCGATCTCCCGGAGCTGCGGCGGCAGGATCGGCGCGTTCGGATCGGCCGGCAGGCGCGAGGGCAGGAAGCGCAGCGCAGCGCGCGGGTCCATCGGGCTGGGCGGCTCGCCGGAGAGCTTCACGCGCTTGCGGGAGCGTTCGATGGCCGGATCGGGAATCGGCGCGGCCGACAGCAGGGCTTTTGTGTAGGGGTGTTGCGGCGCGCGGTAGATCTGCTCGCGCGTGGCGGTCTCCACCACCCGGCCGAGGTAGAGCACCAGCACCCGGTGGCTGATCTCGCGGACCACCGCCAGGTCGTGGCTGATGAAGATCATCGCCAAGCCCATGTCCTTCTGCAGCGCGATCAGCAGGTCGATGATCTGGGCGCGGATCGAGACGTCGAGGGCCGAGACCGCCTCGTCGCAGATCACCAGCCGCGGCTTCAGGATCATGGCGCGGGCGATGCCGACCCGCTGGTTCTGGCCGCCGGACAGCTCGTGCGGGTAGCGGTTGATCAGTCCGGGATCGAGCTCGACCTTGGCCATCATGGCGGCGACCTCGGCGTCCCGCGCGGCGCGGCCCAGGTCGCGGCGGAACACCTGCAGGGGCTCGGCGATGGAATCGCCGATGGTGACGCGCGGGTCGAGGCTGGCCAGCGGGTCCTGGAAGACGATCTGCAGGTCGCGTCTTGCTGCGCGCATCGCCTCGCGTTCGGCGTGGGTGATGTCGCGGCCCATCAGGGTGACGGCGCCCTCGGTGGCCGGGATCAGGTTGAGGACCGCGCGGGCCAGCGTCGACTTGCCCGAGCCGCTCTCGCCCACCACGCCCAGGGTCTCGCCCCGGCGGACCTGGAAGGAGACGCCGTCGACCGCCCGCAGCGGCCTGGGCGCGCCGAACCAGCCCTGGCGGATCGGGAACCAGACCTTCACCTCGCGGCCCTCGACCACCACCGGGGCGTCCGGGGCCACCGGGGCCGGCGCCGGCCGCCCGCCGCGGCCCTCGCGGTCGAGGCGCGGGATCGCATCCAGCAGGGCCCGCGTGTAGTCGGTCTTGGGCGCGGCGAAGACCTCGGCGGCAGTCCCCTCCTCGACGTAAGCGCCGTCCCGCATCACGCAGACCCGGTCGGCGAGACGGGCGATGACGCCCATGTCGTGGGTGATCAGCACCACGGCCGCGCCGGTCTCGCGCTGCAGCTCGGCCATCAGGTCGAGGATTTCGGCCTGGACGGTGACGTCCAGGGCGGTGGTGGGCTCGTCGGCGATCAGGAGCTCCGGCCCGCCGGCCATGGCCGCGGCGATCATCACCCGCTGGCGCATGCCGCCGGAAAGTTCGTGCGGATACTGCCGCAGCCGGGCCGCCGCGTCGGGAATGCGCACCTTTTCGAGCCAGAGCCTGGCCCGCGCGGTGGCGTCGCGGTCGGAGAGGCCCTGGTGCAGGCGCAGCGGCTCGGCGATCTGCTCGCCGATCCGCACGTGGGGGGTGAGCGCGGTCAGCGGGTCCTGGAAGATCATGGTCATCTTCGAGCCGCGCAGGCGGTTGAGGGCGCGGGGCTTCAGGTCCAGCAGCTCCTGGCCGAGGAATTTCGCCGAGCCGGAGGCGCGGCCGTTGCGGGCCAGGAGGCCCATCACCGCCATGAAGGTCTGGCTCTTGCCCGAGCCGCTCTCGCCGACCACGCCCAGGGTCTGGCCGCGGGGGATCGTGAGCGAGACGCCGCGCACCGCCCGCACGGTCCCGTCGTAGGTCTCGAAGTCCACCCGCAGGTCGTCGAGGGTCAGGACGGCGGGCGGGGACGCGGGCAAACACCACCTCGGGGCAGGGCAGCGGCGACCTTAGACGGCGTCCCCGGGTTTTTGAAATCGCCTCACCGCCCGCCGGGCCGCTATAGTCGCCCCCGTGCCCGAGACCCCGCCCGCCAGTCCGCCCAAGAGTAAGCCCAGGCCTGCGCTGTTCCTCGACCGCGACGGGGTGCTGAACGAGGACCAGGGCTACGTCCACCGCTGGGAGGATTTCCGCTGGATCGCCGGCGCCCAGGCGGTCGTGGCGGCCTTCAACCGCGCCGGCTGGCTGGTGATCGTGGTGACCAACCAGTCGGGGGTGGGCCGGGGCTTCTACAGCGAGGCCGACGTGCACGCGCTGCACGCGCGGATGGGCGAGGACCTGGCCAAGGTCGGCGGCCACATCGACGCCTTCTATCATGCGCCGCAGCACCCGGACGCGCCGCTCGAGACCTATCGCCACCCCGATCCGCCGGACCGCAAGCCGAACCCCGGGATGATTCTGCGCGCGCTCTCCGAGTGGCCGATCGACAAGGCGGCCTCGTTGCTGGTGGGCGACAAACCCTCGGACCTGGAGGCGGCGCTCAGGGCCGGGATCCGCGGCGTGCTGTTCGAGGGCGGGGACCTGGCGGCGTTCCTGGCGGCCGAGACGCTGCTGCCGCCGCCCGCGCCCGAGGTTGGCTAATTGCGCGGGCTGATCCATACCGCGCATTCAGCGACCCTGCGCCGGCGCTGAGCAAAGCGGGGAAATGGCCGTGGCGCCCTCTGAGCCGTCCGAACGAGGCCTGGAAGACCGCCCGCTGGTCCGTGCGTTCCTGGAGAAGCGCGAGACCCTGGTGCTGTTCCTGGCGGCCCGGACGCGCTCGATGGCCATGGCCGAGGACCTCGTCCAGGACCTCTATCTGAAGGTCGCCGCCCTGGAGCCGGATATCGAGGTGCGGGCGCCGGTTCCCCTGCTCTACCGGATGGCGTCGAACCTCATGGTGGACCACGTGCGGACCGACCAGCGCGCACGCCGCCGCGAGACCCAGTGGCGCAGCGATACGCGCCTGACCTTCGGCGGCGAGGACATCGTCGCCGAACCGTCCGCCGACCAGGCGATCATCGGCCGGGAGCGGACGCGCCAGCTCGCCGAGGCGGTGGCGGCGCTTCCCCCGCAGATGGGCCGGGCATTCCGGCTCAACAAGCTGCAAGGGCTGACCCAGGGGCAGACGGCCGACGAAATGGGCATCTCCCGCAAGATGGTCGAGCAGCACATCCAGGCGGCGATGAAGAACCTGACCCGGCGGCTGGGCTCATGAGGCGCGTGGAATTTCGCCGCGGACCTAGGGATCGGTTGTCACGGCGCCGTCTCAAAGGCTGTCTGGCGCAGTGGGCGCGGACCGGGCGATTGAACCGATGACCAGCATTCCGACACACGCGGACCGCGCGATGGACGACGCCGCCGGCTGGCTGGCGCGTCTTCAGCGCGACGACGTGGCCGAAGGCGACGGGCTGGCGTTCGAAGCCTGGCTGGCGGAATCGCCCGAGAACGGCCACGCCTATCGCGCGGCGCTTTCGGTCTGGCACGAATTCGACGCGGGCGCGGACGGCGTCCTCAAGGCGCTGGCGTCGCCGGCCGGACGCCGCGTCGCCCCGCGCGCGCCGACGCGGCGATGGCTGGTCGGGGCGGGCGGCGTCGGCATCGCCGCCGGTCTCTCGCTGGCCATCCTGCCCTCGCTGACCAGCGGACCGGCGATCCAGACCCTGGGCACCGGACGCGGCCAGCGCCAGCGGTTCACGCTGGCGGACGGCTCGGTCGTCGACCTCAATGCCGAGACCCGCCTTCGGGTGATGTTCGAGCGAGGCGAACGCCGTGTCGCGATGGACGACGGCGAGGCGATCTTCGACGTCGTCTCCGACAAGACCCGGCCCTTCATCGTGGCGGCGGGCGGGCGCACGGTGCGGGTGGTCGGCACCCAGTTCGACGTCCGCAACCGCCAGGGCGCGCTGACCGTCACCGTCGCCCGCGGCAAGGTCGAGGTGCGTCCCTCCGCCGATCGCGTCTATGCCCTGACCCCCGGCCAGCGGCTCGAAGTCAGCGCCGCCGGGCTCGAGAAGACCCAGTTCGTCGATCCGGCCGAGGCCTTCAGCTGGCGGGCCGGCCGCCTCGTCTACCGCAACGAACCTCTCAGCGAGGTGGTGGCGGACCTCAATCGCCAGTTCCCCGAGCGGATCGACATCGGAGATCCGGAGCTGGGCCGCATCCCGATCACCGGCGTCATCGTCCTGGACGACGCCAAGTCGGTTATGATGCGTCTGTCCTTGATGCTGCCCATTAGAGCGGTACCTTCCACCCAGGGGCTGTTGCTGCTTCGAAAATAGGGCGGAAGACGATTCTGGGGCGTCGGGAACTCGCGGCCGCGGTCGCACTTGTCGCGGCAGCGGCGAGCTGTGCGGGAACGGCCGCGGCCGCGCCCGCGCTTGTGCGTTTCCACATCGAGGCCAAGCCCTATTCCGAGGCGCTGCTCGACCTGGCGCAACAGGCCAATGTCACCTTGGTCGGCGCCGCGGCCTGCAGCGGCTACTCCCGGGAGGCCCTTTCGGCGTCGCTGACCGTCGAACAGGCGCTGAACCGGCTGCTGGCGGGCACCAACTGCGCCTGGAAGGAAATCGCGCCCAACACCATCCAGGTCTCGGCCGCCGCGCCCCCGGCCGCCAGACCTCCGGCCCCGCCGCCCTCGGTTTCGGAGCTCCTGGTGACCGCCACCAAGCGGGTGCGCGATCCCCGGCAGCTCGCCGTGCCGATCACCGCGGTGAGCGGCGCCGACCTCTATCCGACCGGCGCGAGCGACGCGGCCGAGGGCGCGGCGCGGATGAGCATGCTGTCCACGAACCTTGGGCCCGCGCGCGACAAGCTCTTGCTGCGCGGCCTGTCGGATGGCGCCTACACCGGACGCGCCCGCTCCACGGTGGCCACCTACCTCGACGACATCCCGCTCAACTACAACGCCCCGGACCCGGACCTGCGGCTGGTGGATGTGCAGCGGGTGGAGATTGCGCGCGGCCCGCAGAGCGCGCTCTACGGCGCCGGCTTCCTGAGCGGCGTCTACCGGATCATCTCGAACAAGCCGAACCTGCACGAGGTCTCGGCCGAGGGCGCCATCACCGCGGCGGTCACCGACCATGGCACCCCCAGCGGGGCCATCGAAGGCTACGTCAACCTGCCGATCAGGAGCGACCTGATCGGCGTGCGCCTGGCCGCCTACGACCAGATTGACGGCGGCTATCTCGACAACGTCCGGCTGGGCAAGGACGACGTCAACCGCACCGAGCGCAAGGGCGCGCGGCTGTCCGTCCTGTTCGAGCCCCGCGACGACTGGACGGTCCTGATGACCGCCGCCGACCAGCACCTGAGGTCGGACGACACGCAATATACGACCGCCGGTTCGGGCCTGACGCGGGACACCCGGATCGCCGAGCCGCATACCAACGACATCACCCTGTGGAGCGCGCAGGTCCGGCGCTCCTGGAGCTGGGGCGAACTCACCTCGTCGACCGGCGTCGTCGAGCACGCCTACGGCAGCCTCTATGACGCGACGGCGTCGCAGAACCTCTTCACCACCGGCGCGCTCTCCTCGGCCTATGTCGAGCACACCACCACCACCATGCTGGTGGAAGACCTGTACCTGACGTCGCGCGGCACCGGCCGCTTCCAGTGGCTCGCCGGCGTCTATGGTTCGAGCACCACCGAGCACTCGCCGAGCGACTTCCTGGCGCACCTCGTCACGGGGACGAACAAGGTCGCGTACAGCGACAATCGGCACGACCGGATCGACGAGGGCGCGGCCTATGGCGAGGCGTCCTGGACCTTCGCGCCCGACTGGACGCTCGCCGTCGGCGGCCGGGTCTTCTCGATCCTCACCCACACCCGCTCGCTCGTCGAATCCGAGAGCGAGAACTTCAGGCCGCGGGAGCTCGACCGTTCGGGGCGGTTCAACGGCTTCACGCCGAAGATCTCGCTGCAGCACACCTTCGTCGGCGGCGACCTGCTCTACGCGGTCTATTCCGAAGGCTATCGGGCGGGCGGCTTCAACTCCGGGGGCACGACGCCCCTGCCCGAGGCCCAGGCGACCTATGCGCCGGACCGGCTGCGCAACTACGAGATCGGGCTGAAGCTGCAGGCGTTCGACCGCCGGCTGTCGGTGAATTCGGCGATCTATTACGACAAGTGGACCGACATCCAGACCGACCAGTATCGCGAATCCGGCCTGCCCTACACGACCAACGCCGGCGACGCGACGGTGCGGGGCGTGGAGACGGAAATCGCCTACCGCGCCGACAACGGCCTGAGTTTCGAGCTGAACGGGCGCTACACCGAGACGCAGACCTCGAACCCGAACATCAACTTCCTGTCGGTGCTGATCAACGGCCTGCCGAACGCCCCGCCGTTCTCCGGCGGCGGGCTGGTCAGCTATGAGCGGGCGGTCCCGGGGGGCTGGCGCCTGCGGGTGGCGGGCGAGACCGCCTATGTCGGCAAATCCCGGGTGACCTTCGACACGCTGTTCCCGGAAATGGGCGGCTATGTCCGAACCAAGCTGCTGGTCGAGATGCACCGCAAGTCGATGGGATTCCAGGTCTTCGTGACCAACCCGACCAACGCCTTCAGCGACACCTTCGCCTTCGGCAACCAGTTCAACCCGACCCAGGCGCGCCAGATCACCCCGCAGAGGCCGACGACGCTCGGCGTCACCCTTTTCGCCGCCTATTGAAGGTTTTTTTCGCGGCGACCTAGGGACTCCGCGGCGCTGGGACGTCATTGCCGTGACCCGCGGGCTTACACGGCTCTAAAGGTCAACGGCGATATGGCGCGTTTCCTGAGCCCAACTCGCGCGCCGTATCCGGCCGAGCGCGGCCCTGACGAAGGAGAGCGTCAAGGGCCGCGCCGTGTCCGTTTGCATGCCCATTTGTCTGCGCCGCCCGTCGATGCTACGGTTGAGGTGTCATGCAAGGCCACCCCGGGCCGCGCGTGACGCGTGCTCGCGTAGACTTCGATGGCCGGCTCTCTCCAGTCGCCGGCCAGAGATAGCGCCCCGGCCTGAGTTGTCACACACTCGGCCGGGGCATCACGCGCAGCCTCAGCGCCCCTCCATCTGCTCCAGCATCCGTTCCAGCGTCGTAAGGTCGTCGGCCTCGCCGGGCGGCTTGTCCCAGCGGATGCGGTTGATCCGCGGAAAACGCATGGCGACGCCGGACTTGTGGCGGGTGGAGCGCTGCAGGCCCTCGAAGGCGACCTCGAAGACCAGGCCGGCGTGCGGCTCGGCGCGGACCGAGCGGACGGGGCCGAACCGTTCGAGGGTGTTGTCGCGGACGTATTTGTCGATCTGCTTCAGCTCCTCGTCGGTAAAGCCGAAATAGGCCTTGCCGACCGGCGTCAGGATGCGCTTGCCGGCCTCATCCTGCGTCCACGTCCCGAAGGTGTAGTCGGAGTAGAAGCTCGAGCGCTTGCCGTGGCCGCGCTGGGCGTACATCAGCACCGCGTCGATCAGGAACGGGTCGCGCTTCCATTTGAACCACGGGCCCTTGGGACGGCCGGCCTCGTAGACCGAGTCCCAGCGCTTCAGCATCAGGCCCTCGGCGATCTGCGGGTCGCCGGCGGGCGGGGCGGCGCGCAGCGCGGCGAGCTCGGCCCAGCTCGCGAAGGGCTGCAGCGGCGACAGGTCGATCCGCGGGCTCGCCTCCTTGGCCACGAAGGCCTCCAGACGCTTGCGGCGCTCGGCGAAGGACAAGGTCCGGGTGTCCTCAGCCCCTTCAGCCAGGATGTCGTAGGCTCGGATGGCGGCGGGGAACTTCGTCAGCAGCTTGGCGTCGACCGCCTTGCGGTTCAGCCGTTGCTGCAGGTCGGCGAAGCTCGCGACCTTGCCGTCGCGCATGACCAGCAGTTCGCCGTCGATGACGCCCTCGGCGGAAAGCGCGTCGACGACGTCCGGGAAGGTGCGCGAGATGTCGTCGCCGGTACGGGTGTAGAGCCGCCGCGCGCCGCCCTCGTTCACCGCCTGCACGCGGATGCCGTCCCACTTCCACTCAGCGGCGTAGTCGGCCGGGCCGAGCCTGGCGAAGTCGACGGCCTCGTCGATCGCCTGGGCCAGCATGGCGGGGCGGAAGCGCCCGGGGTTGTCCGAGGAGGGGCGTTCGGAGCGGCCCTCCAGCCAGGCGAAGAGGTCCTCGTAAGGCGGATGCAGCGCGTGCCACAGCTCCTCGACCTCGGCGACCGGCACGGGCTCCGCGCCCCCAAAGGCGGACATGTCCGCCGCGGCGCGCTTGGCGAGGCGCGCGGTCAGGCCGACGCGCAAGCCCCCGGTCATCAGCTTCAGGAGCGCCCAGCGGCCGGTCGGCTGCAGGGCGTCGAGCCAGCCCTCGATCAGCGCCTGCACCTCCGCCCGCGTGGCGCCGCGCAGCGCATCGACCACCTCCGAGAGCTCCGGCTCGCGGTTGGCGCCGGGACGGGCCGGCCAGACCAGGGCCACGGTCTCGGCCAGGTCGCCGACATAGTCGTAGGACCACCAGAAGAGCTGTGGATCCATGCGCTCTTCGACCGCCTTGCGGATAAAGGCGGGCTTGGCCGCGTCGAAACTCAATTCGCCGGTCAGCGCCGCGAGCGCCCAGCCGCGGTCGGGGTCCGGCGTTTCGCGCAGGTAGTCGCGCACCAGGGTCAGCTTGGCGTTGCGCGACCCGGTCAGCGACAGCCGGTCGAGGAGTTCGGCGAAGGCGCGCACCTAGTCGTCGTCCTCTTCCTCATAGCCCACCAGCGCCAGGGCCCGGGCCGGGACGCCGTGCATCTCCGCCCATCTCGCCAGCGCCTCTTCTCGCCCGTGGGTGATCCAGAGCTCGCCGGGGCGCAGTTCGTCGACGGTGCCGGTGAGCTCGTCCCAGTCGGCGTGGTCGGAGATCACCAGGGGCAGTTCGACGCCGCGCTGGCGGGCGCGCGCACGGACCTGCATCCAGCCGGAGGCGAAGGCGGTGACCGGGTCGGGAAAGCGGCGGCTCCAGCGGTCCTGGGTGGCCGACGGCGGGGCGACGATGATCTGGCCCGCGAAGTCGGGCTTCTTGCCGGTAGTGGCGGGCTCTAGCGGGCCAAGGTCGATGCCGTGGCGCTCATAGAGGGCGTTCAGCCGCTCAAGGGCGCCATGGACGTAGATCGGGCGGTCCCAACCGGCCTCGCGCAGGAGGCGGATGATCCGCTGGGCCTTGCCCAGCGCATAGGCGCCGACCAGGTGGCTGCGCTCGGGGAACTGGGCCACCGAGCGCAGCAGGCGGGCGATCTCATCCTTGTCGCTGGGGTGGCGGAACACCGGCAGTCCGAAGGTGGCCTCGGAGATGAAGACGTCGCAGGGGACCGGCTCGAAGGCCGGGCAGGTCGGATCGCGGCGGCGCTTGTAGTCCCCGGAGACCACCATGGTCAGGCCTTTCCAGCGGACCACGGCCTGGGCGGAACCCAGCACATGGCCGGCTGGGACCAGGGTCACCTCGACGTCGTCGCGCGGCACCGCCTCGCCATAGGCCGCCGCCTGCCGCGAGCCGGCGAACTCCAGGCCGTAGCGCTCGCCCATGATGTCCAGGGTCTCGGGCGTCGCCAGCACCGCGCCGTGGCCGGCGCGGGCGTGGTCGGCGTGGCCGTGGGTGATCACCGCGCGCGGTACCGGCCGCACCGGGTCGATGTAGAAATCGCCGGGCGCGCAATAGAGCCCCTCGGGCCTCGGGCAGAGCAGGTCCTGCGGTCGGATCATCCCTGGCATCTAGGCGAACGACCTCATTTAGCAACCTTACCAAGTCGTCATCATGTTAAATCGGCGTCATGACCAAGACTTAACAAGTATTCGCGAGTTCGGTTGCATATATCGGTCCTCGTCAGGACGCCAGCCGGCGCCCACCCGCCCGAGACCGACGAGGACACCATGTCGAACGCCGCTTCCCCCTTCCTGGGTTTCGCCAATTTCGCGATGGCCGCCACCCCGCTGATGGCCGTGCTGATCGCCTATGTGTCGAGCTTCGCCCACTAGGCTCGCGCCGCGCGCCCACATCGGGCAATTGACCGCGGGGCGGCTTCGGCCCTACCCGCTTGAGAATGACCACCGTTCCTGACGTCGTCCGAGAGATGGCCGAGCACATGGCCACCACCGTCCCCCAAGCCGCCGCCCTCGGCTTTCGTCTGGTCTCCGTCGAGACCGCCCGCGGATCGATCGAAGCGCCCTGGCGCGAAGACCTGGTCGGCGACCCGGACACCCAGGTGATCGCCGGCGGCGTGGTCACCAGCCTGCTGGACCATACCTGCGGCCTGGCGATGGCCGCCGCGGCCGGGACCGAAGCCTTCTCCACCGCCACGCTCGACCTGCGCATCGACTACATGCGGCCCGCCGCGCCGCGCACCGGCGTCGTCGCCGAAGCCCATTGCTACAAGCTCACCCGCACCATCGGCTTCGTCCGCGCCGAGGCCTGGGACGTCGACCGCAGCGACCTGGTGGCCACCGCCCAGGCGGCCTTCGTGCTCAACCGGCCGCGCCCGTGAGCGTCCCGGCCGTGAACCCTTCCGCCGAGCAGCTCGAGACCTTCCTGCAACGGGTTCCCTACGTGCGCTTCCTCGGCATGCGCGCCGAGCTGGCCGGTGACGAGATGACCGCCATCCTGCCGTTCGCGCCGCACCTGGTGGGCAACACCTTCATCAAGGCCCTGCACGGCGGGGTGATCGGGGCGTTCCTGGAGATGACCGCGCTGGCCCAGCTGTCGGTCGCCCAGCCGTCCGCGCGGGTGCACAAGACCATCGACATCACCATCGAATACCTGCGGCCCGGCCGGGCGCTGACCTCCTACGCCCGCGCCCATCTCCGCAAGGTCGGCCGCCGCATCGCCAATGTGCACGTCGAGGCCTGGCAGGACGACCGCAGCCAGCCCTTCGCCTCGCTCAGGGGCCACTTCCTGCTCAGCTCTGAGGGTGGGCCGCCTCTTCCGTCCTGATCTGGTCGAGCGAGGCCTGGGCCTTCGCGACGCCGGCCGCATCCTTCTTCGCCTTGGCTGCGACGAGCTGGCCGGTGGCCTCCATCTCGCGCACCGGCAGCAGGTGGGTGTTGTCGGCGTGTTTGAAGGGGCCGGTCTGGATGCGCTCCAGGATCGCGCGCTGACGCTTGGCCTCGTCGGTGTCGCCGACGCCGTAGCTGAAGATGAACCGCGAGATCCTGGCCTTCACCGCCGGGTCGAGGTCGGCGCGCCAGATCATCGGGTCCTCGGGGATGGTCGGCGAGGTCCAGATCACCTGCAGGCTGTCCATCGTCTTCCTGGCCATCGGCGTGCCGATCACCGCCAGGCGGTCCATCGAGCGGGTGTTGTCGGTGGCCGCGGGCAGGACGCCGGAGCCCACGGCATAGAGGTTGGCCTCGGCGCTGGCCGAGCGGACGGTCTTGAAGCAGGTCTGCGGATCGATGCCGCGCGGCCCGAACAGGAAGGCGTTGGGCGCCAGAGTGCCGGAGGTGGACTTGGCGTCGCCCATGCCGAAGTCGTAGCGCTTGCCGCAGGCCAGCAGCTTGTCGAGCGTCACGCCCGAGCCCTTCTTGACGACGATCACCCCCTGGTAGCCGTCCTTGCCGTTGGGATGGGTGGTGCGGGCGAAGACCTCGCCGCCGGCGCGGCGCACGGCCTCGAGCCCCGACTGGTTGGTGAACCAGCCGACGTCGGCCTGTTTGAAGCGCATCGCCTCGATGAGGGCGGAATAGTTCGAGCCGAAGAACGGCTTCACCGTCATGCCGGTGGCCTTTTCCATGTCCTTCAGGAACGGACCCCATTCCAGCATCTGGGTCTGGCTCGCCTCGGTGGAGACGATGGAGAAGGTCAGCGTCCTGGGCGCCTCGGCCTTGGACGCGGGCTTGTCGCAGGCGCCGAGCGCCAGCAGGGCCCCGAGGGCGGCGAAGAGCGGGATGTGGCGTTTGATCATGGGCGAAGCATAGCCCAGCTTCGTGACGGCGGCGCAAAACTCCGCTTGAGCCCACCCGCCCGGGACGCTACCGCCAGCCCATGTTGCACGGTCTTTCCCACCAGGCTCGGGATGCGAAGAGCTGGCCCTTCGAACAGGCGCGCCTGCTGCTCGAACGGATCCTGAAGCTGCGCCTCTCGGACGGCGAGCGGGACCTGGCGGCGGCGCTGTTCGCGCAGGGCAAGTTCTCCGAGGCCGTCCAGACCCTGCCGGAGCTGGCCCGGCCGGTGATATTCCAGTGCGGCTACGGCGCGTCCGGCCTGCCGCACATGGGCACCTTCGGCGAGGCCGCGCGGCCGACCATGGTCAGGACGGCGTTCCGGGCGCTGACCGAGGACGCCATCCCGACCCAGCTGATCGTCTTCTCCGACGACATGGACGGCTTCCGGAAGATCCCGGACAACGTGCCCAACAAGGCGATGCTGGAAGAGGACCGCGACAAGCCGGTCACCTCGGTGCGCGACCCCTTCGGCGAGCACGAGAGCTTTGGCGCGCACAACAACGCGCGCCTGCGCGCCTTCCTCGACGGCTTCGGCTTCGACTACACCTTCATGTCCTCCACCGAGACCTACAAGTCCGGCCGGCTGGACGCGGTGCTGCTGCGCATCCTGGAACGCTTCGACGCCGTGCAGGCGATCATGCTGCCGACGCTGGGCGAGGAACGGCGCGCCACCTATTCGCCCTTCCTGCCGATCAGCCCCAAGAGCGGCCGGGTGCTGCAGGCCGCGACGCTCGAGCGCAACGTCGAGAAGGGCACGATCACCTTCGCCGACGAGGACGGGACGATCACCGAAACCCCGGTGACCGGCGGGCACGTGAAGCTGCAGTGGCGCCCTGACTGGGCGGCCCGCTGGACGGCGCTTTCGGTCGACTACGAAATGTCCGGCAAGGACCTGGTGGACAGTGTCCGGGTCTCGAACCGGATCGTGAAGGCGCTGGGCGGCGAGCCGCCGGAGGCCTTCCACTTCGAGCTGTTCATGGACGAGAACAACCAGAAGATCTCCAAGTCCAAGGGCAATGGCCTGACCATGGAAGAGTGGCTGCGCTACGGCACGCCGGAGAGCCTCGCCTACTACATGTACCAGTCGCCGAAGTCGGCGAAGCGGCTCTATTTTGACGTCATCCCCAAGGCGACGGACGAATATCTGCAGCAGCTCGACGCCTACAATCGCGCCCGGGCGGACGGCGCCAACGCGCCGGCCATCGACAACCCCGCCTGGCACGTCCACCGCGGCGCGCCGCCGGAGCGCGGGTCGCCGGTTAGCTTCTCGCTGCTCCTGAACCTGGTCTCGGCGGCCGACGCCTCGACCAAGGACATCCTCTGGGGATTCCTGGAGCGCTATATCCCCGGCGCCAGCCCGAAGACCGAGCCG
The DNA here is from genome assembly GCF_041691455.1 of Phenylobacterium sp. Lineage (GTDB taxonomy): Bacteria > Pseudomonadota > Alphaproteobacteria > Caulobacterales > Caulobacteraceae > Phenylobacterium. Next base: position 379,236 of record NZ_JBEPUO010000001.1, on the reverse strand, counting down.
GTGCTCGACCAGCTCGCGGGCTATGCGATCAACTACTACGAGGACTTCGTGAAGCCCGCGAAGACCTTCCGGGCGCCGGACGCGCGGGAGCGGGCCGCGATGGAGGCCCTGGTCGCGCGGCTGAAGTCACTCCCGCCCGGAGCGGACGCCGAGGCGATCCAGAACGAGGTCTTCGAGGTGGGCAAGGACGCCGGCTTCGAGCCCCTGCGCGGCTGGTTCTCCGCGCTCTACGAGGTGCTGCTGGGCCAGAGCCAGGGCCCGCGCTTCGGCTCCTTCGTGGCGATCTTCGGCGTGGAACGGACGATCGCGCTGATCGAGCGCGCGCTGGCCGGCGAGCTGGTCAGCGCCTGAGATGGGCGACACCGCCCCGCAGCCCGGCGAGCCGCCGATGCCGCCGCTCGACCTGCGGCGCTCGGTCGGCCACGAGGGCACCGCGGAGTTCGAGAACCCGCACGGCAAGCTGACCTTCGGTGACGACGTTCCAGCGGAGAATTATCGCAGCGTGCTGGACTTCGGCTGCGGCTGCGGACGGGTGGCGCGCCAGATGATGCTGCAGGCTGAGGCGCGGCCCGAGCGCTACCTCGGCGTCGACCTCTATGCGCCGTCGATCAAGTGGTGCCGGAAACACCTGACCGCCTGGGACCGGAACTACCGGTTCGCGCGGATGAACGCGCACAATCCGAAGTTCAATCCGCGGGGGCGCCAGGCGCCGATCCCGACGCGGGAGACCTTCTCGCTGGTCAACGCCCACTCCGTGTTCACCCACATCGTCGAGCGCGACGTGGGGTTCTATTTCGACGAGTGCCGGCGTGTGCTCGAACCGGGCGGGGTGCTACGCGCCACCTGGTTCATGTTCGACAAGGCCGAAGCGCCGATGATGCACGACTACCAGCACTCGCTGTACATCAGCCTCGAGGACCCGAGCCACGCGGTGATCTACGACCGCGACTTCGTGCGCGGCCTCTACAGGAAGGCCGGCCTGACGATCTTCCGCGTTCACCCGCCGGCCCTGCGCGGCTTCCAATGGATCGTCTACGGCCGCCTGGGTCCCGGCGAGGACGTGGCGTTCCCGCGCGACGAAGCGCCGACCGGCCGGGCTCCGCCGCCGCGCTAGGGTTACGTAGAGTGATCAACGATCACCTTGACGTAAACGGAAGGTTAGCCTTACCCTTCCGGGCAGACATCGCATCCAGGGAGGACTCCTCATGCCCACGGAGCTACGCCGCCCAAACCGGAGCTTCACGATCCGGCAGCTGTGCCTGGAGTTCAAATGCACGCCGCGCGCGCTGCGTTTCTATGAAGACAAGGGCCTGCTCAGCCCCGCCCGCGACGGGTTAAACCGGGTCTATTCCTACAAGGACCGCGCCCGGCTGCAGCTGATCCTGCAGGGCAAGCGCGTCGGGCTGGCGCTGGCCGAGATCGGCGAGATCCTCGACCTCTACGAAGTCGACGACGGCGGCGCCCAGCAGGCGGCCAAGAGCCTGCGGAAGTTCCAGGAACGCATCGTGGCGCTGGAACAGCAGAAGATCGACGTCGACGACCAGATCCGCATCCTCAAAGCCGGCTGCGAGGCCATGGAGCAGCGCCTCGCCGAAACCCGCCCCGACCTGCTGCCGCGCGCCGCCGACTACGATCAGATGTTGCGTCGAAGGCTCGACGGCGTGGAACATGCGGACGCGAAGTAGTACGGCGGTCTAGTCCCGCGCGCCGGGCCTTCGCGACCGGAGTACCTCATGACCTACCAGCCGCCCGTGCGCGACTACGCCTTCCTGTTGCGCGACCTCCTGGAACTCGAGCGCTACGCCAACCTGCCGGCCTTCGCCGATGCGTCCATGGACACCGTCGACCAGATCCTGGAGGAGGCGGGCCGCTTCACCGGCGAGGTGCTGGCGCCCCTGAACAGCGTCGGCGACAAGGAGGGCTGCCACTGGTCCCCCGACTTCACGGTCACGACGCCGAAGGGCTTCAAGGCGGCCTACGCCAAGCTGGTCGAGGGCGGCTGGCCGGCGCTGGGGGCCGACCCGGCCTATGGCGGCCAGGGCCTGCCGCACGTGGTGAACCTCGCCTTCTCCGAGATGAGCTCGGCCGCGAACATGGCGTTCTCAATGTACCCCGGCCTGACCCACGGCGCCTATTCGGCGATCAAGGTGGGCGGCAGCCAGGAGCAGAAGGACCTCTACCTGCCGAAACTCGCCTCCTTCCAGTGGGGCGGCACCATGAACCTGACCGAGCCGCAGTGCGGCACGGACCTCGGCCTGCTGCGCACCAAGGCGGTCCCGCAGGCCGACGGGACCTACCGGATCTCGGGGCAAAAAATCTGGATTTCCAGCGGCGAGCACGACCTGACGGAGAATATCGTCCACCTGGTGCTGGCGCGGATCGAAGGCGCGCCGATGGGCACCCGCGGCATCAGCCTGTTCATCGTGCCGAAGTTCATTCCGGACAAGGACGGCAATCCCGGCGAGCGCAATTCGGTGAAGTGCCTGGGCCTGGAAGAGAAGATGGGCATCCACGGCAACGCCACCTGCGTGATCAGCCACGAGGAGGCGACCGGCTGGCTGATCGGCGAGGAGAACCGGGGCCTCTCCATCATGTTCGTGATGATGAACGAGGCCCGGCTGGGGGTCGGCATGCAGGGGATCGCCCAGGCCGAGGCCGCCTACCAGGCCGCCGCCGCCTTCGCCAAGGACCGGCTGCAGGGCCGCTCCCTGACGGGCCCCAAGAACCCCGACGGTCCCGCCGACCCGATCATCGTCCACCCGGACATCCGCCGGATGCTGATGGACGCCAAGTCGATCATCGAGGGCGGCCGGGCCTTCCTGTTCTGGACCGCGCTGCACGGCGACCTCGCCGAGGCGAGCCCCGACGAGGCCGTGCGCCTGAAGGGCCACGACTACATGGCGCTGATGACCCCGGTGCTGAAGGGCTTCCTCACCGACCGGGGTTTCCAGGTCTGTTCCGACGCCATGCAGGTTCACGGCGGGTCGGGCTTCACCGAGCATTTCCCGGTCAGCCAGTACCTGCGCGATTGCCGCATCGCGCTGATCTACGAGGGGACCAACGGCATCCAGGCGCTGGACCTCGTCGGCCGCAAGCTCGCCGCCGACGGCGGGCGGGGCGTGATGAGCTTCTTCGCCGAGCTCGACGCCTTCGTGGAGGCCAATGAGGCCGACGCCGACCTGAAGCCGTTCACCACGGGCCTCGCCAAGGGCAAGGCCGAGCTGCAGGAGGCCACCCTGTGGCTGATGCAGAACGGGCTCGCCAACCCGGACAACGCCGGCGCCGCCTCCACCGACTACCTGCACCTTTTCGGCCTGGTGGCGCTTGCCTACATGTGGAGCCTGATGGCCAAGACCGCGCTCGCCAAGATCGCCGGCGGGGCGAGCGATCCGCTCTACCAGGAGAAGCTCACCGTGGGCCGCTACTACATAGCCCGCGTCCTGCCCGAGACCACGGGGCGCCTGGCCAAGCTGAAGACCGGCGCGGAGACGATGATGGCGCTGCCGGCGGAGTCGTTCTGAGAGGGAGACAAGGCCGATGGCCAGCTACCGCGCGACCTCGGAGTGGAGCCTGGAAGACGGCGGCGATTTCCCGAACGGCCGCTACAGCCGCGGGCATTCGCTGGTGTTCGGCTCCGGCCTGGAAGTCCCCGGCACCGCCTCGCCGCACGTGGTCGGCAACAAGTGGTCGGTCCCGGGCGCGGCCGATCCCGAGGAGATGCTCGTGGGCGCCATCAACACCTGCCACATGCTGAGCTTCCTGCACGTGGCCCGCGAGGCCGGCTTCCTGGTCACCCGCTACCGTGATGCCGCCGAGGGCGTGATGACCAAGCGCGACGACGGCGAGATGTGGGTCTCGAAGGTCACCCTGCATCCGCAGATCAGCTACCAGGGCCGCCAGCCGACGCCCGCCGAGCGCGACCACATGCACCACGCCGCCCACCAGGTCTGTTTCATCGCCAATTCGGTGAAGACGGAGATCGTGGTGGAGGAGACGGTCGCGGCCTGAGCCTCTACTTCTGCGGGCCCTTCGCCTGGCCGGCCATAGGCCAGTCGGTGTCGCCGACGCGCCGGAGGTTCATCTCGAAGATCTGGGTCACGCCGCCGTCGGGGCGGACGAACTCGCCCACTTCGCGCCAGGTGTCGGCGGTGTGGGTGGCGGTGTAGCGGATCTTCGACGGCCCCGCGGCGATGGTCCAGACGTAGCCGGCGGGCGTGACCTCCAGCGGGAACTCCCCGGCGCGGCCCTGGGCGTAGGAATGGAAGGCGAAGGCCTTGCGGTCCGGATCGTAGGACATGATCCCGAAGGCGTTGAAGGCCGCCGGCTTGCCGTCGGTCTCGAAGCTCTTGCCCTCTATGGCGACCAGGGAGCCGTCGAGCATGGTCCCCACCCGCTCGGTCTGGATGATCTCGTGACGGCCGGCGGCGTTGGTGCTCCAGGCCGGGCCCTGCCAACGGCCGTGGGTCCAGTCGAGCGCCGTCATGGCCGCCTTCTGGGCCTTCAGCAGCGCCGCCGGATCGGGCGGCCCGCGATCCTGCGCCGAGGCTCCGCCCGCTATCGCCGCGACGATCAAGGCCACCGCGGCTGCGTGTGCCCAGCCCATGCAAAATCCTCCCCGAGGCGGCCCGCGCGCCTCACCGGACATACTTTGCAATTCAAAGTTCTTTTGTCAATAGCATGGAAAAGCCTCGGACGGACGCCCAGTTCGCATCGCAGGCGAGAGGGTTTGCCAATAACATCGTTCGATGCAACTGTGGGATGTCCGGGGCGGGCGTAAGTCACAGCTTTGCATTGCGACGTCTCCGCCGGACGCAAAGGGAGGCGAGGCCATGGCCGACGGTGAGCTTTTCGTACGGACGATCCCGAAATACGGCTGGGTGCCGGACCTGCCGGACGCCCGCGATCACCTCTACGCCGCCCCGATGCTGGGCGCGGCGGTCCTGCCGGTGAAGGCCGACCTGCGACCCAACTGCCCGCCGGTCTACGACCAGGGCCAGCTCGGCAGTTGCACCGGAAACGCGATCGGCGGGGCTGTCCAGTTCGAGCGCAAGAAGCAGGGCATGGCGCCCGACTTCGCGCCGTCGCGCCTGTTCATCTACTACAACGAGCGGGTGATCGAAGGCACGGTCGGGACCGACGCCGGCGCCCAGATCCGCGACGGCATCAAGGCGGTGGCGACGCTCGGCGTCTGCCCGGAGCCCGACTGGCCCTACAACATCAGCAAGTTCACCCAGAAGCCGACCGCCAAGGCCTTCAAGGACGCGCTGCACGCCCGCGCGGTTTCCTATTCGCGGGTGACGCGGACCCTGCAGCAGATGAAAGGGTGCCTGGCCTCGGGCTTCCCGTTCGTCTTCGGCTTCACGGTCTATGAGAGCTTCGAAGGCGCCGATGTCGCCAAGAGCGGTATCGTGCCGATGCCCAAGGCCAACGAGAAGGTGCTGGGCGGCCACGCGGTGCTGGCCGTGGGCTACGACGACGCCCAGCAGCGGTTCTTCGTGCGCAACTCCTGGGGAACTGGCTGGGGGATGCAGGGCTATTTCAGTATGCCCTACAGCTACCTGCTGGACGAGAACCTCTCCGACGACTTCTGGACGATCCGCCTGATCGGCGCCTGAGCCGCCTCAGTCCGAGGCGGTGAGGTTGACCGTGAAGCTGCGGGCGACCTTCCCGCCGCGGCCGGGGAGCGGCGCGAGGCGCACCTCGAACGGGCCGGACCCGGGTTTCGTCGCCTTCAGCCGCCAGCTGTGCCGGCCGGGCGCGCCCGGCGGCGCGTCGGCGGCGGGGGCCTCGAAGGCGTCGTCGCTGATGTCGCAGCAGACCGGCGCGCGGGCGATCTTCCAGCGGAAACCGGTGGTCGGGCGCTCCTCCAGGATGACGGTGACCGCCTCGCCCCGAGCCAGCCGGAGGGCCGCGCCGTTGTCGGCTTCGGAGACGATGTGGGCGGACGGCGGTTCAGCCATCATGAGGGGCTCCTTTCGGCGGCCAGCAAGGCTCGGAGACGCAACTCCAACGCGCAGGCATCCCTAAGGTCGCATTCCCAGATTGTTTCCACATGCCAGCCGAGTTCCGCAAGCGCCTCGCGGCTGCGTTCGTCGCGGGCGCGGTTGCGGGCGACCTTGCCGACCCAGTAGTCGCGGTTCTGCTTGGGCACACGGGCCCCGCGGGCGCAGTCGTGGCCGTGCCAGAAGCAGCCGTGGATGAAGAGCGCCAGGCGGCGGCCCGGCATCACGATGTCGGGCTTGCCCGGCAGGTCGGCGCGCTGCAGCCGATAGCGGGCGCCCAGCGCCGTCAGGGCCTTGCGGACCTTGAGCTCGGGCGAGGTGTCCTTGCCCTTCACCCGGCGCATCACCGCCGAGCGTTTCTCCGGCGGGTAGACGTCGGTCACAGCCCTTCGAAGAGCGCGGTGGAGACGTAGCGTTCGGCGAAGCTCGGGATGATGGTGACGATCAGCTTGCCCTTCATGTCGTCGCGGCTGGCGACGTCGAAGGCCGCCGTCAGGGCCGCGCCGGAGGAGATGCCGACCGGGATGCCCTCCTCGGCGGCCACCCGGCGGGCCATGGCGAAGCTGTCGTCGTTGGAGACCTGCACCACCTCGTCGATCACCCCGCGGTCGAGGATCGAGGGGACGAAGCCCGCGCCGATGCCCTGGATCTTGTGCGGGCCGGGCGGACCGCCGGAGAGGATGGCGGAGGTTTCCGGCTCGACGGCGATCATCCGCACGGAGGGTTTCCTGGCCTTCAGCACCTGGCCGACGCCGGTGATGGTGCCGCCGGTTCCGACGCCGGAGATCACCGCGTCCACGCGGCCGTCGGTGTCGTTCCAGATTTCCTCGGCGGTGGAGACCCGGTGGATCAGCGGATTGGCGACATTGTCGAACTGCTGCGGCATCACCGCGCCCGGGGTCGCCTCGACGATCTCCTTGGCGCGCGCCACGGCGCCGGCCATGCCGCGCTCGGCCGGGGTCAGCTCCAGCTTGGCGCCCAGGATCAGCAGCATCTTGCGCCGCTCCATGGACATGCTCTCGGGCATGACCAGGGTCAGCCTGTAGCCCTTGGCGGCGGCCACGAAGGCCAGCGCGATGCCGGTGTTGCCGCTGGTCGGCTCGACGATCATGCCGCCGGGCTTCAGGACGCCCTTGGCCTCCAGGTACTCGACCATGGCCACGCCGATGCGGTCCTTGACCGAGCCGATCGGGTTGAAGAACTCGAGCTTGGCGACCACCTCGCCCTTGGGCTTCAGCGCCGCGGTCAGCCGCGGCAGGCGGACGAGCGGGGTGTCGCCGATGGTGTCGAGGATGGAATCGAAGATCTTGCCCCGGCCGGCGCGCTGATAGCGGGCGGCGTCGTAGACCTTGTCGGGGGTGGCGTCCATGAAGCGGACCTTTCGCGCGGGGTTAGCTGCCCTTGTGAGCGCGAACCTAAGGCTTCCGGGACGGATTGGAAGGGGGCGAGCTACTCGGCCAGCTACTCGGCGGCCATCGCGGCGGAGCCGCCCAGCAACGGCTCCAGGATCTCCTGCGCCAGCCAGCGCACGACCGGCACGGCCACGCCGTCGCCGGCCACGTGCAGGGCCGTGGTCGCGGCCTTGGGCAGGCTGTAGCTCTCCGGCAGGCCCATCAGCCGCGCCGCCTCGCGGGGGCTCAGAAGTCGGGTCCGAACCCGGCCGTTCTCCACCACCACGATCACCTGCCGCGAGGAGCCGCCGCGCGGGGTGCGCAGGCAGCCCGCCAGGCCGTCGAAGCGCGCTTCGGCCCGCTGCACGCGCTGGCCGGCCTCGACCCGCATGCGCCGGTAGACCGCACCCACCGCCCGCTCGCCCCGGGCCCGGATCGCCTCCAGCCGCGAGCGGTGCAGGGGCGCCATCAGCGCCAGCCAGCGCGCCGTCCGCTCAGGACTATGCCAGACGACCGCGTTGTCGGGCTCCAGCAGGGCGGCGAGGTCGGTGTTGCGGGGTGCGGGGCGCGGCGTCCGCCACCAGATCCAACGGGCCGCCAGCGCCTTCGGCAGCCCGGCCGCGGCCGCCCGGACGGCGCGGGTGTGGAACGGGCTCGCGCCCACCAGGCCGGCGGGGGGCGGCGTGCGGGTGGCGATCACGAAGACCCTGGGGCGCGACTGCGGCAGGAAGGCCGCGGCGTCGACCTCGAGCGCGCCGAAACTGTAGCCCTGGCCCGCCAGCGCCTCGCCCAGGGCCGCGAAGTCGCGCCCGCCGTGCGAGGTGAGAAGGCCGCCGACGTTCTCGATGACGATGGCGCGCGGCGCGCGGCCCTCGGCGTCCAGGCCCGCGATCAGCCGCCAGAAGCCGAAGAAGGCCGAGGAGCGGCCGCCCGCCAGGCCGGCCCGCGCGCCCGCCAGGCTGAAGTCCTGGCAGGGGCTGGAGGCCCAGGCGAGATCGGCCCGGCCCGGCAGGTCGGCGGTCGTGAGCTTCCAGACGTCGCCCTGGTGGAAATGCGCCGCGGCGTCGGGGAAATTGGCGCGGTAGGTGGCCGCCTTGCCCGGATCGAAATCGTTGGCGAAGGCGCAGTCCCAGGCCTCGCCCAGCCCCAATCTCGCCATGCCGCCGCCGGCAAAGAACTCGTAAAAGCAGAAGGGCGCCCGATTCATCGCGTTTAAGTCTAACCTGCGTCGCTCAAACCCAAAGGACTCGCGCATGCGCCGGTTGATCCTGATTGCCGCCCTCGCGCTGTCGGCCTGCGGCAAGGCGGAGGAGCCGAAGAGCCTGGGCCCGCCGCCGGACGTGGCGATGAACTTCAACCAGCCGCTGGATGCGCGGGGCCTGAACCCGTCCTGGGGCCTGACGATCCGTGGCGTGCAGCTGACGCTGACCCGCGAGGGCCAGCCGACCATCGTCGCCACGGCGCCGGGCGCGGTCATCCAGCCGAGCGAGGCCTCCTGGACCGCGACCCTGCCGGACGGTCAGCCGATGACGGTCAAGCTCTACGCCAGCCCCTGCTCGGACGACGACAGCGATGTGAAATATACGTTCGCGGCTGAGGTCGCGCTTCCGGGGTCGGCCCCGTTGGCCGGGTGCGCGGGCCCGCCGGCCACGGCGCGGCGCGGCGTCAAAGGCTAGCTGCGCCCGACGTCGATCTGGTCGATCTGCGACTTCGGCTCGGACCGGCCGGCATGCCCCACGAGGAGCAGCACGGATCCGGCCACGAGCGCCGCAATGGCCGCAGCCAAGGTAGCCTTGAGCGTCACGATGGGTCCCTCAACCAATCTCGCGCGAGCTCATGGCTTAGCTTATTGGGCTTAATTCACCGGGAACAAAGGTGCTGAATCCTTCGTAAGCGCCGGCCGGCCTGACGCGATGGCGCTTGACCGATACCCAACGTCAGGGGGCAAATTGCATCGGACAGACGGCGAACGCCGCGCCGCGCCGCAAGGGAGCCCGCCATGGAAAAGGCCTACGACCTGGTGATCCGGGGCGGCCGCGTCGTCGACGGGACGGGCTCAGCCGCCCTCGAGGCCGACGTGGCGGTGAAGGACGGGCAAATCGCCGCGGTCGGCAAGATCGCCGGTTCGGGCGCCGAGGAGATCGACGCCCGCGGCCAGGTGGTGACGCCGGGCTTCGTCGACATCCACACCCACTATGACGGCCAGGCCACCTGGGACGAGCGCATGCAGCCCTCCTCCTGGCACGGGGTGACCACCGTCGTCATGGGCAATTGCGGCGTGGGCTTCGCGCCCTGCAGGCCCGACGACCACGACCGGCTGATCCGGCTGATGGAAGGGGTCGAGGACATCCCCTTCCCGGTGCTGACCGAGGGCCTGCCGTGGAACTGGGAGAGCTATCCGGACTATCTGGAGAGCCTGTCGAAGCGGCGTTTCGACGTCGACATCGGCAGCCAGCTGCCGCACGCGGCGCTGCGGGTGTTCGTCATGGGCGAGCGCGGGGTCAACCGCGAGCCGGCCACCGAGGCCGACATCCACGCCATGGCGGCGATCGCCAAGCGGGCGATGGAGGCCGGCGCCATCGGCTTCGGCACGTCGCGGACTCTCAATCACCGGTCCTCGGACGGCTCGCCCATCGCCACTCTGACGGCCGGCGAGGACGAGCTGACCGGCATCGCCATGGGCATGGCGGCGGCCAACGGCGGGGCCGGCAAGGGCGTCTTGCAGGTGGTCTCCGACTTCAACGACCCGGCCGAGGAATTCGCCATGCTGCGGCGGATCGTCGAGGCCTCGGGCCGGCCACTCTCGTTCTCGCTGCTGCAGAGCCCTCGCGATCCGGAACAATGGCGTTTCATGCTGGAGCAGATGTCGGCCGCCAAGGCCGCGGGCTTGCAGATCCGCGCCCAGGTGGCGACCCGGCCGGTGGGCGTGCTGTTCGGCTTCGAGCTGACCGCCAACCCCTTCAGCACCTATCCGACCTATCGCGAGATCTCGAATTTACCCTTTGGCGAGCGCATCGCGCGGCTGCGCGATCCGGAGTTCCGCGCCCGCCTGCTGGCCGACGAGCCCGACAGCGGCCGCGCGCCCGGCCTGTCGCCCGCCCGGGCCTGGGAGCGCATCTTCCCGATGGGCGTCGACAGCCCCGACTACGAGCCGACGACGGAGACCTCCATCGCCGCCATCGCCGAGGCCCGAGGGGCCGATCCGCGCGCCGTCGCGCTCGACCACATGCTGGACGGCGGCCCCCAAACCGAAGAAGGGGGCGGTGGGCGCGGCATGCTTTACCTGCCGCTCCTCAACTACGCCCAGAACACGCTCGATCCGGCCTACCAGATGCTGCAGCACGACTGCGTAGTGCCCGGCCTGTCGGACGGCGGGGCGCATGTGGGGATGATCTGCGACGGCAGCTTCCCGACCACCAACATCGTCCACTGGACGCGGGACCGCACACGGGGCCCGAAACTCAGCCTCGAGCACATGGTCAAGGCCCAGTGCCGCGACACGGCCGAGACGGTCGGGCTGTTCGACCGCGGCCTGATCGCGCCCGGCTACCGCGCCGACCTCAACGTCATCGACTACGGCCGCCTGAAGCTGAAGGCGCCGAGCGTCGCCCACGACCTGCCGACCGGCGGCCGGCGGCTGATCCAGCGGGCCGAGGGCTATACGGCGACCATCGTCGCGGGACAGGTCACCTACCGCGACGGCGAGCCCACCGACGCCCTGCCTGGCCGGCTGCTGCGCGGGGCGCAGGCCGCGCCGGCCCGCATGGCCGCGGAATAGGAGAGGCGCGCATGAACGACATCGCCCGGTTCGCGCCGCAGGTCCTGGAGACCGCCTGCGAATGGACGGCCAGCGACGTGGCCGATCCGACGAAATGGACCGAGCACCTCTCCGCCGCCGAGATCGACGAGCTGGAGGCGGCGGTGGCGCACGCCTTTTCGATCTCCGACGACTTCATGAAGATCGGCAAGGCGGAGTTCCCGCTGCCGACCCTTGGCCCGCGGCTGAAGGCCATCGAGCGCGAGCTGATGGACGGGCGCGGCTTCGTGCTGGTCCGCGGCTTGCCGCGCGAGCGGTGGTCGAACGACGAGATGGGCATGGCCTATTGGGGGATCGGGGCGCACCTGGGCCGGCCCTGGCCGCAGAACGCCAAGGGCCACCTGCTGGGCGACGTCACCGACCACGGCAAGGCTGCGAACGACCCGACCTCGCGCGGCAACGAGATCGGGCTGGTCGGCCTCGACTTCCACTGCGACGGCTCCGACCTGGTCGGGCTGATGTGCCTGCAGACCGGGATCTCCGGTGGGCTTTCGGCGGTCTGCAACTCGGTCGCCCTGCATAACCGCCTGGTGCGCGAGCGGCCGGACCTGGCGGCCGAGCTCTACAAGCCCCAGCCCTTCGACTATCGGGGCGAACAGGCGCCCGGAAAGCGCGGCTGGTACCTGATGCCGGTGTTCACACGCCACGGCGAGCGCCTCTTCATCCGCCTGATCCGCCCCTACATCCTGGCCTCGCAACGCCACGCCGACGCCCCTCGCCTGACCAAGAAGGCCGTCAAGGCGCTGACTTGGATGCAGGAGCAGGCCGAGGGCGGCGACTATTCGGTGCTGATGGATTTCCAGCCCGGCGACATGCAGTTCATCAACAATTACCACGTCTTGCACGGCCGCAGCGCCTATGTGGACGACCGCGCGGTGGGCAAGATCCGGCACCTGAAGCGCCTGTGGCTGGAGACCGACGCCCTGGCCGACCGCCCGAAGATCTTCACCAATGTGATGGGCGGCCACTGGGCGAAGAAGGCCAGCATAAGTCGGCTAGACGCCACAACTTAGCGCGAAAAATTAGACGAGTTTCAACATCTTACGCTCAATCTGCGCCTGCAGTTGCGGAGCGTGACGATGACTGAGATTTCCGGCCGGAAAACCCTGCATCGGCTGATCTACGCGAGCCGTCAGGCGATCGATCCGGCGGACATCGACGACGAGGTGGGCAAGATCATCCGCGCCTCGATCCGCAACAACCGCGAGGCTTCGGTGACCGGGCTGCTGCTGATCCACCAAGGCTATTTCCTACAGGCGCTGGAAGGCCCGGCGACCGCGGTGCTGACCACCTACGGCCGGATTTCCAACGACCCGCGGCATGCAGAACCCAGCGTCCTGCAAACCGGGCCCGTCGAGGCGCGCAGCTTCGGCGACTGGAACATGTGCGCCCGGCGGATGACGCCGGCGGACGAGGCCATCCTCGACACCCTCTCGCAGCGGAAATCCTTCGAGCCGCATACGCTTTCGGGCGCCTCGGCGCTGCGCCTGCTCAAGGCGGTCCGCGGCATCCAGGACCGCACCCAGCTCCAGGCTCTGCGCTGAGATCACGCGCTGGCGCCGGGACTGAGTCGCCCCCATAAGAGCGGCATGACCGCCGCCGTCGCCGAGCTCGCGCCCGACCCCCTTCACGAAGCCCGGGAAATCCTGCGGCGGACGTTTGGCCATGCGGAATTCCGCGGCATGCAAGGCGACGTCATCGCCGAGGTTCTCGCCGGGCGGAGCGCCATGGCGGTGCTGCCGACCGGGGGCGGCAAGAGCGTCTGCTACCAGATCCCGGCGCTGATCCGGCCGGGCTTGGGCCTGGTGGTCTCGCCGCTGATCGCGCTGATGGCCGACCAGGTCGCGGGCCTGCAGCAGTCGGGCGTGGCCGCGGCGCGGCTCGATTCCAACGTCGACCCGGAGGAGAAGGCCGAGACCTGGCGGCGGATCGAGGCCGGCGAGCTCGACATCCTCTACACCTCGCCCGAGGGGTTGATACAGCCTTGGATGCTGGAGCGGCTCGGCCGCATCCCGCTGGCGCTGATCGCCATCGACGAGGCCCACTGCGTCAGCCAGTGGGGCCACGACTTCCGGCCCGAGTACCGGATGCTGGGCCGGCTCGCCGACCTCTTCCCCAACGTGCCCCGCTTGGCGGTGACGGCGACGGCCGACGCCCGGACCCGGGACGACATCCGCGCCGAGCTGCGCCTGGAGGACTCGCCGGAGTTCGTCGCCAGTTTCGCGCGGCACGAACTGGTGCTGTCGGCCGAGCGCAAGCGCGGGGCGGCGCACAAGCGGGTGGTGGAGCTGGTCACCGCCCGGCCCGACCGTTCTGGCGTGGTCTACGCCGGCTCCCGCGACGGGACGGAGAAGCTCGCCCAGGCGCTGCGCGACGCGGGCGTCCCGGCCCTGGCCTACCACGCCGGCCTCGACCGCCAGGTCCGCACCGAACGGCTGGAGCAGTTCCTGCAGGCCGACGCGGCGGTGATGGTGGCGACCATCGCCTTCGGCATGGGGGTCGACAAGCCCGACGTCCGCTTCGTGATCCACGCCGATCCGCCGGCCTCCATCGAGGCCTATTGGCAGGAGATCGGCCGCGCCGGCCGCGACGGCGACCTGGCCGAGGGCATCACCCTCTATGGCGCGGCCGACATGAGCTGGGCGCTGCGCCGCATCGGCGAGCGGGAGATGGAGCCCGTCGTCAAGCAGGCTCAGGTGGTGAAGGTCCGCCAGCTCTACGCCATGCTGGACGGGACCGGCTGCCGCGCGGCCACGGTGCGCCGCTACTTCGGCGAAGAGGGGGTCGAGGTCTGCGGGCAGTGCGACGTCTGCACCGGCCGGATCGACACCAGCGACGCCACCGAGGCCGCCCAGAAGGCGCTGTCGGCCGCCCACCGCCTGGCCGGGCGGTTCGGGCGCGGGCGGCTGGTCGACCACCTGCTCGGCAAGACCAAGGACGTCAGCGACCACGAGGCGTCGCTCTCCACCTGGGGCATCGGCCAGGAGCTGTCAGCCAACGCCTGGCGCGACCTGGTCGAGCAACTCTTGTTCGAGGGCCTGCTGCGTGAGGACCCCAACGACGGCCGCCCGCTGGTGGGCGTGGGCGACGCCGAGGCGGTGCGCGCGGTCTTCAAGGGCGAGCGGCGGGTGACGATCCAGACCCGCGCCGAAGCGCCCGCCCGGACGGCCCGCAAGACCCGCAAAGGGCGCGACACTCTGGCGCTGTCGCCCGCTGACCAGCCGCTGTTCGAGGCCTTGCGCGCCTGGCGCTCCGGCCAGGCCAAGAGCCAGCACGTGCCGCCCTATGTGATCTTCCACGACCGCACGCTGGCCGAGATCGCCGGCGTGAAGCCCGGATCCCGCGCCGCGCTCGAACGCATCAACGGCGTCGGTGAAGGCAAGCTCGCCCGCTACGGCGAGGCGGTGCTGGCGGTGGTTCAGGGATTTTCTGAGCTGGACGATGAACGTCCCGCCTTGTTGGTCGAGCGCGCCCAAGAGCTACGGCGGGATATGACCCCTCCAGAACGGCTGCTGTGGGAACAACTGAAGGGCGAGAAGCTCGACGGCTTCAAGTTTCGACGACAGCATCCTTTTGCGCCCTACATCCTCGACTTCTATTGCCCTTCGAAACGATTCGCGATCGAGGTCGATGGCGAGGCGCACAGCATGGGCGACAATCCCCAAAGAGACGCGCGTCGCGATTCATTCCTGAAGAGCCAGGGCGTGCGTGTGATGCGCGTTTCGGCCGATGACGTCTTCCGCGAGATGAATGGCGTCATACTCACGATCCTGGACGAACTCACGCGCTCGTAGCTTCCCCCGATACGGGGGAAGTGGCCCGACAGCCTCTTGGCTGGAGGGTCGATGGGGGAGGTCGAAGACTACTTCCCCCATTGTCGCCCGCCTTCGGCATTGGCGACATTTCCCCCGTACCGGGGGAAGATATTCACTTGACGACATGGAAAGTGACGTTACTTTCCGTGTTGGAAAGTGAGGAGTGCGTGATGTCCTACATCAATGAACGCGAGCGGCTGGATGCGCTTGAAGCGATCGCCAGCGCCAACCGGCAGATGGCCGAGCGCGCGAAGGCGCCGGGCTGGTATCACCCGACGCTCGGCGTGCTGGCCGGGGGGCTGCTGGCGGTGCAGGAGCTGCCCACGGGCTGGGTGTTCGGGTACGAGGCGCTGGCCGTGGTGGCGATGGGCCTGCTGGTCGCGGCCTATCGCCGGCACACCGGCCTGTGGATCCCGGGCTACCGCGCCGGCCGCACGCGGTGGGTGGCGGTCGGCGGCGCGGTGACCTTCGTCGCGGTGTTCCTGGCCTGCGTGTGGGTGAGCCGCACGACCGGTGTCCACGGGATCTGCGCCCTCGGCGGGGCGGTCATCGCCGGGCTGGTGACGATCAAGGGGCGCCTGTGGGAAAAGGCCTATCGGCGCGACCTGGGCGTGGAGGCCTGATGCCGACCGCGCTCGACCCCGTCATCCACGCGCCGCTGCGGCTGCAGATCTGCGCGATGCTGGCGGCCGCCGAGACGGTCGACTTCGCCACGGTGCGCGAGCTGCTCGACGTCAGCGAATCCGTGCTCTCCAAGCACATCAAGGTGCTGGAGGAGGCGGGCTACGTCGCGGTCCGCAAGGCCACCTCCGACCATCGCCAGCGCACCTGGCTGGCGCTGAGCGGCGCGGGCCGCAAGGCCTTCGCCGCCCACGCCGCGGCGCTCCGCACCCTGGTGGGCGACATCGGCCTGGCGGCGGAATAGGCCCTAGAACTTCGCCTTCATCTCGACGCCCCAGGTCCGGGGATCGTTGACGAAGCCGGTCAGGTTGTCGAAGTCGATCGCCCCTTCGAGCGAGATGTGGTTGGTGATGTTGCGGCCGAACAGCGCCACCTCCCAGGCCTCGCCGGGCGCGCGATAGCCGACGCGCAAGCCGCCTTCCAGCAGGTAGCGGCCCTGGAACTCCTTGCTCTCGTAGAGCAGGAAATTGACCTTCGAGCGGTAGGCCCAGTCGGTGAAGGCGAAGAGCTCGCCGCTGGCCAGCGGGATCGAATAGCCCGCGGTCGCATTGGCCACCCACTCCGGGGCGTTCGGCAGCGGGTTGCCGTTGATGTTCACGGTTCCGGGGAGCGCGCCGGGCGGGTCGATGACCGTGCAGGGCGCGCCGCAGGGCTGGGTCGCCAGGTTCGGGTCCTTGATCTCGGTGTGGTTGTAGGAAAGGCCGGCGGTCAGGTTCAGCCGGTCGACGGGCGTCGCCTCGCCGTTGATCTCGAAGCCGTAGCCGTCGGCGTGCTTGGCGTTGATCAGCCGGTTGAAGTTGGCGCCGCCGCCCACCGCGGTGAGCTGCAGGTTCGAGACCCGGTAGTAGAAGACGTCGGCGTCGAGACGCAGCCGGCGGTCGAAGAAGTTCCCCTTCGCGCCCGCTTCGTAGGACATGTTGGTCTCCTTGGAGGCGACCGAGATGGTGTCGCCGAACAGCAGCCGGCCCTGGATCGACGGGGCGCGGTAGCCCTTGGCCAGGCGGGCGTAGAGGTTGATGTCCTTGTCGATGGCGTAGGTGGTGTTGAGGTTGAAGCTCACCTCGTCGCTCGAAGGGCTGGCCCGCTCGACGGCGGTGGCCGGGGCGCCGAAGGGCGAGATCAGCCGCTGGGCCAGGAAGTCCTTCTTGTCATTGGAATAGCGAAGGCCGCCGCCCAGCTTCCAGGCGTCGGTCATCGCATAGTCGGCGTTGCCGAACAGCGCCCAGGAGGTGGTCTTCTGGTGTTGGTAGGCGAAGCCGTCCTGGGCGCCGCCGGCCAGGGTGTTGAAGTCGAAGCTGTCGATCTTGACGTCTTCGAAGAAGTAGAAGGCGCCCACGGTATAGGTGAGCGCGTCGTGGGTTCCGGCGACCCGCAGCTCCTCGCTCCACTGGGCGTGGTAGGGCAGGCCGTCGGCGCTTTCCGACGGGAACGGGATGATCCCGGGGCCCGACGGCGGGGCGAAGACCGCGCCGAAGCCGCCGTCGATATCCCCGCGGCTCAGCACCTTGGCGTGCTCGTAGGCGGTGATCGAGGTCAGGGCGGGCCCGCCCAGGTCATAGGTCATCTTCAGGTTGGCGCCGCTGATCTCCACCTTCTGCAGCGAGCGGCCCTGAGCGTCCTGGGCGATCTTCTCCGGGTCGAAGCCGTCGACCAGCTTGTCGGTCCCCGGCTGGATGATGTTGGCGCGGAAGATCTGCGGCGTGCCGTCCAGATGCATGTAGTGGGCGCCGAGGAGGGCGCTGAACCGGTCGTTGGGGGTGAACAGCAGCTGGCCGCGAAGGGCGTATTCGTCGTAGCCGCCGGTGGCGTTGTTCTGGCGGGTGAAGGTGTTGTCGATCCAGTCGTTGCGGTGCTGGTAGAGCGCCGAGACGCGGCCCGAGAGCATGTCGGCGACGATCGGTCCGCCGACCGCCGCTTCCAGATTGACCGTGCCGTAGGTGGCGTAGGAGGCCTGCGCATAGCCGCCGAAGGTCTGGCTGGGCTTGACGGAATCGAACTTCAGCACGCCGGCCGGGGTGTTGCGTCCGAAGAGCGTGCCCTGCGGCCCGCGCAGCACTTCCACCTGGTCGATGTCGAACAGCGGCAGGCCCTTCAGGATCGGGTTCTCCAGGACCACCTCGTCATAGACGAAGCTGACCGGCTGGGAGGCGTTGAGGTCGAAGTCGGTGTTGCCGAGACCGCGGATGTAGGGGCGCGGGAAGGTGCGGCCGAAACTCGACTCCAGGACCAGGCTGGGGACCCGCGCGGAGAGCACGCGGATGTCGCCGCCCGAAGAGCGGATCACGTCCAGCTTGTCGCCGCTGATGGCGGTCAGCGACTCGGGCACGTCATTGATGTTCTCGGACCGCTTCTGGGCGGTGACGATGACCTCGCCGACGACCGAGACGGACGCGGGCGCGTCCGCGGCGAACGCCGGAACGGCGAAGGCGCCCGCAAGCAGCGCGGCGGCCACGGCGGAGGTCGCGACGAGCGCCGTACGGCGTGAATTGGCAACGGTCATAGGAGGGCCCCTTCTCGATTGCGGACGCCGATTCGGCGGCGAACGCTCAGGGGGACCGTAACCACGCCGACACAAAACCGTCTTGCGCGGACACGCATAAATAGTATCCGGCGGCGATCCGTGACCAAAAAGCCATCATGGCTCCTGAGCGCGACCTCAGGGCCAGGCGATCGCCGGACGTGTCAGCATCAGCCAGACGATCGCCAGCACCGAGGCGAAGGCCGGGAAACCGAACGCGAACCAGATACGGAAGAGTTGATCGAAACGCCGCGGCAGCGGCTCGTTTCGCAGCGCCGACGCCCGCGCCAAGTCGCGCAGCTGGACCTGAATCCAGACGACCGGCAGCCAGAAGGCGCCGGTGACCACATAGAGCGCCAGAGACAGCGCGATCCATCCGCGGGTGACCGGCCAGCCCAAGGCGTGCGCCAACAGCGCGCCGGTGACCGGCTGGAGCACGACAGCCGTGGCGGTGAACAGGAGATCGCCCAGGATGACGGTATCGGCGACATGGGCGATCAGTTCCGGCCGCCGCGTCCGCACGGCCATCACCATGAAGAACGCGATGCCGGCCCCCGTCCCCAGAAGCACGGTCGCCCCGATCACATGCAGCCAGCGAAGCCCGTCGATCCAGAGCATCAACGTTCGTCCAGAATGGCCAGAGCGACGAAGGTCAGCACAAGCGCCGGCAGGACCTTCACAAGCGGTCCGAGCGGATCGAGCCAAAGGTCGGGCGCCAGCATCGACCCGCCGGCGACATAGAGGAGGCTGAGGACGGCCATACCCCTCAGCGCCCACCTGGCCAACGGGCGAAACAGAAGCGCGGCGCCCAGACCAACGTCCGCCAAGGCGCCGGTCAGCACCGCCAGGCGGGCGAGATCCTCCGGCACGGAGCGTCGGGTCAGGACAGCCGCGGCCTCTGCGTGATGAGCCAAGCCTATCATCCCCGAGGCCAGCCAGAAGGCGGCGAGCCCGCCGAGGATCAGCGGCTTGAGCAGCCAGAGGCGGGCGAACCATCTCTCCTGGGCTCCCGCGGGCATCGCCGCCAGCATCTCGGGCAAGGTCTTGAGGGTGTGGCCCAGGTAATGTTCCGCGCCTCCGCCGCCCAGCACGCCCTGCTTCATGACCGCCATAGCGGTGGAGCGCAGCGGCGAACGCCACCCCAGCCAGCCCAGCACATCTGCGCCGATCGCGGTGAGGCCTGCGACAAAATCCGGAAGCGCCACGACCGGAGCGGGAGGCAGGCCCAGCCAACCGCGCAGGAGTTGGACCGTTTCCGCGAGCGACCGCGTCGGCGCTTCCGCGAGCTCCACGCTGGCGCCGGCGTCTATGCGCCCGGCGACGGCGGCCGCCACGGCGTCGGCCACATCGCCGATCCACACCGTCCGCACGGGACTGCGCGACAGGACGAGGGGAAGCACCACTGGAAACGCCGCAAGGCCGCGCAGCAACGCCGTCCCGCCATAGGCCCCGGGCGAGATCACCAGCGCGGGCCGAAGGATGACATGCTCAAGGCCGCTCGCGCACAGAGCGGCGTCGGCTCGCGCCTTGGTGCTGAAGAACCTCAGCGGGGAGTCCAGTGTCGCGCCAACCGCCGAAATCTGGACAATGCGGCGCACGGCGGCCGGCTTGGCGGCGTCATAGAGCGCCTTCATCGACCGATCTTGGACCGCCGTCAGGTCGTCGCTAAGGCCTTGCTGAAGCGCCCCAGCAGCGTTCACCACAACCTCGACGCCCTTCAGAATCGGACGCCAGGCCTGAGGCGTTGTCAGCCGCGAGAGGTCGGCTTGTCGCCACGCAACTATTGGCCAGCGCCGTTCGGCCATAGCCGTATCGCGGCCAAGGCCGATAACTTCGAGGCCGTCGGCGGCCAGCCGCTCGACGATCGCCGAGCCTATGAGGCCGTATCCGCCGAGGACGAGGACGGCCATTCAGCTGGCCCCTAGACGTCGACCTCGGCGTCGAGGGCGTTTTCCTGGATGAACTCGCGGCGCGGCTCGACCAGGTCGCCCATCAGGCGGGTGAACATGTCGTCGGCGTCGTCGGCGTGGGTGACCTTGACCTGCAAGAGGGTGCGGGCGTCGGCGTCGAGCGTGGTCTCCCAGAGCTGGTCGGCGTTCATTTCGCCGAGGCCCTTGTAGCGCTGGATGGCGAGGCCCTTGCGGCCGTTGTCCATCACCGCGTTGACCAGGTCGATGGGCCCACGGACCACGGTCGCCTTGTCCCGACGGGTGTAGGTCGCCCGACCGGAGAAGATCTCGGCCAGCTCCTTGGAGCGTTCCGCCAGGCGCCTGGCGTCGGCGGCGTGCAGCAGCAGTTCGTCCAGCACGATGCGCTCGGAGACGCCGCGCTTCACGCGGGAGAAGACGAAGCTGTTGGCCTCGCCGGCGACGCCGGTCCAGGCGCCGTCGCCTTCCTCGGCGTAGAGGTCGAGCCGCGCGGCGGCCTTCGCCGGATCGCCGCCGGGCGCCAGCAGGCCGGCCAGCGCCGACTGCTCGATCGCGAAGGCCGGCGCGCGCGCGGCGAGCCGCTCGACGTTGGCCTTGGCGCCGCGCGCGGTCTGGACCATGGCCAGGAGGTCGGCGCCGGTGATCCGCTCGCCGTTGGACAGGTCGAGCGTGGCCCCATCGACGCCCTCGTCGATCAGGTAGATCTCGAGCTCCGCGTCGTCCTTCAGGTAGCGGACCGACTTGCCCTTCGACGCCTTATAGAGCGGCGGCTGGGCGATATAGAGGTAGCCGCGGTCGATCACCTCCTTCATCTGCCGATAGAAGAAGGTGAGCAGCAGGGTGCGGATGTGGGCGCCGTCGACGTCGGCGTCGGTCATCAGGACGATCTTGTGGTAGCGGATCTTCTCGATATCGAAGTCCTCGCTGCCGATCCCGGCGCCCAGCGCGGTGATCAGGGTGCCGATCTGCTCGGACCCCAGCATCTTGTCGAACCGGGCGCGCTCGACGTTGAGAATCTTGCCCCTGAGCGGCAGGATCGCCTGGTTGTCGCGGTTGCGGGCCTGCTTGGCCGAGCCGCCGGCGGAATCGCCCTCGACGATGAAGATCTCCGACTTGGCCGGGTCCTTCTCCGCGCAGTCGGCGAGCTTGCCGGGCAGGGATGAGATATCGAGCGCCGACTTGCGCCGGGTAAGCTCGCGGGCCTTGCGGGCCGCCTCGCGGGCTGCGGCGGCCTCGGCGATCTTCTGCACGATCAGGCGGGCTTCGTTGGGGTGCTCCTCGAACCAGGAGCCGAGCCCCTCGCCGACCAGGCCTTCGACGGCCGGACGGACTTCGGAGGAGACCAGCTTGTCCTTGGTCTGCGACGAGAACTTGGGATCGGGCACCTTGACCGAGAGCACGCAGGTCAGGCCTTCGCGGGCGTCTTCGCCGCCGACCGAGACCTTCTCGCGCTTGGCCGCGCCGGAGCTTTCCGCATAGCCGGTGATGATCCGGGTGAGCGCCGAGCGGAACGCCGCCAGGTGGGTGCCGCCGTCGCGCTGCGGGATGTTGTTCGTGAAGCAGAGCACGTTCTCGTGGTAGCCGTCGTTCCACCAGAGCGAGAGGTCGATCTCGACGTTCTCGCGCTTGCCGCGGATGACGATCGGGGCCTTGAGCAGCGGGGTCTTGGCCTTGTCCAGGTGGCGCACGAAGGCCTCGACGCCGCCTTCGTAGTGCATGACCTCCTCGAAGGGCTCGGCCCCGCGCAGGTCCCGCAGCCAGATGGTCACGCCGGAGTTCAGGAAGGCGAGCTCGCGCAGGCGATGCTCGAGCGTGTGCAGGTCGAACTCGATGAAGGCGAAGGTCTGCAGCGACGGCAGGAAGGTGACCTCGGTGCCCGACAGCGGCTGGCCGTTCTCGCGCATCGGGGCGTCGCCGGTCTCGACCAGCGGCGAGACGGAATCGCCGTGGCGGAACTCCATCTCGTAGGACTTGCCGCCGCGATAGATCTTCAGCTTGAGGAATTCGGAGAGCGCGTTGACCACCGAGACGCCGACGCCGTGCAGCCCGCCGGAAACCTTGTAAGAGTTCTGGTCGAATTTCCCGCCGGCGTGCAGCTGGGTCATGATGACCTCGGCCGCCGAGATGCCCTCACCCTCGTGGATGTCGACCGGGATGCCGCGGCCGTCGTCGGTGACGGTGACCGAGCCGTCGGCGTTGAGGATCACCTCCACCCGCGTCGCCCAGCCGGCCAGGGTCTCGTCGATGGCGTTGTCGACCACCTCGTAGACCATGTGGTGCAGGCCCGAGCCGTCGTCGGTGTCGCCGATGTACATGCCCGGCCGCTTGCGCACGGCGTCCAGGCCCTTCAGGACCTTGATGCTCTCCGCGCCATAGTCGTCCTGGCCGTTGTTTTCAGGCGTCGGGCCCTGGCCATGAGAAGACTCGGGGCCATGAGAAGACTCGGGGCCATGAGAAGAATTGGGGCCGTGGGGATCGTCGTTCTCTTCGCTCATTTTTCGTCCAGTTGCGGGGCGCTGAAGATGCGCCCGCGGCGCTCTTTTCCCACCAGGCGGGCGCGGCGCGCGGAGCCCTGGCGGAGATCCCTTCTAATATAGGGTTTCGCGCTGATTCTGCATCCTTTTGCGGCGTTTCAGCGGCTTGGCGCGGGGCCTGGGCGCGGTAGAGTGGCGGCCTGGCTGGGGAGCAGGCATGAGACGGCTGGAAATAGTCCTCGCGGCGAGCCTTTTGGCGCTGGCCGGAGCGGGTCGCGGATGGGCCGCCGCGCCTACAGTGATCACAAACCCGGACTGGCTCGCCAAGCCGACCGGCGAGGCCTTCGCCAACGCCTATCCGCCGACCGCGGTGAAGCTGACCATGCCCGGGCGCGCGATCATCGCCTGCGGCATCGACGAGGCCGGACGGCTACAGGACTGCGCGGTCGTGTCGGAGGCGCCGCAGGGGCTGGGCTTCGGCCAGGCGGCGCTGTCGCTAGCTGGCGGCTTCCTGATGCGCCCGATGACCGTGAACGGCCAACCGATCGCCGGCGGCAGGGTGAGGATACCGATCCGCTTCGTCCTGCCGCCCGGCGCGCCGCCTTTCCAGCCGCCGCCGCCCACCTCCTCGCGCGCCCTGGCGCTGGCGCAGGAGCTTATGCAGGCCACCAAAATGGCCGACGCCCCTAACGCCTACTTCGACTATCTCGCCCGGGACATGGACGACATCGACAAGCCGGACCTTTCGCCGGAGGCCCGCGGAGCCATCGCCGCGGCCTTGCGCGCGAGCTATCCGAAACGCGTCGAGGAGGCCGTGGACCGCCAAGCGGCCCTCTATGCGGGCGTCTTCGACGCGACCCAGCTGGAAACCCTGCTGAGATTCCAGCGCAGCCCCGCCGGCGTCGCCCTGAACGCGCAGACCGGCGGGCCGCAGGCGATCCTGGCCGGCGAGTTCCGGCGGCGCGCCTTGCGGATTGCTCAAGCCGACTTCTGCTCGACCCACACCTGCCTGTCGACCGCGCTGCCCGTTCTGCCGGCCACGTCGGTCGACATTCCCCAACCGGAGTGGGCCCACACGCCGACCTTGCCGCAGGTCTGGCTGGCGCGGCCGGACCTGGCCAAGGCGCTGAACCTGCCGGGCGAGGTCCGCCTCGTCTGCGTGGTCGTGGCCCAGGGCGCGGTGGCCCAATGCCGGGTCGATGCAGAGCGGCCCACGGGGCTCGGCCTGGGCACGGCGGCGCGCTCGCTGGCGCCCTACTACCGCCTCGGGATGGCGGGGCCGCAGACCGGCAAGACCGTCGCGGTGATGGTCGGGATCCCGGCGTCGGAGAGCGAGGTCGCTGTCTCGCCGTCAGGGACAGGCGCGCAGCCCTTTGCCGGCGTGCCACCGCGCTCGCCGGAGTCGCTGGTTTTGGCGCGGGCCCTGGTCGCGGCGATGGACACCGGCCAGATGGACCTAGCATCCCTGCAGAAGCAGGGCGCCGCGGGCCAGCCGCCGCCGGTCGGGGTCACCCGCGACGAGGCCGACGCGGTCATCGACGTGATGGGAAGGGCCAGCCGGGAAGCCCGGGCGCAGATCGTGGAGCTGCAAGCCGCGCTCCTGACCGTGCGCCTCACCGACGCCGAGCTGACGGAAGCCACCCGGTCCTGGCGCAGCCCGCTCGGCGCGGCCTTGCGGACCAACGCCGCGATCCTGGCCTATGGCGCCCAGCGGATCGGCGCGGAGGCGATCATCCGCACCTGGGCCGACGCGGGGCGCGTGTTCTGCGAGGGCCGCGATTGTCCCGGGGCGCCCGGCCTTCAGCCGGCGAGCGGCGCCAGCGCGGCGCCTTCGACCCGGACGCCCTGAGCGCGGCCCTTCAGGGTCTCGAACAGCTGCTCGTCGGTGCCGGTGAGGAAGGCCTGCAGGCCGAGCGCCTCGATCTCGTCGAACAGGGCGCCCCGCCTACGGCTGTCGAGGTGGGCGGCGACCTCGTCGAGCAGCAGGATCGGGCGGGGCGAACCCTCGGCGCGGGCCAACCGGGCCGCCTGGGCCAGCACCAGATTCAGGATCAGCGCCTTCTGTTCGCCGGTCGAGCACTCGGCCGCCGGGCGGTCCTTTTCGACGTGGATCACGGCCAGGTCCCCGCGGTGCGGGCCGGTCAGCGCCCGACCGGCGGCGGCGTCGCGGGGCCGCGCCTCGGCAAGCGCGCGGGCCAGCCTGGCCTCGATGTCGGCGATCTCGGCGCCCGCGGCGGCCATCTGCTCCCACTCGCCGGTGAGCGACAGCCGAGCCTGGGGGAAGGGCCGCTCGCCCCGGCCGTCGATCTCGGCCTGCAGGGCGGCGAGCGTCGTGGCCCGCGCCTCGGCCATCAGGGCGCCCGCCTCGGCCAGCCGGGCTTCCAGCGCATCGAGCCAGGCGGCGTCCGGGACGCCCTCATCGGTCAGGAGGCGCATCCGCTCGCGCTGGGCCCGCTCATAGGCCTGGGCGTGGGCCGCGTGGCGCGGGATGGCGGCGAACACCAGCCGGTCGAAGAACCGCCGCCGGTCGGCAGCGCCCTCCAAGAAGAGGCGATCCTGGGCCGGGGTCAGCCAGACCTGGCGCAGGTGCTCGGCGAGCCGGCCGGGCGGCAGGGTCTCGCCCGAAATCCGCACCGTGCGCCGCGCCGCGCCGGCCAGCTCCACCCCGGTGCCGAGCTGGGTCTCCTCACCGTCGGACGAAACCACCGCGGAGACCGCCCAGGCGCGCCCCTGCGCCTCGCCCGGCAGGCGGCGGCCGACCTCGGCCAGGCTCGACCCGCGCAAGCCGCGGCCCGGCGTGAACAGGCTGACGGCTTCCAGGAGGTTGGTCTTGCCCGCCCCGTTCGGCCCGACCAGGTAGACCGGCCGCCCATCCAGCACGAGGTCGGCCCGCGCATAGGAGCGGAAGTCGGTCAGGGTCAGGCGGGCCAATGTCTGGCGAGAGGGGGCCGTGGCGGTCACGGCGGGGTTCTACAGGGTTTCGCGGGCGCGCGCGAAGCGCGGCTAGGAAACGGTGACGAGCTGGTATTCCGCCACGCCGTCGACCGCCGAGAGCCTCAGGAAGGTCGCGGGAAATCCTTCCGCCGGCAGGACCGCGCTGCCGGGGTTCAAGGCGATCCCCGCCGCCCAGTTCGCGATTTCCCCCTTGTGGGTGCTGGCGTGGAGCAGCAGGCCCACCTCCCGGCCGAACAAGCGGCGGGCGGCCGCGTCGAAATCCGGCGCGGCGACGAACGGGTCCGACGAGGTCGCCAGGCCCGCCGCTTTTGCATCGAAGACGCAACCGGCGAAAAGGCCGCCGCCCATATCGATGACCAGGCTCTGGGCGGCGGTCCGCAGGTCGTCGGAATCGTCGGCCCCGCGGACTCCGATCACCGGGGCGATCTCGGCGAGCTGGTTGAGGCCGGCGGCTTCGCCCATGTCGCCGAGCGCGACGATCAGGTCGCTGTCCGCCAGGGCGTCGAACAGGGCTTCTGGAAACGCCGGACCGCCGCCCGGATGGATGTGGCAATCGGCCAGGACGGCGACAATCTCGCCGTCGAAGACCCAGTCTCTGCGCGAAGGACTGCTCACGGCCAAGCCTCCCGAGACGGGGAGCTTGCCACCGGTCCGCTCCGCCGTCGACGTCCGGTTTCCGCCAGCGGTTGTCACAGCGCGCGGGCTACCTACGTCTACAGCCGAAGCCAACCGGAGGGACCCATGGACCAGAAGACCAAGGCCGAGACGTTCGGCGCGCTGCACAAGGGCGGCGACATCCTGATCCTGCCCAACGCCTGGGACGCGGCCAGCGCCGCGGTGATGGAGGACGCCGGGGCCAAGGCGGTCGCCACCTCCTCGGCCGCGGTCGCCTGGGCCCACGGCTATCCCGACGGCGACACCCTGCCGCTGGAGAAATTGCTGTTCACCGTCGAGACGGTGGCTCGCGTCGTGAACGTGCCGGTTACCGCCGATATCGAAGGCGGCTATACCGACGACCTCGGGGTGCTGGCCGACAACGTCAAGGCGGTGATCGGGGCCGGCGCGGTGGGCGTCAACCTTGAGGATGGGGCCCGCGATCCCGAACTGCATGCGCGCAAGATCGCCGCCGCGCGCCAGGCGGCCGAAAGCGCCGGGGTGGCGCTGTTCATCAATGCGCGCATCGACGTCTATCTGAAGCGGCTGGCCGAGGGCGACGCCGCGGAGGCCGACACCGTGCGCCGCGCCGGCCTCTACGCCGACGCCGGCGCCAGCGGCATCTTCGTCCCCGGGGCGGCGGAGGACGCGCTGATCGGGCGGCTGACGAAAGCCATCGCCCTGCCGGTCAACATCATGCTGTGGCCGGGCCTTTCGGGCGCGGCCAGCCTGCAGGCGCTGGGCGTGCGTCGGGTCAGCTCGGGCGGGGCGCCGTTCCGGGCGGCCTATTCGCGGCTGGCCAAGGCGATCGCCGCCTACCTGCAGGACGGCAAGCCCGAGGCCTTCGCCAACGATCCCGACGGGCTGGGCAACCTGAACAAGCGGTTCGGGGGATGACGGCCCTTTGGGGGAGATGACCTCGGCGCTTCCCGAGCCTATCTTCGCGGCATGACCGATACGCTCGACGCCGCCCCGCAGACCCTGGACGAGATCCCCCGCGCGCCGACGCAGGACGGGCCCAATGTCAGGCTCTATCTGATCGACGGCTCGGGCTTCATCTTCCGGGCCTTCCATGCCCTGCCGCCGCTGACCCGCAAGTCCGACGGCCTGCCGGTGGGCGCGGTGGCGGGCTTCTGCAACATGCTGTGGAAGCTGCTCGTGGACATGAAGGCCTCCGAGGAGGCGCCGACCCACCTGGCGGTCATCTTCGACCATTCCGAGAGCACGTTCCGCAACAAGCTCTACGACCAGTACAAGGCCCACCGGCCGCCGCCGCCCGAGGACCTGGTCCCGCAGTTCCCGCTGGTGCGCGACGCGACCAAGGCGTTCGGCGTGCCCTGCATCGAACTGCCCGGCTACGAGGCCGACGACCTGATCGCGGCCTACGCCTGCAAGGTGCGCGACGCCGGGGGCGAGGTGGTGATCGTCTCCTCCGACAAGGACCTGATGCAGCTGGTCGGGCCCAAGGTCTCGATGCTCGACACCATGAAGACCCCGAACCTGGTGATCCGCGCCGAGCAGGTGTTCGACAAGTTCGGGGTGACGCCGGACAAGGTGGTCGATGTCCAGGCCCTCTGCGGCGACAGTGTCGACAATGTGCCGGGCGCGCCGGGCATCGGGGTCAAGACCGCCTCGGCCCTGATCAACGAATACGGCGACCTCGACACGCTGTTGGCCCGCGCCTCGGAGATCAAGCAGGACAAGCGCCGCCAGACCCTGATCGACTTCGCCGACCAGATCCGCCTGTCGCGCCAGCTGGTGCAGCTCGACTGCGACACCCCGCTCCCCTCGCCGATCGACGAGCTGGGCGTCGAGGAGCCCAAGGCCGAGACCCTGGCGGCCTTCCTCGAGATGATGGAGTTCCGCACGCTCGCGCGGCGGGTGGCGGAAGCGCAGGGTGGCCCGCCGGCCGCGACGCCGACGCCCGCGGCCGGCAAGACGCTCGAAGCGCCCAGGCACGGCGCCATCGACATCAACGCCTACGAATGCGTCCGCGACCTCGCCACGTTGGACGGCTGGATCGCGCGGGCCTTCGCCAAGGGCCTGGTAGCCTTCGACACCGAGACCGACGCGCTGTCGGCCTCCAGCGCCAACCTCTGCGGCGTCTCGCTGGCGACCGCGCCGGGCGAGGCCTGCTACATCCCGGTCGGCCACGCCCACGAGCACGAGGGCGGGCTGGAGCTCGAGGCCCCGGCCGAGCTCAACCAGATCCCCCTGGACGACGTCATCGCGCGGCTGAAGCCGCTCCTGGAATCGCCGGCGGTGTTGAAGGTCGCCCAGAACGGCAAGTACGACCTCGCCGTCCTGCAGCGCCATGGGATCGGCGTCGGGCCGATGGACGACACCATGCTGATCGCCTTCGCGCTCGAGGGAGGGCTGCACAAGAGCTACGGCATGGACGAGCTTTCCAAGCGCCTGCTTGACCATGAGCCGATCAGCTTCAAGACGGTGGCCGGGGCCGGCAAGGCGCAGAAGAGCTTCAAGCACGTCGAGCTCACCGCCGCGACCTGCTACGCGGCCGAGGACGCCGACGTCACCTTGCGGATCTACGAGCACCTGCGGCCGCGCCTGTCGCGTGAGCATCTGCTGACGGTCTACGAGACCCTCGAGCGGCCGATGCCGAAGGTGCTGGTCGAGATGGAGCTGGCCGGCGTCAAGGTCGACCCGGACCGGCTGCGCCAGCTCTCCAACGACTTCTCGGTGCGGATGGGCGAGCTGGAGCTTGAGGCCCACCGCGTCGCCGGCCGGCCGTTCAACCTGGGCTCGCCCAAGCAGATCGGCGACCTGCTGTTCAACGAGATGGGCCTGGCCTCGGGCCGGACCACCGCCACGGGCGCGGCGTCCACCGACGCCTCGATGCTGGAGGACCTGGCGGCCCAGGGCCACGAGCTGCCGCGCATCCTCCTGGACTGGCGCCAGCTCTCCAAGCTGAAGGGCACCTACACCGACAACCTGGTGGCGGCGATCGACCCGAAGACCGGCCGGGTGCACACTTCCTACTCGCTGGCGGCGGCGACCACCGGGCGCCTCGCCTCGTCGGACCCCAACCTGCAGAACATCCCGGTCCGCACCGAGGAAGGCCGCAAGATCCGCAAGGCCTTCATCGCCGAGCCTGGCCATGTGCTGATCAGCGCCGACTATTCGCAGATCGAGCTGCGGCTGCTGGCCCACATCGGCGACATCCCGCAGCTGAAGAAGGCCTTCGCCGAGGGGATCGACATCCACGCGCTGACGGCCTCGGAGATGTTCGGGGTGCCGGTCGAGGGCATGCCCCCCGAGACGCGCAGGCGGGCCAAGGCGATCAACTTCGGCATCGTCTACGGCATCTCGGCCTTCGGGCTCGCCAATCAGCTGTCGATCCCGCGCGAGGAGGCCGGCGCCTACATCAAGACCTACTTCGAGCGGTTCCCCGGCATCCGGACCTACATGGACCGCATGCAGCGCCAGGTGCGGTCCGAAGGGTTCGTCACCACCATCTTCGGCCGCAAGGTCTTCATCCCCGCCGCGCAGGGCAAGTCGCCGGCCGAGCGGGCCTTCGGCGACCGCGCGGCGATCAACGCCCCGATCCAAGGCGCCGCGGCCGACGTGATCCGCCGCGCCATGGTGCGGATGCCGGCGGCGCTGCGCGAGGCGGGGCTGAAGGCCCGGATGCTGCTGCAGGTGCACGACGAGCTGATCTTCGAGGCGCCGGAGGCCGAGTCCGAGGCGGTGATCGCCGTCGCCAGGCGGATCATGGAGAAGGCCCCGGAGCCGGCGGTCTCGCTCTCGGTGCCGCTGGTGGTCGACGCCCGGGCGGCGAGCAACTGGGACGACGCGCACTGACTGCGCGGAACAGGGCGCGCCAGGCCGCGTTGCCACGGTGAAGGTTGCTAGATGACCGCTCCGCTGAACGCCGCCCATTCGAATCCCATCGGCCGTCTGCTGGCGCGGTTCCCGGCCGCGCCGTGGGCCAGCCTCGCCGAGCTGGTCGCGCGCCTCGGCTATGTGGCGCGGGGCAGCGTCTACCTGGCCGTCGGCGCCGTGGCCTTGCTGGCGGCGCTCGGCCTGACACCGCACGCCACCGGGGCGCTCGGCGCGCTGGAGGCCTGGGGCGAGTGGCCGCTTGGCGTCGTCATCCTCTGGCTGATCGGGCTGGGCCTCTATGGCTTCGCCGGCTGGCGGGCCCTGCAGTCGGTCTTCGACGTCGACCGACAGGGCGCGACCGCCAAGGGGGTGGCGGCCCGCGCCGGCCAGGCGGTGAGCGGCCTGGTCTATGGCGGTCTCGCCGTCTCGGTGTTCGGCCTGCTACACGCGGTCCACCACCTGGCCCGGGACAGCGAGCACGCCGAGATGATCCGCACGGTGGACAAGGTGCTCACCTTCCCGCTCGGCAACCTGCTGGTGATCGCCGCCGGCCTGTTCATCCTGGCGGCGGGGATCGGCAACATCGTGCGCGCGGTCCTGAGCCACTTCGGCCGGACGCTGGATTGCGACGTCGAGGTCGCCCGCTGGGCCGGGACCATCGCGCGGATCGGCTATTTCGCGCGCGGGGTCGCGCTCGCGCCGGTGGGACTGTTCATGGCCCGGGCCGGGCTGCACGCCCGCGCCGTGGAGGCGCACGGGGTCGGGGGCGCGCTGGAGGCCCTGCACCGCCAGCCGATGGGCGGCCTGCTGATGAGCCTTGTCGCGCTCGGCCTGATGGCCTTCGGCGTCTTCGCCTTCCTGGAGGCGGTCTTCCGGCCGATCCGCGCCGCGGCGCGGCTGCACGGCGACTAGGCGGCCCGGAACACCCAGTAGCGGCCGAGCAGGAACGTCGCGAGCGTGTAGGTCGCCATGCCGGCGAGCTGGGCGGCGAGATGCGGCGCGGCGCCCGGACCCAGCACCGCCCCCGCCGCGCGCAGGACCAGCTGGTTGAGCCCGAACGCCGCGGCGACCGCCGCCAGGTATTTCAGTCCCGTGGGGCCAAGCGCCCCGCCGTGGCGGAAGACGAAGCCGCGGTTCAGCGCGAACCCCACCGGCACGCCCACCAGGTAGCCCGCCGCGTTGGCGAGCGGCGGGGCGACATGCAGGCCGGCGTCGAGGGCGGCGATCACCGCGAAGCCCAACCCCGTGCTGACCAGGCCCGCCAGGCCGAAGCGCGCGGCCTGGCCGGCGGCGGCTTTCAGGTCAGCCATGGGCCAAGGTGTAGTACTGCGCGCCGATCGGCACCGCGGTCATCCACCGCTCCAGGGGTCGGAGCGCGGCGAGCGCGCCCGGGAAGAAGCCGGTGTAGGCCGTCTCGACGCCCCGGAAGCCGGCGCGGGCCTGGCGGCGGCGCATCTCGGCGGCGGGGATCAGGACAGCGTTCTCGTCGAACTCGCAGGTGTCGACGATGTGGCGGGTCACCGGGTTGACCGGGTTGTGCTCAAAGATCGCCATCCGGCCGTTAGGCGTCAACAGGGCCTTGAGCTGGCCGAACAGGTCGACGTGCCGGTCGGCCGGGATGTGGTGGAAGACGCAGGCCGAGAAGATCAGGTCGAAGCTCTTCTCCGGAAGAGGAATGCGGTCTCCGTCGTAGCGCAGCGCGGTCGCCACGCCGGGGAACCGCCGCTCGGCGATGCCCAGGCTCTTTTCGGAGACGTCGAGGCCGGTGATCGCCGCGCCCGGAAAGACCTCGGCCAGATGCGGCCAGGCGTTGCCGATCCCAGCGCCGAAATCGAGGATCGCGGCCGGCTCGGCGAGGCCAAGCTGCGTCCAGCGCCTGCGCAGCACCTCGGCCTTGGCGCGGGCGAAGTAGTCGGGGTCCTCGCCGCTGATCTTCAGGTTCTGGGCGTGGGTCGCCAGATATTCGTCGGCGAACTTGTCGAACTCGGCGGGGTCCATCAGCCGGCCCACCTGCGCGGCGTCTTCGCGCGCGCCGCCGGGGGGTGTTTCGCGGGCGCGCGCCCCGCCGGAGAGGCCGGGGCCTGGGTGGCGATCTCGTCGATCAGGAAGAGGGGGCGGCCCTTCAGCTGCATATAGGTGCGCCCGACATAGGCCCCGATGATCGCCAGGCAGCCCAACTGGGAGATGCCGAAGAACACCATGATCAGCGCCAGGCTGGTCCAGCCCGGTTGGACGCTGCCGGTGAAGAAGCCGATCAGGGCGTAGATCAGGATGCCGGCGGCGATGAAGATGCCGACCGTCGCCAGCACCAGGGCGGCCTTCAGCGGTGCGGTCGAGAAGCTGGTCACCCCGTTGACCGCCAGCCGCAACATCTTGCGCAGCGTATAGCCGGTCTCGCCGGCATGGCGCGGATCGCGGTCGTAGAGCAGCTCGGCCTGGGCGCCGCCCAGCCAGGCGACCATGCCGCGCAGATAGCGGTCGTGCTCCGGCATGGCGTTGAGGCGATCGACGATCCGCCGCGACATCAGCCGGAAATCGCCGGTGTCGACGGGGATATCCACCTCCGACAGCCGGCCGAGCAGCCGGTAGAACATCGCTGCGGTCGCCACCTTGAAGCGGCTCTCGTCGGTGCGCGTGCGGCGGCGGCCGTAGACCACGTCATAGCCCTCATCCATCCGCGCCATCATGTCGGGGAGGAGCTCGGGCGGGTCCTGCAGGTCGGCGTCGATGATCAGCACGCGCGCGCCGCGCGAAAGGCTGAGGCCCGCGGTCACCGCCAGCTGATGGCCGTGGTTGCGCGTGAGGTTGATCCCGACCACTGCCGGGTGGCGTGCGGTCAGGCCGCGGATGACCTCCCAGGTCGCATCGCGGGAGCCGTCGTTGACCAGCACCAGCTCATAGGAGCCCCTGGCCACAGCTTGCGCGGCGGCCATCATCCGCTCGACGAACAGCGGCAGGCCCTGGGCTTCGTTGAAGCAGGGCACGACGACGCTGAGCGCGAGACGGCCGGTTTTCGTCGGGCGGGACGGCATGGCCTATGATTGCCCCCGTTCGGCGAGACGGCGCAACGGTGCGGTGTTCAGGGGTTCCTGGTGGAGCCGAGGGGAATCGAACCCCTGACCTCCTCATTGCGAACGAGGCGCTCTACCATCTGAGCTACGGCCCCAGGAAGGCGCGGAATAACCCTTTTGAGCCGGGCTCTGTCAAGCCACGCCCACGCAAACCCTTGTTTGCGGATCGACTTGTCAGGGCGGCAAACGAGGTTAGACAGGCGTGCAGCACACTGGGACGGGCGATGGCGACAATCATCATCTTCATTTTCGCGATTATCGGGCCGCTGCTGAACCTGCTGTGGTTCGCGATCATCGCCAGCGCGGTGATGTCGTGGCTGGTGGCGTTCGAGGTGATCAACCTGCGCAATCCGCTGGTCTACAACGTCTCGCGGTTCCTCGACGCGATCACCCGGCCATTCCTCAGGCCCGTGCAGCGGATCATCCCGACCCTGGGCGGCATCGACATCAGCCCGATCATCGTGATCCTGATCATCGGCGCCCTGCTGCAGGTGCTGCCGAGGATCGAAGGCGCGCTGCTCGGACTGGTCGGCGGCTGACACCCTCTGGCTTCAACCGCCAGCCTTGCGCCAGGATGAGGTCATGTCCCCCGGACCCACCAGGACCGACCTCGGCCGGCTGATCGCCGACGCCCGCCGCATGGTGGTGTTCACCGGCGCCGGCATCTCGACCGAGTCCGGCATTCCCGACTTCCGCAGCCCGGGCGGGGTGTGGAGCCGGATGAAGCCGATCTACTTCCAGGACTTCGTCTCCGACCCGGCCAAGCGCCGCGAGGCCTGGGAGCGGGCGTTCTCGGGCCGCGCCGGCTGGGTCGGCCGCGAGCCCAACGCCGGCCACCACGCGGTGGCGCGGCTGGTGGCGCGGGGCACGGTCAGCGCGGTGATCACCCAGAACGTCGACAACCTGCATCAGGACAGCGGCGTCCCGGCCGACCAGGTGATCGAGCTGCACGGCAACGCCAGCTACGCCAAATGCCTGGACTGCGGCGAGCGCCACGAGCTGGAAGAGCTGAAGGACAGCTTCCTGAAGGCGGGCGAGATCCCCTACTGCCGGCGCTGCGGGGGGCTCGTCAAAACCGCCACCATCTCCTTCGGCCAGGCCATGCCCGCCGAGCCCATGGCGCGCGCCGAGGCCGCGACCTTGGACTGCGACGTCTTCCTGGTGCTGGGCTCATCGCTGGTGGTGCATCCGGCGGCCGGATTCCCGCTGCTCGCCAAGCGGAACGGGGCGCGGCTGGCGATCGTCAACCGCGAGCCCACCGACCTCGACGGCTTCGCCGACCTCGTGCTGCATGACGAGATCGGCCCGGCGCTGACCGCCGCGGCGCCGGCCAACTAGCCGTCCGGAGCTCCGCTTATTTAGGAGGCGGTGCGGGCAGGGCGGAGGTCGGGGTGGGCGGCGGCGTGTTGACGGGCCCGGAGAAGCTCGCCTGGGCCGACTGCAGCGACGAGGCGGCCTGTTGCACGAGGGCGGCGCAGCGCTTGGCTTCGGCCTGCAGGTCCGCGGGGCCCATGCGGGCGACCTCGGTCTTCAGGGCTGACGTCAGGTCCATGCCCGGCGCGCGGGCGCTGATCCGGCCTTCGAAGAAGTAGACGCCGAGCGTGGCGGCCTGCTGGTTCGCCTTGTTCGAGGCGAGCGCGCCCATGGTGAGCAGGCACCTGACGTCGCCGGTCACGCCGGTGGTCAGGCCGCCGCCGGCGGCGGGCGCACGGGCAGGGGCTTTCTGGGCGATGGCGGGGGACGCGGCGGCGAGCAGCACGACGGCGGCCAAGACCTTCGACAACGTTTTCATGTGACACCTCGACTGGCCCGGTCTCGCCGGGCCTGGCTTAAACGCTTGGCCGCGCCTTTCGGGCGGCATGACATTTCGGGGGAATGACACGCTTTGACGCCGATGTCGTCCGGCCTCGTGCGCCGCGCGAGTAACCGGCCGCCGCGAAAATCATCGGCGGCCGGTCGCAAAGCTTTGCTTTAGGTCGTTAACCATTTCAACACACTCAAATGGAGAATCGGCTTGCTTGCCACTGACCTTAACAGATACTGAACAAACGCGGTTTTTCGGGTTTCAGGGCACAGGGGCAATGAGCGCCAGTATCTTCATCAGCTTCGCGTCGCAGGACCACCGGGTCGCGATGACGCTGTGCCAGGCGCTGGAGAGCCGCGGCTTCAAGTGCTGGATCTCCGGGCGCGACATCCAGCCCGGCGAGAACTTCCAGGTGGCCATCGTGCGGGCCATCCGCCAGGCGAAGATCATGCTGCTGGTGTTCACCGCCAACTCCAACAACTCCGAAGAGATGAACAAGGAGCTGGCGCTGGCCAGCCAGAGCAAGCTCATCGTGGTGCCGCTGCGCATCGAGGACGTCACGCCCAACGACGCCTTCGCCTATGAGTTCGCGACCCGCCAGTGGATCGACTTCTTCGCCGACTGGGAGTTCGCGATCGAGCAGCTCGCCCAGCGGATCGGCAGCGCCACGCGCGACATGGCGCCCGAGCCGCCGCTCGTCGAGGCCAGCCCGCCGCAGCCGTTGCCCGCCCCGGCGCCGGCGGTTGAAGCCGCCGACGGCGAAGGCCCCGCGCTGGCGCTGGCGCGCCGCTTCAAGCTCCCGCGCCGTCCGCCCCGGGTAGGCGCGTCGGAGGCCGAGACAGCTCCGGCCGAGGAATCCCGCACCTTCGAGGCGGCCGAGACTCTCGCCGCTGCCGATGCCGACGACGCCATCGAGACGCCCGAGGCGGCCGTCATCGCCGGCGCGCGGCCGCGCCGGACCGCGCTCTATGTCGGCCTGTCGATCGCCGCCCTCGCCGTCGTGGCCATCGGCCTGGCGACGCCCAGCCTGATGCGGTCGAAGAGCGCCGCGGCCCAGCCGCGCGCGATGACCGCGCTGCTGCCCAGCGCTCCCCCGTCGGCGCTGCAGAAGGTCTCCACCGATGCGGCGGCGGCGCCCGCCCCGGCCGTGGACCCCGCAGCGGCGGCCGCCGCCGATCCGGCGCCGGTGAAGGTCGCCAGGAAGAAGAAGCCCAAGGCCGTCGAAGCGGCTGACGACGTCCCGTACTGAGCCGGTCCGGCTCCAGTTCCGCATGAACGCGCGCCCGCTTGAGGACCAGACCTCGATGACCGGCGAAGCTTCGCCGTCGCGAACCCCGCGCGCCAAAACCAGCCAGAAGGCGGCGCCCGGCCCCGCGCCGGCCCGCCTGAGATTCATCCAGGTCGCCTTCGCCGGGCACAACCGGCCCGAGGATCTCGGCGATCCGGCCTGCGTCTCCGCGGAGCTGGAGACAGCCTTCGCCATGCTCGCCCAGGCCGGGGTCGCCGAGGCGCGGCTGATCACCGGACTGGCCCCCGGCGCGGACCTGCTGGCCGCCGAGGCCTGGACCGCCGCGGGGCTGGGACCCGTACACGGCGTCTTCCCGTTCCTCGACGACACGGTCGAGGCCCAGACGGCGCGGCTGATGGAGGCCGGGACCTGGCTCGACGGACAGGCGACGGAGGCGCTCGGGCGCAGCGCCTACCTCGCCCAGACGCGATGGCTGATCGTGGCCGCGGATCTGCTGGTGGTGGTCTGGACGGGCGAACATGCGCGCGGCGCCGGCGGAACGGCGGACGCGGTGCGGCTGGCGCTGGAGCACGCGGTCCCGGTCCTGTGGATCAAGCCCGGCGAGCCCGAAGCGCTGCGGGTGATCCGGCCCGAGCACCTGGATGAGGATTTCGGATTCCTGGAATTCCTGGAGCAGCTGGGCGTCGGCCATGGGCCGCTGGTGCGCAGCGCGACGCCCGCGGCGATCCACGAGGCGCTGCGGGACCTGGTCCTGAAGCCCGAGCCGCCGCGGGACTCCAGCGCCCGGCCGCCGGCCAAGCCGGGGATTTTCCGCCATTGGCGCGCCTATGCCGTGTTCCGTCGGGCGTTGGGCGGCACAGCGGCCGCGTTCGATGCGGTGGCGACGCCGGCGGACCTGCGCGCCGAGCCCGGCTTCGCGCGCCTGAGCGAGGCGCACGCGGCGGCCGACGGCGATGCGAGCCACCTGGGCGCCGTGCACCGCTCGCATCAGGTCATCCTGCTCGCCGTGGCCATCCTGGCGACCATAGCCGGCACCATCTCCGGGCTCTGGCCGCAGACGGAGCTGGTGATGGTGCTGATCGAACTGGCGCTGGCGCTCGGCGCCTTCCTCGTCTGGCGGGGGGCCGAGCGCGGCCGGCGGCATCATCTGTGGGGCGAGAGCCGGCGGCTGGCCGAGGACCTGCGGCTGGAGCGGGTGGCCTGGACGCTGGGCGTCAACACCGCCCAGCACGGGGCGGGCCTGCTGGCCAGCAGCTCACAGGCCAGGCGCATCCGGCTCGAGGCCGGCCTGCCCCGGGGGGCCTTCGGGCCCGAGCGCGTGCGGGCCTGGGGCGGCTGGGCCGTCGACGAGCTGATCGCGGGCCAGGCGGCCTATCACCGGGGCCAGTCGCTGATCAACGGCCGGGTCTCCCACCGCATCCATCAGGTCGAAACCGTCAGCTTCGTCGTCCTGATGGTGATCCTGGTGTCCTATGTCGCGACCACCATCGGCATGGCGGTGCTCGGGCATGAAGGGCCGCACTGGCTGGCCGGCCTGGTCGGGGTGGCGGGCGCAATCGTGCCGGCGATCGGCGCGACCTCGCTGGCGCTGGAGGCCTCGCTGTCGCTGGGCGAACAGGCCGAGCGCGGCCGGGTCCTCGCCCAGCGCCTGGAGGCGATCGTCGCCGATCTCGGCCCGGCCACCAACCTGGAGGCCCACCAGGCCGCCGCGAAAGCCGCGATCCGCCTGCAGCGGGCGCAGGAGAACCATTGGACGGAAGGCGCCGAGCGGCGGCGTCTTATCAGGGGTAACTGACCGGGCGGCGAGGCGCTCAGGCGCTTTCACCGCCGCGGCCGGCATGCAATTCTAGTCACGCTTTATTGGGAGGTTTCGGATGAACGCACGCTTAGCCTACGCAACAGGCGCTCTCCTGCTGCTCGGCGCCTGTGCGAGCCCGGGCGGCCCGACGTCGCCGGCCCCGGCCTCGACAGCGGCGGCCGCCGCGTCGGCCGCCTTCCGCCCGGCCGATTTCGCCTGGTCCCAGGCGCCCGGCAAGGGCGGCATCGACGGCCAGCTCACCTATGGCGCGGCCGGCCAAGCCTTTACCTGCGCCGGATCCCCGGTCGTGCTCACGCCCGAGACCCCGTGGGTCAAGCGCCGGATGACGATCCTCTACAACTCCGACCAGGCCGCGGCTCTGCCGGCGGCCGAGGTGCGCGGCCGCACCCCGCCGGAGCGCAGCCAGGACTATTCGGCCTTCGTGCGGCGCGCGACCTGCGATCCGCAGAGCCACTTCACCTTCGCGGGGCTT
Organism: Phenylobacterium sp.; assembly: GCF_041691455.1. GTDB lineage: Bacteria > Pseudomonadota > Alphaproteobacteria > Caulobacterales > Caulobacteraceae > Phenylobacterium. The sequence continues at coordinate 340,743 of NZ_JBEPUO010000001.1, read as the reverse complement.
CCGGACGGCGCCTGGTTCGTGATCACGGTGGCCAAGCCGGTGACCCCGGGCGCGCCCGGCCGCGACGTGGCGATCATGCGCCGCGTGGTGCTGAAGAACGGCCAGACGGCGAAGGTGAAGCTGTAGGATCCCGCGCCCGATCAGCTCCGATCGGGACGTGTTGGCGCAGTCCCTCAGCCGGCCGGCGCCGCGGCCTTGCAGTAGACGTAGCCTTCGAGCTCGTACCCGGTCGACACGCGGCTCGAAATGCCCGCCTGGCCCTGAATATAAGAGGCGGGGCTCATGATTTCCTTGCGCTCGGACCGGAAGACGATGCGCTTGGCCACGCCGCCAGGACACAGTTCCTCGGCCCGGCGGTCCCAAAAGCCGCGCGCGTCGGCCAGGGGAGACCGGGGCGGCAGGGCCACCAGGACCGTGTGACCTCCGTCCGGATTGGCGCGGTCCTTGTAGCCATAGCGCACGGTCTCCCCGATGGGACCGTAGGCGATCGGCTCAGGCGTGGCGCAGGCTTGAAGGCCGAGGAGCGTTCCCGAGACGAGCAACGCGACGGCGACCGGCTTGAGGCGCAAGCCTATTTGCCCTTGGCCTGATGCTTCAGGCCGTTGACGTAGGTTTCCGTGGCCTTGCCGACCGCCACCGCGTTTCCATAGGTGGCAGGGGTGACGACATTGGCGGCCGATGAGACGTATGAACCGGCCTGAGGCCCGACGCCCACGCGGCGAACGGTGCGATCGTCCGAGGTGGTTTCGAGCAACTCGTCGGTTCCCTCCAGGGACGGGATCGCGGTGCGGTTGACGTCCAGGATCACGTACTTGGCGATGAAGATGTGAGCCTTCTCGATCTCCTGCTTCAGGGGCTCGCCGTGGTTCTTGAGCCATTCGCGGGTCAGGAAGACGGAGGTCTCGCCGCCGGTCAGCTTGTCATCCTGGGCCAGCTCGACGTCGTGCATCATGGCCTTGTATTCGCCCGTGCCCTCAGCCGGCAGGGCGCCGCTTTCGTTGCGCATGCTGTCCCGGACCGAGGCGGCGAGCCGCTCCTTCAGTTCCGGCGTGAGGACCGGCACCGGCAGGGGCGTGGAATAGTAGGTGAAGACGTTGCGGTAGAGGGGCCCCGTGCTTTCGCTGGCCGGGGCCTGCTTCTTGAAGGTGTAGGGCGTCTTGTAAGGGATCGCGGCGTTCTTGTAGGTCACCGTCGAGACCACCCGCAGGACGCTGGAATCCTCCGACAGAGTGTAGGTGGTCGCGATCTCCAGCGTGTCGTCGAGGTCGCCCGGCGTCAGCAACTTCTGGGTGACGACGACGTCGCTGAAGGTGACCGCCCGATCATGCGGCGCTTCGGAGAGCGCCTTGAACTTGGCGGCGAGCGACTCGTTCAACCGCTCCGGCGTGACCACTTCGGCGATCTCGGTGGCCTGCCGGCTGGCGCGATGGGAGGGCGCGGCGTTGACGATCGCGCTGACGATCACCCCGGCGAGCACACCCGCCAGGCCCGCGCCGGCGCCGTTGACGTCGGTGTAGTACCAGCTCTTGCCCACGCCGCCCTGATCGCCGGTGATGCTGGCCCGGGTCGGCCCAAGGGCCTCGATATTGGCCTGGGACAAGGGCCTGGCGGCCGGCACGGGCTCAACCGTCGCGCAGGCGGCCAAGCCAAAGCAAAGCGAAAGCACAATGGATGCGCGCACCAGAACCCCCCCCCCCATGTTCGGCCCTTTCCCCGGGGCCTTAAGGCTCAGCTTCCCAGGGCCTGGGAGAATGTCAATTCCGCACGCGCACCAATTCAAATTCAGGCCTGAGACGATGATGATCGGAAAATCTATGTTCGCCGAACAGTGGAATGTCGATTAATGGGGTCGCCGGGCCGCTGACTGCATGACAGGCCTAGGCTGCCACAAGGTGGGGGTTCAGCCTGGTCAGGCCACCTTCTCTTTGGCCTTCTCTTTGGCCTTCCCATCGGCCGGCCACGTAGAGGCCGAGCCCAGCCTGGGCATCTGTCTGAGCGCTGAAGCCTGTCATCATGGCAACTTATTGGAGAATCGGTTCGCAAAGCCTCCCACCCAGGATTTGATTTCCCATTTCATGGCAATTGACATTTGCCGAGGTTTCCATGCATTATACACGCTATCTCCAGCGATAAATCCAAAGAGAATCAAATGACGAATGTGAGCGCCCCTCTAAAAGTCAAAATCAGAAACTTTCTTCGGCGAACCGCCATCAAGGAATTGGAGAAGCAGGGTCATCAGGTCGAGCGTATCCCGCGCGCCGGTAAGGGAAGCCTTCGGAAGATTACGAAGGACGGTGTTTCCCAGACGGTCACGATCCGCACGTCTCAGGACACGTGGATCGCGTTCCCCCGCAACGCCAACGACACCGGTTGGTCCACCCTGGAAGATGCCGATCTGGTCCTGGCCGCGTCGCTCGACGAAAAGGGAGGGCGCTACGCTAATTTCCACCTAATGGATGCGGATGACATTCGCGCTCGCTTTGATAGGGCGCGCGCCGCCCGCTTGAGGGCCAACCACGTCATGCCCGCCGAACGTGGCATCTGGATTTCGCTATACAATCAGGAGGCCGACGAGCCGGTATCGATGGTTGGGGCCGGTGCCGGCCTCAAATACCCGGCATTCGCGAAGAACATCCCCGTCCTTCTGGACCACCAGATGGATTCCGTAGCGACCGAAGGTGACGGCGAGGACGAACCGCCGGTGCCCCCGCCCGCCCTAGCGCCCAGCGCGCCGGATGACGGCCCCTTGACCATCCCCGAGGCTAAGCGCCGCTTGGCACTAGCTTTCGGAGTGGACCCGGGCGCGATCAAGATCATCGTTGAAGGCTAACCGGTGGCCGATGGCGATTTGGGGCTGAGCCAATAGACAAAGAAGGGGCAGGGCGGGGCATGCAAATATAGTTGTTGGACGCTAGGTCGGTCGCACGACGCTTGGCCATGCTTGATGCGATCTATTACAAACCTCTGTCAAAGTGAGAGGTCTCACGAACCCGCGCCGGGTTGCCCCCTTTTCGTCGAGCAACATCAATGGTTGAAGTCGATGCCTACCCGTGGGCCGGCACCCTCGACGATCTCAACCCTCACGATCGACTTTCGGTCACTCAGCTTGTGTTCGATGGTGGCGCGATCCTGGGCACGGCGGATCAAATCGCTGCTCGGCTGAAGAACGCGCGGATACTCGTATTGCTGCATGAAGAAGGGACCGGCCGCATAGTTGGCGTCGCGGCGCTGAAGAACCCAGATCGTGGGTATCGGCTGAACAAATTCGCCGGCGCTGGGATCGAGATCACCGGCTACGAAGACGCGCCCGAACTGGGGTATGTTGTTGTCGCCAAAGACATGCGCGGTAAGCACCTCTCCGGCCGCCTTGTCGACCTGATCACCGGGGAGATTCGCGAACCTACTTTCGCCACAACTGACAGCGAAATCATGAAGAACAACCTGTCGAGATCGGGATTCAGCATGGTGGGGCGGGAATGGCTGGGCCAAAAGGGCGCATTGTCGCTTTGGATACTGACTCCTGGCTGAGGCGGGGACGACGTACGTCTCAGCAGCCGATCTGGCCGCCGGCTCCCCGCTCTCGAAATCGCAGACGAGACGCCTAACTTCCGGAAGCGACGCCCGAGATCAAGCGAGCTGGCCCTACCGAGCTTCCGCTATCCACCCCTAGTAGAGTGTTTGCATCCGGTAATCCGTCCCTTCTGGAAGGCATACCCAGCTTGGGCCGGTGCGGCGACCGAGCTATCGCGCCTCTCGCCCGGGAGTTTCCTATTGAAAAGTGTGGTGCCGCCTAGGTGACTCGAACACCTGACCTACGCATTACGAATGCGCCGCTCTACCAGCTGAGCTAAGGCGGCCCAAAGGCCTGTTGGCTGCGGATCGGGAAACCCCGGCCGCGAAGGAGGGCCTATTTAGCGGCTCTAGGCGCGCTCGCCAAGCGGCCACGGCCGGCGCGGCGGCGTGGCGGCGGCGGCTCGTCCTCCACGGTCGCCAGATCGTCCTCGCCATAGCCCTCCTCATCGACCGGATAGGGCGCGGGCCCGAGGCCATCGGCGATGATGAACGGCGCGGAGTCGGCGTAGGCGATCGGCAGTTCCGGCAGCTCGCTCAGGCCCCGCTCGCGGCGTTCGTGGCGCGGGTGGATGAGATCGCCGGTCTCGGCGAAGGTGATCACCAGCCGGGCCCAGTCGGAGACCTGATAGGCGAAGGCGCGGCCTTCGGGATCGAGATCGGACCAGTCCGGCTCCTGCGGCGCGTTCATGCCCTGGGCCAGCCACAGGCGGGCTTCGTCCGGCTGGCCGGAGGCGAAGGCCACGCGGGCGCGCAGGCCGGCGATGCGGGCGGTGACCGGCTCGCCGTCGAGGGAGGCCATCGCCTGGCCGGCCTGGCCGGCGTCGCCGGCGGTCAGCGCACCCTCGACGCCGAGGATGCGGCTCTCGCGGTGGGCGGGGTTCTGGGCGGCCAGCACCATCAGCCGCTGGGCGCGCTCGCGCGGGGTCTCGGCGGTCTTCAGGTCGCGGTAGGCGAGCCACAGCGCCGGGTGCGGCGCGGCCTTCCAGGCGTTCTCCAGGGTCGCCGAGGCGCGGCCGACCTTGCCGTCGGCGGCCAGCAGGCGCGCGGCCATCACCACCCCCGGCGCGAAGCCCGGCTGCAGCTTGGCGGCTTCCACCGCCGCGTCGAGCGCCTGGCCCTGCGAGCGGGGCGCGGTGGCGTGTTCGAGCTGGGCGGCGAGCGCGGCCAGCAGGGCGGCGCGGGCGCGCTCGGCGGTGACCGGCGGGACGATCTTGCGGTCCAGCGCGTTCTTCACCAGCTCCAGCCCCTGGGCCCACTCGGCGTTGTCGAGGCGGGCCTCCAGGAGCGCGCGCCAGGCCCAGCGGGCGCTGCGGGTCTCGCCGAACGCCTCCTGGGCGTGGCGCAGCGCCGTCTCCCGCTCGCCCTGGGCCAGCGCCAGCTGCATCAGGCCCTTGTGGCCGGCCAGCCGCATGTCCGGGAAGCCCAGCATGGCGACGTAGGCGGCCTGGGCGGCGGGCACGTCGCCGGCGGCTTCGGCGGCCTGGGCGGCCAGCACCCGGACCAGGCCCGGGGTCTCGTCGGCGAGTTCGGCGGCCTTCTGGGCCAGGCGCCGCGCCTCGGAGCCGTCGCCGGCCGCGGCGGCGAGGAAGCCACGGGTCAGGGTTTCGTTGGCCTGGCGGCGGCGGTTCTCGGCGCGGATGCGTTCAGTCCGCTTGGGCGCGGCCAGGATCCAGAGCAGCGTCCGCCAGGCGAGCGTCGCGAACAGCGCCGCGAACATCACGATCAGCGCGGCCGCCGAGGCGGTCATGTCGGCCCGCCAGCCCAGCCAGACGATGCTGGCGTGGCCCGCGTCGCCGGTCAGGGCGAGGATGGCCACGGCCACCGCCGCGACGATCAGGACGACGAGGCCGGCTCGGATCATGCGCCGCCTCGCGCCTCGAGGGCCAGGGCTTGCAGGGTGCGGGCGCGCAGCGCCTGGGCGTTGCGGTCGATCTCGGCGCGCCGCTCGGCCCGGCCTCGCCAGGGCGCGAGCGCGTCGCGGGCCCCGGCCGGCAGCCGGTCGAGGGTGCGCAGCGCCCGGTCGAGGTCGCCATCCTCCACCTGCCGCTCAGCGCGGGCGAGCAGGGCGTCGACCCCCTCTCCCGGCACATCGCCCACCCGGCGCAGGCTGACGATGCGGGAGAGCTCATAGACGATGCGGTCGCCGAGGCCGGCCTTGTCGCCCGGATCGCGGGCGGCGCTGGCCGCGCGGGCGGCGTAGTCGGGGAAGCTGGCGGCGAGCGCGGTGCGGCTGGGGGCGCCGGCCTGGGCGAGGCGGGCCAGCGATTCGAGCTCCGGCGAGGGCGGGGAGACGGCCCTGAGGCTCGCCAGCTCGTCGGCGAAGGGGCCGGTGCCCTGGGCGGCCTCAACCACGGCGGAGACGGCGAGGGCGGCGGCGGCGGCCTGGGAGGCATGGGCCTGGTGCGATTCCAGCGTCGCCACCCGGGCGCTCAGCCGTTCGACGTCCGGACCGGTCGGCGCCGGGGCCGGCGCGAGCGCCGGCGATGCGGCAGGGATCGGCGCCGGGACTGGCGCTTCGGCGACCGGGGCCGCCTCGGCCGCGGGCCTGGCGGCCGGCCGCTCGAACAGCCGGGGACCGAAGGTGGCGATGCCGACGCCGGCCAGGACGCAAAGCACCGCGAAGGCGATCATCGCCCAGAACGTCGCCCCCAGCAGCGGGCGCGGCCGATAGGCGGCGGGGTCCTTCGGCGCGGTGATATCCGGGGCGTCCGACGTCGGCGTCATGGGTTCCGGTCTATCAGGTTGAGCAGGGCCCCTTCGAGGGGCATCGAGGGGAAGACCTTGGCGGCCAGCGGCACCCGCGCCAGCGGCTTGACGACCGCCTTCGACAGGCCGAGCGCCCGAAGCTTCGGCGCCGGATAGAGCTTCAGCAGGGCGGCCAGGGCCTGAGCGGCGCGTGGCGAATGCAGCAGGGCCGCGTCGGCCTGGATGAGCAGCTTAGCGGCCTCGGCCTCCAGCTTCACCGGGGCGGTCTCGTATAGGATCAGCCGTCGCGCCTCGACCCCGTGCTTTTCGAGCGCGCCGGCCAGGTCGCCGGCCGGTTCGGCCGCGCCGGGGTGCAGAACGGCGCCGCGGAGTTCGGCGCGGCGCAACGCAATGCCTTCGGCGAGCGCGTCGACGTCGCCGTCGGCGGAGAGCACCAGCCGGAAGCCAGCGGCCCTTGCGGCCTGCGCGGTCGCCGCGCCCACCGCGAACACCCGCAGCGAACGCTCCGCGCTGAGGTCGGAGAAGGCCCGCACGCCATTGGCGCTGGTGAAAGCCAACGCCGCGACCCCCAGCAGATCGACCTGCACGTCCTGCAGGGCGCGGACGGCCAGGAGCGGGGCGATGATCGCCTCGTGCCCCAGCGCGCGCACGCGCTCGGCGGTGGAGTCGGCGCCGGGCTGGGCGCGGGTGATCCAGATTCGTTGTCGGCGACGGGCCATGAAGACCTTCTAGCGCAGATAGCGTTAACCTTCCGCAAACCGTAATCGGTATCGCGATGGGGATCGCCCCTCAGGTGGAGGCCGATTTGCGCGCCAGATCCATTGTCCTTGCCGCCGTCCTCGCCTTGGCCCCACCCGCCGCCTCGGCCCAGGATGCGGCGAGCGCCAATGCCTTCGTCCGGAAGCTCTACGCGGCCTATCACGGCGACGGGCCCGACTATGCCGGGCGCCAGGCCAAGACGACCTTCTCACCGGCGTTCCTGCGGCTCATGCGGCGCGCCGCCGCCGACGTCCCCACCGACGAGGTCGGCCCGCTCGACGGCGACCCGATCTGCGACTGCCAGGACTTCGAGATTTCGCGCGTGGACGTGCAGATCGCCGGCGGGACCGGCGGGCGGGCCCGGGCCACCGCGCATTTCCGCAATTTCGGCGAACCGCAGACCGTTCGGCTGGACTTGGTCGCCGTGAAGGGCCACTGGCGCGTCGACGACGTCCATTCGGCGGGCACGCCGAGCTACGTCGCCTATCTACGAGAGAGCCTCAACAACCCGGGGAACCACCATGCCCGATGAAAAGCCGGAGACCCCGATCCAGCGGGCTCTGCGCCTGAAGAAGGAGGCGATCGCCGCGCGGCCGAAGCCGCCGCGTGGCGGCAAGTTCCAGCGCGAACAGGCCGCTGCGGCCCGCTCATCGTCGAAGTCGAAACCCTGGATGTCGCGTTAGATCGAGATCGCGTCGCCGGCTTCGTCGCGCACCGCGATCCCCAGCGACAGGCCGAGGTCGCGGGCCGAGGCTTCCGGATCGGCGAGTTCGGTGAGGTCGGCCTCGCCGGCGTGGCGGAAGCGGGCGCGGCCGTCGGTCGACAGCGCCTCGACGATCAGCTTCAGGTGCGCGCCCTCGAACCAGGCGTGGGCGCCGATGGCGGTCTTGCAGGAGCCTTCGAGGGCGGTGAGCGCCCCGCGTTCGGCCGCCACGGCGACGGTGGTGGGCGCGTGCCGGATCGCCTGCACCCAGGGCGCGTCGCAGTCGCCGACGCGGGTCTCGATGGCGAGCGCGCCCTGGCCAGGGGCCGGCGGGCATTCGACGGGATCGATCAGGCTGCTCGGCAAGTGTTGGAGCCCCAGGCGCTTCAGGCCCGCGAAGGCCAGCAGGATCGCGTCGGCGTCGCCGGCCTGCAGCTTGGCGAGCCGGGTGTCGACATTGCCGCGCAGCATCTGGACATCGAGGTCGGGGCGGCGGTGCAGGGCCTGGGCCTGGCGCCGCAGGCTGGCGGTGCCGAGCACCGCGCCGTGGGCCAGGTCCTCCAGCCGGTCGGCCTTCAGGCTGAGGAACGCGTCGCGCGGGTCCTCGCGCTCGGGGATCGCGGCGATGCAAAGCCCTTCGGGCAGGAGCGCCGGCATGTCCTTCAGCGAATGGACCGCGCAGTCGATGCGGCCGTCGAGCAGGGCCTCCTCGATCTCCTTCGTGAACATGCCCTTGCCGCCGATCTCCAGCAGCCGGCGATCCTGCACCCGGTCGCCGGTGGTGGTGATGACGATCAGCGGGGCGACGGCTTCGACCTCGTCGGGCTTTTCCGGATCGGCCCCGAGCGCGGCGGCGATGCGGCGCTGCATGTGGCCGGCCTGGGCGAGCGACAGCTTGGAGCCGCGGGCGCCGATCCGCACGCGCGTCCAAGGCTCTGGCGCTTTAGGGACCGGCGGTTGCGTGGGCACGGGCGGAGGGCTACCTCGGAGCGGACGTAAGATGCGCCTGCTACAGGAGCGGGCGCCCCCCGGCAACCGGATGACCCCAAGCACTCAGACTGTCCTCGGCCTGGAGACCAGCTGCGACGAGACCGCGGCGGCGGTCGTGCGGCTCAAGCCGGGCGGCGCGGTCGAGGTGCTGTCCTCGGTGATCGCCAGCCAGATCGCCGCGCATGCGCCGTTCGGCGGCGTGGTGCCGGAGATCGCCGCGCGCGCCCATGTCGAGAGCATCGACGCCATCGCGGCGAGCGCATTGGCCGAGGCGGGCGTGGGCTTCGCGGACCTGACCGGCGTGGCGGCCACGGCCGGGCCGGGCCTGGTCGGCGGCGTGATGGTCGGCCTGTCGTTCGGCAAGGCCATCGCGCTGGCCCGTGGCCTGCCGCTGGTGGCGGTGAACCACCTGGAGGGCCACGCGGTCTCCGCCCGGCTGGCGGCCGAGGTCGCCTATCCCTTCCTGCTGCTGCTGGTCTCCGGCGGCCATTGCCAGCTCCTGGCGGTCGACGGCGTGGGCGCCTGCCGCCGCCTGGGTTCGACCATCGACGACGCGGCGGGCGAGGCCTTCGACAAGATCGCCAAGACGCTGGGCCTCCCCTACCCCGGCGGCCCGGCGCTGGAGGCCCTGGCCGAGGCTGGCGATGCGGCGCGGTTCGTGCTGCCGCGCATGCTGCTCGGCCGCAAGGACTGCGACTTCTCGTTCTCAGGCCTGAAGACCGCCGCCGCGCGGATCGCCGAGGGCCTGACCACGGGCGCCGAACGCGCCGACCTGGCCGCCGCCGTCCAGGCCGCCATCGCCGGCCAGCTTGCCGAGCGCAGCGACCGGGCGATGGCCGCCTACGCCGTCGCCCATGAAGGCCGGGGCCTGAGGTTCGTGGTGGCCGGCGGCGTCGCGGCCAACCGAGCCGTGCGCGCGCGGCTGCAGGCGACGGCGGAAGCGCGCGGCTTTTCTTTCACCGCCCCGCCGCTGGCCTATTGCACCGACAACGCCGCGATGATCGCACTCGCCGGCGCGGAGCGGCTGGCGCTCGGGATTTCGGACGGACTCGATGCAGCCGCCCGGCCCCGTTGGCCGTTGGATGAGGCCGCGGCCAGCGCCAACCCGACGCATGCGCCCGGCCGAAAAGGCGCGAAGGCATGACGAAAGCCGGGGTTATCGGCGGCGGGGCCTGGGGAACGGCGCTGGCCCAGGTCTGCGCGCGGGCGGGACTGGAGACGACGCTCTGGGCGCGCGAAGCCGACGTGGTGGCTTCGGTCAACACCAGCCACGAGAACACCAGCTTCCTGCCGGGGATCGACCTCGACCCCTCGATCCGCGCCACCGGAGACTTCGCCGACCTCGCGGCCAGCGACCTCGTCCTGGCGGTCGCGCCTGCCCAGCACCTGCGCGCCACGCTCGCCGCCTTCGCCCCGCATGTGCGCGAGGGCCTGCAGATCCTGCTCTGCGCCAAGGGCGTCGAGCAAGGCTCGCTGAAGCTGATGACCGAGGTGCTGGCCGAGACCATTCCACAGGCCGCGCCGGCCGTCCTCTCGGGGCCCAGCTTCGCCGGCGAGGTGGCCCGCGGCCTGCCGACCGCCGTGACGCTGGCCTGCCCGGACGAGAACTGCGCGCGCGATCTCGCCGAACTGATCGCCACGCCCACCTTCCGGCCCTACTTCGCCACCGACATGATCGGGGCGGAGGCCGGCGGGGCGGTGAAGAACGTGCTGGCCATCGCCTGCGGCATCGTCGAGGGCCGGGGCCTGGGCCGCAGCGCCCACGCCGCCCTGATCACCCGCGGCTTCTCCGAGCTCACCCGGCTGGCCGTGGCGCTCGGCGGCGAGGCCGAGACCGTGGCCGGCCTCTGCGGCCTGGGCGACCTGGTGCTCACCTGCTCCAGCCCGCAGTCGCGCAACATGAGCGTCGGCCTGGCGCTCGGCCGCGGCCAGACGCTCGACGAGGCGCTGGCCGGCAAGCTCTCGGTGGCCGAGGGCGTGGCCTCCGCGCCGGCGGTGCGCCAGCTCGCCCGCAAGCTCGGCGTCGACGTGCCGATCTGCGAGGCCACCGCCGCCATATTGGCCGGCGAGGTCGGCGTCGACGAGGCCATCCGCGGCCTGCTCTCAAGACCGCTTCGCGAGGAATAGCCCCATGCCGCTTTTCGCCCTGATCTGCTTCGACAAGCCCAACGCGCTCGACCTGCGGATGGCGACGCGCGAGGCGCACCTGGCCTATGTCCGCGAGAACCTGGCCATGGTGAAGGTGGCCGGGCCGATGCTCGACGCGGGCGACGGAATGGCCGGCTCGCTGTTCGTGATCGAGGCCGAGACCCGGGACGCGGTCGAGGCCTTCAACGCCGCCGATCCCTACCAGCAGGCCGGTCTCTTCGGGCAGGTCGAGATCCGCGGGTTCCGAGCGACCCTTGGCCAGCTCTAGCGACAACCCCGCCCGCCCGGCGGCGGGCCAGAGGCTCTGCGGGCTCGACGAGCTGTCGGACCCCGGCTCGAAGGGCTTCCGCTTCCGCCTCGACAGCCGCCTCTTCGCGGGCTTCCTGGTGCGCAAGGGCGGCCTGGTGACCGGCTATGTCGACAGCTGCCCGCACGCCGGCTGGCCGTTGGGCGTGTTCGACGACCGCTACCTGACCAAGGCCGGCGACCACATCCTCTGCGCCGGGCACGGCGGCCTCTTCACCCTTGAGGGCGCGGGCGCGACCACGCCCTGCATCGGCCTCAGCCTGACGCCCTGGCCGGTGGCCGTGCGCGACGGCGCGGTGTTCACGGCCTAGCTAGGCCGGGGCGACCTCGGCGCTGAAGGCGGCGACGTCCTCGATCAGGCCGGCCACCGCGGCGGCCACCAGCTCGCCGCCCTTTTCCGGCGTGGCCTGGCCGGGGTCGGAGCCCATGCGGCCGTCGGGATAGCGGGCGCGAAAATCCAGCGCCTCGCGGATCGGTCCGGTCGGGGCGATCTGCGGCGCGTAGTTCGCCGACTTGATGGCGTCGGGATAGGCCCACTGGGTGACCGCGATCTCCGACGGGGTGGCGTGGCTGCCGTGGCCGGTGGGGAACTGGCGGTTGGCGATGCCCAGCACCCCCTTCAGCTCCCACCAGTTCTTCTGCTTGCAGGCGAAGCCGCGGTTGCGCTGGCTGTAGGTGGCCTCGGCGTAGAGCTCGGAGAAGGCCGCGTCGATGGTGGCGACATTGCCGCCGTGGCCGTTCAGGAAATAGAGCTTCTCGAAGCCGGCGAGACCGAGGCTCCGGCACCAGTCGCCGATCGCCGCCATGAAGGTCGAGGGCCGAAGCGCGATGGTGCCGGGGAAACCCAGATGGTGCTGCGCCATGCCGATGTTGAAGGTGGGCGCGACCAGCAGGTCGGAGGTCTTCTGCGCCTCGTGGGCGATGATCTCGGGGCAGAGCCAGTCGGTGCCCAGGAGGCCGGTCGGGCCGTGCTGCTCGTTGGAGCCGATGGGGATCACCACCGTCTTCGAGCGCTTGAGGTAATCCTCGATCTCTTGCCAGGTCGAGAGGTGGAGCAGCATGAGAGGCCTCGTGAATGCGTGGCCCTCCGCATAAGCCCTGCGGCGGCGGGGGGCTAGGGCCGGTGCTGCTCGGTGGCCAGCATCCCGACCAGGCGCCAGGCGCCGCCCCGGCGGGCGAAGGTCAGCGCACAGTGATCCCTGGCGGCGTCCTGCAGGCAGGCGTGGGCCTTGTCCGGCATCTTCAGCGCGGGCGCGAGCTGGGCGGCGGTGGGCGCGGCCGACAGGCCGGCGCTGGCCTCGGCCTTGCGGATCGCTTCGGCGGTGATCATCCGGTCCATGGCGAATTCGGAGGGGCCCGCCCCCACGTCGATGCCGTTGGCGCGGCCGAGGTCGGCCAGCTGGTCGCGCAGGTTGGCGCGCAGGGCCGGCCGGTCGAGGGCCGGCTCGAGCCCCGCCGGATCGTCCTTCTGGACGGCGGCCAGGAACTTGGCGATGTCGGCCGCGGCGCCCTTGCGCGCATCGAGGCTGCAGGCCCCCAACGACAGGGCGAGCGCCAAAAGCGCGACCAGCGGACCCTTATGAGACATGCGCCCGACCATGGCGGCGCCCGCCCGTTCGGGCAAGCTTGGGCGCGGGAGGTTGTTGCGCGGGGGCGCCCTCTCCGCATACTCCCTTCGGGACGGCTTATTTCGGGAGTGCGCAAGGTGTCCGACAGCGAAGTCTTTCCGGTTCCCGAGGCCTGGGCGAAGAACGCCCTGATGAACGCCGCCGGCTACGAGGCCGCCGTCGCCCGCGTCGAGAGCGACCCCGACGGCTACTGGACCGACGTGGCCAAGCGTCTCGACTGGATCAAGCCGTTCACCGCGGTGAAGGACGTTTCCTTCGACGCCAAGGATTTCCGGGTGCGCTGGTACGCCGACGGCGTCCTGAACGTCTCGGTCAACTGCATCGACCGCCACCTGCCCGGGCGCGCCGACCAGACCGCCTTCATCTGGGAGAGCGACGACGGCCAGACCAGCGACCTGATCACCTACGGCATGCTGCACGCTGAGGTCTGCCGCATGGCCAATGTGCTGAAGGCCAAGGGCGTCAAGAAGGGCGACCGGGTCACCATCTACCTGCCGATGATCCCGCAGGCGGCCTACGCCATGCTGGCCTGCGCGAGGATCGGGGCGATCCATTCGGTGATCTTCGGCGGCTTCTCGCCGGACAGCATCGCCGGGCGCATCCAGGACTGCGACAGCCGGATCGTGATCACCGCCGACGAGGGCCTGCGCGGTGGCAAGCCGGTGCCGCTGAAGAACAACGTCGACGAGGCGCTGGCCTCCTGCCCGGGCGTGACCGACGTCATCGTGGTCCGCCGCACGCGGGCCGACGTGCCGATGACCGAGGGCCGGGACGTCTTCTATTCCGACGTGAAGGCCACGGTGTCGGACCAGTGCGACCCCGAGCCGATGAACGCCGAGGATCCGCTGTTCATCCTCTACACCTCCGGCTCGACCGGAAAGCCCAAGGGCGTGCTGCACACCACCGGCGGCTATCTGACCTGGGCGGCCCACACCCACGAGCTGGTCTTCGACTACCGGCCGGGCGAAGTCTTCTGGTGCACCGCCGACGTGGGCTGGGTGACCGGCCACAGCTATGTGGTCTATGGCCCGCTGGCCAATGGCGCGACCTCGCTGATGTTCGAGGGCGTGCCCAACTACCCGACCTCTTCCCGGTTCTGGGAGGTCTGCGACAAGCACAAGGTCGAGATCTTCTACACCGCGCCGACCGCCATCCGCGCCCTGATGCGCGAGGGCGACGCCCCGGTGACGCGCACCTCGCGCAGCACGATCCGCCTGCTGGGCACTGTCGGCGAGCCGATCAATCCCGAGGCCTGGCTCTGGTACCATCGCGTGGTTGGCGAGGGCCGCTGCCCGATCGTCGACACCTGGTGGCAGACCGAGACGGGCGCCTGCCTGATGAGCCCGCTGCCGGGCGCGACGGCCCTGAAGCCCGGCTCCTGCGCCAAGCCCCTGCCGGGCGTGAAGCCGCAGCTGGTGGACGCCGACGGAAAGGTGCTGGAGGGCGCGATCAGCGGCAACCTGTGCCTGACCGACGCCTGGCCCGGCATGATGCGCTCGGTCTACGGCGACCACGACCGGTTCATCTCGACCTACTTCACCACCTATCCGGGGAAGTATTTCACCGGCGACGGCGCCCGGCGCGACGCGGACGGCTACTACTGGATCACCGGGCGGGTGGACGACGTGATCAATGTCTCCGGCCACCGGCTGGGCACCGCCGAGATCGAGAGCGCCCTGGTCGCCGACCCCAAGGTCGCCGAGGCCGCGGTCGTGGGCTACCCGCACGAGATCAAGGGCCAGGGCATCTATTGCTTCGTGACGCTCAAGGCCGACGTACAGCCCTCATCCAGTCTGGAGCCGGAGCTGCGCAACTGGGTACGCCGCGAGATCGGCCCCTTCGCCTCGCCGGACGTGATCCAGTTCGCCCCGGGCCTGCCCAAGACCCGCTCCGGCAAGATCATGCGCCGCATCCTGCGCAAGGTGGCCGAGGGCGACATCGCCAACCTCGGCGACACCTCGACGCTGGCCGACCCCAGCGTGGTCGACGACCTGGTGCGCAACCGCGCCGAGGACCATGGGCCGGACATGATCGAGGTCGGCGGATTGAAAGTCGACGCCAACGAACTGGGCCGCCTGCTGGAGACCCATGACGGGGTCGCCGAGGCCGCCTGCGTCGGCGCGCCCGACGGGGTCCACGCCTATGTGGTGGTGGCGCCGGACACCCGGGCGACCGACATTCTGGAGGCCGACCTGAAAGGCCTGGTGCGCCGGGAGGTCGGGCCGGGCGCCGTGCCGCAGGAGGTGCGATTCCTTTCCGCCCTGCCCCGCACCAAGGGCGGCGCGGTCATCCGGCGGATCCTGCGCAAGGTGGCGGCCGGCGACCTCAGCAATCTCGGCGATCCCGCCGGCCTGGCCGACCCGGGGGTGCTCGACGAACTCCTGAAGAAGCCGGCGACGGTCTAGAGCCGGTCGGCGGCTCCATGCGCCTCCTCCTGGTCATCGCGGCGCTGGCCGTCGCCACGCCGGCGGCGGCGATGGAGCTGCCGCCCAGGGCCCAGGCCGCGCTCGACCGCGGCCGGCCCTACGCCGAGGTGACGACGGACGCGGACGGGTCATCGGGCGTCATCCACGCGGCCATCGACATCGCCGCGCCGCCAGAGGCGATCTGGAGCGTGATGACCGACTGCGACCTGGCGCCCCGGATGGTCGCCAACCTGAAGAGCTGCCGCATCGTCGAGCGCGACCCGCAAGGGCGCTGGGACGTCCGCGAGCAGATCAGCAAGATGACCTTCCTGCCCTCGATCCGCAGCGTCTTCCGCGAGGACTTCGAGCCGCCGCGCCGCATGACCTTCCATCGGGTCGGCGGCGACCTGAAGGTGCTGGAGGGCGAGTGGCTGCTGACCCCGCACGGCGACCGGACCCAGGTGACCTATGAGGCCCGCGTCGCCGCGCCCTTCTCGGTTCCCGGCTGGGTGGCGCGGCTGGCGCTGCGCCACGACGTGCCGATGGCGCTGATGGCCTTGCGCCGCGAGGCCATGGCCCGGGTCCAGTGAGCCCCGACCTGCCGGCGGCCCTGCGCGTGGCGCTCGACCGCGCCCTGGACGGCGTGCCCCGCAAGGGCTTGGCCGAGCGCGCGGCGCGGACCTCCGAGGCCTACCGGGCCGGCCAGCCGTCGGCCGGCGTGATCCGCGAGGCCGACGATGCGCTGGCCTATGCCCTGACCCGCCTGCCCGCCACCTACGCGGCCTGCGCGGCCGTGTTCGCCGAAGCGGCGCGCATGGTGCCTGGGTTCGAACCTGGCACCCTGCTGGATGCTGGCGCGGGCACGGGCGCGGCGAGCTGGGCGGCGGCGGAAGTCTGGCCGGGCCTAAGCGCCGTCACCTGGCTCGACGCCAATCCGCCGTTGCTGGCGCTGGCCGCGCAGCTCGCCACCGCCGGACCGCCGGCGCTCCGGACCGCCGAGGTCCGCCGCGCCGACCTCACGGCGGCGGGACCCTGGCCCCGGGCCGATGTCGTCGTGGCGAGCTACGCCCTGGCCGAAATTCCATCCGACAAACAAGCTTCGACAATCGCCGAACTATGGGCCTCCTGCGAGGGGATTCTGGCGCTGGTGGAGCCCGGCACCCCAGCCGGGTATGGCCGCATCCTCGCCGCCAGGACCGCGCTGATCGCGGCGGGCGCGACCGTCCCGGCGCCCTGCCCGCACGAGCTGGCCTGTCCGCTGGTCGGCGAGGACTGGTGTCATTTCTCAGTCCGCCTGCCGCGCAGCCGCGACCACCGCCTGGCCAAGGGCGGCGAGGTCCCCTTCGAGGACGAGCGCTTCAGCTACCTGATCGCCGCCCGGCCCGGGATCGCCGCCGGGCCGCGGCGCCCGCGCATCCTGGCGCCGCCGCGGGTCGGCAAGCCGGGCATCGCGCTCAAGCTCTGCGGGCTGGACGGCCAGGTCGAGCCGCGCCTCGTCACCAAGCGCGACCAGCCGGCTTACGCGGTCGCGCGCAGGCTTGGGTGGGGCGATGTCATCTAACACCGCTTGAGGGGTGGGCGGCGGCGGTCCACAAATCGCGCCTATTTCAAAGCCACGCATTTCCGGAGCCCGATCATGCCCAAGAGCCGTGAGATTCACCTCGTCCAGCGCCCGAGCGGCGCGCCCGCGGCCGAGAACTTCGCGATGGTCGAGCGCCAGGTCGCCGACGCCGCGGACGGCCAGGTGCTGGTCGAGAACCTTCTGATGTCGGTGGACCCGGCCATGCGGCCGAGACTCACCGCCGGCCAGGCGCTGGACGAGGCGATGATGGGCGGGGCGTTGGGCCGGGTCGTGCAGTCGAAGCACGACGGCTTCGCGGTTGGCGACCTGGTCTCCAACCGGCTGGGCTTCCGCGAATATTTCACCTCGGACGGCAAGGGACTGACCAGGCTCACGCCCGATCCGGACCTGCCGCTGACCGTCCACATGCACGCGCTGGGCGGCACCGGCTTCACCGCCTACGGCGGCCTGCTGCACATCGGCCAGCTGAAGGACGGCGAGCAGGTGTTCGTCTCCACGGCCGGCGGCGCGGTGGGCTCGGTCGCGGCCCAGATCGCCAAGCTGAAGGGCTGCCATGTGGTCGGCTCGACGGGTTCGGACGCCAAGGCCGCCTGGCTGCGCGACGAGGTGGGACTGGACGCGGTGATCAACTACAAGACCCAGCCGATCCGCCAGGCCCTGGAAGACGCCACGCCCAAGGGCCTCGACGTCTATTTCGACAATGTCGGCGGCGACCATCTGGAGGCGGCGCTGCGGCGCATGAACACGCTCGGCCGCATTCCGGTCTGCGGCTTCATCTCCGGATACAACTCCGGCCACTCCAACGTCTCGAACCTCTCCAACATCATCTATTCGCGGGTGATGCTCAGGGGCTTCGTCGCGCCGGACTTCATGCACCTCTACGCGGACTTCCAGCGCGACATGGCCGGCTGGCTGAAGGACGGGAAGGTCAAGTACCAGGAGACCATCGTCGACGGGATCGCCGCCGCGCCGGGCGCGCTGATCGGCCTGATGGCCGGGGAGAACGCCGGCAAGATGCTGGTCAGGCTGGCGAGCTAGGCGGTCGTCAGGTCCGCACCGATCGACGCCAGCCAGGCGTCGTTCTTGCGCACGAGCGCCGCGCCGGTCGCCTCGAGCGTCCTTCGGGTCGCGGCGAAGTGCGGGACGATGAAATCGATGAACGCCCGCACGCGGGGCGTATCCTTGAGCTCTGGCGACGCGACCACCCAGGTCCCCGGCGACATGCCCGGGATCGAGAAACAGCGGACCAGGTCGGGCTCCAGGTCGCCCAGCAGCGAGATCGCCGGCCCGACGCCCAGGCCCATTCTCAGCGCATTGAGCATGCTGACCATGGTGTTGGAGCGAAACGCCGGCTCGACCCCCGGCGCCTGGCCCAGGACCCAGGCGACGCCCGGCAGCGGACTGGCGTGGCCATCGCCGACCACGAGCGCGTGCCGCGCCAGGTCGCCGGCCGACCGGGGCACGCCGCGACGCTGGGCATAGTCACGGCTGCAGTAGAGGGTGACCGTGAAGGCCGCGAGCTTGCGCGCCACCAGATCGCTCGCCGGCAGGGCCAGGCCGCCGCGGATCGCCACGTCGGCCTCCCCCGCAGCGAGGTCGAGAGGCCGGTCGGTGAGGATGAGGTCGACGTTGATGTCGGGGTAGAGCCGGCGGAAATCGGCCAGCGCCGGGGTGATCACCAGGCTGCCGAGGATCTCAGTCGAGGTGACGCGGATCGTTCCGGCCAGGGATCGCCTTTGGGCGGCGGCGCGGCAGGCGAAGGCCGCGGCGGCTTCCTCGATCCGCTCGGCGTCCGGGAGCAGTTCGCAACCCGCCTCGGTGAGACGGCTGCCGGTCTGGGTGCGGTCCATCAGCTTCAGGCTGACGGCGGCCTCCAGGGCTTCGATCCGCCGGACCACCGTCGTCTGGTTGACGCCCAGCGCCCTGGCCGCGGTGAGGGTCGAGCCGCCGCGCGCCACCGCCAGCAGGGCCTTCAGGTCATTCCAGTCGAAGGTCCGATCGCCCAGCACTTGTGCAGAATCCCCTTGGTCCTTGGACCGCGGCCGCGTCCTTGCCGACGACATAGGAAGACGGACGGGCGAATTCCATTGTGACACGGCGTGCGAACGCCGGTCAGGCCGGCGCCTGGCGGGCCGAGGTTGCGGGGTTTTCGGCGTCGTTCGCCGCCGCGGCGGCATTCCAATCGAACATCGGTCTGCATTCTGCAATTGCGCAGAACCCGACTGCAAGAGTGCTGATTGCGCTCACCCCGCGTGGCCGGTACTCCGCCCCTCCTTCCGAACCGGGGTCGTCGAACGCGGCCCGCCTCACGCCAAGAGAGGGCCGACTACCGATGAAACTCTATTGCGATCCGATCTCGACCACCGTCCGTCCCGTGCTGCTGTTCATCGCCGAGCACGGCCTGGAGGTCGAACGGGCCCAGGTCTCGCTGATGACCGGCGAGAACCTCGCGCCCGCCTACCTGGCCATCAACCCGAACGGCATCGTGCCCTTCCTGCTGGACGGCGAGCTTTCGCTGGGCGAGTCCTCGGCGATCCTGAAGTACCTCGCCGAGAAGGTCGGCTCGCCGGCCTATCCGTCCGCGCTCGCGGCGCGGGCCAAGGTCAATGAGGCGCTCGACTGGTTCAACAGCCACTTCCACGAGTACTTCGTGCTGTTCACGGTCTATCCGAGGATGGGCATCCCGCGCGGCATGGACCCCGAGCTCGCCCAGCACATGCTGGCCTTCGGGGCCGAGCGCTCGCCCCGCTGGCTGAAGGTGCTCGAAGAGCACATGCTGGCCGGCCGGCCCTTCGTCTGCGGCGATGAGATCAGCCTGGCCGACTACCTGGGCTCGATCTTCGTCGGCCTCGGCGAGGCCATGGGCGTCGACCTGTCGCCCTATCCGAACATCACCGGCTGGCTCGGGCGCATGAAGGCCCGGCCGGCCTGGGACCACGTCCACGCCGACTTCAACGCCCTGCTCGCCGCGCGGCGGGGCCAGGCCCAGGCCGCCGCCTAGCCCTCCACTGACGTCCACACCCTGAACCCAAGCCCGCCGGCGTTTCGCGTCGGCGCAAGGAGACCTGTCATGTCCTTCGTCCAAGCCAAGCCCATCGCCACGCACAACTTCTACAACCAGATCCACAAGGGCCTGCGGCTGCGCCTGTCGCAGCTGCTGGCGCAGAGCGGGTCCTGCAGCGGCGACGATCCCGAGGCCCTCGCCGGCCTGCTGCGCGACCTGCGTTTCCAGATCCACGTCTCGGAGCACCACCTCGCCAACGAGGATGCGTTCATCCACACGGCGCTGGAGGCGCGCGCGCCGGGCTCCACCGCCCGCCTGGCGCGCGACCATGAGCAGCACCGCCAGACGTTCGAGGCGCTGGAAACCGCGATCTGCGCGGTGGAGGCCGCCAAGCCTGCGGCCCGCGCCGCGGCGCTGAAGGCGCTCTACCTGCGCTACTCCACCTTCGTCGCCGACGATTTCGCCCACATGGCCGAGGAGGAGTTGCTGATCCTGCCGGTCCTGCAGAGCCTGTTCTCCGACGAGGAGCTGATCGGCATCGAGGGACGGATCATGAGCGCCCTGTCGCCCGAGATGATGATGGGCTTCGGCGGTTTCATCGTCCGGGCCGGGACGCGAGCCGAGCGGATCCGGCTGCTGACCGCCGTGCGCGCCAAGGCTCCGCCGCAAGCCTTCGCCGGCATGATGGCCGGGGCCGTCAGGCCGAACCTGGAGCCGGCCGACTACGCCCACCTCTGCGCCGGTCTCGGGATCGCCGCCTGAGCCGCCGGATGACGAAGCCGTAAGCTTCCGAAGGCCGCGCAGGGTGCTAAGGAATTGGCCCCACGCAGTCTTCGGAAGCGCCATGATCCGCCAAGCCGCCAGCGCCCTCGCCGTCATCCTGTCTCTGGCGCCGGCCGCGCCCGCCCTGGCCGCGCCGGCCCACCCCATCGCGGCCAGCCCCATCGCGGCCAGCAAGGTCCCGCCGATCGTCTACAAGCAGCGGACGCTGGCGAACGGCCTGCTGGTCCTCACCTCGCTCGACCGCACGACGCCCAATGTCACGGTGCAGGTCTGGTACGGCGTCGGCTCGAAGGACGATCCGCAAGGGCGCTCCGGCTTCGCCCACCTCTTCGAACACATGATGTTCAAGGCGACGAAGGACCTGCCGGCCGAGAGCTTCGACCGGCTGACCGAGGACGTCGGCGGCCTCAACAACGCCTCCACCTTCGACGACTTCACCAACTACTACGAGGTCGTCCCGGCCAACCACCTCCAGCGGCTGATCTGGGCCGAGGGCGAGCGGATGGGCTCGCTGGTCATCGACGACACCAACTTCAAATCCGAGCGCGATGTGGTGAAGGAGGAGCTGCGCCAGCGGGTGCTGGCCTCGCCCTACGGCCGGCTGTTCTCGCTCTATGTGCCGCAGGCGACCTACCAGACCCACCCCTATCACCGTCCCGGCATAGGCTCGATCGAGGAGCTGGACGCCGCCACGGTCGACGACGTGCGCGCCTTCCACGAGGCCTACTACCGCCCCGACAACGCCGCCCTGATCGTGGTCGGCAACTTCGACGAGGCGCAGCTCAACGCCTGGGTCGACCAGTATCTGGCCGGCCTGAAGAACCCCGCCCAGCCGATCGCCCGGGTGACCGCCGTCGAGCCGCCGCGCAAGGGGCCGGGCGTCTATGAGGGCTATGGCCCGAACGTGCCGCTGCCGGCGGTGGCGATCAGCTGGCTGGGGGTCAAGGCCTCGGACCCGGACGCGCCGGCGCTGAAGATGCTCGACGCGATCCTCTCGGCCGGCAAGTCGTCCCGGCTCTACGACAGCCTGGTCTATGAGAAGCAGATCGCCGCGGAAATCTATTCCAACGCCGACCTGCCGGCCCAGCCGGGGAGCTTCGTGGTCGGCGCGGTGCTGGCCTCCGGCCACACCATCGACCAGGGCGAGGCCGCCCTGCTGGCCGAGGTGAAGCGCCTGCGCGATGCGCCGCCCACCGCCGCCGAACTGGACGAGGCCAAGAACGAGCTGGTGGCCGGCAAGCTGCGCGAGCGCGAGACCATCGACGGGCGCGGCTTCGCGCTCGGCTATGCGCTGCGCATCAACGGTGACGCGGCCAAGGCCAACACAGAGCTCGCCGACCTGCAGGCGGTGACCGCCTCCGACGTGCAGCGCGTGGCGAAAAAGTACCTCGACCCGAACCTGCGGATGACCATCCGTTACCGGCCCGAGAGCGAGCGGCCGAAGGGCGAGATCGCGGCCACGCCGCCGGCGCCGCCGAAGATGGTCACCACCTACACCGGCCCGGTCTTCGCTCTGTCCGCCGAAGGCCAGCGCCAGGCGCCGCCGCCGGTCGGGACACCGGTCGCCCCGGTCCTGCCGAAGCCCGCCGAGCGCACGCTCGCCAACGGCCTGCGGGTGATCGTGGCGCGGTCCTCCGACCTGCCGCTGGTCACCGCCGACCTGACCCTGAAGACCGGCGGCTGGGCCGACCCGGCCGGGCTCTCCGGCGTGGCCGGCATGACCGCCGACATGCTGACCGAAGGCACCAGGACCCGCTCGGCCCGCGACATCGCCCGCCAGACCGAGGCCCTGGGCGCCAACCTGGAAGCCGGCGCGAGCCTGGAGGCCTCCTCGGTCACCCTCAACGTCATGCCCGACAAGCTCGCGGCCGGCATGGCGATCATGGCCGACGTGGCGCGCAACCCGGCCTTCGCCGCCGACGAGCTGGAGCGCCAGCGGGCCCAGAGCCTGGACGGCCTGCGCGTCGCCTATCAGGAGCCCGGCCAGGTCTCGGCCTATGCCGCGGCCCCCATCGTCTTCGCCGGCACGCCCTTCGGCCACGTCTCCACCGGGACGCCCGGCTCCATCGCCCGGCTGAAGCCCGCCGACCTCGCGGCCCTGCACAAGGCCTGGTACCGCCCCGACAACGCCATCCTGGTGCTGACCGGCGACATCAGCCCCGAGCAGGGGTTCGCGCTGGCGGAAAAGGCATTCGGCGGCTGGGCGAAACCGGCCACGCCGATGCCGGCCGTTCCGGTGATCACCCCGCACGGCCGGCCGCGGGCCATCGTCATCGACCTGCCGGGCGCCGGCCAGGCGGCGGTGAACCTCGCCAAGCCCGGCATTGCCCGCAGCGACCCGGACTACTATCCGGGCCTCGTCGCCAACACCCTCCTGGGCGGCGGCTACTCCTCGCGGCTGAACCTGGAGATCCGGGTCAAGCGGGGCCTCTCCTATGGCGCCTCCTCGAACCTCAGCGCCAACCGCACGACCGGCTCGTTCCGCGCCGCGGCCCAGACCAAGAACGAGACCGCCGCCCAGGTGCTCGACCTGATCAGCGAGCAGATGGCCTCGCTCGGCGCGGCCCCGGCCACGGCGGACGAGCTCAATGCGCGCAAGTCGAACCTGGTGGGCGGCTACGGCCGGCGCCTGGCGACCACCGGGGGTCTCGCCGACACCTTAGGCGCGTTCGCGCTCTACGGCGTGCCGCTGGATGAGATCACCCACTATACCGCCAAGGTCGAGGCGGTGACGCCGGCCCAGGTCCAGGCCTTCGCGGCCCGGGTCATGGATCCGGCCAAGGCCAGCGTCATCATCGCCGGCGACGCCAAGACCTTCGCCGAGGCGCTGAAGGCCAAGCGGCCGGACCTGGAGGTGATCCCGGTGGACCGGCTCGACCTGGACTCGCCGACGCTGAGGGCGGCCGGCAAGTAAGTCGGGGCATGCAGGACCGGTACGATGTGGTGGTGGTGGGCGCCGGGGCCGCGGGGATCGCGGCCCTGCGCCGGCTCGCGGGCGCCGGCCTCTCGGTCGTGGCGCTTGAGGCGCGGTCACGGGTCGGCGGGCGGGCGCACACGGTCCTGGCCGCGCCGGACCTGCCGGCCGACTGCGGCGCGGGCTGGGTGCACTCGGCGGACAAGAACCTGCTGGCCAAGCCTATCGAGCAGGCCGGCTTCACCATCGACCGCAGCCCGCCGCACTGGATGCGGCAGTCGTTCAACAAGGACTTCCCGCCGGAAGACCAGCGCGCGTTCCGGGACGCCCTGAACGAGTTCGAGGAGCGGCTCCGCGTCGCCGCCGCGGGACCCGACCGGCCGGGGTCGGACTTCCTAGAGCCCGGCGCGCGCTGGAACGTCATGATCGAGGCGTTCTCCAGCTTCTATAACGGCGCGGAGTTCGACCAGGTCTCCACCCACGACTTCGTCGCCTACGACGACTCCGGGGTGAACTGGCGGGTGCGCGAGGGCTATGGCGCGGCCATCGCCAGCTTCGCCGACCTGGTCAAGGTCATGCTCGACTGCCCGGTGGCGACGATCCGCCATGGGGGCCCGGAATTGACCCTCGACACGGCCAAGGGCCGCCTGACCGCGCGCGCCATCGTCGTCTGCGTGCCGACATCGACGCTGGCGGACGGGCGCCTGACCTTCTCGCCGGGCCTGCCGGAGAAAAGCGAGGCGGCCGCGGACCTGCCGCTGGGCCTCGCCGACAAGGTGTTCCTGGGCGTGGACGCCCCGGAGGACCTGCCGGTCGACGGCCATCTCTTCGGCCACACCGACCGGACCGAGACCGGCAGCTACCACCTGCGCCCCTTCGGCAAGCCCTACATCGAGGCCTTCCTGGGCGGCCGTTGCGCGCGGGAGCTGGAGGTCGAGGGGCCGGGCGCCATGACCGCCTTCGTCGTCGAGGAGCTGGGCGGGCTGCTGGGCTCGGACTTCCGGCGCAGGCTGCACCCCTTGGCAGAGACCGCCTGGGCGTCGGACCCCTGGGCGCTCGGCTCCTATTCCCACGCCCTACCGGGTCGCGCCGGCTGCCGGGCCACGCTGGCGGCGCCGGTGGAGAACCGCATCTTCTTCGCTGGCGAAGCGACCCACGCCCACCTCTATTCGACCGTCCATGGGGCCTGGGAGAGCGGTCTGCGGGCCGCCGACGAGGCGATCGCCGCGCTCGCCTAGGCCTTCGGCGGCGCCACGAAGAACGGCATCACCACCGCGGCGAACTCCGGCAGGGCCTCGCAGGCCGCGGCGTGCGCCGCGAGCGCCGGCCAGTCTTTCCCGTCGAAGGCGTCGGGATGGGCCTCGCCCAGGAACCGCAGGACACAGCCCACGGCGATGTCGGCGTGGCTGATCTTCGCGCCGAACCACCAGGGCGTTGTCTGGCCGGCGCGATCGGCTTCCAGCGCCGTCAGAACCCCGCCGATCTGCGAGCGGCAGCGTTCGACCCAGAGGGGGGTTTCGCGGCCATGGACGGCCTTTTCGTAGACCAGGCTGACCGCCTTGTCGGCGAGACCGCTGGCGAGCGCGCAGGTCTTGAGCGCGTGGCGCCGCTCGGGGCCGGTCTCCGCGATCAGCGCCCGCCCGGAACCCGCCACCTCGTCCAGCCAGTCGAGGATCGCGGCGCTCTCGATCAGCACTTCGCCATCATCCAGCACCAGGGTCGGCACGCGCTTCAGCGGGTTGTAGGCGGCGATCTCCGAGGCCTGGGAGAACACCGACCAGGCGCGGTGCTCGTAGGGCAGGCCGTAGAGGCGAAGCGCGATCGCCACCCGGCGCACGAACGGGCTGTCGTAGTGACCGATCAGAATCATGACGGCTGGCCTTCCTCGAGATCAGCGGCCATGGCGGCCAGCTTGGCGACGGTGTTCATGTTGCGCGCGGTGCCGGCGGCGGCCGCGGGGATCCGCAGCTTCGACTGGCCCATGCCGGATCCGTACTGGACGTAGACCTCGCGCGCACCCAGCGCGATGACCTCGTCGCGGCGGCCCACGGCCCTCCCGGCGGCGTCGGCTGGCGGGGGCGCGTCCAGGAAGATCGCCATCGTGCTGTTGGCCGGCGCCTTCGGGAACGGATTGGCGTCACGGACCGCCGCCATCTCGGCCGCGGTGCGGACCATCACCGCGACCGGCTTTCCGGCATAGGCCGCGAGTTTCGCCTCCAGCTCCGCCTTGACCGCGGGCTCGGACTTGCCGCTGGCGAACACCACATTGCCGCTGGCGATATAGGTGCGGACGCCGGTGAAGCCGGCCTGCTCGCACATCGCCTTGAGCTCGGTCATCGGCAGCTTGCCCGTGCCGCCGACGTTCACCGCGCGGAGCAGGGCGACGAAGGCGGTCATGCGGCGTCTCCCGGTTCGGCCCGTGTCGTCCAGCGGCTGAGGTCGCGTTCGCGGCCCATCAGCGCCAGGCCCGAGGCGATGGATTCCAGTTCGGCGCCGGTCTCGATGCGGTCGGAGGCGAACCGGCGATGGAAGATGGCGCGGACCGCCGGCACCAGGGAAGAGCCGCCGGTCAGGAAGATGCGGTCGATCCCTTCCGGCCCGAGGTTCGCGGCGGCCAGGGCCTCGTCCACGGCGGTCTCGATGCGCGCCAGCTCGGGCGCGATCCAGCTTTCGAAGGTTGCGCGCCGCACCCCGCCCCTGAGCGAGATCGAGCCGGCCTCGAAGCGGAACTCGGCGTGTTCGTCCACCGACAGCGCCTCCTTCAGCCGCGAGACCGAGCGGTAGAGCTGGTAGCCGTAGTTCTCGTCGAGGGTTTCCACCAGGCGCTGGATCTTCTCGGGCTCGACGGCCTCGCGGACCAGGGCGCGGATCTCGCGCATGTCGCGGCTGGCGCGCATCAGGGCGAGCTGGTCCCAGCGGGCGAAGGCCGAATAGTAGCGGTTGGGGACCGGCAGGGTCTTGCCGAAGCTCGTGTAGCTCGAGCCCTTGCCGAGCGCCGGCGAGACCAGGTGGTCGATGATCCGGTAGTCGAAGGCGTCGCCCGCCACGCCGACGCCCGAACGGCCGAGCGGTATGGCGCGGATCTCGCCGGCCCCCTCTCCCGTCCTGGGGCGCTCGAAGCGGATGATCGAGAAGTCCGAGGTGCCGCCGCCGAAATCGCCGACCAGCACGGTGGCGTCATGGTCCAACTCGCGGGCGAAGAAGAAGGCCGCGCCCACCGGCTCATAGGCATAGAGGATCTCGGAAAACCCCATCCGTTCGAACGCCGTCTGGTAGCGGGAGAGCGCCAGGGGTTCGCTGGGCGCGCCGCCGGCGAAGGTCACCGGGCGGCCGACGATCACCCGGCTGGGCAGCTCGGCCATGCCGGCGTCCGCATAGGCGCGAAGCTTCAGGAGGAAGGTCGAGAGCAGGTCCTCGAAGCGGAACCGCCGGCCCAGGATCTGGGTCTCGCTGAAGCTCTCGGAGGCCGCGAAGCTCTTGAACGACTGGATGAAGCGGGTCTCGGCAGGGTCTTCCACATAGGCCTCGATGGCCCAGGGGCCGGCGGCGATCGCCCGGTCGTTGGGCTTGTCGCCGGCGTGGAAGGACAGACAGCTCCGAAAGGCGAAAAGCTCGCCCTCCGGGGCCGGGAAGCGGACGAGGTGCGCGGGCCCGGCCGCATCGGCCAGGGCCACGACGGTATTGGTCGTCCCGAAGTCGATGCCGAGGGAAAGGGCCGAACTCATCACGCGCTCCGTTGGGGGTGGGCTTGCGATCGCCCGCTTCCCCTTCGGCGCGCGATCCTAGATCAGGCTGTCAGGCGCGATCCGCATCAGACGTCGATCTCCACCAGCGGACGGTCGTAGGCGCAGACCGTCGCCATGTGCAGGATCCGCGACACCGAGGCGGAGAGCGGGCAGATCTGCACCGCGCGGTCGAGGCCGAGCAGGATCGGGCCGATCACCGTGGCCCCGCCCAGCGACTGGATCAGCTGGGTCGAGATGGCCGCCGAGTGGATCGCCGGCATGATCAGCACATTGGCCGGGCCGGAGAGCCGCATGAACGGGTAGTTGACCCGGGCCCCGGGCTCGAGCGCCAGCTCCGGCGGCATCTCGCCCTCATATTCGAAGTCGACGCCGTCGAGCTCGTCCAGCAGCGCCACCGCCTCACGCACCTTTTCGGAGCGCAGGCCCATGGGGTTGCCAAAGGTCGAATAGCTCATGAAGGCCAGGCGCGGCTCGTAGCCCAGGGTGCGCACCGCGCGGGCCGCCTCCTTGGCGATCTCCACCAGGTCCTCGGCCTCGGGCATCTCGGTGACGCTGGTGTCGGCGATGAACAGGGTCCGGCCCTTGGCCAGCACCACGCTCATGCCGATCACCCGGCCGTCCGGGGTCGGGTCGATGACCCGCAGGACCTCTTCCAGCACCTGGTCGAAGGACCGGGTGACGCCGGTCACCATGCCGTCTGCGTGGCGCAGCGCCACCATGGCCGCGGCGAAGGCGTTGCGGTCCTGGTTGATCAGCCGCTGGACGTCGCGGCGCAGATAGCCCTCGCGCTGCAGGCGGCCGTAGAGATAGTCGACGTATTCGGCGTTCTTGTCGGATACCCGGGCGTTGAGGATCTCGATCTTCACCTCGGCCGGGTCGAGACCCACGCCGCGCATGTTCTCGTGCAC
Organism: Phenylobacterium sp.; assembly: GCF_041691455.1. Taxonomy (GTDB): domain Bacteria; phylum Pseudomonadota; class Alphaproteobacteria; order Caulobacterales; family Caulobacteraceae; genus Phenylobacterium. The sequence continues at coordinate 312,588 of NZ_JBEPUO010000001.1, read as the reverse complement.
CAGGTCTTCGCGGCCGACCAGGACGGCGGAGCCCAGGCCCGCGCTCTGGAAGGCGTAGGCCGCACGGATCACGCTGGGCTCCTCGCCCTCGGCGAACACCACGCGCTTCTTCGGTCCCGACAGCACCGCGCCCTGCAGCTTCTGCAGGAAGGCCGCGGTCGGATCGAGCCGCTGGGCGAGGCTGGCGCGATAGGCGTCCATGTCCTCGATCGGCTTGCGGGCCACGCCGGTGTCCATGGCCGCCTGGGCCACGAACGGCGGGATGTAGGAGATCAGGCGGGGATCGAAGGGCGTCGGGATGATGTACTCGGGGCCGAACTTCAGCTGCAGGCCGTGGTAGGCGGCGGCGACCTCGTCGGGCACGTCCTCGCGCGCCAGCATGGCCAGCGCATTGGCGCAGGCGATCTTCATTTCCATGTTCACCCGCCGCGCCCGCACGTCGAGCGCGCCGCGGAAGATGTAGGGGAAGCCCAGGACGTTGTTGACCTGGTTCGGGTAGTCGCTCCGGCCGGTGGCGACGATGGCGTCGGGGCGGACGGCGTAGACCTCCTCCGGGGTGATCTCCGGATCCGGGTTGGCCATGGCGAAGATGATCGGCTTGTCGGCCATGGTCTTCACGAGTTCGCCGTCGAGGGCGCCCTTGGCGGAGAGGCCGATGAAGACGTCGGCGCCGACCAGGGCCTCGGCGAGCGTCCGGTGCGGCGTGTCGACGGCGTGGGCCGACTTCCACTGGTTCATGTCCTCGGCCCGGCCGCGCCAGAGCACGCCCTTGCGGTCGACGGCGATGACGTTGTCGGGCCTGACGCCCATGGCCTTGATCAGCTCCAGCGTGGCGATCCCCGCCGCGCCCGGGCCGTTCAGCACCACCTTCACGCTGGCGATATCGCGGCCGGTGATGTGGCAGGCGTTGATCAGGCCGGCGGCGGTGATGATAGCGGTGCCATGCTGGTCGTCGTGGAAGACCGGGATGTCGAGGAGCTCCTGCAGCTCCGTCTCGATGCGGAAGCACTCGGGGCTCTTGATGTCCTCGAGGTTGATGCCGCCGTAGGTCAGGCCGATGTTCTTGACCACGGTGATGATCTCGTCGGGGTCGGTCGCGGCCACCTCGACGTCGATCCCGTCGACGTCGGCGAAGCGCTTGAAGAGCACCGCCTTGCCTTCCATCACCGGCTTCGACGCCAGGGCGCCGAGGTTGCCGAGACCCAGGATCGCGGTGCCGTTGGAGATGATCGCCACCAGGTTTCCCTTGGAGGTGTACTCGTAGGCCGCGTCCGGATCGGCGGCGATGGCCAGCACCGGCACGGCGACGCCCGGCGAATAGGCCAGGCTCAGGTCGCGCTGGGTCGCCATCGGCTTGGTGGCCGCGATCGCGATCTTTCCCGGCGTCGGGTACCGATGGAAGTTGAGGGCTTCCTCGTCGGTAAAGGTTCGTTTCTCGGCGTCGCTCATGGCGGCGGCGGGTCCTTCGGGTCGTCGGGTTGCGATGAGAGGGCGAACCTACAGACCCGAGGCGCCCGAAACAACCTCGGTCGAGCTTCACCGTCGCGGCCCAATGTTGCCGGGACGATTGCCATTTTGGAACAATTCGCAGCCACGCCCGCTATGACCTGACTGGCCGGGGGCATGTCAGACGGGAAGAAACATGCAGAAGATGCTCTCCTATGCGGCGCTGGCCGCCGCCCTAGCCATTGCGAGTCCGGTCCTGGCCCAGACGCCTTCGTCCGGGGCCGCCAAAGAGGCCGCGCCGCAGACCGCGCCCCAAACCACCGGGACACAGCCGCCCGCAGCGTCCGGCTCGCCGAGCCAGGCGCCCACGACCACCGCGCCCAGCACCACGGCTCCGCCGAGCGCGACGGCCCCCACCGGCACCAACGCCGCGGCCAACGCCGGCGCCAGTGTCGACGTGGCCAGCGGCATGTCGGTGAAGGACAACACCGGCACCGTCATCGGCCAGATCACCGCCGTCAAAGGCGACCAGGCGACGATCAAGATGGGCGCCGACACCTTCACGGTCGACGTCTCGAAGCTCGGCGTGCAGGGCGGGGCTGCGAACATCAACGCCACCCAGGCCGAAATCAAGAAGATGCTGCCGGCGAAGAAATAGCCGCAGCGCCGATGGAGTCGGGGGCGGGTTGAAGCCCGCTCCCCGCCTTTCTGGCTGAGTCCGCTTGACTCGCCTGTTAGTCCTGGCTTACGGTAAGTCATGACTAACGCTCTTGCCTTCGCAGCCTTGTCCGATCCAACCCGCCGGGAGGTGTTCGAACGCCTTGCGCGCGGGCCTCAGGCCGTGGGCGATCTGGCGCGGGGCATGCCGGTAAGCCGGCCTGCCGTTTCCCAACATCTGAAGGTCCTGAAGGAGGCCGGCTTGGTCACCGATCAGCCGGATGGCGCGCGCCGCGTCTACCAGATCGACCCCAAGGGGCTCGGGCAGATCCGCGCCTGGCTCGACCAGTTCTGGGACACCGCGCTCGACGCCTTCGTGGCCGAGGTCGAACGCCACGCGGATGACGACGCCAACCCCCAAGACAAGGACCGACCGTGAGCCAGACGATCAAACCTGCCGCCATCGCCAAGACCTTCACGGTCCGCGCGACGCCTGAAAAGGCGTTCGCGGTGTTCACCGACGGCTTCGACCGCTGGTGGCCCAGGTCGCACTCCATCGGGGACTCGCCGCTCAAGACGGCCATCCTCGAGCCCGGCATCGGCGGCCGCTGGTACGGCCGGCTCGAGGACGGCAGCGAGGCGATGTGGGGCGAGGTCCTGACCTGGGAGCCGCCGGCCCGCCTGGTGCTGGCCTGGCGGATCAGCGCCGACTGGGCCTACGACCCGAACCTCACGACCGAGGTCGAGGTGCGGTTCACCGCCCTGGCGGGCGGCGAGACCCGGGTCGACTTCGAACACCGCGACCTGGAGCGCTTCGGCGACAGCGAGGCCGCGGACCGCACCCGCGTCATGATGGACGGCGGCTGGAGCCTGATCCTCGACAGCTTCAAGGCTGTCGCCGGCGCCTGAAACACCAATTCTTCCACGGAGGTCGAAATGTCCCAAGTCATCATCTACGGCGTCCCCGGCAGCCCCTATGTGCGCAAGCCCCTGCTGGTCTGCGAGGAGAAGGGCGCGCCCTACCGCCTGGTCGCCCTGGCCTTCGGCGATTCAAAGTCGCCCGAGCATCTGGCCCGCCAGCCCTTCGGCCGCATCCCGGCGATCGAGCACGGCGACTTCAAGCTCTACGAGGCCCAGGCCATCGTCCGCTACATCGACCAGGCTTTCGACGGCCCGAGCCTGACGCCCGCCGACCCCAAGGCCCAGGCGCGCATGAACCAGGTGCTGAACATCATCGACTGGTACGTCATGCCCTCGATCAGCGCCGGCATCGGCTTCAACCGCCTCGTCAAGCCGCAGTTCGGCATGCCGGTGGACGAGGACGCCGTCGCCGCCGCCCTGCCGATGGCCAGGACCTGCGTGGCCGCGCTGGAGGACATCCTGGGCGCCAAGACCTATTTCGCCGGCGATACGCTCTCGCTGGCCGACCTCTGCGCCATCGCCCACTTCGACTTCCTGGCCCAGACGCCGGAAGGCGCCGACCTGATGGCGGGCTCGCCCCTGCTGGGCTGGATGGAGCGCATGAACGAACGGCCCAGCGTCCGGAACACCACCTGGGCAAAGGTTCAGGAGAGCGTCGCCGCCTAGGCCGGGCCAAGCTTTGTCGTTGACCCGGCGGGCGGGCTCGCGAGACTAGCGTCTCGCCTGTGCGACCCGCCGGAGTGACGCCGCTGCCCGACACCCAGATCAAGATCGCCGTGGCCGGCGCGATGGGGCGCATGGGCCAGGCCATGTGCGACGCGGTCCTGGCCGAGCCCGGCCTGGTCCTGGCCGCGCGCTTCGACCGGCCCGGCCTGACCGGCGAGGGCCTCGTCGGCCAGGACGCGGCCCTGGCCATTGCCGACGTCGTCGTCGATTTCAGCACGCCGGCCGCCTCGACCGCCCTGGCCGAGGTCTGCGCCGGACGCGGCGGCCCGGCCCTGCTGCTGGGCGCCACCGGCTTCGAGCCCCACCAGATCGCGGCGATCGAATCCGCCGCGCTGAAGATCCCCATCGTGCGCGCCGGCAATTTCTCGCTCGGGCTGAACATGATGCTGGGGTTCGTCGAGCAGACCGCGCGGCGCCTCGACCCCGAGGCCTATGACATCGAGGTCTTCGAGGCGCACCACCGGCGCAAGATCGACGCGCCTTCCGGCGCGGCCCTGATGCTGGGCGAAGCCGCCGCCCGCGGCCGGGGCGTATCCCTGGCCAAGGTCGCCAAGCGCGGGCGCGACGGGATCACCGGCGCGCGGACGCCGGGCGAGATCGGCTTCTCCGTCGTGCGCGGCGGCGGCATCGTCGGCGAGCACAGCGTCAGCTTCATCGCCGAAGACGAGAGCTTCACCCTGTCGCATTCGGCGCGCGACCGGGGCCTCTTCGCGCGCGGCGCCATCGTCGCCGTCCGCTGGGTCGCCGGCCGCCCGCCCGGCCAGTACGACATGCGCGACGTCCTGGGCTTTTCCGGGCGGTCCTGATGGTAGACGACGTCCTCAAGCGCGACGCCACCGACCAACTCATGGCGCTGACCGCCAAGCGGGTCTCGGCCGTCGAGCTCCTGAAGGCCGCCCTGGCGCAGCACGAACGGACCCATGCCCGGATCAATGCGGTCGTCGCCGTCGATCTCGAACGGGCCATGGAGCGCGCCCGCGCGGTCGACGACCTGCGGACCCGGGGCGAGCCCCTGGGCCTGCTCGCCGGCCTGCCGATGACGGTGAAGGACACCCTGGACGCGGTCGGCCTGCCGGCCTCCTCGGGCCTGAAGCATCTGCGCCAGCGCCAGGCCGAGGACGCCACGGCGGTGAAACTCGCCCGGTATGCCGGCGCGGTGATCTGGGGCAAGACCAACACCCCGGTGATGGCCGGCGACTGGCAGACCTTCAACGGCCTCTACGGCACGACCAACAACCCTTGGGACGAGGCCCGCACCCCCGGCGGGTCCTCCGGCGGGGCCGCGGCCGCGCTTGCGGCGGACGTCACGGCGCTGGAGATCGGGTCGGACATCGGCGGCAGCCTGCGCGTGCCGGCCAGTTTCTGCGGGGTCTACAGCCACAAGCCGACCTGGGGCCTGGTGGACCAGCACGGCCACGTGCCGCCCTCGCCCGGCTCGTGGAGCCAGCGGGACCTCAATGTGATCGGACCCATGGCCCGATCGGCGCGGGACCTGCGACTGCTGCTGTCGGTGCTGGAGGGCGGGCCGCTGGCCGCCAAGGCCCCGCCCTCGGACCTGAAGGAGGCCAGGATCGCGCTCTGGCTGGACGAGCCCAGCTTCCCGCTGGACCCCGAGGTCCGCGCGACGATCGAGAGCTTCGCCGCGGAGCTGACGGCGGCCGGCGCCCAGGTCACGCCCATCGCCTCGCCCGTGCACATGCCGACCCTGATGGGCGCCTATCAGGTCCTGCTGGGCGCGGTGCTGGGCGAGGACATGCCGGCCTCGACGCTCCGCAACCTCGAGCGGATGCGCGGCTGGGCGCGCTGGCGGATGGCCGGCGGCGCCGCGCCCACCTCGAACGCGGCGATGACGCTCGCCTACACCGCCACCCACCGCGAATGGATGGCCGCCGACGCGGTGCGCGCGCGCCTGCGCCACGAGATGTCCGAGGTCTTCGGCCGTTTCGACGCCATCCTGGCCCCGATCACCCCGGTCACCGCCTTCCCGCATGACCATCGCCCCTTCGGCCGGCGCAAGCTCACCACCTCGGACGGCCAGGCCATGCCCTACACCTCGATGCTCAACTGGATATCCCTGGCGACCGCCCTGCACCTGCCGGCGACCGCGATCCCGGCCGGTCCGTCCGCCTCGGGCCGGCCGGTGGGCGCGCAGCTGATCGGCCCGCTGAAGGGTGACGGGCGCATGCTGGCGCTCGCCCAGGCCATCGAGGAAAACGTCCGCGGCTACATCGCCCCAGCGATGCCGATCTAGTCCGCCAGCCGCGCGTAGAGCCACTGGTCCCAGTAGCGGCCCTTCCAGAAGGCGTAGTCGCGCAACACGGCCTCGCGCAGGAAGCCGTGGCGTTCCAGCAGAGCGGCTGAAGCGGCGTTGCCGGGCGTCACCATGGCCTCGATGCGATGCAGGCCCAGCGCCCCAAAGCCGTGGCGGAGCACCACCGGCAGCACCTCGGCCATCACCCCTTGCCGCCAGCGCGGGCGCACCACGTCATAGGCGACCTCGCCCCGCGACCCGCGCTCTCGGACGATCGCGTTGAACCCCGCCGTGCCGACGAAAGCGCCCGCGCGGTCGCGGATCGCCCAGCGCATCCCGTCGCCGGAGGCCGCGAGGCCGGTTGCCCAGTCGATCACCGCCTCCGCGGCCGCGAGGTCGGCCAGCGGCTCGATATCCATGTGTTCGACGGTGCGGCCGTCGGAGAGGTGGGCCAGGAGGTCGGCGCGGTCGCTGGAGGACAGCGGGGTGAGCTCGTAGTTCGCCGAGGCGAGGCTCGATCCCCTCACGGCTTGGCGGGGGCCGGCGCCTGGCGCGCCCAGGCCCCGTCAACGGCGGCCTGAAGGTCCTCGCCCACGCCCCGCCGGACCAGCGAGAGGCCCTCCAGCTCGACCTTGTCGCTGCGCAGCACCCGCGAGTGCAGGCTATAGCCCACCAGATAGACGGCCCGATCGGTCTTGGTCTGGCCGTCCTCGATAAAGACCGTCTCGATCCCGACCGGCAGGCGGCCGTGCGGCGGCCTGGCGCCTCCGTTGGAATCCCGAGCGCGCAGGGCCTTGTCGAGGCCGCCTTCGAGCCAGCCCACCTCGATGCGCGGATTGCCGGTGGTCTGGACCGCATCGCCCCGCACATCGCGCGGGAAGCTGAGCGCCTGGGTCTGGATCACCTGTTCCGGATGCACGCTCGCCAGCCGCAGCCGGTCGCCAGCGGCCTCCGGGGTCCCGGTCATCAGGAAGGAGAGCTTCAGGGCGCCGGCCTTGGCCTCGGCCTTCTTCTCCTGCTCGGCGGCAGCGCGCTCGCGGTCGGTCTGGGCCCGTTCACGGTGGCTGTCCCAATAGCCGAGCGCCGCGATCGCCACGGCCACGATGCCCACCAATTCCGCCAGCGACAGCCAGCGCAGCGGCAGGCGTTTCTTCGCGGACGGCTTGTCGCTCATCGGCCGGTCGAGCCGAAGCCGCCGGCGCCGCGCGCCGTCTCGTCGAGGGTCTCGACCTCCGCCCAGACGGCCTGGACCACGGGAGCGATCACCAGCTGGGCGATGCGCTCGCCGCGCCGGATCACGAAGTCCTCTTCGCCGAGGTTGATCAGGATCACCTTCACCTCGCCCCGGTAGTCGGCGTCGACGGTGCCTGGGGTGTTGAGGCAGGTGACTCCGTGCTTGAACGCCAGGCCCGAACGGGGCCGCACCTGGCCCTCGAACCCCGGCGGCAGGGCGAAGGCGAGGCCGGTCGGCACGGGGAACCGTGAGCCGGGGCGAAGCGTCAGGGGCTCGTCGTCGGGCACCGCGGCGCGCAGGTCCATGCCGGCGGCCTGGGCGGTCTCATAGGCCGGCAGGGGCAGGCCCTCGCCGTGCGGCAGGCGGACGATGGGGACGGTCGGGTTCACGCGAACTCCTGGGCAATGCGATCGGCCAGCCGGCGCGCCACGGCGTCCTTGGCCATCCGGTCCCATCGCTCGATTCCGCCGGCGCTGACGAGGGCCACGGTGTTGTCATCGCCGCCCATTGCGCCCTCGACACTGACATCATTGGCGACGATCCAGTCGCAGCCCTTCTTGCCGAGCTTGGCCTTGGCGTGGGCCTCCAGGTCGTTGGTCTCGGCGGCGAAGCCGACTACCAGCCGCGGGCGCCGCGCGCCCCTCGACAGGGTGGCGAGGATGTCAGGGTTTTCAACGAGCGCGATGGGCTCGGGCGCGCCGGACCCCTTCTTGAGCTTCTTCCCGCTGGTGTCGGCCGGGCGCCAGTCGGCGACGGCGGCGACGCAGACGGCGATGTCGGCCGGCAGGGCCGCCTCGCAGGCCGCCAGCATCTCGCGGGCGCTCTCCACGTCCACGCGCGTCACCCCGGCGGGGGCGGAGAGCGCGGTCGGGCCGCTCACCAGCGTGACCTCGGCGCCGAGGGCCGCGAGCGCGCGGGCGATGGCGTAGCCCTGCTTGCCCGAAGACCGGTTGGTCAGCATGCGCACCGGGTCGATGGGCTCGGCGGTGGGGCCGGCGGTGACCAGGGCCCGCTTGCCGGCCAGCGGCCGGGCGCCCCCGCCCAGCGCCGCCATGATCGCCTCGAAGATCGCCGCCGGCTCGGCCATGCGCCCCGGGCCATATTCGCCACAGGCCATGGCGCCCTCGTCGGGGCCCACGAAGGCGACGCCGTCGGCCGTCAGGGTCGCGAGGTTCCGCCGGGTCGCGGCGTGCTCCCACATCCGCACGTTCATGGCCGGCGCCATCAGCACCGGCTTGTCGGTGGCGAGCAGGGTGGTGGAGGCGAGGTCGTTCGCCAGGCCCTGGGCGGCCTTGGCCATCAGGTCGGCGGTGGCCGGGGCGACCACGACGAGATCGGCGGAGCGCGACAGCTCGATATGGCCCATCTCCGCCTCATCGGTGAGCGAGAAGAGCTCGGAATAAACCTTGTCCTCGGCGAGCGCCGCCAGCGACAGCGGGGTCACGAACGCGGCGCCCGCGCGGGTCAGGATAGGGCGCACGGCGACGCCGGCCTTGCGCAGCATGCGGGTCAGCTCGAGGCTCTTGTAGGCCGCGATCCCGCCGCCGACGATCAGGAGAATCCGCTTTTCGCTCAAGGCTCTCGCCCCTCATTCGACGCGCGCCAGCCTTAGGCCAGATGGGGCCGCGGGACAAACCCGCCAAGATTCGACTCGACAATTGTTTCAGGTTGTTCTTTCTTTGTTCGCAAGCTCTGCTGTTTTTGGAGAAAGAACCATGGCTGGGTTGAAGACGGCGCTGTCCCTGGCGCTTGGAATTTCGGCGCTGGCGCTGCTCGGCGCCTGCGACAACGGCCCCTCGGCGGTGAGCAAGCAGGCGGCGGGCACGCAGATGGCCACGGCCAATGCGCCGGAGAGGTCCTACGGCGCCAATCGCGGCAATGGCGACGCGCCCCAGGTCGACCACCGCAAGGACGTCGTGGCCGCGGCCGACGACGGCAAGCCGGTCTGGGCGCCCAGCAAGCGGTTTTCCGCCGAAGAGGGCGCGCAACGCCAGTTCGAGCGGGATGGCGAGGCCTTCCAGGCCAAGAACCTCGATCAGTTCGTCAAGAAGGCGCACGCCTTCGTGGGCCATCCGCCCAAGGGCACGCTGACGCTGACCCGCAAGAACGGCGACACCCTGTTCTACGACCCCAAGGGCAATGTCTTCGCCGTGGCGAACAAGGAGGGCGCGCCGCGCACCATGTTCAAGCCGGACGACGGGATGGCCTATTGGCAGAAGCAGAAGGACCGCGAGGAGCACAGCCAGTCGGCCCGCGCCGGGCGGCGGTCCAAGTCCTACGACGACCAGGCCTGACGGCCCGCCATGGCGGACCCCAAACACATCGTGCGCACCGGCCAGGTCGACTGGTCGCAGGTCTGGCGCGGCCGCCATCCGTTCAATCCGGCCTCGGACATGCGGATGGTCTCGTTGGGCGATCCGGCGGGCATGAAGCAGATCGGGGCGCACCTGATCCGTATCCCGCCCGGCAAGGAGAGCTTCATCCCGCACGCCCACTCGGTGTCGGAGGAATTCGTCTTCATCCTGGAGGGCGCCGGCGAGATGGTGCTGGACGGGGTCAGCCATCCGGTCGGGCCCGGCGACTTCGTGGGCTTCCCCATCGACGGGGTGGTCCATTCGCTGAGGTCCAAGGGGCCGGGCGACCTCGTCTACCTGACCGCCGGGCGGCGGGATCCGATCGAGGTGGCCGACATGCCGACGATCGGCAGGACGACGGTCTTCCGCAACGGCCAGATGGAACTGTTCGGCGAGGACGGGATCGAGCGGCTGACCCAGGCCGAATGGATGGCGCGGACCAAGCTCGAAGGCTAGCGGTCAGGCGAGGTAGAGCGCCGCAAGGAACGCCGCGCCCGACACCACCGCCCCCACCGCGAACCACAGGAGCGCCGAGCGTTCGCCGCGCACCTCGCGCACCTCGAGCGTCGCCGGCGTCGGCGGATTTTCGATCAGCCGGGCGAGGTTCTGCAGCGCCGCGGCGGCCTCGCCGGCGAAGCGCTTGACCCGGGCGGCGGGCGAGAGTTCGCGGGCCATCCAGCGGCGCACCACCGGGTCGGCGGCGGTCCAGATGTCGTGGTCCGGCTGGATGCGACGGGCGACGCCCTCGACGGTCATCATGGTCTTCTGCAGCAGCACCAGCTCGGGACGCAGGTGCATGTCGTAGAGCGCGGTGATCTCGAAGAGCTGCATCAGGACGCGGCTCATCGGCACCTCGCTGGCCTTGCGGCCGAAGACCGGCTCGCCCACCGCGCGCAACGCCTGGGCGAAGGCCGCCACGCTGTGGCGCGCCGGCACATAGCCCGCCGCGAAATGGGTCCGGGCCACGCCGTCGTAGTCCTTGTTCAGGAAGCCCCAGAGGATCTCCCCCAGATAGCGCCGCTCCGCCGGCCCGATGCGGCCGATGATCCCGAAGTCGACGGCGGTGAGCTGCGCCGGGGCAGCCGCGAACAGGTTCCCCTCGTGCAGGTCGGCGTGGAACACCCCATGGTCGAGGGCCTGGGACAGGAAGGCGCGGATCAGGTTGTCGGCCATGGCCTGGTGGTCGAGGCCGGGTTGGGTCAGGGCGGCGGGATCGGAGAGCGGCCAGCCCCTGGCCCACTCCATGGTGAGAACCCGCTTGCCGACGCCCTCCCAGACGATCGCCGGCGCGCTCATGTAGCCGTCGAGCGCCATGACCTCGCGCAGCTCGTCGGCGCCGGCCGCCTCCAGCCGCAGGTCGAGCTCCAGCACCGTCGCGCGGATCACGGTCTCGGCGAAGGCCCTGGGCTCGAGGCGCCGCGCCGCCGGGACCCAGCGGTCGATCAGCCGCGCGGCCAGCGCCAGGCCCTCGCCATCCTCGGCGACCCGCCGCTCGATCCCGGGCCGCAGCACCTTCACCGCCACCTTGCGGCCGTCCAGCAGCCTGGCCTCGTGCGCCTGGGCGAGCGAGGCCGCGGCGATCGGCTCGCCGAAATCGGCGTAGAGACTCTCCACGGTGCGCCCGAGCGCGTGCTCGACCTCGGCGCGGGCGACCGCGGTCGGGAAGGGCGGCAGCTTGTCCTTCAGCCGCGACATGTCCTCGGCGAACTCGCGGCCGAAGAAGTCGCCGCGCGTCGACAGGAGCTGGCCGAGCTTGATCGCCACCGGCCCCATGCCCTCCAGCGACCGCGCCAGGCGCTCGCCGGGCCGGCCGCTTTTGGCCCCGCGGCCGGCGAAGAGGCGCAGGGTCTTGGCGAGCGTGCTCACCGACGGCGGATAGAGGGCGTCGAGTTCGCGCGGCAACAGGGCGTCGTTGCGGACCAGGACCCAGGCCGCGCCCGTCATGCGGCCAAACGCGCCGCCGATCACCAAAGGAGGGCCCAGCCCATTTCGCTAGATCGCCCGGCCGGTGTGCAGGGCCGCCACGCCGCCGGTGAAGTTGGTATATTCGACCCGTCCGAAGCCCGCCTCGCCGATCATGGCCGCGAACCGGCGCTGGTCGGGGAACCGGCGGATGCTCTCCACCAGGTACTGATAGGCCTCGCGGTCGCCGCCGACCCGCGCGCCGATCTCCGGGATCACCTTGAAGGAATAGGCGTCGTAGGCCTTCTGGAGGGCCTCGGTGACCGGCCGCGAGAACTCCAGGCAGAGGAACCGGCCACCCGGCCTCAGCACGCGGCGGGCCTCCCTGAGCGCGCCCGCGATATCGGTGACGTTGCGGATGCCGAAGGCGATCACATAGGCCTCGGCGCTGGCGTCCGGCAGCGGCAGGCGCTGCGCATCGCCCACCGCCCAGCAGATCTCGGGCTCGGAGCCCTTCTCGCGGCCGGCGGCGACCATCTCGGCGTTGTAGTCGACGACCACGACCCTGGCGTCGGCGCCGCCGCGGCGCAGCTGCGCCCGCCGCGCCATCCGGGCGAAGCGCCGGGCCATGTCGCCGGTGCCGCCGGCGCAATCGATGATGGTCTCACCCGGCTGCGGATTGAGGCGCGCGGCCACGGCGTCCTTCCAGAGCCGGTGGACGCCGCCGCTCATCAGGTCGTTCATCAGGTCGTAGCGGCGCGCCACGCGGTCGAAGACGCCCCGCACTAGGCCGGGCTTCTCGCTCGGGTCCACGTCGCGGAAGCCGAAGGTGGCGGCAGGTCCGGTCATGGCGTGCGTCTTAGCCCTACGCCTGCGGCGCTCCAAGGCTCTTGGCGCGCCGCGCCCGTCGTGCCAAGCCAGACCCATGCCCGAACTTCCCGAGGTCGAGACGGTGCGGGGCGGCCTTGCGCCCGTGCTGGAAGGCCACCGCCTGGCCCGCGTCGAGGCGCGGCGCCCCGACCTGCGCTTCCCGCTCCCCGAGAACTTCGTCCAGGTCCTGACCGGGGCGACGGTCACCCGCCTGAGCCGCCGGGCCAAATATCTGCTGGCCGCCCTCGACCGCGAGGACACCCTGGTCATGCACCTGGGCATGAGCGGCCGCTTCGAGATCGCGCACCCGGATGGCGAGGAACGGCCGGGCCATTTTCACTACGCGCCCGACCCGGATCCCAAGCACGCCCACATCGTCTTCGAGACCGAGGCTGGCGTGCGCGTGACCTATTACGACCCCCGCCGGTTCGGATACATGGCGTTGGTCAACACCGCGACCCTGCATCTGCACCCCTGGTTCGCGGGCCTGGGGCCGGAGCCGCTCTCCGACCAGTTCGACGCCGATCGCCTGAAAGCCGCCTTCGCCGGCCGCAAGCAGGGGCCCAAGACCCTGCTGCTCGACCAGCGGATCGTCGCGGGCCTCGGCAACATCTATGTCTGCGAGGCGCTCAACCGCGCCCGCATCTCGCCATTCAAGGCGGCCGGCGGCATTTCCAAGCCGCGCCTGGAGACGCTGGTCATCGAGATCCGCGCTGTGCTGAGCGAGGCGATCGCGGCGGGCGGTTCGACGCTGCGCGACTTCGCCCAGACCGACGGCGCGCTGGGCTACTTCCAGCACCGCTTCCGGGTCTACGACCGCGAGGGCGAGCCCTGCTTCAACGACCCCGGCGTCGGGGTGATCGCCCGCAAGGTCCAGGCGGGCCGTTCGACCTTCTATTGCCCGGCCTGCCAGAAGTGAGCCGCCTGCGGACTTCGATCCTGGCCCTGCTGGCCGGCCTGGCCTTCGCGGACGCCGCGGCGGCGGAGCCTCCGGTCTGGGTGGTCAAGGACAAGAACTCCGAGCTCGTGCTGTTCGGCTCGGTGCACATCCTGCCGCGCGGCCTCGACTGGACCCCGCCGGCGCTCGACCGGGCGCTGAAGGCCGCCGACGACATCTGGTTCGAACTGCCGATCGACGCCAAGAGCGAGGCGGTCACCTCGAGCCTCGCCACCAAGGCCGGCGTGCTGCCGCCTGACCAGTCGTTGTTCAAGCTGCTGCCGCCGAAGGACGCCGAGCTGATGAGCAAGGTGGCCGCGGCCTATGACGTCTCGCCGGTGCTGCTCGACCGATTGCAGCCCTGGCTGGCGGAGATCGCGCTGGCCGGCGGCGCCTATCGCCGGCTGGGCGCTGACGCTGCGTCCGGCGTCGAACAGACCATCGCGGCCATGGCGACGCCCAAGGCCAGGCGGCGGGCCTTCGAGACCCCGGCCGAGCAGGTCGCCCTGCTCTCCGGCGGCTCGATGGGGGAGCAGATCGCCTCCCTGCGCGAGACCCTGCACGAGATGGACGAGAAGCCGGACGAGTTCCAGACGCTGGTGAAGGCCTGGACGGACGGCGACGTCAAGGTGCTGGACCGCGAGGCCCTGGCGCCGATCCGCGACACCACGCCGGGGCTCTTCCAGCGGCTGGTCACCGACCGCAATGCCCGCTGGACCAAGGTGCTGGACGCCCGCCTGAAGGGCCATGGACGCACCGTCGTCGTGGTCGGCATCGGCCACCTGATCGGCCCGGACGGGGTGCCCGCCCGACTTCGCGCCCTTGGCTATTCCGTCACGGGGCCTTAAGGCGGCAGCCTGACCCCGCCGAGGAGCCCGCCGATGACCCTTCAGACCCTGATCGTGGAACGGCATGACGCCGTGACCCTGGTCCGGCTTAACCGCCCCGAGGCGCTGAACGCGCTGAACGGCCAGCTGATGGACGAACTGACGGCGGTCCTCGACGAAACCGAGGCCGATCCCACCGTCCGCTGCGTGGTGATCACCGGGTCGGACCGCGCCTTTGCCGCCGGCGCCGACATCAAGGAGATGGCGTCGAAGAGCTACGCCGAGGTCTTCACCGAGGACTTCATCACCCGCAACTGGGAACGCGTGACGCGCTGCCGCAAGCCGGTGGTCGCCGCGGTCGCGGGCTACGCGCTCGGCGGCGGCTGCGAGCTCGCCATGATGTGCGACTTCATCATCGCCGCCGACAACGCCAAGTTCGGCCAGCCGGAGATCAACCTGGGCGTCATCCCCGGGGCAGGCGGCACCCAGCGCCTGACCCGTTTCGCCGGCAAATCAAAGGCCATGGACATGATCCTGACCGCCCGGATGATGGATGCGGGCGAGGCCGAGCGCTGTGGCCTGGTCAGCCGGGTCGTTCCGCTTGCGGAGCTTATTTCGACGGCCATGGAAGCGGCGGCGAAGATCGCGGCCCTGTCACCCAACTCCGTGATGATCGCCAAGGAGCTGGTCAATGCGGCCTATGAAACCCCGCTCAGCCAGGGCGTGAAGACCGAGCGGCGCCTGTTCCATTCGCTGTTCGCCTTCGACGACCAGAAGGAAGGCATGGCGGCTTTCGTCGAGAAGCGGCCGGCCAAGTTCACCGGCAAGTAGAGGCGGGCGAAATAGGCGTGCGAATTGCGGGCCGCTTCCATTGACCCGCCGCTCCGCCTCCCGTATATCCGCGCCTCCGATTTTCCCCGCCCCGGCTCGCCGGGCGCGTTCGTTTGAAGAGCTCTAGAGAATGGCCAATACGCCCGGCTCCAAGAAGGCGGTCCGCAAGATCGCCCGCCGAACCGAAGTCAACACCAACCGCCGTTCGCGCGTGCGCACCTTCCTGCGCAAGTTCGACGAAGCGCTGACCTCGGGCGACGCCGCGGCCGCCAAGGACGCCTTTGTGAAGGCCCAGTCGGAGCTGATGCGCGCCGTGACCAAGGGCGTGGTGCACAAGAACACCGGCTCGCGGAAGGTCTCGCGTCTGGCCGCCCAGCTAAAGAAGATGTCCGCCGCCTGACTTACGGCGCCGCGCCGGGAAACCCGGCATCTCCGATCGTAAATTGAACCGCTGAACGGCGCCCCTCGCGGCGCCGTTTTCGCGTCTGAGGAGAGTCGTGGGGTGCGACCAATGCGACGAATCTACTCAGCTCACGGAACGGAAATCGGCGTTTCCCTTGGCCCCAAAAGGGCTCGGCGCGAGTCAACGAAAATATCGTTCCGGGCGTTGAAGAATCACCGTTGACCGGCCTCGGGCCCCGACTAGTGTCAGCTTCCTTACAGGCGTCTTCCATCTGATCCCGGATTGAAACGGGGCGCCGGCGGAGCGAAAGCGTTCGCCGGATAAGAGCCTGTTTGTGTTGAGAAAAGGCGCGGTCTCTGCGTGGGGCTGGGACCGTGAGGCGGGCAGGATGGGGTTGGCAAAGATGATGAGCGGGGGGGCTGCGGGAGCAATGGCGAGCGCACCGGCCGGAGTCGTGTGGACGAAGACCTGCATGGTCTTGAAACGCGAGCTGGGTGAAGCGACGTTCGGCTCCTGGCTGGGCCAGGCGGCGCTGCGGGAGACCGGGGACGAGGTGTGCCTGGTGGCCGCGACCGGCGTCGCCCGCGACTGGATCGCCCGCCATGCCTGGCGCCGGATCGGCGAACTCTGGGCGCAGAACGATCCGCTCGGCCGGACGCTCGATCTGAAGTCGCGGATGGAATTCGATTCCGCCGGCCTGATCGCCGCCGCGCCGGGGCTCGCGCCCCCAGCCAAGGCTCCGATCCCGGTCGCGCCCGATGTCTTCGAGATCGAGGCCGAGGCCGTTCCGGTCGCCGCCCGCCAGGGCCGGCTCGCCGGCCTGCAGGAACGGTTCTCCTTCGATACCTTCGTCCAGGGACCCTCCAACGAATTCGCCTTCGCCGTGGCCCGCCGCGTGGCGTCCTGGTCGGACGGCCACTTCAACCCGGTGATGTTCCACGGCCCCTATGGCTTCGGGAAGACCCACCTTTTGAACGCGCTCGCCTGGGAAGCCATGCGCAATGAGCCGACCAAGCGCGTCGTCCACCTGAGCGCCGAGCGGTTCACATCGACCTTCGTGCGCGCCCTACAGGACAAGCAGACGGCGGCCTTCAAGGACGAGTTGCGCAACGCCGACCTGCTGCTGATCGACGACGTCCACTTCGTGGCCGGAAAGACTTCGACGCAGGAGGAACTGTTCCACACCCTGATCGCGCTGGTCGAAGACGGCCGCCGGGTGGTCATGACCGCCGACCGCTCGCCGACCGAGCTGTCGGAAATGGAGCCGCGCCTGCGCTCGCATCTGCAAGCCGGCCTGGTCTGCGGCATCGAGCCGGCGGACCGCGCCCTTCGCCTGGGCATCCTGGACCGCAAGCTGCAGACGCTGGCTCAGCAGGGCGGCTTCCTGCCGGCCTCGAAGCCCGAGGTCATGCAGTTCCTGGCCGACCGTTTCACCGACAGCGTGCGCGAACTTGAGGGCGCGCTGAACACCCTGGTGGCCCGGGTCGGCGGCGATCTCGCCCGCCTGACCCTCGATGAGGCCCAAACGATCCTTCGCCCGCACCTGTCGTGCAACGAGCGCAAGGTGACGGTGGACCAGATCCAGAAGACCGTCGCCGAGCACTATGGGCTGAAGCAGGCCGACCTGATCTCCGAGCGCCGCGCGCGCGCGGTGGCGCGGCCCCGCCAGGTCGCCATGTGGCTCGCCAAGCAGATCACCACGCGGTCGCTGCCGGACATCGGCCGCCGGTTCGGCGGGCGCGACCACACGACGGTGCTGCATGCCGTGCGCCGCATCGAGTCCCTGAAGGCCGAGGATCCGGCGATCGCCCGGGACACCGACGTCCTGCTCCGGAAGCTCCGCGGCTAGGCTCGCGGGCTTTCAGCGGGCTCCGGCCGGGGAAATGCTGTAAGGGTGCGGGCGTCGCGCAATCGCGGCGACCCATCTGAAAAGTTGTCCATGTCCGCAAGAGACCTCAAGGGCTCCGGCCTGACCGATCGCCTGGCCGCCGCCGCGGACGCCAAGGCCGCCCTGCTGGCGAAGATGAAGCCCAAGCCCACCGTCACCGCCCCGCCGTCCGAGAGCCGCGCGGTTCTGCGCGAGGCCGAGCTGAAGGCCGTTCGCCAGGCCCGCGCCGACGACAAGGAAGCCGCCCGGGCCGCCGCGGCCGACAAGGTCGCCGCCGCCGCCGCCGCGGTGGTCGCCGACGAGGAGGCCGCCCTCGCCGAAAAGCGGGGCGCGCGCAAGGAGCGCAAGCAGCTCACCAAGGCCGAGGCCCAGTCCAAGCGCGACGCCCGCTACGCCGCCCGCAAGGCTCGCTAGGCCCCAGTCATCCCATCGGCGAACGCCATCCGGGCGCGCACCTGGTCATCGGCCGCGGGCCCGGCGGCGAGGCGGAAGCCGGGGCCGTCGACGCTCCGGCCGGTCCTGGCGTCCACCAGCACGGGTTCGGCCGGAACGCCGGTGGCCGCATCCACAAGCTGGCTCGCCATGCCTTCCTTGGCGAAGTGGCGGTTGCCGAAGGCCATGATCGCCAGCAGCACGGGCCGAAAGTCCCGGCCCATTTCGGTCAGCACATACTCGTCGCGCGGCGGACGCTGGCTGTAGCGTCGTCGCTCCAGCAGGCCGGCCGCCACCAGGCGATCCAGCCGGTCGGCCAGGATGTTGGGGGCGATGCCCAGGCTAATGCGGAACTGATCGAAGCGGCTGAGGCCGTGCATCGCGTCGCGCAGGATCATCAGGCTCCAAGGGTCGCCGACCCGTTCCACGGTGCGGGCGACCGGACAAAGGCTGCGGTCGAAGCCAGGATTTCTCATATACCTCAAATGGGCGCGTCACTTGCGATTTGCAACTCACCTCCCAGCTAAGAGGCCAGGCGACGATGGACGCCGCCCAGGAGAGCTCCATGACCCAATCCAATTCCCCCGGCGTCGCTCTGGTGACCGGCGCCTCCGCCGGCATCGGCTCGACCTATGCCGACCGCCTGGCCCGGCGTGGCCATGACCTGATCCTCGTGGCCCGCGATGCGGCCCGCCTGGAAGACCTGGCCGTCAAGCTGCGCGCCGAGACCGGCGTCGCCGTCGAGGTGTTCCGCGCCGACCTTACCGACAAGGCCGATCTCGTCCGGCTGGAGAACCGGCTGGCGAGCGACGAGGCCATCGACCTGGTGGTCAACAACGCCGGCGCGGTGCTGGCCGGCAGCTTCCTGGAGCAGACCCCCGAACAGGCCGACGGCCTGATCCAGCTGAACGTCGTCGCGGTCGCGCGCCTGGCCAATGCGGCCGCCAAGGCCTTCGTGCGCCGTGGCCATGGGACGCTCGTCAACGTGGGTTCGGTCGTCGGGCTGTTGCCGGAGTACCGCAGCACGGTCTACGGCGCGACCAAGGCCTTCGTGCTCTATCTGACCCAGGGCCTGAACCAGGAGATCGGCGGCGCGGGCGTCACCCTGCAGGCGGTCCTGCCGGGCGCGACGCGCACCGAGATCTGGGAACGCTCCGGCCGCAAGCTGGCGGACCTCGACCCCAATCGAACCATGGACGCGGGCGAACTGGTCGACGCGGCCCTGGCCGGCCTCGACAAGGGTGAACTGGTCACCATCCCCTCGCTGCTCGACCCGGCCGAGTGGGACGCCTTCGAGGCGGCGCGCGTGACGCTGTCGCCCAACCTCTCCCACGCCCATCCCGCGCCCCGCTACGGCGTGAAGGTCCCGGTGGCGGCCTAGGGCGCGCGGCGTAGGCCCATGGCGCGAGGAATCCCGCGGACCCCGACCGACCGCCAAGGCCGGGGCCGGGGTGATCTACGCCATCGAGCGTTCGGTGGCCGACGACCTTGCGGCCGGGCGGCTGGTGCGGACGCTGGCCGGCTGGACCCAGCCCTTCGGCGGCGTCGCCCTCTGCTATCCGCGCCAGCGGTTGCCCTCGGCGGGCCTGCGCGCCTTCATCGACCACTTCCAGGCCGCGCGGCGGCGCTAGCGGCCAAAGAAAGGGCGGCTGCATCGCTGCAGCCGCCCCATTCATTTCGGCGGAAGATCAGACGCGGCTAGGCGTCGGCTTCTTCCGGCTGCTTGGAGGTCAGGTCCTCGCCGGTTTCCTGGTCGACGATCTTCATCGACAGGCGGGTCTTGCCGCGGTCGTCGAAGCCCAGGAGCTTCACCTTCACGGACTGGCCCTCGACGAGGACGTCGGAGACCTTGTTCACGCGCTCGTTGGCGATCTGGCTGACGTGCACCAGGCCGTCCTTGGCGCCGAAGAAGTTCACGAAGGCGCCGAAGTCGACGATCTTCACGACCTTGCCGGTGTAGATCTGGCCGACTTCCGGTTCGGAAGCGATCGACTTGATCCACTCCTTGGCCGCCTCGATCTTCGACTGCTCGGCGGCCGCGATCTTGATCGTGCCGTCTTCGCCGATATCGATCTTGGCGCCGGTTTCGGCGGTGATCTCGCGGATCACCTTGCCGCCCGAGCCGATCACTTCGCGGATTTTGTCCACCGGGATCTTGATGGTCTCGATCTTCGGAGCGTATTCGCCGAGCTCGTGGCGCGGGGCTTCCATGGCCTTGGCCATTTCGCCGAGGATGTGCTCGCGGCCGCCCTTAGCCTGGGCGAGCGCCTGCTTCATGATCTCCTCGGTGATGCCGGCGATCTTGATGTCCATCTGCAGCGAGGTGATGCCGTCAGCGGTGCCGGCCACCTTGAAGTCCATGTCGCCGAGGTGGTCTTCGTCGCCCAGGATGTCGGACAGAACGGCGAAGCCGTCCTTTTCGAGGATCAGGCCCATGGCGATGCCGGAGACCGGCTTCTTCAGGGGCACGCCCGCGTCCATCAGGGCCAGCGAGGAGCCGCAGACCGAGGCCATGGACGAGGAGCCGTTGGACTCGAAGATCTCGGAGACCAGGCGGATCGTGTAGGGGAATTCTTCGACGCTCGGCAGCATCGGGCGGATCGCCCGCCACGCCAGCTTGCCGTGACCGACTTCACGCCGGCCCGGCGCGCCCATGCGGCCCGTTTCCCCCACCGAGAAGGGGGGGAAATTGTAGTGCAGCATGAACTTCTCATAGTACTTGCCCTCGAGGGCATCGATGAGCTGCTCGTCGTCGCCGGTGCCGAGCGTGGCCACGACCAGGGCCTGGGTTTCGCCGCGGGTGAACAGCGCCGAGCCGTGAGCACGGCTGAGGACGCCCACTTCCGAGACGATCTGGCGGACCTGGTCGACCTTGCGGCCGTCGATCCGGATGCCGGTGTCGAGGATGTTGCGGCGCACGACGTCGGCTTCCAGTTCCTTGAACACCGCGCCCAGCTTGTCCGGGCCTATGCCGGCGGGATTGGTGTCGGACTTGCCGAACTTATCGGTGGCCTTGGCCTTGGCCGCGGCGACCGCGTCCTGACGCTCGAGCTTGGCGGGGATCTTGAAGGCGGTGGCGAGGTCCTTGCCGATGGCCTTCTTCATCTCCGCCTTCACGGCGTCGGTGTCGTCGGGCTGGAAGTCGAAGGGCTCCTTGGCGGAGTGGTCGGCCAGCTCGATGATCGCGTCGATGACCGGCTGCATGCCGGCGTGGGCGAACATCACCCCCTTCAGCACTTCGTCTTCGGTCATTTCCTGGATTTCGGACTCGACCATCATGACCGCGTCCTGGGTGCCGGCGACCACCAGGTCCATCCGGCTGTCCTTCATCTCGTCGAGCGTCGGGTTGAGGACGTACTCACCGTTGACGAAGCCGACGCGGGCGCCGGCGATCGGGCCCATGAAGGGGGCGCCGGAGATGACCAGGGCGGCAGACGCCGCCACCAGCGCCACGATGTCGGGATCGTTCTCGAGGTCGTGGGCCAGAACCGAGCAGACGACCTGCACTTCGTTCTTGAAGCCCTTGACGAACAGCGGGCGGATCGGACGGTCGATCAGGCGGCTGGTCAGGGTTTCTTTCTGCGACGGCGCGCCCTCGCGGCGGGGGAAGGAGCCGGGGATCTTGCCCGCGGCGTAGAACTTCTCCTGGTAGTTCACGGTCAGCGGGAAGAAGTCCTGGCCGGGCTTCGCGCTCTTGGCGAAGACGGCGGTCGCCAGGACCATGGTCTCGCCGTAGGTGGCCAGCACCGCGCCGTCAGCCTGACGGGCCATGCGGCCGGTTTCGAGCGTCAGCGTCTTGCCGCCCCACTCGAAGGTCTTGCGTTTGATGTCGAACATTTTCGCTTCTTTCTGTCCCGGCGGGCGTATTCCCGGCGGGGGCGGACAGGGATCGGGCTTCCGAAATCCTCTCCAAATGAACAGGCGATGAGGACTTCGTTGGAGCCCTCGGCGTGTTTGGCGGCCCCTATCTAAGAGGTCGCCGTCGCCGCATTTGAGTCCCCCGGCCTGTTACGGAGGAGCGGCGGTGAATTCGTCGGGTCCCTGGGGCGGGCGAAAGCCAACCCCGAGGACCTTCGGACGGGACCCTAGCGGCGCAGGCCGAGGGTCTCGATCAGCTTCTGATAACGGTCCGTGTCGGACGTCTTCAGGTGGTCCAGGAGCGACCGCCGCGCGGAGACGAGCTTCAGGAGCCCGCGGCGCGAGTGGTTGTCCTTCTTGTGCGTCTTGAAGTGTTCGGTGAGGTTCGCAATCCGTTCGGACATGATCGCCACCTGGACTTCAGCGCTGCCCGTGTCCGCGTCGCCGCGGGCATGGGTCTTGATCACTTCAGCCTTGCGTTCGGCCGTAATCGACATCGGTCAGTCTCCGCTCTTTTCCAGATGAAAAACACGCGAAGGTTCGAGCCGGCCCGCACGCATTTCGCAGAGTGCGACGACCACCCCGCCCGCCATGGCTGAAACGGTGCGAGAGCCTGGCTTGAGCCTGGCTTTCACTGCTTCCACCTGTCGGGGAACGAGAACGATCGGCCGTCCCTGCTTCAGTCTGAAGGCGTCTTCTGCGGTCACGGCCAGCTCCGGGATGTCGTCCAGGGCGGTCTCGACCGGAAGCAGTACCTCCGACTGGCGGGCCTTATGCCCTAAATCCTCAAGCAATTCCAGCGTCACCGCGTTTTCTTCGGTGAAGCCCCCGACACGGGTTCGGCGCAACGCGCTGACGTGGCCGCAGGCGCCCAGCATGTTGGCCAGGTCGCGGGCGATGGCGCGGACATAGGTGCCCTTGCCGCACTCGATCTCCAGCGTCACGTGATCGGTGTCGGGCGCTTCCGCGACGCGGGCGGAATGGATGGTGACGATGCGCGCCGCGAGCTCCACCGGCTGGCCGGCGCGGGCCAGATCATAGGCCCGTTCGCCGTCGACCTTGATCGCCGAAAAGGCCGGCGGGATCTGACTGATCTCGCCCAAGAAGCGCGGCAGGACGGCCTCGACCTCAGCGACGCTCGGCCGCACGTCGGACTCGGCGGTGGTCTCGCCCTCGCGGTCATAGGTGGCGGTCGTGCGGCCCCAGGCGATGGTGAAGCGATAGGCCTTGTCGGCGTCGACCAGGAACGGGACGGTCTTGGTGGCCTCGCCCAGCGCGATCGGCAGGATGCCGGTGGCCAGCGGATCCAGGGTGCCGGCGTGGCCCGCCTTCTGAGCGTTGAACGCCCGGCGCACGCGGCTGACGGCGTGGGTCGAGGTCAGGTCGTAGGGCTTGTCGAGGCAGAGCCAGCCGGAGACCGCGTCGCCCTTACGGCGGCGCGCCATCAGTCCCCCTCTTCCAAGGCGTCGGCGTCCTTCCAGGAGTCCGAGGGCTCCTGCGGGATCAGGTCCTGGGCCACGCGCGGGTCGGCGAAAAGCCGGCTCATCCGCGCGGCGGTGTCGAAGGTCTCGTCGTGCAGGAACTTCAGCGCGGGCGTGAATTTCATGTCGATGGCGTGGCCCAGGCGCCCGCGGAGGAATTTGTGGTGGCGGTTCAGCGCCTTGACCACGATGAGCGCCTGCTCGCCGCCGCCCAGGGGCTCGACGAAGACCGTGGCGTTGCGCAGATCCGGGCTCATCCGGACCTCGGTGAGCGTGATCGAGACGCCGGCGATGTCCGGGTCGGTGATCTCCTGGGCGCGCAGGATCTCCACCAGGGCGTGGCGGACCAGCTCGCCGGCCCGCAGCTGGCGCTGGGACGGGCCGCGCGGCGCCGCGCGGACGGGAAGGGTCGGACGTTTCATCGCAAACTCGCTTGGCCTGGGACGCGGATCGGACGCGCCGACGCAGGGAAGGGCGGGCTTCTAGAGCCGGGCCGGGTGGGAGTCCAGACTCAACGCTTCAGGACGTCGAAAGCGCCGTCGATGTAATCCTCGCCGTCGTCCGCAGCGGTCCGCAGCGGCGGCTTCGGATAGAGCAGCACCAGCGCCTCCTCCGACGCCGTCAGGAAGTCCGATTGCGGGGCCAGGTCCTCCATCGCGTCCGCCCCGCCGCGCCACTCGGTGTCGATCGGGACCATCAGCCGCTCCCGTTTGGACCGCGTCAGGTGCAGCCGGGTCAGCACCACCGGCCGGCGCTGGTCGCGCCCGCTGAAATCCGCCAATCCCAGCTTGACCACCGCGAACCGGTAGTAGTGCCCCATGAAGAGCCGCACGCCGCTGCGTTCCAGCCGCACCAGGCTGTCGTTCATGTCGGCGATGGCCTGCAGCCGGGCCAGCAGCGGCAGCTCGCTGATCGGCGGCCGGGCCACGCCCCAGCTCTCACGCATCAGGCCCTGGAGCTGGGTCACCAGCCGGGTCAGGGGTTCGATGATCTCGCCGTCCGCGTCGACGTCGCACTCGATGCGGCCGACGTCGGTCTGGGCCAGGTGGTTCAGCACGTGCTTGCCCGACCGGACGTGGCGCAGGCCGAGCTGGCCGGTCGGGGTCTGGCTGTCGCCGGCGTCGTCGGCGAAGTCGGTCAGGGGCACGCCGAGCGCGCCAGCGATGAAGGCCAGGGTCTCGTCGCGCACCGGCTCGCCGCGCTCGATCCGCTGGATGGTCTTGCGGCTGAGGCCGCATCGGGCGGCCAGCGCCTCCTGGGTCAGGGCGCGGGCTTCACGCAGGCGTTTCACTTCATCGGGGTACGCAAGCATACAGGGGACAGCAGAGCTTTCACGGGCGTCTTCAAGAGCTTAGCGATGGGACAGTGAGGCGTCAGTGTGGCCTCATGCCGCATAGGACACCGTTCGGCGGCCCTTGCCGGCCATGCGCCGCGCGGCGGTAGTACCGGCCATACCGGCAGGTCAGGCGCCGGTCCGCTCCCGGAAGAATTCGATCACCCGCTGCTCGGTCGCCTTGCTGGGACCGGTCTCCTTGAGGTGCAGGGTGAGCACTGAGTGGGGTGGGATGATCGCGGGCGCGGCGTCCTCGTCGTCGAGCTCGATGGATTCGAACTTGTCGCCGAACTCCCGCTTCAGGGTCTCCCAGCGCGCGTCGGGCACCAGCTGGTCGCTCTTGTAGCGCAGGCCGATCACCGACAGACCCTCGTCCCGGAAGCGACGGCGCGCGCAGTCGATCTCGCCCGGCGAGAGGTCGATGGCGCGGGCTCGCTTGGGCGCGCCGACGCCGGCCGGAAGCGACGGCTGCGACATCACCGGGGCGACCACCGAAGGCTCGGTCATCATTGCGAGCGCGAAGCCGCCGGTGAAGCACATGCCGACCGCGCCTACGCCCTTGCCGCCGCACTCGGCGTGGGCCTTGCGGGCCAGCGCGCGCAGCCAGTCGACGATCGGGCTCGACCGGTCGGTGCGCCAGAGGTTGAACTCGCGGCGTACGCAGAGCACGCCCAACACGGTCTGCAGCGTATAGCTGCGGCTGACCGGACGGCCGGGCTGGCCGAACAGGCTCGGGCAGAAGACCGTCATGCCGGCCGCCGCCACGCGATCGGCGAAGCGCACGACCAGCGGGTGCAGGCCCGGCATCTCATGGACGATGATGACCGCCGGCCCTGAGCCCTTGCGGTAGACCGGACGCGTATAGGGCCCGTCGGTGAACTCGGACTTCTCGTAGCCGGCCAGGGCCGCTTCGTAGATCATGACGCCTCCAATGCCGACGAGGCGAATTTCCGGGCTTCTGGGCTACGGTTGAGAGCTGCAGGATTCGCATATCCGAGCGCCGCGGCCAGGAACACCCGCTCCGCCCCTCGATCGGCGAAGAAACGGCGCGGAAGGTAAATGGTCGGTCCGGCGCTCAAGAAGACCCAATGGCTTCTCGTCTCAAGGATCTGGATGAGCACCGACCAGCCAATTCGCGTTTCACAGCCATCCGCCGACAGCGTCAGCGCCTGGTCCCCAACCCGATAGGAAACTTGGGACGCCATTGGATAGCCGATCCGCGCAAGGACGCGATCAATCCTTGAGCGCAGGAAGCGCCTACAGGCCCAGAGTCCGGCCGTGAGGTAGAGGAGCACGCCCGCCCCCGTCACGGCAGCCTTCAGACCTCCCTCCAACGGCAGACCAAGCAAGCCGACGGCCACCACTATGAGGCCTCCGTACAGGAGGAAATATGCGGCGATGCGGGCTGCGACCACGCCACCGAACAAGCGCCGGGCCGCGGACCTTTGCGCCGTCTCAAACTCTCGGTGGTTATAGACCCCCGCCACCTCGACCATCCGCCACCCCCGGACCTACGCTAGCAGCGATAGTCCGCCGCGCAACGGGGGCCCGCTAGAGCTTGATCCGCAGCGTGGAAAAATCGCCGTCGAAGCTGGTCAACTTCCAGCCGCCGGCTTCCTTGGTGAAGGTCAGCACACAGGGGCCGTCCTTCTTCTTGGTGGCGCAGACCCGGCCGTCGGGCAGGGTTTTCAGCGCCTGGGCGATCACCAGCGGGTTGGGGATCTTGGTGTCGGGCTTGTAGCCGTACTGCTCGGCGACCATACGGAACGTCTTGGGCTGCACCAGGGCCTGGTCGGCGAAGTCGATCACCGAGGGGCCGAGCAGGGCGGCCAGGCCCTTCACCTTCTCGTTCCGCGCCAGTCGCTCGCCGAGCTTGGCCTGCAGCTCCTTCTTCAGGGCCTCGTGGTCCACATGGGCGTCGAAGGTCGCGCTGTCGTTGTCGCGGATGGAAACCAGCAGGGCGTGGACGTCGTTGGCCGCCCCCAGTCGCTGGGCCGAGGCGCAGGCGGCGAGGGTCAAGGCCATGAGGCCGATCGGGACGGCGCGCATGCGGGTCTCCTCAATGCGGCGCCAGGGATAGCGCGTCATGAGGGCGAGATCACGACGTTCCTGACGTCAGTCCCGGCCGAGGGACCAACGCGCCGCCGCGGCGATGACCAGGCCCACGAGGAAGAGGTGCCCGGCGAATTCGTAGTAGAGCACCGGCGGCTTGGGCATGGAGAATCCGGCAGCCGAAAGCGGCATCACCACATAGCGCATGAAGAAGAAGATCGCCGCGCCGTAGAGCGGGCCGGTCACGAAGAACAGCCTGCGCAGGATCGGCGCCCGGAGCGAAACCAGGACAAAGGCCGCGGCGAATGCCAGCATGATGGTGAAGTGCGAGACGATGCCGATGAGGGCGACGTCGGTTCCCCCATGCATCGCCGCCTTGCCGAACCAGCCGCGCGCCACCGCCTTGCCGATCGTCAGCGGCGGCAGGCCCGATTCCGCGCAGGCGACGCAGAAGTCGAACACGCCGGCGGCCAGGCCGCCGGTCACCACCGCGGTGAGCACCTGGCGGCGCGGACGCGCGGCCTCAGAGATTGAAACCATGGTTGCCTCCCCCGTTTGCAGGAACGCTTTCATGGAATTGGGCGAACGGCAAAGATCGGACGCCGAAAAGCGACCAATGGCGCGGTTCGGGCCACGAGCGGCGCGGGCCACGAAAAAGCCCCGGAGGGCCGCTCCGGGGCTCTGTCGTTCAATGGCGCCGGGCGCCTAGAGCGACCGCTTGACCTCTTCGAGGCTGAAGCACTCGATGGTGTCGCCGGGCTTGATGTCCTGGAAGCCGGCGAAGGCCATGCCGCATTCCTGGCCCGACTGGACCTCGTTGACCTCGTCCTTGAAGCGCTTGAGCGTCTGCAGGGTGCCGAGTTCGAGGACCACCACGTCGTCGCGGATGATCCGGACCCGGGCGCCCTTGCGGACCACGCCCTCGGTGACCCGGCAGCCGGCGACGCGGCCGACCTTGGAGATGTCGAAGGCCTGCAGCACCTCGGCGTTGCCGAGGAAGGTCTCGCGCTGGATCGGCGCCAGCATGCCCGAGAGCACGCCCTTGATGTCGTCCAGGAGGTCGTAGATCACCGCGTAGTAGCGGATTTCCACGCCCTCGCGCTCGGCCAGGTCGCGGGCCTGTTTCGAGGCGCGCACGTTGAAGCCGATGATCGCCGACCCGGCGCCCTTGGCCAGCATGACGTCGCTTTCGCTGATCGCGCCGGCCCCGGAGAGGATGATCCGCGCGCGGACCTCGTCGGTGGAGATCTTGTCGAGCGCGCCGACGATGGCTTCGGTCGAGCCCTGCACGTCGGCCTTGATCACCAGCGGCAGCTCGGAGGCCTTCTTGTCGGTGATCTTGGCCATCATCTCGGCCAGGCTGTTGCCCTGGGCGGGCGCGCCGGCCTTTTCGCGCTTCACGCGGACGCGATAGGCGGTGAGCTCGCGGGCGCGGGCCTCGCTCTCGACCACGGCGAAGGGATCGCCGGGGGCCGGCGTGCCGTCGAGGCCGAGGATCTCCACCGGCACCGAAGGCCCGGCGGCCGCGACCTGTTCCTCACGCTCGTTGAGTAGCGCGCGGACCTTGCCCCAGTGATCGCCGGCCACGACGATGTCGCCGCGCTTCAGGGTGCCGCGCTTGACCAGCACGGTGGAGACCGCGCCACGGCCGCGATCGAGCTTGGCCTCGATGACCACGCCGTCGGAGACGCGGTCGGGATTGGCCTTCAGGTCGAGGACTTCGGCCTGCAGGAGGATCGCTTCCAGGAGGTTGTCGAGGCCGGTCTTCTCCTTGGCGGAGACTTCCACCGCCTGGGTGTCGCCGCCCAGGCTTTCCACGACGATCTCGTGCTGCAGCAGCTCGTTGATCACCCGCGTCGGATCGGCGCCGGGCTTATCCATCTTGTTGATCGCCACGATGATCGGCGCGCCGGCCGCCTTGGCGTGATTGATGGCCTCGATGGTCTGGGGCATGACGCCGTCGTCGGCCGCCACCACCAGGACCACGATGTCGGTCACCGTCGCGCCGCGCATCCGCATGGCGGAGAAGGCGGCGTGGCCGGGGGTGTCGAGGAAGGTGACCCGCTGGCCGTCTTCCAGGTGAACCTGGTAGGCGCCGATGTGCTGGGTGATGCCGCCGTGCTCGCCGGACACCACATCGGTGGCGCGCAGCGCGTCGAGCAGCGAGGTCTTGCCGTGGTCGACGTGGCCCATGATGGTGACCACCGGCGGGCGGGTGACGAGGTGATCGTCCACGTCCTCGGCGCCGATGAAGCCCTCTTCGACGTCGGCTTCGGAGACCCGGCGCACGGTGTGGCCGAATTCGGTCGCCACCAGCTCGGCGGTGTCGTTGTCGATCACGTCGCCGCTCTTCAGCATCACGCCCTGACGCATCAGGAACTTGATGATCTCGGCGCCGCGGATCGCCATCCGGTTGGCGAGCTCCGCCACGGTGATGACGTCGGGGATGACCACCTCGCGGGCCGCGCGGGCCTGCTCCTGGGTGCCGCCCTTGCGCTTTTCACGCTCGCGTTCACGCGCCCGGCGGACCGAGGCGAGGCTGCGCATCCGGTCGACGGCGCCCTCATCGTCACCGGCCACGGCCTGGATGGTCAGACGGCCTTCGCGGCGTTGCGGCGCGCCCTTGGCGCGGCTGATCGCTTTGGACGGCGCGACGCCCTTGCGGCCGCCCTCGTCGTCGTCGGGACGGCGGTCCATGAGCGCGCCGCCGGGCCGCGGGGCCTGGCGGGTGGCGCGCTGGATTTCGGGGGTGGCGGGCGGAGCGGCCGGACCGA
Source organism: Phenylobacterium sp. (assembly GCF_041691455.1). Taxonomy (GTDB): domain Bacteria; phylum Pseudomonadota; class Alphaproteobacteria; order Caulobacterales; family Caulobacteraceae; genus Phenylobacterium. Next base: position 283,411 of record NZ_JBEPUO010000001.1, on the reverse strand, counting down.
TGCGCGGGCCGCCGGGGCCGCGGGCGCCGCCGGGACCGCCCGGACGGGGACCGGCCGGACGCGGCGCGAGCGCGGAATAGCGGACGGTGTCGCCGCCGGGCCCGGGCCGGGCGCCGCCGCGGTCGTCACGATCCTGAGTCCTGGGCGGACCCCGGTCGTCGCGCACCGGACGACGGTCATCCTCCGGGCGCGGCGCGCGCTGGCCGAAGTTGGCGCCTTCGAAGCGCGCCGACGGCGGCGCGGGCCGATAGGTGGTGGTGCTGGCGCGGTCGTCCCGGCGGTCGGCCGAGGGCTGATAGGTGCGGGTCTGGCCGGGACCGGCCTGCGACTGCGGCTGTTGCGGCGGCGGACGCGGCGCGGCCGGAGCCTGCGGCGGCGCGGCGACGGGCGCGGCGGCCACGGGAGCCACAGGAGCAGGCGGCGCTTCGACGGGCGGAGCCACGGCGGCGGGGGCCTCAGCAACCGGCGGCGGCGGGGCCTCAGCGGCGGGAGCGGCCGGGGGGGCCTTGGCCGCGACGGCGGCGGCCTCGGCGCGGGCGCGGGCCTCGGCGGCGCTGCGTTCGGCGGCCTGGCGTTCCTGGGCGAGCTCGATCGCGCGCTGGCGGGCGGCGCGTTCCTCGGCGGAGAGGCCGTCGGCCGGGGCGCCGGGCGCGCGCGGGGCGGCCGCAGGTGGCGCGGGTCGCGGTTCGAACAGGCGCTTTTCAGCGGAGGAGGGCGCAGCGAGGTTGCCGCCGCCCGGGAGGTGGGTGCGGGCGCGCTTGGTCTCGACGACCACCGTCTTGGAACGGCCGTGGCTGAAGCTCTGCTTCACCGTGCCGGCGCTGACCGATCCGGCCCCGCGGGGCTTCAGGGTCAGGGGCTGGCGCCCGCCGGGAGCGGGGGTACGGCCGTTGTTGTTCTCGTCGCTCATGCGCTCGCTTTACTCGTCGGCCGGCGATCCGGCCAAAGGACAGAAATCCAAACCAGGAGCGTCCCTTTTCAGAGCCGCTCCCACTCCTGCTTGCCATTTTCGCGATGCGAAAACGGCGGCGGCGGGACAACGTCCCGTTCGCCTCTAAGGCTCCTCGCGCCAACTCTCAGGAAGGAGCGGGCAAAAGCCCGACAGCCGATGAGCGTCCTGCGCCCAACGATCGGCGGCTCGCCCCGCAAGGAAGGCGGTGTGTATCACATTCTCCGCGCCTAAGGCCAAACCCAATTCCTCCGCCGTGAAAACGCCAAACATCGGCGTGGGCGGGGATTGTTTTCGGGTCTTGGCCCACAGCTTGCGGCGGCCGTCCGCGGCGCCGTCGGACGCCTCGATCAGCCAGGCGGCCCTGCCCGCGGTGATCGCGGCCGAGACCTTTTCGAATCCCGAGGTAAGGTCGCCGGCCCGCCGCGCAAGCCCCAGCCCCGACAAAAGCCGGCGTTTCAGCAGGCTTTCCACCATCGGGGCGAGATCCGGCGGGGCCGAGACCTTGGCCTTGGCGGCGCGGGCGAAGAGGCCCTTCTTCGCCGCCGTCTCCACCGAGCCGCGGTCGGCGGCGACCCACAGGCCCCGGCCGGGCAGCTTGCGCGCAAGGTCGGGGACGACCACGCCGCCCGGACCCGCGACGAAGCGGATCAGGCGCGCCTCATCCATCACCTCGCCAGTGACGATGTCCCGCCGCTCGCGCTCGGCGGCAGCCAGCGTAACGGCGGGTTCGGCCAAGGGCTTGAGTCCTTAGGCGTGCTGGGCTTCGCCGGCCGCTTCGGCTTCGGCGAAGGCTTCGGTTTCCTCGATGGGCTCTTCCATCTCGGGTTCGGGCTCGGGCTCCGGCGGGGCCTCGACCCAACCCATCACCACGCGAGCGCGCATGATCAGGGCTTCGGCGTCGGCGGGCTCCAGGCCGAAGGCTTCGAGGATGCCGGGCTCGCGGGTCCGCTCGCCGTTCTTGGTCTCGAACCAGCCGCGCAGGTCGTCGGGCACCAGGTCGGCGAGGTTCTCGACGGTCTTCACATCGCCTTCGCCCAGCGCCACGGCGATCGGCAGGGTGACGCCCTCGATCTCCAGAAGCGCGTCCTCGACGCCCAGCTCAAGGCGCTTGGCGTCGAACTCGGCGGCGATCTTGTCCAGGAAGTCGGTGGCGCGGGCCTGGATCTCGGCGCCGGTGTCCTCGTCGAAGCCCTCGATGGAGGCGATCTCCGAGACGTCGACATAGGCGACATCTTCAACCGTGGCGAAGCCTTCGGTGACCAGCAGCTGGGCGATGACCTCGTCGACGTCCAGGGCTTCCTGGAAGAGCTGGGTGCGCTCGGCGAACTCGCGCTGGCGGCGCTCGCTCTCCTGGCTCTCGGTCATGATGTCGATCTGCCAGCCGGTCAGCTGGCTGGCGAGACGGACGTTCTGGCCGCGGCGCCCGATGGCCAGCGACAGCTGCTCGTCGGGCACCACCACCTCGACCCGCTCGTCCTCCTCGTCCATGACGACCTTGGAGACTTCGGCCGGCGCGAGCGCGTTGACGATGAAGGTCGCCTCGTCCGGGCTCCACTGGATGATGTCGATCTTCTCGCCCTGCAGCTCGGCCACCACCGCCTGGACGCGGGAGCCGCGCATGCCGACGCAGGCGCCGACCGGGTCGATGGAGCTGTCGTTGGAGACCACCGCCATCTTGGCGCGGCTGCCCGGGTCGCGGGCCACGGCGCGGATCTCGATGACCCCGTCGTAGACCTCCGGCACTTCCTGGGCGAACAGCTTGGCCATGAAGCCGCCGTGCGCGCGGGAGAGCAGGATCTGCGGGCCCTTGGTCTCGCGGCGGACGTCATAGATGTAGCAACGGATCCGGTCGCCGATGTTGAAGTTCTCGCGCGGGATCGACTGGTCGCGCCGCGCGATGCCTTCGCCGCGGCCCAGGTCGACGACGATGTTGCCGTACTCGACCCGCTTGACCACGCCGTTGACGATCTCGCCGACTCGGTCCTTGAACTCCTCGAACTGGCGCTCGCGCTCGGCCTCGCGGACCTTTCCGGTCACCACCTGGCGGGCCATCTGGGTCTGCACCCGGCCGAATTCGAAGGGCGGCAGGATTTCCTCGTAGGTCTTGCCGATCACCGCGTCCTTGTCGGTGCGCTTGGCGTCGGAAAGCCGGATGATGCCCTGCGGCTCCTCGGCCGGGGTCTCCTCGCCGTCCTCGCCCACGACCACGCCGTAGTTGGCGTCGTCGGCCACGACGGTCTGGACGCGCTTGATGGCGACCTCGCCGGTCTTCTGGTCGATGTTGACCCGGATGTCGTGCTCGGCGCCGTAGCGGGCGCGCGCGCCCTTCTGGATCGCCTCCTCGATCGCCTCGATGACGATCTCGCGGTCGATGGATTTTTCGCGTGCGACCGCGTCGGCGATCTGCAGCAGCTCAAGCCGATTGGCGGAAATGCCGGTGAGGCTCATGGGGTCTCTTTCTTACTCGGAAGTCTGTGATTGAGGATTTTCGGATTGCAGGCGGGCGGCGCGGACGTCGGCGCCGCGCTTCATCAGTTGGTCGGTGAGCACGAGCTTGGCCTCGACGATCCAGGAAAACGGGATCAGCGCGGTCTCTTCCTCGCCTTCGAGGTCGACGGCGACCTGGCCTTCGTCGACGCCGGCCAAGACGCCCTTGAAGCGCTTGCGGCCCTCGGCCAGGCGGTCGAGCTCGAGACGGGCCTCGTAGCCCCGGTAGGCCTCGAAGTCGCCGAGCCGGGTCAGCGGCCGGTCGACGCCGGGCGAGGAGACCTCCAGGGTATATTCCCCGGCGATCGGGTCGGCGGCGTCCATGATCTCGGAGATGGCGCGCGACAGCCGCGCGCAGTCCTCGACGTTCATGTCGCCGTCGGACGGGCGCTCGGCCATGATCTGCAGCCGCCGGGCGTGCTCGCCGCCCATCAGGCGCAGGCGCACGATGGCGTAGCCCGCCGCCTCGGCCACGGGGTCGAGCAGCTCCAGGAGGTTCAGATCTTCGGCGGTCTTCCCGCGCATGGCCTTGGCCAGCCCTCCGGCAAAGAAAAGAGCGGCCGGGCCGGAGCCCGCCGCTCGTAGGCGCCTTACAGCGCTAACGGACGATGTTGAGGGGAATATAGGCGCTCAAGAGGGGTTTGTCAGCCCTGTTGAGTCAGGGGTGGTGACGTAGCAATTTTGGAGGAGTTGATAAGCCGCCTGGGGGGGCTCAGCCAGGAGGGGTTAGAAACGGAGACCCCAAATGCGATTTCGAACTGATTATATCCACCTCCGGCGGGGCCAGCAACAATAGGCCGTGCGGCGCGCCTTGGGCGTCCGTGGCGCTGGGTTCATCGGCATGATCGACGGACGAGACTGTGTCTGGTCGCCGACCCGGGAGGGCGCTGTCGGCGCCCTGCTGCGGCGGTCCGCTTATCGTTTCCGTCGCTAAGGGACCGGAACAGTGGGATGTGATAGTGTCTCTTACCCCGCCCGTCCTCCCTCAGATGCCCGACTCTGCATGGCTCGTAGCCCAAAAATCCTGACCGACGATGACATGGCGCGCGCCCTTGCTGGTGCCCGAAAGCTCGCCGGTCACGACCAGGAGTCGCTGACGCCGGAGGAAGAGGTGATCATCAAAGAGGTCCGCGCTTCCAAGGGGCGTCCCTCGAAGAAAGAGATCGACGCGTTGGCCAAACGGCTTGCCCGCCCGCGATCCTGAGTTCGAGCTGTGTCATCGAAACTCCACCGCCGCACCCGGCCAGAAACCAGTTCTGGCTGAATAGACCGACCTGACCCTGCCCTTGGCGAACCGGACGCGGTTCCGCAGGCCAGTGAGCGGCCACTTCGGACGCGTGGACGCCGACGGAAAACACGCTACTCGACAACGTTTCCGTCAACTAAGGAACGGGTTTACCTTAACAATCTAAAGGTTAAAGGTAACCGTTGCTTATTATAATGCCGAAAATTGTGGGAAGTGGCAATATTGAATGGCGGGTTAGTTGAATATATTTGTGTTCTCGAGTTTTTACACTTGATTGACGATAAGTCTTCTTCTCCAATTGGTCGTCACGGGCGCTAGCCGCCCCCCTGCCAATGGAGACCTGCCATGATCAATTTCCAACACTTCGGGACTGTCCGGCCTCGGTCAGCTTTGCGGCGCGATGGCTAAACTCGATCCCAAAATACGCGCCTACATCCTGAGCGCGCTGTGCGAGGGCGTTTCCCTACGATCCTGCCAACGCATCTTCGGGGTGGAACAGAACACGGTCGACAAACTCCTGACCGACGCCGGCGACATGGCGATCGCTCACATGGAAGACCTGAGGGGGCTGGCGATCTCCAGGATTCAGGCGGACGAACTCTACGCCTTCGTCGCGGCGCGCGAGCGGAACGTCGGAGAGATGGAGGACCCGCCCGACGGCGCCGGGACGGTCTGGGGCTACTTGGCGATGTGCGCCGACAGCAAGCTGATCTTCTCTTACCTGCTGGGGGACCGCAGCGACGTGGACGCCAAGGAGTTCATGGTCGATGTGGCTGCCAAGCTGAAGCGCACCGAAACGGGCGCGTTCTGGGCGCGGCCGCACATCGCGACCGATGGCTTCGAGGGCTACAAGAAGGCCGTGGAGCACGCCTTCGGCGCGGACGCCGATTACGGCATGTTGGTGAAGTCGTATTCGAAGACCGACAAGGACGGGAACATCCCTCCTGGCGCGCGATACACTGGCTCGGAGCGCAGGCCGGTTTCCGGCGATCCGAGGAAGGAGGACACCCACACCTCCTATATCGAGAGGCAGAATCTCAATCTGCGCATGGGCAACCGCCGCTACAACCGGCGAACCAATGCATTTTCGAAAAGGATGCTGAACCACGAGCGGCAGTTGGCGCTGTGGATCATGTATCACAACTATTGCTGGGTGCCCCGGCCGATGCGCCCCCTGGTCGGCAGCGGCAAGAAGGGGTGGATCAAGCGTCTCCCCGCCGCCATGGAAGCCGGCCTGACCGAGCACGTCTGGGAGGTTCCCGACCTTCTGGCGCTGACCGATGCGTTCATCGCGGAACGGCGCCGCCACGTAATGTCGGAGAAACAGAAGGCCAAGGCTGAAGCCAAGGCGGCACTCAAGGCCGCCAGGGCGAAGGCGCGTCGCGCGGGGTCGGACGAAGAGCGGGCGCCGTTCTGGGTCTATCTCGGCTTCGTCCACCGGTTCACGAAGGTGCATAAGAGCGGCTGCACCAACTGCAACGACGGCCACGGCAAGAAGCTCTCAGGCAACACCAAGTCGGGGACCTGGGTGCCATTCACCACCCTGGCCGATGCAGAAGCGTACGCCAGCGCCGAACAGCCTGACTTGCACTCGAACTGCAACATGTGCCTGGGCAGCTATCGCACCCGTGGCCACGGCGACCTGCGCACCGGCCAAGCCCCCCTTCGCCTGGCGGACGGGTGACCTCCGATGGGCTTCTCGATCGGAATGGATGGCGCTGAGGCCGTCACTGAGGCCCTTGATCCCCGGTGGCACGGCGCGGCGATCCAGAAAGAACACTGGCATTTCTACCGCCGGCTGTTTGATCACTACAGTATCATCCTCGCACCCGGTGAATTCTCCGGGATCGTGGAGGCGATCCGCGACGGGCGCGCGACCCTGATTCAGCAACGCGGCCCACGACAGGCGATCTACTGCGTACGCATCAAATCCGTCGGCGAGCGGATCTATGTTCTTGCGGCGGGAGAAAGGCTCATTACCGCCATGCCGCCGAACAGACGCTTCAGTGCAATCCGGCGCGTGCTGGCATGCCGCGACTGATAGTCGATCACGCAGCGATTGGGCACGCGCACCTCGGGGAGCAGCCTCACATTAGGGAATTCGCGCCTCCGCTGGCGACTACTTCAGCGCGTCTGGCTGCCAACCGAAAGATCCTTAGCTATGTCGTCGGCCATAGCGCACAGGCCCGGGTCCGACTGGATTTCGCATTCCCAGACCACCCGCAGCCGCCACCCGGCCTCTACAAGCGCTTGGTCGGATGCCCGGTCCCGCTCCACGTTCCGTGCGAGCTTCGGGGTCCAATAAGCCGTATTGGATGCGGGGGTGTGGGCTCTCCGGCAATTCGCGTGCGCGTGCCAGAAGCATCCACGAACCTGGATCACGTAGCGATGCATAGGAAGGACGATGTCCGGCGTGCCCGGCAGCCCCCGTACGTTCTTCCGGTAGCGAAAACCCCGCCTATGCAGGACCTTCCTTAGGCGGACTTCGGCCTTCGTGTCGCTAGATCGGATGCGGGACATGAGCGCGGAGCGGTCCGCCGGCGAATACGTATCCATGCCAACTAAGCCGATCAGACCGGCAAGCGGTTGCTGACAAGCAGCTCACACATCTGTTGCTGCGTGAGCTGGCTGATCGCGGTCGCCTGGGCTTCATCGCCAAGCAGCGCTTGCGCCATCGCAGACTTACGCTCAAGGGCGTTGATGATTGCCTCCTCGATGGTGTCGGCCGCGACCATGCGCACGTAGGTGACGGGCTGGGTCTGGCCGATGCGGTGGTTCCGGTCCTGGCTCTGGGCGTAGTGGTCGTACCGCCAGGAGAGCGTTTCGTAGATCGTGTACGTGGCAGCCGTGAGCGTGAAGCCGGTGCCCGCCGCCGCGGGATTGGCGATCAGCACTCGCGTCTGTGGGTCGGTTTGGAATCGCGCAGCCACGTCCTGCCGCTCGCTGTTGGGAATGCCGCCGTAGATCGCGACGACCCCATACGGCTCCAGCCGGTCGATCAGAGTCTCGATGGTTTTCACGTAATTGGACCAGATGATCACCTTGCGACCGGGCACGGAAAGCATGTCGGCCACCAGCCCGTCCATGGCGTCGAACTTGCCCGGTGTAGCGTCGGCCTCCGGAAGGAGCAGCGCCGGGTTGCTAGCGATTTGGCTTAGCCTTGTGAGCTGCGCCAGCGCGGTCGAGGCGAAAGCCCGATACTGTTCGCCAGACATCGCCTCGATCTCGCACACCATTTGTGTCCGCATGTCGTCATAAAGCTTCCGCTGCCAGGAGGGCAGATCAACCCGCAGGTCGATGAAGGTCTTCTCAGGTAGGTCGAGGCATTCCTCCTTCGTGCGTCGCAGGATCAGCCTGTCGAAGGCCCGGCGCGCGAACTCGGCCTTCGGGTCGCTCTCCATCGTGGCCAGGAAACCGTCGAGAGAACCCAGAAGCTTTTCGCCGGGGGCGAGGATTTCCACCTGGGTATAGAGGTCAGCCGGCGTGTTGGTGACGGGCGTGCCCGACAGCAGCCACCGAAATTTGCAGCGTGGCGAGAAGTGGCGCGCGGCCGTGGACGTGAGCGATTTCCAGTTCTTGGTCGCGTGGGATTCGTCCAGCACGAGAGCGGTGGGATGGCGCTCGACGAACGCCAGGATCGCGGTCACCTCAGCGCGGGCCGTCTCGTAGCTGGTGACGACGACGTGGGCCCTGGACTGCGCGAAGATCGCCCGCCGGGCGCGTGGAGAACCCTCGGCGATCTCCACCGTGAACTCCGGAGCGAACTTGCTTAGTTCGGCCACCCAGTTCCGCTTTAGCGAGTTCGGGCACACCACCAACAGGCGTTCGACGTCCCTCGCGGCCCACAGGCGACGGAAGGCATCGATGGCGACCAGCGTCTTGCCGAGTCCCTGCTCGAAGGCGAGAAGGCCAGACTTCCCGCTGATCAGGAAATCGATGCCCTCCCGCTGGTGCGCCATCAGCTCAACACCCATTACGTGGTGGCCTTACCGTGCTTGGCGACAAGTTCCTGGAACCAGCCGACAGCCTCGTTGAAATTGTCGACCTCCTCGGGGGTGACCTCCCTCACGTCCGCAAGGCTCGCCTCACTGAGGGACTTCGCCGCGCCGCTGAGCGCGATACGGAACGGGCGGATGCCATGGTTGAGCTGCTTTTGGATCTGAACAAGCGCCCGCTGCAGCGTCTCCCCGTCGTCGTCGCCGAAGTCCGTGTCGCCCCGGTCAACTGCGCGCTGCACCTGCTGCTCTACGGCGGCGATACGCGCCTTGAGGCTGCTGGCGTTGCTCTTGAGGTCGTTGGCGAGCCGGTCAGCGACGTGTTTCTCACCGGCCTTCAACTGAGCCCACTTGTCGGGGTCGTTGTGGAAGTCATTGAGGAACCGGGCGTTCCGATACTCCTTGAAAACTTCGTTCCTGACCATGTCGAAGACCTCGGCCCGCAGACCGTCGAACGCCTGGTTGTCGTAGTCGCGGAGCTGGGAGCCGATCGTGGTCGCCTTGCTCATCTCCTCCAAGATGCTGAAGTTATCGACCGCGAGCTTCTGGGCGTCGTCACTATCCACGTGCTCGACGAACTTCTGGGCGAACTCGTACGCATCGCGGAGCCGCTGCACCCACGAGAGCGACTTCGCCATATGGCGGGCCATCTCGCCCATCGACATCAGCGCCGACCGGCCGTTGATGTCGGTGACCGTCTCGTGGATGAATTTCGCCTCGATGTAGCGCCCCCAGGCGCGGACACCGGTACCCCGGACGTGGATGCGGGCCAGCAGGACCGCCCGCTCGATGTCGCCAAAGTTGGGCGGCAGGACCTTCGCCTTCACGAACCGAAACTTGCCCGCCTTGGCTCCCGTCACGTGTTTGCGGTTGAGCTCCCGCAAGATCGAGACGCGCGTTGCCCCCTCGAACACCACGTACTTGGAGGCTTCGTCAGCGCGCCAGACATAGATCGCCTCCATCTGGCCTAACTCTTCAATGGAACGTCGCAGTGTGTCGTAGCCCGACGTCTGCCGGAGAGATGCCTCCAGCTCGGCCTCTGACGCGATTCCGCTCGCCGCTATGGCTGCTATCGCCGGCTGGAGGCGCGGGTTCTCGGACCACAGCAAGACTTCCTGCGTCACATCCAGGCGGGCTTCGGCTAGCTCCCACTCCTGGTCAGCGATTTTCTCGACGATCACGCGGGGCTTCGGCTTGACGTCGGCGGCGGTGGCCGCCGGGGTGGCATCGTCCATTCGGATCTCCATCAACTTGTCCGGACAAGCTACAGCAAGTTCTATCAAGGTCAAGCGGACGGCGGAGCTTCGATGTGTTCTTGCTTCGTTCTGAGCCGAGATGCGTTAGAGTACAGTTAGCGATTCGGTCGGCACCCTCGACCCGGCGAACCGCCGCGCTGACGCGTTGAGTGTAATGACGACCGATACCCTCCCCCTTCACCGGCGCACGATGCCCAAGGCGAGCGGGCCCACCTGCGTGGACGCATTTTCGGGTGCGGGCGGACTCGCCGTGGGCTTTCGAGAGGCCGGCTGGGCAATCCTGGCCGCCAACGATGCCGACCCGGACGCATCGGCGACCTTCCGTCTGAATTTCCCCGAGGCGTCGTTCTTCCAGGGGCCGATCCGTGGGCTGTCAGCGGCGGCTATTCTGATGGAATGCGGGCTCGGCATCGGAGAGCTTGACTGCCTGATCGGCGGCCCGCCGTGCCAATCGTTCAGCCACAACAACCACCAACGTTCGGCCACGGATGACCGCGCCCGCCTGTTCGAGGACTACCTTCGGCTCGTCGAAGGGCTGAAGCCAAAGACGCTCGTGATGGAGAACGTTCCCGGCATCCTCAGCATTGATGGCGGCAGTGTCATAGCCGCGATCGCCGAAAAGCTGGCCGACCTCGGTTACGCGTCCACGCACCGCGTCCTCTCAGCCGAGGAATTTGGCACGCCGCAGGTGCGGAAGCGCGTATTCTTCGTCGCCAGCCGCGTCGGTGATGCTGTGAACCTGCTGCCGGCCCCCACCCACAAGTCAGCCTCCCGGTTTCCGCCGAAGCCGAAGCCGGGCGCCCCCAAGCCATCTCGGAGAAAACCCCTCGTTACGGTGGACGCCGCGATCGGCAACCTGCCTTCGCTCACAAACGGTGGCGGCGCGCAGAAGTGTCGGCGCCATGGGGGGACGGCTTACTCGGAATTCCAACGGTCGCTGCAGCGTGGTACCCGAACACTATACAATCACGCGTGCCACGCCCTTACGGAGGTGAACCTCGGCCGCATCTCGCATGTGCCCGAGGGCGGCAACTGGCGCGACATCCCTTTCGAGCTCCTTCCCGCTGGAATGCAGCGAGCCCGTAAGTCCGACCACACGAAACGGTACGGGAGGCTGGATCGCCGAGGACTGGCCTCGACCATTCTCACTAAGTGCGACCCGCATTGGGGCGCCTACATCCATCCAACTGAACACCGCACGATCTCGGTCCGGGAGGCGGCGCGACTCCAGGGCTTTCCTGATCTCTTCCGCTTCGCCGGCGACTCCATCAGCAAGCACTACGAGCAGGTCGGGAACGCGGTTCCGGTCCCCGTCGCAAGGGCATTGGGGCTGATGGCCAAGGCACATCTGGAGGCCCCGGAGGCGAGGGCCGAGCCCTCAGATGGCATTGCGCTAGGGAAGGCCGCCTAGGCGCGCGAATGCGCTGGGAATATAGGTCGTAACGGTCGATCGATCGACCGTCCCACTAGCTGAAGGACGCGACATGCTGCCCACGGTTTTCCTCTCGCTGGAGGGCGGCGACGAGGGCTTCGTGGCCCAGGTCCAGCGCTTCCTGCCCGACGGCTTGGCCTATTTCTATCCGCGCAGCTTTGCCAACGGCGAGGCCCTGATCTCGGCCATGGAGGAGCGTGTCGGGCAGGCGAGCATGTTCGTGCTATTCGCGACTAAGAAATCAGTCGCGTCGCCGTGGGTCGGGTTTGAGATCGACAGAGCTCGGCTCGCCAAGATCAAAGACCCGCAATTCCGCATCATCGTCGTGCCTCTGGATGCCGAGGTGAGCCACGCGGACCTTCCGGCCTGGATGCGCGACTACTGGGTCGGCCAGGTCGGTCAGGGGCCGCGAGAGATCGCCCGTTACATCCGCCGCGCCCTAATTGCCGGCCCAATGAGCCACCTGCCCGGCCAACAAGTCTATGGTCGCGGCGGCCTCGTCGACGCTGCCGTCAGCCAAGTTGGCGAGATCGTCCTGCGCACCGAGCAAACGCCGAACGTCGTGGTGCTCGCAGGCAACGCGGGGATTGGCCGTCGAACCTTCAGTCGCAGGTTCCTAGCGGCAGCTTTCCCCAGCACGCCTGACCTCCAGTTCGGCCCAGAGTTCCTTCTCCCTCAATACGCAGACCTTGCGGACCTGTACCGTGCCCTTCGCCAGGAGATCGAGACCGATCTACCCCTGTCCGGGATCGCCAAGGACCTGGAGGCCTTCGCTGGCGCGTCCATAGAAGTCCAGGCTGAGGAGGTCACGCGCCGCTTGGCGCATTTTGCTGATCTCGGCCAAGCCGTCACGGTTGTAACCGGCAACGGCATCTTCCAGGACAAAGGCTATCTAAAGGCTTGGGTCCCGCCCCTGTTCGACAAGGTCTCCCGCGATCGCCGTATCCGGCTGGTCGCTGTGACGAACCGCATGCTGCATGAGAACGAGTTGCGGGCCCACCCCAACCTCCTCCAACTCGCTATCCCACCGCTGAAAGAAACCGACATCCGGACTTTGATGATCGGGTCCGCCGAGGCCTTCGGTGTCAAGCCGGAGTTGCCGTCCAGCGAAGTCATTCGCACGATCGGCGGACATCCGGGCATCGCCAGAGCGACCGCGGCCCTGGTGGCGCGGAAAGGACCTGCGGTGGTCAATTCCGACCCCAGCGACCTGTTCGCCCTCCAAGAGGACGTGCTCAGCGAGTCCCTGAATTTCGCCAACCTGAACGAGATACAGAAGGACGTCTTGTCGGTCCTTAGCTGGGTGCCCCAGTTGGGTGGGGACACCCTGCGGCGCATAATTCTCGAACGGCATCAGACGGACTTGAAGGCGTTCGGCGAGACGGTCTCCAGCCTGATTTTGGCCTGCCTAGTCGAAGTGTCCGGGGCTAACTACGTTATCTCAGGGCCCGTCCGGTCGCTCTTCCGCCGGCTGCACGGCTATGGCTCGCGAGAGCTGATGACGACCTTTTCGGCCGTTCTGAAGTCAGAATGGGACGCCGCCGCGAAGAACGATGAACTTCGCGCCGAACTGTTGGACGCGATCGCCTACATGGCCGCGATCGAGGGCGGCACCCTACCGCCAGAATTGCGGAGCCTTCTGCTGCCTTCGACCCTCCAAGCGGTCGTGCGAGACACCTATGACCGGGGCCATGATGATCCAGAAGCACTAAGGCGCGTGGTGGCTTGGGGTGCCCCGGCCCAGGCGATGAAGATGGACGAGACGACCCGCGAGGAAATCCTCTCTTACGTCGTGAGGGCGCAGACTCGGCTCGGTGACGAGTCTGCTGCGGAGTCGCTCCTCGACTTCTTCGACCAGCGGAAATACCGCTCCCGCTTCTACCTGCGGGCATTTTACCTTCGGCTTCACAAGAACGATCCGAAAGCCGCCATCCCTTTGCTGTTGCAGGCGCGCGAGGTCCGGAAATACCTGACCCAGGTCGTGGGCGATCTCGGACGCGCCTACCAGCGTCTCGGCATGTGGAAGCCCTTGTATGACCTAGTCAGGGATGAGGCGGACTATATCGGACGGAACCCCGTGCTCCTCGACGTTCAGATTGGTATGCTGATCGCCCAAGGTGAGTTCGATAAGGCGGAGCGGGTCATCCGGACGCTCCGGTCACTCGACCGCCAGGAAGCCTATGCGCAAGGCCGAACGGCCATGCTGATGATGCGCCGCGATCAGAATTTCCACGGTGCCCAAGCCCTGCTGACCGATCTGCTGCAGCGAGGCGTCGGTTCACAGATTTATGTCCGAAAGCTGCGTGCGATCGCAGCGGCGAGCAGTGGCGACGCTGTCACGGCTCGGGAGGATGCCGAGTTTCTGAAGTCACGAGGCGTGCGTCACGGTATCCACGGCATCGAGGCGCGCATCCGGCTGGGCCAGGACGATTTCGACGGCGCACTGCGCGAACTGGCAAAGGGCGGTCCGCCGAGCCTCCAGGACGAACTGCTGCGCGCCACGATTTTGGAGGTTCGGGCCAACGCCGCCGCCACACCCTTTGGCGAGCGCGAGGCGCTTCGCCAACAAGCGGCCGAAATCCGATCAAGGAACCGGATGCTGGATGAATACGAGGTCGAGCGATAGCTTGTTAGGTTCGCGAGGCGCGTATGGGTTTGGCGAACGTGTGCATGCCGCCCCCAAGCCGCAGCCTGTTAGTGGCGCAACGCCGATGTAACTGCGGCCACGAGACTGCTAGATGCGCGGCGTTCTCAGAAATTACTAACCTCTCGGATTTTGCTACGTCACCACCGAGTCAGGCGTCTCGCGGCATGCATCCACACGCGACAAGCCCCCAAATCAGCAAGGCAAACCGGAAGGCCACATCCAAGCCGAAGAGGTTGCCGGCTCCCTTCTCCCCTTGTGGAAGAAGGGCGCGCCTCACCCCGCCCGCAACCTCAGCGTCCAGGCCTTGAACGCCTCCAGGTACACCCCCAGGAACTTCGCCGTCCCCTCGTCGGTCAGCTTGCCCTCGGCGTCGAACTTCTCGTGGGCGCGGAAGACCAGGACCTCGGGCTGGGGCATGCAGAAGGAGTTGGTGAATTCGAAGGCCTGGCGCAGCTGGCTCTGGCCGCGGGCGCTGCCCGTCTGGCCCGGGGAGGCGCCGATGATGCCGACCGGCTTGCCGCCGAGCGGCGCCGTGCGCGGCGGGCGCGAGGCCCAGTCGAGCGCGTTCTTCATCACGCCGGGGACCCCGTGGTTGTACTCCGGCGTCACGAAGAGGACGCTGTCGGCCGCCCGGATCGCGGCCTTCATGGCGGCCACGCCGTCGGGCTCGCCGGCCGCCTCGACGTCGCCGTTGTAGAGCGGCACCGGGGCCAGATCGAAGATCTCGATGGTCATCCCGTCCGGCGCCATCCCCTGCGCCGCGCGCAGCAGGGCCCGGTTGTAGGACGCCTGGCGCAGGCTTCCCGCCAGGCCGACGACGCGGACGGGGGTCGAGTTGGGTTGCGACAAAGCTGGGCTCCGCAAGTGGCGGCGAACTATGCGCCGGGGCCGGGGTTACGGTCGAGCCGGATTGGCCTTAAAGACCCCCTCGCTGTTCCCTCGCGTCCCCCAGAAGGCTCTCCATGGACCTCTCCAAGATCCCCGTCGGCGTGAACCCGCCCTATGACGTCAACGCCATCATCGAGATCCCGCAGGGCGGCGAGCCGGTGAAGTACGAGATCGACAAGGAGTCCGGCGCGCTGTTCGTCGACCGCTTCCTGCACACGGCGATGTTCTATCCCGGCAACTACGGCTTCATCCCGCATACCCTGGCCGACGACGGCGACCCGATGGACATCATGGTGGTGGGCCAGACCCCGGTGGTCCCCGGCGCGATCATCCGCGCGCGGCCGATCGGCACCCTGATGATGACCGACGAGGCGGGCGGCGACGAAAAGGTGCTGGCGGTGCCGGTGGACGCCCTGCATCCGTTCTACACGGGTGTGGACAGCTGGCGTTCGCTGCCCGGCATCCTGACCGAGCAGATCGCCCACTTCTTCCAGCACTACAAGGACCTGGAAAAGGGCAAGTCGGTGAAGATCACCGGCTGGGCCGAGCCCGAACAGACCGCCGACCTGATCCGCGCGGCGATCCAGCGCTACAAGGACGCCGCCTAGCCTCCACTTTGCCGGCTGTCGCTTAGACGCGGACGAAGTCCAGGAACACCGGGGCGACGTCGCCGAGGCGTTTTTCCTCGTAGCGGGTGGTGATGTGGTCGGCGGGTGGGTTGCGCCAGCCGGCGGCGTCCTCGGCGGTCCAGCGGAAGGCGGGATTGGCCAGGAACAGCGCCAGCGCCCAGTCCACATAGTGCGCCACATCGCTGGCGAAGCGTAGGGCGCCGCCCGGCTTCAGCAGGCGGGCTAGGTCGGCGACGCTGTCGGCCTGGATCACCCGGCGCTTGTGGTGGCGCGCCTTCGGCCAGGGGTCCGGGAAGAGCACGAAGACCCGGTCGAGGCTGGCGTCCGGCAGGTTGGCCATCAGCTCGCGCGCGTCGCCGTCGAGGACGCGGACATTGGTCAGGTGCGCCTCGTCGATATGGCGAAGCGCGCTCGCCACCCCGTTCTGGAACGGCTCGGCGCCGATGATCAGAGCGTCGGGGTGAAGGCCCGCCTGGGCGGCCATGTGCTCGCCGCCGCCGAAGCCGATCTCCAGCCAGACCCCGGTGGCGGTCGGCATGAGCGTGCAGGGGTCGAAGGGCCCGGGGGGCGGGCGCAGGCCGGGCAGCAGGGTCTCCATCAGCGCCGCCTGGCGCGGCTTGATGGCGCGGGTCTTCAGGCGGCCGTAGGAGCGGAGCGGCGGGTGGGCGGTCATCCAATTTTCCGTGTCATCCCGGAAAGCGCGCAGCGCTTGTCCGGGACCCATAGGCACGAAACTCTCCCGCTAGCCACCGAGCGTCGGCGTCTATGGGTCCTGGTCTGCCGCGTCCCGCGGAAACCGGGATGACAGCGTGAGAGGGGCCCGCCCTACGCCAGCTTCTTCAGTTCGTCGGCGAGGTCGGGACGTTCCCAGGAGAAGCCGCCTTCGTTGTCGGGCTGGCGGCCGAAGTGGCCGTAGGCCGCGGTGCGGGCGTAGATCGGGCGGTTGAGCTGCAGGTGCTCGCGGATCGCCCGCGGCGTCGCGCCGCCGACCATCTCCGGCAGGGCCAGCTCGAGCTTCGCCGGGTCGATCTCGCCGGTGTTGTGCAGGTCGACGTAGAAACTCAGCGGCTGGGCGACGCCGATCGCGTAGCTGATCTGGATGGTGCACTTCTTCGCCAGGCCCGCGGCCACGACGTTCTTGGCCAGGTAGCGGCAGAGGTAGGCCGCCGAACGGTCGACCTTGGTCGGGTCCTTGCCGGAAAAGGCGCCGCCGCCGTGCGGGGCCGCGCCGCCGTAGGTGTCGACGATGATCTTGCGCCCGGTCAGGCCCGCATCGCCGTCCGGCCCGCCGATCTCGAACCGGCCGGTCGGGTTGACGTGCCACTTGGTCTTCTTGGTGATCAGGCCGGCGGGGAAGACGCCTTCGACGTAGGGGCGGATGAGCTGTTCGATGCGCTTCGGCGTCGCCGAATGCAGGCCGATGCGCTTCTTGTGCTGGGTCGAGACGACGATCTGCAGCACCTCGACGGGGCGGCCGTCCTCGTAGCGCAGCGTGACCTGGCTCTTGGCGTCCGGCTCCAGCACCGAGCATTCGCCCGAATGACGGACCTCGGCGAGCTTCTTCAGGATGTCGT
Source organism: Phenylobacterium sp. (assembly GCF_041691455.1). Classification (GTDB taxonomy): domain Bacteria; phylum Pseudomonadota; class Alphaproteobacteria; order Caulobacterales; family Caulobacteraceae; genus Phenylobacterium. The sequence continues at coordinate 266,305 of NZ_JBEPUO010000001.1, read as the reverse complement.
GGGAATATTGCAGGGTCGCCGGCATCAGCGACGGGGTCTCGTCGCAGGCGTAGCCGAACATGATGCCCTGGTCGCCCGCGCCCTCGTCCTTCTTATCGTTGGCGTCGACGCCCTGGGCGATGTGGGCGGACTGCGGGTGCAGGTAGCAGGCGTACTTGGCCTTGGCCCAGTGGAAGCCCTTCTGCTCGTAGCCGATGTCCTTGATCGCCTGGCGAACCTTATCCTCCAGGCCGCGGACGATGTCCTTGGTGAGCTGCTTGTTCTCGGCCTTGGACCCGCCCGGACGGCCGGCGCGGACTTCGCCGGCCAGCACGATGCGGTTGGTGGTGACCAGGGTCTCGCAGGCCACGCGGGCCTCCGGCTCAGCGCTCAGGAAGGCGTCCACGACGGTGTCGGAGATGCGGTCGGCCACCTTGTCCGGATGGCCTTCGGAAACGCTTTCAGACGTGAAGATATAGCTGGAACGGCTCACGGCGCTGGCTCCGGGAAATGACGGGGCCGTCCCACAAATGCGGCGGCCGTCCGATTTTGGTCGGCAAGCCTATAAAGAAGTCTTTATGTCCCGCCAAGCACGCGTTGCGGCGGCAAGGTTAAGCTAGGCGTCAGGCCTCGGCGACGTCGGCCTCGCCGGCCATGGCGCGCACCAGGTCGAGGATCTTGCGCCTCACCCGGCCCTTGGCGATCTTCGGGAAGACCGTGGCCAGCTCCATGCCCTCAGGGGTCAGGAGGAAGTCCTGCAGGGTCTCGCGCGGCAGGTTCGAACCGATGATCTCGCCCCCATCGCCCAGCCCCTCGTAGAAATAGCTGATGTTGGTGGAGAGGGCCCGGGACATCTCCCACAGCTTCGACGCGCTCACCCGATTGGCGGCGCGCTCGTACTTCTGGACCTGCTGGAAGGTGAGGCCGATGGACTCCGCCAGCCGCTCCTGACTGATCCCCAGCTCCTTGCGGCGCATCCGTATCCGCAGGCCCACATGCCGGTCGACCGGATTGGGGCCCTGTGCGGGCGTGTCGGGCTTGTCCATGCAACTCCCATCAGAACGTCGCCGGACAAGCGCAATGCAAGACGCGGCCTCAAATTCGATTCAGCTAATATCGGTCATCGAACACGATAGGTTAAAGCGACCAAGCCAGACAATAGGAGCATCGCGGCGAAATAGAGATCGCCTGCCCGGACATAGGGCGTCGCCTCTAGAGCTGGAGGCAGGGGTGCGTCAATAACACCCAGGGCGCCGAGCCCCAAGCGCGCTCCGGGTGCGATTCGTCCGTAGGCGTCGATCACCGCCGAAACGCCGGTCGGGGTCGCGCGGACGATCGGCAGGCCTTCCTCGATGGCCCGGTAGCTGGCGATGTTGAGGTGTTGCAGCGGCCCGGAGGTGACGCCGAACCAGGCGTCGTTCGAGATGTTGAGGATCCAGGCGGGGCGCAGGCCCGCGCGCGCCGCGCCGTCTCGGGTGACGCCCGGGAACAGCGCCTCGTAGCAGATCAGCACCTGCACCGCCGGCGCGCCCCAGGGCGCGATCGGCTGGGACGGCGGCCCTGCCGAGAAGTCGTCCGGCATATGGACGAGGCTGCGGAAACCCACCCTGGTGGCGAGCTCGCCGGCCGGCATGTACTCCCCGAACGGCACCAGGTGGTGCTTGTCGTAGACGCCGGTGACGCGCAGGCCGTCCGCCTCCCGGCGGAAGGCCACCAGGCTATTGAAATAGCGCTCGCCCTTCGGACCGGGCTCGGCGCGGTTGGCGCCCATCAACAGCGTCTGGCCCGGCGCGACCGCGTCGCGCAGGCGCGCCGCATAGGGCGAGGCCGGCGCGATCAGCTCGTCGATCACCGCCGGCAGCGCGCCCTCCGGCCAGATGACGATGTCCGGCCGTCGGGGTCCCGGGCGCCCGCTGAGCTCGAGATAGGTGTCGAAAATCGAGCCGAGGTTCTCGGCCTTCCATTTGTTCTTCTGGTCGATGTTGGCCTGGACCACCCGGATGAGCGGCGCGCGGGCGTCCGGACGGGCGGCGTTCTCGACCCGGCCGAGGCCGAAGGCGTAGAGGCTGGCGAGGGCGGCGGCGGCGGCGGTGAGCGCCGCGGCCTTGGGCCGCCAGCCGATCGTCTGGGCCAGGACCGCCGGGGCGGCCGCGATGGCGACGGTGATCCAGGAGAGACCGTAGGCACCCACCACCGAGGCCACTTGCGAGGGCGCAGAGCCCGCCCTCCAGGTTTCGCCCGGCAGGTCCCAGGGGAAGCCGGTGAGCACGTGGCCGCGCAGCCATTCGAAGCCCGCGAGGCAGCCGGCGAACACCAGGATGCGCACCGCGCCGCGGGTCTTGAGCGCGCGGTAGAGCAGGGCCGCGGCGCCCCAGAACAGCGCCAGGCCCGCGGCCAGCAGCACCAGGGCGAAGGAGGCCATCCAGCCCTGTTCCTTGGCGTCGACCATGAAGGGTTCGGTGATCCACCAGACGCCGGCGGCGAAATAGCCGACCCCGCCCAGCCAGCCCCGGAACAGCGCCGAGCGCAGGGGCCGGGGGCTGTCGGCATCGATCAGGGCGAGCAGCAGGGCGTAGCCCAGGACCCCCGGCAGCACGCCGAACGGCGGATGCGCCAAGCCTGCCGCCAAGCCCGCCAGGAGCGCCAGGCCACGTCCCGGCCAGCCTTGCCGCCACGCCATCATCGCCGTGGTCAGTCCGCCAGCGAGGCTTCGAGGCGCGCGGCCGGCAGGCGGCGCACGCGGACGCGCTTCACGCGGCGGGGGTCGGCCACCAACACCTCCATGGCGAAGCCGCCCGGGTGGGTGACCACCTCGCGCCGCTGCGGCACGCGGCCGGCGAGCGCATTGACCAGGCCGGCGACGGTGTCGATCTCCTCGTCGAGGTCCGGCGGCGCCAGGTCGACGCCCTGGCCGAGTGCGGCTTCGAGGTCCTCCAGCGGCGTGCGGCCGTCGACCACCCAGCCATCGGCGTCGGCGACGATGGGCGCCGCGCCGAGATCGGCCGCGTCGTCGTGCTCGTCCTCGATCTCGCCCACCAGGGTTTCCAGGAGGTCCTCCAGCGTCACCAAGCCGTCGGTGCCGCCGAACTCATCGATCACCAGGGCCATGTGGGTCTGCTGGGCGCGCATCTGGCCCAGCAGTTCCGAGGCGCGCATCGAGGCGGGGACATAGAGCACCCGGCGCACCAGGTTGTGGCGGCCGGAGAGCACGTGGTCCTCGGGCTTGAGCCTGCGGGTCTTGCGGGCCAGGAGCTTGAAGACGTCCTTGACGTGGACCACCCCCACCGGTTCGTCGAGCGTCTCGCGGTAGACCGGCATGCGGCTGTGCTCGGCCTCCACGAACCGGGCGACCAGTTCGGCGAAGCTGCAGCTGCGGTCGATGGCGACGATGTCGGCGCGCGGCTTCATGACGTCGTCGACGCGCAGGTCCTGGAAGGCTCGGGCCTGGCTGACCAGCTCGCCGGTGGCCGCGGTGGGCGGCTCGGGCGCGGCGGCGGTGGCCGGGGTGGGACGGGAGCGGAACCGGTCGAACAGGGACAGGACGCCCCGGTTCTTGTGCGCATGCCCCCCGGGGTTCGGAGCAGCTGCGTCAGACGATCGGTCGCGGTCGGTCATTGTCTCGCTTACCGGCCTTAGCTTGGGCCAGCCAGATAGGGATCGGGGATCCCCAACCCGGCCAGGACGACGCGCTCGAGGCCTTCCATTTCGTCAGCCTCGGCGTCGCTGATGTGGTCGTATCCTAGAAGGTGCAGCACCCCATGCGCCACCAGATGCTGCAGATGGTGCGCCAGAGGCTTGTCCTGGTCCTGGGCTTCCTGCGCGCAAACCCCATAGGCCAGCGCCACGTCGCCGAGGAAACGCTCGGGATTCTGCGGGGCGGGGAAGGACAGGACGTTGGTCGGCTTGTCCTGCGCCCGGAACCGGAGATTGAGGCCGCGGATCGTGACGTCGTTGGTCAGCAGCAGGCTGACGCCCTCGCCGACCGCGCCTTCCGAAGCCAGCGTCGCCTCCGCGGCGGCGCGCGCCAGCCCCTCGGCGTCGGCGAGCGCCGTGGTCCAGGCCGGGTCCTCGATCTCAAGGTCGATCAAATGGAGCGTCCGGCCTTGGCCGCGTCGGCGTCATAGGCCCGCACGATGCGCTCGACGAGCGGATGGCGGACCACGTCCTCGGCGGAGAAGCGGGTGATGCCGATGCCCTTCACGCCGTCCAGCAGGCCGACGGCATGGGCGAGGCCGCTATCGCGGATGTTGACGAGGTCGATCTGGGTCGGGTCGCCGGTGACCACCATGCGCGCGCCCTCGCCCAGGCGGGTCAGCACCATCTTCATCTGCAGGCGCGTGGCATTCTGCGCCTCGTCGACGATGACGAAGGCGTGCGCCAGGGTGCGGCCACGCAGGAAGGCGATGGGCGCGACCTCGATCTCGCCCTTCTCGCGGCGGCGGCGGAGCTGCTCGGCGCCCAGGATGTCGGTCAGCGCCTCCCAGACCGGGGCCATGTAGGGGTCGACCTTCTCGGTCAGGTCGCCCGGCAGGAAGCCCAGTCGCTCGCCGGCCTCGACGGCCGGGCGCGAGACGATCAGCCGGTCGACCTCGCCGCGCAGCAGCAGGCCTGCGCCGTGCGCGACGGCCAGGAAGGTCTTGCCGGTGCCGGCCGGCCCGAGGCCGAAGACCAGTTCGCAGTTCGCCAGCGCCTGCAGGTATTCCGCCTGGGTCGCGGTCTTGGGCGCCACCTGGCCGCGGCGGCCGACCGGCAAGGCGCCCCCATTCCCGCTTAGGGGCCCCGCGCCGCCGGACCGGGCATTGCCGATCGCCACGCGCACGTCGGCCTCGGCGATCTCGAGGCCCTGGTCGGCGCGCTCGGCGATCGCCTGGACCGCCTTCTTGGCCTGGGCGCGGCCCTTCGAGTCGCCGGTCAGCGACACGCCGCCGCCGGGCGTCTCGACGAGCACGTTGAAGGCGTCCTCGATCAGGGCGGCGTGGCGGGAGTTGGCGCCGGCCACCGCGCGGGAGGCCGCGTCGGACAGGGTGATGAATTCAGGCGCGCGGCTCAAAATGCCATCTCTGGGGCGGGCTCCAGCTCTTCGGACACGATCGCCCCGGCCAGGCTCATCCGGGCGGCGGCCTCGATCCGAACCGGAACGATCCGGCCGATCAGACGATCCGGCGCGGTGGCGTAGACCGCCTGCAGATAGGGGCTGCGGCCGATCAGCTGGCCGGGGTGGCGGCCGGGCCGCTCGAACAGGACGGGCAGCACCTTGCCCACCTGGGCGGCATTGAAGCCGCGGGCCTGTTCGTCCAGCAGCGCGTTGAGGCGGGCGAGCCGTTCATCCTTGACCGCTTCGTCCACCTGGCCCGGCATGGCGGCGGCCGGCGTGCCCGGGCGGCGGGAATATTTGAAGCTGAAGGCCGTGGCGTAGCCGACCTCGCGCACCAGATTGAGCGTCGCCTCGAAGTCGCTGTCGCGCTCGCCGGGGAAGCCCACGATGAAATCGCCGGAGATGGCGATGTCGGGGCGGGTGGCGCGGATCCTGCCGATCAGCTCGACGTAGCTCTGCGCCGTGTGCGCCCGGTTCATGGCCTTCAGGATGCGGTCGGAGCCGGACTGCACCGGCAGGTGCAGGTAGGGCATCAGCTCCGGCAGATCGCCGTGCGCGGCGATCAACGCCTCGTCCATGTCGCGCGGGTGGCTGGTCGTATAGCGGATGCGGTCGAGGCCTTCGATCGCCGCCAGACGGCGCACCAGGGCGGCGAGCCCGCCCTCCCCGGCATAGGCGTTGACGTTCTGGCCCAGCAGGGTGACCTCGCGCACGCCCTGGGCGGCCAGGTCGCGGGCCTCGGCCTCGATGGTCTGCGGGCCGCGCGACCACTCGCCGCCGCGCGTATAGGGCACCACGCAGAAGGTGCAGAACTTGTCGCAGCCCTCCTGGACAGTGAGGAAGGCGGTGACGCCGTTGGCCGTGCGGCCGATCGGGCCCAGGGCGTCGAACTTCTCATCCGCCGCGAAGTCGGCCGACAGCCGCTCGCCGCGGGCGCGGTGGCTGCGGGCGATCAACTCCGGGAGTTGGTGATAGGCCTGCGGGCCCACGACCAGGTCCACCGCGGGCTGGCGGCGCATGATCTCCTCGCCCTCGGCCTGGGCGACACAGCCGGCGACCGCGATAGTCATGCGCGAGCCGCCTTCGGCCAGGCGCTCGTCGCGCATCTCCTTCAGCTTGCCGAGCTCGGAATAGACCTTCTCGGTGGCCTTCTCCCGGATGTGGCAGGTGTTCAGCACCACCAGGTCAGCGCCATCGGGGCTGTCGGTCATGGCGTAGCCCAGCGGCGCCAGCACATCGGTCATCCGCTCGCTGTCATAGACGTTCATCTGACAGCCGTAGGTCTTGATGAAGAGGCGCTTCGAAGGCGCGGGACCGGACATGGCTGGGGTTATGGGGTCCGAGGGAGAGGGGCGCAAGTTTGAGGCGCGCCCTAGTTCTCCTCGAGCGGCATCCCGTAGAGCTCGAGGCGATGATCCACGAGCCGATAGCCGAGCTTGCGGGCGATGGCTTCCTGCAGGGCCTCGATCTCGGCGTCCATGAACTCCACGACCTGACCGGTCTTCATGTCGATCAGGTGGTCGTGGTGCTGGTCGGGGTGCTCCTCATAGCGGGAGCGGCCGTCGCGGAAGTCGTGGCGGGTGATGATCCCGGCTTCGTCGAACAGGCGCACCGTGCGGTAGACGGTGGCGATGGAGATGTGCGGGTCGACGGCGTGGGCGCGGCGGTGCAGCTCCTCCACGTCGGGGTGGTCGTGGGCCGCCGACAGCACGCGGGCGATGACCCGGCGCTGCTCGGTCATGCGCATGCCCTTCTCGACACAGAGCTTTTCGATGCGGTCCGACACTTGGGGCTCCCCACTCCTCATCGCCAACCAAGATAGGTCTAAGCGGCGGCGGCGTTAAGGTCGAGGCGCATCACCAGCGCGTCCATGAAACCCTCGGGGCCGCGATCGTAGTAGGCCTTACGCAGCCCGGCCTTGCGGAACCCAAGCGCCGCGTAGAGGGCGATGGCCGGTTCGTTATCGATGGCGACCTCCAGGAAGGCGGCCTCCGCTGCGAGGTCGCGGGCGGCGGGGAGGGCCACGGCGATCAGCGCGCGGGCGACGCCGCGACGGCGCGCGGCCGGGGCGACGCCCAGGGTGAGGACCTCCATCTCCCCGGCCGCGACCCGGCAGAGGATGACGCCGAGCGGCCCGGTTTCGTCGGCGGCCAGGAAGCCGTAGATGCCCTCGCCCTCCAGCAGATCCTCGAACTCGTCCTCGCGCCAGCCGGCGGCGAAGGCCTGGGCGTGGGCGGCGGCCATGGCTTCGCATTCGGCGGCGGTGCTGCGCAGGAGCCTCATGCCGGCAGCTTGGCGTCGGGCGCGCGCAGGTAGAGCGGCTTCAGCGGCCCGGGTTCGCGCCGTGCGGCGAGGCGGGCGACGTGGCGGGCGTCGGCGCCCTCTGCGGCGATGATCCGCGCGCCGGGCGCAAGGTCGGCCAGCAGGGCCGCGCCGGAGCCCACCAGGGTGAAGGGCCGGCCCTGGGAGAGTTCGGCGATGCGCGCGGCGGCGGTTTCGGCGGTCAGCGCGTCGGGGGCCATCAGGGCGCGGCCGTCTTCGAAGGCCTGCAGATAGAGCTGCCCGCGGCGGGCGTCGATGGCCGGGAAGACCAGGCCTTCGGCCTCGGCGGCCAGGGCCTCCAGCGTGCCGATCCCGACGGCGGGCAAATCGAGCGCGAGCGCGAGGCCCTTGGCGAAGGCGATGCCGACCCTGAGCCCGGTGAACGATCCAGGGCCGACGGTGACCCCGATCCGCTCCAGCCGATCGAAGGCGAGGCCCGCTTCTGCCATCGCGTCGCGGGCCATGGGCGCCAGCCGCTCCTGGTGCCCGCGCGCCATCACCTCGCGCGCCGATGCGACCACGCGTTCGCCGTCGAGTACGGCGACCGAGCAGCTTGAAAGGCAGGTGTCGAGGCCGAGGACCAGCATTGAGAGGCAGATAGCAGACCGGTCCCGGCTCGGCCTACGGGCTTCGCCCTCGGTTGGCCGGGATGACGGGCTCTAAAGCGTTTGTTCGACGCCCGTCACTTCGGGAACGTAGTGCTTGAGCATGTTCTCCACGCCGGCCTTCAGGGTGGCTGAGGAGGAGGGACAGCCGGAGCAGGCGCCGCGCATGTTCAGGTAGACGACGCCGGTCGCCTCGTCGAAGCGCGAGAACAGGATATCGCCGCCGTCCTGGGCCACGGCCGGACGGATGCGGGTGTCGAGCAGGTCCTTGATCTCGGCGACAATCTGGGCGGTTTCGCCCTCGTAGACCGCATCGTCATGGCCGCCGGCCGCGTCGTCGGCGCCGGCGAACAGCGGCTGGCCGGAGGTGAAGTGGTCCATGACGGCGGCCAGGATCGGCGCCTTCAGATGGCTCCAGTCATGGCTCTCCGCCTTGCCGACCGTCAGGAAGTCGGGGCCGAAGAAGACCCGGGTGACGCCGTCGATGGCGAAAAGTTCGCTCGCCAGGGTCGAGACGGCGGCGGCCTGGGCGTCACGGAAGTCGCGCGTGCCCTCGCCCATCACCTCGCGGCCGGGCAGGAACTTCAGCACCTCGGGATTGGGCGTGGCTTCGGTCTGGATGAACATGGGTGAGATGTGGCGCCGCGGATGGCCCAGCGCAAGCGGGCCGGCGCACCGCGCCGACCCGCTCTATAGTTACGGCTCAAGAATGAATGCCGCTTTCTTGAGCGCGCCTTGCAAGTCGACAAACTGGTGATTGGTTTCGAATGTCACGCCTGGCGAGCTACGCAACGTAAAGTTGGCTTTGCTGTCGACACCGTTGGGCCTGATCGAGTGGATGTTGCTCAGATCGACGATGACCTGTGTGCCGCCGATGAGATTGACGTGCATGAACGCTGTGGGAACAGACATGATGATCACTCCTTTTCGCGTCGACCCAGGCGTCGACGTGAGCGGGGATTGGATCAGCGAGCCGTTGGCCGCGCATACCTCGGGCGGGGTATGAACCGGCGCCATACTAGGTCCGAACAGCGAATAGCCGCTGCAGCCGGGCGAGGTCGACCTGCCGGTTGGACTGGGTCTTCTCGTAGATCACCTTCATCTGCGTTTTAATGGTGTGGGCGGACGCGCCCCGCTGCTCGGCGATCTGCGCGACAGAACGACCTGCAATCAGGGCGGCCGTGACCTCCGCCTCGGCAGGCGTCAGGCCGAAGACGTTGCGGATGCGTCGGAGTTCGGTGCGCGTGGCCCCGCGGACGGATCCGTCGACGATGTAGGCGGCCGCCCGGACTGGCCCATAGTTCAGGAACGGGTTCTCATGGCCCAGCGGCACCACCACCAGGACGGCCAAGTCTCCGTCTAGGCGCGGCAGCACGACCTCGCTCGGTGACCGGGCAGACCAGGGCGCGCTAACGTCGCAGGCGCGAGCCACAGCGACCTGCAAGTATCGCTCCGAGGGGCGATGAACGGCGCCAAGGCGATCGCGGCCGACGCGCAGCGCTTGGCCAGATTCCAGCTCTTGGCGCGCCGCCGCGTTGGCGAACACAACATTTGCGTCGGCGCCCATAAGGCAGCATGGCGTGTCGAAGGCGTCGAACGCATCGCGGATGGCTCGGTCCAGCATTCGCTGCGGACTGACGTCGAGGACCAAGGAGACGGCCCTCCGTAAATGGGGGAAGACCACCTGCGCGGCGCGTTTGTGACTTTCATCGAACGGCGGATAAGCGTCGGAGCGAGCGACGTTCATCGAGATCGTCGAGCGGATGTTGCGGTCCGAAACGCGGAACATGCACTGCATGCCGTGTTCGGCCTTCATCGGGCGCGCGTATTCCCGATAGTAGTCGGTGGCGTGCAGCTCCTCGTAGGGGATCACCTCGTGATGCAAGAAGACGCCGGGGACGAGGCCCATCGCGATCGCACGATCTGCGTGCGGCGCGAGCTGGCCGTAGATGTGGATCTTGTCGAGTACGGGCGTCGGGTCGATGTTGTGGCTGAAGAAAATCGCCCCTTGCGCGACCCCGTCGGTCGGCGGGGCGTGGAGGGCGCCCATTTCCGCGCCCATGGCGTCGACATAGTCCGCCACGACCTCTCGCCATAGATCAGGCTCATAGACTGCGGCGTAGGCGCCTTCGATGATGCGTTCCAGGGGGGTGGGAAGAAGCGCGTCCATCGAACCTCAGGTCGCGCAGATGTCGTCGAATCCGCCCGCCTGGGCGAACCGGCGAACAGCCCTGGGTTCTCGCTCCCTCATCATTCAACGATACGGCGAGTCACCCCCGCGCAAAAGCGGTTCGGTGACCGCGCGCCTAAGCCAGATCGGCGATCTCGTCGTCGGTGAGATCGCCGGGGACCAGGGTGACCGGCACCTTGCGGGCGCCCCAGGTGACGCCGTCCTTGGCGAGCGATGCGACGAGGGGCCCCGGACCGCGCCCGCCAACGGCGGCGGCCAGGACCAGGATCTTGATGTCGGGGTCCGAGCCGATGACCTCGCGGAGCGCCGCGCGGACGTTGTCGGCGTGCTTGATCAGGAACTCCGGCGGCAGGCCGGTTTCCGCCTGCACCAGCTCGGCGGATTTCTGCAGGATGGCCTCGGCCTCCTCGCGGGCCTGGCGTTCGATCTCTTCGCGCACCCCGGACCAGTGCTCGAAGTACTCCGGCTCGATGACCCGCAGCAGGGCCACGTGGCCGCCGGTCGAGCGCGCGCGGCGGCAGGCGAAGCGCAGCGCCGCCTGGAACTCCGGCGTGTCGTCGGCGACGACCAGGAACTTGCGCTTGCTGGAACTCATGGGCCCGGACGGTGCGGCGCCTTCAGCCGCCGCGCAAGTCAGCCCGCCCAGTAGCCGACGATGCGCTTGACCTCGGCCAGGGTCGGGGCGGCCACTTCGCGGGCCCGTTCGGCGCCGGCGCCGAGGATGCGGTCGATCTCGGCGGGATCGGAGAGCAGCCGGCGCATCTCGCCGCCGATCGGCCCCATGACCGAGACGGCGAGGTCGGCGAGCTTCGGCTTGAAGGCCCCGAAGCCCTGGCCGGCGAACTCGGTCAGCACGTCCTGCGGCTCGCGGCCCGCGAGCGCCGCATAGACCCCGATCAGGTTCTGGGCCTCGGCGCGGCCGGCCAAGTCGTCCAGCTTCTCCGGCAGGACGTCGGCGTCGGTGCGGGCCTTGCGGATCTTCTGGCTGATGGTGTCGGCGTCGTCGGTGAGGTTGATCCGCGAATTGTCCGAAGGGTCGGACTTGGACATCTTCACCGCCCCGTCGCGCAGCGACATGATCCGCGCGCCGGGTCCCTGGGTCAGGGCGTCCGGCAGGGGGAAGAAGTTCGGCGCCTCGAAGTCGTGGTTGAACTTCGCGGCGATGTCGCGGGTCAGTTCGAGGTGCTGGCGCTGGTCCTCGCCCACCGGTACGTGGGTGGCCTTGTAGACCAGGATGTCGGCGGCCTGCAGCACCGGGTAGGTGTAGAGGCCGACGCTCTCGCGTTCCTTGTGCTTGCCGGCCTTGTCCTTGAACTGCGTCATCCGGTCGAGCCAGCCGAGGCGCGCCACGCAGTTGAACACCCAGGCGAGCTCGGCGTGGGCCGGAACGGCGGACTGGGCGAAGATGGTGGCGACCTTGGGGTCGAGGCCGGTGGCCAGGTAGGCCGCGGCGATCTCGCGGACCTGATCCTTCAGCTTGGCCGGATCCTGCCAGGCGGTGATGGCGTGCAGGTCGGCCACGAAGATGAAGGTCTCGATCTTGTGCTGCAGGCGCGCGAATTTGACGAGGGCGCCGAGGTAGTTGCCCAGGTGCAGGTCGCCGGACGGCTGCACGCCGGAGAGCACGCGTTGGGGTCCCGCGTAGGGGGCCGGAGCTTGGTCGGTCATGGGAATGGCTTCTGAGGCTAGAGGGCATGCGGGCGCAAGGCCCGAAGTGACGGGTCGTTCAGCGGGTCAGCGCCATCGCCAAGTCTGGGAGCCACAAGTCCGGGAGCCACAAGCCATGGCGGCCGAAATAGTCCCCGTCCGCGCCTAGGGCAAGCCCGAGGCGACCGGGCCAACCTCGCCGCGGTTGCGCTTGAGGGCCGCGCGGGCCTCGGCCGGCGTCACGCCGCCGAAGGCGAAGAGCAGGGCCGGATAGAGCAGGCCGCCGACGATGCAGACCAGCAGGACGGTGATCTCCTTGGCGTGCAGCGGTCCCAGCTTCAGGTGGGCGAACGGCGTCTCCAGCAGCGGCCGGAAGTGCGAGGCGAAGGCCAGGATCACGCCGAGCGCCAGGCAGGCCAAGGCCACCCGGATCATCTTGCCCGATGCCCGCGCCGAGGGCCGCCAGATGTTGTCGCGCCACAGGCTGAGGACCATCTGCAGCACGGTGATCCAGGAGGCCGCAGCGGTGGCCGCTGCGATGCCGGGAAAGCCGATGGTGAAGAACAGGCTGACCCCGAGCGCGATGTTCACCGCCACGGAGATCAGCGAGTAGTTCATCGGCCGCCGCGTGTCGCCGCGCGCGAAGAAGGCCGGCTGCAGGATCTTGATCAGCACGAAAGCCGGCAGGCCCCAGCCGTAGTGGAAGAGCAGGGAGGCCGAGGCCGCCGCGTCGGTGGTGGTGAAGGCCCCGCGCGCGAACAGGCCCTCGACCAGGTAGCCCGGCATGGCCATCAGCGCGACGGCCGCCGGCAGGCTCAGCGCCAGGCCGAACACCACCGCCTGGTCCATGGCCGCGTTGGCGTCGTCATGGTCCTTCTTCTGCAGCGCCGTGGAGAGCCGGGGCAGCAGCGCCACCCCGATCGCCACGCCCACCAGGCTGAGCGGCAGCTGGTAGAACCGCTCGGCGATGTTCAGCCAGACCCGCATGCCGGCCACCTGGCTGGCCAGCATGGCGGAGATGAACAGGTTCACCTGGGTGGCGCTCGACGCGATGACGCCGGGGATCATCCGCCGGATCAGGGCCTTCATGTCCGGGGTGAGCTTCAGGTGGCGCGGATGGATCCGCGCGCCGGTCATGTGCGCGCCCCACCAGCAGAGCGCCGCCTGGCTGACGCCGGCGACGATCACCCCGATGGAGGCCGCGAAGGCCGCCCGCGTCGGGTCCTTCTGCGGCAGTACGGCGACCAGCATCACCACGTTCAAGAGCGTCGGATAGAGGCCGTAGATGATGAACCGCCCGCGCGCCTGCAGGACGCCGGCGAACAACGCCGCGATCACCACGCAGGGCAGGTAAGGCATGGTGATCTGGGTGAGGATCACCGCCAGCTTGAACTTCGCCGGATTGGCCAGGAAGCCGTAGCTGTAGACCCGCATCAGCCACGGCATGGTGAGCTGGCAGGCGATGGTGATGGCGACCATGGCCGCGGCCATGGTGACCAGGGCGTCGGCGGCGAACCTGTCGGCGGACTCCTCGCCGTCGGCGGTCAGGCGCCGGGAATAGTCCGGCACGAAGGCCGCGGCGAAGGCCCCCTCGGCGAACATCCGGCGGAACAGGTTCGGGAAGGTGAGCGCCGTATAGTAGGCGTCGGCGGCGATGTTCCCCGCGCCGCCCAGCTTGGCGGTGATCACCAGGTCGCGGGCCAGGCCCAGGAACCGGCTGACCAGCGTCAGGGCCGAATAGATGGCCGAGGAGCGGAGCATGCCCGGAGCCTTCTTCACCGGGGCGGTTCGCGGGGTCTTGGTCACGGAAGCGGCGTCTCGGCGAAAGGGCGACTCAGGAGCCGCAAACTAGCGCGCGGCGCCGGGCCGCGCGCGCTGCAATTTGGCGCGGGCCTAGGGCAGGACCCGGATCTTGATGTTCTTGAACCAGACGTCGTCGCCGTGGTTCTGCAGCGCGATGAAGCCGGTCTTGCCGGTGGCGAACTGGGGCCACTGCTTGAACTTGGAGGCCGCCACCCTGGCCTTGAATTCCGGCGAGCCGATCTCGTAGGCGGTCACCGGTTCGCCGTTCAGGAAGTGCTGCACCTTGCCGTGCTCGACGACGATCAGGGCGTGGTTGAACTGCCCCACCGGCCGGGTCATGTCCTTCTTCGGCGCATAGAGGGCGAAGAGCCCCGCGGCCTGCTGCGGCGGCGGCTCGCCATGGGCGTTGTCGAGGATCTGGTACTCCGGGCCGCTCTCGTAGGTCTCGTCGCCGACCTCGAGCACGTGGAACATGACGCCGGAGTTGCCCTTCGGGCTGATCTTCCAGTCGAAGATCAGCTCGAAATTCTCGTACTGGTCCTTGGTGATCAGGTCCTTGGAGGTCTTGGCGTTGGGGTGGAGCGCCCCGTCCGTGACCTTCCAGCCGGCGTCAGGGGCGGGCTTCTTGAAGCCCCGCCAGCCGGCCGTCGACTTGCCGTCGAAGAGCAGCTTCCAGCCGGCGTCCTTTTCGCCGGGCGCCAGGACGTTGTCCGGGACCGCGGTCTTTTCGGCGGCGAAGGCCCCGCTGGCGATGACGGCGAGGGCCAGACCGAGCGCCAAGGTTTTCATCACCGTCATCCTCTAGAGGCCGAGTTTCTGGAGCTCGCGTTCCAGGATCGCCTTCACCTCGGCCGAGGGGCCAGGGTCCGAGGCGCGTGCGACATTGCCGATATAGCCGATATCCTTGAACCCGGCCTCGGTCGTGTAATAGGCGCCGATCGTCAGATGCCGGAACTTCTTCCAGAAGGCCTGGGTCGCCGGATCGGCCGACGCAGGCAGGGCGGCGAGCGCCGCGGCCCGGTCGGCCGCGCTGGCCTTCAGGACCTTGCCGCCCAGGGTGTTGAGCCCGTTCATGATGATCGGCATGTCCTTGACTTGGGCCGGATAGGGCGCGCTCACCCATTCATCGATGAAGTCCGGGACGCCCAGCGAACTGGCCGAGGGCGCCGTGGCGGTGGCCGGCAGGATGAAGTCGGCGAGGATCGCGGCGGTCTGCAGCTGGCCCTGGATCATGATCCGCGACCAGGGGGCCTTCTTGGGCTTGGTCAGCTTGGGGTCGGTGCCGTAGCCGCGGGTGATCCGCTCGCCGCCCATCTTCGGGCCGTAGACCACGACGCCGGCGCCGACCGCCGTGGCCGCGCCGACCACGCCGATCCAGGCGAGCGCCGTGCGCCGGTCGATCTTGGAGACATAGGGTTCAGGCCCCGTTTCTGGAGAATTGGCGCTCATAGGGCCCCCTGCTTGGCCAGCGTGGCCATGTTGTCGGCGGAGCGCCAGGCCAGAGCCAGGATCGACAGCGTCGGGTTCTTGTCCGGGCTGGAGACCATCACCGCCCCGTCCATGACGAAGAGGTTCGGGACCGCCCAGCTCTGGCCGTACTGGTTGACCACCGAGTCGGTGTCGTCGTGGCCCATGCGCGCGGTGCCGATCTCGTGGATCATCTCGCCGCCCTTGGAGATGGCTTTGTGGCCATCGGTTTCGACACCGGGCTCGGGCTTGCCCCCCAGCCTGTCGATCACCTCTAGGAAGGTCTTGACCATGTGGGCGGCCTGCTTTGTTTCGCTCTCGCCCCACTTCCAGTGGAAGCGCAGCACCGGGATGCCCCACTTGTCCTTCACCGTCGGGTCGAGCTCGCAGTAGCAATCGTCGTTGGGGATCATCTCGCCGCGGCCGTTGAAGCCGATCGTCGAGCCGAAGCGGTTGCGCAGCTTGCCCCGCAGATCGTCGCCGACGCTGGCCTCGTCATCGCGCAGCAGACCCGCCATGCCCATGGACGGCATCCGGCGGCCGCCGCCGATCTCGATGTGATAGCCGCGCGGGAAGCCTAGCTCCTTCTGCTTTTCGTAGCCCCACCAGGGGACGTAGGTGTGCTCGGTGCCCTGGCCGTCGTCGTTGGTGGGCGGCAGGCCCTCGAGGCCGGGGAACTGGCCGGTGACGCCGAGGCCAACGCTGTCCATCAGGTAGCGGCCGACCATGCCGTGGGTGTTGCAAAGCCCGTCGGGGAATGCCGAGCTTTTGGAGTTCAGCAGGATGCGCGCCGTCTCGCCGGAGCCGGCCGCGAGCACCACCGACTTGGCGGTCACCGAGTGATGCTCGCCGGTCTTGCGGTCGACGAAGGAGACGCCCTTGGCCTTGCCGGCCTTGTCGAGATCGACCTGGTAGACCAGCGCGTCGGTGCGGATCGTCAGGTTGCCGGTCGCCATGGCCGGCGGCAGCAGCACGGTCGTCGACTGGAAGTTGGCCCCGATCGCGCAGCCGCGGCCGCAGGGGGTGGCGAAGAGGCAGGAGTTGCGCCCCTCCATCTGGCCGGTGACCACCGCGCCGTGCATCGGGATGACCGGTATGCCCATGGCCTTGAACGCGCGCCCGTAGAAGAGCTCGAAGGCCCGCGGCGGCGCGGCTTCCATCAGGCAGCCGGGCGGCGAGTCCGGGGTGTTGAGCAGGCCGCGAGCGGGGGCGGCCCCCGAGACCCCGATCAGCTTCTCGGTCTTGTCGTACCAGGGCGCGAGGTCGTCGTAGGTGATCGGCCAGTCGTGGCCCAGGCCGTCACGGCTCTTCGGCTTGAAGTCGAGCGGCCCGAAGCGGAGCGCGATCCGGCCCCAGTGGTTGGTTCTCCCGCCCAGCATTCTCGGCCGCCACCATGTGAAGGGCTCCGAGCCCTCGGCCACGGTGTAGGGTTCGTTGGGCACCTGCCAGCCGCCGTCGACGGTGGCGTCATAGAAGCCGAAGGGCTTGTCCGGCGTGCCGACGCCGCGCAGGGGCGCCTCGGCGTTGATGTTGAACATCGGGGTCTCGGTGACCGGGTCGTAGTGGCGCCCCGCCTCCAGCATCAGCACCTTCAGGCCCGACTTGGTCAGGTGATAGGCGCTCATCCCCCCGCCGGCTCCGGAGCCGACGATGATCGCGTCATAGGCCTCAGCGGCAGCCATTCGCTATCCTCCAACCCCGGCCGGCCCATCGCGGGCAGGGACGGGCACGTAGGTTTCCAGGGTCTCGTCGGGCAGGCGGACGACCTGCCCGGTCTCCGCCGACTTATAGAGCGCCATGACAATCTTGGTGACCTCGACGCCGTCCTCGAAGGTCTCGATGGGCGTGCGGCCATGGCGGAAGCAGTCGACCATGTGGCGGTTCTCGCCGATGTAGCCGTAGGTCCCGGCCTCGTCCTCGACGATCGGCATCTGGCCCTGTTCGGCGTTCTGCTTTTCCACCAGGTCCTCGCCCTGGCCGCCGGTGATGGCGCGGGAGAGGAAGACCTTCAGGCTGGGGTTGAGCGAGGAGAACTCCATGGCGTATTCGGGGCCCAGCAAGGCGAGGTCGATCCTGAGGCCCGGGCCCACATAGGACCAGGACGTGGAGGCCTCGACGATCAGTTCCTGGCCGGTCTCATCCTCCAGGGTGATGGTCGCCCGGGCGAAGTCCTCCACCGGGTGGGCCTGCATCGCCACGCCCTGGAAATCCTTGGCGAGCGACTTGGCATATTTGGCCTGGGTCCATTTCAGATAGCCGACGGAGCCCTGCACGGACTTGACCGTCAGGCTTGAGCGGGCCGCGTCGGGCTTGGTGAGCAGGAAGCGACCGACCTCCACCGAGTGACACATCATGTCGCTCATCACCCCGCCGCCCTGGCGCGCGCCTTGCCAGAACCAGGGCTCGTGGGGACCGGAATGCTCTTCGGCGGCGCGGGCCAGGTAGGGGCGGCCGGAGGCGGGCACGGCGCGGCGCCAGATGATCTCCTTGCCGCGCTCGACCGCGCTCGCGAACACCTGGTTCTCCAGGTAGCCGTGGGCGAGGCCGGCGTCTTCGGCCAGCCGCAGCACCTCGCGGGCCTCGGCGAGCGTGCGGCCGAGCGGCTTCTCGCAGGCGATGGCGCGCACCTTGGAGCGGCCGGATTTCACCGCCGCGTGGATCGCCTGCATCACCTCCAGCCGCCGGTCGTTGGGCGCGAGCAGCCAGATGGCGTCGACGTCGTCGGCGGCCAGCAGGCTCTCCAGGTCAGTGTGCGCGCGGCAGGGGCCGAGTTCGGCGTCGTTGACCGCCTGGACCAGGGCGTCGCGGTGCGTGCCCGTGGGGCTGTAGACGCCGGTGATCTGGGCGTGGCGGACGCTCTGGAAGCTCTTGGCGTGGAACTTGGCGATGAAGCCCGAGCCCACGAAGCCGATACGCAACGGTGACACGGTTTTCACTCAGCGGCGCCCGTCAGCCGGGCCCGGGCGACGCGGGCCGCATAGCCGCCCGCTCTGCGGTCGCTCAGCACCACCAGGCCGAAGATCAGGCAAACCCCGAAGGCGAAGGGCACCAGGTAGCGGAAGGACAGCAGGCCCGAGTGGTTCTCGCCGGCGTCCAACAGGGGCTGGGCGCGGGCGGCCACGGTGGGGCCGGCCTCGCCGGCGGCGGCGCGGCGCAGGAAGTCGCCGGTGGCGGCGGGCGGCAGGGCGCCGGGCGCGGCGGCGACCGCCTGGGCGGCGGCGATCAGCTGCGGGGACTTCGGCGCGACCACCGCCAAGGTCTCGTTGGCGACCGACACCACCGAGGTCTTGGCGAGCGCGTCGGGCAGGTGGTTGTCGGCGATCTGGCCGAGCAGCGGGGTGGTGACGATGCCGACCGCCAGCGAACCGGCCGCGGCCATCAGGCCGAGGCCCAGGGCGCCGGTCCTCGGCGCGCGTTCGGCTACGAAGCCCATCATGGTCGGCCAGACGATGGCGATGCCGATCGCGAAGACCAGGGCCGTGATCACCGTCTGCACAGGCGTCACCGAGAAGCTCAGGCCCAGCAGGCCCAGCCCAACGACCAGCGTCGAGGTCATCAGCACCACCGGCGGCGAGACGCGGGCGAGGATCGCGTGGGCGTTGGCGCGGGTGACCGCCATGACGCCGTTGATCATCACCAGCACCAGAATGCCAGGGAGTCCGCCGGCCTGCAGCACCGCGGGGATCCAGCGGTTGGGGCCGAGCTCAAGGCTCATGGTGATCGCCATCAGGCCGAGGAACATCCACAGGAGCGGTGAGGTGGCGACCGCCTTGAAGGCGTCGGAGAGCTTGTGGCCGGCGGCGGCGGCCTCGGTCGGCGGAAACTTCTCGCGCAGGAAGATCACGCCGTAGGCCAGCGCCGGAATCAGCACGATCAGCATCTTGGCCCGCCAGTCGGCGTGGACCAGATCGAGGCCCCAGCAGGCGAGGCCGCCGAGCACGATGCCGCCCGGGAACCACATGTGCATGCGGTTCAGCATGCCGGCCTTGCGGTCGGGGAAGAGGGTGGCGGTGAGCGGGTTGCAGACCGCCTCGATCATCCCGTTGGCGACCGCGATCACCAGGGCCCCGGCGAAGAGGCTCGTGAAGCCCGTGGCGAAGACGAAGAGCAGGACGCCGACGACGTGTCCCAGGAGCGCCAGCCGCAGCAGGTTGCGCATCCCCACGACATCGCAGAGCGAGGAGAACGAGATCTGGCTGATCGCCATGCCCCAGAGGCCGGCGCCGCCGATCAGCCCCACCTGGGCGTTGTCGAGCAGGAACGCGGTCTTGAGCTGGTACATGACCGCGGACATGGCCGCGAAGGTGAAGGCCAGCGCCGTGACGGCGGTGCAGCTGCCGAAGAATAGGCGTCCTGGTCGAATAGCGGCGTCGGCCACGCGTGTCCCCCTCGCATGTTATTTTGAGGCGACCTTGGCGCCGGTCGCCGGGCGTGTCGAGCGCGGGGCCCAAGACCGGTGTTACGGCCCAGGCGCGCCGCCGCCGAAGTCGAAGGTCTGCGGCCGCTTCTGCGCCGCCCCAAAGGTCCAGGCGAGGCCCACGAAGACGCTGCGGATCGCCGGCTGGAATTGCGCGCGATCGCGGAGCGTCGGGGTGTCGATGATCTGGCGGAAACGCAGGGAAGCGAACAGGTCCTGCGCGGTGACCACCGCCGACAGGCTGTCGTTGAACTTATGGCGATAGCCCAGGAAGCTGATGAACTGCGGCTCGGTATAGCCCTGGGGCGTCAGGCGCTTGGCGTTGAGCTGGGCGTTGAACTGCCACATGTCCTTGGGCGTCGGCTGCCAGGTCAGGGACCCGCGCCCGCCCACCGCGAAGGTCGAGCGCGTCTCGCCGAAGCCCAGGCCTGGGCCCAGCGGGATGCCGGAGCCGTCGATTTCGTTCCAATAGAGGTTGGTGGAGACGTTGTAGCTCAGGGTCTTGGTCAGCTTGCCGTTGGCGACCAGCTCCAGCCCCGCGGCGCGGCTCTGCGAGAGATTTTCCTTGGTGGTGAGCAGGACGCCGTTCGCCAGCGGCGTGATGACGTCGGTCACCCCGTTCTCGTTCTGCCGATAGTAGAGCGTGGCGAGATAGAAGGCGCCATTGGCCCGGTACTGCCCGGCGGCCTCAAAGGAATTGGTGATCTGCGGCTTCAGGCCGGGATTGCCAGCTGACTCGGTGAACTGGTCGCGTTGGGACACGAAGGGATTGAGATCCTGCGGACTGGGGCGCTGGACCCGCTTCGAGTAGCTCAGGGTAAGCTGCGTATCGTCGCTCACCTTGTAGGCCAGGTGCAGGGACGGATAGGCGTCCTGCCGGCTGGTGTTGCGCACGATGCCGGAGGTGACCTGGTCGAGGTCGAGCCTGACGTCTTCGAGCCGGAGGCCTCCCAGCACCGTCCAGTCGCCGAACGGCTGCTCGTAGGTGAGATAGGCCGCGTTGACGGTCTGCCTATAGCGGAAGAGGTTGGTCTGGGTCGGGTCGGGCGCGGCCGTCGCCTCGGCCACGCCGCGCAGCCCGATATTGTCATATTCGTTGTCGTCGGAGCGCAGGTCGTAGCCGGCTTTCAGCTTGCCGCCATCCGGCATCGGGCGGGTGTAGTCGGCCTTCCCCTCGGTCTGGATCAGGGTGATGACGGTATGCAGGTTGGTGAACAGGTTCGGCTGCACCGGCAGGCCGAAGACCTCGGTGATCGCGCCCTCCCGCCGGTCGTCGGTGCGATCGCTGCTGAGGTTGACCACCAGGTCGTGGTCGTCGCCGAACTTGTGCCGGAGGCTCCCCTGGATGGCTTGGTTCGGGCGGCCGTCGGTGAACCGCTGCGGAGAGTCGAAGGCGAGCGTCGCGGCCCCGGTCGGCCCGAACGCCGCGAAATGCTGCAGCGGCTTGACCTGGGCTTCGGAGCGGCTGAGCCGCACCTCGCCGCTCAGGCGGGTCTTGGCGGTCAGGTCGTAGTCGATGCTGCCGCGCAGATTCCAGAAGTCCGCCGCGCCGACCTGCTTGGTCGTCGATCGGATCGATCCCAGCTCGCCGCCCTGGCCGTCGAGGAAGGTGCGCTCGTCCCGCGCCGTCCCGTCCTGTGCATCGAAGCGGATGCTGGCGTCGCCGGAGAGCGTCAGCTTGTTGGAGTTGTAGGCGCCGCTGACGCCGAAATTGCCGCGCTCGCCCGTCCCCACGTTCAGGCGGACCGAGCCCGACCGGCCGGGCTTGCGGCTCTGCTTGGTGATCAGGTTGATGATCCCGGCGGTCCCCTCCGGCGAATATTGGGCCGAGGGATTGGTGATCACCTCCACCCGCTCGACCTGGTCGGCGGGCATGGCCTGCAGCGCGGCCGCCGCGCCCGGGCCTTTGAAAATGCCCGACGGCTTGCCGTCGATCATGATGGTGACGTTCTGGTCGCCCCGGAGGCTGACGTTGCCCTGCACGTCGACCTCGACCGAGGGGATGTTCTTGAGCGCGTCGCTGATCGAGCCGGTGGTGGTGGCGAGATCGTTGGCCACGCCGTAGCTGCGCCGGTCGATGGAGCTCCGGTAGGCCTGGGTCGACTGGCCGGTGACCGTGATCCCTTCGACGGTTTTGCCGGCGGGAGGCTTGGCGACCTTGGCCGGCGCCTTTGCGGGCGGCGCCTTGTCCGGGGCGGCCGGCGCCGAGGCCTGGGCGCAGGCCTGGCCGGCGACCACACTCAAGGCGGCAGTGGCCAGCAGCACGCTTACTCGATGTTTCACACGGTCCCCCCAGATCGCGCCGAACTGTCTAGGGGAGCCCGGTCGCCGGAAGATATCCGAACCGATATTCGTGGCGGCTATGGGGCGGCCAAGCTTGTTTCGGATCGCCTGGAGTTTACGTTCGTAATATTCTATGTCAACGGGCGACGCTGGCCCGGGCGCGCTGCAGGTTGGCGTTGCGGCCCTGATCCTGGTCAGCGTCGGTGAGAGCGGCCAGCAGGGCGGCTTTCAAGGCATTGCCCCGCCGCGCATCGGCGAGCTTCCCGCCGTCGGGGCCGGTCACATAGAAGGCGTCGACGGCGCGGGCGCCATAGCCGTCGATATGCGCTGAGAGGATCGAGAGGCCGGCGTCGGCGATGGTGCGGGCCAGAGCCGCCAGGAGGCCCGGGCGGTCCCGCCCCGACGCTTCGACGACGGTCGAAGTCTCCGAGGCCTCGTTGTCCAGCATGACCGCCGGGGTGATCGAAAAGGCCGCCGCGCGTCCCAGGTCGGCGGAGCGGCGCGCCTCGCGCTGGACGGGCTCGCCCCGGGCGGCGGCCTCCAGGCTCTCGATCAGCCGGGTGAGCGAGCGGGCGTTGTCGGCGCCATAGGGCTGGCCGGTGACGTCCTGCACATAGAAGACGTCGAGCGCCTGGCCGGCCCGGGAGGTGAAGACCCTGGCCCCCACCACATTGGCCCCGGCCCCGGTGATCGCGGCGGCCAGGTCGACGAAGAGGCGCTGGCGGTCGATGGCGGCGACCACCACCTCGGCGGCGTTGCGGTCGGCCCGCACCCGGCCCTCGGCCGCCGCCCCGTTGCCGGCGCGGCGCGAGAGCGCGGCGTGGGCCAACACCTCGTCGTCGGTGAAGGCCGAGAAATAGGCGTCCTCCATGGCATCGGCCCAGGCCTCGGAGGCCGGGTCGGCCTTGCCCACCCGCACGCGGGCGTCATAGGCGAGGTTCTCGTGATAGCGCCGGAGCGCCGCGGCGCTGTCGGAGCCGCGGCCGCCGCGGAACACCGCCTCGGTCGCCCCGTAGAGCTCGCGCATCAGCTGGCCCTTCCAGCCGTTCCAGACGCCTGGCCCCACGGCGCGGATGTCGGCGGTGGTCAGGACCAGGAGCAGGCGCAGGCGTTCCGGGGTCTCCACGATCTGGGCGAAGTCGGTGACCGTGCGCGGGTCGGAGATGTCGCGCTTCTGGGCGTAGTCGCTCATCACCAGGTGGTGCTCGACCAGCCAGGCCACGAGCTCGATCTTCGAGCGCTCCAGGCCCAGCCGCTCGCAGGCCGATCGCGCCGCCCGCGCGCCCGCCTTCTCCTGGCCGCCCGCCCCGCCCTTGCCGGTGTCGTGCAGCAGCATGGCCAGGTAGAGCGCCTCGCGGTCGGCGATCAGCGGCATGATGGCGGTGGAGAGCGGATGGTCCTCGGCGAAGCGGCCCGCGGCGATGTCGGCGATCACGCCCACGGCCCTGAGCGTGTGCTCATCCACCGTGTAGGAGTGGTACATGTTGAACTGCATCTGGGCGACGATCCGCCCGAACTCCGGCAGGTAGCGGCCGAGCACCCCGGCCTCGGTCATCAGGGTCAGGGTCCGCTGCGGATCGCGGCCATGGGCGAGGATCGACACGAACACCTTGGAGGCATGCCGGTCGCGCCTGACCGCCGAGGTGATCAGCGGCAGGGACCGGGTGGCCGCGGTGAAGGCGTCGGGGTGCAGGTCGAGATTGCGCTCGTCGGCGATCTTGAACATCCGCAGCAGATTGACCGGGTCGTGCTCGAAGATCTCCGGGCTGTCGATGTTCAGGCGGCCGGAGATCTCGTGGAAGCCGGGCTCGTCCAGCGGCTTGCGCTTCGGCCTTCGCGCCGGCAGCAGGCGCGAGATGCCCTTGGGCGCCACCTTCACCCGCTCGGCCTCGAGCTTGGCGGCGAAGACCCGGGTGAGCGCGCCCACCTCCTTGGCGATCAGGAAATAGCGCCGCATGAAGCGCTCGACGGCCGGGTTATCGGCGCGGTCGCCGTAGCCCATCCGCCGCGCCAGCTCCGGCTGCAGGTCGAAGGTCAGCCGTTCCTCCGGCCGTCCGGTGGTGAAGTGCAGGTGCGCGCGCACCGCCCACAGGAAGTCGAAGGCCTGGATGAAGGCGCGCACCTCGCGGCGCTCGAACATCTCCAGCTGCATCACCTTCTCGATGGACTGGCCGGGGTGAAGGTACTGGGCGATCCAGAAGAGGGTGTTGAGGTCGCGGAGCCCGCCCTTCCCTTCCTTGATGTTCGGCTCGACCATGTAGCGGCTGGCGCCGGCGCGGGCATGACGCTCGTCCCGCTCGCGCAGCTTGGCGGCGACGAACTCGGCGCCCGTGCCCTTGACCACCTCGTTCTGGAACCGGCGGATCAGCTCGTCGGCGAGCTTCTGGTCGCCGGCCAGGCGCCGCGCCTCCAGGATGGAGGTGCGGATCGTGAAGTCCTCGCGGGAGAGCTTGATGCACTCTTCGATGGTCCTCGAAGCGTGACCGACTTTGAAGCCCAGGTCCCACAGGGCGTAGAGCATGTATTCGATGACGCTCTCGGCGTGGGCGGTCTGCTTGTAGGGCCGCACGAACAAGAGATCGATGTCGGAGAAGGGCGCCAGGGTCCCGCGGCCATACCCGCCGACCGCCATCAAGGCCAGGCGTTCGCCCTCGGTGGGATTGCGGGCGCGGAACACGTGGACGGTGGTGAAGTCCCAGAGCGCGGTGATCACCTCGTCGGTGACGCCGGAGATCAGGCGGGCGGTCTCTATACCGCCGGCCCCGTTCTCCAGCCGCTCCTTGGCGATCATCCGGCCGCGGAAGAGCGCCGCCTTCAGGATCTCCAGGGCCGCCTTGCGCTGTGCGGCGTCGTCGCCCGAGGCCTCCAGCGCCGCCGCCGAGAGCTGGGTCCGCAGCCGCACGCCGTCGACGACGTACTCCAGGCGGGTCGGGCGAAGGCGGGGCGGCATGAACTGGATATAGGCGAGTTCGAGGCCAGGCGCAGGTCGGAGTTTACGCGCTCGGCGCCGCCGACGCCCGCGACGTTGACGCGTCGCAAGCGGCGCCGTCAGATACCGCAGATATCGGGGGGCTTGATGGATCTGAAGCTGCGACGGGGCGCGTGCGCGCTGGGATCGGCGTTCGCGCTGTACTGGGCGGGCGACGCCCTGGCCTGTCCCGACGGACAATCCGCCAACAGCTTCGGAAGCTGCATCCCGAACGCCGGAGGAACGATCGGTCAGGCTGGGGAGCACATCAGGCGCGAGCTCCAGGGCCAGTTCGTGGCGCCGGTTCTGGAGGCCTGGATCAACGGGTCATATTCGACGGCCATGAACGGGTCGATGCCGGTCCCGATCTACATCCGCGCGATGCTCAGGGGGTACATCCCCGAGCCGGTGATGGACGCCACCCGCTACAAGATCGGCGACAACGGCTTCCTCAACGCGGCCTTCGCCACGCAGCACTATGGCGATTCCTTCGGCGGCGACGTCCGCGCCACCACCCTGGTGACCGTCATCGTGTTCAACAGCCAGGCCGACGTCGATGACCCGGCGCTGTGGGCGCATGAACTGACCCACGTACAGCAGTACCGGAACTGGGGGGCGCATGACTTCGCCGTCCACTATGCCCGGAATTTCAACGAGGTCGAGGATCCGGCCTACCAGGTCGGCGACGGCTTCTGGCCCTGGCGACAGGCCCATCCCACCGCGCCGCCGCCGGGCCCGGTGATGACGCCGCCGCCCCCTGCGCCACCGTCGCAGAGGGCGCCCATTCCGTTGGGGGCCGGCTTCCGGCCACCGCGCTGACGACAGACGCCGGCCGCGTCGAGCGGCGCGGGCTCACCGATGCTGAAGGCGCCGGTAGAGGCTGCGCGAACGGGCGACGCCCATCAGCATGGGGAGCGCGGTGCAGGCGCCGATCGCCAAGCCCAGCACGACCGCCTCGTGGAAGGCGAAGCCCAGGACGATCAATGTGAGCCCGCCCAGGAAGAGGCCGCGGCCGGTGAAACGGTGGGTCTTGTCCCACACTCCGGCATCGGCCAGCGTCCAGGGCGTCTTGAGGCCGATGAACCAATTCTGCCGCGCCTTGCCGAGGTAGTTGCCCACCGCCAGCAGCAGGACGCCGGTGGCGATGGCGACGGGACGCATGACGTTGAAGTCGGGGTCGAGCGCGCGGCCGACCAGGGCCACCTGCACGACGAGCAGCAGGCCCGCGACGGCGATCAGGGTGATGTCGAAGACCTCGCCCGCCCGCTCCACCTCGCGCTGCATGCCGAACCTCGGCGCAAAGGTCATGGACGTCGCCACCAGGCCGGAGATCACCGGGATCAGCCAGAGCGCCTGGCGCGAGACGCCGTGGTGGCGCACCCCGTCGAGCCCCAGATAGTTGACCGGCACGCCGGCCCCGGCGGGCAGCATGAACCACGCCCAGGCGGCGACCGCGACGGAGCCCGCGATCAGGCTGCTCGCGATCCAGGTCGCGTTGGAAAGACGCATCAGCTTTCTCCCTTGCGTGGCTTGGGGATGGCCGCGGTCCGCGGCTTGTCGAGGAACTTGAAGGCGCCCATCAGCGCCATGAGCGCCTCTTCGAGCACCGAGACGTTCAGGCGGTAGATGATGGTGGTCCCGGTCTTCTCGGGGCTCACCAGGCCGGCTTCGCGCAGCACGGCGAAGTGGCCGCTGAGCGTCGGCTTGGCGAGCTGGAAGTTGTCGGCGATCTCGCCGGCGCTCATCTCACGCTCGCGCAGCAGCTCCAGGATGCGGCGGCGGGTGGGATCGGCCAGGGCTTTGTAGACTTCGGACACGGGACGCCTTGTCGTTTTGTATTTCGCTAAGAAGCAAAATACCGAACAATGCGGACGGCGCAAGCCTTATTTCGGCGAATAGCGAAATTAGTTTTGAGAGACTGTGGCCGCGCTCGGGCCCAGGGTCGCGAGGAAGGCGTCGGGATCGCGAAGCGCCAGGTCCACGACGCCCTGCCGGCCGTCCTCGCCGATCCATTTGACGCGCACCCAGCGCCGGAACATCCACCAGCCTACGTCGCTGACCCGCACGGCGGCGCGGGGGACATAGTGCTCGAGGTCGCTGATCGACGGGACGAACAGCAGGTTGAAAGGGAAGTGGGGCAGGATCACCAGCATCGCCGGGGTGACGGCGACGGTGATGCAGTTGTTGGCGTGGAAAGCCAGGGTGAAGAGGTTCCGCCGCGATCGGGCCGACGCCCAGCCCTGATAGAAGACCGCATCGGCGGGCCGGCCGGTGATGACCGGCAGGCCGTGGCTGCTGCGCCAGGCCGCCGACGCCGCGGCCATCGCGCAGAGGCAAAGCCAGGGGAAGAGGACGAACGGCAGGGCGGCGCGGGTCTGCGGGTCCATGGTCCCTATCCGCCCAGGAGCGCTTTCAGCCGGTAGAGCGCGTCCATCGCCTCGCGGGGGCTCATCCCGTCGGGGTCCATGACGCGCAGCGCCTCTTCGGCGGGGCTAGGGCCGGAGCGTTCGGCGACGCCTGGGGCCGACGCCGCGAACAGCGGCAGGTCGTCGAGGTGCGCCGGGGCGCCGGCCTCGCGCTCCAGGCGCTCCAGCACGTCGCGGGCGCGGGACACCACCGGGGCGGGCACGCCGGCGAGCTTGGCGACCTGGACGCCGTAGCTGCGGTCGGCGGGACCGGGGCCCGCCTCGTGCAGGAAGATCAGGTCGCCGTTCCACTCCTTGGCCTTGAGCGAGAGGTTGGCGACATAGGCCAGGCGCTGCTCGAGCACGGCGAGCTCGTGATAGTGGGTGGCGAAGAGCGCTCGGCAGCGGTTGGTCTCGTGCAGGGCCTCGGCGCAGGCCCAGGCGATGGCGAGGCCGTCGTAGGTCGCGGTGCCCCGGCCGATCTCGTCGAGGATCACGAAGGAGCGCGGGGTCGCCTGGGTGAGGATGGCGGCGGTCTCGACCATCTCGGCCATGAAGGTCGAGCGGCCGCGGGCCAGGTCGTCGCCGGCGCCGACCCGGCTGAACAGGCGGTCGACGACGCCGAGCCGCAGGCGCTTGGCCGGCACGAAACAGCCGGCCTGGGCGAGCACCGCGAGCAAGGCGTTCTGGCGCAGGAAGGTCGACTTGCCGGCCATGTTCGGACCGGTGACCAGGGCCAGGCGGGGACCGCCGGCGCCCGCGCCGTCCAGGCGGCAGTCGTTGGGGGTGAAGGCCTCGCCCGCGCGCCGGACGGCGTTCTCGACCACCGGGTGGCGGGCGGCCTGGGCCTCGAAGGCGGTGGAACGGTCGACCACCGGACGGCTCGCGCCCACATCCTCCGCCCATTCGGCGACGCCTGAGGCGACGTCCAGGCGCGCGGCGGCGCCTGCGCAGGCCTGCAGGTCGGCGGCGACCGCGGTGGCGGCCTCGCGCCAGGCCTCGAAGGTGTCGAGCTCGATGGCCAGCGCCCGCTCGGCGGCCTGGGCGATCTTGGCGTCCAGCTCGGCCAGTTCGACGGTGGTGAAGCGGACCTGGTTGGCCAGCGTCTGGCGGTGGATGAAGGTGGCGTTCAGCGGCGCGGCGAACAGTGGCTCGGCAGCCTTGGCGGTGGTCTCGACGAAATAGCCGAGCACGGCGTTGTGGCGGATCTTGAGGCCCACGCCGCTCTCGGCGACCAGACGGGCCTCCAGTTGCAGGATCACCCGGCGGCTGTCGTCGCGCAGCGCCCGGGCCTGGTCGAGTTCCGGGCGGACGCCCTCGCCCACGAAGCCGCCGTCGCGGGCCAGCGCCGGCAGGTCCTGGCCCAGGCCTTCGGTGAGCAGGGCGCGGAACTGGGCGAGGTCCGGATGCAGCGCCGGCGTGAGCGCGCGGAGCGCGGCGACCACCTCCTCCGGCGGCTGCACCAGCGGGTCCTTCGTCGCGGCGAAGAGCCCGGTGACCGCCTCGCCGATGCTCAGGCCGTCGCGCAGGCAGCCGAGGTCGCGCGGCCCGCCGCGGCCCAGCGCCAGGCGGGAGAGCGCGCGCGCCATGTCGCCAAGGCCCTTCAGGGCCTCGCGCAGCTTCTGGCGTTGCGGCCGGTGCTCGCAGAACCACGCCACGGCATCGAGGCGGGCGTCGATGGCGGCGGGGTCGAGCAGCGGGCGGGCGAGGCGCGCGGCCAGCAGCCGCGCGCCCGGCGCGGTCACCGTCCGGTCGATGGCCCCCAACAGCGAGCCCTCGCGCGATCCCGACGTGGCCTTGTCGATCTCCAGGCTGGTCCGCGTCGCAGGATCGATGGCCATGACGTCGGCCTCGCCGGCCCGGCGCGGGGCGGAAAGGGCCGGGAGCCGTCCGGCCTGGGTGGTCTCCAGGTGGGCGGCGATCAGGCCCAGGGCGGAGATCTCGGCGCCCGAGAGCGCGCCGAAGCCGTCGAGGGTCTCGACGCCGTAGAGCCGCTTCAGCCGGGCCTCCGACGCCGCGGGCTCGGCCAGCGCCTGGGGCAAGGGCTGGACGAAGCCGCCGGCGGATTTCAGCGCCTGGGAGATCGCCTCGTCGACGAACAGGCGGTCGGGGACCAGGATCTCGGACGGACCGAGCGCCGCCAACGCCGAGGACAGGCCCGCGACGCTGGTCGCCAGGCATTCCACCTCGCCGGTGGAGAGCTCGACACTGGCCACCGCGGCCTGCCCGCCGCGCACGGCGATGGCCGCCAGGCGGTTGGCGCCGCGGGCGTCGAGCAGCCCTTCCTCGGTCAGGGTGCCGGGCGTCACCACCCGCACCACGTCGCGATGCACCACCGACTTGGAGCCGCGCTTCCGGGCCTCCGCGGGGTTCTCCATCTGCTCGCAGACGGCGACCTTGAAGCCGGCGCGGATCAGCTTGGCGAGATAGGCCTCGGCCGCATGCACCGGCACCCCGCACATCGGGATCGGGTTCCCGCCGTGCTGGCCGCGGGCGGTGAGCGTGATGCCCAGCGCGGCCGAAGCCTTCTGGGCGTCCTCGAAGAACAGCTCGTAGAAATCGCCCATGCGGAAGAACACCAGCGCGTCGGGCTGGCGGGTCTTGGCCTCGAAGTATTGCGCCATCACCGGCGAGGCGCCGGCGGATGGATCGGGCAGGGTGGAGGGGGCCTGGGCGTTCATGGGCCGCGCGACGCTATCTGTCGCAGTGAGTCCCGTCAGCCCCCAGCGCCTCTTGAACATGCGGCGAACAAGCCCAAGCTGTGGATGGATGTCCTATCCTGGTGGAGCTTCCGTCCCTTGAGCTTCGTGGTGTTCCCCGCCGGACCGTCGGACGCCGAGGAGCTGGCCCGCGTCCACGTGGCCTCCTGGCGCGAGACCTACCGGGGCCTGCTGCCCGACGCCTTCCTGGCGCGGATGAGCGAACCGGGCTTCGCGCGCCGCTTCCGCCGTGGACTGACCGAACCGGGCGACAGCCTCACCCTCGCCGCCGCCGACCGCTACGGCCTGGTGGGCTATCTGCAGGGCGGGGCGTCGCGGCGTGGGATCGCCGGCGAGGCGGAGATCGCCACCCTCTATGTGCTGCGCCAGGCGCAGGGCCAGGGCCTGGGGGGCCGGCTGATGTCCGACGCTGCCCGCGTGCTGGCGGCCCAGGGGTCGCGGTCGCTGATGATCTCGGTGCTGCGCGACAACATCCGCGCCCGCGGCTTCTACGAGCACCTGGGCGGCGAGCCCGAGGCGCCCCGCCAGGAGCGCGCGCCCGGCGGCGGTTTGCTCTACGAGGTCGCCTACCGCTGGCCGGACATTTCGAGGCTGCTGTGATCCCTCCTCTTTAAGGGGAGGGATGAGTTTCAGCTCACAGGCTCCGGCGCGGCATAGGTCAGCGAGACGAACACGTCCTCGAGGTCCGGGTCCTCCGTGGAGATGTCCTTGATGTGCAGGCCGGCGGCGCGGATCGCGGCCAGCACCTGCTCGACGGTGGACTGGCCGGTGCGGTAGCCGACCGAGAAGCCGCCGGAGGGCAGAAGATGGGTCTCGAACCCGGAGAGCGCCGGGGCCGCGGTCATCGGCTCTTCGGGCGTCACCAGCACCTTGCGGGTGTCCATGCGCGCGAGCAGCGTGGTGGTCGGCTCGCAGGCGACCACCTGGCCGCGGTTGATGATCGCGATCTGGTCGCAGAGCTCCTGGGCTTCTTCCAGGTAGTGGGTCGTCAGAACGATGGTCACGCCCTTGCGGTTGAGCTCCAGCACATAGGCCCAGAGCTGGCGGCGCAGCTCCACGTCGACGCCGGCGGTGGGCTCGTCGAGGATCAGCACCGGCGGATTGTGCACCATGGCCTTGGCGACCATCAGGCGGCGCTTCATGCCGCCGGAGAGCTGGCGGACATAGGCGTTGGCCTTGTCGCCGAGGCCCAGCGCGGTGAGCAGCTCCATCGAACGGCGCTCGGCCTTCGGCACCGCATACATGCCGGCGGCGACCTCCATCGATTCCATGGGCGTGAAGAACGGATCGGCGGCGATCTCCTGCGGCACCACCCCGATGGCGGCCCGCGCGTCCCTCGGACGCTCGTCGATGTCGCGGCCCCAGATCGAGACCGAGCCCCCGGTCTTGCGGCAGAGGCCGGCCAGGATGTTGATGAAGGTCGACTTTCCGGCGCCGTTCGGGCCCAGCAGCCCGAAGATCGAGCCCCGCGGGATCGCCAGGTCGATACCCTTGAGCGCCTGCATTTCCGGCGTGGTCTTGGTGGCGGCGTAGGTCTTGACCAGGCCCCTGGCCTCGATGGCGAAATCCGGCAGATCCATGAAGTCTCACTCTTTGGCGCGGGCTCGCGCGCGGCCTCATACCTAGGCGCGCGACGTCGAAGCGCCAAGGCGGCGTGAGCGTCTAGCGGCCCATCAGGCGGAACAGATCGCGTCGGATGCGGCCCGTCCAGCGGAACACGAATTCCTGGAAGCCGTCGGTGCGGTTGAGGTGCAGGGCCCAGGAAAACAGCGCCCGGTAGGCTTCGGGCAGGCGTTGCACCATGGCCGGCGTGACCCGCACCTGCGGCTTGTCCGTGTAGCCCGGGTTCTCCTGGTACCAGCTGCGGTGGAGATTGAAGTAGATCGAGGGCCGCACCGGGCCGGTGATGTTGGCGCCGCCGCGATGCAGCAGGCGTGAATCGAACAGCAGCACCGAGCCCGCGTCGAGTTGCATCCGCCGCGGCGGTCCGGCCGAAGCGGCGGCCTCGTCGCGCCGGCGGTGAGTGCCGGGCCAGAACTCGGTGGGGCCCATGCCGAGCGGCACGTCCAGCAGCGGGACCAGCATGCTCATGGCGTAGGGCGGCAGGCCGACCTCACTATCGAGGCCGCCGAACAGGAAGGCCGAGTCGCGGTGGATCTCCTGCGGACCGGCGCCGGCGTGGGAGATCACCACGCCCATCTGGCCGACGATCAGGTCCTCGCCCATAAGCTCGCGCACGATCCCCAGGACCGAGGGTGGCGCGAAGAATTCCGGGTCGGCGACCGGCCCGTCGATGGCGATCGGCACCTGGGCGCGCAGCGGGTCGGACTGGAAGGTGCGGAAGAGCTTCTTCTGGCCGGGCGCCATGTGGACGTCGTGGCGGTGCTTGACGTGTTCCAGCACGGCGGCGACCGCGGCTTGCGGGATCGCGCCCCGAACGACGATCACCCCGTTGCGCCGGACGCTGTCGGCGGCGTCCTCCAGCCAGGCTTTCCGCGCGCGCGGCGACAGGTTCGGCGCCATGGCGTCGCGAACCACGTCCTCGGTTTTCACGGCGCGCGTCGCGACAGCCATGCGTTCCCCCCGTTCCCGGCTCCCGTTCCCGGAGCACGCGCAGAGCGGTTCCTTCTTCGCGTCCGCCGGTGTCGATCCGATTAACGGGGCAAATCTAGTGCCCCAATTCCGAAGTTCGCAAGCGCTCGCGGCGCCCGTCGATTGACGGCGAAAGCCGCCCTCGCCTACCTAGGCGCGCGGCGCGCCCTCAAGCTCGGGCCGCCTACAGGAACCGACAGATGGCTCGCAAAGCTCCGACCAAGGCCCTCAGCCCAAAGGCGCGCGGCCGCAAGGTCCCTCCGCCGCTGGCCGCCGCGACGCCGGGCCGGCCCCTGGCCATCCCGCCGCCGGAGGTGATCGTGGTGCGGTCAAAGCGGGTCGCCTGCGACGGGGTCGGCGGCGCGCTCGGCCACCCGCGGGTCTGGCTGGAGATGGGCGAAGCCGACTTCGTCGAGTGCTCCTACTGCGACCGCCGCTTCGTGCTGGCGGCCGGAACCGAGGGGCCCGAGGACGAACTGCTGGCGCCCGGCGTCTACGAAGGCTCGCACGGACATTGAGCGCTGACCCGGCCCAGGCGCGGCCCGGTACGGTGGGGGCGGGCGTGTTCCTGCTCAGCGCGCTCCTGTGCCTGCCGTTCGTAGCCTACGTGCCCTGGATCGGCGACGAGGGCATCATGCTGCATGCCGGCCAACGGATGCTCGCCGGGCGGCGCGTCTACGCCGACTTCTTCGAGTTCCACACCCCCGGCACCTTCCTGATCGCCGAGGCGTGGCTGCGGGTCGCCGGGGCTTCGATCCTCTCGATCCGGGTCCTCTCGACCGCCTGCGTGGCCGCCGTCGCGTTGCTCACCTACCTCTGCTGTGCGCGGGTGAGCGGTCGTCGTTGGGCCTCCGCGGCGTTGGCGCTCGCCTGGGTGGGCTGCACCCAGGGGAAACACACCCAGCTCAGCCACCAGTATTTCACCACCGCCCTGTCGATGGCGTCCTTCCTGGCCGTGGTCGGCGGGCGGACGCCGGCGGCGGGCCGGGCGGGAGTGTTTGCGGGCGCCGCGGCCATGACCACGTCAGGACGGGGCGCGCTCGCGGTGCTGGCGGCGCTCGCCTCGCTGGGGCCGAGATGGCGGTCGTGGCTGATCTTCGCCGCGGGCGTCGCCGCGATCCCGGCCGCCTGCACGGCCTACCTCCTCTGGCGCGGCGTCCTCGACGAGGCGATCCAGGACATCTTCGTCTGGACCGCCCGCCGCTACACCGGCATCCAGGCTGTGCGGATCGGCGCCCATGCCACGGCGGAGGACCTGCCGCTTGTCCTGGCCTATCCCCTGGCGGTCCTGGCGCTGCTGATGCTGCTGGTCACGCGCCGCGGTGAGTTGAAGGGCCGGCTCGTCGCCTCGATCGCCTTCGCCGTCTGCGGCCTCGTGGGCTCCTTCCCGCGTCCGGACGACTGGCACATGAGCGTCGCCGCCCCCCTTATCCTGCCGTTGTTGGCCCTGGGATGGGACGCGTTGGCCGCCTCGGCCGGCCGGTTCCGCTGGGTCCCGGCGGCCGCCGCGGGCCTCGCCCTGGCGCCGGCGGCGCTGGCCTACGGCCACAGCGCCAAGCACGCCCTCTCCATCGAACGGGTCGACACGCCGGCCGGCGCGGTGGCCTTCGAGGAAGAAGGGATCGGTCCGATCGTCCGGCAGTTGGCCCCGCTGCCGAAGAGCGACCACTTCTTCTTCTATCCCTACATGCCGCTCCTGCCGGTGCTGACCCACCGCGACCATGTCGCCAAGGTCGACCTCTTCACCCCGCACTACACGACCCCCGAACAGTACGACGCCGCCTGCCGTGAGGTGATGGGCGCCGCCGACTGGGTGGTCTTCGACCGCCTCTGGACCGACCCGCGGCACCTCAGGGCCGTCTTCCCGGCGATGCGCGAGGCGACGTCCCCCGCGAGCCTGAAGCTCGAGGCCGCCCTGGCGCGGGGCTTCGCACCATCGGCGGACACCGGCCGGTTCCTGCTGATGAAGCGCACGCCGGCCGCCGGCCAGGCGCTGTGCGGACCGCCGCCGGCCGCGCAGGCGCGCTAGTCGCGGCCGGCCCCGCGTTCGTCGCATCGGACTGGCTTGAGGCCCGCCCTCCCGCGCAGGCTGGCCGCATGATCCGGATAAGCCTCATCTTGGGCCTGCTGCTGGCCCCCACCGTCAGCCTGGCGCAGCCCGCTACGCCAGCCCCGCCCGCTTGCACGGACGCCGCGCACCATGCCCTCGACTTCTGGATCGGCCGCTGGACGGTCACCGAGACGAAGGACGGCAAGGCGGCCGGCCAGAGCCTGATCGAGGCGCTCTATTCGGGCTGCGCGATCCGCGAGAACTGGACCGAGCCGGGCTACGCCGGCGGCAGCCTCAACACCTACGACGCGGCGAGCGGCAAGTGGCGCCAGACCTGGACCGACAGCGCCGGGACCTGGCGCGAGTTCGTGGGCGGCGTCGAGAACGGCAAGATGGTGCTGGTGGCGCGACGGGCGGCCAAGGCCGATCCTGCGAAGTTCCTGCTGGAACGGATGATCTTCACGCCCAATCCGGACGGCTCGGTGCGGCAGTACTCCGACCAGTCCGTCGATGACGGCAAGACCTGGACCGAGCGCTACGACTACACCTACCGCAAGGCGCCTTAGACCCGGAGCGGCATCAGGATGTACTGCACGTCGGCGTCCTGAGGATCGAGCACCAGGGCCGGGTCGTTCGGGCCGCCGAAGCGCAGCTCGGCCATCTCGCCGGAGATCTGGTCGGTGATGTCTAGCAGGTAGCGGGCGTTGAACGACAGCTCGAAGGGGTCGCCGTCGTAGTCGAGCTCCAGCTCTTCCACGGCCTGGCCGGCTTCCATGTTGCGCACGGTGAGCACGCACTTGCCGCCTTCGACGGCCATGCGCACCGAGCGGGACTTCTCCGCCGAGATGGTGGCCACCCGGTCGACGGCCTGGGCGAACAGCTTGGAATCCACCAGCACGATGCGGGTGTTGTCCTTGGGGATCACCCGCGGATAGTCGGGGAAGGTGCCGTCGATGACCTTGGAGGTCAGCGCCGCGCCGCCGAAGTCGAAGCGGACCTTCTGGGGGCTGATCTGCAGCTCGACCTGCTCGCCGGCGTCTTCCAGCAGGCGCCGCGCCTCGTTGATGGTCTTGCGGGGCACGATGACGCCCGGCGCGCCGGCGGCGCCTTCCGGGGCGATCATCTCGGCCAGGGCCAGGCGGGAGCCGTCGGTGGCGACGGCGCGGAGCATGGTCTTGCCGTCCTCGACGACCGTGTGGAGATAGAGGCCATTCAGGTAGTAGCGGGTCTCTTCCGCCGAGATCGCGAACTTGGTCTTGTCGATCAGCCGGATCAGGTCGCCGACATCGACGGCCAGGCGTCCCGACAGGCCGTCGGAGCTCATCACCGGGAAGTCGCCGGCCGGCAGCACCGGCAGGTTGAAGCGGCTGCGGCCGGCCGAGACGGTCAGGCGCGGATCCTCGCCGGTGAAGCTCAGGGAGACGTCGGCGCCTTCCGGCAGCTTGCGGACGATCTCATAGAGCGTGTGGGCCGGGGCGGTGATCTGGCCCGGCTGGTCGACCTGGGCCAGGGCCTCGTCGATGATCTCCATGTCGAGATCGGTGGCCGAAAAGGTCAGCCGGTCGCGCTCGGCCGACAACAGGACGTTCGACAGGATCGGGATGGTGTTTCGGCGCTCCACGGCGCTTTGCACGTGCCCCAACGCCTTCAGCAGCGCCGCGCGCTCGATCGTCAGCTTCATGTCTATGTCCGAACCGCACCGCGCAGGTGCGATTCGCAGCCTGCGCCCCCCGACCTGGAAGGGACTTGCGACATTAGCGAATTTGCGGGGCCTTGGAAGGGGCGCTCAAGGGGTCAGGCGCGTCTATCCACAGAGCCCCCGGCGTCCGGGTCTTCCTCCGCGGCATAGGGGTTCGGACCCGCGCCGTTGGCCTTGCCGGCCTCGGCGCCCGCCACCTTGGCGGCCACCGCCACCATGGCCGGCCGGACCAGGCGGCCCAGCAGCTCATAGCCGGGCTGCATGACCTCGACGACCCGCCCGGGGGCGTAGTCGGTCCCCGGCTGTTCCAGCATCGCCTGATGCTGGTGCGGGTCGAACTTGTCGCCCGGCGCCGGGAGGATGCGCTTCAGGCCATTGCGCTCGAACGCCGCCTGCAGCTCCTTCTCGGTCATCTCCACGCCGAGCACGAAGTTCTTCACCGTCGGGTCGGCGACGTCGGTCGGTTCGTGAGCGAGCGCACGCGAGAGGTTGTCGGCGACGCCCAGGAGATCGCGGGCGAACTTCTGGATCGCATAGGCGCGCGCGTCATTGGCCTCGCGCTCGGCGCGGCGCTTGGTGTTTTCGGCCTCGGCGGCGTAGCGGAGGATCTGCTCCTTCAGCGCCACGGTTTCCGCCTTCAGAGCGGCCAGCTCGCCTTCGGTCGCTTCGGCGATAAAGGCGTCGGCCTCGTCGCCGAAACCTGGGGGCGTATCGTCTTCGGACATCGGTTTCTTGTCTTTCAAGCGTTCATCACCTGGCCAAGCACCCGGGCAGTATAGTCCACCAACGGGATGATCCGGGCATAGTTCAACCGGGCCGGGCCGATCACGCCGATCGCGCCCAGCACCCGCTGCGAGCCGGTCATATAGGGAGCCGCGATCACCGCGGAACCCGAAAGCGAGAAGAGGCGGGTTTCCGCGCCGATGAAGATGCGCACGCCCTGGCCGTCGCGCACCCCGTCCAGCAGCTGGATGAGCTGTTCCTTCTGCTCCAGGTCCTCGAACAGCGAGCGGACCCGCTCCAGGTCCTCGACGGCGCCGGCTTCCTCCAGGAGGTTGGCCCGGCCGCGGACGATCAGCGCCCGGTCTTCGGCCTCGCCGCCGCCCCAGGCCGCCAGCCCGTCCTCCACCAGCCGCGCGGCGGTGGCGTCGAGTTCGGCGCGCGCCCGGTCGAGGTCGGCCCGCAGGTCGACCTTGGCCTCGACCAGGGTGCGGCCGCGAAGCCGCGCGTTCAGGAAGTTGGACGCCTCGATCAGGGCCGAGGGGGTGACCCCGGCCGGCAGCCGGATCAGCCGGTTCTCCACCGTGCCGTCGGCGAAGACCATGACCGCGAGCGTCCGCTCGCCGCCGAGCGAGACGAATTCCACGTGCTTGACGCCCGCGTCGCGGATCGGGGTGACGACGACGCCCGCCCCGCCGGCCAGGCCCGAGAGGATGGCGCTGGCCTCATTGAGGGCGTCCTCGTAGTTGCGGCCGTGGGCGTGCAGCCGGGCCTCGATGGCCTGGCGCTCGTCGGAGCCGATGTCGCCCACCTCCAGCAGGCCGTCGACGAACAGCCTGAGGCCCGCATGGGTCGGCAGGCGCCCGGCGCTGACGTGCGGCGCGCCCAGGAGGCCGAGCTGCGTCAGGTCCTGCATGGTGTTGCGGATCGAGGCGGGCGAGAGCGGCAGGCCGCCCTTGGAGAGGGTGCGCGAGCCCACCGGTTCGCCGGTCTCCAGATAGCTCTCCACGATACGGCGGAAGATGTCCCGCGCGCGTTCGTCGAGCTCGGCCAGGGAAGGGCCGCGGGCGAAGAAGGGGCTGCTCACTTAGTGGGTCAGGCGATGCGTCTTGTCGGCGTCCATGGACTGGACCTCATCGATCTAGGATAAGCGCGGCGCAAACCCACGCAAGCCACCCGACATCTTCAGGAGTTTCCATGCGTCCCTCAGAGCGCCTCGCCGACATGATGCGGACCGTGACCCTGGAGACCGGCGTCAACCGCTACGCCGAAGGGTCCTGCCTGGTGAGCTTCGGCCACACCAAGGTCCTGGTGACCGCGAGCCTGGAGGAGGGCGTGCCGGGGTTCCTGCGCGGCAAGGGCCAGGGGTGGGTCACCGCCGAGTACGGCATGCTGCCCCGGGCGACGCACACCCGGGGCCGGCGGGAGGCCGCACAGGGCAAGCAGTCGGGCCGCACCCAGGAGATCCAGCGGCTGATCGGCCGCAGCCTACGCGCGGTCGTCGACCTCAAGGCGCTGGGCGAGCGGCAGATCTCCGTCGACTGCGATGTGATCCAGGCCGACGGCGGCACGCGCACCGCGTCGGTCACCGGCGCCTGGGTGGCGCTGCGGCTGGCGACCAAATACCTGCTCGACGAGGGGGTGATCGCCACCGACCCGATCCTCGACCAGGTGGCGGCGATCAGCTGCGGCGTCTTCAACGGGACCCCCGTGCTCGACCTGGAATATGAGGAGGACTCCAACGCCGAGGCGGACGCCAACTTCGTCCTGACCGGCCACGGCGACATCGTGGAGATCCAGGCCACCGGCGAGAAACGCGGCTTCTCCGAGGCCGAGTTCGAGGCCCTGTTCTCGCTGGCCCGCAAGGGGATCGGCGAGCTGGTCGCCCTGCAGAAGGTCGCGACGGGCGGCTGAGCTGGGCGGCTGAAACGAAAAACGGGCGGCTGGTCGCCCAGCCGCCCGCTTCGTGAGCCGTCCCGAAGGACAGCCTTGTCTTAGAGCCCGGCCAGCAGGTGGCGCAGGGCCGACGGCGGCAGCCGTCCCAGCTCGCGTGCGAGCGGGGCGAACAGGGCGTCGAAGAAACGTGCAATCGCGGAAATCATGGCGACACTCCCTTGTGCAGCGCAGCATTGTGCAGTGCATATAGAGTCGGGCCTTTGAGATTTCAAGATTTCCTAGGGTAGCGCTTTCCCATCGCACCGCAGTGCGGCGTAGCGGCCTAGGCGTCTTCGTCGTCGTCCGGAAGGTCCTCGGAGGGGCCGGCTTCGTAGAGCAGCAGGTCGCCCGGCTGGCATTCCAGCTCGCGGCAGAGGGCCGCCAGGGTGGAGAAGCGGACCGCGCGTGCCTTGCCGGTCTTGAGGATCGAGAGGTTGGCGATGGTGACGCCGACCCGGTCCGCGAGTTCCGTCAGCGACATGCGACGTTCGAGCAGGACACGGTCGAGATGGACGCGGATCGGCATGCGCTAGCCCCCTCAGATCGTCAGCTCGGCTTCGCGCCGCAGCCTCGCGCCCTCGCGGAACACCTCGGCCAGGACGAAGACCACCAGGACGGAGAACCAGGCCGTGAGGTTGATGTTGGGCTCGACGCGCTTGACCCAGGGCATCATCGGGCTGAGGCCCCAGACGGCGTAGCGGCCGAGCTCCAGCGCGGCCAGCATCAGGCCGATCAGGCGCAGGCGGTTGACGTTGTGCGGGTGGAAGGGGTCGCCGGCGGTGAGGGTCACGAAGATCCGCCGCAGCGAGCGAACGATCACCAGCACCCCGCCGATCGACAGGCCGAAGACCAGCAGCATGCCGGCGAACAGCGGCCCACGGGTCGCCACCTGGGCGACGTCGGCGCTCATCACGGCGGGGAAGAGGTCGGGGTTGAAACTGAACAGCAGGGCGGCGAGCACGGCCAGCCCGACGGCGCCCAGGCTGATCCACAGGGCGGCGAAGACCACGTCGAGGATGATCTTCAGGAAACTGGAGACCGATCCCGGTCCAAGCGCGCGCATCCAATGTCCTCCCCGGTGGCTTCGGACGCCAAAACCCGCCCGGGCTGCGCCCTTGAGGTTGGCGACAGCGGGAGCGGGTCGGACGAACCGCAAGGCGAGGAGCCTAGTGGATCGAGGCGGCGGCGGCGACAGCCAGCATCGGCGTGATGGCCAGCACCAGGAAGACGGGGAGGGCGATGCGGTCGAAGGTCTTCATCATCGTGGCGAACATGGTCTTGGTCCCTTGATAAGATTGCTGCGATGCAGCGAGAATTTGGGGCGAGGTTCCGCCCCGATGTCGACAGTCAATACGCTCGTATCGATTAGCGATCAAATTAACATCGAGTCACGATATTAAACTTTCGCAATGCAACAGAGCGGGGCGACGCTATGGTCCCTCTCTCGTAAAGGAGGCGTGAATCCATGGCCCTAAAGCTCGAGCCCGGAACCCGCCTGGTGGTGGCCACGCACAACCCGGGCAAGGTCCGCGAGCTGGCTGAAATCCTGGACAATCGCTTCGAGCTGGTAACCGCGGGCGACCTCGGCCTGCCCGAACCGGACGAGACGGAATCGACCTTCGTCGGCAATGCGCTGCTCAAGGCCCGCGCCGCGGCCGAGGCCTCCGGCCTGGTGGCGCTGGCCGACGATTCCGGCCTGTCGGTGGCGGCGCTGGAGGGCTCGCCCGGGATCTATTCGGCGCGCTGGGCCGGCCCGGGCCGCGATTTCACGGTGGCCATGGCCAAGGTCGAGGAGCGGCTGGAAGAGGCGCAGGCCAAGGATTTCGCCGCCTGGTTCACCAGTGCGCTGGCCGTCGCCTGGCCCGGCGGACCGGCGGTCGTGGTCGAGGGTCGCGTCGACGGCGCCCTGAGCTTCCCGCCGCGCGGCGACCGGGGCTTCGGCTACGACCCGATCTTCGTCCCCGCGGGCCACGACCAGACCTTCGGCGAGATGGACCCCGCGGCCAAGGACGCCATGAGCCACCGGGCGCGGGCCTTCGCCAAGCTGAAGGCCGCGCTCTTGTGACCATCCGGCCGAAGCTGGGCGTCTATATCCACTGGCCCTATTGCGCGCGCATCTGCCCCTACTGCGACTTCAACGTCTTCAAGGCCCGCGAGGCG
Organism: Phenylobacterium sp.; assembly: GCF_041691455.1. Taxonomy (GTDB): domain Bacteria; phylum Pseudomonadota; class Alphaproteobacteria; order Caulobacterales; family Caulobacteraceae; genus Phenylobacterium. Next base: position 225,247 of record NZ_JBEPUO010000001.1, on the reverse strand, counting down.
AGCGGCGAGCCCGCCGTGCTGGCCCGCGCGATCGTGGCCGACCTGGAGGCGCAGGCCGCGCTCACCGGCCCGCGCGAGCTGGTCTCGGTCTTCCTGGGCGGCGGCACGCCCTCGCTGATGGACCCCGCGTGGGCGGCGGAGATGATCGCGGCGGCCCGGCGGCTGTGGACGCCCGCGGGCGATCTCGAAGTGACCCTCGAGGCCAACCCCACCGACGCCGAGGCCGCGCGGTTCGCGGCCTTCGCGGACGCCGGGGTGAACCGCCTGTCGCTCGGCCTGCAGTCGCTGGACGACGCGGCCCTGAGCTTCCTTGGCCGCAACCACGACGCCGCGACCGCGATCCGAGCCGCCCGCGCCGCGGCGCGGGCCTTCCCGCGGCTTTCCATCGACATGATCTACGCACGGCCCGGCCAGACCCCGGCGGCCTGGCGCCAGGAATTGCGCGCCGCCGTCGACCTCGGCGCCGAGCACGTCTCGCCCTACCAGCTGACCATCGAGGCCGGCACCGCCTTCGACCGCGCCGTGCGCCGTGGCCAGTTCGCGTCGCCCGACGCCGAGACCGGCGCGGAGCTCTTCGACACGACCCAGGCGGTGCTGGAGGCCGCCGGCTTCGAGGCCTACGAGGTCTCCAATCACGCCCGAGGCCCCGCCGCCCGCTCGCGCCACAACCTGATCTACTGGGAAGGGCAGGACTACCTGGGCGCCGGCCCAGGCGCGCATGGCCGGATCACCGAGGGCGGCGCCCGCCAGGCGACCCAGGCCGCGCGCAAACCCGCCGACTACATCGCCCGCGTCGCCGAGACCGGCCTGGGCTTCGCCGGCCGCGAGGCGCTCGATCCGCGCGAGGCGGCGCAGGAACGGCTGCTGAGCGGCCTCAGGATCACCGAGGGCGTGCCCCTGGCCGAGGTGGCGGCGCTGGCCATCCCGGCCGTGAAGATCGCCGACCTGGTGGCGCTCGGCCTGCTCGCCGACGACCCGGTGCGCCTTCGCGCCACCCCCGCCGGACGGCTGGTGCTCGACCGGCTGACGGCCGAGCTCGCGACTTAACATCCCTCCTCTTTAGGGGAGGGGCAGGCCGCGCCAGCGGCCAGGGTGGGGAAGTCGCGTTCAAACGCGGACGTCGGAGTCCTGGCCTACAAGCCCCCACCCTTCGAGCTGCGCTCAATCCACCCTCCCCTAAAGAGGAGGGATGAAGCCTTGCCAATCCGAGCGTTCGCGGCGAACCCTCCGGCATGGCCCGACGTCTGCCCCCGCCCGCCCTCGATGACGCGCCGCTGGCGCCGGGGCTCTATGTGGTGGCGACGCCGATCGGCAACCTGCGCGACATCACGTTGCGCGCGCTGGACGTCCTGGCCGCCGCCGACCTGGTGCTGGCCGAGGACACGCGCGTCGCCGGCAAGCTTCTCTCCGCCTACGGACTATCGGCGAAACTGGAGCGCTACGACGAGCATGGCGCCGAGCGCACCCGGCCGCGGGCGATGGCGGCGCTGGCCGAGGGCAAGCGGGTAGCGTTGATCTCCGACGCCGGCACGCCGCTGGTCTCCGACCCCGGCTACCGCATCGTGCGCGAGGCGGCGGCCGAGGGCACTGCAGTCTTCCCGATCCCCGGCGCCTCGGCGCTGCTGGCCGGACTGTCGGCCGCCGGCCTGCCCACCGATCGATTCCTGTTCGCGGGCTTTCCCCCGCCGAAGAGCGCCGCGCGGCGCACTTTCCTGGAGGAGCTCGCGCCACTGCGCGCCACCCTGGTGTTCTTCGAGGGCGGATCGCGGCTGGCCGCCAGCCTCGCCGACATGGCCGCGGTGTTCGGCGCGCGCGAAGCCGTGGTCTGCCGCGAACTGACGAAACTCTACGAGACCCTCTACCGTGGACCGCTCGCCACGCTGGCCGCCGACCCGAGGCTCGATGCGCCGAAGGGCGAGATCGTGATCCTGGTCGGGCCGGGGCGCGACGTGGAAGCCACCGCGGGCGATATCGACACCGCGCTCGCCGATGCGCTTCTGCGCCTGCGCCCCGCCGAGGCCGCGGCGGAGGTGGCCAAGGCGCTCGGGCTGTCGCGGCGCGAGGTCTACCAGCGGGCCATGGAGATGAGGGCGGGGCGATGAAGGTGAGGCGATGAGCGGCGTCCGCCAGGCGCGCGGCGCGGCCTCGCGGCTGTCGGGACGGCGCGCGGAGGTCCTGGCCGCGTGCTGGTTGCTGGCCAAGGGCTACCGCATCCTGGGTTTCCGCCTACGGACGCCGCAGGCGGAGATCGACCTCCTGGCTCTGCGCGGCAAGGTCCTGGCGGTGGTCGAGGTCAAGCGGCGGACCAGCCTGGAGGTGGCGCTGGAGACGGTGAGCTTCGATCAGCGCGAACGTCTGCGGCGCGCGGGCGCGGCGATTGTGGCCGGGCGGCCTCGCCTCGCGGGTGTTTCGATCCGCCTGGACCTTATGGCTCTCGCGCCCGGCAGGCTTCCTAGGCATATTCCCGACGCCTGGAAGGGCAGTTGAGGGACGGGCTGGCGTAACCATGGGCCGCGAGGAGGCTGAAACCATACTCCTGGACGCCGGGGCGGCGGCCGACGGCGCCTTCCCGCTGCTGGAGGCCGCGATCGCCTGTGCGATCCACGACGACCCCAGCCGCGACCCACAGGCCGCCCGCGACCTCGGCGCGGCCGGCGTCGAGCGGCTCGCCCAACGCCTCAAGCAGGAGAGCGCCGAGGAGGCCCTGGCGGAGGCCATGGCCGGCGATCTGCGCCTGGCCGGCGACCTCTTTACCTACGAGGACCCGGAGAACGCCGACATCATCGCGGTGACCGAGCGGCGCAAGGGCCTCGCGGTGGCGCTGGGGGTCTTCTACCTGCATGCCGGGCGCAAGTGCGGGCTGACGGTGCAGGGCGTCGACTTCCCCGGCCATTTCCTGCTCAGGATCGAGACGGAGGAAGGCCCGCTGGCGCTCGATCCGTTCTCGGAGGGCCGCGTGGTGCTGCCGTCCGAACTCACCCGCCGCGCCCTGCACGCGGGCCTCACCCCCAACGTCGCCGACCGGCTCGACCGGCTGATGGCGCCGGTGAGCGACCGGGCCGTTCTGCTTCGGCTGCAGAACACCATCTACGCCCGGGCCAGCCAGGCCCGCGAATACGACCGCGCCGAGCGCTCCGCTCTTCGCCGGGCCCTACTCGACCCCACCGACCATCGCCCCTGGCTGGACGTCGCCGCGGCCCGCGAGGGCCAGGGCGCGCTCGCCGGATCGCTGGAGGCCCTGGCCCGCGCCACCGCGCTCGACGGCGGCGCGGCGCTCGCCGCCCGGGCGCAACGCGAGCGGGTAAGGCTGCAGCTGAACTAGCGTTCGGCCCTCCCGCAGCCTATGTCCCAAGACCTTGGCTGTCTGGAGGGCTCCATGTCGTTGAAGGTCGCGGTGCAGATGGATCCCATCGAGGGGATCAACATCGGGGGCGACACGACCTTCCTGATGATGGAGACCGCCCAGGCGCGCGGCCACAGCCTGTTCGTCTACACCGCCGACACGCTCGCCCTCGAAGACGGCCGGGCCTTCGCCCGGGGCCGCGAGGTGACGGTGAAGCGCGCGCTTGGCGACCACGCCACGCTCGGCGACTACCGGCGCGTGGAGCTCACCGAGTTCGACGTGATCCTGCTGCGCCAGGACCCGCCGTTCGACATGCACTACATCGACACCACCTTCTTCCTGGAGGTGGCCCATCCCAAGACCCTGGTGGTCAACGATCCGGTCTCGGTGCGGAATGCGCCGGAGAAGCTGTTCGTCACCCTATTCCCGCAGCTGCAGCCGCCAACGCTGATCAGCTCCGATTCGGCGGCGATCGCCGAGTTCCGGGCGCGGCACGGCGATGTCGTGCTGAAGCCGCTGAACGGCAAGGGCGGCTCGGGCGTCACGCGGCACCTGGCCGACGACCCGAACTTCGCGACCCTCCTGGAGCTGCACGCCCAGATCGTCCGTGAGCCGGTGATCGTGCAGAAATTCCTGCCCTCGGTGACCAAGGGCGACAAGCGCATCCTGCTGGTCGACGGCGAGGCGGTGGGCGCGATCAACCGGGTGCCGCAGAAGGGCCAGATCCGCTCAAACATGGCGGTCGGCGGCAAGCCCGAGCCGGTAGAACTGACCGCCCGCGACCTGGAGATCTGCGCCACGATCGGGCCGGAACTGAAGCGACGGGGACTGATCTTCGTCGGCATCGACGTGATCGGCGACTACCTGACGGAGATCAACGTCACCTCGCCGACCGGCGCCGTGGCGCTGAAGACCTTCACCGGGATCGACGCCACCGATATCCTCTGGCGGCGGGTTGAGGCGCTTCGCGCTACAGCCTAGCTTGAGGGGCGAAAACGCCCCGACAAGTCACGGATTCGTCTCGTCTTCCCGATAAGTTCTATTTTTGTTCTTGATCTGAGCGCAACCCTGTGGTGCGCTCTTGTGGATAACTGAAGTCGGACCACAAGGTCTTGAGTGGGGATCGGGGATGGCCGCACGCGTCGTGACGGTGGCGTTTCAGGGCGTCGAGGCCCGCCGTGTGGACGTCCAGGTGCAGTTCACCGGCGGCGAGTCCAAATTCTTCCTGGTCGGCATGGGCGACAAGGCGATCTCGGAAAGCCGGGAGCGCGTGCGCGCGGCGTTCTCCGGCCTGGGGCTCGCCCTGCCTTCGCGGCGGATCATCGCCAATCTGGCGCCGGCCGACCTGCCGAAGGAAGGCAGCCACTACGACCTGCCGATCGCGCTCGCCATCATGGCCGGCATGAACGTCATCCCGCCGGATGTGCTGGACGACTGGGCGGCGATCGGCGAGCTGTCGCTGGACGGACGCATCACGGCGGTCGCCGGCGCCCTGCCCGCCGCCGTGGCGGCGGGCGCCATGGGGCTCGGGCTGATCTGCCCGGAGGCCTGCGGACCGGAGGCGGCCTGGGCGGGCGACACCCGGATCCTGGCGGCGCCGTCGCTGATCGCGCTGGTGAACCACTTCCGCGGGACCCAGATCCTCTCGCCGCCCACGGTGGGGGCCCTGCGCGATCCCGAGCGGGCTCCGGACCTGCGCGAGGTGAAGGGCCAGGAGAACGCCAAGCGATCGCTGGAGATCGCCGCGGCCGGCGGCCACAACCTGGCCTTCGTGGGCCCGCCCGGCTCCGGCAAGTCGATGATGGCCGCACGTTTGCCTGGCCTCCTGCCGCCGCTGACGCCGGAGGAATTGCTCGAGACCTCGATGATCCATTCCGTGGCCGGTCTGATCGCCAAGGGCCAGCTCACCCGCGCCCGGCCATTCCGCAACCCGCACCATTCAGCCAGCATGGCGGCGCTCACCGGCGGCGGGCTGAAGGCCAAGCCCGGCGAGGTCAGCCTGGCGCACAACGGCGTGCTGTTCCTCGACGAGCTGCCGGAGTTCAGCGCCCAGGCCCTGGACTCCTTGCGCGGGCCGCTGGAGACCGGAGAGGTGGTGGTGGCGCGCGCCAACGCCCACGTGCGCTATCCCGCTCGGGTGCAGCTGGTGGCGGCGATGAACCTCTGCCGCTGCGGCCTGGGCGGACCCGGGCGCGGCGCCTGCGGCCGGGCCCCCCGCTGCCAGACCGACTACCTGGGCCGCATCTCCGGCCCGCTGATGGATCGCATCGACCTGCAGGTGGAGGTTCCGGCGGTGACCGCCGCGGACCTGGCCTTGCCCGCGCCGGCCGAAGGCACGGCGGAAGCGGCGGCGAGGGTGGCGGAGGCGCGGGGGACCCAGGCCGAACGCGCCGTGGGCGGCGGCGAAGGCGCCGCGGCGCTGAACGCCCGCGCCGACGGGGACTGGCTGGAGACGATCGCCGGCCTCGACGCCCCCGCCCGGGCGCTCCTGACCCGCGCCGCGGAGGCCGGGGGCCTTACCGCCCGCGGCTGGACCCGGACGCTGCGTCTGGCCCGCACCATCGCCGACCTGGAAGGCTCCGACGCCGTGCGCCGCGTCCACGTCGCCGAGGCGCTTATCTACCGCCGCGTGGCGCCGGGATCGGTGGCGGGAACGGCCCTCGCCCTGAGTGCGCGCCAAGTGTTGTAGGTCCCCAGGGCGATGCCGATCGCCACGAGGTAGCCAAACAGGATCTCGGCGCTGATATAGGCCCACCCGCCCAGCGAACGGTCGACGATCCGGGCTAGGTGAATGACGATGGCGAGAAACTGAAACGCCGCGACAAACAACGGCCACCACCTGGCGCTGGTCAGCGCGATCCAGACGAAGAGCGCGAGCGCCGCCGCGTCGGTTGCGAGTATGCCCCACTCGGTGGCCTGAGCATGCTGATAGAGCAGCTTAGAAAGGATGGCGGCGAGCAGCATGCCGCTTCCGGCCAGACGCTCGTCACGACCACCCTTCCAGAGCGCCGCGGCAGCGACGGCGACGACGACCGCATCCCAAACCCAGTGGGGGATCGAGTACGACATGAACGAAAATGGCCCCCGGCGCGAACCGGAGGCCATCTTGTCAGATGCACGGCGTGCACGGAACTGCGCCCGTAATGTTTAGGCCGCTTGGATGGCTCGCAGCGCGCGGCGGCTGTGGCGCTCCTCGCTCGCGAACATCGGCGGCGGCTTGTCGCCCGGATCGCCGAGCATCACGGCGCCGAGGCCGATCTGGGTCTGGGCGATCGAGAGTTCCTTGTGGGTCTCGACGATCGCGCGGCGGGCTTCGGCGAGCGCCATGATCGCCTGGCTGGCGCGTTCGACAGCGTCCTGGCCGATCAGGGCCGAGGCGCCGGCTTCCGCGCGGAGGGACGGCATGACGCCCGTGAGGGCGGCGGTTTTGGAGATGGCCGCGTCGATGGCGGCTTCGGCCTCGAAGAGGGCACCGGCGATTTGCTCGGCGACCATACGGCGTTGCTTGAGCATAAGTTCTCTCCTGCACGCGTCGATCTCGACACGCGCCATGATGATTTACGGATGTATGGTTTCGAAGCCGTTCAGGCTTTGAAGAAAGTTCGCCCGAGAACCTGCAGCGCCTGGAGGCCCGCCAGCATCGCCCCGAAGGCCAGGGCGGTGATGATCGCTACTCCCACGATGGCGCCCAGACGGGCGAGTGGGCTTAGATCATTTCGGCCGAACCGGTTTCGGGCTCGGGCTTGAAGTTCTCGTCCAACAGAACCCAGGTCATGCAGAGAATCTCCCGCAAGACCATTTCCGAAGGTTTGAAAGGCGCGAGCTTCCGCGTACCCGACACCAGATGCCGGGCCATATTGGCCTGCGCCGGAGTCGCCGCCAGGTCGACGAGCTGTCGTTCCAGTTGCGCCCAGGTAAAGGTCGGGAGAGCTTCCTCCCGCGCCGCCGGGGTCGGCCAGCGGGCCTCGAAGTCGTCGATCTCCCGGCGCAGGCGAAGCGCCCGACCGATCACCGCCCGGTTGTCGAAGTTCTGCCAGTCGCCCATGGGAAGCCCCCTCTGTTGCCGGCTCATCGGGCCAGAGGTTAACGGCCTCGTCTGTCCTGATCGCGTCCTGTCCTGATACGATCAGGACATGGTTAACGTCGGCTTGTCGGGCGAGCTTGGCGGCGGCGTAACGATCCTCGACGCCCAGCTTGCGGCGCGCGCGGTCGCAATAGGTGTCCACCGACGTCTTGGACATGCCGAGTTGCCGGGCGATCTGCTTCGACGAAAGATGCTGATCGACGAGCCGCAGGCATTCGCGCTCACGCGGCGTGAGCAGTCCCACCGGATCTTCGGAGATGATGTCCCGTGCGCTCATGGCGTGAACACTAAACGACGACTTGGGCTCCGCGTCTACTTTAACGCGAAGACCGACCGCAGATGAGCTACACTAAGCCGCATTCGGAGGCGCCCGATATGGACATGAAAGACCCCGGCCGCACCGCCCAGCTGGAACTGGCGATCGGCGCGCGGATGCGCACGCGCAGGCGCCAACTCGGGCTTTCGCAGAGCGATCTGGCCGAGCGGTTGGGCGTGTCGTTCCAGCAGGTGCAGAAGTACGAACGCGGCGCCAATCGCGTGGCGGCCTCCACCTTGCTGACCGCGGCCCAGTCTCTAGGGACGAGCGTCGCATGGCTGGTGGGCGAGGAGGCCTCCGGCCGCGAAGACGACGAGGATGTCTTCCGGGCGCTGTCGCGGCCGGGCGCGCTGGAGATCCTGCAGGCCTTCAACGCCATAGGCGATGCGCGGACCCGCCAGGCCCTTTTGGCGCTGGCCCGCGAGATGGCGGCGGACCGGGGCGCTTGACTGACCGTTAAGTCCCTTGGGGTTATCGGAGGTTTCATGCGGAGACCTCCCCCGAGACCGGCACGACCTCTCGCCGAGCGCCGCCCGCGGCGCGCGCAGATCAGCGCCGAACAGCTCGCCTCGCTCAGCCACGAGTTCCGCACTCCGCTAAACGGCGTGCTGGGCATGGCGCGCCTGCTCGAGAGCACCCGGCTCACCGCCGAACAGCGCGACTACGCCACCGCCATCCGCGATTCCGGCGAGCATCTGCTGACCCTGGTCAACGACGTGCTGGATTTCGCCAAGCTCGGCGCGGGCAAGGTTGAGCTGCATCCCGGCGAGGTCGACGTCGCGGGCCTGCTGCGGGGAATCTGCGAACTGCTGTCGCCGCGGGCGCGCGAAAAGGGCGTCGAGATCGCCTGGGCGACGCCGAAGGACCTGGGCGCGATTCGCGCCGACGAGGGCCGCCTGCGCCAGATCCTGCTCAACTTCGCCGGCAACGCCGTGAAGTTCACCGAGACCGGCGGCGTGCTGGTCAGTGTTTCACAGCCGGGAAAAGGCCGCCTGCGGTTCATGGTGGACGACACCGGGCCGGGCGTCTCGGCCGCCCAGCGCGAGCGTATCTTCGAGGCCTTCGCCCAGGCCGATCCGGCGCACGCCAGCCTGGGCGGCACGGGCCTGGGCCTGGCCATCGCCCGTCGTCTGGCCCAGTCCATGGACGGCGAAGTCGGCGTCGAGACGCGGACCGAAGGCGGCGCGCAGTTCTGGTTCGAGGCGACTTTCCGCGCCCTGCCCGGCACCGCCGCCGCGCCGACACTGGTCGGCCGCAAGGTCGGCGTCGCCTCCCCCAATCCCATCGTCCGCGAGGCCGCCCGCCGGCAGATCGAGGCCTGCGGCGGCAAGGCGGTGGCGGAGGCCAGCATCGAGGCGTTGGCCGGTCGCACCGCCTTCGGCGACGTCATCCTTGTGGACCATGCGCTGGTCGCGGGCTCGCGCCTGCTGCGCCGTCCGCCCGAACGCCGCGCCATCATCCTGCTGGCCCCCGAAGAGCGCGCGCTGATCGGGCGCTACCGCCGCGCGGGCTTCGCCGGCTATCTGATCAAGCCGCTGCGCCGCGCCTCGCTCGCCGAGCGGGTGCTGATCGCGGCGGGCGCCGAACAGGCCCCGGCCGCCGGCGTCGAGGACGAACGGATCGCCGCGGCCGCGGCGCCGGGCAAGAAGGTGCTGCTGGTCGAGGACAATCCGATCAATGCGCTGCTGGCGCGCGCGCTCCTGACCCGCGAGGGCTGCGAGATCGACCACGCCAGCGGTGGCGAGGAAGCCATCGCGGCGATCAAGGTCGGGACCTACGACCTGATCCTGATGGACATGCGCATGCCCGGGCTCTCCGGCGAGGAGACGGCGCGGGGGCTGCGGGCCATGGGCGTCGCCACGCCGATCGTGGCCCTGACCGCCAACGCCTTCGAGGACGACCGCCACGCCTGCCTCGCGGCCGGGATGAACGACTTCCTGGTCAAGCCGATGTCGCCTGACGCCCTGCGGGCCATGTTGACCCGCTGGACGGGGCGCGGCTGGACGGAGACCGCGCGGCGCGCCAAGGTCGGCTGACCGGGCGCCTGGCGCCGAAAACGCCGGACCAGACATGAGCGCGGACGCCGCCGAGCCGAAACCCAAGCGGAACGTGCTGGCGGCGCTGGCCGTGTTCGGCGAGCGACGCAGCCTGGTGATGCTGGCCCTGGGGTTCGCCTCGGGCCTGCCGAACCTCCTGATCTTCGACACGCTGTCGGCCTGGCTCAGGGACGCCGGGCTTTCGCTGGAGGTGATCGCGGTCTTCAGTCTGGCGACGCTGGCCTATTCTGCGAAGTTCCTGTGGGCCCCCCTGGTCGACCGCACCAAGGTGCCCTGGCTGACGAAATGGCTCGGCCACCGCCGCTCCTGGATGCTGGTCTGCCAGGCCCTGGTCATGCTGGGCCTGTGGCTGGTGGCCGGCAGCGACCCGAAGGCCGCGCTCGGGGTCATGGCGCTCTTCGCGGTCTTCGTGGGCTTCGCCGGCGCAACGCAGGACATCGTCATCGACGCCTGGCGGATCGAGGCGGCGACCGTCGAGAAGCAAGGCGCCATGGCGGCGGCCTACCAGTGGGGCTACCGCTTCGCGACCATTGCGGCCGGCGCGATCCCCCTGGTGCTGGCCGAGGCCTACAACTGGCATCTGTCCTATGCGGTGATGGCCGCGATGATGCTGATCGGCGTGGCCGGCGTCCTGGCCGCGCCGCGCGAGGCCGCCCATCAGGTGAGGCCGATCCACGCCGAGGGCCTGCCCGCGCGCCCGGCGCTCGAAATCCCGGAGTGGATCCTGCGCCTTGGCCTCTTCGGGCTGGGCGCGGTGATCCTGGGCTGCGGCCTGGCGGCCGACGCGAGCCTGATCTCCGCGGCCCTGACCTCGCTCGGCCAGGGCCCGGCGGGCGAGGCCCTCAAGGCGGCCTGGTCGGCAAAGCCCTGGGGCGTCTTCTACCAGCTCGGCGGCTTCCTGGTCGGCCTGACGATCATCGTGGTCGCGGCCCTCCCGGCCCCTGGCGTCCGCACCCGGCCCGGCGTCTATCTGAGCGCCGCGCTCGGCGATCCCTTGCGGGACTTCTTCACCCGTTACGGAAAGATCGCCGGCCTGATCCTGGCGCTGATCTGCCTCTACCGGCTGACCGACTTCGTGCTCAACATCATGAACCCGTTCTACCTCGACCTCGGCTTCAGCAAGATCCAGATCGCCGAGGTGCGGAAGGTGTTCGGCACCGCCGCCACCATGGGCGGCGTCTTCCTGGGCGGATTCGCGGTCGCCCGATGGGGCCTGATGCGGGCGCTGGTGATCGGCGCCTTCCTGGCCCCGGTCAGTCACATCGCCTTCGCCTGGCTGGCCATCGAGGGGCCGGATATCCACGCGCTGCTGATCGCCATCGGCATCGAGAACGCCGCCTCCGGCTTCGCAGGCACCTGCCTGATCGCCTATATGTCGAGCCTGACGCGGGTCGGTTTCACCGCCACCCAGTACGCGCTCTTCTCATCGCTCTATTCGCTGCCCGGAAAGCTGCTCGCCTCGCAGTCCGGCCGGATCGTCGAGGCCTCGGCCAAGTCGGCCGACACCGGCGGGGTGTTCTCGGGCCTCAAGGGGATCTTCGCGACGACGCCGCCGGAGGCCTATGTCCACGCGCTCGAGAAGTCGCATGTGAGCCCGCAGGCGCTCGGCGTCGGCTACGTCGTGTTCTTCCTCTATTCGGCCGGCATCGGCTTCCTGGCGATCGTGCTGGTCTTGATCGTGGCGGCGAGGCAGCCCGCGGCGGCCAGCGCCACGGAAACCACCGTCTAGGCGGTCAGGCAGACCACCTGGGCGACCCGCAGGTTGCGGCGCAGGTCGTCGGCGACCCGCCCGTAGTTGTCCGCCGAGATCGCCCCGCCCGGCGCGCCGGAAAGCCGCCGCCCGCCGGCCCCGAGGATCCGCGCGGTAGTCTCCGGCGCGGTGGTGTAGATGCGGCCGCGCCGGGGCGCCTCGGCGATGGTCACGCCGACCACGCGCCCCTGGTCGTCCAGCGCCGGCGCGCCGGAAAGTCCGCCCAGCGTGCCCTTCAGGCCATCGGTGCGGCCGGTCTCGGCCCAGACCAGCACCGGCTCGGTGCGCGCGCCGCGGCCCTGAACGACGAGGTTCTCGCGGCCGATCAGGCGGGAGCTCGCCTCGCCGGGACGGCCCTGCGGAAAGCCCATGTGGAAGGCCTGTTCGCCCCGCCGCAGCCGTGCCGTCAGGCCGAGCGGCAAGGGCGGCGCGCCGCCGTCGGTGGTGAGGATCGCCGTCTCGGCCTCGGGGTCGATCCTGACTTCGGCGGCCACGCCGCGGCCCGGGGCCACCACGATGGCGGCCTGGGAGCAGCCCTCGACCACATGGCGCGCGGTGACCCAGACGCCCGAGGCCGAGACCGAAAACGCGGTGCCGGCGCCCGGCTCGGTCTTGCCGGACACCTCGACCACCACCGCCGGATCGAAGGGCGAGGCGGGGCCGAGCGCCGCGCCCTCCGCCGCGGGCGCGGGCGGCGGGGCGGCGGGCGCATCGACGTGCGCCTGGCGGCCGACCGCGGCGATCAGCAGGGCGACCACCACGGCGGCGTAGATCAGCCAGTCCGGCAGCCTCGGGAAATGCATAGGCGGGACCCTGGGCTCAGCCCGAGACCGCGGCCGCGAGGATCAGGGCGGTGGCGATCTTGGCCCCGACCAGCATGGCGGCCGCGGCCATCTCGCCGTCCTGGATCCGCTTGGGCAGGCCATGCAGCACCAGGTCGACCACGCGGAAGATCAGCAGCTGGACCAGCATGGTCGCCACCCCCCAGAGCCCCAGCTCGATCATGGTGGTCGAGGCCTTGAGCGATACGGCGAGCGGTATGGCCAGACCGACCAGCACCCCGCCCAGCGACACCGCCGCGGCGGTGTTGCCGTCGCGGATCAGGGTGATCTCCTTGTGCGGGGTCAGCATGACGTAGAGCGTCGCGGCGGCGAACAGGATGACCACCGTGATCCCGGCGTGCAGCAGGGTGATCGGAAAGCCGGTGGCGAAGGCCTGGATTTCCGGAGACTGGAGGGTCGTGGTCATGGGACGGGCTCTCTCGGCAGACCGCCTTGGATAGCACGCCGCCGCACCCCAACAACGACCGTCATGGCTCAGCCTGTCCGGGCCATCCGGGACAAGCCGGGGGACGCGCTCGTCGAACTATTGAGCCTCGGCCTGAGCCGCCTTGCGCCGGACACTGGCGCGGACCTTCTCGCTGTCGCTCTTCAGCTGGCCACAGGCGGCGAGGATGTCGCGGCCGCGCGGCGTGCGGATCGGCGAGGCGTAGCCGCCGCGGTTGAGGATCGCGGCGAAGGCCTCGATGGTCCCCCAGTCGGAGCATTCGTAGGGGCTGCCCGGCCAGGGATTGAAGGGGATCAGGTTGATCTTGGCCGGGATGCCCTTCAGCAACTGGACCAGGGCCTTTGCCTCGGCCGGGCTGTCGTTGACGCCCTTCAGCATGACGTATTCGAAGGTCACCCGCTTGGCGTTGGAAAGGCCCGGGAAGGCCCGGATGCCGGCCATCAGTTCCGCCAGGGGATACTTCTTGTTGAGCGGCACGAGCTGTTCGCGGAGCTGGTCGTTGGTGGCGTGCAGCGAGATCGCCAGCATGGCCTGGGTCCGCTCACCCAGCGCCTGCAGCTCGGGGACCACGCCCGACGTCGAGACGGTGATCCGCCGGCGCGAGATCGCGATGCCCTCGTTGTCGGCGATGATGTCGATGGCGCCGGCGACGCTGTCCAGATTGTAGAGCGGCTCGCCCATGCCCATGAAGACGATGTTGGAGAGCCGGCGATCCTCCTTGGGGCTCGGCCATTCGCCGAGGTCATCGCGGGCGACCTGCACCTGGGCCACGATCTCGGCGGCGGTCAGGTTGCGGACCAGGGCCTGGGTGCCGGTGTGGCAGAAGGTGCAGTTCAGCGTGCAGCCCACCTGGCTGGAGACGCAGAGCGCGCCGGCCCGGCCGACGTCGGGGATGTAGACCGTCTCGATCTCGATGCCGGGCGCCGTGCGGATCAGCCACTTGCGCGTGCCGTCCTTGGAGACCTGCCGCTCGACGATCTCGGGACGCGCGATGGTGAAGGCCTCGGCCAGGGCCGCGCGCATCTCCTTGGCCACGTCGCTCATCAGCGCAAAGTCGGTGACGCCGTAGTGGTGGATCCAGCGCCAGAGCTGGCTCGCCCGCATGCGCGCCTTCTCCGGGCGCACGACCTCGGCCGCGATCAGGGCGGCGGCGAGCTCAGGCCGCGTCAGCCCCGAAAGGTTCGGTTTCACGGCGGCGCGAGGCGTGGCCGGCGCACGCGAAAGGTCGAGGGTCACGCCCAAGGGGACAAGCTTCCTGTCTGGAGGTCGCCGAATATAGGCGAGCTGGCGCTTTCGGCCAAATCGGCGGTGACTGGACCGACGCCCCTGAAGGACGCGCGATGCGTAGCCAGATCCTCCTCGCCCTCGGTTTCGCCATCCTGGCGGCCGCGCCCGCCCGCGCCCAGGACCTGCGCGACCTCTGCGCCCAGCGGCCCGGCAAGGCGACGCCGCCCTGTATCCTCGACGCCGGACACCTGCAGATCGAGGTCGGCCTCGCCGATGCGGTTTTCCAGCGGCGGGGCGGCGTCCACGAAGACACCTATACCCTGGGCGCCGCGGAGCTGCGGGTCGGCGTCACGCCGCGGATCGAACTCGAAGCCGGCTGGTCGCCCGCGGTAATCGACACCGTGCGTGGGGGCGAGCGGCGGACGGGCGCTGGGGACGCCAGCTTCGCGGTCCTGGGCGCCCTCACCGATCCGGACGGCAAGGGCGTCGCTGTGTCGGCCCAGGGGTTCGTCACTCTGCCGACCGCCACCCACGGTCTGGGCGCGGGCGGCTGGACCGGCGGGGTGCGGCTGCCGATCGCCGCGCCGCTGAGCGACAGCGTGTCGCTCGGCCTGACACCGGAGATCGATCTCCTGCGCGACGCAGCGGGCGGCGGCGTGCATGCCGCCTGGGTCGGGGTCGCGAGCCTCAGCCGCGCCTTTGGCCCGACGACCCTGGGCGCCGAGCTCTGGGGCGAGGTCGAGGACGAGCCCGCCGGAACCATCCGCCGCGCCAGCGCCGACCTCACCGCCGCCGTCGCGGTCGGCAAGTCCCTGCAGTTCGACGTCGGCGCGAACTTCGGCCTGAACCACGCGACCCCGAACGCGGAGATCTACGCGGGCATCGCGCGGCGGTTCTAGACCGCGCCATTCAAACGGCCGTTCGATTTGCGCCTTCCGCGCTCTGGCTGGCTGGGCTAGCGTCCGGCCGACTTCGAGAACACCACCACCCGGGAGAGCGGACATGAAGGCGCTGTTGAGCAAGGCCGTTGGCGGGCCCGAGACCCTGGTGCTGGAAGACGTGCCGTCGCCGGAGGCCAAACCCGGCTTCGCGGTGGTGTCGGTCAAGGCGGTCGGGGTGAACTTTCCCGACGTGCTGATCATCGAGGACAAGTACCAGTTCAAGCCCGCGCGGCCCTTCGCGCCCGGCGGCGAGATCTCCGGCGTCGTCAAATCGGTCGGCGAGGGCGTGACCCACATCAAGCCGGGCGACCGGGTGCTGGGCAACACCGGCTGGGGCGGCATGGCCGAGGAGCTGGCGCTGGAGGCCGCGCGGCTGGTGAAGATCCCCGACGCCATGCCCTTCGACGACGCGGCCGCCTTCATCATGACCTATGGCACGAGCTACCACGCCCTGAAGGACCGGGCCGACCTCCAGCCCGGCCAGACCCTGTTGGTACTGGGCGCGGCGGGCGGTGTCGGCCTGGCGGCGGTGGAGCTGGGCAAGCAGATGGGCGCGCGGGTGATCGCGGCGGCCTCGAGCCAGGAGAAGGTCGACCTCTGCAAGCGCCACGGGGCCGACGAGGGCGTGGTCTACGGCCGCGGCCCGTTCGACCGCGACGGCCAGAAGGCGCTCGCCGAGCAGTTCAAGCAGGCCTGCGGCCCGAACGGGGCGGACGTGATCTATGACGGGATCGGCGGCGACTATGCCGAGCCCGCGCTGCGCTCCATCGCCTGGGAGGGCAAATATCTGGTGGTTGGCTTCGCCGCCGGCGACATCCCGAAGATCCCGCTGAACCTCGCCCTGCTGAAGGGCTGCGACATCGTCGGCGTCTTCTGGGGCGCCTGGGTCGGCAAGAACCCAAAGCTGCACCAGAAGAGCGTGGCCGAGCTGCTCGACCTCTACACCGCCGGCAAGATCAAGCCCTACGTCTCCGAGCGCTTCACCCTGGCCAAGGCCGCCGACGCCATCAAGCATCTGGCCAGCCGCCAGGCCATGGGCAAGGTGGTCATCACCGTCGACTGAGGCTCAGTCGGTCGCCCGCATCCGCTCGACCGCGAGCCGCGCCGCCTCGCGGTGGCGGGGTTTCAGGTGGCGGCCGACGATCGACAGCATGGCCACGAACACCGCCGCGTCGTCGGTGTAGCCGATGCCCGCGATGAAATCGGGGATGGCGTCCACCGGCATGACGAAATAGGCGAGCGCGGCGAACATCATCCCCTTGGCCGCCACCGGGGTCTCGTCGTCGCGGGCGCAGAACCAGACGGCCAGCGCCTCCGAGGCGAAGGGCACGTGGGCCGCGACCTTGCGGATCTTCGGCCAGAAGCCGCGGGCCACCCGCTGCTCGTTCACGCGCATGACATGCGGGACCAGCGCGCGGCTCGGATCGAGCGGCCCCCCTTTGCCGGCATGGGCAGGGTCGAAATCGGCATTGACGTGGGGTGACGCTTTTTCGCGGCCGCTCATCGGGCTAAAGCCTCGGCTAATAGGCATCTAGATAACGAGATCGGGAGCGCAACGTCCATGCAACTCAATTCCTCCGTCGCCGCGGTCGTTACAGGTGGGGCCTCGGGCCTGGGCGGCGCGACCGTCCGCGCGCTCGCCGCCCAGGGCGTCAAGGTCGCCATCTTCGACATGAACGAAGAGAAGGGCGAGGCCATGGCCAAGGAAGTCGGCGGCGTCTTCTGCAAGTGCAATGTGACGTCCGAGGAAGAGGTCGACGCGGCCTTCGCCAAGGCCCGCGCCGCCAACGGCCAGGAGCGGATCCTGGTCAACTGCGCCGGCACCGGCAACGCCATCAAGACCGCCGGCCGCGACAAGCAGACCGGCGAGACCAAGCATTTCCCGCTCGAGGCCTTCAACCTGATCATCCAGATCAACCTGGTCGGCACCTTCCGCTGCATCGCCAAGTCGGCGAAGGGCATGCTGGACCTGGAGCCGATCGACGGCGAACGCGGCGCCATCGTCAACACCGCCTCGGTGGCGGCTGAGGACGGGCAGATGGGCCAGGCGGCCTATTCGGCGTCCAAGGGCGGCGTGGTCGGCATGACCCTGCCGATCGCCCGCGATCTGGCCGGCGACGGTATCCGGGTGAACACCATCCTGCCCGGCATCTTCAACACGCCGCTGATGCAGTTCGCGCCGCCGCAGGTGAAGGACGCCCTGGCCGCCTCGGTGCCGTTCCCCAAGCGCCTGGGCAACGCCGAGGAATATGCGCAGCTGGCGTTGACCATGATCACCAACGGCTACTTCAACGGCGAGGATGTCCGGCTCGATGGCGCGATCCGCATGGCGCCGCGCTAGGCCCTAGCCCAGCGTCTTTCGGAAGAACCGCACGATCTCGGCGTTGAAGGCCGCGTGGAAGGCCACGCGGTCGAAGACGCCGTCGCCGCAGATCGAGGGCGCGGCCTTGGCCATCGCAGCGCCGCAGGCCGGCATGAAGTCGAAGTGATCGGCGCCCGGGACCACGTGGCTCTCCGGCGGCTTCGGCAGGGTCCTGCGCACCGCCTCGGCGTAGTAGGGCTGAGGCAGCACGGTGTCCCACTCCGCGCGCCAGAGCTGCACCGGGACCTTCACCGCCGCCAAGCCCTGAGGCGTGAAGGCATAACCCAGGGCCGGGGCGGCGATCACCCCAGCGCGGATACGCGGATCATGCGCCGGAACGGTCTGTGCGGTCGGCTGGCGCGGCAGCATGCGCAGCATCTGGCATTCGTAGAAGTGCGGGTGGACGGCGCAGTGGCGGTCCACCTTGCTCATGTCGGGCTCACCGCCGATCGCCGCCAGGACCGTGAAGCCGCCGGCTGAGAAGCCGAAGGCTCCGATCCGCCCGGCGTCGATCGCTTCATGTCCGCGCCAGGCGCCCGTCATGTAGTCGATCGCCACGCTGAGATGTTTCGGCCGTTCGATGATCCGCAGCGCCCGGCTGCGGTCATCGTAGGTGTCGCCGGTGTGGGCGACGGCGGCGACCACGAAGCCGGCGCGGGCCAGGGCCTGGGCGGTGTCCCAGTGCGAGGTGTCCGATCCGCCGGTCCCGTGGCTGATGACCACAAGCGGATGGCCCCGTCCGACGATCGGCCCGCCGCGCGCGACGGCCTGGGTCTCGAGACCCATCGGCTCCGAAACCTCCGGCGCATCGCTTGGATACCAGATTGAGATCTTCAGGGGCCGGTCGCCGGCCACGGGCGCGCTCACCGTCTCGAACCCGACCGTGGCGGCGTGGGCGAACCCGCACCAGACCAGGGCCGCGAGGCCGGCCAGCCAGACATGCAGCTTCATCTCGATCTCCTATGTAAGCGCCACTTACATTGCGCGGCGATGTTAGCTGTGTCAACATTCGGTATGGCCGCCAAGCGCACCTATCACCACGGAGACCTGCGCGAGGCGCTGGTCGCCGCCGCCCAGGCCGCGGTGGAGGCCGGCGGGCCCGAGGCGCTGTCGCTGCGCGACCTCGCGCAGTCGCTGGGCGTCTCCACCGCCGCGCCCTATCGGCACTTCCCCGACCGGCGCGCCCTGCTGGCGGAGGTGGCCGCCAAGGGCTTCGCCGACCTCAACGCCGCCTACGCCCGCGCCCAGGCCGAGGGCGCCACGCCGATGGCGGCGATGCGGGAGACCGCGCGGGCCTATCTGACGCTCGCCTTCGGCCGGCCCGGCCTGTTCCGGCTGATGTTCGGCAGCGACATCCTGGGACCCGACGCGCCGCCCAACCTGATCGAGACCGCCGGCGAAGCCTGGGAGGGCCTGTTCCGCGCCGTCCACGCGCTCGATCCGGACGCCGACACGGCCACCGTGAAGCGCCGCGCCATCACCGGCTGGTCGACGCTTCACGGCTTCATCGCCCTGGTGCAGGGCGGACGGCTGAGGAGCTTCATGACCGAACCGCTGACCGAAGCCGAGCTGCTCGAGGCAATCCTCGACAAGACCCTCCACGAGGCCTGAACCTCCGCGGCCGAACACCGTTTCCAAGAGGCAAATTCCCTCCCCAATGGCCTCGAAGCGGGGTAGGGATCAGCCCGTATAGACGGCGGAACGCCCGCCGCGGACAGTCGAGCCAGCGCGTCACGCGAAAGCCTTCCATGCCGGTCACCGAGTCCATTGTCGCCCGCAACGCGCTCGTCATCCTGGCGGTGATCGCGGGCGGGGCGACGCTCTATGTGCTGGCGAGCATCCTGACGCCGCTGGCGCTGGCCATGTTCCTGGCGGTGATGATCGACGGCTTCGCGCGCGTCCTGCAGCACCGCCTGCCGCACGTCTCCAAGCGCGCCGCCCTGCCGCTGGCCATCGTGATCGCGATCGGGCTGTTCGGCGGCACCGCCTTCTTCGTCGCCGAGAACGGCGCCGGCTTCGCCACCCAGCTGGTGGCCTACGGACCGCGCCTCGACGCCGTCATCGCCCAGGTCGCGGGCCTGGCGCACATCGATCGCCCGCCGACCGTGCTCAGTATCGTCAAGGGGCTCGACGCCAGCAAATACCTGGGCCTCGTCGCCCGCGCCGTTCAGGACTTCGCCTCCACCGCCCTCTTCGTCCTGGTCTACCTGGCCTTCATCCTGGCCTCGCGGAAGGGCTGGGAGCGCAAGGCGATCGGCCTCTTCCCGGTGCGCGAGGAACGGCAGGACGCGGTGGTCGCCTTCCTGCGCATCCGCGACGGCGTCGAGCGCTACCTCTTCGTCCAGACCGTCACCGGCCTGATGGTGGCGGGGCTGTCCTGGATCGCCATGGCGGCGGTCGGCCTGCACGACGCGCTCTTCTGGGCGTTCCTGATCTTCCTGGCGGTCTACATCCCCGTGGCCGGCGGCGTGTTCGCCGGCGTCGCCCCGCCGCTCTTCGCCCTGGTGCAGTTTCCCAGCTATGGCCAGGCGATCATCCTGTTCGTCGTCCTGCAGCTCATCGGCATCGTGATCGGCAACGTGATCTATCCGCGGATGCAGGGGCGCAGCCTCAATATCGACCCGGTCATCGTGTTGCTGTCGCTGGCGTTCTGGAGCGCCATCTGGGGCGTGACGGGCGCGTTCCTGTCCACGCCGCTGACGGTCATGGCCATGGTGGTCCTGGCGCAGTTCGACGGCAGCCGGTGGATCGCGGTGATCCTATCGGCGGACGGCGATCCGCAGCAGCTGAAGAACAAGATGCCCAACGAACCCCCCGACAAGGCCGATCCGCCGCCGACCAAGGGCCCCCACGCCAAACCGGCCGTCCGCCGGGCCAGACAATCCTGATCCGCCAAACCTTCACCGAAGGACTTC
This sequence comes from Phenylobacterium sp., assembly GCF_041691455.1. Classification (GTDB taxonomy): domain Bacteria; phylum Pseudomonadota; class Alphaproteobacteria; order Caulobacterales; family Caulobacteraceae; genus Phenylobacterium. The sequence continues at coordinate 204,965 of NZ_JBEPUO010000001.1, read as the reverse complement.
AACTTGCGTTTTCGGTTCCTATCTAAGGTGGGCCCCGGGCTTCAAAAGTCCGGCGGCTGGGTCCGCACCCCCCCAAGCATGCGGACACAGCGAGCAGAGAGCGTTCCGCCGCCCCCCCACGGCGGAACCACACGGCGCCGGACACTCTCCTCCGGCGCCGTCCTCGCATCTGGAGGCGCCGCGTGACCCGCGCCGTCAGCGCCACTTCCCTCACGAAAGCCGTCGTCGACGCGCTCAGGGGCGACGCGGCGATCGCCGGCGCCAAGGCCTTCGCCGCCCAGGCGGCGGCCGACGCCGCGCCGGACGAGCTGCCCGAACTTTCGCCCGCCGAGCTGGGCGCCAACCTCGCCGATTTTTGGCGCTTCGGCGAGCGCCGCCGCGGCCGCGCGCCGACCATCCGCATCACACCGGCGATCGGCAGCAAGGCGCTGGACCGGCTGGAAATCGTGCAGGACGACGCGCCGTTCCTGGTCGACTCGATCATGGGCGAGATCGCCGAGCAGGGCCTGTCGGTGAGAGCGCTCTTCCACCCGATCGTCCAGGTGCAACGCGACCGCGCCGGCATCCGCGGCGGGACCGGCGACGTGCGGCGCGAGTCGATGATCCAGGTGATCCTCGACCCCGTGGGGGCCGACCGCGAACAGGCCCTGATCCGCGGCGTCACCGAGACGCTGAAAGACGTTCGCGCGGCGGTCGACGACTTCCCCGAGATGCTCAGCCTGATGGCGCGCACGCTTGCGGAGCTGAAGGCCCACGCCAAGCGGGCGCGGCCCGAGGAGGTCGCCTTCCTGGCCTGGCTGGAGGCCGAGCAATTCGTCTTCCTGGGCGCCCGGGTCTACGAATATCCGCGGCTGAAGAACGGCGACTACGCCGCCGAGGAGCCGCTCTACCAGGCCAAGGACGGCCTGGGCGTGCTGCGCGACCCCGAGCGCACGGTGCTGCGCCGCGCCAATGAGCCGGCGATCCTGCTGGGCAAGGTCAAGGACCGGCTGCTCACCGACCCGGCGCTGACCGTCGCGAAGTCCAACGTGCGCAGCAGGGTGCACCGGCGCGGCTACATGGACTACGTCGGTATCAAGCGCTACGGCGCGGATGACCGGCCCATCGGCGAGGTGCGCTTCGTCGGCCTGTTCACCGCCGAGGCCTACGACCAGCCGGCCAGCGCTGTGCCGCTGATCCGCGAGAAGGTCGCCCATGTGCTGGCCCGCGCGGCCATGGCGCCCGGCAGCCACAACGAAAAGCGCCTGAAGAACATCGTCGACAATCACCCGCGCGACGAACTCTTCCAGATGAGCGAGGACGAGCTGCTGGCCGAGGCGCTGGGCATCCTCCACCTCTACGACCGCCCGCGGGTGCGCCTCTTCGAGCGGCGCGACCCCTTCGACCGGTTCGCCTCGCTGCTGCTGTTCCTGCCCCGCGACCACTACGATTCCGACTTGGCCGCGCGCGCCGGCAAGATCCTGGCGAAAGCCTACCGCGGCCGGGTCTCGGCCTCCTATCCGAGCTTCTCCGACGCGCCGCTCGCCCGCGTGCACTACATCATCGGCTTCACGCCGGGCGCGCACGACGAGCCGGATCTGAAGGTCCTGGAAGCCGCGATCACCGAGGCCGCCCGCACCTGGGAAGACCGCTTCGACGCCGCGGTCCGCGCCTCCGGGCGCGCGCCGCAGGACATCGCGACGACCCTGGCCCGCTACGGCGAGGCCTTCCCGGCCGGTTACCGCGACCGGTTCGACCCATCCGGGGCGCTGGAAGACCTGGCGGTGATCGACGGCATGGCGGAGGGCCAGAGCGTCGCGGTGCGCGCCTACCGCTGCGCGGCCGACACCGAGCTGCAGTTCCGCTTCAAGCTCTACCGGCCGGCGGCCCCGGCTCCACTCGCCGACGTCCTGCCGATCCTCGACAACATGGGCCTGAAGGCCATGGCCGAGGCCGGTTTCCCGGTCACCCGCGCGGACGGCCAGGTCATCTGGGTGCACGATTTCGAGATCGAGGACCCGCACGGCGCCAAGCTGGTCTTCGCCCAGCTGAAGGAGGCCTTCGAGGACGCTGTCGTGGCGGTCTGGAACGGCCGCACCGAGAACGACGGCTTCAACCGCCTGGTGCTGGAGCTGTCGATCCCCTGGCGCGACGCGGCTCTGATCCGCGCGCTCGCCCGCCACCGCCAGCAGTCGGGCCTCGACCCAAGCCAGCGGGTGCAGGAAGAGGCGCTCTCCGCCCACCCCGAGGTGGCGCGCCTGATCCTTGAGCTGTTCAAGACCAAGTTCGATCCGGCGCCCCGGACCGGCCTCGACAAGCGCCGGGCCCAGGCCGACCAGGTGATGGTCAGGATCATCGAGGCGCTGCAGCACGTCGACAGCCTCGACGAGGATCGCGTCCTGCGCCGCCTGGCGCTGCTGGTCGGCGCGACCCAGCGGACCAACTTCTACCAGCCCGCCGCCGACGGCGGACCCAAGGCCTACATCTCCTTCAAGGTGGCGAGCGGCGAACTCGCCGACCTGCCGGCGCCCAAGCCCTACCGGGAGATTTTCGTCTGGGGGGTCAATGTCGAGGGCGTGCACCTGCGCTTTGGGCCCGTCGCCCGCGGCGGCCTGCGCTGGAGCGATCGGCGGGACGACTTCCGCACCGAGGTGCTGGGGCTGGTGAAGGCCCAGCAGGTCAAGAACGCAGTGATCGTGCCGGTGGGCTCCAAGGGCGGCTTCTATCCCAAGCAGCTGCCGAAGGGCGGCTCGGCCGACGCCGTGCGCGCCGAGGGGATCGGCGCCTACAAGACCTTCCTCTCCGGCCTGCTCGACATAACCGACAACCTGGCGCCGGACGGCAAGGTGATCCCGCCCGAGCATGTCATCGCCTTCGACGGCGACGACCCTTATCTGGTGGTGGCCGCCGACAAGGGCACGGCGACCTTCTCCGACATCGCCAACGGCGTGGCCGAGGACTACGGCTTCTGGCTGGGCGACGCCTTCGCCTCCGGCGGGTCGGCCGGCTATGACCATAAGGCCATGGGCATCACCGCCCGCGGCGCCTGGGAGGCGGTGAAACGCCACTTCCGCGAACTCGGCAAGGACATCCAGACCGAGTCCTTCACCGTGGTCGGCTGCGGCGACATGTCGGGCGACGTGTTCGGCAACGGCATGCTGCTGTCGAAGCAGATCAAGCTGCTGGCCGCCTTCGACCACCGCCACGTCTTCCTCGACCCCGATCCCGACCCGGCGAAGTCGTGGAAGGAACGCGAGCGGATGTTCGCCCTGCCCCGCTCGTCCTGGGACGACTATGACCGCAAGCTGATCTCCAAGGGCGGCGGGGTCTTCCCCCGCACCCTGAAATCGATCCCGCTGTCGGCGCCGGTCAAGGCGATGCTGTTGATCGAGGCTGACAGCCTGTCGCCCGCCGAGCTGATCCACGCGATCCTGAAGGCCCCAGCCGAACTGCTCTACCTGGGCGGCATCGGCACCTATGTGAAAGCCAGGGCCGAGGCCAATATCGAGGTCGGCGACAAGGCCAACGACGGGGTGCGGATCAACGGCTCGGACCTGCGGGTCCAGGTGGTGGGCGAAGGCGCCAACCTCGGCCTCACCCAGGCCGGACGCATCGAGTACGCGCTCGCCGGCGGGCGGATCGACACCGACGCCATCGACAATTCCGCCGGCGTCGACACCTCCGACCACGAGGTCAACATCAAGATCCTCACCGGCATGCTCGAGCGCACCGGCGAGCTGACCCGCAAGCGCCGCGACACCCTGCTGCAGTCGATGACCGACGACGTCGGCCGCCATGTGCTGGCCCACAACTACGACCAGACCCTGGCGCTCTCGCTGATGGAGATGGATTCGGTGGGCGAACTCCTGCCGCACGCCCAGTTCATGGCCGAGCTGGAAAGCAAGGGCCGGCTCGACCGGGTGGTTGAGGGCCTGCCGGACGCCACCGCCATCGCCGAGCGGGCGCAGATGGGGATGGGCCTGACGCGGCCGGAGCTGGCGGTCCTGCTGGCCTACGGCAAGCTCGAGCTGAAGCGCGAGATCGTCGCCAGCGACGCGGCGGACGACCCCTTCTTCGAGGGCTTGCTGGTCGACTACTTCCCCAAGGCGCTGCGGAAATACGAAGAGCCGATGCGCCGCCACCGGCTGCGGCGCGACATCATCGCCACGGTGGTCGCCAACGACATGATCAACCGCTGCGGCCCGAGCTTCCCGTCACGGCTGATGCCGGCCGCCGGCGCCGACGCTCAGGCCTTCACCGCCGGCTATGAGGCGGCCAAGGCGGTGCTGGAGATCCCGCCGCTGTGGGACGCGGTCGCCGCGCTCGACGGCAAGGCGCCGGCCTCCGGCCAGATGGCGCTGTTCCGGCGGATCAGCGCGGCGCTGCGCGGCGCCACCTTCTGGTTGGCCCGCCGCGCGGCCCGCGAGAAGCTGGAGGTCGACGGCCTGATCGCCCGCTACGGCCCCGACTTCAAGGCGCTGCACCGGCTGATGCCCGGCATATTGTCGCCGATCGAACAGGGCTCGGTGCAGGAGCGCATCGCCCACCTGGTCGAGGCCGGCGCGCCGGCGGACATGGCCCGGGCGGTCGCCGTGCTGCAGCCGCTGACCACCGCCGGCGACCTGGTGGATATCTCCGAGGCGTCGAGCTGGGCGCTGCCCAATGTGGCGCGGCTCTACCACGCGGTAGGCGCGGCCTTCGGCTTCGACCGGGTCCGCCAGGCGGCCAGCGCCTATTCGGTAGGCGACAACTTCGAGCGCATGGCGCTGCGCCGGCTGATCGAAGACCTCCTCACCCAGCAGGGGGAGCTCACCCGCGCGGTCATGGCTTTCACCGGCAACGCCCAGGCCGGCGACGAAGCGGAGCACGCCAAGGACGCGGCCAACTCCTGGGCCGCGCTCCACCGCGAAAAGACCTCCACCGCGCGGCGCACCATCGACGACATCGAGGCTTCCGGCGGTCCCTGGACCTTCGCCAAGCTGACCATCGCCAACGCCGCCCTGCGCGAACTGGCGGCCGAGGGCGCGAAGCGGAGAGCCCGCGACAAGACCTAGTGCCGGAACACCCGCACGCCGGTGAAGACCATCGCCATGCCGCGCGCGTCGGCGGCCTCGATCACCGCCTTGTCGCCGATCGAGCCGCCGGGCTGGATCACCGCCGTGCAGCCGGCGTCGGCCGCCTGGATCAGGCCGTCCGGGAACGGAAAGAACGCCTCTGAGGCGCAGGCCGAGCCCTTGAGGTCGAGGCCGAAGTCGGCGGCGCGCAGAGCGGCGATGCGGGCCGAGTCCTTGCGGTTCATCTGCCCGGCGCCGACGCCCAGGGTCTGGCCGTTGCGCGCGTAGACGATGGCGTTCGACTTCACGTGCTTGGCGATGGTGAAGGCGAACAGCATGTCGCGCACCTCCGCCTCGGTGGGGGCGCGCTTGGTCACCACTGTGAGGTCGGCGGACGTCAGCCGGGCGTCGTCGCGGCTCTGCACCAGGAAGCCGCCGGCCACCGACTTGAAGGTCAGGCCGGGCGCCAGCGGATCGGGCATTCCGCCGGTCGTCAGTAGACGGACGTTCTTCTTTTTCTTGAACAGCGCCACCGCGTCATCGTCGGCCTCCGGGGCGATCACCACCTCGGTGAGCAGCTTCAGGACCTCGGTCGCGGTCGCCGCGTCGAGCCGCCCGTTGAGCGCGATGATGCCGCCGAAGGCGCTGGTGGGGTCGCAGGCCAGCGCCCGCTCATAGGCCTCGACCATGGTCTTGCCTGTGGCCACGCCGCAGGGGTTGGCGTGCTTGATGATCGCGCAGGCGGGGCCGGCCTCGGGCGCGAACTCGGCGATCAGCTCGAAGGCCGCGTCGGTGTCATTGATGTTGTTGTAGCTGAGCTCCTTGCCCTGGAGCTGTTTGGCCGTGGCGACGCCCGTCCGTGGATTGGCGAAGCGGTAGAAGGCCGCTTTCTGATGCGGGTTTTCGCCATAGCGCATGGTCTGGACCAGCTCGCCGGCGAACGCGCGCCGGCTCGGCGCCTCGTCGCCCAGGGCCTCGGCGAACCAGGCCGAGATCGCCGCGTCGTAGGACGCCGTGCGCCCATAGGCCCGCGCCGCCAGCCGCTTGCGCAGATCGAGGCTCGTCGTCCCGTCGGCCTGCAGCTCGGCCAGCACCTCTTCGAGGTCGGCGATCTCGGTGCACACCGCGACATAGCCGTGGTTCTTGGCCGCCGAGCGGATCATGGCCGGGCCGCCGATGTCGATGTTCTCCACCGCGGTCGCGTAGTCGGCGCCCGCCGCGACCGTCGACTCGAAGGGGTAGAGGTTCACATAGACCAGATCGATGCCGCCGATCGCATGGTCGGCCATGGCCTTGGCGTGGTCGGGGGCGTCGCGCACGCCCAGGAGGCCGCCGTGGACCACGGGGTGCAGGGTCTTCACCCGCCCGTCCATCATCTCCGGGGAGCCGGTCAGGTCGGAGATGTCCTTCACCGGCAGGCCGGCGTCGGCGATCGCCTTGCGGGTGCCGCCGGTGGAGACCAGCTCCACCCCAAGGCCCGCCAGCACGCGGGCGGCCTCGACCAGGCCGGTCTTGTCGGAAACGGAGATCAGCGCCCGTTTGACGGGGGCGCGGTCCGGGGCGGGCGGAAAATCGGGAGCGGCGGGCACGGCATCCTCCTGGCGTCAGCGGAAAATGCCCAGGCGAGCGGCGTCATATGGTCCTTCACGCTCCCCGGTGGTCGCCCACCTCGTTCGCCAGTCACGTAAGGATGGCTGGGGCTTATTCCGGCGGCGGCGCCCCGTCAACTTGGCCCTCGCCGGCGCGCTCTCGCGCCGCAGAGAGTTTCCAGCGGACCTTGGCGCCGGCGTCGAGCCGCGCCTGGCCGCGCAGCACGATCTGCTGGCCGTGGCGGGTCAGGCCGTCCTGGTGATGGACGGAGGCCTCCAGCCCGACATCGAGCGCATCGTTGCGCAGCCACCAGCCGGTCTCCTCGCCCTCGGCCTTAAGCAGCACGCTCCGTTTGTCGCGGGCGATCAGGGCGCTGACGTGCGGGTGCAGATGGAAGCGAACCACGAAGGGCACGAAGCGGCGCCCGTCAGCCAGGCTGCGGCCGCCGAGCGGGGTGAGGCGGTCCTCGCCGCGCAACTCGTCGGTCTCGGCGTCGAGATAGAGCCGGCGCTCGTGGCGCAGGCCGAAGCGCCGCGTCCAGCCGTCGTGCGCCAGCTCCAGCCAGACCGCGCCGGGGGCCTCGTGCCGGCGGACGTCGAGGATGGCGTAGGCGCCGCGCAACCGCGGGCCCAGCGCCTCGGCCGCGAAGCCCGCCAGCGGGGCGCCGCAGGAGGCGTCGGAGACGGCGGCCGTCGAAGCGGCGTCCACCAGGCGAAGCGCTTGCGGACCCTGGACGTCCGGCGTCCAGCCCGAGCCCACGATCAATCGTCTGCCGCCGGCCAGCACCTCGATGGCCAGCGGCTGGGCGCAGGCCGCGATGCTCCAGGGGCCGGCGGCGGGGGCCCCGGCGTCGGCCATCACCTGCAGCGAGCCGGTCTCCAGGCGCTGATAGCCGTTGCGGGCGGCCGGCGTCGGCCGTTCGCGCAGCTCGTCCTGGGCGCGGGCGGCGGCGACGTAGGCGCCTGGCAGGGCTTCACCGCCCTGGAAGGCCGCCAGGCGGCCGTCGGCCAGGGTGAAGAACCGCACGGTGCCGGCCAGCTGGTCGATGGCCCGCATCATGTCGTCGGGCGCGGAGATCCCGCGCTGCGCCAGGGCGTCGTCGAGCGTGACGAGGTCGAAGAACAGCTCCAGCGCCGCCTGCGGGCTGCGCGTGGCGTGGCCGCCATCCGGCGTCACGGTGTCCGGCAGGACCATCCGCAGGCGCCCGACCGCCCGTTCGATGAGCTGTTCGCCGGCCCGGCCGCCGAGCGCGGCGCCCGCCACCCCAGCCGCGGTGGCCTGTTCCGCCGCCCGCAACGGCCCGTCGCGAACCGCCAGCAGGATGCGGGCCTGGAGGGCCAGATCGCCGGCGACCTGATCGGCCTCGGCGTCGGAGGCGGGACCTGCGAGGGCGCGGAGGTTGCAGGCCAGGTTGAAGACCCGCCGCTCCAGGACCGGCGGAGCCCAGGAAAAGGCGTTGCCACGCCCGAACAGCCGCCGCCAGGCCAGCGTCAGGCGCAGGGCCTCCCAGGCGCCCGGGTCGCCGTGGACGGCAAGGTCCTTGAGCCAGCCGAATTCGTGCAGCGCCACAGCAAACGGCCGCACGGGGCTCGGCCGGTCCCAGGGGTCGCCGCGCGGGCCGGTCGTCAGCGTCGCGCCGCCCAGCACGAAGGCGCCGGCCAGGATGCGGCGGCCGGCTTCCGGATCGGCGGGCCTGAGGTCGCGGGGGCTCGCGCCGAGCCCCTCGGGGTGCGGACCGCTCAGCAGCAGCCGCTGCAGCGGCGAGGCCACCCACTCCAGGCCGACCCGCCGCCGAACGGCCACCGCCACGGCGAGCGCCTCGTAGCCTCCCGGGATGCGTTCGAGGGCCGACGCCGGCATCGGCTCAGCCCTCCGCTCAGCCGCCGCGCAAGGCGGCGATATTGGCCGCATAGGCGGAGGGTCCGCCGCGGAACACCGCCGTGCCGGCGACCAGCGCCGTGGCGCCGGCGGCGACGCACTGCCGCGCCGTCTCCGGCGTCACTCCGCCGTCGACCTCCAGCGGGATGTCGCGGCCGGTGGCGTCGATCATCGCGCGCAGGGCCGCGATCTTGGCGAGCTGCGAGGTCATGAAGCTCTGGCCGCCGAACCCCGGGTTGATCGACATCACCAGGATCAGGTCGACGTCGTCCATCATCCACTGGATCACCGATGGGTCGGTCGAGGGATTGAACACCACGCCCGCCTTGGCCCCCAGTTTTCGGATCTGGGTGAGCGTCCGGTTGAGGTGCGGCCCGGCCTCCGGGTGGACGCTGATCATGTCCGCGCCCGCCGTGCGGAAGGCTTCCAGGTACGGATCGGCCGGCGAGATCATCAGATGGACGTCCATCGGGATCTTCACGTGCGGGCGGAGCGCCTTCACGACGTCCGGCCCGATGGTGATGTTGGGCACGAAGTGGCCGTCCATGACGTCGACGTGCAGCCAGTCGGCCCCGGCCGCCTCCACGGCGCGGGCCTCCTCGCCCAGGCGCGCGAAATCCGCCGCCAGGATGGAGGGGGCGATAAGGGGCGAGCGCGTGGCCATGGCCCCGAATAACGTGATGCGCGGTCTGGAGCCAGAGGGGCCGCCAGACGGAGCGCGTCAGGCCTTGCGGAAGCGGGCCATGTAGAAGCCGTCCATCCCGCCCTCGGCGTGGTGCGGCAGGATTCGCAGGGTCCCGTCGGCCTTGCGGCTGGCGGACGGCGCGCCGCCCTCCCCGTCCCCGATCGGGTCCAAGGTGACGCCCGGGGTCCGGCCCAGGAAGGCGGCGACCTGGCCCTCGCCCTCCTCGGGCTCCAGAGAGCAGACGCAATAGACCAGCCGGCCGCCTGACTTCGTCCGCCGGGCGGCGGCGTCGAGCAGCTTCGACTGCACGGCGGCCAGGCCCGCGACGTCGCTGGGTTTGGCGGCCCACAGCACGTCCGGGTGACGGCGGAAGGTCCCTGTGGCCGAGCAGGGGGCGTCGAGCAGGACGGCGTCGAAGGTCCGCCTGTCCGGCCAGTTCGCGGCGTCGGCGGCTATGACCTCGGCGGAAAGGCCGGTGCGGGCGAGGTTCTCGCTGACCCGCTTCAGCCGCGGGGGCGACCGGTCGAGCGCGGTCACCGTCGCGCCGGCCGCCGCCAGCTGCAGGGTCTTGCCGCCGGGCGCGGCGCACATGTCGAGGGCGGTCTGGCCGGGCTGGACAGCCAGCAGGCGGGCGGGGATGGCGGCCGAGGCGTCCTGCACCCACCAGGCGCCCTCGGCGAACTGCGGCCAGGTCGCCAGGTCGCCCCGCTTGAGCGTGCGCAGGGTCCCACCGGGCAGGACCTGGGCCTCGAGCTCCGCGGCGAGCGGCGCGGCGGCGGCCGGATCCTTGAGCGACAAATCGGTGGCCGGCTCCTGGGCGATCATCGCGGCGATCTGGCGGGCCTCCTCCGCTCCGAAGGCCGCGCGCCAGCGGGCGTAGAGCCAGCTCGGCGCCAAGAGGTCGGGATCGGCGAGTTCCGGCGGTTCGCGGACCAGGCCGCGCAGCACCGCGTTCACCAGCCCCTTGAACATCTGCAGGCCCTTGTCCTGCGCCACCAGGTCGACCGAGGTGGCGACGGCGGCGTGGGCCGGGGTCTTCAGCAGGAAAGCCTGGGCGACGCCGAGCCGCAGGATGTGCACGACCTTGTCGGGCGGGGCCTTCTTCACCTTGGCCTGCAGGGCTGCGTCGATCGGGCCAAGGTGGCGCAGGGTCGCCATGACCAGGGCGCGGGCGAAGGCCCGGTCGCGGCCGTCGAGGGCGGCCAGCGCCGGATGGCTCAGACCTTCGTCCATGCCGGCGCGGCCGCCGAGCGCGGCGGTCAGCAGGTCGAGGGCGGCGGCGCGGGCCGGCAGGCCGACGGCGTCGCTGGGCGAGTTAGGGGAAGCAAGATCGGTCACCGGCGCGGCGTGCCCCTTCGGGCGCGCCGGCGCAAGGCCGATCAGGCGGCTTCCACCTCACGCCAGGTCGAAAGCACGTTGAAAAGGAAGGTCAGCATGCCGAGGATCGCCAGGATGGAGCCGGCGATGACGCCGGGCTCGGCCGTGGGCTTTCCGCCGAGCATCACGGCCAGGAACGGGATCATCACCACCACCGCGCCGCTCGACAGGATGAAGTTCAGCCAGCCCAGCCGGCCGCCCTTGCCGCTCAGGGCGTAGAAGGTCCCCATCAGCGCCAGGCTCGCCCAGCCGACAAGATTGAGATGGGCGTGGGCGGGCGCCAGGGTGAAGTCCTGCTTCGACCCCATGTAGATTCCCCACGCCATCCCGGTCGTGACGCAAAGTGCGGCGGCGCTGAAGAACGCCAGCGGCAGTCGTTTCATCTGATCCTCCCCCGAGGTTTAGGTCCTGGGCGGATCAGACCAGCGTTACCGTAGATTGGCAACGCTGGCGGTGAGCGGTCTGCCCACCTAGATTGGACTCATGGACGACCTTCCCCCCAATGCCGCGCCGGGCAAGCCGCTAGCCCCCGCCGCGCGCCGCGCGCTGGATGAGGCCGAAGCCCGCCGCGTCGCGGCGGAAGCCGCCGCGAGGACGCCCGAGCAAGGCGGACCCAAGGGCCTGGAGCCCACGCGGTTCGGCGACTGGGAGCGCAAGGGCATCGCGGTCGACTTCTAGGGAAATCGGCCGGCGGGCCGCGCCGTGTACGTTTCCGCAAGGCTTGGGCCCTAGGTTCGCACCACTGTTTCGCGAGCGCGCCACCCATGACTTCCGGATCCAGCGAGCGCCCGCCAGCCGGCGCCATCGCAGCATCGCCGGCCGCAGCGGGGCCTCGCCTATCGCCGGCCGCCAGGGCCGCCATCCTCGGGGCCGCCCTGCTGCTGGGGCTCGGACTGCGCCTGGCCATGTCGCCCTACGCGACGCTCGACGTGGGGCGCTACCTCCGGCCCTGGTATGAGTTCGCCCGCGACCACGGCTGGGCCTCGCTCAGCGCCGGCTTCACCAACTACACGCCGTTCTACAGCTACCTGCTGATCGCGGTGACCGCCTTCGACGGACGCGCGCCCATGCTCCTGCTGATCAAGGCGATCTCTTTCGCCTTCGAACTCGGGACCGCGCTGCTGGCCTATCGTTTCGTGCTGCGGGCCACGCGGAGCCACAACCGCGCCGCCGTCGCGCTGATCGCCTGCTGGCTGGCGCCGACGGTGTTCTACAACGGCGCCCTGTGGGGCCAGGCGGACTCGATCTGGACCTTCTTCATCGTGCTGTCGGCCTATCTGTTCTCGACCGGCCGCAACGGCGCCATCCCGTTCGGCGTGGCCTTCGCCGTCAAGGCCCAGGCGGTCTTCCTGGGGCCGTTCGCGCTCGGCATGATCCTGCGCGAGCGGCGCTCGCTCCTGTGGCTGGCCGCCTTGCCCGCAGCCTATCTGGCGTTCGCCGCGCCGACGCTCCTGGCCGGCCGGCCGCTCAGGGGGGTGCTGCGAATCTATCTCGATCAGGCCGACTACTTCCAGGCGCTGTCAAAGCACGCCGCCAATCTCTGGGCGCTCGCGCCGGGCATCCCCTATTCGGTCGGCCTGCCGATCGGCGCGGCCGTGGCCGGCGCGGCCGGGCTCGCCCTCACGGTCATGATCGACCGCGCCAAGCGCCGGGACATCGAGTTCAACACCCTGGCGGCCTGCCTTTCGCTTCTGGCGATGCCGCTGCTCCTGCCGAAGATGCACGACCGCTACTTCTACGCCTTCGAGATGCTCTCGATCATCCTCGCCTGCCAGAACCGGCGATATCTGCTGGTCGCCCTGGCGGCGCAGACGAGCGCGATCCTGAGCTACGTCGCCTTCGACCAGGACATCCAGCTCGGCGTTCCGGTCGCCGCGGTCCAGAACCTGATCCTGGGCGCCTTCCTGCTGCGGTCCTTCCTTCGGCCGGGCGCGATAGCCGAGCCGAGCCGCGGCGAGGTGGCGGGCTATGTAGGGCTCAGCGCGGTGATCGCCGGCCTGCTGCCCTTTTGCCGGGGCTCGCAGCCCCATCCGTTCGCCGATGGCGCGCTGCTGCTGGTCTGCACCCTGCTCGTCGCCCACATCGGCCTCGTCCTGCTGCGCGTGAGCCGCGCGCCGGCCGGCGGCGCCGGCGCGTGGACCGCCCAGACCGACCTCAGCCTTCCGGCGGAGTAGGCGCGCTCGCAGTCAGCCGGCCTGCGCCATTTCCGCGGCGACCCGCAGGGCCGCGGCGTGCGGATCGTTGGCCGCGGTGATCGGCCGCCCGCAGACGATGTGCGAGGCGCCGGCCTTCAGGGCGTCGAGCGGCGTGGCCGCGCGAGCCTGGTCGTTCTTGGCCGACCAGTCCGGACGCACGCCCGGGGTCACCACCAGGAAGTCGCGGCCACCCAGGGCGCGGGCCAGCGCGGCCTCGTGCGGACTGGCGATCACGCCGTCGCAACCGGCGGCGATGGCCTGGTGGATGCGGCGTTCGACCAGCGCGCGGGCGGTCTCGGCATAGCCCATCTCGGCCAGGTCCTCGTCGGCGAGGCTGGTCAGCACCGTGACCGCCAGGATCTTCAGCGACGAGGCCCCGCGGCCGCGCACCGCGGCGGCCATCACCTGCGGCTCGCCGTGGACGGTGATGAAGTCACAGCCCGACTGGGCGATGGCCGCGGCGGCGCGCTGCACGGTCGTGGGGATGTCGTGCAGCTTCCAATCCAGGAACACCTGCTTGCCCTGGGCCTTCAGCTCGCGGGCCAGCGCCATGCCGTCGGTGGCGAAGAGTTCGAGGCCGACCTTGTAGAAGCTGACCGCGTCGCCGATCGCGGCGACCATCGCGCGGGCTTCGCCGGCCGTCGGCACATCCAGCGGCACGATCAGCCTGGCGTCGGCGGTGGTGGGAACTTGTGCGAGCGCGGCGGCGGCCATGGGAGGCTCCGGGCAGGAGGGCGCAGGCCGAGGGTTCGGCGCGCGCAGCGATTTGGGCTAAGACCGTGAGATGATCCATTGGGACTTCGCGGTCAACTTCTTCGTGGCGCTGTTCGCCCTGCTCGACCCGGTGGGCAATGTGCCGGTGTTCGCCGCCTCGACGGTGGGCGCCTCGGGCCGCGAACGCGCGCAGATCGCGTTTGTGATCTCGCTCTTCGTCTTTGGCTTCCTGACCTTCTTCTATTTCTCCGGTCTCGGCCTGCTGACCTTCTTCGGCATCTCGCTGCCGGCCTTCCGCATCGCCGGCGGGGTGATCCTGTTCGTCCTGGGCCTGAAGATGATCGGCGACGACTTCACCGCGGCCTTCGCCGACGCCGCCGAAGCCACGGCCGACGACAAGCGCACCTACGTCCGCCGGCGCGTCGAGCAGATGATCGTGCCCTTCGCCATGCCGCTCCTGATCGGGCCGGGCGCGATCTCGACGGTGATCATCTATGCGAGCCAGGCCAAGCAGTATGGCCTGCCGGGCACGGCCCTGGGGATCGGGGCCATCGCCGCGGTATCCATCGCCACCCTGCTGTCGTTCCTGGCGACGCCTCTGATCAGCAAGCTCCTCGGCAAGATCGGACTGTCGATCATCGTGCGGGTGCTGGGCCTGATCCTCTGCGCCATGGCCGTGCAGTTCCTGCTGGCCGGCATCGCCGATTCCACCCACGGCCTGATCCGCCCGGAGGCCGCGGCGCCCTACGCTACACCTTCCGGAAGCGCGGCCCCTGTGACGCCATGAGCGCCAAGGCCCATTCGTCGGGGATCAGCTTGACGAGGGCGGCGATGGCCTTGTTGGGCGCGCCGGGCACGCAGATCGGCCGATTGGCCTCCACCCCCTCGTAGCCGGCCGCGGCCACCTCGTCGGCGCCCAGCCACAGCCACGGCGGGGTCGACTGGCTGATCTGGGCTCGCATGCCGTTGACGTCGTGGAACTCCGAATAGGTGAAGCCCGGGCAGAGCGCGCTCACGTGCACCCCGTGCGCCTCGGTCTCCAGGTGCAGGCTCTGGGAGAAGCGCACCATGAAGGCCTTGGTCGCGCCGTAGAGGGTGGCCCCCGCCGCGCCGGGGATCAGGCCGGCCAGGGACGCCACATTGACGATCCGTCCGAACCTGCGGTGGATCATGCCCGGCAGCACCCGATGGGCGAGCTCGGCCGGCGCCGTCATCATCACCTGGATCACCGCGCGCTGGTCCTCCCAGCGGGTGTCGGCGTAGGCGCCCGGCAGGCCGTAGCCGGCATTGTTGATCAGGGCGTCGACGGTTCGCCCGTGGGCCGTCAGGAAGTCCAGGATCTGCCCGGGGGCTTCCGGCTCGGCGAGGTCGGCGGTGACGGTGAGCGCCTCGACGCCGTAGCGGAGCGACAGTTCCTCGGCGAGCCTGTCCAGCCGGTCGGCCCTGCGGGCGGTGAGCGCCAGATCGTAGCCATGGCTCGCCAGGATGCGCGCGAACGCCGCCCCGATGCCGGCCGAGGCGCCGGTCACCAGCGCCAATCTGCGATCCATCGCCGCACTCCTCGTCTAAGGTGCGAACCTAGGGCCGTGTCGCGGGCGTTCAAGGAAAAGCGTGGCCGCGGGCGTAACCCTCACTCGCCTCTCGGGGCGCGCGCCATTGTATGGGGTCTGGAATGGGTGTATCGCGCCCGCCGCAAGACGGCATCGGGCCGCCCGAGGGGACGCTGTCTACGTTCCCGGAGATATTGGATGGCTGATCCGGCTGTGGGCGCCACAGAGGCGTCCGAGGAGTCGCATCGCTCCCCGCACACCGAGAGTTTCTGGGGCCTGGCGCTGGGCTCCATGGGCGTGGTGTTCGGCGACATCGGCACCAGTCCGCTCTACGCCATGCGTGAGGCGCTGCGGCACACGCGCGCCACGGTCGATCCTTCGGTGGCGGTGCTGGGCGTGGTCTCGCTCGTCACCTGGGCGCTGATCCTCATCGTGACGGTGAAGTACGTCGTCTTCCTGATGCGCGCCGACAACAAGGGCGAGGGCGGCACGCTGGCGCTGATGGCGCTGGCGCAGCGCTTCGTGCCCCGGCGGTCGGGCTGGGTGCTGCTGCTCGGCATGATCGGGGCCGCCCTCTTCTACGGCGACGGCATCATCACCCCGGCGGTCACTGTCTTGTCAGCGGTGGAGGGCGTCCGCGACGCACCCGGCGCGCCCCATGAGGTCGCCAATCTGGTGCTGCCGATCTCGGCGGGCATCCTGATCGCGCTCTTCCTGGTCCAGGCCAAGGGCACCGCGGCCGTGGCCCGCTTCTTCGGCCCGATCTGCGCGCTCTGGTTCCTGGTCCTGGCGGGGTTGGGCGTCTACCACATCGCCGAGGACCCGACGATCTTCCGGGCGCTGTCGCCGCACTACGGTGTGATCTTCCTGATCGACAACGGTTTCCTGGGTTTCATCATCCTGGGCAGCGTCTTCCTGGCGGTCACCGGGGCCGAGGCGCTCTATGCCGACATGGGCCATTTCGGGCGCAATCCGATCCGCATGGCCTGGCTGGTCTTCGTGCTGCCGGCCCTGCTGCTCAACTACCTGGGTCAAGGCGCCATGGTGCTGCACCACCCGGCGACCCGGTCCAATCCGTTCTTCGAGATGATCCCGCAGGCGATCTACTGGCCGGTCATCCTGCTGGCCACCGCCGCGGCGATCATCGCCAGCCAGGCGGTGATCACCGGCGCCTTCTCGATGACCCAGCAGGCCGTCCAGCTGGGCCTCTTCCCGCGCATCTCGATCCTGCGGACCTCGGAGACCCAGGCGGGCCAGATCTTCGTGCCGCAGGTCAACACCGCGCTGATGATCGGCGTGCTGGTGCTGCTGTTCACCTTCAAGACCTCGTCGAACCTGGCGGCCGCCTACGGCATCGCGGTCACCGGCGCGATGTTCGTCGACACCATGCTGTTCTTCGTCATCGTACGCTGGATGTGGAAACGGCCGCTGTGGGTTGCGCTGCTGGCCGCCGGAGGGTTCGGGGCGCTGGACATCACCTTCATCTCCTCGAACCTGCTGAAGTTCCTCAACGGGGCCTGGCTGCCGCTGGCGCTGGCGACGGCGATCATCGTGGTCATGTGGACCTGGACCCGCGGCGCCCAGATCCTCACCGACAAGACCCGCCGCGACAGCGTGCCCCTGATCGAGCTCTCCGAGATCCTCAAGGCCCGCGCCCCGCACCGCGCGCCCGGCACCGCGATCTTCCTGACCTCGGATTCGTCGATGGCGCCCGTGGCCCTGATGCACAACCTCAAGCACAACAAGGTGCTGCACGAGAAGAATATCGTCCTGACCATCGAGACGGCGGAGACGCCGCGCGTGCGCGACGACGACCGGGTGCGCATCGAGCCGGTCAACGAGGACTTCAAGAAGGTGATCATCTCCTACGGCTTCATGGAGAGCCCGAACCTGCCCAAGGCGCTCGGGCTCTGCCGCAAGCTCGGCCTGAAGTTCGACATCATGGCCACCAGCTTCTTCCTCGGCCGCCGCTCGGTCGTGCCCTCGGCCCAGTCGGGCATGCCGATGTGGCAGGACAAGCTCTTCATCTTCCTGATGAAAAACGCCGCCAACCCGACCGACTTCTACAAGATCCCACCGGGCCGGGTGGTGGAGTTGGGCACCCAGGTGACGGTCTGACCGGTGCTGTCGGATGTGCCCTGGAGCGTGGTCTTCATCTACGCCGGTGATGTCCTGTCGGTGATCGCCATGGCGATCATGGCTTCGACGGCCCGCAGCGCGTGGCGCCGCGCGCGGCCCGAGGCGCGGGTGCCGCTGATGGGCGCCCGGTTCAGCCGCAACCTGGGCTTCGGCCTCGTCCCCACAGCCGGGATCCTGATCCTCTTCGGCCTGGGCTACGAGGCGCGGCGGGCCGGCCTGGAGGATCAAACCGCCATGCTGCTGCTCTGCGGGCGGATCTTCGCCGCCTCGTTCCTGGCGCTCGTCCAGGTGACCTCGTTGAAGGCCGCGCTCGCCACGCTGGAGCGCGAGGGCGCTCTCAAGTCTTGAACGCCTGCTCTTGAACTTCGCCGCCGTTCGCCCTTAAAGGCGCGCGACCTCTTCCTCCCGCTCTATTCAGGACGCCGCCGTTCCCATGGCCGACAAGCCCGTCAAGAAAGTCGTGCTCGCTTACTCCGGCGGCCTCGACAGCTCCACAATCGTCAAGTGGCTGCAGACCGAGCTGGGCGCCGAGGTGGTGACCTTCACCGCCGACCTGGGCCAGGGCGAGGAGGTCGAGCCCGCGCGGCAGAAGGCCATCAGCCTGGGCGTCAAGCCGGAGAACGCCTTCGTGGAGGACGTCCGCGAGGAGTTTGTCCGCGACTACGTCTTCCCGATGTTCCGCGCCAACACGGTTTATGAGGGCCAGTACCTGCTCGGCACCTCCATCGCCCGGCCGCTGATCGCCAAGAAGCAGATCGAGATCGCGCGCAAGGTCGGGGCCGACGCCGTCAGCCACGGCTCGACCGGCAAGGGGAACGACCAGGTCCGCTACGAGGTCGCCTACTACGCGCTCGAGCCTGACATCCGGGTGGTCGCGCCTTGGCGGGAATGGGACTTCAAGAGCCGCGAGGCCCTGCTCGACTTCGCCGAGAAGCACCAGATTCCGATCACCAAGGACAAGCGCGGCGAGGCGCCGTTCAGCGTCGACGCCAACCTCCTGCACTCCTCCTCCGAGGGGAAGGTGCTGGAGGACCCGGCCGTCGAGGCGCCGGAGTTCGTGCACATGCGCACGATCGCGCCGGAGGACGCGCCGGATAAGCCGGCCGTCTTCACCATGGACTTCGAAAACGGAGACCCGGTGGCGATCGACGGCCGGAAGCTCTCACCCGCCGCCCTGCTGACCAAGCTCAACCAGCTCGGCCACGACAACGGCGTCGGCCGCCTCGACCTGGTCGAGAACCGTTTCGTCGGCATGAAGTCGCGGGGCGTCTATGAGACCCCCGGCGGCACGATCCTGCTCGCCGCCCACCGGGGCATCGAATCCATCACCCTCGACCGCGGGTCCATGCACCTGAAGGACGAGCTGATGCCGAAGTACGCCAGCCTGATCTACAACGGCTTCTGGTTCTCGCCCGAGCGCGAGATGCTGCAGGCGGCCATCGACCTGTCGCAGGAGATGGTCACCGGCCAGGTGCGGGTGAAGCTCTACAAGGGCAACGTGACCATCATCGGCCGCACCAGCCCCTATTCGCTTTACGACCAGGACCTGGTGACCTTCGAAGAGGGCGCGGTGGCCTACGACCACCGCGACGCCAGCGGCTTCATCAAGCTCAACGCGCTGCGCCTGCGGGTGAAGGCCCAGCGCGACAAGCGGGTGAAAAGCTAGGCGTCCAACCGGTTGAACGGGTAGCGGTCGCGGACGTGGAGCTGGAAGAAGCGGCCTTTTGAGTCCGCTTCGACGAAGGATCGGCACACCTCGGCCGGCACGCCGACGTAGACATAGCGCTCGCCGCTGACGAAGCGCACCAGGAGCTTGGCGCGTTCAGAGTCGTAGTCGATCTCGCTGATGGCGGTTGAATCGACGTCCATCGGGGGGCCTCCGGTGGGCTGTGGCGCTCCCTAGAACACCCGACCGTGCATAGCTGGTTCCCGCTGAACCCCGATCCGTGCCAAGCTCGCCGCCAAGGCGAAGCTTCGTTCGCCACTCTCCGTCCGAGAGATTTTGGGGGAAACCGCATGCATCCGCACAGCCTGGTGGCGCTCGTCACCCTTCTGGCGCTCCTGACCTATTTCTGGATGAGCACCCGCGTGCCGATCGCGCGCAACAAGTGCGGCATCCAGGCGCCCGCCATGACCGGCGATCCGGTTCTCGAGCGCACCATCCGGGCGCATTACAACACGCTGGAATGGCTGCCGCTGTTCCTGGTCTCCATGTGGCTGTTCGCCATCTATTGGAACGACCTGGTGGCGGCGGCCCTGGGCGTCGTCTGGATCGTCGGGCGCATCCTCTACGCCCTGGGCTACGCCGCCGACGCCGCCAAGCGCGGGCCGGGGTTCCTCATTCAGGCGATAGCAACGGCCGTCCTGCTGTTCGGCGCGCTTGGCCGGGTGATCTACATCCTGGTGATGGTCGGCGCGTGACGGCCGCAGTCGCCAGCTTCACAGTTGTGAAACAGCGCAACCACAATTGCGGCCAAGTGTTGTGGGGTTTAGTTCAAGCCCGTCGAGGGACGCTCTGGTTCGAGACTGCAAGATGAGCAAGATATCCGCGGCCCTTGCGACCGCCCTGGTCCTGGCGACGGGGCTCGCCGCCTGCCAGACCGCGACGCCTTACCAGCCCAACGTGCGCGGCTCGGCCACGTCCGGCGGCTATTCCGAGACGCGGCTGGAGCCCAACCGCTGGCGGGTCAACTTCGCCGGCAACTCCATGACCTCCCGCGAGACGGTGGAAGGCTATCTGCTGTTCCGCGCCGCCGAGCTGACGCTGCAGAACGGCGATGACTGGTTCGCGATCAACGACCGCCAGACCGACCGCAACGCCCGCACCTATGTCGAGCCCGATCCGCTCTATCACCCCTGGTACGGCCCGGGTTTCGGCTATTGGCGCCCGTCCTGGCGGTTCCGCGGCCGTGGCTTCGGCTGGCGCACCTGGGACCCCTATCTCGGCGACCCCTTCTGGGCTGACCGGGTCGACGTCCAGACCGTCGAGAACTTCGAGGCCTCCGCCGAGATCGTCACCCACAAGGGCGCCAAGCCCGCCGACGATCCGCGCGCCTTCGACGCCCACGCGGTGGTCGAGAACCTGAAGCCGAAGATCCAGTACCCGGCCCCGCCGAAGTAGTCAGAGTAGGTAGGCAGCGCCGAACAGGGCGAGGCCGAGAAGGCCCAGGCCGATCGAACCCAGCCAGAAGTGCCGGCGATGGGTGATGATCGCCACCGTGCAGATCGCGATGCCGATCTCCAGCAGGGTCGCCGCGGCGGTCAGCCAGTGGTGGCGGTGCTCGTGGGTGCGGCTTGTCGCCAGCAGCTTGTCCCGCTCGGTTTCGTCCTCCTGGGCCTGCTTCTTGAGCTCGGCCTGCTTGGCGATCTGCTCCTTGGCCGTGCCGGCGTATTGCGCCGCCTTGGCCCCGCCGGCGTCGGCAGCGATGCCGTAGAGGTGCTTCTTCAGGCTATCGGCCTCGTACTCGCCCCAGACGTCGGTGGCCTTGTCCTGGCTCAGCACGGCCTCGCTGGCGGCGGTGATCGCACCCCCCGCCTCGATGGTCTCCAGGCTGCCGACGCCTGCGGCCAGCACCGCCAGGACGGCGATGGTGATCGACACCCGGCTGATGAACGGGTCGTGCTCGTGGGCCGCATGCTCGGCATGCTCGGCGTGTTCGTGCGCCTCGAGCGCGGGATCGTGGGTCATGCCTCAGAACTCCTGGCGGCGAGCCTTGGACCGTCCGCCGGCTGGATACCCGGATTCGGCCGCATCGGCCCGCCTTTGGCGCCCGTTGGCGGGGCGCGCAAGTCGGCGCATCAATCCGCTAGGGTTGCTGTAGCGCAGTGAGGGACGGGGGCGATGGTTTCGACAGGGCGGAAAGCAACGCGAGGCTCGACCACCGGCCGGCCGGTCATGGCGCTCCTGGACCTGCTGGGCCGCCGCTGGACCCTGCGCATCGTGTGGGAGCTTCGCAACGGCGCGCTCACCTCCCGGGCCCTGCGCGAAGCCTGCGACGACGCCTCGCCGACCGTGCTGCAGACCCGGCTGGCCGAGCTCCGGCGGGCGCATCTGGTGACCCACGAGCGGCCGCTGGGCTATCAGCTCACCGCGCTAGGACGCGACATGCTGGCCTCGTTCATGCCCCTCTACGGCTTCGCGGACCGCTGGGCCGCGCACAGCGGGGAAGCGGCGACCGCCGACAGCCGCTAACGGGCGCCCCGCCCGCCGCGCGCGCAGGCCAAGGCGCCGCGTGGAATGCGGCGCCCTACCTGATTGTCGTCTTGCGGAAATTTGGAGCGGGCGAAGAGATTCGAACTCTCGACCCCAACCTTGGCAAGGTTGTGCTCTACCACTGAGCTACGCCCGCGCTCCTCGGGGTCTAACGCCCCGAAAAATCGAGAGGCGGCTTATGGCAGACGCCCCTTGCGTTGGCAACCCGGCCTAGCGCCCGAACCGGGGCTCCTTCAGCCGGCGCTTGTTGACGTGATCCTCGCGGGCCGGGGCGATGTCCTCGGGGTACTCGCCCTTGAAGTAGTAGCGCTGCCAGGCCTCCTTGGTGGCCTCCGGATCCTGGCGGAAGATCTTCTGGTTGAACTCGCTGCGGTGCTTTTCCCAGACGTCGTACTGGTGGCGCAGCTCCGGGTTGGAATCCATGCGCCGGATCACCGGCTGGATCTCGTGCAGCGGCTTGTCCTGCAGGAGCGTGATGAAGCAGAAGGGCTCGCCCTTCTCGAACCGCACCTTGCCGGGCCGGGTGAAGAGCCAGTTCATCGTGAAGGGGAACGGCAGCCAGTCGGTCTCCACCACCCCGGCCAGCGGCTGGATGCCGTCCTTGACGTGGTTGGGCGAACCCATGGCCATCATCGACCAGCCCGGCGGGGTGCGGAACAAGTAGCCCGGGTGCATGGTCAGCACGCCGTGGCTGAAGTGGCTGGTGGCCAGGCGATGGAAGTCCGGGCTGGGGAAGTCGGGCTTCAGCGTGATGTCTTCCTGCCGGATGCCACCGTTCCATTCGGCGGTGAACGCCACCGGGCAGAGGATTTCCCAGCCCGAGGTGTTGGCCATGTTGAGCGGCAGGCAGCGGTAGGCGTGGCGCGCATGGAAGGCGTCCATCCAGGCGCGGCTCTGGCGGCCCGGCACGATCTCCGGCGGGCGCTCGGTGGTGGGATAGCACTCCAGTTCCATGGAAGACCTCTGAGGCGACTGTCTCGACCTAAAGCAGTGGGTCGCCTTCGCGTCCAGTTCCGCTATCAGCGCCATCCGGCTAAGA
Source organism: Phenylobacterium sp. (assembly GCF_041691455.1). Lineage (GTDB taxonomy): Bacteria > Pseudomonadota > Alphaproteobacteria > Caulobacterales > Caulobacteraceae > Phenylobacterium. The sequence goes on along the minus strand of NZ_JBEPUO010000001.1, from coordinate 182,552 downwards.
GGGTCCCGATGAAGACCCGCGCCGACCTGATGGCCCTGCTGGACAGCCTGGGCGTCGAACATGCGACCCACGAGCACCCGGCCGTCTTCCGGGTCGGCGAGGGCGAGGACGTCAAGGCGGCCATACCGGGCGCCCACACCAAGAACCTGTTCCTCAAGGACGCCAAGGACCAGCTCTGGCTGATCTCGGCGCAGGACCGCACCGCGATCGACCTGAAAAGGCTGCACAACGTCATCGGCTCGGCGCGCCTCTCCTTTGGCCGGGCCGAGCTGATGGAGGGGGTCCTGGGCGTCACGCCGGGCTCGGTCACCGCCTTCGCCCTGATCAACGACGAGGAGCATCGGGTACGCTTCGTCCTCGATCGAAATTTGTTCGAAGCCGAGCGGGTGAACTTCCATCCGCTGACCAATACGGCGACCACCGGCGTCGGACAGGCGGACTTCCGAAAGTTCCTCGCGGCGGTCGGGGTGACCCCGCTGGTGGTCGATTTCGCGGCCATGATGGTCGTCGAAGACGCCGAAGCGCGTTGAAGCCGTCGCACTGCGGGACCATCTTTGCGGGCGACGCGTTTCAAGACTTCAAGTTGAGGACCAGGGCATGAGCCTGATCGGGGAAACCGCCGGCAAGCCGGTGGGCGAGATCATCAAGGACGCCACCGACGCGAGCTTCATGGCCGACGTGGTCGAGGCCTCCAAGGACCAGCCGGTCATCGTCGACTTCTGGGCGACCTGGTGCGGCCCGTGCCGCCAGCTCGGTCCGGCCCTGGAAAAGGCCGTCACCGCGGCCAAGGGGGCGGTGAAGCTGGTCAAGGTCGATATCGACAAGAACCCGGCCTACGCCGGCCAGCTTCGGGTGCAGTCGATCCCGGCGGTGTTCGCCTTCGTGGACGGGCGGCCGGTCGACGGCTTCATGGGCGCCCTGCCCGACAGCGAGGTGCGGGCCTTCGTCGACAAGCTGGCCAAGGCCGGCAAAGGCGGCCCCTCCCCGCTCGACGAGCTGCTGGAGCTCGCCAAGGAATCGCTCGAGCTCGGCGACATGGGCGGCGCGGCCCAGGCCTATGCCCAGGCGCTGCAGGCCGATCCGCAGAACGTGAAGGCGCTAGGCGGCTTGGCCAAGGTCTACATGGCCTCCGGCGACGCCGAGCGGGCCGGCGAGGTGCTGGCCATGGCCCCGGAAGGCGCCAAGGACCCCGACCTCGACAGTGTCCGCGCCGCCCTGGCGCTGGCCGCCGAGGCCCCGTCGGATACCGCCGCCTTCGAGGCGCGCCTGGCCAAGGACCCCGACGACCACGAGGCCCGCTTCGAACTCGCCAAGGCGCTGGCCGGCGGCCACAAATTCGCCGAAGCCGCCGATCAGCTTCTGACCATCATCGAGAAGGATCGCGCCTGGAACGACGAGGCGGCGCGCAAACAGCTGCTGGTGGTCTTCGAAGCCGCCGGCCAGATGTCTGAAGTGGCCAAGAACGGCCGCCGCCGGCTTTCGGCGATCCTCTTCAGTTGAACCGCCGCGGAGGAAGCCTCATGCCGGCCTATCGTCGCACCGCCGACCTGCCGCAGATGATCCCGGTGTTCCCGCTCGACGGCGCCCTGCTGCTGCCCGGCGGCGACCTGCCGCTGCAGATCTTCGAGCCGCGCTACCTCAATATGATCGACGACGTGATGGCCGGCGACCGGATCGTCGGCATGATCCAGACCCGGGCCGGCGGCGACCGCGAACGGCCGAAGCTCTCCGACGTCGGCTGCGCGGGCCGGGTCACCAGTTACGCTGAGACCCCCGACGGGCGCTACCTGATCACGCTCAGCGGAGTCTGCCGTTTCGACGCTGGCGACGAGCTGTTCATCCACGCGCCCTACCGGCAGGTTCGCGCCCGCTACGAGCGCTTCGAGGCCGACCTCAGCGAGGCCGACGAAGCCTTGGCGCCCGAGGCCGCCCGCAATCGCTTCGCCAGCGCGCTCAAGCGCTACCTGAACCGCCGCGAACTCGACATCGATTGGGAAACCGCCCAGTCGGCCCCGCTGGAGTCCCTGGTCACCAGCCTGTCCATGGGCCTGCCCTTCGAGCCGGCGGAAAAGCAGGCGCTGCTGGAGGCCCCTACCCTCTCCGGCCGCTTCGAGACCCTGGCGACCCTGTTGGAGATCGACGGGGTGGACGACGGCGATGACGAGGGCCGCTCCTTGCAGTAGGACTGCCCGGCATGACTGACGCCGCCCCGCCGAGTTCGCCGACCGTCCCCGATGTTGAGGTCGATCCGCGCCTGCTGGAGATTCTCGTCTGCCCGGTGACCCACGGGGCGCTGGAATACGACCGCGCCAAGGGCGAATTGGTCAGCCGCTCCGCCCGCCTCGCCTATCCGATCCGCGACGGCGTGCCGATCATGCTGCCGGAGGATGCGCGCGAGCTGGGCGATGGCGACTAGGCTCGGGCGCGACTACGGCGCCGCCGCCCGCTTCGGCCTGGCCCATGCGATCGGCGCGGTCGTGGTGCTGACCGCCGGGATCGGCATGGTCGCCTTCCAGTTCGTCCGCGACCGCAACGCCCACGTCGCCACGGCCCAGGCCTGGGACATCAAGGGCCCGCCCTGCCCGCAGGTTTCCGCGGCCGACTGGACGGCCCGGCAACTGAAGGCGCCCAAGACCTTCGACTACGACGGGACCCAGCTCGGCCGCTGGTCCGGCGACGCCTCCTGCTCGGACGTGAAGGACAAGGGCGGGAGCGGGTTCCGCACGGACAAGATCTGCCAGTTCACCAGCCCCACGGTCCTGACCGTCACCACCCCCACCGGGACCACCTACTACGAGACCGGCGCGGGCCAGCCGGCGACCCTGAGCCTCCACCGGGATGTCCCGCGCTGCGTCCTGGCCTCGAAGTTCACGCTGAAGACCGAGTAGCGCCTATTCCGCAAAACCCCGGCGTCCCCTAGCTTCGGGCCGGGCAACTGGGGCGGATCATGCTGGAACGGATCTTCGGCCTCAGCGGTCACGGGACGAACGTCCGCACCGAGGTGCTGGCCGGCTTCACCACCTTCCTGACCATGGCCTACATCGTGGTGGTGAACCCCGCGATCCTCGGCGACGCGGGCATGCCGGTCGCCGCGGTGGCGGCCGCTACCTGCCTGGCCGCGGGCTTTGGCAGCCTCTTGATGGGCCTGGTCGCCAACTACCCCCTGGCGCTGGCGCCCGGCATGGGGCTGAACGCCTATTTCACCTACACCGTCGTCAAGGGGATGGGCGTGCCGTGGGAGACCGCGCTGGGCTGCGTCTTCATCTCGGGCGCGGCCTTCCTGGTGCTGACCCTGGTGGGCGTGCGCCAGCTGATCGTGGCGGCGGTCCCGCGCTCGCTGTTCGCGGCGGTGGCGGCGGGCGTCGGCGTGTTCATCGCCTTCATCGGCCTGCGGGACGCCGGGATCATCGTCCCCAATCCCGCGACGGCGGTGGCGCTGGGCGACCTGACCAAGCCCACGGCGGCGCTGTCGATCCTCGGCCTGCTGGTGATCGGCGCCCTGCAGGCCTGGCGGGTGAAGGGCGCGATGCTGATCGGCATCCTGGTCACCGCCGCGGCCGGCTGGGCGCTGGGCCTCGCCCATGTGGCGCCCGGCGGCTACAGCCTGACCGCGATCTCGGGGACAGCCTTCAAGCTCGACATCCCCAGCGTGCTGAACCTCAAGGGCAATCTCGGCCTGACCCTGCTGGAGATCGTCTTCGTCTTCCTGTTCGTCGACCTCTTCGACAATGTCGGCACCCTGGTGGCGGTGACCAAGCGGGCGGGCCTGGTCGACGAGGCGGGCAAGATCCCGCGCCTCAACCGCATCCTGGTCGCTGACTCCGTGGCGACCATGGCCGGCGCGCTGGCCGGGACCAGCACGGTGACCAGCTACATCGAAAGCGCCTCCGGCGTGGCGGCCGGCGGGCGCACGGGGCTGACCAGCGTCGTGGTGGGGGTCCTCTTCCTGATCACCCTCATCTTCGCCCCGCTCGTCCAGGCGATCCCCAGCGCGGCCACGGCGCCGGCCCTGATCCTGGTGGGCGCCCTGATGATGAGCGCGATCGTCGAGGTCGACTGGAGCGACCCAGGCGTGGCGATCCCCGCCTTCCTGACCGTGGTGGTGATCCCGCTGACCTATTCCATCGCCAATGGCCTGGCCTTCGGCATCACCGGCTTCGCGGCCCTGAAGCTGCTGCGCGGCCAGGCGCGGCGGAGCGACTGGCTGCTGTCTACCTGGCGAAGGGCTAGGGCCCAGCCCTCAGGGAAGCGCCGCCACGAAGGCGCGGACCACCGCAGCGGAGTTGTCGGAGGCGAGCTGGAAGAAGACCGGCGCCTGGTTCGCCCCCGGGTCGCCGCCGGCCAGGTCCGAGAGGCTGCGGAAGGCTATGAACGGCGTGCCGTTGACCAGCGCCACCTGGGCGACCGCGGCGCTCTCCATGTCGAGCACCTTGGCCTGGAAGGCCGACGCCGCCCAGCCGCGCAGGGCGGCGTTGTCGACGAAGGCCGGCCCCGAAACCCCGTTGCCGCCGACCACCACGCGCGGGGCCTTGGTCAGGCACCGGCCCGACCCCGTACAGCGCTTCAGCGCCACCTGGCCCGCCACGCGCTCGGCCACCGCCAGCAGCGCCGGGTCGGCGGGGAACCACTGCCGGCGCTCGCGCGCGCCGTCGCTGTGGGTGATGTCCACGGTCGTCGGATAGATCATGCCGAACGGCGCTGCGACCACCTGGTCGCTCGGCGGAGGCGCGAAGTGGCCGGGCCGGTCCTCCCGGGCCATGACGCTCTCCAGGTACTGGCTCCACTGGCCGGGCGCCACGACATCGCCCACGTCCAGGCCCGGATCGACGCCGCCGGCGATGCCGGAGAAGACGATGCGGGTCACATGGAAGCGGTCGAGCGCCGCCTGGGTGGTCATGGCCGCGTTGACCATGCTGATCCCGCTGAGGAACAGCACCACCGGCTTGCCCTCCAGGACGCCCGTCGTGAAGGCCGTGCCGCCGGCCACATAGGCGTGCTTGCCGGTGGTGGCCTGAGCCAAGGCCGCCAGCTCCGGCGCGAAGGCCGAGATCACCGCGGTGCGCGGCGTGTCGTCGAGGACGCCCGTGGGCGGCGCCGCCTGGGCGGCGCTGGCGAGGGTGAGGGTGAAGAGGATCGTGGCGAGGCGCATGGCGGGAGCTTAGCCGGAACGCGCTGTCATCGAACTTCCATTCGTCAGAATGGGAAGCGCCTTAGACTCATGGCGAGATTGCAGCTTGGCTTCGGGGCTGCTCAAGCACGCGCCTCCGGCGCGATGCGGCTGGAGCCGCGAAGGGATTAGCTGGCGGTCGGCTTCTCGGGCGGTTGCAGAACGTGTGGGTAATAGTCGGCGTCCCACTCGTCTGGCCTGAACAAGATCTTTCCCCATTCGAGGAGGGTATCTGTCGCCCGGTAGGCGATGCTGGAAACCTCGACCTCCGCCATATCCTCCGGGCCGAAATGGAAATGGTCCCACTTCTCGTTCAGTCCCTGGAGTTCGCGCACGAGCAGATCACGGCCGGCCGCGTTCAACCAGATTTCCAGCTCGCCGTCTTCGCTCATGTTGAAGGTGATCCGAGCCTTCATCTTATCGCCGCCTAGAGCGCCTCGCCCCGGAGCAGCCGCGGCAGGTCTCCCACCGCGCCGCCCGCTTCGGTCATGAAGAACCGCCGCGCCGGGCCGATCCGATTGACCGCGGCCATGCCGGCCCCCCGCGCCAGGCGCAGCAGCGGGTTGTCGTTGGAGAACAGCCGCACGAAGGCGTCCATGCCGGCCGAGAGGGTGACGGTGTCGAAGCGGCGCCAGGCGGCGTAGCGCTCCAGGACGACTTCCGAGCCGATGTCTTCGCCGAGCCGCATGGCCTCGACCAGGGTCTCGGCCAGCGCCGCCGCGCCCTTCAGGCCGAGGTTCAGGCCCTGGCCGGCGATCGGATGGACCCCGTGGGCGGCGTCGCCCAGCAGGGCGGCCCGGGGCGCGACGAAGCGCTCCGCGAGCTGCAGGCTGAGCGGATAGGTGAAGACCGGCCCCTCGACCGTGACCTCGCCCAGGAAGTCCCCGAACCGGCGCATCAGGTGGGTGTGGAACACCTCCGGCCGAGCCGACTTCAGGGCCTCGCCCCGGCCGCGGCTTTCGGTCCAGACCAGGCTCGCGCGGTTGTCGGTCAACGGCAGGATGGCGAAGGGGCCGCCGGGCAGGAAATATTCGTGCGCCACGCCCTCGTGCGGCTTTTCCAGGCGCACGGTGGCGACCACGCCGGTCTGCGGATAGTCCCAGCCCACCGCGCCGATCCCGGCCTCGATGCGGATCACCGAGCCGCGGCCCTCGGCGCCCACGGCGACCGGCGCGCGCAGCTCGCGGCCGTCGGCCAGGGTCACCACCGCCTCGCGCGGCCCGAACGCGGCGCGGGCCACCTTGGCCGGGGCCAGGACCTCGATGCCGGCGTCCATCACCGCCTTGGCGAGCGCGGCGCGGATGTGGCGATTCTCCAGCAGGTAGCCGAGCGGCTCGCCATCGGACGAGTCGGCGATCTCGGCGCTGTCGAACCGCAGGAAGAAGGGCGAGGGTCCTCCGGCCGCGGCGCCGGGGGTCTGACCGTCGGTGACCAGGATCTGCTCGATGCGCTGGGCGTGCGGCTCGAGCGCCGCGCCGACCCCCAGCGCGCGCCATTGCCGGAACGCTGCATAAGCGATGGCCGAGGCGCGCCCGTCGAACGTGGGCGCCACCTGGGCGTCGAACACCACCGGGTCGATCAGCACCGGCTTGAGACCGGCTTGGTTCAGCGCCAGCGCCAGCGTCGCGCCTGCGATCCCCGCGCCGGCGATGATGACGTCGATGTCCTTGGGAGCGTCGGCGCCGGCCATAGGGCTTAGCCCGCCTCGGCCTCGTCTTCGCGGAAGCCCATGATGTGGAAGCCCGCGTCCACGTGGACAATCTCGCCCGTGGTCGACAGGCCGAGGTCCGACAGCAGCCACAGCGCCGCGCCGGCGACGCCTTCCATGGAGGTGTCCTGCTGCATGGCCGAGAGCGAGCGGCCCTTGGCCAGCATGCCGCGCCCTCCGGAGATGCCGGCCAGCGACAGGGTCTTCATGGCCCCCGGCGAGAGCGCGTTCACCCGGATGCCCCTCGGGCCCAGGTCGCGCGCGGCGTAGCGGACGGCCGCCTCCAGCGCCGCCTTGGCCACGCCCATGGTGTTGTAGTTCGGGATGGCCCGCTCCGAGCCCATGTAGGTCAGGGTGAGGATCGAGCCGCCGGTCTCCGGCATCATCGCCGCCGCGCGCCGGGCGCAGTCGACGAAGCTGAAGGCCGAGATGTTCATCGCCCGCAGGAAGCCGTCCCGCGTGGTGTTGTCCACGAACGAGCCCTTCAGTTCGTCGCGGCTGGCGGACGCGATGGCGTGGACGAAGAAGTCGATCTTGCCGAACGCCTTTTCGACCACCCCGAAGGCCGTATCCATGGCCGCGTCGTCGGTGACATCGACGGGCGCCAGGACCTTGACCCCGATGCTCTCGGCAAGCGGCTCGACCCGGCGCTCCATGCCCGGCAGGTGCAGGAAGGCCATCTCCGCGCCCTGGGCGGCGAGCTGGCTGGCGATGCCCCAGGCGATCGACTGGTGGTTGGCGACACCGGTGACGACCCCGCGCTTGCCGCGCATGAGATCGCCCTTGAGCATCTTATAGTCGTCGGCCACGTCACGCCTCCCTCGTCTCGTTGACGGGGTTTGTGGCCGGGCCGGACGCCTAGGGCAAGCCTAGACCCGCGCCATCACCAGGCAGCCGTTGGTGCCGCCGAAGCCGAAGCTGTTGGACATCACGGTCTCGAGCGGCTTGTCCGACCGCTCCAGGAGGATCGGCAGGTCGGCGAACTCGGGGTCGAGCGTGTCGATGTTGGCGCTCTTGGCCGCGAAGCCGTTGTTGAGCATCAAGAGGCAGTAGATCGCCTCCTGCGCCCCGGCGGCGCCCAGGCTGTGGCCGGTCAGCGACTTGGTGGACGAGATCAGCGGCGGCTTGGCTCCGAACACACCGCGCACCGCCTCCATCTCGCGGCTGTCGCCCACCGGCGTCGAGGTGCCGTGCGGGTTGAGGTAGTCGATGGGCCGGCCGCCGATGGTCGACATGGCGAGCTTCATGCAGCGCACCGCACCCTCGCCGGACGGGGCGACCATGTCGAAGCCGTCGGAATTGGCGGCGTAGCCGATGATCTCGCCATAGATCTTCGCGCCGCGGGCCTTGGCGTGCTCGTATTCCTCCAGCACGACGATGGCCCCGCCGCCGGCGATGACGAAACCGTCGCGATCCTTGTCGTAGGCGCGGCTGGCCACCGCCGGAGTCGCGTTGAAGTTCGAGCTCATGGCGCCCATGGCGTCGAACATGACGCTGAGCGTCCAGTCGAGCTCCTCGACACCGCCTGCGAAGACCACGTCCTGCTTGCCCATCAGGATCTGCTCGTAGCCGACCCCGATGCAGTGGGCCGATGTGGCGCAGGCCGAGGAGATCGAGAAGTTCAGGCCCTTGATCTTGAACCAGGTGGCCAGGACCGCCGAGGCGCCCGAACTCATCGCCTTGGGCACCGCGAAGGGGCCGACGCGCTTGGGGCCCTTGGTGCGGGTGATCTCGGCGGCCTCGACGATAGCCCGCGTGGACGGTCCGCCGGACCCGACGATCAAGCCGGTGCGTTCGTTGGAGACCTGGGAGTCTTCCAGGCCGGAGTCGGCGATCGCCTGTTCCATGGCCAGGTGCCCAAAGGCGGTGCCTTGGGCCAGGAACCGGGCGGCCCGGCGGTCGACCATCGATTCCCAGTCGATCTGCGGTGGGGCGTGGACCTGGCAGCGGAAGCCGAGCTCGGCGTATTCCGGCGCGGCGACCACGCCGGACCTGGCCTCACGCAGCGAGGCCAGCACTTCGTTGGCGTTGTTCCCGATCGAGGAAACAATGCCCATCCCGGTGACGACGACGCGTCGCATGGTTTCTTCCCGAATCCTCGGCGCTACGGCCGCTGAGAAAGGCCGACACGGAGGTCAGCCGCCCAATAGATGGGCGTTCCGTCGGCTTCCAACACCCCGTCGCCGATCCCCATGACCAGCCTGCGGTTGATGACCCGCTTCATTTCGATCTTGTAGGTGACCTTCTTGATGGACTGGGTCACTTCGCCGCCGAACTTCACCTCGCCGCAGCCGAGCGCGCGGCCGCGGCCCTTGCCGCCGATCCAGCCCAGGTAGAAGCCGACCAGCTGCCAGAGTGCGTCGAGGCCGAGGCTGCCGGGCATCACCGGGTCGCCGATGAAGTGGCAATCGAAGAACCAGAGGTTCGGATTGATATCGAATTCGGCCTCGATGTAGCCCTTGCCGTGCTGCCCGCCGGTGTCGTTGATCTTGGTGATTCGGTCGAACAGCAGCATCGGCGGCGCCGGGAGCTGGGCGTTGCCCGTCCCATACATCTCGCCGCGAGCACAGGTCATGAGCTCTTCGAAGCTGTAGTGATCCTGCGCCTTGGCTTCGGTCATCTGGGGTTCCAACACTTTACGGGGTCTGGCCGTAGCAGAGCCGAACCCGGCGCTCAATGCCGGGCTCACCGGCCCTGCGGCCGGCATTGCGGTCCTTCGGCCGCGCCCCAGAGGCCGCCCTGGCGCACCCAGCCCGAAGCATGGTCGGCGCGCACACGGCACCAGCCCTTGCGGCAACGGTCCAACGCGGCCAGCGAGCGGGGGTTCAAATAGGCGGCCGGCCTGGCGTCTTCCTTGGGCTTCTGCAGCAGGGGAACCGAGGCCTGGGTGACGTTCATGGTCATCCGCCGCCCGTCGGTGACGCGCTTGTGCACCCAGGCCAGCGCGCCCTCCGGATCGCAGACCCGGCGCCATTCCGCCGTCTCGGCGATCACCTGCAGCGGCAGGCCGCGGACCTTGTAGACCCAGAGCAGCTTGTAATCGTCGCCGGGACCGGCGCGGGCGTTCACCTTGTCGAACTTCAGGGACACATAGCGCGGCACCGGCATGCCGGACGGCGTCTGCCGTTCGGCGGCCCCCGCGGCCGCGGCGAGGCCGAGCGCGGCCAGCAAACCGAGCGCCGCGCTTTTCAGCAGGCGGCCTTGCGTCTTCACCAATTCAAGAGCCTCGCCTTGGCCGTGCATGGCGCCTTTGATAGAGGTTGCGGACAATACGACGCGCCGGTGAAGCGGCGCCGGAAACGCTTCCTCTTCACGTCGCCCCCAATCTCAAGTCACACATGCCAGCCCGCAAGCCGAAAGTCATCGTCACGCGAAAGCTCCCCGATCCGGTGGAGACGCGGATGCGCGAGCTGTTCGACACCGAACTCAACCTGACCGACACGCCGATGACCCGGGCGCAACTTTCCGACGCGGTGGCGCGCGCCGACGTGCTGGCCCCGACCATCACCGACAAGATCGACGCGGCGCTCCTGGAAAAGGCCGGGCCGAAGCTGAAGCTGATCGCCAACTTCGGGGCCGGCATCGACCACGTCGACGTCGCCGCCGCCATCGCCAAGGGGATCACCGTCACCAACACGCCGGGCGTGCTCACCGAGGACACCGCCGACCTGACCCTGGCCCTGATCATGGCCGTGGCCCGCCGGATCGTGGAGGGCGCCAACGTCACCCAGGCCGGCGGCTTCACCGGCTGGACCCCCACCTGGATGATGGGCCACCGGGTCACCGGCAAGCGGCTGGGGATCATCGGCATGGGCCGCATCGGCCAGGCGGTGGCGAGGCGGGCCAGAGCCTTCGGCCTGCAGATCCACTACCACAACCGGAAACCGGTCAGCCCGCGGATCGCCGAGGAGCTGGGCGCCACCTACTGGGACAGCCTCGACCAGATGCTGGCTCGGATGGACATCATCTCGGTCCACTCGCCCCACACCCCGGCCACCTATCACCTGCTCTCGGCGCGGCGGCTGAAGCTGCTGCAGTCGCACGCCATCGTGATCAACACCGCCCGCGGCGAGATCATCGACGAGAACGCGCTGGCCGAGCTGCTGAAGTCGGGCGCCATCGCCGGGGCCGGCCTCGACGTCTTCGAGTTCGAGCCGCGGATCAATCCGAAGCTCTTGAACCTGCCCAATGCGGTCCTCCTGCCCCACCTGGGCTCGGCGACCCTGGAAGGGCGCATCGACATGGGCGAGAAGGTGATCATCAACATCCGCACCTGGATGGACGGCCACAAGCCGCCGGACCGGGTGATCCCCTCGATGATGTGAGCCAAGGTGTCCGCCTGGAGCCTGAGGAGCCGCCCGCCAACCTGACCGCCCCCTTCGTCCTGCTCGAAGACCGCCTGAGCCGCCAGGCGCCTGCCAGGCTCTATCGCGATCCGGTGGCGGTGGTCCGTTGCGATGACCCGGCCGCCGTCGAGGCGGCGTTCGACGCCATCGAAGCCGGGCTTGGCCGCGGCCTGCACGCCGCGGGTTTCTTCGCCTATGAGCTGGGCTATGCGCTGGAGCCGGCGCTGGCGGCGCGCATGCCGGAGGCCCGGGACGGCCCCCTGCTGTGGTTCGGCCTGTTCGAAGGGGCGCGGGCGCTGACGGCCCAGGCCCTGGACGAGGCCTTCGCCGCGCTTGGCCCGCCGCCGCCGATCGCCGCCCTCGCGGCCGGGCGCGAGCGGGCCGACCACATGGCCAAGGTGGATGAGGTCCTGCGGTTGATCCGGGCCGGCGACCTCTACCAGGCCAACCTGACCTTCCCGATGCGCTTCCGCTACGCCGGCGCGCCGCTGGCGCTCTACGCGGCCCTGCGCGCCCGCCAGCCGGTGGCGCACGGCGGCGTCGTGGCGATGGGCGACCGGACCCTGCTGTCGGTGTCGCCGGAGCTCTTCGTGGAGGTGCGCGGGGACCGCGCGACCGCCCGGCCGATGAAGGGCACGGCGGCGCGGGAGAGCGGGGCGCAGGCCGACGCCGCGGCCGCCCGGCGCCTCCCGGCCGATCCCAAGCAACGGGCCGAGAACCTGATGATCGTCGACCTCTTGCGCAACGATCTGTCGCGGATCAGCCGGCCGGGCAGCGTGCGGACGCCGGCGCTCTTCACCGTCGAGACCTTCCCGACCTTCCACGCCCTGACCTCGACGGTCACGGCGGGCCTGCGGCCGGGGACGAGCCTGCGGGCGAGGATGACGGCGCTGTTCCCCTGCGGCTCCATCGTCGGCGCGCCGAAGATCCGGGCGGCCGAGGCGATCGCGGACCTGGAGACCGAGCCGCGCGGCGCCTACACCGGCGCGATCGGGGCGATCGAGCCGGGCGGCGACATGGCCTTCAACGTCGCCATCCGGACCGCTGTGCTCTCCACCACGGGCGAGGGGTCCTACGGCGTGGGCGGCGGGATCGTCGCCGATTCCGACCCGGCCGGCGAATATGACGAAGCCCTGCTCAAGGCCCGGGTCCTGACCGACCTGGCCGAGGACTACGGCCTGATCGAGACCTTCCGCTGGTCGGCCGGGAGCTTCATCCGCCTTTCAGCCCACCTCGACCGCCTCGGCGCCTCGGCGCTCCGTCTCGGCTTCACCTTCGACCGCGACGCGGCGGGGGCCGAGCTGGCCCGCCTGGGTGAGGCCTGGGCCGGGGACGACCGCCGGGTGCGTGTCGTCCTGAGCCGCGACGGCGCGCTCGCGGTCACCTGCGAGGCCGCCGCGCCGCCCTCCGACCGGGTCTTGCAGGTCGGGGTGGCGGCGGACCGGCTGGATGCCGGCGATCCGTTCCTGCGCCACAAGACGACCCATCGCGCCGTCTACGAACGCGCCTTCGCCGCGGCCGCGGCGCGCGGCCTCGACGAGGCGCTGCTGCTAAACCGGGACGAGGCGGCGGCCGACGCCTCGCGCAACAGCCTCTTCGTGGAGATCGCCGGGCGGCTGGTGACGCCGCCGCTCAACGCCGGCGCCCTGCCCGGCGTCCTGCGTAGGACCCTGATCGCCGACGGGCAGGCGATCGAGGCGCCGCTCATCCTCGACGACATCCGCCGCGCCGAGCGCTGGTTCCTGGGCAACAGCCTGCACGGCCTGCGCCGCGCACGGCTGGTCGAAGCGGGCTAGGCGGGCCGGGCTCCGAGATCCTCGTAGAACCGCAGGAGATAGCCGTCGGGATCGGCCACCACGAACTGCCGGTTTCCGACCTCATCCTCGGCGCGGCGGTACCAGCGGTCCTCCAGATCGACGACGATCCTGGCCTGCGCCGCCGCGGCCTTGCGGCACAGCGCGCCGGCGTCGGCCACCCGGATCTGCAGGTTCATGCCCCGGCCGAAGGGCGGCTCGAGCGCGGCGGTGCGGAAGCGGCGGCCCGGTCCCGCGGCTTCCTCCAGCATCAGCTCCGCGCCGTCCCGCTGCAGATAGGCGAACCGTTCCTCAGGTCGGGCGTAGCGGATGACGAAGCCCAGGACGTCGCAATAGAAGGCCAGCGACAGGTCGAGGTCGGTGACGTCGAGCTCCGGAACCAGCGGCGCGGTCATCGGCCGCCGCAGACCGGGCACTCCGGGTCCGCCCCCACCCTGACCGTCCGGGTCTCTGCCGAGAGCGCATCGTAGATCATCAGCCGGCCGAGCAGCGGCTCGCCGGCCCCGGCGATCAGCTTGACCGCCTCCAGCGCCATCATCGATCCTATGACCCCGGCCAGGGCGCCCACCACCCCCACCGCGACGCAGGTCTCGGCGTCGGGCGGGATCTCCGGCACCAGGCAGCGGTAGCAGGGCTGGCCGCCGAACACGCCGACCTGCCCGGTCCAGCGGCCGATAGCGCCGGAAATCAGCGGCTTGCCATGCCGCACGCAGGCGGCGTTCACATCATAGCGGACGGCGAAGTCGTCGGTCCCGTCCAGCACCAGATCGACGCGCCGGCACAGTTCGTCGGCTGTCGAATTATCGAAAGCGCCCTTATATCCGGCGACAAAGATGTGGGAATTCAACCCGGCCAGCCGGTCGGCGGCGGCCTCGGCCTTGGACCGGCCCACGTCGGCCTCGGCATAGAGGATCTGCCGCTGCAGGTTCGAGCGGTCGACCTCGTCCGGATCGACGATGAACAGCGAGCCGACCCCGGCCGCGGCCAGGTAGAGGGCGGCGGGCGAGCCCAGGCCGCCGGCGCCGACGATCAGCACGCTGGCCGCCTTCAGCTTCTGCTGCCCGGGGCCGCCCACTTCGCGCAACACCAGATGGCGGGCGTAGCGCTCGACCTCGGCTTCGGTGAAGACCATGCTCGTATCTTGTCGCTCAGCCCGCCCGGCGCAACCGTCATCGCGGCGCCGGTCGCGGCGCTGGCGCCGTTCGTCGCGAGGCGCCGAGACGCCGCGCGGCGGTTCAGGCAGATTTGCATGGAACTCGGGGGAGAGCTGAAGCCGTGCGGAAGACGATCGTGGCGCCGGGCCTGCTGGCCGTGAGCCTGCTGGCCCTTTCAGCCCGTGCGGCGGCTCCGGCCGATCCCGCGCCGGTGGTGGCCGCCGAGCGCGCCTTCGCCGCCCGCGCCTCCGTGGCCGGCATCGGACCGAGCTTCCTGGAATCTATGACCGACGAGGCGATCGTCTTCAGCCCCGATCCGTTGCTGGCGAGGGCCGTCTATGGCGCCCGGCCGCCCGGCAAGACGCCAAGGGAGGGCGGGCCGCTGCTGAACTGGTGGCCGAATTTCGTCGGCGTCGCCCGCTCCGGCGACCTGGGCTTCACCACCGGCCCGGCGACGATCAACGGCAAGCCGCTCAACATCTTCTATTTCACGGTCTGGGCCCGCCAGCCGGACGGCGGCTGGAAGTGGCTGTTCGACGGCGGAGCCAATGCCGACAACGCGGCCGCGCCCGGTCCCGACGCCGCGCCGGCCGTCATGCCGCCCGGAGATCCCACGCCGCTCGCCCCGGCCGCCGCCATGGACCAGGTCAGGGCCGCAGAGATGGCGCTGGCCGCCCGCGCCAGGACGGACGCTGCGGCGGCCGTGAAGGCCGTGCTCGCCGCCGACGCCCACGTGCAGGGATCGGGCGCCGCGCCTTCGACCACGCCGGCGGCGGTGGACAGGGAGTTGGCGACCCGCGCCAGGTCGATCGCCTTCGGCCCGCTCGGCGGCGGCGCCTCGAAGGCCGGCGACCTCGCCTGGACCTACGGCGACGCCCGCTGGGAGACCGGCCGCGGCCACTATGTCCGCATCTGGCAACGCCGCGCCGGCAAGTGGGCCCTGGTGTTCGATCAGATCATCGCGGTGGAGAAACCCGCCTAACCGCGCTCCAGCCGGGCGTCGCGGATCGCCTGCTGCAGGGCCTTGGCGAACTCGCCGCGCTCGCGCGGGCTGAGCGCCTGGGCGACGGCGACCTGCCGGTCGGATAGCGCCAGGCGCAGGCCGATGGTGCGGTCTTCCTCCGTCTCCACCGAAACCCGGGTGAAGGCCGTCGGGCTCTCCCAGACGATGCGGCTCCAGTTGGGCGCTTCGTGGGTGACCACCACGTCGCGGGCGGTGACCTGCACCCGCTCGATCCGCCGCGCGGCGCGGAAGCTCGCCATGAAGGCGACGATCACCGCCAGGACGTCGAGGCCCAGGAAGAACGGCACGAAAACCGCGCCCATGTAGATGAACACCGCCGCCGAGCAGCAGTTGGCGAGTGTCACCACGGTGATCAGGATGATGAAGCCCCGCTCGGAGAGGGATCGGTGCGGCGTGATCACCGCGTCCATGTAGGTCTGGCCGAGCATCTGGGTGGGGACCATAGGCCCGGAAAGCGCCTTGGCGGAAGGGGTCGCGGCGGCCATCTTGCGTGTCGCATGGCCAAGCCCCCGAAACCCGCCAAGACCAAGCCGCGCGCGAAGCGCCTCAGCCCCGCCGAGCAGGCGCGCATCGCCGAGATCTTCCGGCGTTTCGAGGAGCAGGAGAGCGATCCGCGCACCGAGCTCGACTACGCGAGCCCCTTCACCCTGGTGACCGCCGTGGCGCTCTCGGCCCAGGCGACCGACGTCTCGGTGAACAAGGCGACCGGGAAGCTCTTCAAGGTGGCCGACACGCCCCAGAAGATGCTGGCGCTGGGCGAGGCGGGCCTGAAGCCGTTCATCTCCTCGATCGGCCTCTACAATATGAAGGCCAAGAACGTCATCGCCATGAGCCGCATCCTGGTGGAGCAGTACGGCGGCGAGGTGCCGCTGAACCGCGTGGCGTTGCAGGCCCTGCCGGGCGTCGGGCGCAAGACCGCCTCGGTGGTGCTGAACGAGCTGCGGATCGAGCCGGCCATCGCCGTCGACACCCACGTCTTCCGGGTCTCCCATCGCCTGGGCCTGGCCACCGGCAAGACGCCCGACCAGGTGGAGGCGGAACTGATGGCCATCGTGCCCGACCCGCTCAAGACCCGCGCCCACCACTGGCTGATCCTGCACGGCCGCTATGTCTGCGTGGCGCGGCGGCCGAAGTGCGAGGAATGCGTCGTCGGCGATCTCTGCCCGTCGAAGCACCTGTTCGTGCCGGGATGAGCGCGCGGCCGCGCCTTCCGCTGACCTCGCTCAGGGTCTTCGAGGCGGCCGCACGGCACGAGAGCTTCCTGCGGGCCGCCGAGGAGCTGGCGATCACGCCGGGCGCGGTCAGCCGTCAGATCAAGGCGCTGGAGGCCGACCTCGCCGTCAGGCTCTTCGAGCGGTTCAACCGCGCGGTCCGCCTGACCGAGACCGGCGAGCGCCTGGCCGTCGGCGTGCGCCAGGGGATCACCCGGATCGAGGAGGCGGTCGACGAGGTGCGCAACCCGCGCCAGCAGGTGCTCGCGGTCACCGCGATGCACTCCTTCGCCGCCCGCTGGCTGGTGCCCAGGCTGCACCTCTTCAACGAGCGCCATCCGGAGATCCAGGTGCTGGTGGCGGCCTCCGACACCACCGTGGACCTGGTGCGCGACCGCTACGATGTTGCGATCCGCTTCGGCCGGGGTCCCTATCCGGGGCTCGCGGCGAAGAAGCTGATCTCGCTCTTCATGTTCCCGGTCTGCAGCCCGCGGCTCCTGGCGGAAACGCCGCTCGACCATCCTCGCGATCTGGCGAACGTCCAGCTGTTCGCCGACGTGAACCTCGCGCAGGCCGAGCCCGACTGGGGCGCCTGGCTGGCGCTCGCCGGCGCCCCGGAGGTCAACTGGCGGCGCGGCCAGCTGTTCTCCAACATCTACCTGGCCATCGAGGCCGCCGTGGCCGGCCGGGGCGTCGCGCTGGCAGAGGCGGCCCTGGTGCAGGACGAGCTGGCCGCCGGGCGGCTGGTCAAGCCCTTCGATATCGAGCTCCTCAGTACCTACAGCCAGTGGATCCTGACCTTGCCCGAGAAGGCCGACCGGCCCGATATCCGGCGCTTCCGCAATTGGATGGTCGCCCAGGCGGACGCCGAGGGCCTGCGTCGCTTCGAGTGATCTGAGATCACCTGACCGGTGGCATTGTCCTTTGTCGAGCGGCGTCCGATGACCTTATTGAGGTCAATCGAATTCCCCTGATGGAGGTTTCCATGACCACCGATTGCATCACCCGGCCGAACATCGCCAACCGGACCTCCCGCAAGGCGGGTGTCACCATCTCGCCCACCGAATGGGGCCTGCTCGCCATCGTCGCGGTCGGCCTGCTGCTCATGCTGCCGGCGGCGGCGTTCCTGGTGTCGCACCTGGCGGCCTGACGCCGGGGCGCGGGCGAGGGCTGCGTTGCCGCGCGGGCGGATTGTCTGTAAGTCCGCCCTCGTCTCTCGCCTGAAAGCTCAAGAATGCCGGACCTCTACGACGTCGCCGCGATCGGCAACGCCATCGTCGACGTGATCGCTCCGGCGACCGACGAATTTCTGGCGGCGAACAATCTCGACAAGGGCGCGATGATGCTGGTCGACCCGGCCCAGTCGGCGGCGCTCTACGCTAAGATGGCCGCGGGCGTCGAGACGTCGGGCGGTTCGGCGGCCAACACCATCGCCGGCCTCGCCAGCTTCGGCGGCCGGGGCGCCTTCATGGGCAAGGTCGCCGACGACTGGCACGGGGAAGTCTTCGCCCAGGACATGCACGCGATCGGCGCGCGCTTCCAGAACGCGCCGCTGGTCGGCGGGCCGGGCACGGCGATCAGCATGATCAACGTCACCCCCGACGCCCAGCGCACCATGTGCACCTTCCTGGGCGCCTCCGTGGAATTCACCGACAGCGACGTGGACCCCGCGGTCGTGGAAGCGGCGAAGATCGTCTACCTCGAAGGCTATCTGTTCGACGCCGAAGCCGCCCGCCGCGCCTTCGCCAAGGCCGCGGCCCTGGCGCACGGGGCCGACCGGATGATCGCGCTGACGCTTTCCGACGGCTTCGTGGTCGAACGCCACCGCGCCGGCCTGATGGGCTTCATCGAAAGCCAGGTAGACCTGCTGTTCGCCAACGAGAACGAGATCCTGGCCCTGTTCCAGACCGACAGCTTCGACGAGGCTGTCGAGGCGCTGCGCCCGCGCGTGAAGCTGGCGGCGGTGACCCGGGGCGAGGCGGGCTCGGTGATCCTGTCGACGGGGGAACGCCTGAGCGTCAAGGCCGAGCCGGTGGAGAAAATCGTGGACACGACCGGCGCCGGCGACCAATACGCAGCCGGTTTCATGTTCGGTCTTTCACGGGGGCGAGCCCTCCAGCAATGCGGACAGTTCGCCTCGCTTGCGGCGGCCGAGGTGATCTCGCACTACGGTCCGCGACCGCTGGTCTCGCTCAAGGACCTGGCGGCCCAAAAAGGCTACTAATCGGGGATATTGATGATGAGCCGCAAGGCGGAGGTCGTCCGCAACACCAAGGAGACCCAGATCCGGATCGTGCTCGATCTGGACGGCTCGGGCGAGTCCAAGGTCTCCACCGGCATCGGCTTCTTCGACCACATGCTGGAGAGCTTCATCCGGCACGGCGGCTTCGACGCCACAATCGAGACCAAGGGCGACCTGCACATCGACATGCACCACACGGTGGAGGACACCGGGATCGTGCTCGGCCAGGCGTTCAACCAGGCGCTGGACGGCTTCAAGGGCGTGCGCCGGTTCGGCCACGCCTACATCCCGATGGACGAGACCCTGACGCGCTGCGCCATCGATCTCTCCAACCGCCCGTACCTGATCTGGAACGTGTCGTATAAGACCCCCAGGGTGGGCGATATGGACACCGAGCTCTTCAAGGAGTTCCACCACGCCTTCGCCATGAACTGCGGGGCCTGCGTGCACCTGGAAACCCTCTACGGGACCAACTCCCACCACATCGCCGAGAGCGGCTTCAAGGCGCTGGCCCGTTCGCTGCGCCACGCGGTTGAGCTCGACCCCAAGACCCATGGCCACGCCCCCTCCACCAAGGGTGTGCTCTAGGTGGAGCGACGGACAGAAAAAGCGGCGAGCTTTTTCGCAGGACGCGCGACCAAATAAGGAAGCCATGTCCATGCAGAGCGTCGCCCTGATCAATTACGGGTCGGGCAACCTTCGCTCGGCCGAAAAGGCCCTGATCCGCGCCGCGGACGGGAAGAGCGAGATCGTGGTCACCGACGACCCCGACGTCATCGCCAACGCCGACCGCATCGTGCTGCCGGGCGTCGGCGCCTTCGCGGCCTGCATGGCGGCGTTCGAGGCCCGGCCCGGCGTCTCCGAGGCCATGACCGAGGCCGTCCACGGCAAGGGCGCGCCGTTCCTGGGCATCTGCGTCGGCATGCAGCTGCTCGCCTCGCGCGGCCTGGAGTTCGGCGAGACGCCCGGGCTGGACTGGATCGCCGGCGATGTCCGCAGGCTCGAGAGCGCCGACCCGGCGATCAAGGTCCCGCACATGGGCTGGAACGGCCTGACCGGCGTCGCCGACCAGCCACCCATTTTCGCCGGCCTGAAAGATGGGCAGACGGTCTACTTCACCCACTCCTTCGCCTTTTTCCCGAAGGACGAACGCGACGTCGCGGCCTATGTGGAGCACGGCGAGCGGTTCCCCGCCGCGGTGGCGCGGGGCAATGTGGCCGGCGTGCAGTTCCACCCGGAGAAGTCGCAAGCCTCCGGCCTTTCCCTTCTCGCGCGCTTCCTGGAGTGGCGACCGTGATCCTCTACCCCGCCATCGACCTGAAGGACGGCAGCTGCGTGCGCGTCGTGCACGGCGACCTCGCCACCGCGACGGTGTTCAACACCTCGCCGGCCGACCAGGCGCGGCTCTGGGCCGACGGCGGCTTCCACTGGATCCACGTGGTCGACCTGAACGGAGCGGTCTCCGGCCAGGCGGTCAACCAGGCCGCGGTCGAGGAGATCCTCAACGCGGTCTCGGTGCCCGTGCAGCTCGGCGGCGGCATCCGCACCATGGCCGACATCGAGGGCTGGATCGAAGCCGGCGTCAGCCGCGTGATCCTCGGCACCGTGGCGGTGCGCGAGCCGCAGATCGTGCGCGACGCCGCCAAGGCCTGGCCCGAGCAGATCGCCGTCAGCGTCGACGTCCGCAAGGGCAAGGTCGCCGTGCAGGGCTGGACCGAGGACAGCGACCTCGGCGCCATCACGGTCGCCAAGCGGTTCGAGGACGCCGGCGTCAGCGCCCTGATCATCACCGACATCGACCGGGACGGGACGGTGATGGGCTTCAACGTCGAGGCCTTCGGGGCGATCGCCGACGCGGTGGCGATCCCGGTGATCGCCGCCGGCGGCCTCGCCACCATCGACGACATCGTCCGCCTGAAGGCCCACCAGGGGACCGCCATCGCCGGCGCGGTCCTGGGCCGCGCGCTCTACAACGGCGCGATCACGCCCGGCGAGGCGCTGAAGGTGGCCGCATGACGCTGCGAGTTCGCGTCATCCCTTGCCTGGACGTCAAGGACGGCCGGGTGGTGAAGGGCGTGCAGTTCGTCTCCCTGCGCGACGCCGGCGATCCGGTGGAGCAGGCCCGCGCCTATGACGCGGCCGGCGCCGACGAGCTGATGTTCCTCGACATCACCGCCAGCCACGAGAACCGCGGGACGATCCTCGACGTCGTGGCCCGCACGGCCGACGTCTGCTTCATGCCGCTCTCGGTCGGCGGCGGCATCCGCCAGGTGGAGGACGCACGGCGCCTGCTGCTGGCCGGGGCCGACAAGATCTCGATCAACACCGCCGCGGTCGAGAACCGCGACCTGATCTCCGGCTGCGCCGACGCCTTCGGCAGCCAGGCGACGGTGGTCGCCATCGACGCGAAGCGGGTCGGTGAGGGGTGGGAAGTCTTCACCTACGGCGGTCGCACCGCCACCGGGCTGAACGTCGTCGACTACGCCGTCGAGGCGGTGGGCCGCGGGGCCGGCGAGATCCTGCTCACCTCCATGGACCGCGACGGCGCCAAGATCGGCTACGACCTCGAGCTTCTGAAAGGCGTCACAAGCGCCGTGTCCGTGCCGGTGATCGCCTCGGGCGGCGCCGGGAACGCGCAACATATGGTCGACGCCGTGATCCAGGGCGGCGCGGACGCCGTGCTGGCCGCCTCGATCTTCCACTTCGGCGAGGTCTCGATCGGCGAGGTCAAGCAGGCCATGGCCGCGGCCCGCATCCCCGTACGCCTGCCGGATATGAAGACCGGGGCCGCCGCATGAGCCGTTTCGCCGATGTCCTGGCGCGCCTCGGCGCCGTCATCGAAAGCCGCAAGGGCGGCGATCCGGCGGCGTCCTACACCGCCAAGCTGCTCGCCGACCCGTCGCTGGCCGCCAAGAAGCTCGGCGAGGAAGCCGTCGAGGCGGTCATCGCCGCCACCCAGGGCGACAAGGCCGCGCTCGCCGCCGAAAGCGCCGACCTGATCTACCACTGGCTGGTGGTTCTGGCGGCGGCGGGGGTGTCGCTGGAAGAGGTCGCCGCGAAGCTGGAGGCCCGCGAAGGGACGTCCGGCCTCGACGAGAAGGCCGGTCGTAAGACCTAGCCGCGCGCCTTCCGCTTCAGCGCCACATAGAGCGCGCCTCCGCCGCCGTGGTGGCGGGCGGCGTCGGAGATGCCGGCGACCATGTGCGCCAGGTGCGGCGCGGCCAGCCACTCCGGTGTGCGGCGCTTGAGGATCCCGTCGCCCTGGACGCCCTTGCCGGTGATGATCAGCACGGCGCGGAAGCCCTCGTCCCAGGCCCGCGTCAGGAACCGCTCGAGCACGCCACGGGCCCGGTCCTGGTCGAGACCATGCATGTCGAGGCGCGCGCCGATCGGGTCGCGCTCGCGGGCGATGCGGTGCTTGCGGTTCGGTTCGATGTAGTGGAGCTCGGCCCGCGGCTTGGCCGGCTTGGGCCGCGGCGCGGCTGCGACGCCGATTTTGGCGGCGGCTTCGGCCCTGGCCGGCGCGGGGATGGCGTCGGCCGTTTCAGCCTTGGGAGTCGCGCGGCCGGGCAGGGGATGGACCGTGGCCGCCACCATCCCCCAGATGTGCCGTTCTTCCGGTTTCAGGGGCCGCTTCATCGCGGGCCGTCTTTAGGGACCAGCCGGTAAAGCCTAAGTGTATGGCGCACTCGCCCGGCCTCGGCGCCCGCTGCCGCGCCCAGGCCCAGGTAGAGGTCGGCGCGGACCTCGCCCTTGATCGCCCCGCCGGTGTCGAGCGCCAGCGCCAGGCGCCGGTAGCTGGGGAAGGCGCCCTTGAGGATCGGCGTCTCGGCGTCCACCCAGTAGAGCTCGCCCATCTGGTGGTAGGCCGGATCGACCGCCAGGGCGCGGCCCGGCGGCAGCGGCAGGTTCGCCGAGCCGACCGGCTGGCGGCCGTCGTCCGGGGCCAGGCTGAAGAAGGCGTAGCGCGGATTGAGCCGCATGATGGCCTCGGCGTCGGGGCCCCGGTGGTCGGCGAGCCAGGAACGGATCGCCTCGGCCGAGGTGTTGTCGCCGGCCAGCAGGCCCCGGTCGCGCATGATGTTGGAGACCGCGACGAAGGCCCGGCCGTTGTTGGCGGCGTAGAGCGCCTTCATCCGCCTGCCGCCCTCGAAGGTCAGCACGCCGGAGCCCTGGATCTGCAGGAAGAACAGGTCCTCGGGCCGGAGCCATGCGAGCGCGTGGCCGGGCGGCGTCGCCTCGATGGCCGTGCGGTCGGGATAGGGGGCGAGCGTCCCGTCGCCGTTATCGCGCGCGGCGCCCGACCGTCCGGTCTGGGCCGGATCGAACATCCCGGCGTCGACGGTCTTGAGGTCGGCGGGCCGGGCGCGCAGCGGGGCGCTGAACTCCTCGGTCTTCTTGTGGCGGGCCGGGTATTCGGGCGCGAAATAGGCGGTCAGCACACCATCGCCCGGCGCGGCCTCGGCCCGGAAGTTGGCCTCGAAGAAACGCCTGGACCGGTCGCGGTCGAGCGGGCCGATGGCGCGCGCGCTGCGGCAGACCTGGGCCATGGCCGGATCGCGCGCCGCGCCGCAGGTCTCGCGGAACGCGGCCAGCGCCGCGGCGTGGTCCTCGGCCTCCCAGCCCTTCAGAGCGGTGAGCGGCGCGCTGCGTTCAACGGGGGTCGATGGCGCGCGCGGCTCAGTGGGGAAGGGCGAGGGCGGGGGACGCCGGGCTGGCGAATGGGCGATCGGGTAGCTGGGCGGGGTGGCGGCGCAGGCGGCCAGGATGAGCGCGGCAAACGCCGCGCCGACGGCTCGCGACTGCACGGCCGCTCAAGCCTCCGCGGCGTCGACGTGGATCAGCATCCAGTTGGGATCGCGGCTCTTCAGGTGGCGCTCGAAGGTCCAGAGCTCGGCGGTGCGCCGATCCTCGACGCCTTCGCCTTCCGGTCCCTTGGTGCGGCTGCGGAATTCGGCGAGGAACCGCACGGTCACCCGCGCGAGGTCGGCGCCCACCACCTCGGCCTTTTCCAGGTCGGCGCGGGGCGCATGCAGGAATTCGACCGTCTCGGTGCGGTTCTCCGCCTCGCGCGCGGCGATCGCGGTGTCGAAGCCCGCCATCACCGGCGGGGCCAGCAGGTCGCGCAGCTTGTTCCGGTCGCCGGCCGCGAAGGCCTTGACGATCATCTCATAGGCGCTCTTCGCGCCGCCCAGGAACCGGCTGACATCGAAGGCGGGATCCTTGGCCTTCACGGCCGCGAGGCCGGTGAGCGAGACGCCGTCGTCCGAAGCCTCAAGGGCCGGGGCGTCCGGCCCGCGCTCGACGGCTGACGACGTCGTCGGAACGGCCGGTGAATCCTCCGGCTGGCGTCCCACGCGCCGGCCCAGCACCGCGTAGAGCTGGTAGAGCACGATGGCCGCGAGGCCTGCGAAGATGATCAACTCGAGCACTTGCAACGATGAGGCCTTCAGGAGTTCCGCCGTGTGGCGCTAAATCCAATATAGGACGATCCAACGCCCCCGTCAGGGGCGACGTTGCATCCCCTAGGGCGCCATGATAGCCCGGCCGACCAATAAGACACGAACCCTTCGTCGTCTCACCACGGATTTTAAGTCGAACGATGACCGATACCGACGCTGGCAATGGCGCCACCGAACCCGCCTCCGAAGCCGCGCTGGGCGCTGAAGGCCCCGGCATCCGGATCCTCGCGCAGTTCATCCGCGACCTGTCGTTCGAGAACCCGCGCGCGCCCGAAAGCCTGCGCGGCGGCGCGGCCCAGCCGCAGATCGACCTCGGCGTCGAGATGAACGCCCGCGGCCGCGAGGACGGCTTCTACGAGGTCGACCTGAAGCTCTCGGCCAAGGCCAACCGCGACGACGGCGCGATCTTCGTGGTCGAGCTGATGTACGGCGGGGTCTTCCAGATCAGCGGCGTGACCGCCGAGGACATGGAGCCGGTGCTGCTGATCGAGTGCCCGCGCTACCTCTTCCCGTTCGCCCGCCGGATCATCGCCGACGTGACCTCGGACGGCGGCTATCCGCCCTTCCTGCTGGATCCGATCGATTTCGCCGGCGTCTATGCCGCGCGCAAGGCCGAACAGGGCGGCCAGGTCGGGCACGCCTAGAGGGTCAGAGGCCGAACCTCGACCAGAGCTCGTCGCTCTTCACCACCTCGCGGATAAAGCTCGCGTGGATCAGCCGCTCCTCCTCGGTGGAGAGCGGCGCCATCGGGCGCGGGCGGACGCCATAGGCGTTGCGGGTCGCCGCGGCGACCGCGGCTGTGGCTATGGCGGCTGCGCCCAGCTCCAGCCGGCGCTCGCGGCCGCCCTTCAGCTCCAGATAGACCGCCGCCAGCAGCTTGGCGTCGACGAGGGCGCCGTGCTTGTCGCGCTCCGACAGCGAAATCTTGAAGCGCTTGCAGAGCGCATCGAGCGAATTGTGCATCCCCGGGAAGCGCACCCGGGCGAGCGCCAGGGTGTCGACCCAGCGGCTCTCGTGCAGCGGCGAGCGATTGGTGACGCCCAGCTCGTGGTTGATGAAGTTGCGGTCGAAGCCGGCGTTGTGGGCGATCAGCGGCGCGTCGCCGATGAACTCCAGGAAGGCTTCGACCACCTCCGGATGCTCGAACCTCGGCTTGCCCCTCAGGAACGCGCCGGAAAGGCCATGCACCCGCTCGGCGTCCGGCGGCATGTCGCGGCAGGGGTCGATGTAGGTGTGGAAGCTCCGGCCCGTGGGCACGAAGTCGTCGATCTCCAGGCAGGCGATCTCCACCATCCGATGGCCCATGGAGGGCTCGAAGCCTGTGGTCTCGGTATCGAGGACGATCTCGCGCGCCATGACCTTTCATGGCCCGGTTCGGGCCCGGAGTTCAATCGGTCGTGCGGTCGCGGGCCGGCCTGCGTTGTGGATCGCGCATCACCGCGATGATCTCCGCCACCTGCTCGCGAGCCGGCTCCAGGCCTCGCGACGTGTCGACCACGAAGTGGGCGCGGGTGCGCTTCTCCACATCGGCCAGTTGCTGGGCGAGGATGGCGTCGAGGCGCTCTGGCGTCATACCGGGGCGGGCCAGCACCCGGTCGCGCTGCATCTGCGCGGGCGCGCTGGCCACCACCACGGCGTCGACATTGGCGTGGCCGCCGGTCTCGAACAGCAGAGGGATGTCCAGCACCACCATGTCGGCCCCTTCCGCCTCGGCCTTGGCGAAGAAGCCCACGCGGTCGCGCCCGACCAGCGGGTGGACGATGGCGTTCAGCCGCTTCAGGGCCTCGGGGTTTCCCAGTACGGCCTGCCGCAGGGCCTCACGGTCGACCCGGCCGTCGCGGATCGCGCCCGGGAAGGCCTCGCCCACCGGTCCGACCGCCGCGCCGCCCTGGTCGTAGAGGTCGTGCACCGCGGCGTCGGCGTCATAGACCGGCACGCCTGCCTCGCGGAACATGGCCGCCGTCGTCGACTTGCCCATGCCGATGGAGCCGGTGAGGCCGATCAGGATCACTTGGTCCTGGCCTCCAGGGCCGCGATGCAGAGCGCCCGGACATCGACCTCGGCCGGCGGGACCCGCCCGAAGAAGGCCTCGAAGGAGGGGCCGGCCTGCCGCACCAGCATCTCCAGCCCGTCGACGATCGGATGGCCGAGCAGCTTGGCCCGCGACAGGAACGGCGTGATCAGCGGCGAATAGGTCATGTCCATCATCACCGCCCCGGCCGGGATGCCCTCGAGCGGCAGGTCGAGCGCGTCGTCGCTGGCGATGCCGGCCGAGGTCGCGTTGACCACCAGGGTGACATCCCGGAAGGCCTCGGCCGCGGCGTCGAGCGGATAGGCCCGGGTCGAGCCGCCGACCGCGCCGGCCACCAGCTCGGCGCGCGCCAGGGTGCGGTTGACCAGCCGGACCTCAGGGGCGCCGGCCATCACCAGGGCCGCGGCCGCGCCCCGCGCCGCGCCGCCCGCGCCCATCACCACCACCGGACCGGATCGCGGGTCGAACCCCGGCGCCTGGGAGGCGAGCGCGCCCAGCAGGCCGAGACCGTCGACATTGTCCGCCACGATCGAGCCGTCCTCGTTGAAGATCAGCAGATTGGCCGCCCCGGCCCGTTCCGCGCGCTCGCCGACTTCATGGGCGACGCTGAGCGCGGCCTCCTTGAAGGGCAGGGTGACATTGAGCCCGCGGACCGCACCGCCGCGCATCCCCTCGGCGAAATGGCTGAAGCGGTCGGGGGGCGGGGCGAAGGCGACATAGACCGCATCCAGACCGGCCGCCTCAATCCAGGCATTGTGGATCAGCGGGCTCAGCGAGTGGGCGATGGGAGAGCCGGCGACGCCGGCGACGGCGGTGGCGCCGGTGATCGGGCGATAGGCGGGAAGGTTGCTCATGACGTCAGAACACCCCGGCGGCGCAACAGGTCCAGGAGACCCATCATCGGCAGGCCCAGGATGGTGAAATAGTCGCCCTCGATCTTCGAAAAGAGCTGCAGCCCCAGCCCTTCCAGCCGGTAGCAGCCCACCGAGCCCAGCGCCGCCTCGCCCTCGGCGGCCAGGTAGTCCTCCAGGAAGGCGTCCGAGAAGTCGCGCATCCGCAGGGTGGCGCTCTGGGTCCCGCGCCAGACGACCGCGCCGCCCTGGGCCACCACCACCGCCGAATGCAGCTGGTGCGGCTTGCCGCGCAGGGTGGTCAGGCGCTCGCGGGCCTCGGCGAGGGTCTCGGCCTTGTCGTAGAGCTTGCCCTGGAACTCCAGGGTCTGGTCGGCGCCCACGACCAGTTCGGACCGGCTCACCGAAACCGCGATCGCCTTGTCCTCGGCCAGGGCCTCGGCGACCTGACGCGGCGTGGCGCGGTTGGCGAGCAGGGTAAGCTTTGCCGCGTCCTCGTCCACGCCCGATCCCACCGCCTCGAAGGGCACCCCCGCGCCTTCCAGCACCGCGCGGCGCGCGGCGCTCTTCGAGGCCAGGACGAGGCCTGGGTTCACCCGAGCACCTCCACCTGGCCGTGGCCGCCATGCAGCAGGTTCATCACCGCGGCCGCCGTCTCCTCGACCGAGCGGCGCGTCACGTCGATCACCGGCCAACCCTGGCGTTCATAGAGCCGGCGGGCCTGGACGATTTCGTCGCGCACCGCGTCCACGTCGATGTAGGTGGATTCCCGGTTCTCCTTGAGGCTCAGCAGCCGGTTGCGGCGGATCTGGATCAGCCGGTCGGGGGAGATCGAGAGGCCCACCACCAGGGTCTTCTTCAGCGCGAACAGCTGATCCGGCGGCGGGCGGCCCGGCACCAGCGGCACATTGCCGGCCCGCACCCCGCGGTGCGCCAGGTAGATGCAGGTCGGCGTCTTCGAGGTCCGCGACACGCCGACCAGGATCACGTCGGCCTGTTCGAGGTCCTGGCCGCCCTGGCCGTCGTCATGGCCGATCGCGTAGTTGAGCGCGTCCATGCGGTTGAAATAGTCGTTGTCGAGCCGCAGGTGCGCGCCGACCCGGGTCGTCGTCGAATAGCCCAGGTAGCGCGACATGGCCGAGACCAGCGGGTCGAGCGCCGGGATGCAGGGCATGTCGAGCCGCCGGCAGCCCTCCTCCAGCGCCTCGCGCAGGCCGTCGTCGACGATGGTGTGGATCACCACGCCCGGCGCTTCCTCGATGTCGCCCAGCGCCCGGTCGAGCTGGCGCTGCGAGCGGACCAGGGCATAGATGTGCTCGATCGGCAGGACGTTATCGAACCGGGCGCAGACCGCGCGCGCCATGGCGTTCAGCGTCTCGCCGGTGGAGTCCGACACCAGGTGGACATGGAAATAGGTGGCTAGCCTTGGAGCGGGCGTGGTCACGGGCGGCCTTCGAGCGAAAATCCCAGAAACGATTCCTGGGGACGATTCCTGTGGAGCAGTCTTAGCGAACGCCGGGGCGAATGGGGATAGATCGCGTGCGCCAGGGCCCGAGCGGCCTTCCCCATGTATGGGCGGGATGAAACGAGCCGTTTACCTTCCGTTAACCCACACCCTCGGACCCGCCCCGCGGCGGCTGGGAAGGCTTGTCGACAGGCTCGGGACGGAAACATCGGCGCCGGCCGTCCTCCCCGAAAGTCTTAACGAAACCTTAAGGCCCGCAGGGGTCTTGCCCGGGCGTCCCCGCGATTCACAGCGTGGGGACGGGGCCCGCGTCCGCGCCGGACAGCCTGGGGAGAAGACCAGAAACCCGCGCGGACGGATGGATTCGTCCACCCGCTCGACAGGCCCTACCGCCATCGTCCCAATCTTTTTTCTAGAGTCTTCCAGGGAAGGAAGAAGGGCAGACCGGACGATCGACCGGGCCTTGGGCTTGAGAGTTCGGCCCATAGGCGATTTAAGGCGCTGATGAGCGAGACCCCACGCCTCCTGCGCGCGCTGTCCGGCGAGACCCTGGACCGGCCGCCGATCTGGTTCATGCGCCAGGCTGGCCGCTGCCTGCCGGAGTACCGCGAGCTCCGCGCCCGGGCCGGGGACTTCATCAGTCTCGCGATGAATCCAGAGATGGCCGCGGAGGTCACGCTGCAGCCGATGCGGCGCTTCCCGTTCGATGCGGCGATCGTCTTCGCCGACATCCTGCTGATCCCCCGCGCGTTAGGCCAGGACCTGTGGTTTGAAGCCGGGGAGGGCCCCAGGCTCGGCCCACTGCCCACGATCCCGGCCCTGGCGGACCAGGTCGAGGCTTCGACGGAGCGGTTGTCGGCTGTCGGAGAGACGCTTGCCCGCGTGCGGGCCGAGCTGGAGCCGGAGCGGGCGCTGATCGGGTTCGCCGGCGGACCCTGGACGGTGGCGACCTACATGATCGAGGGCCGTAGCTCGGACCGGTCGGCGGCGCGGACCTTCGCCTACGAAAACCCCGAGAAACTCGATGCCCTGCTGGAGGTGCTGGTCGACTCCACCGCCCGCTACCTGATCATGCAGGCGAACTCGGGCGCCCAGGCGCTGAAGATCTTCGAAAGCTGGGCCGAGGGCCTGGCCGAGGATGTCTTCGAGCGCATCGTCGTCAGGCCGCACCGGGCCATCGTGGAGCAGGTGCGGGCCGCTGGCGTCACGGCGCCGTTCATCGGCTTCCCACGCGGGGCTGGCGCTCTGGTCGAGACCTACGCCAGGGCCGTGCCGGTCGAGGGCGTGGCGCTCGACACCCAGGCCAGCGCGGAGCTCGGCCGCCGGCTGCAGGCGGGTGGCAAGACCATCCAGGGCGCGCTCGACAACCTGTTGCTGCGGGCCGGCGGGCCGGCGCTGGACGCCCGGGTCGAAGGCCTGCTCGCCCAGTGGAGCGACGGGCCCTACATCTTCAACCTCGGTCACGGGGTCATGCCCGACACCCCCGTCGAGCATATCGCCCGGGTCGTGGCGCGGGTGACCGGTAAGCCGGCGAAGGCCATGGCCGCCGAGTGACCAAGCTTGCCGTCGTCCTGTTCAATCTCGGCGGGCCGGATCGCCTGAAGGCCGTAAAGCCGTTTCTTTTCAATCTGTTCCGTGATCCGGCCATCATCTCCCTGCCGGCGGTGGCGCGCTATCCGCTGGCGGCCCTGATCTCCACGACGCGCGAGAAGACCGCCCAGGCCAATTACGCGATCATGGGCGGCGCCTCGCCGCTGCTGGCCGAAACCCGGGCCCAGGCACGGGTGCTGGAGACGGCGCTTAAGGCCAAGGCGCCGGACGTCGAGGCCCGCTGCTTCATCGCCATGCGCTACTGGAAGCCGCTCGCGAAGGAGACCGCCGCCGAGGTCGCGGCCTTCGCGCCGAACGAGATCGTGCTGCTGCCGCTCTATCCGCAGTACTCGACCACGACGACCGCCTCATCGGTGGAGGATTGGCTCAAGGTCTATCGGGGACCGGGCCGCTCGCGCACGGTCTGCTGCTATCCGACGGCGCGCGGGCTGATCGAGGCCCACGCCCAGGCGATCCGCGAGGTCTGGGAGGCGGCCGGCAAGCCGCGGGGTGTGCGGCTGCTGTTCTCCGCCCACGGCCTGCCGCAACAGATTGTCGACGCCGGCGATCCCTACCGCGCGCAGATCGAGGCCACGGCCGAGGCGATCGCGGCGCAGCTGCCCGAGCTGGCCGACTGGCGGGTCTGTTTCCAGAGCCGGGTGGGGCGGCTGCAATGGCTCAAACCCTCCACCGACGATGAGATCCGGCGGGCCGGGGCCGATCGGAAGGGCGTGCTGATCGCGCCCATCGCCTTCGTCTCCGAGCATGTGGAGACGCTGGTCGAGCTCGACCACGAATATGCGGCCCTGGCGCGGGAGGTCGGCTGTTCGCCCTATCTACGGGCGCCGACCCCGGGCATCGCGAGCGCCTTCGTCGACGAACTGGCGCGAACGGTCCTCGAAGCGGCGGGCCGCGAGGGCGGTGTCGCGCCGCACGGCCCTTGGCGGTGTCCCGCCGGCCATGCGAAATGCGCCCTGCGGACAGGGGCGGCGGCATGACCTACGACGGCGTCTACGACCTACTGCGGGGTCTCCACATCCTGGCGGTGATCGCCTGGATGGCGGGGTTGCTCTACCTGCCCAGGCTGTTCGCCTATCACACCGAGACGGCGCCGCCGGGCAGCCCGTTCGACGCCCACTTCCAGGTCTGGGAAGGCAAGCTCCTGCGGATCATCATGAACCCGGCGATGGTCATGGCCTGGCTGTTCGGCGTGGGGCTTATCTGGGTCGACGCGCACCGGCACGGCGACGGCTGGCGCTTCCTGCTGGAGCCCTGGATGATCACCAAACTGGCCGGGGTGCTTTTCCTCACCGGCTGGCATCACTATCTCAGCAGGGCCCGGAAAGGCTTCGTCGCCGGCCGTCGGGACCGCCCCGCGAAGTTCTGGCGGATGACCAACGAGTTGCCCTTCCTGGCGGCGATTGTCATGGTCCTGGCGGTCACCACCGAGTTCGGCCACCCCTAGCTTGCGACGCCGGTTTGCTTGACCGGGGCCCGCGTCTGTGGTTCCGATCCCGTACGCGTCCCCGACAAGGGCGCGCCCCGCCTTATCTCCGGCCGCCACGCGCGTAGACGCGAGGATCGGTCCGGCCCCCACGAAGACGAAACACATCGGCGCCCGCGAGGCGTCCACATCATCTAGAAGTCCACGCCCGGAGTCCGCTCCGCCCGTGGGCGAACACGAGTGAATTCAATGCAAGACGACAATTCCGAACCGACCGCCCCCGAAGACGCCGAAGCCGTGGAAACCGCGGGCGCCGAGCTGGCTGCTGAGACCGCGGCCGAAGAGGCCGAGGCCGCCGGCGAACCGGAAGAACCCTCCGAGATCGCCAACACCATCGCCTCCATGGGGCTCACCCGCATGAGCCTGCAGGAGCTGAAGGACAAGGCGCCCGCCGACCTGCTGGCCTTCGCCGAGCTCTTCGAGATCGAGAACGCCAACTCCATGCGCAAGCAGGACATGATGTTCGCGATCCTGAAGACCCTCGCGGAGGAGGGCGTCGAGATCTCGGGTTCCGGCACCCTGGAAGTGGTGCAGGACGGCTTCGGCTTCCTGCGCTCGCCGGAGGCCAACTACCTGCCCGGCCCCGACGACATCTATGTCAGCCCCTCACAAATCCGGAAATTCGGCCTGCGGACCGGCGACACCGTGGACGGCGCGGTGCGCGCGCCGCGCGAGGGCGAGCGCTACTTCGCCCTGGTGAAGGTCGACCTGACCAACTTCGAGAACCCCGAGAACGTCCGCCACAAGGTGCTGTTCGACAACCTGACGCCGCTCTATCCCGACCAGCGCCTGCGGATGGAGATCGACGATC
Organism: Phenylobacterium sp.; assembly: GCF_041691455.1. Lineage (GTDB taxonomy): Bacteria > Pseudomonadota > Alphaproteobacteria > Caulobacterales > Caulobacteraceae > Phenylobacterium. The sequence goes on along the minus strand of NZ_JBEPUO010000001.1, from coordinate 150,171 downwards.
CCACCCTCAAGGACCGCTCCGGCCGGGTGATCGATATCGTGGCCCCGCTCGGCAAGGGCCAGCGCTGCCTGATCACCTCGCCGCCGCGGGTCGGCAAGACGGTGATGCTGCAGAACATCGCCAAGTCGATCGAGACCAACCATCCCGAGTGCTACCTGATCGTCCTGCTGATCGACGAGCGCCCGGAAGAAGTCACCGACATGCAGCGCACCGTGAAGGGCGAGGTGATCTCCTCGACCTTCGACGAGCCCGCCACGCGGCACGTGCAAGTCGCTGAAATGGTTATCGAAAAGGCCAAGCGCCTGGTCGAGCACAAGCGCGACGTGGTGATCCTTCTGGACAGCGTCACCCGCCTTGGCCGCGCCTACAACACCACCGTCCCCTCGTCGGGCAAGGTGCTGACCGGCGGCGTCGACGCCAACGCCCTGCAGCGCCCGAAGCGCTTCTTCGGCGCGGCGCGTAACATCGAGGAAGGCGGCTCGCTGACCATCATCGCCACCGCCCTGATCGACACCGGCAGCCGGATGGACGAGGTGATCTTCGAAGAGTTCAAGGGCACCGGTAACTCGGAAATCGTGCTCGACCGCAAGGTCGCCGACAAGCGGGTCTATCCGGCCATCGACGTGATCAAGTCCGGCACCCGCAAGGAAGAGCTGATCACCCCGAAGGAACACCTGACCAAGACCTACATCCTGCGCCGGATCCTTGGGCCCATGGGCGCCCAGGACGCCATCGAGTTCCTGCTCGACAAGCTCCGCTCGTCCAAGACCAACGAAGAATTCTTCCAGTCGATGAACACCTAGGCGGATCCCGCCACGGGGGCGGCCATGATCAAGGTCTATGCGTCGAAGGGCACGCGGTCGCTCCGCGTGCTCTGGGCGCTCGAAGAGCTGGGCGCGCCCTATGAGGTCGTCGCCCTGACCTTCCCGCCCAGGGTCCACCACCCGGACTATTTCGCGATCAGCCCGGCCGGCGCCCTTCCGGCGATGGAGGACGGCGACCTCACCCTGATCGAGAGCCTGGCGATTTGCGAATACCTGAACAGCAGGTTCGGCGGGCCGCTGGTCGTCCGCGCCGACGAGCCGGGGTTCGCCGACTACCTGCAGTTCCTGCATTTCGGGGAAGGGACACTGAGCCCGCCGCTAGCCTGGGCCCGGCGTTTCGGGCCGCGTCTGGATGCGGCGCTGGCCGAAGGCCGCGCGGCGTTCGCCCTACGCCTTGGGGTCATCGAGCGGGTTCTGGCGGACGGCCGCGCGTTCCTGGCGGCGGGGCGTCTGACGCTCGCGGACCTCTCGGTCGGCTATGTGCTGGGCCTTTCGGAGCTCTCCGGCCTGCACGAATTGCTGCCCGTCTCGGTGCTGGCCTACGAGGCTGGACTGAAGACCAGGCCGGCCTATCAGCGAGCCGTGGCCGCCGTTTGACCCGGTATGGCCAGGCCCTACTTGTGTTTCACGTGAAACAGTTACCGATCGCGCGAGCCGAGGCTCGCGCTGCGGTTGTCACGGAATGAGCAGGCTCGCCCCGATCGTCGCTCGGCTTTCCAGCGCTTCGTGGGCCTTGCGGGCCTCCGCGAGCGGGAAGGTCTGGCCGATCTCGACGCTGACCTTGCCCGACTCGATCATCTCGAACAGCGCCGCGGCGCTGGCGTCGAGCTCCTCGGTGGTGGCCTGATAGTCGCCCATGGTCGGTCGGGTGAAGAACAGCGAGCCGCCGAGCATCAGCCGCCGCGCCTCGACCGGCGGCGGCGGGCCGGAGGCGTTGCCGAAGCTGACGAACAGGCCTCGCCGCGCCAGGCTGCCCAGCGTGCCGTCGAAGGTGTCCTTGCCCACCGAGTCGTAGGCTACCGGCACGCCCTTGCCGTCGGTGATCTGGCGGACCGCCGCGGCCACGTCCTGCTCGCGATAGAGGATCACATGGTCGGCGCCGAGCGCGCGCACCCGGGCGGCCTTCTCCTCGGAGCCCACCGTGGCGATGACCACGGCGCCCAGGGCCTTGGCCCACTGGACCATGATCTGACCCACCCCGCCGGCGGCCGCGTGGACCAGGATCGTCTCGCCGGCCTCCACGCGGTGCAGGCGGCGGATCAGGAACTCGACGGTCATGCCCTTCAACAGGGCCGCCGCGGCCGTGCGCGCGTCGACGCCGGCCGGGAGCTTCACCGCGCGGTCGGCGACCACGGTGTTGGCGTCGGCATAGGCGCCGGGCGTCCCGGCATAGGCCGCCAGGTCGCCGACCTTGAAGCGGGTGACCCCGTCGCCCACGGCCTCCACGACGCCGGCGGCCTCCGACCCCAGGCCGGACGGCAGCTTCATCGGATAGAGGCCGGAGCGCTGGTAGGTGTCGATGAAGTTGATCCCCACCGCCTGATGGCGGACCAGGATCTGGCCGGGCCGCGGCTCGGGCATGTCGACCTCGACGAGCTCGAGGACCTCGGGGCCGCCGGTCTGGGAAAAGCGGATCGCGCGCATCAGCCGAGGGTCTTCTGGAAGAAGGTGAGGGTGCGGCCGTTGGCGAGCTTGGCCGCCTCAACGTTGAAGTGGTCGCCGCCCTCTCGGGCGAAGGCGTGGTCGCAGCCGGGATAGGTGTGGATCTCGATCTGCGGGTGGTCCTTGAGCGCCGCCAGGATCACGGCCTGGGCGGGCTTGGGCACGAACTGGTCCTCCTCGGCGATGTGCATGAGCAGAGGGTGGGTCAGCTTCTCGGCCTCGGCCTCGGCCACGCGGTTCTCCAGGCCGACGCCATAGTAGGAGACCGAAGCATCGGCGTCGGTGCGGGTGGCGGTGAGGAAGGCGAGCTGGCCGCCCAGGCAATAGCCCACCGCGCCCACCTTGCCGTTGCAGCCCGCGTCCTTGCGGATGTGGGCGACGGTCGCGGCGATATCACCGACGCCGGCCTCGACGTCGAAGGCGTTGAACAGCTCGAAGGCCCGTTTCCACTCGGCCTCGGAGTGGTCGGTGATGTCGATGTCGGGCTCGATCCGCCAGAAGAGGTCCGGACAGATCGCCAGGTAGCCCTGGGCCGCCAGGCCATCGGTGATGTCGCGCATCACCTGGTTCACCCCGAAGATCTCCTGGATGACCACCACAGCCGGCGCGGGCGAGCGGCTCGGCCGGGCGACGTAGGCCGAGAAGGTCCCGTCCTTGGCGGTGATCGTCGTGCGCTCGACCATGATCGGCTCCTGTTCCGGGCTTTGTTGTCCCGCGCTACTAGCGCGAGCGGCCACTCCACGGCCATATGCAATCCGAACGGGGAATTCGGCCATGAAGATGACCATCGAGGTGGATTGCACGCCAGAGGAGGCGCGGCGCTTCCTGGGGCTGCCGGATGTCAGCGCGCTCAACGACCATCTGGTCGGCGAGATGAAGAAGCGGATCGACGCCAACATGACGATGATTTCGCCCGACGAGCTGGTGAAGAACTGGATGAGCTTCGGGGCCGGCGCCCAGGAGCACTTTCGCAAGCTGATGGAAGTCGGGATGAGCGCCGCTACGACCAAGAAATGACCGACACGATCTTCGCGCCCGCCACGGCGGCGGGTCGCGCGGCGGTGGCCGTGGTGCGGCTGTCGGGCCCGAACACCGCCGAGGCGGTGCGCGCGATCGCCGGGCGGCTGCCGACGGCGCGGCGGGCGAGCCTGAGGGCGCTGAAGGACGCCGTGGGGCGGCGGATCGATGAGGGGCTTGTGCTCTGGTTCCCGGCGCCCGGCAGCTACACCGGAGAGGACAGCGCCGAATTCCACATCCATGGCGGACCGGCGGTGGTCGGCGCCCTGGTCGCGGCGCTGTCGGCCCAGGGGCTACGGCTGGCCGAGCCCGGCGAATTCACCCGCCGCGCCTTCGAGCACGGCAAGCTCGACCTCGCCCAGGCCGAGGGCGTCGCCGACCTGATCGACGCGGAGACCGAGGCCCAGCGGGCCCAGGCGCTGGCCCAGCTCGGCGGCCGGCTCTCCGGCGTGCAGGCCCGCTGGCGCGACGGGCTGATCCGCGCCTCGGCCATGCTGGAGGCGGCCGTCGACTTCCCCGACGAGGAGGTGCCGGCCGACGTCGCCGGGCGCGCGCGGCCGATCCTGGAGATTCTGGCCGACGAGCTGGAAGCCGCCGCCGCGGACGTCGACCGAGGCGAGCAGGTGAGGGAAGGGTTCCGCATCGCGCTGCTGGGCGCCCCCAACGCCGGCAAGAGCACCCTGCTCAACGCACTCGCCGGGCGCGCGGCCGCCATCGTCTCGGCCATACCAGGGACCACGCGGGACATCATCGAAGTCCCCATGGTGCTGGGGGGTTACAAGGTGATCGTCGCCGACACCGCCGGCCTGCGCCGCACCGACGACGAGATCGAGGCCGAGGGCGTCCGCCGCGCCGAGGCCTGGGCGGAGACCGCGGGCCTGCGGGTCTGGCTGGTGGACGGCTACGGCGACGCGGAGCCCGAGGTTCCGGCGGTGCTCAAGCGCGGCGACATCGTGCTGCTGACCAAACGCGACCTGGGCGAGGGGCTCGAGGGCCTGCCAGGGGAGCCCTTCACCGCCAAGAGCCCTAACGACGTCGCCTGGCTGGAACGCTCCCTGACCGAGACGGTGGTCGAGGCCCTGGCCGGGGGCGAGCCGCCGGCCGCGACCCGGCTGCGCCACAAGGAGCTGCTCACCGAGGCGGCCGAGCGCCTGCGCCACGCGCTGGCCGAGGACAACGCCCTCGAACTGGCCGCCGAGGATGTCCGTCTGGCGGCCCGCGCCCTCGACCGGATCACCGGCCGCATCGACCCCGAACAGGTGCTCGGCCGCATCTTCGCGACCTTTTGCATCGGCAAATAGTGTTTCACGTGAAACAGGGCCGCCCTTCGACTATATGACGCGCTCCATGACCTGGGACGTGATCATCATCGGCGGCGGACATGCCGGCTGCGAGGCGGCTGCGGCTGCGGCGCGGTTCGGCGCGCGCACCCTGCTGCTCACCCACAAGCTCGAAACCATTGGCGAGATGAGCTGCAATCCGGCGATCGGCGGCCTCGGCAAGGGGCACCTAGTCCGGGAGATCGATGCGCTCGACGGCCTGATGGGCCGGCTTGGCGATGTGGCGGGCATCCAGTTCCGGCTGCTGAATCGTTCCAAGGGCGCGGCGGTGCGCGGCCCGCGCTCGCAGATCGACCGGCGGCTCTACCGCGAGGCCATGCAGGCGGAGCTTGCCGCCACCCCTAACCTGACCATCGTCGCCGAGGCCGTCGAGGACCTGATCGTCGAGGACGGCGTCGTGGTCGGCGTGCTCGGCGCCAGCGGCGAGGCTTACCGCGCCGGTCGGGTGGTGCTGACCACCGGCACCTTCCTGAAGGGCGTGATCCACCGCGGTGAGCAGCGCATCCCCGCCGGGAGGGTGGGCGACGCGCCGGCCATCGGCCTCTCCGACCGGCTCTATGCGTCGGGTCTGAAGATGGGCCGCCTCAAGACCGGAACGCCGGCGCGGCTCGACGGCAGGACCATCGCCTGGGACCGGCTGGAGATGCAGGCGGCCGACGCCGAGCCCGTGCCGTTCTCCTTCCTGACCGCGGCGATCACCACGCCGCAGATCGACTGCGGCATCACCTACACGACAGCCGAGACCCACAGGATCATCGCCGAAAGGCTCACTGAATCAGCGGTCTACGGCGGCCGGGCGACCGGGATCGGCCCGCGCTACTGCCCCTCGATCGAGGACAAGGTGGTCCGCTTCGCCGACAAGACCAGTCACCAGATCTTCCTTGAGCCGGAGGGCCTCGACGACGACACGGTCTATCCGAACGGCATCTCGACCTCGGTGTCCGAGGAGACCCAGGACCTCTTCCTGAGGACCATCCCCGGTCTCGAGGCGGTGCGGGTGAAGCGCTACGGCTACGCCATCGAGTACGACTATGTGGACCCCCGCGAGCTCTATCCGACGCTGGAGGCCAAGCGCCTGCCGGGCCTCTACCTGGCCGGCCAGATCAACGGCACGACGGGCTACGAGGAGGCCGGCGCGCAAGGCCTGGTGGCCGGCCTGAACGCCGCGCGGGCCGCGTCCGGGGCGGACGCCGCCGCTTTCGCCCGTGACGAGGCCTATATCGGCGTGCTGATCGACGACTTGGTCACCCGCGGCGTCACCGAGCCCTACCGGATGTTCACCAGCCGCGCGGAGTTCCGCCTGATCCTGCGCGCCGACAACGCCGACCAGCGGCTGACCGCCAAGGGCGAGGCCCTGGGCGCGGTCGGGTCCGTGCGCGCCAAGGCCTTCGGCGAGAAGGCCCGAGCCTTGGCGGCGGCCCGCGCCACTGCGGCCGGCCTGACGCTCACGCCCTCCCAGGCGGAGAAGGCCGGGCTGCCGGTCAAGGCCGACGGCCAGCGGCGCAACCTGACCGAGCTCCTGGCCTATCCGACCATCGCTTTCGAAGACCTGGTGCGGGTGTGGCCTGAGATCGGCGCCTGGGCGCCGGCCGTGCGCGAGCAGGTGGAGATCGACGCCTCCTACGCCGGCTATCTCGACCGCCAGGCCGCCGACGTGGCCGCCTTCCGCCGCGACGAAGACCTGACCCTGCCGGCCGCGCTCGACTATTCCGCCGTGGGCGGACTTTCCAATGAGGCCCGGGAAAAGCTGAGCACCGTCAAACCCTTGACGCTCGGCCAGGCGGCCCGGATCGAGGGCGTCACGCCCGGAGCGCTCACCGCCCTGCTGGCCCATGTCCGTCGCCGCGCCGCCTGAGGCCCAGCCCTTGATGGACGCCGAGGGGTTCGCCGCGGTCAGCGGCGCCACGGCCGCGCAGGTCGCCGACCTGGAGCGGTTCCGGCTCATGCTGGCCGAGCGCAATGCGGTCATGAACCTCATCGGGCCCGCCTCCCTACCGGACTTCTGGTCGCGTCACGCCTGGGACTCCGCCCAACTGATCCGGCTGGCGCCCGAGGCCCGGTCCTGGGCGGATCTGGGCGCGGGCGCCGGCCTGCCGGGCTTGGTGCTGGCCATACTCGGCAAGGGCGTGATGGGCTTCCACGTCGACCTCGTGGAGAGCATGACCAAGCGCTGCAAGTTTCTCGGGGAGGTGGTGGAGGCGTTGGAGCTTCCCGCCACCGTCCACAACGCGCGTGCGGAAAACCTCGATCTAACTGTGGAGATCGTCGCCGCGCGGGCTTGTGCCCCGCTTCACCGCCTGCTCGGGTATGCCCAGCCCTACCTCCAGTCGGGCGCGACCGGCCTCTTCCTGAAGGGTCAAGATGTTGTGTCCGAGATGAGGGAAGCGGCTAGATATTGGGAATATGAGGCCGACGTCGTGCCGTCTAAGAGTGACCCCCGGGGCCGAATCGTTCGCGTGAAGAGGCTTGGCCGTGCCCGTAGGGTCTGAGCGTGAGTTGCGTGTCCTGGTTGTCGCCAACCAGAAGGGCGGGGTGGGCAAGACCACAACCGCCATCAACCTCGGCACGGCCCTGGCCGCGGTCGGCGAGCGGGTGCTGCTGATCGATTCCGACCCCCAGGGCAACGCTTCCACCGGCCTGGGCATCCCCCACGCCCAGCGCAAGCACACCCTCTATGACGTGCTGATGGGCGAGAAGACGGTGCTGGAGGCGGTGGTGAAGACCTCGGTGCCCGGCCTGCATATCGCGCCCTCCGACCCGGACCTCTCGGGCATCGAGATGGAGCTGGCCCAGCAGCCTCGCCGGTCCTTCAAGCTCAAGGACGCCCTCGACCTCGTCCGCCAGGCGGGGAGCTACAGCTATGTGCTGATCGACTGCCCCCCGTCGCTGAACCTCCTGACCGTCAACGCCATGGCCGCGGCGGACGCCGTCCTGGTGCCGCTGCAGTGCGAGTTCTTCGCGCTGGAGGGACTGAGCCAGCTGATGCGCACCATCGAGATGGTCCGAGCGAGCCTCAATCCGAAGCTGGAGATCCAGGGGATCGTGCTGACCATGTTCGACCGCCGCAACGGCCTCTCGGCCCAGGTCGGCGACGACGTGCGGTCACATTTCGGGGAGACGGTCTACCAGACGGTGATTCCGCGGAACGTTCGGGTCTCCGAGGCGCCGTCGTTCGGCAAGCCGGCGCTGGTCTACGATCTGAAGTGCGCGGGGAGCCAGGCCTATCTGCGGCTCGCCCGCGAGGTGGTGCTGCGCGAGCGCGCGCGCCGCAAAGTGCCGGCTTAGGGAGGCGTAGGAGATTTCGATGGCCGAGGGCCGCAGAGGATTGGGCCGCGGGCTTTCGGCCCTGCTGGACGACGCGGGCGACGGCCAGGCGCCGAGCGACGGCACGCGCGACATTCCCATCGAGCTGGTCCACCGCAATCCCGACCAGCCGCGCCGGCATTTCTCCGAGGCCGAGATCGGTGAGCTGGAAGCCTCGATCCGCGACAAGGGCGTCCTGCAGCCGATCCTGGTGCGGCCGTCGCCCAAGACGCCGGGCGAATATGAGATCGTCGCCGGCGAGCGCCGCTGGCGGGCGGCGCAGCAGGCGGGGCTGACCGTCATCCCGGCGCTGATCCGGGTGCTCGACGACGACAAGGCCTTCGAGATCGCCGTCGTCGAGAACGTGCAGCGCGAGGACCTCAACGCCATGGAGGAGGCCCAGGCCTACGCCTCCCTGATGCGCCGGATGGCCTACACCCAGGACAAGGCGGCGAGCGCGGTCGGCAAGTCGCGCAGCCACGTGGCCAACACCCTTCGCCTGCTGCAGCTGCCCGACAGTGTACAGGATCACGTGCTGTTCGGCCGCCTGACGGCCGGCCATGCGCGGGCGATCCTCAGCGCCGCCTATCCGGAAGTTCTGGCTCAAGCCATTGTCGAGAAAGGCCTTTCCGTCCGCGACGCGGAGAACCTGGCCAAGGGCCGGGCCGTCGCCCCCAAGAAGCCCGCCGGGAAGCGCCGGGGCGGCAAGGACACCGACACCGCCGCCCTGGAGACCGATCTGGAGGATGCGCTCGGCATGAGCGTCGACATCGCCGACCGCGGCGGCGCCGGCGAACTCAAGATCAAATACGCGACGCTCGAACAGCTCGACGAGCTCTGCCGGAGGCTGACCCGCACATGATCCTCGCCGATGGCCAGAAGGTGCGCCTGCGCACGATCGGCGTACGCGACCTGAAGGCCGCCACCGCGCACCTCTACACGCTCTCGATCACCGAGCCGATGACCGACCCCGCGCGGGCTCGGGAGGTCTACGACAAGACCGGTTTCTGGACACCCGACGCCGGGGCTTGCGCCATCGAGGCGACGGACGGCGGCCGGCTGATCGGCACCCTGCAGTTCTACCGGGCCGGCCCGGGCATCCACGGCCTGGAGATCGGCTACATCCTCCATGACGAGGACGATCGCGGGAAAGGCTACGCCTCCGAGGCGCTCAGGCTGTTCTCCGACCTGCTGTTCGCCGGGCACGACTGGTGCCACCGCCTGCAGCTGATCATCGAGACCTGGAATGACGCCTCGGCGCGGCTGGCCGAGAACTGCGGCTATGCGAGCGAAGGCATCCTGCGCAAGGCGGGCTATTCGTCGCCGGACGAGCCCAGCGACTGCTTCATCTACTCCCGGGTCCGCGACTAGCCCTCGCCGTCCTCGGCGTCCGCGGCCTTGGCCTTCTGGTCGATATTGGTGGGCGCGGTCTTGTGGCCGGTGCGGTCTTCCTCGCGCGCGCCCTGCAGGATGCCCACCAGTCCGTAGTTCCCCTCGTGGCAGGCGTATTCGTAGATCTGGCCCGTGATGCGCGAGAACTCATATTCGCCGCCCCAGGGCTGGGCGAAGACCGTCGGATCGTCCACCCAGAAGGCGTAGCGAATCCGGTCCTTGGCCGTGCGGGTGAACCGCTCGGTGACCTTCAGGTGGGCCGAGGCCCCGCGGAAGACCTGTTCCGGGTGGAAGTTGGTGGTTTCGACCACCAGGGTGTCGCCTTCCCAGCGGCCGATGGAATCGCCCATCCAGGGCCGCACGGAGTCCGGCAGGTGCTGGCTGGTGTTCAGGCGGACGATGCGCGCGTCGTGCACCATCTCCACGTCGATGACGACCTGATCCCTGGTCTGCACGAACTGATAGGTGTTGTTGTAGAGGCCGGGCAGCATCACCGGGCCCGAGGAATTGCCGAAGGACAGCAGGCACCGCTCGCCCAAGGCGCGGGTCTCGGGGTTGTCGCTGGGGCTCTTGCCCGGCGGCAGGGCGCGGCCGAACGGATTGACGCGCACGTCCTTGCGCATCGGCACGCGGCCGTCCGGCGTGGAGGTGATGAAGCCGTTCCGGGGCTGGCCGTTCACCCGCATCACCACGCTGCCGGGATCGGTCCAGGCGGCGTTGTAGTTGCAATCGGTGCCGCGGCCGCCCGAGCAGTCGGCGGGCAGGTCGGTGACCTTGGCGTTGGGGTCGGTGGGTTTGTTGCCGAGATCGATCTGCGCCTTGGTCCTGGCCTCGATCTTCTTCGTCTCGGCCTCGGTCAGCACCAGGCCCGCGCCATACTTCGGATTGCGCTCCAGGCGGGTGAGGGCGACGTTGGTCCAGACGCCCTGCAGGTCCGGGTGGCCATAGGCGTCGCGCGGCGACTTGTAGCCGGCGTTCGCCGCCGGCGGCTGGGCCGTGGCGAGGTTCGGCAGGATGGCGAGGCTGAGCGCGCCCGCGAGCGCCTTCGCCTTCCAACGGGTCGCAACCATGGAGCCCTCCCAAGCCGCCTACGGTCATCGCTGACTATGGGCGGGAGTATTCCGGCCTTCGCGGCCGGCCACAAGGCCCGAGGTTAGAGGCCGAGGCGCCGCGCCCGTCCGGCGACCGCCAGCGCCAGGCGCTCGGCGATCAGCTGGTCGGGGGAGCCGGCGGTCTTGCAGAGCCGGTCGGCGTTGAGGATCTCCGGCTGGATGCGGTCGAGCTCGTCCAGCGTCCAGCTGCGGGCCTGGCGCAGGAACTCGCGCTCCTGCTTCCAGAAGACGCCCGAGGCCTTGGCCGCCTCCTGCAGGCCCGCGCCGCTCTTGGCCAGGGTCAGGGTGCGGCGCAGGCGACCCAGGTGCATGCCCATGGCGCGGACGGCGGCGGGCCCGGCCTCGCCTTCCTGGGCGGCGCGGCGCATCCCGGCCTGGGCGTCGGCGAGGCGTCCTCCGAAGGCGTCGGCCGCCGCGTCGGCCAGCGAGGCCTCGGGCTCGACGCCAAGGAAGGGTTCAAGGTCGGCCGGCGTCGCGGTCGCGCCGCTGCCGGGGCCGAGGTAGAGGGCCAGCCGCTCGATCTCCTGGCGGGCGACCCCGCGCTCCTTGGGCATCCTGGCCACGAACACCGCCAGGGCCTCGGAGCTGAGCGAGAGGTTGTCCTTGGCCAGCGCCTCGCGGACCTGCCGGGCCACGTCGCCGGGCTCGTCCTCGTAGCAAGGGATGGTGGCCACCGCCGGCGCCTTCTCGGCGACCTTGCGCAAGGCGGAGTCGCGGCCCAGCGCGCCGGCCTCGATCAGCAGGAAGGCGTCGGGATTGAGCTCGCCGGCGGCATGGCGGGTGAGGGCTTCGGCGGCCAGCTTGTCGAGGCCGGCCTTCTCGGTGGCGAAGCGCAGGCGCACCAGCCGGCGGCCGCCCATCAGCGACTGGGCCGCGAGCTCGCCCTCCAGGCGTCCGGCGTCGGCGTCGAGGTCGCCGTCGGTGAGCTGCGCCACGTCGAAGGGGTCGTTCGGATCCCTGGCGATCCGGCCCGAGAGCTCCTGGCCGCGCTCACGCACCACGCCCATGTCGCGGCCGTAGATCAGGGCGGCGCGGACCTGGCTGTCCGGCGCCCTCAGGAACCGCTCGATATCGGGACGTTTGCCGAGGATCATGCCCTCAGCCCTTCTTCGGGGTCCCCGAGGCGCTGGGCGGCACGACCGTCGGCGGCTTGGACGCCTTGGGTTCGCCGGTCGCCAGCCAGGCGGCGAGTTCGAGCTGGATGCGGCGCGCGGCTTCCTCGGCGCCGCGGTCCTCGGCGTCCTGTTGGGCGGCGATCGAGGCGTAGGGCTGGTCGGCGGAATCATAGGTCAGCTCGACGCGCACCCGGCCCTTCTTGGCGACGTCGCCGGCCGGCAGGTTGGCGAGCGTGTAGTCGGCGGTCAGCACATATTCGTAGCGGGTCGCGACGTTGTCGGTGCGGATGCCGCGCGGATAGCGGGCTTCGGAGATCGCCAGCCGCATGGAATATTTCGCGGGCCCGGCGTGGTTCTTGGCGAAGGCATCGTCCAGGTGCTGGCGCAGCAGGTAGCCGGTGCGGCCCTGCGGCGCCACCACGTCGATCGCCGCGAGGCTCGAGACCACGCCCTGCTGGGCGTAGAGCGGGGTGAACCCGCAGCCGCCCAGCGCCAGGCCGGCGGCGGCGATCGCGGCAAGGGCGAGGACCCGGCCCATCAGGCGGCCACGATATTGACGATGCGGTCGGGCACCACGATCACCTTGCGGATGGTCAGGCCCTCAAGGCGCCGTGCGATCTCCGGGTCGTCAAGCACGATCTTCTCCACATCGGCGGCCGAGGCCCCGGCCGGGGCTGAGATTTCCCCGCGGCGCTTGCCGTTGACCTGCACCGGCAGCACGCGCACGGCGTCCTCGGTGAGCGCCGCGTCGAACTCTGGCCAGGGGGCCATGGCCACCATGCCCTGTCCGCCGACCCGGACCCAGCACTCTTCGGCCAGGTGCGGCGTGAACGGCGCGATCAGGCGTGCGAACGCCGACAGCGCCTCCTGGCGGGCGGCCAGCAGGGCCGGAGAGGCGCCCTTGGCCGGATTGGCCTTCAAGAGGTTCAGGAACTCGTAGAGCCGGGCGATGCCGGAGTTGAACCGGAAGCTGTCGATGGCCTCGGTCACCTGCTTGGTGAGCTTGTGGGTGGCGCGGCGCACGGCGAGCGCCGCCGCGTCGGCCCCGGCGGCGGGCGCGGAGGCCGGCTGGCTGTCGAACTCCTCCCAGACCCGGTTGACGAACCGCCAGGCGCCCTGGACGCCGGCGCTCGACCACAGGGTGTCCCGCTCGGGCGGGCTGTCGGAGAGCACGAACAGGCGCGCGGCGTCGACGCCGTAGACGTCGAAGATCTCCTCGGGGGCCACGGTGTTGCGCGTGGACTTGGACATCTTCTCGGCGTCGCCGATCACCACCTCGGCGCCGTTTTCCAGCAGGCGCGCGCGCCGGGTCTTGCCCTCGACGAGGATCTCCACCTCCCGGGGCTCCGCCCACTCGCCGCTCTGCCGGCGGTAGGTCTCGTGGGTGACCATGCCCTGGGTGAAGAGGCCGGCGAACGGCTCGCGCACCGACAGCTGGCCGTCGTCGGCCAGCGCCTTGGTGACGAAGCGCGCATAGAGCAGGTGCAGCACCGCGTGCTCGATGCCGCCGATGTACTGGTCGACGGGCAGCCAGTAGTCCGCCGCGGCCTTGTCGATGGGCTGCGGCGCATCGGAGTTGGCGAAACGGGCGAAGTACCAGGAGCTGTCCACGAAGGTGTCGAGCGTGTCGGTCTCGCGCGTCGCCGGCCCGCCGCACTCCGGACAGGTGGTGTGCTTCCAGGTCGGATGGCGCTCCAGCGCATTGCCCGGCTTGCCGAATTCCAGGTCGTCGGGGAGCGCCAGCGGCACCGCCGACTTGGGCAGGGGCACCACGCCGCCCTTGGCGCAGTGGACCACGGGAATGGGGCAACCCCAGGCGCGCTGGCGGGCGACGCCCCAGTCGCGCAGGCGATAGACGGTCGCGCCCTCGCCCTGGTTCTGCGCTTCGATCCGGGCGATCGCCGCGGCCTTGGCGGCCTCGATGTCGAGTCCGTCGAGGAAACCGGAGTTGTAGATGGTCCCCGGGCCCGTATAGGCCTCGTCGGCCACCGCGAAGGTCGCCGGATCCTCGCCCGGCGGCAGCACGACGGGCTTCACCGGCAGGCTGTACTTGCGGGAGAAATCCAGGTCCCGCTGGTCATGCGCCGGGCAGGCGAAGATCGCGCCGGTCCCGTAGTCCATCAGGATGAAGTTGGCGATCCAGACCGGCAGCTCCCACGCCGGGTCGAACGGGTGGGCGACCTTCAGGCCGGTGTCGAAGCCGATCTTCTCGGCGGTGTCGATCTCCGCCTGGGAGGCGCCGCCCTTCTTGCACTCGGCGATGAAGGCCGCGGCCTTGGGATCGCGCGCGGCGATCTGTTCGGCCAGCGGATGGTCGGGCGCGATGCCGACGAAGCTCGCGCCATAGAGGGTGTCCGGGCGGGTCGTGTAGACCTCCACGCCCTTCTCGAAGCCCGGCGGGGCCGCGCCGGCGAAGTGGAAGGCGAACTTCAGGCCCTTGGAGCGGCCGATCCAGTTCTCCTGCATGACCCGCACCTTCTCCGGCCAGCGGTCGAGGCCCGCCAGGTCGTCGGTCAGCTGGTCGGCGTAGTCGGTGATGCGCAGGAACCACTGGTTCAGCTTACGTTTCTCGACCACCGCGCCGGAGCGCCAGCCGCGGCCGTCGACCACCTGCTCGTTGGCCAGCACCGTCTGGTCGACCGGATCCCAGTTGACCATGCCTTCCTTGCGGTAGACGAGACCCTGGGCGAACAGGTCCAGGAACAGCGCCTGCTGCTTGCCGTAATATTCGATGTCGCAGGTGGCGAACTCGCGGGACCAGTCGATCGAGAGGCCCAGCTCCTTCAGCTCGGAGCGCATGCGGGTGATGTTGTCGTAGGTCCAGGCCCGGGGATCGACGCCGCGCTCCATGGCGGCGTTCTCTGCCGGCAGGCCGAAGGCGTCCCAGCCCATCGGATGCAGCACGGAAAAGCCGCGGGCGCGCTTGAAGCGGGCGATGACGTCGCCCAGCGCATAGTTGCGCACATGGCCCATGTGCAGACGCCCCGACGGGTAGGGGAACATCTCCAGCACGTAGTACTTGGGCCGGGACGGATCCATCACCGCGCGGAAGGCGTCGGTGTCCGCCCAGGCCTTGCGCCACTTGGGCTCGGTCTCTTTGGGATTATAGCGGGCCATCTTGAAGAGGCTTTGGACTGGAGTTGGACTTCCGGTCAACGCCTCACGCGGGAGGGCGCCGACAAACGAACGATCTTAAGGGCGATCAGCCCTTGAGGTTCGAGAGTCGAAGCTGCCGCGCCTTGGTCAGGATGGCGTTTTCGAAGTCCGTCTCGGTCTGGCTGGCCGAGGGGGCGTCGACCCAGTTGCCGTCGGCGGCCTTGTTCTGCTTGAACACCGCGACGTTCAGCCCGTCGGCGCGCAGCCGCGCGTCCAGGATGTAGACGGTGACCTTGAAGCGCTCATCCGGCTTTTCCGGATTGGTGTACCAGTCGGTGATCACCACGCCGCCGTAGGGGTCGGCCGAGGCCAGCGGCATGAACGACAGGGTCTGGAGCGTCGCGCTCCACAGATAGCTGTTGACGCTGATCGAGGCCGGCTGGCCGTCGGGTCCGGCTGTCGCCCGGGGGCCATTGCCGCCGCCGAACGGATGCATGACATGGGAACAACCCGCCACGCCCAGCAGGGCCGTAGCCAAGGCGCTCAACGCTACGCCACGCATCCAGGTACCGCGCACAAACGGCATATGTATCCGTCTCCAATGGTTTCCGTCGCGCTCAAGCCAAGCGCCACGGCGCCGCCCCGCGCCTGGCCCTCTATAACAACGCCGTGTCAGTCGCCAAACAGGAATCGCGTGGCCCCGCCGCCACAGGCGCCGAGGTTCTTCGACGCATTCGAGCTGCATAATGAGGGAGTCGGTTGACCTTGCCCCTCGCGGCTCTCTAATCGAACTGAGCCGTGAGGTGTCCTGGGGGAAGCCCGGGGATGCGCGCGCGGGTTGCAGGGACTATATGTAGGGCATGTCCGTCCGTCGGTTCGCACTGCTGATCGCCACGACCGCCGCCCTCGCGGCGGCCGGCGGCGTTGCGCAGGCCGCGGACGCGGCCAAGACCAAGCCCATGGACTTCACGGTCCGCGCCGAACCTACCGCCGTGGCGTCGGGCGCCCAGACCCTGAAGTGGGATGCGGCCAAGGGCCGTTGGGGCGTGATGTTCAATCTGCAGCAGCCCGACACCCGCGAAACCACGCTCAACGACATCCAGGCCGGCGCCTACTACAAGATCACGCCGTCGCTGCGGGTTGGCGGCGCCGTGGCGCTCGGCGAGCAGCAGATCGTGCCGGGGCCGAAGCCGAACACGCCCGACAGCAGCCAGCCGCGCGTCCAGTTCGAGACCAAGTTCAAGTTCTAAAGGCGTCCACCGCCGCCAGACCGACCAGGCCCGCGTCTTTAAGACGGCGGGCCGTTTTATTATCGACGCCGCCCAGGGCGTAGACCGGCCCGCCTAGGCCCCGCACCAGCATCGCCAGCCGGATCGGCCCCATCGGTGGTCCCGCGGAGGCGCTGCGGCTCGGGAAGACCGCTGAGACCACCACCGCATCCGCCCCGGCCAGGAGCGCGCGGCGCGCGCCGCGCGGCGAATGCGCCGCGGCGGTGACCAGCCAGCCGGGATGAGCGGCCTTGAGCTGGCGGGCCCGGTGCGCCAGTCGTTCGGGCAGGTGCACGCCATGCGCGCCCAGCCGCGCGGCCAGGTCCGCATCGGCGCCGACCAGCAACTTGAGCTTCCGGCCGCGCGCGATGACCGCGAGCCTCGCGCCCTGCGCCGCCGCGTCCCCCGCGCCGAACGCGCGGTAGACCACCGCGGCGCCGGGCGGCAGGCGCCGGGCGATCACCTCGGGTTCGGGGGTGCGGGCCGGGTCGGTGAAGAACAGCAGGCTCGGCAGGGCCTTTCGCCCGCCGCTGCGGCGCCCTAGGAACGCAGCGGTTCTCGCCAAGGTCCAGAAACCCCCGGAAATGGCCGCCTCTCCCGATCCCGCCGCCCCTAGCCAGGAAGGGGCCTACGCCGCTGTCGTGGCCCGGATCGCCCGCGCGGCGCAAGCCGCAGGCCGCGCGCCGTCGGAGGTGACCCTGGTCGCGGTCTCCAAGATGCAGCCCTGGGAGGCCATTGCGCCGGTCCTGGCGGCGGGCCAGACGGTATACGGCGAGAACCGCGTCCAGGAGGCGCAGGGCCGCTGGGCCGAACACCGCGATGGCCTGACCCTGCACCTCATCGGCCCCTTGCAGAGCAACAAGGCCGCCGAGGCCGTGGCCTTCTTCGACGTCATCGAGACCCTCGACCGTGAGAAGCTGGCCCGCGTCCTCGCCGACCAAGTCCAGGCCCAGGGGCGCGGGCCCCGGCTCTACGTCCAGGTCAACACCGGCGAGGAGCCGCAGAAGGCCGGCGTGATCCCGGCCGACGCCGACGCTTTCATCGCCGCCTGCCGCACCAGCTACGGCCTCGAGCCCGAGGGCCTGATGTGTATCCCGCCGGTCGACGAGCCCGCGGGCCCGCACTTCGCGCTGCTGGCCAGGATCGCCGCGCGCAACGGGCTTTCGAAGCTCTCCATGGGCATGAGCGGCGACTTCGAGACCGCCATCGCCTTCGGCGCCACCAGCGTCCGGGTCGGCTCGGCGGTGTTCGGGGCGCGGGCCTAGGCCCGAGACGCCGCGGCGGTGGCGACGCCGGCCGCGATCAGCACCCCGCCGCCGGCCCGCCGCGACCAGCGCGTGGCCCGCGGGCTCTTCAGCAGGTGCGAGGCGCGGGCGGCGGCGAGCGCATAGGCCGTGTCGGTCGCCCCGACGACCACGGTGAAGGTGGCGATCAGTAGGGCGGCCTGCAGCGGATAGCTCGCGTCCGCCCGAATGAACTGCGGCGCGAAGGCTACGAAGAAGACGATGGTCTTCGGGTGGAAGGTCCCCACCGCCAGGTTGCCGAGGAAGGCGGTGCGCGGCCGGATCGGCGCGAAGGTCCGCGCGGTATCGTGGGCCGGGCCGCTGCGGACGATCGCCAGGACGCCGAGCCCGATCAGGTAGAGCGCGCCCGCCCACTTCAGCGCCGTGAAGGCGATCGCCGAAGCGGCGAGCAGCGCGCCGGCGCCGGCCAGCGACACGGTCATGCAGAGCGCATTGCCCAGCGCCATGCCGGCGACCGAGGCCAGGGCCGTGCGCCGTCCGGAGCTGAGCGCATAGCCCACGATGCTGGTCACGCCCGGGCCCGGAATCAGCCCCATGGCGGCGGCGGCCAGCGTAAAGGCGATCCAGGTCGACAAGGGCATGTGTCGTGCCTCCGAGGGGACAGGGAATCGTGGCCGACTTGACCGCTCTCAGATAGTGATAGATATATCACCTTGTCTTTGAGGGAGATCGTCAATGGCCTGGACGGCGGTGAACATCCTCGGGCGGGCTTTGATCGCCTTCCTGTTCGTGTCGGCCGGGATCGCCAAGATCATCGGGCCGAAGCCGTTTCTCGACCACATGGCCGAGCATCGCGTGCCCGGCCTGTTGCTGCCCCTGGTCATCGCCCTGGAGATCGGGGCCGGCGCGCTGGTGCTGATCGGCTGGCAGGCGCGCTGGGCGGCGCTCGCGCTGGCGGTCTTCAGCCTGATGACCGCCTTCGTCTTCCACCTGGACTTCGCCGACAAGGTCGAGCGCACCCAGTTCGTCAAGGACCTGGCCATCGCCGGCGGGCTGATGGCGTTCGCCTCGCTCTATGGACGCGCGGCGATCGCGCCCTAGGCCGTATCCCGCAAGCTCGCCACGATGCGGCCCAGCGCCGCGCGCGCTTCGTCTTCACTGAGGCCCATGTCGGCGAGCTCGCCCTCGGCCACCGCGTCGGAGAGGCGTTCCAGCTGCAACAGCCGCACGGCCACGGTCCCGGTGTCGGCCGCGAGCCCGGTCCAGGTGTGGATCTGATCGATCTGCCGCAGGCGACTTTCGGCTCGCGCGCGACGCACAGCGGGATTTTCGAGCGAGAGCTGCCGCAGGCTCCTGCGGAACATCAGATAGCGCCGGTGATGCGCGATGCCGGCCTCCACCAGCGCCTCGACCGGCGCGTCGCGCGCGAGCAGGCTCCCAAGGACGTCCTTCTCGGCGTCCTCCCAGGCCCGGTAGGCGGCGACGAAGATCTCGGTCTTGTCCCGGTACCAGCGATAGAAGGTCTGCGGCGCGAAGCCGGCGCGGCGCGCGATCCGGTTGGTGTCGGTGCCGGCGAAGCCGTGCGCATTGAACTCGTCCATCGCCGCGGCGCAGAGCTTCGCCGCCGTCGATCCGTCGGCCGCCTCAAGATCGTCCCGGCGGCTAGCCACCCTTGATCTCGACGGCGTCGCCGGGCCTGGCCGAAGCCAGCAGCGCTTCCATGTCCTCGCGGGTCACCGCCACGCAGCCCTCGGTGGGCGCATAGCCGGGCCGCGCCAGGTGCAGGAAGATGCACGATCCCATGTGCGGTTTCGGCGGGTCGTCGTTGTGCCCGAGGACGACCACCAGGTCGTAGAGGTTGTCGTCGCGCCACATCCGCTCGAAGCTGGCGGCGTGCGGCAGCTTGACGGGGCGGTTGTAGTCGGGGTCGTCCGGGGCGTCGCACCAGCCGTCGTCGGGCGCGAGCGGCGCGACGGGCAGCCCGGTCTTCGGCGGCGCGCCCTCGTCGGGGCGGTAGAGCACGCGGCGGATCGGCCAGACGCCGGCCGGCGAGGCGAGGTCGCCCTCGCGTTTCTCGGCGGCGGGTTTGACCCCGGACTTGCCCAGCGCGCAGCGCACGCGGCGCCCGCCCAGGTCCAGCCAGCCGTCGGCCGTGGCGGTGAAGATCATCGGCGAACGCAAATCCCTTTGCCCGGGAGCCTACATACGGTGCATGGTCGCACGCCATGGCTCAACGCAAGACCCTCCTCATCGTCGATGACGACGCGGACCTTCGCGGGGCGGTCGCCGAACAGCTGCAGGCCGAGGACTTCACGACGCTGGAGGCCGCCACGGCGGGCGAAGGCGTGCGGCTGGCCCAGACCGCGCGGCCCGACCTCATCCTGCTGGACGTCGACCTTCCCGACTTCGACGGGCGCGAAGCCTGCCGCCGCATCCGCGAGAGCGGGGTCGCGACGCCGGTCATCATGCTGACCGCGGCCGGCGAGGACGACGACACCATCAAGGGGCTCGACGCCGGGGCCAACGACTATGTGGCCAAGCCCTATAAGTTCGCTGTGCTGCTCGCCCGCATCCGCGTGCAGCTGCGCGACTACGAACATTCGGAGGGCGCGGTCTTCCGCCTGGGCGCCTACGAGTTCCGCCCGGCGGCCAAGATGCTGGTCGACGCGCAGGGCAAGAAAATCCGCCTGACGGAGAAGGAAACCAACATCCTGAAATACCTCTACCGCGCCGGCGAAAAGCCGGTGTCGCGCGAGGAACTCCTGGCCGAGGTCTGGGGCTACAATGCCGGGGTCACCACCCACACCCTGGAAACCCACGTCTACCGCCTGCGCCAGAAGATCGAGCCGGACCCCGCCAACGCCAGGCTGCTGCTGACCGAAGCCGGCGGCTACCGGCTGGCGCCTTAGAACCCCAGATCCGCGCTGACCGGCGCGTGGTCGCTGGGGCGTTCCCATTCCCTCACGTCGTCGTGGATCCGTGCTGAGGCGGAGCCCTGGCGGAAGGCCGCGTCGCGCAGGCCGGGCGTCACCAGGATATGGTCGAGCCTCAGGCCGCGGTTGGACTGGCGGAAGTCCTGGGCGCGGTAGCTCCACCACGAGGCCAGCTTCTGCGGCTCGGGATAGGCCTCGCGCGTCAGGTCGATGAAGCCCAGCGAGGCCTGCAGCGCGGCCATGGCCTCGATCTCGACCGGCGTGTGGCTGACGATCTTCGACATGTACCGGTGGTTCCAGACGTCGTTCTCGCCGGGCGCCACGTTCAGGTCGCCGACGATGGCCAGCGGCGCCTTGGGATCGCGCTTGGAAAGCTCGGCGGTGAGCTTCTCGTAGAAGTCGAGCTTGTGGTCGAACTTGGGGTTCACCGCGCGGTCGGGGACGTCGCCGCCGGCCGGGATATAGAAGTTGTGGATCTCGACGCCGGCTACGGTCGCGCCCACGCAGCGGGCGTGGCCTTCGCGGCAGACGTCGAGCGGCGGGGCGTCCTCCAGCGGCAGTCGCGAGGCGATGGCCACCCCGTGCCAGCCCTTCTGACCGGCGATCTTCAGGTGCGGCAGGCCCATTTCGGCGAAGGCCTCGCGCGGGAACTCGCCGGTCTGGCACTTGATCTCCTGCATGCACAGGACGTCGGGCGCCTGTTCGGCCACGAAGCGGGCGGCCTGCTCGGCGCGCAGGCGGACGGAGTTGACGTTCCAGGTGCAGATTCGAAGACGCATGCGCCTCCTTAGGCGTGGCCGGGCAGCGAGGGAATGGCTGACAAAGAGACGCCCGGGCACTGGAGAAGCCCGGGCGTTCAGTGGTCTCTCATGCCGCCGCCGGGAGGGGATAGGTTCCGGCACGGATTCCGTCGGCGCGTGCGCCGCGCCAATGGCGTAGTGGCATTGAAGCCACAGAGATGGTTAAAGTCAAGCGGCCAAAAGTTAACCCTTGCTCGTGGCGAATCCGTCACATCTTGCCGCGGCCGACGTTCTTCGGGCGGGGGTCCTTCAGGACGAACAGCGACGGATCGAGGCCGGTCACGCGCTGTAGTCCGGCGATCCGGACCTGGGTCGTTCGGCTCTGGGCGTCGGTGACCGCCCAGCCCGCCAGGACCAGGGGATTGTCGGTGAAGGTCAGCGCGATCTGGCCCGCGGTCTCCTTCTTGCCGTCGCGGGCGGTGATGGTGAAGCCGTCGGCGGCGCGCGCCACCCGCGTCACCTGCACGCCCCTGTCCAGCCGGATGGTCTTGGCCAGGAACAGCGACAGCGGCGTCGCCATCAGCGGGTAGGAATCGAAGGTCTTCAGCCGGCTGTCGGCGATGGCGACGGCGCCGCCGTCGGAGACCACCAAGAGGCCCGACGGCGGATCGTAGGCGAAGCGCGCCTTGCCGGGCCGCTTCAGGAAGAGTTCGCCCTGGCTGGTCGCGCCGCGCGCATCGGTCTGCACGAAGCGGCCCTTGGCCTCGGTCAGGCCCTGCAGATAGGCGACCGCCTTGTCCACCAGGGCCTGGTCGTCGGCCGAGAGGGGCGTTGGGGCTGTGGCCGCCAGGGCCTGGAGCGGCGGAACGGCAGCGGCTGCGGCGGCCAGCGCCAGCAGCCGGCGGCGGGTCGTCAGGGTCGGATGCATCATGAACCTAAGGCTGGCGGCGCATCGTGGCCGCAGGATGACTTGGTAAGCCAAAACGCCCCAGGCGCTAGAAGGCGCCCGTCCGGCTGGGCGCGAGATGCAGCCGCACCCGGTCCGGCGTCCCCGTCCCGCCGGGACAGGCCGCGGGCCGGAACTTCAGGTCGTAGCAGATGCGGACCTCGGTCAGGTCGTCGCTGCGGTCGGTCTGGACGAAGACCTGGTTCCGCGCGAGCCCCGGGTTGCGGGCGACGAAGGCGGCGCGCACGGCGCCCGCCGTCAGGGCGTCCGGCGCGATCGCCTCGATGCGCGGCATGACCAGGCGGTCGTAGAGCCGCGACGCCTGGCCGAAATAGGCCTTGGGGTCGTTCCAGCCGCAGGCGCCGTGGGCCTGCCATTCGTGCTGCAGCAGCTTGGGCGAGGGCGTGCGGCAATACATTTCGACAACTGTCGAAGCGTCGAGGGCGCCTACCGGGCGGCAGAAGCGCGGGTAGGGCTTGGCCGCCCCATCCGGCCACAGGCCGTGCAGGCTGAAGCCGAAGGCCTGGCCGCATTCCATCTCCTTGGCGCTCGCGCCGGCCCCGCCCGAACGGCACCACTGCGGCGTCCAGCTGAGCGCCAGCAGGTAGTAGGCCGTGGTCACGCCGCTTACGACCTCGTCGGCCCGCGGGACGATCACCGGAGCGGGCGTCAGGGCGGCGGGGCGGACGCACGCGGGCGCAGCCAGCGCGGGGCCGCCGGCTGCGAGCAGGGCGGCGACCAAGGCAAGCATGGATAGACGCATGGGGACGGCGACTCCTGCAGGACGGCAACGGACCGGCCGCATGCTACGTTGCCCAGCCATGGACGCCATCGCAAAGCTCGAAGCCCGCATGGCCGAGGCCCGCGCCGCGGGCGATGCGGAAACCGCCGACCTCCTGGGCGAGGCGATCGAGCGCCTGCGCAGTGGCGAGAGCGCGCTGACGGAGCAGCGACCCGGGCGCATGGGTCTGGGCTCGAGCCAGGAAGACTATCGCCGCGACGGATCGGGCGCACTGCCGACCAAGCCCGACCCGATGACCAAGGGCTACAAGCCCGGCGGCCGCCGCCGCTAAGCCCTGCGGCTTGACCGGCAAGTGATTACTTGCATATTTTAGGTCATGGCCGACGACATGGATCGGGTCTTCAAGGCCCTGGCGGACGCGAGCCGCCGGCGGCTGCTGGACCTGCTCCAGGCCGATGAGGGTCAGACCCTGGGCGCGCTGGCCGGGCGCCTGGACATGACCCGCCAGGCGGTGAGCCAGCACCTGGCCGTGCTGGAGGCCGCCAACCTGATCGCCACCGTCCGGAGCGGGCGGGAGAAGCTGCACTACCTGAACCCCGTGCCGATCCACGAGATCCACGCGCGGTGGATCGCGAAATTCGAACGGCCGCGCCTCGATGCGCTGGCCGCCCTGAAACAGCGCCTCGAAGGAGAAGACGATGCCTAAGCACACCTACGTCTACGTGACCTATATCCTCAGCACGCCGCAGAAGGTCTGGGAGGCGCTCACCGACGCCAAGATCAGCGCCAGCTATTGGGAGCGCGAGAACGTCTCGGATTGGAAGGTGGGCTCGGAGTGGCAGCACCGTCTGCCCGGGAAGTCGGCCGACGTCATCGGCCAGGTGCTGGAAAGCGACCCGCCGCGCCGGCTGGTCACCACCTGGGAAGTCCCCTCCGATCGGGGCAATCCCGACACAACCAACCGCTGCGTCTTCGACATCGAGGACCTGGGCGGCAAGGTGAAGCTGACGGTCACCCACTCCGACCTGAGCGACAAGGCGTTGAACGACATCTCCGGTGGCTGGCCCGCCGTGCTGTCGAACCTCAAGACCCTGCTGGAGACCGGCCGGACGATCCCCAATCCGTTCAGCGCCGTCGCCAACCACCCGAAGGGCTGAGCCGCCCGCTGACCGCTGTTTGGCGCAATTGGCCTTCGCCGCTGCGCCGTTCAGTGGAATGCTCGCCGCATGAACGAGCGCGTTCCCACGCCGTCGCCACCGGTCCAACTCGCACTCGAACCCGACTTTTCGCTGGGCGGGCTCGCGGTCAGGCCCTCGCGGGGGGAGGTCGAGGCGGATGGCCGGGTGGAACGCCTCGAGCCCCGGGTGATGCAGGTCCTGGTCGCCCTCGCCAGCCGCCAGGCCTCCACGGTGTCCCGCGACGAACTGACGGCGCGGTGCTGGGGCGGGGTGGTGGTCTCCGACGACGCGATCAACCGGGCGATCAGCCTGTTGCGGGCGCTGGCGGCCCGCGCCGACGGGGCCTTCAGGATCGAGACGCGGTCGCGGATCGGCTATCGCCTCCTCCCATCTCCGCCGCTGGGCGCCGCGCCGTCCGCTGAGGCCGGCGCGCGGCGTCTCCTGGTCGCCGTCCTGCCTTTCGACGGCGATGGTGGACCGGGCGCGGCGGGACTGGCGGAGGGCGTCTCGGAGGCCATCCTTTCCAAGCTCGTGCGGAACGGCGGCCTCGCCGTCGCGGCGCGGCATTCGAGCTTCCAGTTCCGCGGCGCGCGCAAGGCCGAGGCCGCGGCCGCGCTGAAACCCAGCCACATGGTCGACGGCTCGGTGCGGGTCCGCGACGGCGTCGTGCGGGTCAACGCCTACCTGGTCGACGCGGAGCGGGACGTGGTGCTCTGGTCGGAGGAGTCGGAGGGCCCGGCCTCCCAGGTCTTCGCCGCGCAGGCGCGGATCGCCGAGCGGGTCGCCAACACCCTGCAGGTCCGGCTGCGCCGCCAGCGGGCGCCCGACGCGGTCGATGCGGCGGCCTTTGAGCTCTACGCCCGCGCGCTGCACTCGCTGGAGCAGCCCGGCCGGGAGTCCGCGGAACAGGCGGTGGCCTATCTGAACCAGGTGGTGGCGGCCGCCCCCAACTTCGCGGCCGCCTGGGCCAGCCTCGCCGAGGCCCAGCGCCTGCGGATGCTCTACTTCCCACCCTTGCGCCAGGCGGCGGGGCGAGCGGAAAGCAAGGCCTCGGCCGAGCGGGCCCTTGAGATCGACCCCGGCCTCGGCCAGGCCTACGGCGCCCTGGCGAGCCTGATCCCGAGGTTTGGGCGCTGGCGGGAGGTGGAGGCGCTCTTCGAGCGGGGCCTCGCCCTGACGCCCGAGAGCCCGGCGCTGCGCCAGCTGCACGCCCAGTTCCTGTTGGCGGTCGGCCGGACGGCGGAAGGTCTGGAAAGCCTGCTCGCGCTCCAGCGGCTCAACCCCCTGAGCGCGTCGGTCGCGGTGGAGCTGGCCGCCGCGCTGGCCGACGCCGGCCGGGCGCGCGAAGCCCTGGCGCAGATCGACCGCGCCTACGCGCTCTGGCCGGCGATCATGCTCGTCTGGTCGGAACGCATCCGCCTGCACCTTCTGGCGGGGCACGATGACGTCGTCGAGGAGATGCTCGCCGCGCCGCCGCCGTCGGTGGGCCGCGGCGACGAGAACGTGGCGCGCCGTCGGCTGCATCTGAAGGCGCGGCGCGACCGGCGGCCCGAGGATCTGGCCGCGGCCCGGCAGAACTTCCTCGACTTCGCCCAGATCGGCATCGTCCCGGCCGTCGTCGCCATCCACGCGCTGACGACGCTCGACGAAACGGGCCCGGCCCTGGCGGTCGCCGACGAGATCTTCCGCCTGGACGCCCCGCAGTCGCGGCGGACCGGCGTCAACATGATGGGCACCTACGCCCTGGGTGGGCAGCCGGACACCACGGTCCTGTTCCGCTGCGACACCGCCTCGATCCGGTGGCTGGACGGATTTCAGGCCATCGTCGAACATATAGGTCTGGCGGACTATTGGCAGGACGCGGGGATAATCCCGGACTTCGCGCGATAGGCGAATATCTATCGTCGTTCGGCCCGCATAAAGCCTGCCGAATACCCAAGAATACAGGCCATCAGGAAAACATCAGGTTTCCCCTACTGCTCCTGCCTTCAGAGCTGGTGTTGGATCGGGCCTCGTCAATTGGACGCTGGCACGAAGGGACTTTCCCGTGATCCGTCATCTCTCGAACCTCGCAGGACTTCTCGCCGGAGCCGCCGCGGTCGGTTTCGCGGCGCCCTCCCTGGCCGCCGTGGTGCTGTTCAGCGGAACCCAGTCCAACGTCAACTTCCCCGCCTCGCCCGCGGGCCGGTGCGCCTCGTCGGGCGCGTTCACCGTCACGATCCAGCCGGGCAGCGTCTCCTCGTCGGGCACATCGAACCTCGGCGCCTTCGACGCCATCGAGAGCCACTGCATCGTGCCGCCGCTTCCGGCGCCCTACACGCTCGGTCAGTTCGACTATGAGTTCGGCGGCGGGGACAGCCTGATCGGCACCTACGACGGCGCGCTCACGGCCACCGCCACGCCGGGGCTCTTCAATAACGTACAGAACTTCGTGGTGACCGGCGGCACGGGCCGGTTCGCCGGGGCCTCGGGCGCCTTCACCGGCAACGGGACCGTCCAGTTCGGGCCGACCACGGCCAGTTCGGTCATCACCTTCGACACCCACCTCAACCTGCCGGGCGTTCCGGAACCCGGAACCTGGGCGCTGATGGTGGGCGGGTTCGGCATGCTGGGCGCGGGCCTCAGGTCCGCGCGCCGCCGCGCGGTCCTGCCGGTCTAGAGCGCGGCGAGGAAGCTCGCCGCCGGCAAGGCAGATCCTATGGCGCCGCGCTGACCAGGATCTCGCGCTTGCCGGCGTGGTTGGCGGCGCCGACCACGCCCTCCTGCTCCATCCGCTCCATCAGCGAGGCGGCGCGGTTGTAGCCGATCTGCAGGCGGCGCTGGATGTAGCTGGTCGAGGCCTTGCCGTCGCGGGTGACCACGGCCACGGCGCGGTCGTAGAGGTCGTTGCCGCCCTCGCCATCGCCGCCGCCGAGGCCGAAATCGCCGGCCTCGCCATCCTCTTCCGGGGCGGCGGTGACCTCCTCGAGGTACTGCGGCTGGCCCTGCTCGCGCAGGAACTTGGCCACCGCCTCGACCTCGCCGTCGGAGACGAACGGCCCGTGCAGGCGGGTGATCCGCCCGCCGCCGGCCATGTAGAGCTGGTCGCCCTGCCCCAGGAGCTGCTCGGCGCCCTGCTCGCCCAGGATGGTGCGGCTGTCGATCTTCGAGGTGACCTGGAAGGAGATCCGGGTCGGGAAGTTGGCCTTGATGGTGCCGGTGATGACGTCCACCGACGGGCGCTGGGTGGCCATGATCAGGTGGATGCCCGCGGCCCGCGCCATCTGCGCCAGGCGCTGGACGGCGCCTTCGATGTCCTTGCCGGCCACCATCATCAGGTCGGCGACCTCGTCGATGATCACCACCAGCATGGGCATGGGCTCGGGGGTGATCTTCTCGCTCTCGTAGATCGCCCGGCCGGTGTCGTCGAAGCCCGTTTGGACCGTCCGTTCAAAGTGCTCGCCCTTGGCGAGGGCCTCCTTGGCGCGCTCGTTGTAGGAGGCGACGTTGCGGACCCCGATCTTCGACATGCGGCGATAGCGGTCCTCCATCTCGCGCACGGTCCACTTCAGCGCGACGATGGCCTTCTTCGGGTCGGTGACCACCGGGGCCAGGAGGTGCGGGATGCCGTCGTAGACCGAGAGCTCCAGCATCTTCGGGTCGATCATGATCATCCGGCATTGGTCCGGCGGCAGGCGGTAGAGGATCGACAGGATCATGGCGTTGACCCCCACCGACTTGCCCGAGCCGGTGGTGCCGGCGATCAGCAGGTGGGGCATGCGGGCCAAGTCGGCGATATAGGGCTCGCCGCCGATGGTTTCGCCCAGCGCCATGGGCAGGGTCTGGCCGCCGCGCTCGTATTCGGGAGAGGCCAGCAGGTCGCGCAGATAGACCGTCTCGCGCTTCTGGTTGGGGAGCTCGATGCCGATGGCGTTGCGGCCCGGCACCACCGAGACCCGGCAGGCGGCGACGCTCATGGAGCGGGCGATATCGTCGGAGAGCGCCACCACGCGGGCCGACTTCACGCCGGCCGCGGGGACGAGTTCGTAGAGCGTGACCACCGGGCCGGGGCGGATCTGGTCCACCTGGCCGCGGACGCCGAACTCGGCCAGCACGCTTTCCAGCAGCTGGGCGTTCTGGCGAAGCGCGCCCTCGTCGAACTGGGCCGCGCGCGGCTTGGGCTTGGCGAGCATCGAGAGCTCGGGCAGCAGGAAGCCGCCGGGGCGGACGAAATCGAAGGTGGACTGGGCTTCGCGTTGTTCGCGCGGCGATTCCTTGGGCCCGAACTTGGGCGGCTTGACCTTGGGGCCTTCGCCGGCGTCGGCGGCGACCAGGGGCGCGGGGTCGAGCGCGGCGTCGGGGATGCCGCCTTCGCGGCGGTTGCGGGCGGCCACGCGCG
This sequence comes from Phenylobacterium sp., assembly GCF_041691455.1. Classification (GTDB taxonomy): domain Bacteria; phylum Pseudomonadota; class Alphaproteobacteria; order Caulobacterales; family Caulobacteraceae; genus Phenylobacterium. Next base: position 121,881 of record NZ_JBEPUO010000001.1, on the reverse strand, counting down.
CGGCGCGCTCGGGCTTCACCGCGGCCTTGGGCTTGGGGGTGAGCGCGCGCGTCAGCCAGTCGCCGAAGCCGCGCAGCTCGGAGGGGCGCAGGCCGATGGCGTAGCCCATGGCGAAGAGGCCGGCGGCGGCGAACAGCACGGCGGCGATCGGCTGGGCGATCGGCAGGTGGGCGTAGCGCAGCAGGCCGGCCAGGCCCGAGAGCAGGGCGTCACCCCAGAAGCCGCCGAGCCCCTTGGCGAGCGGCCAGGCGACCGGCGGGGCGGGCCAGGCCAGCGCGGCGGCGAGCGCCAGGACGCCCGCGGCGCCGGCCAGCGCGCGCAGGCGCAGGTGGCCGCGGCTGGCGGCGGGGTCGGCGGCCGCGGCGCGGCAAAGGCCCAGGACGACGATGGTGAGGACGGCGAGGGCCGAGGCCAGCCCCAGCGACTGGACGCCCAGGTCGGCGAAGGTCGCGCCCAACGCGCCCAGCGCATTGGTGGCGATGGCCGAACTGGCGGCGTTGAAGCTCGGGTCGGCGGCGTTGTAGGTGGCGAAGGCCACGGCCAGGGCCGCGCCCGTGGCGGCCAGCACCCCGCCGCGCAGCCGCGCCGCGCCGGGATGGTTCCAGGCCAGGCCCGCGATGTGCCACGCCAAGGCCATGCCGGTCTTTCGCGCCGTCCGCGCCATGCCCGAACCACTCCCACTCAGATCAACCGATCCTGTTTGGCGGGAAGTGGTTAAGAGGCGTTTACTTTAACCTGGCCCGCGCGGCGATTTGCGGCCGTTCGGATTGGGTTGGCGCGCCCGGCGGGCCTTCCGCTGGCGCATCGCCCGGATTAGGGTCCGGGCCATGCAGTGGTCCATGCCTCATCGCGTCCTGCAGGTCGTCGCCGGCCTGATCGTGCTCGTCGCGCTTTCCGCCTTCACGCTCGGCGTGGTCAACGCCCCGCAGCGGGGCCGCATGCCAGGCGAGCGCCGCGCGGGCGACGCCGGCGGCCCGGCGATCCAGGCCGCCGAGGCCACGCCGCTCAGCCAGGAACGCATCGAGGGGCCGCCCGCGCCGGTCGAGCTGACCCCGGAGGAGAAGGCCAAGCAGGAGGCGGACAAGGAAGCCAGGACCGCCGCCAAGCTGGCCGCCGCCGGCGCGCAGGCCGCGGCGACCCAGGCCCCCACCGTGACCCCGCCCGACAAGGTCGGCGAGATGCTGCAGAGCGTCACCCCGCCGCAGGAAGACCCGCCGCACTGAGGCGGCGGGCGGGCCTCAGGCCACGCCGTGCGCCTTGAAGAAGGCCAGCATCTTCGCCCAGGCGTCCGCCGAGGCCTTGGCGTCATAGCTCGGCCGGTAGTCGGCCAGGAAGCCGTGCTGGCTGTCCGGATAGACGATGATCTCGGCGCTCTTGCCTGCCGCCTTGATCGCCTCGCGCATGGCCTCCACGTCCGCGGCCGGAATGCCCTTGTCCTGGCCGCCGTAGAGGCCGAGCACAGGACAATGCAGGTCCTTCACCCCGTCGAGCGGCGGCGTGCGCGGATAGGGGCCGGCCTTCAGCGGGCCGTACCAGGCCACGCCGGCCCTGAACTCGGGGAAGGTCTCACAGCAGCGCCAGGTCGCCCCGCCGCCCCAGCAGAAGCCGGTCACCCCCAGGCGCTTCATGTTGGCGAAGGGCTGGGCCGCGAGGTATTTCAGCGAGGCGGTGGTGTCGCCCAGCACCTGGGCCTCGGGCTGGGCCTTCACGATGTCCATCACCACCTTCATGTCGGTGGTCTTGGAGGGATCGCCGGTGCGGACGAAGAGGTCGGGGGCCAGCGCCACATAGCCCGCCTTGGCGAGGCGGCGGCAGATGTCCTTCACCCACTCGTGCACCCCGAAGACCTCGGAATTGACGAACACCACCGGGTGTCTGCCCTCGGCCGCGGGCCGGGCGAGGTAGCCGGGGATCTTGCGGTCCGCGGCCTGGATCTCGACCGCCTCGGTGATCAGGCCCGTCTCATCGGTGTGGATCGGATCGGCCTCGGCGGAATAGGCCGCGACCGCGTAGCCGCCGGCCAGGGCGAGCGCGATCGAGCGCCGGGTCAGGTCGAGATCGCCGGTCCAGGTGCCTTCGGCGCGAGTGAGAGTGACCATGGGTGGAGCCTCCGCGGGGGTTTTTCGTTGTGACGCTGACACTGCGGCGCCTGGACGCAGGGAGTCAAAGTGACGACGTAAGCCGATGGACCGAATGCCGACCATGCCGCCGCTGACCCGCCGCCGCCTCACCGCCGCCGAGCGGCGCATGGGCGAGGAGATGTTCGGCGCCGGTCTGGACGCGGACCGCGTGCGGATCCTCGCCCTTCCGGTCTGGCGGCGCGCCTTTGTGGCTGGGCCCGGCCTGATCGTTTGGCCGGCGGCCGAGGCGGCCCAGGATTTCGGCGCCGCGCCGCTGGGGCTGCAGGCCACATTCGTCCACGAGCTGGCCCACGTCTGGCAGGCGCAGCGCGGGGTTTTCCTGCCGCTGGCCAAGCTCCGCGCGGGGGATTCAGCGGCGTCCTACGCCTATGATCTCGTGTCGGGCCCTGCATTCAGTGAGCTGAATATCGAGCAGCAGGCGACGGTGGTGGAGCACGCATTCCTGGCGGCGCGGGGAATTAAGGCGCCGTTTGCCGCACATCTCTATGGTCAGGCCGCGCCCGGATGGCGCACGGTTTGAGTCATAGCCCTGAAGCGATTAGGGACTTTCACCCTTGCGAGCGCGCCTATTTTCCCCATATCGGCTAGCGACACCGGGTTCCGCACGGGGAAACTATCCACGCGAAGCCCGGTCGAGACAGATCGAACCGGGGACGTTGCAAACAAGAGGCGCTTCGTAGGAAGGCTTCCCCGTAACGTCCGCCACAAAGGAGCGAGCTAGACTCTCAATGAGCAAGATTATCGGTATCGACCTTGGCACGACCAATTCGTGCGTCGCCATCATGGATGGCAAGACGCCGAAGGTGATCGAAAACGCCGAGGGATCGCGGACCACACCGTCCGTCGTGGCTTTCCTGGAAGACGGCGAGCGTCTGGTCGGCCAGCCCGCGCGGCGCCAGGGCGTCACCAATCCGTCCAACACCCTCTTCGCGATCAAGCGCCTGATCGGGCGCAACTTCGGCGACCCGATGGTCGAGAAGGACAAGGGCATGGTGCCCTATGAGATCGTCAAGGGCCCCAGCGGCGACGCCTGGGTGCGCGCCCAGGGCAAGGACTATTCGCCCCAGCAGGTCTCCGCCTTCATCCTGCAGAAGATGAAGGAAGCCGCCGAGCAGTACCTCGGCGAGAAGGTCGAAAAGGCGGTCATCACCGTCCCGGCCTATTTCAACGACGCGCAACGTCAGGCGACCAAGGACGCGGGCAAGATCGCGGGCCTGGAAGTCCTGCGGATCATCAACGAGCCCACCGCCGCGGCGCTGGCCTACGGCCTCGAGAAGAACGAAGGCAAGAAGATCGCGGTCTACGACCTGGGCGGCGGCACCTTCGACGTCTCGGTCCTGGAGATCGGCGACGGCGTCTTCGAGGTGAAGTCGACCAACGGCGACACCTTCCTGGGCGGCGAAGACTTCGACATGCGGATCGTCGATTACCTCGCCGACGAGTTCAAGAAGGAGAACTCGGTCGACCTGCGGAAAGACAAGCTGGCCCTCCAGCGCCTCAAGGAAGAGGCCGAGAAGGCCAAGAAGGAACTCTCCTTCACCACGCAGTACGAGCTGAACCTGCCGTTCATTTCGATGAACGCCAACGGCCCGCTGCACCTGAACATCAAGCTCTCCCGCGCCAAGCTGGAAGCCCTGGTCGAGGACCTGATCAACAAGACGGTCGGTCCCTGCGAACAGGCGCTGAAGGACGCGGGCCTGAAGAAGTCCGACATCGACGAGGTGATCCTGGTCGGCGGCATGACCCGCATGCCCAAGGTCGTCGAGACCGTGAAGGCCTTCTTCGGCCGCGAGCCGCACACCGGCGTGAACCCCGACGAAGTCGTGGCGCTGGGCGCGGCCGTGCAGGCGGGCGTCTTGCAGGGCGACGTCAAGGACGTGCTGCTGCTCGACGTCACCCCGCTGACGCTCGGCATCGAGACCCTGGGCGGCGTCTTCACCCCGCTGATCGAGCGCAACACCACCATCCCGACCAAGCGCTCGCAGACCTTCTCGACCGCCGATGACAACCAGTCGGCGGTGACCATCCGGGTGTTCCAGGGCGAGCGGCCGATGGCGTCCGACAACAAGATGCTGGGCCAGTTCGACCTGGTCGGCATCCCGCCGGCGCCGCGCGGCGTGCCGCAGGTCGAGGTGACCTTCGACATCGACGCCAACGGCATCGTCAACGTCCAGGCCCGCGACAAGGCGACCAACAAGGAACAGTCGATCCGTATCCAGGCCAACGGCGGCCTTTCCGACGCGGACATCGACGCCATGGTCAAGGAAGCCGAGTCCAACAAGGCCGAGGACGAGAAGCGCAAGGCCGGCGTCGAGGCCAAGAACCAGGCCGACGCGGTGATCCACTCGACCGAAAAGGCCCTCGCCGAACACGGCGACAAGGTCGGCGAGGCTGAGCGGACGGCGATCCAGACGGCGCTCGACGATCTGAAGGGCGTGGTCGACGGCGGCGATTCCGAAGTGATCTCCGCCAAGACCCAGACGCTGATCCAGGCGTCCATGAAGCTCGGCGAGGCCATGTACAACGCCCAGCAGGGCGGCGGTGAAGGCCCCGCATCCGACGAGGATGCGGCCCATGCGGCCCAGGGCGAGCATGGCGAAGACGTGGTCGACGCCGAGTTCGAGGAAGTCGACGGCGACGATCACAAGAAGTCGGCGTGACAACCTGCCCCATGGCGACCTCACAGCCACGATGCGATGAGTTTGCCACTGGGGACGTCGCCGCCGCTTCTGTGCGACTAGGGACCCCCGCCCGCTCGGCCAAGCTTTGGCCTTGCAGCCGGGCGGGGGTTTTCCCACCTTCCCAACAGCCACACTTCAAACACCTGACGGTTTGATGCGCGACTATTACGAAATCCTGGGTGTCGAGCGCACCTGCGACGCGGGCGCGCTGAAGGCGTCCTTCCGCAAGCTGGCGATGGAGCACCATCCGGACCGCAACGGCGGTTGCGGCGAGTCCGAGGGGCGCTTCAAGGAGATCAACGAGGCCTATTCGGTCCTTTCCGATCCGCAGAAGCGCGCGGCCTACGACCGTTTCGGCCACGCCGGGGTGAACGGCGCCGGCGGCGGCCCGGGCGGCCCCCAGTTCCACGATGTGGGCGACATCTTCAACGAGGTGTTCGGCGACGTCTTCGGCGACATGTTCGGCGGCCGGCGCGGCGGCCAGCAGCGCAACGGCCCGGCCCGCGGCCAGGACCTGCGCTACGACCTCGAGATCACGCTCGAGCAGGCCTACGCCTCGGCCGAGGTGGAAATCACCGTCCCGGCCGCGCTGACCTGCGAGACCTGCGAGGGATCCGGCGCCAAGCCCGGCACCAGCCCCACCGCCTGCAACGCCTGCGGCGGCCAGGGCCGCGTGCGGGCGACGCAGGGCTTCTTCTCCATCGAGCGCGCCTGCCCGCGCTGCGGCGGTTCCGGGCGGCTGGTGCTCGACCCCTGCGCCGACTGCCACGGCATGGGCCAGGTGCGCCGCGAGCGGACGCTCTCGGTGCGCATCCCGGCCGGTGTCGACGACGGCGCGCGCATAAGACTGGCTGGCGAAGGGGATGGCGGGACCAGGGGCGGCCCGCGCGGCGACCTCTACATCTTCGTCTCGGTGAAGCCGCACGAGCTTTTCGAGCGCGACGGCCTGGACCTGCTCTGCACCGTCCCCGTGCCGATGGCGACGGCGGCGCTGGGCGGCGAGATCGAGGCGCCTTGCCTGATGGGCGGCGAGAACTGCGACGGCAACTGCAAGATGCCGGTCAAGGTGCCTGAGGGCGCCCAGACCGGGAAGACCGTGCGGCTGAAGGGCCGCGGCATGCCCTCGCTGCGCTCCCGCGACCGCGGCGACCTGGTGGTCGAGCTGTTCATCGAGACGCCCGCCAAGCTGACGGCGCGCCAGAAGGAGCTGCTGCGCGAATTCGCCGGCCTCTCCACCGAGGCCCAGCACCCGAAGAACGCCAACTTCGCCGGCAAGGCCAAGACCTTCTGGGACAGCGTCAAGGGCTGATCCGCGAGCGGGGTTTGCGGCGGCGGGGGCTTTCGGCTAGAGGAAGCGTCCGCTGGAAACGCACCCGTAGCTCAGCTGGATAGAGCGTTGCCCTCCGAAGGCAAAGGTCACACGTTCGAATCGTGTCGGGTGCGCCAGCGGCCTTGGTCTCTCAGCCCTGCTCGGCGGGACGCTCGCCGCCGCGGAACCGGCGTATCAGGTCGCGCACCAAGCCAGGCGTGGGGGCGGAAGACAGGCTCCAGGTGAGGCGGCGGATGTCGTCCAGCGGCAGGTCCCACCAGCTCAGCTCCAGCAGCAGGCCGCGGATTTCCTCGTCGAAGCGAAATTTCAGGTGCTTGGCCGGATTGCCGCCGACGATCTCGTAGGGCGCCACATCCTTCACGACCGTGGCGTTGACCGCGATGACCGCCCCGTGCCCGATCCTGATCCCGGACATGATCGTGGAGCCATGGCCTAGCCAGACGTCGCTGCCGATCTCGACGTCGCCCTTGGTCGCCGGATGGCCGACGAGGCCCGCCCCGCCCAGTTCTTCGACGAAGATGTGCCCGAACGGATAGGTGGTCATCCAGTCCACCCGGTGGTTCCCGCCCAGGAAGATGGTCACGTTCTCAGCGATCGAGCAGAAGCTGCCGATGCGCAGCGCCGCGCCCTCGTCCCACTGCTTCACGGCCAGGCGCTGGTAGCCGTAGGTGAAACGGCCGAAGGACACGGGGCTCGCGCCGACCTTGCCCTGGGCGCCGTCTACATTGGCCACGGATCGCGCCTCATGCGACGGGTCCTGTCACGGCGCGCGTCTCCTAGAACTGCACGTGGCCGGCGAGTTTCAGGTCATAGATCGCCAGGCCATCGCGCGCCTCGGCCCCGGTCTCCACCGCGAAGCCGCCGGAGCCGTTCTCGCCCTTGAGCGAGAAGTGGGCCGCCACGCCCTGGCCCGAGAGATTGTCGGCGCGCAGGGTGAAGGCGTCGCCGCCGCCGACGAACCGGGCCGTGGTGTCGCCCAGGGTCTCGCTGATGACCCCCTTGTAGCCCACCAGCACCTCGGGGCCCCACGAGTTGTCCGGCCCGTAGGTCGCGCCCACGGCCACGCCGGCGAAGGCCGCCAGGCGCGAACTGGTCCGCGACTTGACGGAGAGGTCCATGCCATCGCCGCCGCCGCTCTCGGTGTAGGCGCCTTCGATCAGCGTCAGGTAGTCGAGCGTCGCCTGCGGGCGGATGTAGTAGCGGCCCATCCGCTTCTCGTAGCTGACCATGCCGCGGGCGTTGAAGCCGTAGGCCGACCAGCGGCCGTTGGCGGTGCGGTTGACCGCTAGGCCGTCGCCGCCCAGGACGGCGATCACCCGGTCGCTGGTCACGCGCATATAGTCGCCGCCGATCTTCGCATTGGCCGAGAAGCCGCCGCGGGTGGCCCGCCAGTAGACGCCGGCGTCCATCAGGGTGGCGTGCAGGTCTTCGGCGCTGTCGACATTGTCCGGATAGATCTGGTTCGAGCTCACCCCGAAGCTCGCGCCCAGGATGCCGAGCGAATTGCGGGGAAGCTCGTAGCCGCCCACCGCGCCGATGCTCCAGCCCTTGTAGCCCGGGTCGTCGTTGTGGCCGTCGGAGAAGACGCCGAGGTTGGTCTCCTGCAGCCAGAAGCCGCCGCCCTGCGGGTCCTGCCGGTCGTCGATCGGGCGGGAGAAGGCGCTGATGCTGGCCGCGGCGATGTTGAACAGCCCGCCCGAGTGGTTCGGCATCAGCTGGTTGTAGAGATTGATCAGCCCCGAGCGGGTGGTCTGGGCCAGCAGCGCGCCCTCGAGGCCGGCGTCGCGGCTGATGTTCTGGATCAGCGGCTCATAGGCGCCGGAGGTGGTGACGGGCAGGCCCAGTTCCGCGGCGGATTTGCGCGCCAGGGTGGCGGTGACCGTCCCGGCCACGGTGTCGGTCTTCAGGCTGGAATTATAGAGGTAGGGCACGCTGCCCAGGAGGCTCGAATCGATCGTGCCGGCGGTCAGGTGGTCGGCGCGGATCAGGGTGTAGGTCGCGCTGGTCTGCAGGATGTCGTTCAGCCGCAGGCCGATCTTGGCGCCGCTGACGATGGTCGCGTTTCCGGCGACGTCGAACCTGGTCGCGGTATTGGTCGCGGGGTCGGCGGTGAAGATCACGGTCGAGGCGGCGCCCAGCGACAGGCTGGTGAGCTGAAGCTGGCTCGGGCTCTTGATGTCGAGCGAGCCCGTGCCGACCGACAAGGCCACGGTGCCGCCCTGGGCCTTCAGCGCGCCGACGACGGTCGAGCCGCCGTCGATGGTCAGGGTGTTGGCGCCCGCGCCCAGGTCGAGATCGCCGGTGAGCTTGCCTGCGAGGATCTCCACCCGGTCGGCGCCGGAGCCCAACAGGACCGAGCCCACGATCGACGGTGGAGTCACCCCGGCGCTCGGGTCGGTCTGGACGACGTGCACGCCGCTGGTGTTGACGGACAGGTCCATGGCGATGGCGCTGCCGGAGACAGCGGCGGTGACGTCGGTGAGCGTGCGCCCAGCGAGGATCGTGCCGATGTTCTCGATCTCGCTCAGGGTGCCGGATTTGTCGCTGATGGCGATGGCGCTGGCCTTCTGGCCCGCCACGCTCGCGGTGATCTCGCCCGCGTTCGCCAGGGTGTGCAGGGTCGCGCCGGCCGCGATGTCGATGGCCCGGGCCGCGGCGCCGGCGGCGTCCGAACTCATGACCCCCCCGATATTGCCTTCGTTGCGCAGCAACGGCGCGCTGACGCCGGAATTGATCTGCAGGGCCGTGGCCCCGGCGGCGAAGGCCGTCGCGCCGACCGTGCCGCTGACGCGGATCCCGTCGCCGGTGGTGACCGCGCCGCCGCCGGCGACGCCGAGCTGGATCGCCTGGGCGGTGACGCCGTCATAGATCCCGTTGCCGAGGACGGTGCCCTTGATCTCGATGCCGAAGGCGTCGACGCCCGTGCCGACGTCGCCCACGTGGATGTCGCGCCCCATCGCGCCCACGATCAGCGCCGGCGCGGCGGCCGATGAGCTGATGCTGCCGGCGACCGTGGTGACGTTGCCCGCCGTGTCGGTGGTCGTGGTGGAGTCGACCAGGATCCCCTTGCCGACGCTGCCGGCCACGACGACCGTGGGGCCGCCCTGCAGGAGATCGTCGGCCTTCAAGGCCGCGAAGAAATTGGGGTCGGTGCTGCGGGTCGTGTAGCGGTAGCCGGTCGAACTTATCGCGCCGTTGATCAGCAGGGCGCCCGACACGTCGTTGCCGATCGAGGCGGCCTGAGTCTTTTCGCCGGAGACGGCGACCGAGCCGCCCAGGTTGACGTCGCCGGTAATCACCCCGGTAGTGCGCAGGCCGACGCTGCTGGTCCCCTGGACGGTCAGGGAGCCGAGGGTGCCGATCGAGCCGGTGACGTTCGTCTCGACCGAAATGCCGTACGAGCTGTCGCCCCTCACCGTGATCACGCCACCGGCGGCGTTGGTGATCGGGCCGGTGAAGTCGCCTGGGCCCACCACGCGCACGCCGATCCGGTTCACGCCCACGGCGAACGGACCGTGGACGATGCCGTTGGAATCGGTGGTGGTGGTCGAGGTGTCGTCGACCTGGATGGTGTTGTTGTTGATCAGCGAGCCGGTGTGGCCGCCCAGGATCAGCACGCCGGTCGTGTTGTCCTTGTCCTGGAACTGGATCAAACCGCCGTTGATGACGGCGTTGTTGCTGTTGATGGTCACGGCCACGCCCGAGGCGGGCTTTATCGTGCCGCCGGTGGCGATGGTGAGGTCGCCCGTCGTGGCGGTGGCGACCGGGGCGGTGGTGTCGGTGCTGATGGTCGTCTGGGCGAGCGACTGGCCGGCCCAGATCAGGGCCGTGACGCTGACCAGGGGCGGGCCGAATCGCAGAATCCGCGCCCAACGCCGCCGCTGGTCCGCGCTCTTCGCGGCGTTCGGCGAAAAATACCCAGTCATCTAACTGTATCCCCTACGACGGACCGATCGATTGAGCACGATTGTGTCCTACGAATGACTTCCGGCCCTCGATATGCCGCGACCGGCCGGTAAGATCGCCCCTATCGTTTCAACCCTGCATCGAAGACCGCAACAATCGGTTTTTCCACCGACTTTCCCAGAAATTGCATGGTCTTAGCCGCGCGGCGAGCCCCTCGGGGCGCAAACCGGCGCGCGCCCTTTGAAACCGCATGCGAGGCTTAGATGCAAATATCTTCAACTCCAACAGCTTACGGAGGGACAGAGGCGCAACGCCTGCTCAACATGCTCCTCCAGCGGCGCGGCGGCCAGCCTGGGCAAGACTTGCCGGGCGCCGATCAGACCGCGACGTCGGCGACGCCGCCGACGACGACCCAGCCCGCCGGCGGCCCGAACGCGGCCCAGTTCACGGCGGACACCCTGTCTTCCCTCCTCTCCGCGCAGGAAGCGCCGCCGACCAGCGCCGATGTGGCGGCGAAGGTCATCGGGACGGCGGATGCGAATGGCGACGGCGCGCTCAGCCTCGACGAAGTCGAAAAGGCGCTCGGCCAGGACACCACCACGGGCGCGGACGCGCTCAGCCAGGCGTTTGCGAAGGTCGACACCAACGGTGACGGCCAGGTCGACGCCAACGAACTCACCTCCGCCCTCGACGCCCAGAAGTCGGCGTCCGGCGCGCATCACGCCCACCATGCCCATCATGCGCACCAGTCCGCGCCGAGCAGTTCGGACCTGGCGAGCAACGTGCTGGGTGCGCTCGACACCGACGGCGACGGCGAACTCAGCGCCGGCGAGATCCAGACGGCCCTCGGCTCGAAGGCGAGCGACACCCTGACTTCGGCCATCGGCAATCTGGACACCGACGCCGACGGCAAGCTCAGCGCGAGCGAACTGAGCACGGCGATCGACGCGTTCCGTGCCGCGCACCACCGCGGGGCTCCGGCGACCTCCACCGCGGCGCAACCCGCCCAGGTCGTCGCGGCCTGACGCGGCCGGCCGGGGCCCTTCGCGGGGGTCCCGGCCGTCTTCGCCGCCTGCCGGTCTCTGTGTCGCGGGGATGTCGCGGGCGTCTTGCCGCCCGAAATTCCCCTGGACTGGTGGCGTGCGATCAAGCCGGCGACGAAAGATGGGGAAGCCTTTCATGCCACTGACCTGCCGCACCACAGTGCTCTGCGCCGCCCTCGCCCTGGGCGCCGCCACGTCGTCCGCCGCCATTCCGTCCGCGGCCTGGGCGCAGGCCGACCGCTCCGCGCCGCACCCGCCGCGGCCGGAGTTCCAGGCCATGCGCGAGGCGCACGAGCGCCAGCGCGCCCAGGACCTGCGGACCATCCTGCGCCTGCGCTCCGACCAGGAACCGGCGCTGACCGCCTTCCTGCAGTCGCACAAGCCGCCCATGCCGCCGGCCGAGCGCCGCGCACCGCCGGGCGCTGTCCTGACCACCCCGCAGCGGCTCGACGAGGATGCCCGGCGCGAGGCTGAGCACGCCCAGATGCGCCAAGGCCACACCGACGCCGTCCGCGCCTTCTACGCCGCGCTCAGCCCGGACCAGCGCCCGGTGTTCGACGCCCTGACGCGGGTGGAAGGCCGCGGGCGCGGGCATGGCGGCTGGGGCCACGGCCACGGTTTTGGAGGCCCCGAGGGCGGTCCTCCGGATGGTCCGCCGCGCGGCTAGCGAACCCCTCGCGGCCGCGCCATCCACAAGGATTGTGGCGTCGCCGTAGTCGCGGCGCCACAATGATGGGGAAGGAGAGGCCATGAACACGCAAGCCAGCGTCCTTCCCGCCCGTCACATCCTCGTCGTCGATGATGACTCCCAGCTGCGCGAGCAGGTGGTCGGCTACCTTCGCGAGCACGGCTACCAGCTCCACGCCGCCAGCGACGCGGCCAGCATGGAGCTGGCGCTTGCCGCCGCGCCGATCGACCTGATCGTGCTCGACGTCATGCTGCCGGGCGAGGACGGGCTCTCCATCTGCCGCCGCCTGACCGAGACCGGCGGTCCGGCGATCGTCATGGTCAGCGCCATGGGCGACGAGGTGGACCGCGTGCTGGGCCTTGAGCTGGGCGCCGACGACTACCTGCCCAAGCCCTGCAGCCCGCGCGAGCTGCTGGCCCGCGTCCGGGCGGTGTTCCGGCGGCTGGACGAGGTGCGCGGTGGGGCGCCGCGGCGCGGCAAGACCTATCACTTCCAGGGCTTCGTCGTGGACACCCTGCGCCGCCAGCTGCGCGCGCCGAACGGCACCACCATCCTGCTCACCGGGGGGGAGTTCTCGCTGCTCAGCGTGTTCCTGGAGAATCCGCAGCGGATCCTGTCGCGCGACCAGCTCCTGGAGCAGGCCCGCGGCTCGCAGACCGAGGTCTTCGACCGCGCGGTGGACGTGCAGATCAGCCGGCTGCGCCGCAAGCTGCACGCCTCCGTCGAGGGCGAGATCATCAAGACCTACCGGGGCGCGGGCTATCTGTTCGACGCCAAGGTGACACGGGCGTGACCAAGGCGGGGCCGGCGGGAGAACGCCGCCCCTGGCCACGGGCCCCGATCGGCCTGCAACTGATCGTTCTGCTGCTGGCGAGCCTGCTGGTCGCCCAGGCGATCAGCTTCGGCATCGTCTTCCTGATCCCGCCGCCGCGCCCACCGGTCTACCGCGTGGCCGATGTCGCGGCCGCGATCCGCGGCGGATTGCTGAAGACCCGGTTCGGCCGGCCGATGATCCGAACGACGGCCAAGAGCCTCCCGCCCGAGCTCGTCGCGCCGCATCGTGAGCACGAACGGACCCTGGCCTCGCTCGCCCGCGCGCTCGGCGCGCCCGAGACCCGCGTGCGGCTGGAAGAGCAGAACGCCTCCCCGATCTGGCGGCTGCGCCGGGTGCTGACCGGCGAGTCGCCGCCGCGGCGGCCCGATCGCGGCGGGCCGATGGGCGCTTCGCCGTTCGAAATGGACCGCGGGCCGCAAGCCGCGTCCTCCGATCCACCGGGCTTCGAGGCGCAGGGGTCTGGAGAGCCGCGCCCTGACCGGCCGCGCGGCGGCTGGCGGCGCTTCGGCGGCTCGGAGCTGCCGATCTTCGGCGATTTCACCGCGGCCCTGCAGCAGGACGACGGAAGCTGGACGGTGGTCCGCTCCAAGCCCGACGCCTTCCCGAACGAATGGCAGATGCAGGCCTCGGGCTGGCTGCTGGCGGGCTTCCTGCTGGTCGCCTCGGCCGGCTATCTGTTCTCCCGCCGCATCTCCGCCCCGCTCCGCCGCTTCGCCGAGGCCGCCGAGACCCTGGGGCGCGATCCGCACGCGCCGCAGATGACCCTCAAAGGGCCCGCCGAGGTGGGCGCCGCCGCCCACGCCTTCAACGAGATGCAGGCCAGGCTCAAGCGCTACATCATCGACCGCACGGCGATGGTCGGCGCGATCAGCCACGACCTGCGCACCCCGCTGGCCCGCATCCGCTTCAAGCTGGAGGCCGCGCCGCCGGCGCTGAAGGAGGCCGTGCTCTCGGACGTCGAGCAGATGGAGCAGATGATCGGCGGCGTGCTGGCCTTCATCCGAGACGAGGGCGCGCCGCGCCGCCGCGAGAAGCTGGACCTGCTGTCGCTGATCGAATGCGTCGCCGACGACGCGGCCATGGTCGGCGGGCAGGTGGAGATCGTGGATGGCCGCCCGGTGACGGTGGACGGCGATCCGGTGGCCCTGCAGCGGCTGTTCTCGAACCTGGTGGACAATGCGCTGAAGTATGGCGTCGAGGCGCGCATCGATGTGCGGCGCGAAGGCGACCAGGCTGTGGTGACCATCGCCGACAAGGGTCCCGGCCTCTCGCCGGAAGAGCTGGGGCGGGTCTTCCAGCCGTTCTATCGCACCGACGCCTCGCGCAACCTCGACAACGGCGGGGTGGGACTTGGCCTGCCGATCGCGCGATCCACCGCCCGCGCCCATGGCGGCGATATCGAATTGACGTCCAAGCCGGGCGGCGTGACGGCCATCGTCACCCTCCCCGTGGTCGGCTAGGCCGGGCGGCCGCTGACCGGGCGGTCCGGATAGGCGAGCTGCTCGCGAGCCATCCATTCCTCGGTCACATAGTTGACGATCAGCGACTTGCGGACGCCGGGGATCGGCCGGGGCTCGAAACCGTGCCAGGTGCGGTCGGAGGGCACGAAAGCCAACGCCCCGCCCGGCTCGAAGGGCGCGCGGTGCGACCAGGTCTCGGCGTTCAGATAGACGTCGGTGCCGAGGTCGGGTTCGCCCGCCGGGCTCAGGTAGTAGAGCAGGGTGAATTTCTTCACGCCCAGATCGGTGTGCGGCTGCAGCCAGAAGCCGTCGGTGTCCTGGGCGTATTCGATCCGTAGACAGCAGCCATCCAGCCGCGCGCCGGTGATCTCTTCGATCGCGGCCACGGTCTCCGGATGATGGAAGGCGTCGGCGAGGCTGCGGCAGACCGGGTGGGCGGCGATGGCGTCGTCGTCTACATAGCGGCGGGTGTTGTTGTGGATTTCGCGCGAGCCGGATAGGCCGCTCAGGGCCGGTGCGGGAAAGGGCAGGGCGTTCATGGCCGCGGCCATGTCGTCAGGCAGGACGTCACGCAGCAGCCAGTGCCTGTAGGGATCCTCGCAAGCCGCGGCGGTGCGGAGACTCTTGGCGAATTGAGCACGGCAGGCGTCCCGATCGCGGGTCGTCTCATCGGCCGGCGGCCCCCCGCTCGGCGCGGGATCGAGCAAGGCCAGTGGACTTCTACGCATTGATCTGGTCGCCTTGCCGGGGGTAGCTCACGCTCAAATGACGCCGCAGGCAGACAATCACCTCAGCAGGAGGGGCGCCAGACGTCGCGTCGTCGCGGCTTCCGTGGGCGTGCTGGCGCTGGCGTGCGCGGTTGCGGCGGCCGGCGCGGCGTCGGCGGCGGAGACGCGCGTCTTCCAGCTGCCGTCGGAACCTCTGCAGGCCGCCCTGGTCCGCTTCGCCCTGCAGGCGGGAGTCTCCGTAGGCGGAGTGCCGTCGCGCGGATGCAGCGGTATGTCGCACGCGGTGTCGGGGACCATGACGCCGGCCAGGGCCCTGGCCGCGCTGCTGCCGGCGGGCTGCCGCTTCGAACCGGTGGATGCGAAGAGCTTCCGGGTCGCCGGGCGGCCGGTGGCGGCCGCGGCGGTGGCGCCCCACCGGCTCGAAACGGAGGCCTATGCGGCGCCGCGCCTCGACGAGGTGGTGGTGACCGCCGAGAAGCGGCCGGAATTCCTGACCCGCAGCGCCTCGGCGGTCAGTGTCCTCTCGGCGGACGACGTCCTGGCGTTCGGCGGCAAGAGCTTCGACGAGGTGGCGGCCCAGGTCGTGGGCGTATCGGTCACCAACCTCGGCTCTGGGCGCAACAAGATCTTCGTGCGCGGGCTTTCGGACGGCTCCTTCACCGGCAAGACGCAGTCGACCGTCGGCCTCTATCTCGACGACGTCCCGATCACCTACAACGCCCCGGACCCCGACCTGCGCCTCGCCGACATCGACCGTGTCGAGGTGCTGCGCGGTCCGCAGGGCACGCTCTATGGCGCGGGCTCCATCGGCGGCATCGTGCGGATGGTCACCGCCAAGCCGGACGTCTCGGCCTATTCCGGCGAGGTCTCGGCCGAGGGCATGCTCACCCAGCACGGCGATCCCTCGTCGGGCGTCGAAGCGATGGCGAACCTGCCCCTGGCGAACGGGCGGGCCGCGCTCCGAGGGGTGGTCTACAGCGACGCCCGCGGCGGCTACATCGACAACCCGGTGCTGGGGCTTCGCGACGTGAACTACAGCCGCCGCTCCGGCGGGCGGCTGGCCGCGCTCGTCGATCTGCCGGACGGCTGGCGGCTGGAGGGCGGCCTCGCCCACCAGTCGATCGAGACCGCCGACAGCCAGTACACCCAGGGGTCCGACGGACCGCTCACCCGCGACTCCGCGGTGCGCGAGCCGCACGACAACGACTTCTCCGAGATCGGGGTCACCGCCTCGCACGCCGGCGCGGGCGCCGACCTGAAGATCTCGACCGCCTTCATCGACCACAACCTCGGAACCCGCTACGACGCCACCGGCGCCTTCCGCGCGGCCGGCGGCTCGCGGACCGGCGGCGCGTTCGACGAAGACAAGCGGATCAAGCTGTGGGCGGCAGAGGGCCTGCTGTCCTCGAACAGCCCAGGGCCCTTGCGCTGGCTGGCCGGGGCCTTCGCCGCCTATACCGACGAGATGGACGCCGCCCAGCTGGTCGGTGTGACGCCGCCCGAGCCGGCGCGGTCGATCTACCGCCGCCATGACCTGCTCTCGGAAGCCGCCGTCTATGGAGAGGTGGCCTATGACCTGACGCCTCGGCTGACCGCGACCGCAGGCGCGAGATGGTTCGCCACCCGCGTCGAAACCCACGCCGGCGCCTTCGAACTCGCGGCGTCGCCGCTGGCGCCGGTGCGCGGCCGCCTGACCGACGAGGGCCTGGCGCCCAAGCTGCGGCTGAGCTTCGACGCCACCCCCGACGTGGTGATCTACGTCCAGGTGCAGGAGGGCTACCGCGCCGGCGGCTTCAACATCCCGGCCGCGGCCGGCGGCGGCGCGATCGAGACAGTGGCCGCGCGGTTCCGGCCCGACCATCTCTGGAGCTACGAACTGGGCGCGGCCCTGCCGCTGTTCGATCATGCGCTGGTCCTGCGCGGCGCCCTGTTCCACGCCGACTGGCGCGATCTGCAGACTGACCAGCGGCTCGCCTCGGGCCTGCCGATGACGGTCAATATCGGCAATGGCTCGAACACCGGCCTCGAGGCCGAGCTGGTCTGGCGGCCGAACGCGCAGCTGCAGGTCCGCGCCAATCTGCTGGTCGAGGATCCCACGATCAACCGGGCCTTTGACGTCTTTCCGGCGCGCCGCGACATCGGCCTGCCGGGCGTGCCCTACAACATGGGCGCCGCCGACGTTCGCTATCGCTGGCGGATCGGCCGGTTCGACGCCGAGGCCTCCGCCCAGATCGCCTATGTCGGCCGCTCCTTCCTGACTTTCGACGGCGGGTCGGGGAACAGCATGGGGGGCTACGGCTCGGGGCGGGTCGCCATGGCGCTCGGCGCGGCCGCATGGCGGGCGACGGCCTATGTCGACAATGTCGCCGACGAGGCCGGCAACACCTTCGCCTACGGCAATCCCTTCAGCCGGGCGCGCGCCACCCAGGCCACGCCGCTTAGGCCGCGCACCTTCGGGCTGGGCCTCAGCCGAAAATTCTAGCGCCAGACGCCGGGGGAGATCTCGTCCGGACAGCCGATCAGCCAGACGTCGCGCCGCGGGCCCGAGACCAGATAGGCCGTGTAGCGCTGGTTGCGGCCCGGTCCGCCGGCGCGGGTCAGCTCGCCGGCGGGCGCGAAGCTCGTGAAGCACCGGCGCAGGCCGTCCGGCTTCATCCGGCGGGCGAGGTCGACGATCAGTCCGGGGCGGGTGAAGTCCGGCCGGTTGGCGTCGCCCAGCCAGTAGCGTTCGCGCTCGACCACATCGAGGAGCGGGGTCGCGATCTGGCGTTCGTCGTTGAGCTGGGCGTAGACGCCATAGCTCTCGGTCCCCACCCAGGCCGCTCCCGTCCGGGCGCGGAGCCGCTCGATCTCGCCGGCGAACTGCGGCCAGCCGCGCAGCGCCAACGTCGGGTCGAACCGTCCGAGCGGGGTCGGCGTGGGCAGGGCCATCAGGACGAAGGCGGCGGCGGCGAAGGCGAAGCCCAGCACCGGGGTCAGGCCCCGCAGGAACCGGCCGCCGCGCGTGGCGCCGGACCCCTCGGCCGCCACCGCCGCGCAGATCGCGAATGCGCCGAACAGCGGCACGGGCCAATGGCCCTGCACGCGGTCATGCAGGCTGTGGATCAGGAGGTAGACCGCGAAGGGCGCGGCGGTGGCGAGCGGCAGCATCAGCTGGACCGCGCCGGGCTCGCGGCGTTCGCGCCACCCCTGGCCTACGCCCCGGGCCGCGTAGAGAGCCATCAGCGGCGTGAACAGCAGGGTCTGCGCGCCCAGCAGCTCGGCCAGGTGCAGCGGCGAGAGGCCATGGGGCGCTACCCGGCCGAACTGCTTGGCGAAGGTCAGCCAGTGATGCTGGGCGTTCCAGGTCACGTTCACCGCGAAGACCAGGCCCGCGATGACGGCGGCGGCCCAGGGGCCGGGCTTGCGCAGCTCCGCCGGGCCGCCGGGCGTGAGCAGCAGCCAGAGCAGCACGCCCGGGGCGAGGAAGAGGCCGGAATATTTCGAGAGCACGGCCAGGCCCGCGCCGATGCCCGCCGCGAGCCACCAGGCCGCGCGCCGCTCCGCCCAGAACCGGGCCAGGGCCCAGAGGGTGGCCGTCCAGAAGAGGCTCGCCGGCGCGTCGGGGATGGCCAGCATGCCGCCCAGGCCCACGGTCAGGGTCGCGTTGTACCAGAGCGCGGCGCGGAAGGCGGTCTTCGGCTCCGCGCCCAGCCGCCGGGCGAGGTCGCCGATCAGCCAGGTCGAGAGCCCGCTCCCCAACGCCGGCAGGAGACGCACGCCGAGCGGCGTGTCGCCCGCGATCCATTCGCCGGCCCGGATCCACCAGGCGATCATCGGCGGGTGGTCCAGGTAGCCCAGCTGCAGATGCTGCGCCCAGAGGCGGTAGTAGGCCTCGTCCTCGGTCAGGTGGATGGTCCCGGCGGCGATCAGGCGAAGCGCGGTCAGGCCCAAAGCCAGCAGCAGGACGCCGCGGCCGGTTTTCAGCGTGTCCGCCGTCACCAGACCGCCCGGGAGGTGGTGACATAGTTCCAGACCGCCGCCACGACCGCGCCCGCGACGCCCGCCACCCACCAGGAGGGGCCGCGCTCATAGACCATGGTGCCGACCGCGACATTGGCCGCCAGCGGTATGCTGCAGAGCAGGACGAACTTGAGGTATCCGCTGATCAGCGCCAGGCCGCGCTTGCGCCGGTCGCGGTAGGTGACGGCGTTGTTGATCAGGTAGTTGGAGGTCATGGCGCCGAGCGCGGCGACGAGCTGGGCCTCCGCGAAGCCAAGATGCAGCAGCGACCGCAGGATCGCCAGATGGACGCCGACGCCGCTCGCGCCGACCATTGCGAACATGATGAAGCGCGGGGAAATCAGGTCGCGGGTGAACTTCGCGGCCAGCAGGCCGAGGTACTGGATGACCACCCCATTATCGAGCTTCGAGTCGCCGGCGTGGCGGGCGCGGAACTCGTAGGGCAGCTCGAGATAGCGCGGCGGGGTCTTCTGGGAGGCTAGGATGTCGAACAGCACCTTGAAGCCCGAGGTGGCGAGCGCGGGCGCCACCGCCTCGACCATCTCCCGGCGGATCATGAAGAAGCCGCTCATCGGGTCCGTCACCTCGGCGCGCAACACCAGGCGGCCCAGCCAGTTGGCCAGCCGGCTGCCGGCCTCGCGCCGGGCGCCGAGCGCCGAGGCGCCGGAGCCGGCGTCGGCCAGGTAGCGGCTGCCCACCACCACGTCGGCGCGATCCTCCTGCAGGGCGCGCAGCATCTGCGGCAACAGGGTCTCGTCATGCTGCAGATCGCCATCGATCACCGCGACGAAGGGCGCGGCGCTGGCCATGGCGCCCTCGATCACGGCGCCCGCCAGTCCGCGCCGGCCGATGCGGTGAAGGCAGCTGACCCGCGGATCGACCGCGGCGATGGCCTTGACGGCCGCCGCGGTGCCGTCCGGGCTGTCGTCGTCGACGAAGATCGCCTGCCAGGCCACGCCCTCGAGCGCCGCCTCCAGCTTGGCCAGCAGGGGCGCAACGTTCGGGGCCTCCTTGAACGTCGGGACGATGACGCCCAGTTCGAGCGGGCGCGGCTCGCGCACGGCGGGTTTTTGACGCAAAGGGCCCCCTGTCGGCGCGCGCATCCGCCCTCATACCCGCCACGCCCGGGAGTGGGAACCTTCCGATGGCGAGCCGGACCGCCCGGGCGTCGCGCGCGTGGCCCATTGGCGCCGGCCTCGCGCGGCGCCAATGGTGTCGCTTGCGCCGATCCCCTTGGGGCGGAGGGCGCCGGTGTCGGGCTGCGGGGTGGCGTGGAGCGCGTGGGATTGCAGGAGCGCGGCGGCACAGCCCTGATCCGGCTCTATCTGGAGCGCCGGTCAGACCTCGTCCGGTTCTTCACCATGCGCCTGCGCTCCGTCGCGGCCGCCGAGGACCTGGTGCAGGACATCTATGTCCGCCTCTCGGGCCTCGACCAGCCGACCGAAATCCAGAACCCCATGGCCTACCTCTATCGGCTGGGCTCCAACCTGATGCTCGATCGCCTGCGCGGGGAGCGGCGCACAGCGCACCGCGACGGCGCCTGGCTCGACAGCCAGACGACCCGGATCGGGACGGAGGAGATTTCCGCCGAGCCCAGCGCCGAGGCCGCGGTGGCCGCGCGCCAGCGCCTGGCCCTGCTCACCGCGGCGATCGCGGAGCTCAATCCGCAGACCCAGAGGGTTTTCCGGATGCACAAGTTCGAGGGTCTGAGCCATCCGGAAGTGGCCGCCGCGCTCGGCATTTCGCGCAGCGCCGTCGAAAAACACATGATGGCCGCGCTGAAACACCTTCTGGGACGGCTTCCGTGATCCGCGGAACACGTTATTTGGAGGAGCACGGCGGGCCGTGGCGTCATCTCATCGAAAGCGGATGGTTCGCCGATCCGCGGGCGCGAGGTTGATGAGCAGGACCGAGGAAATCCCAGGCCCGGGCGGGGTCGCAGCCGCGGTGGCCGAGGAGGCCGCCGGCTGGTTCGCGCGCCTGCAGGGCGAGGCGGCCACCGGCGACGACTGGCTGGCGTTCGAGCGCTGGCTGCAGAGGTCGCCGACGCACGCGCGCGCCTATGAGGGTCTAGAGCGCCTGTGGGTCGATCTCGACTATGCGCCGGTCGCCCGCGACCTTGGCGGACGTCCCTTGATGGCGGCTCGCCGCCGCCGTGCGTCTCGCGGTTCGGCAGCCAGTCCCGGCCGCCGCGCCTGGATCGGCGCGGGCGCCGCGATCGCAGCCGGTCTCGCCGTCGCTGTCGGGCTGGGACTTTGGTCGGCGCCCGGCGTGGCGATCCAGACCTATCAGACGGGCCCCGGCCAGACGCGGCAGATCGCGCTCGCCGACGGCACCCATATCCAGCTGAACGCCGCCTCGAAGATCACCGTCAGCCTCGGCCGCGACGCGCGACGCGTGGAGATGGCTGACGCCGAAGCGGTGTTCGACGTGGCCCACGACACCGCCCGGCCGTTCCTGATCGCCGTCGGCGACCGCCAGGTCCGGGTGGTCGGCACCGAATTCAATCTGCGTCATCGGGCCGACAAGGTCGCGCTCACCGTCCGCCGCGGCGTGGTCGAGGTGCGCCCGGCCGACGCCCTGCAGGCCGACCCGACCCGGGTGACCATCGGTCAGATGCTGACCTACACCGAGGGCGAGGCCGGCTCGATCCTCAAGGTCTCCGATCCCGGGGCGGCCTTCGCCTGGACCAGCGGCCAGCAGATCTACCGCGACCAGCCGCTCTCCGAGGTCGCCGCCGACCTCTCCCGCCGGTTCGCGACGCCGGTGCGGACGGCGGACGCGCACACGGCCTCGCTGCGCTTCTCAGGCGTGCTGGTGACCGACAGCGAGCCTGAGGTTCTGCGGCGTCTGCAGGCCTTCGTGCCGGTGCGCGTCGAACAGACCGCCGGCGCGGTGGTCCTCCACAGCCGCTAGGCGTCAGCCCGGCCGCAACGCCTGGATGAGGCCGCCCGAATAGGCCATCGCCCCGACATGCGTCAGACGGGCCTCCGTGTCGGCCCAGATCTCGCCCCCGAGGTCGCGCCAGCGGCGGCAGAAGGCGTAGTCCTCGGAGAGGTATTGGCCGGTCTCCGGCTCAATCATGGTCTCGAACACCATGACCGCTTCCTCGCCGAGCGTGTCGGCCATGTCGCCCATGCGGGCGCGGAGCTCCGGATGGGCGTCGACGAGGCTCTGCATGGCCTCGCGCTGGATCAGCAGGAAGCCGGTGCCGCCATAGGCGACCTTGGCCATGCCGTTCTCGACCTGCACTGAATGATCCGGCGTCGGGATGAAGCGGATGACGTAGCCGACCGAGGCGGCCATCAGGTCGGGCGCATCGGCCTTGGCCGCGGCGCGGACCTTGGTCCAGTCGATCAGCTTCAGCGGGTAGACGCCGGCGATCATCGGCTTGTCCGCCTCGAGCAGCCGGAACAGGTTCTCAGGCGCAAACCCGATGTCGGCGTCGCAGAACAGGATGTGGGTCGCCTGAGGGTGGGCCAGGAAACTGGCGGCGAGCCGGCTGCGCGCGCGGGTGATCAGGGCGTCGCCGCCCATCAGCTCGACATGCAGGCCGATCCCACGCTCGCGGCAGGCCTCCTGCAGGGCCAGGACCGAACGCATGAACGCCAGGGTGAGCATCCCGCCGTAGCAGGGCGTGGCCAGATAGACGAAGGGGGCGGCGGACGGCGGCATGGTGTCCCCTGAAGCCTAGCGGGATTGCGAACCGCGGAGGAAGGCCTCCACCAGATCGTCATAGAGATCGAATCGCTTGTAGGCGCGCAGTTCGGGCGTGGCCGCACCCCAGGCGCGGGCGAAGGCGGCCAGGCGGTCGGGATCGTCCCTGAGGCTGTCCAGCGGCGCCAGCCAGACGCGGATCGTGAACAGCGCGCCGCCGGTCCTGGGCAGGCGGCGCAGCGTCTGGCGTTCGACCCGCAGATTGAGCACATCGCCGGCCTGCGCCGGATCGATCTCGCCGATCCGCGACCGGATGGGCCCCGACGTGGGCGTGTGCAGGGCCGCGGAGTTGAGCAGCGTCCAGTTGCGCCGCTCCAGCACCAGTTCCGGGCGCAGGCCTTCGAAGATCCGCTGCACCCGCGCCAGGAACCGCTCGGCAAAGCCGGTCACCGGGCCGTGCAGTTCGGCGAGGCTGCGGCCGATCACCTGCTCGGCGGTGAAGAAGCTGCCGGCCGAAAGCGAGAGCGCCGTCAATCGCCACTGGCCGTCGCGTTTTTCCATCAGGCAGAGGTCGTCCGGAACCCGACGCGCCGCGGCGTAGAGCGGCGGCAGGTCCGGCGGGCGGGGTGCCGGACCGAGGGCGGCTTCGACCATCTCCCAGACCTCGGCCTGAGCCGGCCGCGAGTCTTCGGTCTCGGCCCAGACCAGGCCGCGATAGGCCGCGATGAGGGTGTCCTTGCGCGCCGCCGGGTCGGCCTCGCCGCCCTCCAGCCAGTCGCCGGGCGCGATGGGCTTCAGGCCGATCTGGAAGTCGGCGGCCTCTTCCCAGGGCCGGTGGCGCAGGGTCATGAATGGTTTTGGGGATGGTTTTGGGGATGGCTTTGGGGGCGGGGGCGCGAGCGGGCGAAGACCAGCACCGGCGCATAGAGGATGAAGGCGACGACGATCCCGACGCAGTCGGCCGCCACGTCGTGCCAGTCGGCGTCCCGGCCGAAGGCCATGGCCCATTGGGCCAGCTCGACGAAGACGCCGACCGCAAAGGCGAAGGCCGCGATGGCGCGCGGCCGCCAGGGCGAGAGCGCCAGCCCCGTCAGGGTCAGGACCAGCCAGGCGGCGGCGTGCTCCTCCTTGTCCCACAGGTTGACCTTCGGCAGGTCCTTGCTGGGCGCGAGGCAGAGGTAGAGCAGGATGGCCGTGGCCAGGGCGTAGAGGGCGAGCCGGAGCGGCCGCGGCAGGCGATAGGGAAGCATGCGCCTTACTTGCACGTCCGCGCCCACGTCTCTAGCGTCCGCCGCCTGTCGAAATGCGGAGCGTGGAATGGCGGCCAAGCCTGAAATCGAGGCGGTGATCTGGGATTTCGGCGGGGTGTTCACCTCCTCGCCGTTCGAGGCCTTCAACCGCCTGGAAGCCGAGAAGGGCCTGCCGAAGGACCTGGTCCGCAAGGTCAATTCGACCAACCCCGACACCAACGCCTGGGCGCTGTTCGAGCGC
This sequence comes from Phenylobacterium sp., assembly GCF_041691455.1. Classification (GTDB taxonomy): domain Bacteria; phylum Pseudomonadota; class Alphaproteobacteria; order Caulobacterales; family Caulobacteraceae; genus Phenylobacterium. The sequence goes on along the minus strand of NZ_JBEPUO010000001.1, from coordinate 97,919 downwards.
AACGAGATCGACGCGGCGGGCTTCGACCGCCTCTTCCTGGAAGAGTCCGCCGCGCTCGGACATCCGCTCCGTGGCGCCGACGTCCTGCCGAAGCTGTCGGGGGAGCTGCGGCCGCGGATGGTGGCGGCGCTGAAGGCCTGCAAGCAGCACTTCAAGGTGGGCTGCATCACCAACAACGTGGTTTCGATGCACAGCCCCGGCCAGGACGAGGGCCAGCGCACGGCCGGCGCCATGGCCCAGGTGATGCCGCTGTTCGACGCGATCATCGAAAGCTCCAAGGCGGGCGTCCGCAAGCCCGATCCGCGGATCTATCTGATGATGTGCGAGCTCCTGGCCGTGAAGCCGGGGGCCTGCGTCTACCTCGACGACCTCGGCATCAACTGCAAACCCGCCGCGGCGCTCGGGATGAAGGCCATCAAGGTGGTGGATGTCGACCAGACGCTCGGGGAACTCGCCGCGGCGACGGGCCTGACCTTCGACGCGGAGCAAGCCGCATGAGCCGGCCCGCGAAGATCGGAGCCGCCGAGGCGGTCAAGCGCCGGCCGCTGTGGAAGCTCGCCGAGGGTGAACGCGACGCGATCCAGCGCACCTTCCGCTTCTCCGACTTCACCGCGGCCTTCGGCTTCATGACCCGGACCGCGCTGATGGCTGAGAAGCTCGACCACCATCCGGAGTGGTTCAACGTCTACAACCGCGTGGACGTGACCCTGACGACGCATGACGCAAACGGGGTGACCGAACTCGACGTCACGCTCGCCGGCCTGATGGACATGGCGGCCAAGAGCGTCGGGATGAAAGAAGACTAGCCGCTGCGGCGGCGCTGGAGGACGACATGACAGGACGGGTGGCCGGCAAGAAGGCCTTTATCACCGGCGGGGCGCAGGGACTGGGCGCGGCCATGGCCCGCAAGCTGGCCGCCGAGGGCGCCAAGGTCTCGCTGGCCGATATCAACTTCGAAGGCGCCAAGACGGTGGCCGCCGAGCTGAACGCCGCGCACGGCGCGGGCACGGCCTTCGCTTTCCCGCTGGACGTCACCAAGGAAGAGCAGTGGGTCTTCGCGCTCGAGGAGGCCGACGAGGCCATGGGCGGCATTTCGGTGCTGGTGAACAACGCCGGCATCAGCCTGGGCGGCGACATCGAGAGCCTGGCGTTCGAGGACTGGAAGACGGTGATGAGCGTCAACGTCGACTCGGTGTTCCTGGGGACCAAGCACGCGCTGAAATACATGCGCGCCCATCAGCCGGGCTCGATCGTCAATATCTCCTCGATCGCGGGCCTGATCGCGGCCCACAATTCGCCATCCTACAACGCGTCGAAGGCCGCGGTCTGGCTGCTGTCCAAGGGGATCGCGCTGCACTGCGCCAAGCAGGGGCTGGATATCCGGTCCAACTCGATCCACCCGACCTTCATCGACACCCCGATCCTCGATCCGCTGCGCCAGAGGTTCGGCAAGGAGGAGGCGGAGGCCAAGCTCGGCCGCCAGGTGCCGCTGGGCCACATCGGCGAGCCCGACGACATCGCCAACGCCTGCCTCTACCTGGCCTCCGACGAGAGCAAGTTCATGACCGGGGCGGAAATGAAGCTCGACGGCGGCATCAGCGCGATGTGACGTCGGCCGCGGCGCTAGTTCGCGACGATCGCGCCGATCAACAGGCGAGCGCCGGGCCGCCCCAGGACCAGGTCGGTCTGGCGCTGTAGGGCGGTGGCGATGAAATCGGCGTTCGGTTCCGCGCCCGGGGGTAGTCCCGCGGCGTAGATCAGCACCACCTGGACATAGGCCGCCCGCAGCCTGGGGAGCGAGGCCACCGCGCGTTCGTGGAGCTTCTGGTCGAAAACGCTGAGGCCGCAATCCACGGTCATGACCCCGCGTCGTCCGCCCGCCTTGTTGGTGGCGCCGGTGAGGGTGTCGATGGCGATGTAGTCGGGGCCGCCGGTCTTCTTCTTCTTTTCCTCGGCCCAGGCCCGGCCTGAGGGCGCGATCAGCGATGTCGCTGCGGCCAGGACGAGCGAGGCTGCGAAGTCGCGGCGTCTCATGGCGCGACTATCTCTCACTTATGGTTAGCGGTCTCTTTACGCGGCGGCGCCACAAGTGCCTGAGCGATCAGATTCGCCGCCTTCCCGGAGCGCGCCTTGGGCCGATTTTCGCCGACTACCCTCGACCTTGACGGCAAGGTCATCCTCATCACCGGCGGCACCGGCTCCTTCGGGCGGCGGTTTGTGGAGACGGTGCTGACGAGCGCCAAGCCCCGGAAACTTATCATCTATTCCCGAGACGAGCTGAAACAGAGCGAGATGGTGGCCGATCTGGGCGAACGCTTCAGCCCGGAGGAGATGGCGCGCCTGCGCTTCTTCCTGGGCGACGTGCGCGACCGCGAGCGGCTGATCCTGGCGACCCGCGGCGTCGATATCATCATCCATGCCGCGGCGCTGAAGCAGGTGCCGGCCGCCGAGTACAACCCCTCCGAATGCATCCACACCAACGTGCTGGGCGCGGAGAACGTGGTCTGGGCCTGCCTGACCAACCGGGTGAAGACGGTGGTGGCGCTCTCCACCGACAAGGCCTGCAATCCGATCAACCTCTATGGCGCGACCAAGCTCGCCTCCGACAAGACCTTCGTGGCGGCCAACAACCTCTCCGGCGACATCGGCACGCGGTTTTCGGTGGTGCGCTACGGCAATGTGGTGGGCTCGCGCGGGTCTGTCGCCCCGCTCTTCCAGCGTCTGATCGCCAAGGGCGCGACCGAACTGCCGATCACCGACCCGCGGATGACCCGCTTCTGGATCACGCTCAACGAGGGCGTCGAGTTCGTGCTCTCCTCGCTGGGCATGATGCAGGGCGGCGAGATCTTTGTGCCCAAGATCCCGTCGATGAAGATGACCGAACTCGCCGCCGCCATGGCGCCCGGATTGCCGATCAAGGTGGTCGGCATCCGTCCCGGCGAAAAGCTGCACGAGATGATGATCTCAGCCGACGACGCCCGGTCCACCCTCGATCTCGGCGACCGCTACGCCATCGAGCCGGCCTTCGTGGAATATACGCGCAAGGGCCTAAAGGGCGCCGCCCTGGCCGAGGGCTTCAGCTATGCCAGCGACACCAACAAGGATTGGCTGACCGGCGACGGCCTGCTGGCGCTGCTCGAGGACGCCACGCCCCGGCGCCGGCGGCGCGCGCAGGACTAGGATGGCCCGCCCCGTCCTTCCGTACGGCCGCCAGACCATCGAGGACGACGACATCGAAGCCGTGGTCGCCGCGCTGAAGGCCGATTTCCTGACGACCGGGCCGATGGTGGAGGCCTTCGAGACCGCCTTCGCCGAAAAGGTCGGCGCGCGCCACGCGGTCGCCTGCGCCAACGGCACGGCGGCCCTGCACCTGGCCATGCTGGCGCTCGACGTCCAGCCGGGCGAGGCGGTTATCGCGCCCTCGATCACCTTCCTCGCCACCGCCAACTGCGCCCGCTACGTCGGCGCCGAGGTGGTGTTCGCCGACGTCGACCCGATGAGCGGCCTGATGACGCCGGACACCCTGGCGGACGCCCTGAAGCGGGTCGGAGACCGCAAGCTGCGCGCGGTCCTGCCGGTGCACCTGCGGGGCGACGTGGCCGACCTGCCGGGGCTCGCGGCCCTGGCCGGCGACGCGGGCGCGGTGCTGGTCGAGGACGCGCCGCACGCGCTGGGTTCCACCATGACCTTCGGCAATGTCGCCGAGCGGGTGGGCGACGCGCGCCACTCGGCCATGGCCACCTTCTCCTTCCACCCGGTGAAGACCATCGCCACGGGCGAGGGCGGCATGGTCACCACCAATGACGCGGGCCTCGCCGAGCGCCTGCGGATCATGCGCAGCCACGGCATGGCGCGTCCGGAAGGCGCCGAGCCCTGGTGGTACGAGATGCCCGAGCCGGGCTTCAACTACCGCCTGCCGGACATCCTCTGCGCGCTGGGCCTGTCGCAGCTCGCCAAGCTCGACCGCTTCGCCGCGCGCCGCCGGGCGTTGGCCAAGGCCTATGAGAAGGCGCTGGCGCCGCTGGCGCCGGTCGTCCGCATCGCCGCGCGGCCCGCCTGGAGCGACCCGGTGCTGCACCTGATGTGCGTGCTGATCGACTTCGAGGCCGCCGGCGTCACTCGGCGCGAAGCGGTCGATTCGCTGCGTGAACACGGCGTCGGGACCCAGGTCCACTACATCCCCGTCCACCGCCAGCCCTACTACCGTGACCGCTACGGCGAGCTCGACCTCCCGGGCGCCGAGGGCTGGTACGACCGCTGCCTCTCGCTGCCGCTCTACCCCGGCATGGCGGACGACGATGTGGGCAAGGTCGCCGAGGCTCTGAAGGCCGTGCTGAAACTCTGAGCCAGCCCGCCTAGCCTGCAGGGGCTGGCTGCGTCTGCGAGCAATCCAGGGCTCGACGCTGCCGGATCTGGTGCGCGGTGGCCAGGTCCTGAACCAGGGCCTCGCAAACGCTTGTCGCGGGCGGTTCAGCAGAGGTGGAGAAGGTGATGCGGTGGGCCTCGGACGGAAGGCCGGCCAGACCCAGGAAGCTCTGCGCGGCGGGGTCCTGACTGATCCACATCCCATACTGAACGTTGGGCTCGACCACGCAGACCGTTCTTACTGTGCGTCGATCATAGCTCAGCAGCATCTGCCGGGCGGCTCCAGGGCAGGGGTTCTCAAGCGGCGGCGCGGCGGTAAAGGCGCCATCGCAGGCCATGGGCTGGTTGAAGGTGACCCGCACCACGAGCAGGCCCGGCCGCACGACCGAGCCCTTGGCCGGGAAACTGCTGACGACCTTGGGTCGCTCCGCCCGCCCGCCAAGCTTGTCCGGCGCCAGGCACGCGAGCTTTGCGGTCACGGTGAGTTCCGCCACCTCCTTGGACGCCGTCACGACGAGCTCCGAGACGGTGGGGCCCTGACCGCCTCCTTGCCCGGGCGCTGCCCGCGCCGAGTTGGCCGCGCCGCACAGCAGGGCGGCGGATATGGCGCCGATCGCGAAGGCCCTTGCCGTGGCCCCCGACGTCGCGCCGCGCGAAAAGGTGTCGGTCCAGCTATCAGCCACGGAGAAGCGCCTCGTGTTCGTCGAAGGCCTGTTTGGCGAGCGGCCGAAGCGTGGTGACGATCGGCTTAATCTGCTGGGCGGCGTCGACCATGAAGCCGAAAGTCACATGCCGGGCGTCGGCCATGGCCGCGATCTGGCTCGCGAGATCCTCCCGCAGCGGATCCTCCGGACTGAGCGCCCTCGTTGCGGCTTCCAGGGATGCGACCTGCGCCGCGGAGTCGGCGATTCCCTCGAGCGCGAGGGTGATGCGCACCATAAGCCCGTGAATCTGGGCGCGGGTCCTGGCGTCGCGCAGGTCGTAGAGCTGCTCGCGGTTGCGGTCGTAGGTCTCGGCCTCGCGCCTGACCGCGCGCAGCAGGCGCATGGTGAAATGGCCGTAGGGATCGCCCCGGCCCCGGGTTTCGTCGGCGATCCGGATGGTCAGGTCGAGGGCCACGAGGATTTCCCCGAACAGCAGCGCGGCGCTCCGTTCGCGTTCGCGCCGCCGCAGGAGGTGCTCGATCTGCGTCGCCGCGAATCCGCCCACTGTCGCCAGCAGGGCTCCGATCACCACGCCCCAAAGGGTCTCTGCGCCGTCGCCCAAGGTCCGGCCTCCCCGCTTCCCAGGCGCCAACCTAGGGGTGGATCGGCCTATAGGCCAGCCGGCCGGCGGCGGGCGTGGGCGGTCAGGCCGCCAGCGAAGCGTGCTTCAGGAGGTCGCGGATGGCGTCGACGCGGTCCGGCGCGTCGCTGAGCTCGGCGCGGGTGTCGTCCTGGCGGGCGAGTTTCAGGCCCTCGGCCCGGGCGCGGTCGGCGGCGGGGCCCAGCGGGCACACCTCGCCGGACGCCAGCCGCAGGAGGACGGTCAGTCGGCTGAGGGCCGAGGCGTCGGCGTGGGCGGTCATGATGACCAGCCGTGCGTCGCGTTCGACCATGTCGCCCAGCTCGCCGAGCTTCTCCTGGACGGGCTTATAGGTTTCCTCGATCAGGCCGCACCGGCTGACCGCGCGCTGCAGCTTGGCGAACTCGGCGAGGCGCTGGGCGGGCTGCTGGGTCTCGCGGCTCTCGGTCTCGAAGCGCAGGCTGAAGACCAGCGACTGCAGCCAGCGGCCGGCCTCGCGCTTGGCGGCCTGGCCGATGACGTTCTCGGTGAGCCAGATGAGCGCCGTGGCCTCTTCATGCGCCGTGCGGCCGTCTCCCAGATAGACCTCCACGAAGTCGCGGGTCACCAGCATCTTGGAACGGGCGGAGAAGGCGGCCTGCACATTGTCGAGCGGCAGGAGCTTGCCGGAGGCGGCGGTCAGCGCCATGGCCAGGCCGCGGATGACGTCGATCTCGCTCACCGGATCGGTGGGCCGCAGGCGCCGCTGGCCGCCGAGGTCGCGCAGGATGCGCTGGCCGATCGCGGCGCGCACGCCGGTGAAATCCTCGCTGACCAGCCAGCCGGCCAGCCGCTTGGCGCGCACCGACAGCTCAGGCATCACCTTGGCGACCGACGGTTCGAGCTTGACCAGCTGGTCGACCACGTCGGCGGCGGCCAGCCGGCTCATGGCCGCCAGGCGCGCGCCGAGGTCGAGCCCGCCGCCCACGACGTTGTCGAGGCCCTTCTGGCTCGCGACGATCTCCTCCAGCGGCTCGGCGAGGACCGAGAGCGCCAGCTTGCGGGCCGATCCCGAGGCCGGGGCGCCGTCGGCGAGGTCGAGCAGCAGGCCCACCTTCTCGCTCCAGCTTTGCGCCGGGGCGAGGCTGGTGGCCACCGCGCAGCCCAGGCGGTAGGCGCCTTCCGGGTCCTTGACGAGTTGGGTCGCGGTCTTGGCGAAGGTCTCCGGCGTGACGTGAGGCAGGCCCTTCTTGGCGTCGCGCATGAGGCGTTCGATGGCGCGGTCGGCCAGGCTCTTGAAGGACTTGGTCATATCGGCGACCGAGGCGCCGCGGGCGTGGGCCTCGGGAACGGCGATCTTCTGGACGGCGTGCTGGATCTCGACGCCGCTGGCCTCCAACTGCTCCACCAGGTCCGGACGATGCAGAAGTTCGAAGGGGGTGGCGTTGCGGCGCTCCAGCCAGACCTCGAACAGGCGTCCGATCCGCTCGCGGGCGTGGCAGGTGTAGAGGTCCTGCGGGGCGACGCAGAGCGGCTCGGTCGCCTGGGGCGCCTTGACCTTGCGCGGCTTTTCGGGAGCCCCCAGGGTGAGGATGGTCAGGGCGTGGAACTCGCCGGAGGCGGCGTCGAGGATTTCGCGGGTCACCTTCGCGGCGGCGACCTCGCCCTTCCCGACCATCTCGTTGGCCGCGTCGAGCGCGGTGGCCCGCACGTCCGTCGCCATCTTCAGGGCCCACCCCGAGTCTGGATAACGACGGACGAAAACTTCGAAATGCACGTCTGCGCCGGGCATATGGCCCCTCCCAATGAACTGAAGCCTATCGCCGAAGCTTTAAGGTCCGATTGACCGTCGTTCTCGCGCCCCATTGAGGCCATGGTGCAGGGTGACTAGCTTCACGACAGCTACGTAGGAGACCGCTGAGCCCAATGGCCAAGATCACCCTGGTGGACGACGACGAGAACATCGTCACGTCGGTCAGCCTCGCGCTCGAGAGCCACGGCCACGCCGTGAAGGCCTATTACGACGGCGCCGCGGGCCTCGCGGCGCTGGAGAACGACCCGCCGGACCTCGCCATCCTCGACGTGAAGATGCCGCGCATGGACGGCATGGAGGTGCTGCGGCGCCTCCGCCGGACCTCCGACATGCCGGTGATCATCCTCACCTCCAAGGACGAGGAGATCGACGAGATCCTGGGCTTCAACCTGGGCGCCGACGACTACATGCACAAGCCGTTCAGCCAGCGCCTGCTGATCGAGCGGGTGAAGGCGGTGCTGCGCCGCGCGGGCGTCGAAGGCGAGGAGCCGACCGCCGCCGCGGCCGCCGCGGACGGCGGCTCGCGGGCGATCAAGCGCGGCAAGCTCACCCTCGACCCGGCGCGTCACGATTGCCTGTGGGAAGGCAAGCCGGTGAAGCTGACCGTCACCGAGTTCCTGCTGCTGCAGTCGCTGGCCCAGCGGCCCGGTTTCGTGAAGAGCCGCGACAACCTGATGGACGCGGCCTACGACGATCAGGTCTATGTCGACGACCGCACCATCGACAGCCACATCAAGCGCATGCGCAAGAAGTTCCGCGACGTTGACCCCGAGTTCGACGCGATCGAAACCCTCTATGGCGTCGGATACCGATACCGCGAAACCTGATCGGGGCCGCAAGCCTCCGCGACGCCGTTGGCTGCCGGGCACCCGCCTAGGCCAGCTGATCATCGCGCTGAACGTGCTGGGCCTGGCGGTGCTGATCGTTGGCGCCCTGGTGCTCAATGAGCTTCGCCAGGGGCTGGTCAACGCCCGCATCGACAGCCTGACCACCCAGGGCGAGCTGATGGCCGCCATCATCGACCAGGCCTACACCTTCGGCGAGCCGGAGCCGGCGATGGACGCCGCCGACGCGGGCCTCACCCTGCAGTTGCTGGCCAACCCCAAGACCCAGCGCGCGCGGCTGTTCGATCCGCAGGGGCGCACCATCGCCGACAGCGAGCTGGTGGCTGACCGGGTGGAGCAGAAGACCCTGCCGCCGGCCCGGCCGCGCGACGGCGGCGGACTGTCGCTGGACCTCCGCCCGGCCCCGCCGCGCGCCGGCATGGCCGGGGAAGCCCGCGCCGCCCTGCGGGCCGAGGTGGCCAAGGCGCTGCGCGGTCAGCATGTGGCGGGCCTGCGGCGCGGGGAGGACGGCGACCGCGTGGTCTCGGTCTCGATCCCGATCCAGCGCGTCCAGGCCGTGCTCGGCGTGCTGACGCTGGAGGCCAATGACGTGGACGAGATCATCGCCCGCGAGCGGATGGCGCTGATCCCCTTCATCCTCATCGCCATCGGGGTGACCCTGTCGTCGTCCCTGCTGCTGACCCAGCTGATCGCCCAGCCGGTGCTGCGCCTGGCGCGCGCCGCCGACCGCGTGCGGCTGGCCGGAGCCCGGGCGATCTCGCTCCCCGACCTCGCGCGTCGCGACGATGAGCTCGGCGACCTCACCCGCAGCCTCGAGGCCATGACCCAGGCGCTCTCCGAGCGGATGGACGCCATCGAGAGCTTCGCGGCCGATGTGGCCCACGAGATCAAGAACCCGCTGACCTCGCTGCGCTCGGCGGTGGAGACCCTCGACCTGGTGACCGATCCCGTGGCGCGCGAGCGGCTGCTGGGCATCCTCAAGAACGATGTGCAGCGGCTCGACCGCCTGGTCACCGACATCTCGAACGCCTCGCGGCTGGATGCGGAGCTGTCGCGCGATCCGCCCAAGACCATCGACCTGGAGCGGCTGCTCGGCGACATCGTCGGGCTCTACCAGGCGACCGCCAAGCCCGGGGAGGTCGCCGTGCGCTTCCATCCGTCCGGCGGGCTCGATCCGGTGCTGGTGTCCGGGCGCGAGGGGTCCCTGGGGCAGGTCTTCCGCAACCTGATCGACAACGGCCGCTCCTTCAGTCCGCCGGGCGGCGAGGTGGACGTGGCCCTGCAGCGCGCCGGCGGCCGGGTGATCGCCACGATCTCCGACGCCGGGCCGGGCATCCCGCCCGAAAACGTCGAGACCATCTTCGAGCGATTCTACACCTCCCGGCCCAAGGGGGCGGCGTTCGGCGGCAACTCGGGCCTGGGCCTCTCCATCGCCCGCCAGATCGCCGAGGCGCACGGGGGCACCCTGCGGGCCCAGAACCGGGTGGTGGACGGCAAGGTGATCGGGGCGGTGTTCCTGCTGATGCTGCCGGAAGCCAAGGCGTGATCCGCCACGCCGGGCTGATCGCCGTCCGGGCCGGCGGACCCTGGCGCGGCCTGCTGATCGAAGGGCCCGCCGGCGCGGGCAAGAGCGACCTCGCCCTGCGCTGCCTGGCGCAAGGGTTCCAGCTGGTGGCCGACGACCGGGTGATCCTGTGGGTCTCGGCCGGACGGCTGTTCGGCCGCGCGCCGGATACGCTGCTCGGACGGCTGGAAATCCGCGGACTCGAGGTGGTGGACCTTCCAGCCCTGCCGCTGGCCGAGGTGGCGCTGGCGGTTCGTTGCGGGACGCCCGAGCGCGTCCCCGCGCCCGCCTTCGACGAGATCCTTGGGGTTTCGGTGCCGCGCCTGACCCTCGATCCGCGGGAAGCTTCAGCGCCTGCGAAACTCCGTCGCGCGCTCGACCACTTTGACGCGGCGCACAAGAGGCGTATTTAGCACGGCTTCGCGGGACGGGAACTTGACCGCGGCGCGTCGGGGATACCCTTGGAAGCTTTCGTATGATCGGGCTCGTGATCGTCACGCACGGGCGGCTGGCGGAGGAGTTCGTCTTCGCCATGGAGCATGTGGTCGGACCGCAGGTCGCGGTCGAAGCGATCTGCATCGGGCCCGAGGATGACATGGAGCGCCGCCGCAAGGACATCCTCGCGGCCTGCGGGCGCGTGGAAACCGGTGCGGGCGTGATCCTGCTCACCGACATGTTCGGCGGCACGCCCTCGAACCTGGCGATTTCGGTGATGGAGCAGACCAAGGCAGAGGTGATCGCCGGCCTCAACCTGCCGATGCTGATCAAGCTCGCCAGCGTGCGCGCCCGCCAGAGCCTGGAGGACGCCGTGGCCTGCGCCCAGGAGGCCGGCCGCAAATACATCTCCGTCGCCTCCTACGTCCTGGCCGGCGAGAAGTGACCGGACCGGCGATCCGCACGGTCGAGATCGTCAACAAGCGCGGCCTGCACGCCCGCGCCTCCGCCAAGTTCGTCAAGACGGCCTCCGGCTTCGACGCCGAGGTCCGCGTCTCCAAGGACGGCCAGACCGTCGACGCCCGCTCGATCATGGGCCTGATGATGCTGGCCGCCGGCCCCGGCTGCTGCATCGAGATCGAGGCCGAGGGCGCCGAGGCCGAAGCCGCCGTCGCGGCCCTCGAGCAGCTGGTCAGCGCCAAGTTCGACGAAGACGAATAGGTCCTAGGTCTTCATCCGCCAGCCGGTGCGGAAGATCAGGGTGATGACGCCCAGGCAGATCAGCATGAACAGGAGTGTCATGCCGAGGCTGATCCCGACGCGGACGTCGGAGATCCCGTAGAAGCTCCAGCGGAAGCCCGACACCAGGTAGACCACCGGGTTGAACAGCGCGATCTTCGCCCAGAGCGGCGGCAGCATGTTGATCGAGTAAAAACTCCCGCCGAGGAAGGTGAGCGGCGTGATCACCATCAGGGGCACGATCTGCAGCTTCTCGAAGCCGTCCGCCCAGATGCCGAGGATGAAGCCGAACAGGCTGAAGGTGATCGAGGTCAGCACCAGGAAGGCCAGCGCCCAGAACGGATGCAGGATCTCGAACGGCACGAAGAGCCGCGCGGTGATCAGGATGATCGTGCCCAGCATCACCGACTTCGAGGCCGCCGCGCCGACATAGCCAAGGACCACCTCCACCGCCGAGACCGGCGCGGACAGCATCTCGTAGATCGTGCCCGACCACTTGGGCATGTAGATGCCGAAGGAGCCGTTGGAGATGCTCTCGGTCAGGATCGACAGCATGATCAGGCCCGGCACGATGAAGGCGCCGTAGGAGACCCCGTCGATCTTGGCCATGCGCGAGCCGATCGCGGCGCCGAAGACGATGAAATAGAGCGAGGTGGAGATCACCGGGGCGGCGATCGACTGGACGATGGTGCGGAAGGTCCGGGCCATCTCGAAGCGGTAGATGGCGCGGATCGCATAGGGGTTCAGGGCAGGTCCGCTCATCGCCGGTCGCTCACCAGGTTGACGAAGATGTCCTCAAGCGAACTCTGCTCGGTCTGCAGGTCCTTGAAGTCGACGCCGCGCTCGTTGAGCTGGCGCAGCAGGCCGGCGATGCCGGTGTTCTCGGCCTGGGCGTCGAAGGTGTAGACGAGGTCCGCCCCGTCGTTGGCGAGCGCCAGGTCGAAGCCGTTCAATCCGCCGGGCACCGCCTTCAGCGGCTCCTGCAGGTGCAGGGTGAGCTGCTTTTTGCCGAGCTTGCGCATCAGCTCGGCCTTCTCCTCGACGACGATCAGCTCACCCTTGGAGATCACCCCGATCCGGTCGGCCATCTCTTCGGCCTCCTCGATGTAGTGGGTGGTCAGGATGATGGTGACGCCGCTTTCGCGCAGGCCGCGGACCATCTCCCACATGTCGCGCCGAAGCTCGACATCGACGCCGGCCGTGGGCTCGTCGAGGAACAGGATCTGCGGCTCGTGGCTGAGCGCCTTGGCGATCATCACCCGGCGCTTCATGCCGCCGGAGAGCGCCATGATCTTGGCGTCCTTCTTGTCCCACAGCGAAAGGTCGCGCAGCACCTTCTCGACATAGGCGGTGTTCTTCGGCTTGCCGAACAGGCCGCGGCTGAAGTTGACGGTGGCCCAGACGGTCTCGAAGGCGTCGGTCGAGAGTTCCTGCGGCACCAGGCCGATCTTGGCGCGCGCCGCGCGATAGTCGCGGATGATGTCGTGGCCGTCGGCCGTCACCGTGCCGGAGGTCGGGTTGACGATGCCGCAGGTGATGCCGATCAGCGTCGTCTTGCCGGCGCCGTTGGGGCCCAGCAGGGCGAAGATCTCGCCCTTGGAAATCTCCAGGTCGACGTTCTTCAGCGCCTGGAAGCCGCCGGCGTAGGTCTTTGAAAGACCCTTGATCGAGATGATTGGCTGCACGCGTCCCCCTGGTGCCTCCGAGATAGGGTTCCCAGGACGCTTCGGCTAGGCCGTAGCCGACATCGTTCGGCGCGAGCGGGCCTCAGACCTTGATGTCGATGGCGACGCCGGTCTTCTTCTCGGTCGCCTCCTGGACCTTCTCCTTGATCAGTTCCTTGATCTTCGCCTCGACCTTTTCGCGCTCCTTGGGGTCCATGGCCTTCAACTTGTCCTCGGTAAGGTCCAAGGAGCCGAGGATCGCCGCCCGCATCTTCTCGGCGGGCGTCATCTGCGCGTAGGCCCTGAAATCGTCGACGGCCGTTTCCCCGGCGGTCTTCTTCGCGACCGGCGTCATCGTGGCGGAGGTCTGCGATGTCGGCGGGACGTAGGGGCTCGCACCGCCGGAAGGGATTTGCATGATGGGCCCTCGTTTTGGGCCAGACCTTGCAAGTCCTGTGCGAAGGAAACCCTGTTCCGTTTCCGGCTCTTAGGTTCGGCGCGGCGGTGACGGCGGCAAGCGGCGCCGTAAAAAAGCTGCCGCCCTGTCAGTTTTTGCCGCTTCAAGCGCCGACCGGCGCCGGAGCCGCCAGGGCTTGCGGCAGCGCCCCCGCCTTGGCCTAATAGTGGCGGCGTCCGGGGGGAAAATGACCAGAAAACATATCGCGAGCCTGGCCGGCGCGCTTGTCCTGGGCGCCACCGGAATGGCGCTCATCGACAACCGGGCGCAGGCCGCCGCCGGGGCGCCTCCGGAGACTTTCCACTGGCTCGGGGTTTTCGGCGACGCGCTGAGCCAGGTGGAGAAACACTACCTGCGCCCGGTGGACACGCCGAAATTGATTCAGGCGAGCCTCGAGGGGATGTTCCGATCGCTGGATCCGCACTCGAGCTATATCTCGCCCGCGACATTTTCCCTGATGACCGGACGGACGCCGACGCCGGCGGCGATCGGGATATCCCTGACGGAAACCTCCCGCGGACTGCGGGTCATCGCGGCCTTGCCCAACGGACCGGCCGCGCGAGCCGACATTCAGCCCGGCGACGAACTGGTCGCCATCGACGGCCAATATACCTCCAACCTGTCGGTGGATCAGGCGGTGGGCCTCTTGAAGGGCGAACCGGCGAGCTCCGTCGTGCTGAGTATCCGGCGGGATGACCGGCTGCTCGATGTAACGCTCAGCCGGCAGCTGGTTCCGCCCGGCCCCACGCAGTCGTCCCGGATGATCGGCGCGGTGGGTTATCTCTCGATCTCCGCCCTGAACGAAAACTGCGCGCGCGACGCCGAGACCGCGATACGGGCGTTGCGGGCGCAAAATCCGGCGATGAAGGGGCTGGTGCTCGATCTGCGAAATTCGCCGGGCGGCCTGCTTTCAGAGGCCGTCGGGGTCGCGGACCTGTTCCTGGACGGCGGCGACATCGTGTCCCAGCGCGGGCGCGAGCCGCGCGATGTGGAACGCTATGTGGCGCGCCCGGCGCAGGTCGCGCAGGGCTTGCCCATGATCGTCCTGGTCAACGGGGGCACCGCATCGGGCGCGGAAATCATCGCCGGCGCCCTGCAGGACCGCGGGCGGGCGAAGCTGCTGGGGCTTCATACCTTCGGCAACGGCACAATCCAGACCGTGATCCCGCTGGCGGGAGGCCGCGACGGCGCCATCAAGCTCACCACATCGATGTTCTTCCTCCCCTCGGGGCGGCCTATCCAGAAGGTCGGGCTGACGCCGGACCTTCCCGTCGCCAATAGCGCGGCGGAGGCCGCGGCGCGCTTTCCGGCGGGCGAGGCGGCGCTTCCGGGCGCGATCGATCCGCCGGCCGGATCGCCGCCGGCGGCCCGCCCGCCTCAAGCACCTCCGGCCGGTTATGCCGCCAACGGCGACTACCAGCTCGACCGCGCCGTGACGCTGCTCAAGGGCTAGGCCGACTCGCCCGGCTGGACGCCGATCAGGGCCAATAGATCGGCGGCCCAGTCGTCCGAGCCGGATCGGGGCGCGCCGAGGACTGGGACACCGCTGGCATGGGTCGCGACCAGGGCGAGCGTCTGGGCGAAGTCAGGCGCGTCGGCCTGCGCGTCCTGGCTCACCACCACCGCGGCCACGGTCTGGTCGCGCATCCGCAGGACCTCGAGCGCGGTCAGGGTGTGGCTGATCGCGCCGAGATAGCCGCCGCCGACCAGCAGGACCGGCAGGGTCAGCGCGGTCATCAGGTCGAGGCCGGTGGCGCCGTCGGCCAGCGGCGACATCAGCCCGCCGACGCCTTCCAGGACGAAGAGGTCGGCCGTGGTCGCCGCGAGCCGCGCGGCGCAGACGTCAACGATCGGCGCCAGCGGCAGGGCCTGGCCCTCCAGCTTCGCGGCCATCGGCGGGGCCAGCGGGGCCGCGAACCGCCAGGGCGTCATCCGGTGGAGCTCGTCGTCGGTCAGGGGTCGGCCGAGGGCGTCGAGCAATCGGCCGGGATCGCTGTCGGCCCAGTCCGCGCCGTCGAAGCCGCTGGCGATGGGCTTCAGGGCCTCGACGCTGAAGCCCGAAGCGCGGGCGGCGCGGATCAGGCCGCAGGCGACGTGCGTCTTGCCGACGTCGGTGTGGCTGCCCGCCACGAAGACCCGGGCGCCGTTCATCGCGCCAGCCATGGGCGCACGGCCTCGGCCAGCCGGTCGACGGCCTCGTCCGGATGCCCGGCGGTGAAGGCGACGCGCAGCCGCGCCGTGCCCGCCGGCACGGTCGGCGGCCGGATCGGCACGACCAGCAGGCCTTCCGCCTCCAGGGCCGCGGCGGCGGCGAGCGCGGTTTCCGCCGCGCCCAGTACGATCGGCACGATGGCGCTCTGGGCGTCGGCCAGGTTGAGGGCGGCGGTGAACCGGCGGGCCTTGGCGAGCGGCGCGGCCACCCGCTCCGGTTCGTCCTCGATGAGATCGAGCGCCGCGAGGGCGGCGGCCACCGAAGCTGGCGGCAGGCCGGTGGTGTAGACCAGTGTCCGGGCCCGCATCTTGATGAGCTCGATCACCGGCGCGCTGGCGCAGACATAGCCGCCATAGCCGCCGACCGCCTTGGAGAGCGTGCCCATGTGCAGGTCGATCTGGGCGTCCGGAAACAGCCGGGCCGTTCCCGCGCCGCCGCCCAGGACACCCAGGCCATGGGCGTCGTCGACCATCAGCCAGGCGTCATGTTCGCGGGCGACCCGGCTGATCTCGCCCAGCGGGGCGATGTCGCCGTCCATCGAGAAGACCCCGTCCGTGGCCACCAGGGCGCGGCCGGCGCCGGGCCGCGCCGCCGCCAGCCTGGCCGCGAGATCGTCCGCGTCATTGTGCCGGAAGGCCACGACCTCGGCGCCCGAGAGCCTGGCGCCGGCCCAGATGCAGGCGTGCGCCAGCTCGTCGATCGCCACCAGGTCGCCGGGGCCCGCGAAGGTCGGGATGATGCCGGTGTTGGCCAGGTAGCCGGAGCCGAAGACGCAGGCCGCCTGCGTCCCCTTCAGACCGGCCAGCCGGGCTTCCAGCCGCCCATAGAGCGGATGGTCGCCGGTCACCAGCCGCGAAGCCCCGGCCCCTGCGCCGTAGAGCCCGATCGCCGCCACCGCCGCCGCCTTGACCGCCGGATGGTGCGAGAGGCCCAGGTAGTCATTGCAGGAGAAGGAGATCATCCGCCGGCCGTCCCGCTCCACCCAGACGCTGTCGATGCGGTGAGTGGGTTTCAGCGAACGGGCGAGGCTTTGGGCGGCCAGGCCGGCGATTTTCGCTTGCGCGTAACGGGTAAGGCTGTCGATCACGGCGCCCGTATGCCCCACCCCGACGCGCCCCGGAAGAGAGACCCATCCATGGACCACCAACCGGCCTGGCTCGCGCAGGGCGCGGCGCACGTCTGGCGGCCCTATTGCCAGATGAAGACCGCGCCGCCGCCTCTGGCCGTCGCCCGCACCGAAGGGGCCCGCCTGATCCTCGCGGACGGCCGGGAGTTGGTGGACGGGATCGCCAGCTGGTGGACGGCCTGCCACGGCTACAACCACCCCCATATCCGCGCCGCCGTGCAGGCCCAGCTGGAGACCGCGCCGCATGTGATGTTCGGCGGCCTGGCCCACGAACCGGCCTATCGCCTCGCGACGCGGCTCGCCAAGGCGTTGCCGGGCGACCTCGACCACGTGTTCTTCGCCGAGTCCGGCTCGGTCTCGGTGGAGATCGCGATGAAGATGGCGATCCAGTACTGGATCAACCGCGGCGTCCACGGCCGGGCGCGCTTCGTGGCGTTCCGCGGCGGCTATCACGGCGACACCCTGGCGACGATGACGGTCTGCGACCCCGAGGAGGGCATGCACAGCCTGTTCGCGGGCGTCATGCCGGCGCAGCATATCGCCGCCCTGCCGACCGACGAGGCCTCCGAGGCGGCCCTCGACCGGCTGCTGGCCGAGAAGGGTAGGGAGATCGCGGCGATCATCGTCGAGCCGCGCGTGCAGGGCGCCGGCGGCATGCTGTTCCACGACGACCAGGTGCTGCGGCGCCTGCGCCGGCTGGCGGACGCGCATGGCGTGCTGCTGATCTTCGACGAGATCTTCGTGGGCTTCGGGCGCACCGGCGACATCTTCGCCTGCGAAGGGGCCGGCGTGGTCCCCGACATCGTGACGCTCTCGAAGTCGCTGACCGGCGGGACGCTGCCGCTGTCGGCGGCCATCGCGACGCGGGCGGTGTTCGAGGCCTTCTGGTCGGACGATCCGGGCGCGGCCCTGATGCACGGGCCGACCTACATGGGAAATCCGCTGGCTTGCGCGGCGGCCAACGCCTCTCTGGACCTCTTCGAGACCGGGACCTGGCGGGCCGATGTCCCCCGGATCGGTGAGGGGCTGAGGGCCGGGCTGGAGCCGTGCCGTGGTGCGCCCGGCGTCGTCGACGTCCGCGTGCTGGGCGCGATCGGGGTCGTGGAGTTCCAGGCGGCGGTCCCTGTCCAGGCCTGGTGTCAGCGCTTCGCCGAGGCCGGGGCCTGGATCCGTCCGATGGGCAAGGTGGTCTATCTGACGCCGGCCTTCGTCACCTCCGACGCCGAGGTCGAACTCCTGACCCGCGCGGTCCGCTCGGTGGTCTGCGGCTAGACGGTCTGCGCCGCGGTCGTCCGCAGGGGGCCCATCTTCAGGTCCGCCAGGAAGGCCGTGTCCTGGTCCTGGTCCGGATTGTCGGTGGTGAGCAGGCGCGCGCCGATGAAGATCGAATTGGCGCCGGCCAGGAAGCACAGCGCCTGCAATTCGCGGCTCATGTGCTCGCGACCGGCGGCGATCCGCACCATGGATTTCGGGCAGACCAGGCGAGCGGCCGCGATCATCCGCACGAACTCCAGCCCGTCGACCGGGGTCGAGCCGCCCAGCGGCGTGCCGGGGATCGGCATCAGGTCGTTGATCGGCAGACTTTCGGGATGGCTGGGCAGGGTCGCCAGCTGGTGCAACAGGCCCGCGCGGTCGCGCCGCGTCTCGCCCATGCCGACGATGCCGCCGCAGCAGGTCGACATACCGGCCTCGCGCGCATGGGCCAGGGTGTCGAGCCGGTCCTGGTAGGTGCGGGTGGTCACCACCTGGTCGTAGTAGTCCGGCCCAGTGTCGAGGTTGTGGTTGTAGAAATCGAGGCCGGCGGCCTTCAGGGCCTTGGCCTGGGCGGCGGTCAGCATGCCGAGCGTGGCGCAGGTTTCCAGGCCCAGCGCCTTCACGCCTGCGATCATCGCGGCCACCTTCGGCAGGTCGCGGTCCTTCACGTCGCGCCAGGCCGCGCCCATGCAGAACCGCTGCGCGCCGCCGGCCTTGGCCTCGGCCGCCGCGGCGATCACCGCCTCTGCCTCCATGAGCTTGGAGGCCGTGGTCGCGGTCTTGAAATGCTGCGACTGGCTGCAGTAGCCGCAGTTCTCCGGACAGCCGCCGGTCTTGACGGAGAGCAGTTGGGAGAGCTGGAGTTGCGTGGGATCGAACCACCGCCGGTGGACCTCGGCCGCGCGGAAGATCAGCTCGGTGAACGGCAGCTCGAACAGGGCCTCGACCTCGTCCAGCGTCCAGTCGTGGCGCGGGACGGCGGGATCGAAGGGGTGGGCGTGGGCGTTCATGGGAAGCTCCAGGGTCTTGGCGGCTGGCCGACATAGCGTGGCGCCGGGACCGACCGCAACCGACGGTGACCGATGAGCGATCACGAGATCGAGCTGAAGTTCGCCTGCGGGGCGGACGACCTGGCGGCTGTTTTGGCCGCGGCGCCGCCCGGCGACGACGAAAGCCGTGAGCTGATCAGCGTCTATTTCGACACGCCCGATCTGGCGCTCCAGAAGGCCGGCGCCTCGCTTCGGGTGCGCGAGAGCAAGGGCCGGCGCGTCCAGACCCTGAAACGGGGCGAAGGCCTCTTTCGCGAGGAGCACGAGGCGCCGATCGATGGCTTGGCCCCCGATCCGGAGCTTGGGCCCCTGCCGTCCCTGATGCCGCAAGGCGCGAGCCTTAGGCCGGCCTTCAACGTCCGCGTCAGCCGCCGCCAGCGGACCTTCCGCTATCTGGACGCCGAAATCGAGCTGGCCCTGGACCAGGGCGAAGTCACCGGCGGCGAGCAGAAGAGCCCGATCTGCGAGGTGGAGCTGGAGCTGAAGTCCGGCCCGCCGTCCGCGCTCTTCGCGCTCGCCCGCGAGCTGTCGGCCGCCGCGCCCCTATACATCGCCTTCGAGACCAAGGCCGCCCGGGGCCAGGCCCTGGTGGCGGGCCAGGCGCGGTCGGCGCGCCACAACAACGGGGTCGAGCTGTCATCCGGCGCCAGCGTGGCCGAGGCCTTCCAGTCGGTGGCCCGCCGGGCGCTCGCCCAGATCGCCGCCAACGCCGCGGTGCTTCGCGCCGATCCCGGGCCGGACGCCGTGCATCAGCTCCGCGTCGGCGCCCGGCGGCTGCGCAGCGCGCTCACGGCCTTCAAGCCCGCGCTCGCGGGCGAGGGCCTGGACGTCCGGACGGCCGACCTCAGGTGGCTGAGCCACGCCTGCGACCGCGCCCGCAACCTCGACGTCTTCGCCGAGGAGACCCTCAGGCCCGCGGCGGGCGGCCCGGTCACGCCGGAGGGCCTTCCGGCGTTGCGCAAGGCCGTCGAGGCTGAGCGCCGGCGGGCCTGGGCGAGCGCCGCGGACGCGGCGTCGTCCGCCCGGTTCCGGGCCCTGATGATCGACACCACCGCCTGGGTGGAGACGGGCGACTGGCGCAACGGCGAGGTCGCCGGGGGCTCGATCGGACCGTTCGCCGACCGGGCCCTGACCCGCCGGGTGCGGTCGTTCCGCAAGCGCGCGCGGGACGCCAGGGACGGCGATGACACCGCGCGCCACCGCCTGCGCATCGAGGCCAAGAAACTCCGCTATACCGCCGAGGCGCTGGCCAGCCTCTATGGCCGCAAGCACGCTGGCCGGTATCTCCACGGCGTGCGCGAGCTGCAGGAGGTGCTGGGAGCGCTCAACGACCTCGCCACCGTCGAACCGCTGATCGCCAGCCTCACCCTGCGGCCGGAAGCGGCTTTCGCGGCGGGTGAGCTCGTGGGCCTGCAGATCGCCGGCAAGCCCCGCCTGGTGGCGCGGGCGGCCAAGGCGGCGGAACGGCTCGCAGGGACCAAGCCGTTCTGGGGTTAATCAAGACATAAAGAAATCTTTATATGATTTCTTGCGCTCGGCGGCGGGCGTGGTTATAGAGCCGCCAACCCAATTCCCCTCCCGAGGACTGATATGACCGACTACGTCGTCAAGGACATCGCGCTCGCCGACTGGGGCCGCAAGGAACTGGACATCGCCGAGACCGAGATGCCGGGCCTGATGGCCGTGCGCGCCGAGTTCGGCAAGGACCAGCCGCTGAAGGAAGCCCGCATCGCCGGCTCCCTGCACATGACCATCCAGACCGGCGTCCTGATCGAAACCCTGCAGGCCCTGGGCGCGGAGGTCCGCTGGGCCTCCTGCAACATCTTCTCGACCCAGGACCATGCCGCCGCCGCCATCGCGGCCAAGGGCACGCCGGTGTTCGCGATCAAGGGCGAGAACCTGATCGAGTACTGGGAATACGCCCACAAGATCTTCGAGTGGCACGACGGCGGCTACCCGAACCTGATCCTCGACGACGGCGGCGACGCCACCCTGCTCTGCGTGCTGGGCCCCAAGGCCGAGAAGGACCCGAGCGTCCTCAACAACCCCCAGAACGAGGAAGAAGAAGCCCTCTACACGGTGATGAAGCGCTACCTGAAAGAGAAGCCCGGCTTCTATTCGGCGATCCGCGACGCCATCAAGGGCGTCTCCGAAGAGACCACCACGGGCGTCCACCGCCTCTACCAGATGGCCGAGCGCGGCGAACTGCCGTTCCCCGCCATCAACGTCAACGACAGCGTCACCAAGTCGAAGTTCGACAACCTCTACGGCTGCCGCGAGAGCCTGGTCGACGCCATCCGCCGCGGCACCGACGTGATGCTGGCCGGCAAGGTGGCCGTGGTCCTGGGCTACGGCGACGTGGGCAAGGGCTCGGCGGCCTCGCTGCGCAACGGCGGCGCGCGGGTGATCGTCACCGAGGTCGATCCGATCTGCGCCCTGCAGGCGGCCATGGAGGGCTATGAGGTCCAGACCATGGAAGACGTCGCCGACAAGGCCGATATCTTCTGCACGGCGACCGGCAACAAGGACGTGCTGACCGTCGACCACATGCGGGCGATGAAGAACAACGCCATCGTCTGCAACATCGGCCACTTCGACAGCGAGATCCAGATCGCGGGCCTGCGCAACTTCAAGTGGGACGAGATCAAACCGCAGGTCCACCACGTGGAATTCCCGGACGGCAAGAAGATCATCGTGCTGTCGGAAGGCCGCCTGGTGAACCTCGGCAACGCCACCGGCCACCCGAGCTTCGTGATGAGCGCCTCCTTCACCAACCAGACGCTCGCCCAGATCGAGCTCTGGCAGAACGGCGGCAAGTACAAGACCCAGGTCTACACCCTGCCCAAGCACCTCGACGAGAAGGTGGCCATGCTGCACCTGGGCAAGCTGGGCGCGAAGCTGACCAAGCTGTCGAAGGACCAGGCGGACTATATCGGCGTCCCGACCGAGGGCCCGTTCAAGCCTGACCACTACCGGTACTAGCCGCCTCCCCCGCGAAGCGGGGGAGGGGAACCACTCGCCGAAGAGCGGGTGGTGGAGGGGCGAGGACCGGGCGCCGAGTTTGCCGCTTGCCCCTTCCACCATCGGCTCTTTGGCCGATGGTCCCCCTTCCCCATGAATGGGGAAGGCAGATAAAGCAGCGCCATGCCCTTGGCGCTCGTCCTTTCCTCCTTCGTTGCGGCCAGCCGGATCGGCGGGGCGGCGCAGCAGTATGTGCTGGCCGCGCACGGGATCGATCCGGTGCTGGTCCCGACCGTCATGCTGGGCCGCAACCCGGCGCGCGGCTCGCAAGGCCAGGCGACCCCGCCGGACCTCTTCGCCCGCATGCTGGCCGATGTGGAGGCCGACGCCCTCTTCGGTCTCGTCGACCTGGTGATCACCGGCCACTTTTCGTCCGCCGAGCAGGTGGAGATCGCCGCCGACGCCCTGGGCCGCATCCGCGGCGCCGCCCTGCGCAAGCCGGTCATCGTGGTCGATCCCATTCTCGGGGATGCGCCCAAGGGGCTCTATGTGAGCGCCGAGGTCGCCGAGGCGGTGGCGAGCCGGCTCGTCCCGATGGCCGACTGGATCACCCCCAACCTCTGGGAGCTCGCCCATCTGACCGGCGCGCCGATCGACAGCGTCGAGGCGGCGATCGCCGCCGCGCGGCGGCTCGGCAAGCCCGCCTTCATCACCTCCGCCCCGGCCGGGGCCGACGAGATCGGCCTGCTGCTGGTCGAACCGGAGGACGCGATCCTCTTCGCCCATCCGCGCCTGGAACAATCGCCGAACGGAACCGGCGACCTGGTGACCGCAAGCTTCGGCGCGGGTCTTATCCAAGGCCTCGCGCCCTGTGTCGCCGCCCAGCGCGCCGCCCGCGCGGCCAGCGAAGCGGTGCAGGCGGCCCAGGACTGGAATGCGCCCGAGCTGCCCATCGTGGCGCTGGGCCAGCGGCTGGTGCAACCGACCGCGGCCCTGCGTATAGAGCCGCTCTGACCGTCTCAGGAGCCCCCATGGTCGAGATCGCCGGCCACGCGTCCCCCCGGTTCGCCGCGGTGAAGGACGTCTTCGCGGCCAGTTTCGAGGCCGGCGAGGAGCTGGGCGCGCGCTTCACCCTGGTGGAGGCCGGTGAGACCGTGGTCGACCTTTGGGCCGGCTCCGCCGACCGCACCGGCGCCAAGCCCTTCGACGACAAGACCCTGACCCCGATCTTCTCGACCACCAAGGCCATCGCCGCCCTGCTGATCGCCCGGCTGGTGGACCAGGGGAAGCTCGACTACGTCCAGACGGTCGCCTCGGTATGGCCGGAGTTCGCCGCGGCCGGAAAAGCTTCGATAACCATCGAACAGTTGATGTCGCACCAGGATGGCCTCTCGGGATTCCCCGATCCGATGGACCCATCCCTGTGGTTCGACTGGGACGCCATCTGCGCCAAGCTCGCGGCCATGGCGCCGCTCTGGCCGCCCGGCACGGCCAGCGGCTATCACCCGATCACCTTCGGCTATCTGGCGGGCGAGGTCTTCCGGCGGGTCGACGGTCGGCGGATGGGGGCGGCGCTGCGGGAGGACCTGGCGGGCCCCTTCGGCCTCGACATCTGGATCGGCCTGCCGGACTCCGAGTTCGGCCGGGTCGCCGAACTGCAGCGGCCAAAGGCGCTGCCGGACTTCGGCCATCAGAACCCGGCGACGCGGGCGGCGTTCCTGACCCCCTGGGCCCAGCCGGGCGGGCGCGGCGGGATCGACCTGAAACGTTTCGACCTGCCGTCCGCGACCGGGCAGGCGACGGCCGCGGCCCTGGCCCGGCTGATGGGCGCGCTGGCCAACGACGGCTGGCTCGACGGCGAGGACATCCTCTCCCCGGCCCTGATCGCCGAGGCCGCCCGCCAGCGGATTCGCGGCCAGGACCTGGTGCTGCCCTTCGAGATCAGCTGGGGCGCGGGTTTCATGCGCAATGAGACCGTGCACCCGTGGGGTCCCGGGAACGCGACCTTCGGCCATGCCGGCTGGGGCGGATCCTGCGCCTTCGCCGACCCCGAACGCAGGCTGGGCGGCGCCTATGTCATGAACCGGCAGTCGACCGACCTGCTGGGCGACGGCCGCCCGCGGCGGCTGATCGAGGCGGCCTACGCGGCCCTCTAGCGCAGACCTGATCCTTCGGTTGGCGGCGAGGTTGCCGGCCGGCTACTCGCCTGGTCCTGCGACGGCCCGATAGCGGTGCACGGGCGGCGGCATCGGCGAGTCGGCGCCCTTCACGCTTTTCCAGATGATCTCGTTCAGCCGGTGCATGGGCGCCTCGTCGGCCTCGGCGAAATTCATCTTCGCGCTTTCCCGAGCGCCGTAGGCTTCCGGCGAATTCTTCTCGTTGACGTCCCACTGCGCCGGCAGGCCCATGAACGGCGTCAGGTCCGGCGTCGTCCCGAGCGCGGCGTAGAAGGGCGTCGCCGCGGCGTCGTACTGGCTGAGCGGCGGCATGCCGAGCAGGAGCTCGATCGAACGGACCATCGAGGAGGTCGTGTAGAGGGTGGAGTCCACGATCCCGCGCCGGACGTAGGGGCTGATCACCAGGCAGGCGGTGCGCCGGGCGTCGACGTGATCGGGCCCGTCCTGGGCGTCGTCCTCCATGATGAAGATCGCCATCTGCGGCCAATAGCGGCTGTGGGTCAGCCGCTCGAGCATCTGGCCGAGGGCTAGATCCTGGTTGGCGACCATCGCGCGCGGGGTGAACGACTTCGGGTCGGACCCGTGGGTGTGGTTCTCCTGCATGGACATGACGACGTAGTTGGGCAGCCGCTTTTCCGGGTCGCGGCTGTTGTAGTTCGCCTCATAGGCCGAGAACTCGTCGAGGAAGACCTTGGCGTTCTCGGTGTCGCGCACGCGGTTCTGCAGGTAGTTGGGCGATACGTGGCCCACGAGCCCGTTGGCGCCCGAGATGTTCATCATCGGCTCGCCTGTCGAGGCCCGCGTCGCGTACTCGCCGTAGCTGCGGTAGGTCAGTCCCTTGCGCCGCGCCGCGTCCCACAGATAGCCGCCGGAGGGCATGTACGCCATCGAGCGCCACGTCGCCTGGCTGTGGCCGCCGTACTCGGTGGGCCAGGACTTCTCGTTCTGGTCGGTGGCGTAGGCGCCGTTGGCCCAGGAGTGACCGTCCTTGCTCACGTCGCCGTCGGCGTAGCAGTTGTCGAAGGCGGCGAATTGCTCGGCCATGGCGTGCTGGTTCGGTGTGATCTGGCGGCCGAATATCGCCAGCCGCGGGTCGCCGTTGGTGTGCGGCAGGTCGCCGTAGACCTGATCGTAGGTGCGGTTTTCCTTGATGATGTAGATGACGTGCTTGATCGGCGATCCCGCGCCGACCCGGCTTGGAATGATCGATGCGCCGGCCGGCGGACGCGCCGCCTGCAGCAGGGCGTCGTTGTAGGGGGTGTTGGCGTAGACTTGGCGGGTGTAGCGGGCGAGCTTCGTCTTCAGGGCCGCGAGCGGCAGGCGCTCGACGCTGCTCTTCTGCAGGGTCTTGATGGTCTCGTTGGGCTGGCCCTTCGCCACCAGCGGACTGGTCGGCCCCTTGAGCGTGGGGTGGCCCTCTTCGCCCTTGGTAGCGCCGATGTAGAGCGCCTGGCCGGCCTCGCCCAACGCCAGCGCCGACGGGTACCAGCCGGCCGGTATGAATCCCAAGACCGCGCTGGTTTCCCGCTTATGGATGTCGACCACGGCGACGTCGTTGTTGTCCGCATTGGCGACGAAGAGCAGATGGCGCTTGGCGTCCACCGCCAGGGAATTGGGCGTCGAGCCCTCGGGCGCCTTCGGATAGAGCGCTGTGGAAATGGTCTCCAGGACCTCGAGCGTGCGGGTGTCGATCACATAGACGGTGTTCTCGTTTGAGCAGGCGACGAACAGTCGCCCGTCGGCGCTCAGCACCATGTCGTTCGGATTGAACCCGACCGGGATGATCTTGATCACCTTCTGGCTCGCGACGTCGACGACGCTGACGGCCTTATCGCCCCAGTCGGAGACGAAGAGCTGTTTGCCGTCCTTGCTGAGCGCCAGCTCATAGGGGCTGACGCCGACCCTCACGCGCTTCTTGATCGCACCGGTCCTGGCGTCGAACGCCACGACGTCGGTGGCCGCCATCGAGGTCCCGCGGTTGGCGGCCCAGACCAGGCCCCGCCTGGGATCGGCCAGCACGCCGGACCACCAGGTCTCCTCCGTCGGCAGGGTGTCCATGAAGGTCGCGATCGGCTTCGGATCGAGGCGGCCGTCGCGGTAGGCCAGCGCATAGATCGGCGCGGTCGAGGCTTCGATCTTCTTCTCGCCGTTGGCGTTTCCGCCGGAGACGTAGAGCCTGTGGCCGTCAGGAGACCAGGACAGCCCCAGCCAGGTGGTCTTGAGCGGAACCTCCTGGATCAGCCTGTGGGTCTTGGCGTCGATGACGCTGAGGCCATGCGGCAGATATCCGGCGTGGCCCGCCACGATCACCTTGCCGTCCGGTGACAGCGACATCTTGAGGATCAGGTCGTTGGTGTCGGCGATCCGCTTGCCGGCCGGCGTGATGCGCCAGCCGTTCGGCAGGTCGAAGCCGCCACCGGGCATCGGACCTGGCAGCGCCTTGGTGGCCTCGCCGATCGGCCGCGGCTTTTGCGCAGGCCCGGCGCCGAGCGCGGTCGTCGCAAGTGCGGTGGCGGCGAGCCCCGTGATCAACAGCGGACGCAACTGGCGCATCTGACGGCCCCCTGGCTCTGACCCGGGCCATCAGTAGCCGACCTGTGGCGTGACGACGAGCGCCCGGACTTGTCAGCTCTGCGTCCGGATTGCGAAGGCTTGATGAAACGACTGCAGATCGCGCGCTTCGATATCGGAAACGGCCCAGAACTCGAGCCCGCCGCTGCGCCAGTGCTCCACCGAATAGCCGCTGTGGGTCGCGGGAACCGGTGGCAGCGACAAGCCGGGCTTCGAGGGCCAGATGAAGAGGTTGATGACGTGGCGGTTGCGCCGATAGACCAGCGCCGCCACCACCCGGTTGCCGACGTAGTCGAGGCGTCCGCCGACCAGGGGATAGCCGCTGTCGGCGAGCTCCACCACCGGCGGGGCGAAGTCGATCTTGCCGTTGAACCAGGGCTTCACCACGTGCCGGTCGGAGGTCTCGACGTCCACCAGGTGCAGGGCCAGCGTCGAGCGGACGTGGCTCGACACCAGCTGATCCTCCAGCGCGAGGCCGGTCGGCTGCAGCGAAACGATCGCCAGGCTGGCGGCGATCGCCGCGAAGGTCCCGGTGAGCGCCCAGGGGGCCGCCTGCCGCAGCCGCCGGCGGGGCGCGGCCGGGGCCTCGCTCATGGCTTCGATCCGCTGGCGCAGGGCGGCCGGCGCGCGATAGCCGACGCCGGGCGCCGACAGCCGGCCGCTCAGGGCCTGCAACTCGCCGAGCGCCTGGGCGCAGCCCTGGCAGGTCTTCAGATGCGCCTCGAACGCCTGGGCGTTGGCGGCGTCGAGCTCGCCGTCCAGCAGGCCATGCAGCAGGGCTTCCTTGTCGGGGCAGGCGGTCATGGACGCGTCTCCTCCGGCGGCAAGGCGGCCAGCAGCATGGTCCGGGCTCGGGCCAGGCGCGACATCACCGTGCCGATCGGCGCCGAGGTGATCTCGGCGATCTCGCGATAGGAGAGTTCTTCCAGTTCGCGCAGGACCAGGGTCTCGCGGAAGGGCTCGGGCAGGGACTCGATCGCGGTCCGCACGGTCTCCACCTCGCCCTGGCGCAGCAAGGCGACCTCCGGCGTATCGGCGTCGGAGGCCATCGCCTCCAGCACCTCGGGCTCGGCTGGCGTCTCGGACCGGCGTCGTACGGTGCTGAGATGGCTGGTGCGCACGATCGTGAACAGCCAGGCCCGCGGCTCGCCGCCCCGGAATCCCCGGAAGCCGCGATAGGCCTTGAGGAAGGCCTCCTGCACCAGGTCCTCGGCCAGGGTGGCGTCGCGGCACAGGAAGCGGGCGAAGCTGTAGGCCGCGTCCAGGTGCGGCAGGATCAGCCGCCGGAACCGCTCCGCCTCGCCGGGATCGAGCGGCGCATCATCGGCCGGGGCCGCCGCCCGCCGGGCGCGGAACGGCAGCACGAAGGCCGTGGCCGCCGGGCCGGGTCTGGCGGCCATCAAGGGCCCGAACGGGAGGATGCGGCCGGTCATGCCTTGTCGAAAGTCCTTCAGGACGCCTTGACCACGACCTTGCCGGTCATGTGCGGATGGATCGAGCAGAAATAGTCGAACGTGCCCGGCCGCGTGAAGGTGAAGGAGAACCGGTCGTCGGTGTCCAGCACCTTGGAGCGGAACGACTTGTCGTTGGCCACCACCGTATGGGGGACGTCGTCGCCGTTGACCCAGGTGATGGTGGTCCCCACCGGCACTGTCACGACCGGCGCGCCGAAGGTGAAGTTGCCGATGGTGATGACGCTCGGCGCCGGCGCTGCGGCGCCGAGCGTCACGGCCGCCAGGGCGGCCACCACCGCGACGGGGGCGCGGCGGATCAGGTGTTGGAACATGAGGGGTTTCCGATTGAGAGGGATCAGGAGGCCAGGCTGGCGTCGACGACAGCCAGCGGCTCGCCGCCGCGGATCAGGCTGACAGTGCGGACGCCGAGCGCGTTGCGGAGCTCGCCGGCCGGGACTTTCAAGGGGCCGGGCGCGGGGCCCTGGCCGGGCGCCGGCTGGGGGAAGGCGGTGGACCGGGCGGTGTGGAAGGCGACATTGCCCTCCACCTTCTGGATCACCTGGTGGATGTGGCCGTTGAGCACGGTGACCGAGCCGAACCGCTTCAGGAGCGTCATGGCCTGGGCCGAGTCGTCGGTGCCCCAGCCCCAGTCGGCGTAGATCGTCCAGAGCGGGATGTGGGTGAAGACCACGATCGGCGTCGAGGACGAGCGGCCGGCCAGGTCCTTCTGCAACCACTCGAGCTGGGGCTGGCCCAGCGAGCCCATGCCGCCGGCCTTCAGCGCCTTGACGTTGACCAGGGCCACGAAGTGCACGCCATTGTGGTCGAAGCTGTACCAGCCGTCGCCCAGCGAGCCCTTGCCGTAGCGGGCGAGGTAGGCCGCGCCATTGCCCTCGTCGAGCATGTCGTGCTCGCCCGGCACGTGGAAGACGGTGAGGCCGGCCTCCTTGAGGATCTGGTCGGCGTCGTCGAACTCCTGGTCCTTCGACAGCTGGCTGATGTCGCCGGTGTGCAGGATGAAGTCCGGTTTTGTCGGCAGGGCTTTGATCTTCTCCACTGCCTCGCGGAAGGTCGCCCGGGCGTCGGGGTTGGCGGGCTTCTCGAAGCCGATGTGGCTGTCGCTGACCTGCAGGAAGCTGAACGGCTTCACCGCGCTCTTCGCGCCGCCGTGCGGGGCGGCGAGCGCGCTGTCGAGGGTGATCGAACTGGCGATCCCGCCGCTCGCGGTCCACAAGAGGCCGGTCCCGGCCCAGCCCATGCATTCCAGAAAACGCCGCCTGTGCGGTTGGTCGCCCATCACTTCACCTGTCGGTTCGATTGCTCTTGCCGACTAGACGCGAGGGCCGCGGGGTTTATTCCCGAGGGTTCAGCCTTTTCCCTGAACCACCGCTTCGCCGCGGGCTTCCTTGTAGGCGTTGGACACCAGGTCGCCGGTGAAGACCGCGTCGATCAGGACCTTGAGCCAGGGGTCGTCGCCGGTGAAGGAGGCCTTCATCGGCGCGAGGTCGATGCGCTTGCGGACCTCGGCCAGCGGCACGTCGGCCCGGGCCAGCGGCCCGACCTGGGCGCGGACGGTCTCCAGCGCCGCGATCACCTTCTCCACATAGGTCCGGTCGGTCATCACCGGGCCGTGCCCGGGGACCAGGTAGGCATAGTCCAGGGCCTCCAGCTTCTTCAGGGTCGCGATCCATTCGCCGGGATAGGTGTGGGCGGCGTAGGGGATCGGCGCCACGACGAGGTCGCCGGCGGCGAGCAGCCGCTGCCGCGGCGCCCAGACCACCGCATCGCCGTCGGTGTTGCCGCGGCCGAGGAACAGCACCTCGATGGGCGCTTCGGCGTCGGGGATCGAGAACCGGTCGGTGAAGGTCTTGTCGGCCGGATAGACCGTCAAGCCTGTGTAGCCCGCGACCATGCCCGGGCCGGCCTTGGCCGTGCGAGCCCAGCCGTCGCGCACGGCGGCGGGGAGCTTCATGTCGGCCGCCTGGCTCGCGGCGAAGTCGGCCATGTCGCTGTAGGATTTGGCGTAGCCCGCCACATAGGCCATCGGCGCGCCGGTCATGTTCTCGCGCGTCCTGGCGGTCGAGACGACGATCATCCCCGGCCAGGCCGCGCGGAAGGCGCCGGCGCCGAGGTTATGGTCGCCGTGGTAGTGGGTGTAGATCAGGTAGCGGACCGGCTTGCGGGAGATCTTGCGGATCTCGGCCACCGCCGCCTCGCCCGACGGCGGAGAGCCGCCGGCGTCAACCACCACCAGCCCTTGCGTCTGTTCGATCACCACCACATTGCCCTCGAAGGGCGGATCGGTGGGGTTGGGCTTGTAGATCAGGTGGGCGCGGGCGGTGACCTGTTCGGTCTGGCGCAGGAACACCTTGGGCGCCTGGGCCGCGTCCGGGGCGACGGCCCAGGCCGGCGCGGCGGCAACCACCGCCGCCGTAGCCAAGATTGCGCAGAGCAGCTTGCCCATGGCCCAGGATCCTCCAGCCCGATGGGAAGGCTAGGCCCGGCGGCGCGGCGGCCCCAGTTAAGCTTTGGTCATTCCGCGGGCGCGGCTTCGGCGATGGCCCGGCTGATCGACCGCGACCGTCTCCAGGCGCCATAGGCGAAGACCGCCGCACCGCCCCAGATGAAGATGAAGGAGATGGCTCGGACCGGGGTGAAGGCCTCGCCCTGCGTCACGCCGATCCCGAAGCCGATGGTTGGGCCGATGAACTGCAGGAAGCCCAGCGACGACAGCGGGATGCGTCGCGCCGCCCAGGAGAACAGCACCAGCGGCACGGCGGTCACCGGTCCGCAGGCCAGGAGCCAGGCGGTAGCCGGAACGCTGGCGCCGAAGTGCCCCGCGCCCGAGTGCTGCAGCCAGATCACATAGGCCAGGCCCGGCCCCATCAGCAGCAGGCACTCGATCAGCAGGCCGGTCTGGGCCGAGGCCGCCACCCGCTTGCGGACGATGCCGTAGCCGCCGAAGCTGAGCGCCAGCGCGAGCGAGACCAACGGCAGGCCGCCGATGGCCACCGTCTGGATGACGACGCCCAGCGCCGCCAGGCCGATGGCGACCATACCCAGCCGGTCGATCCGCTCATGGAAGATCAACGCCCCGGCGGCCATGGCGAGCAGCGGGATGATGTAGTAGCCGAGGCTGGTCTCCAGGACCCGGCCGGAGTTCACCGCCCAGATATAGATCGACCAGTTCAAGCCGATCAGCAGGGCCGAGAGCGCCAGCCAGGCCATCGTGCGCGGGCTCTTCAGCGCCGCGACAAGCTCGCGGCCCTGGCCCGCCATCAGGACGAAGACCAGCGCCAGGGGAACCGCCCAGACGGTGCGGTTGGCCACGATCTCCCAGGAGGACATGCCGAGCCTGTCCATGGCCTGGAAGACCAGGGGAACGATCCCCCACAGGAGGTAGCAGCCGATCCCCGCCCCCAGCGCCAGGCGGGATTCGCCGGGCGCGGACTGGGTCATGGCGTCAGGCGAGGGATTTTTGGCGGATCAGTCCGCGCTCGTGGAGGAGCTCGGCGATCTGGACCGCGTTGAGGGCGGCGCCTTTTCGCAGGTTGTCGGCGACCACCCACATGTTGAGCCCGTGTTCGACCGTGGGGTCGTTGCGGATGCGGCTGACGAAGACCGGGAACTCGCCCTGGGCCTCCTTCGGCGTCATGTAGCCCGTGTCGTCGCGCTTATCGATGACGATCAGGCCGGGGCTTTCGCGCAGGATGTCGCGCGCCTCGTCCTCGTCCAGGTGCTCGTGGAACTCGATGTTCACGGCCTCGGAGTGGCCGACCATCACCGGCACACGGACGCAGGTCACCGTCAGGGCGATGTCGGGATCGAGCATCTTGTGCGTCTCGCGCCACATCTTGCCCTCTTCGTCGGTGTAGCCGTCGTCCTGGAAAGCGCCGATGAAGGGGATGACGTTGAAGGCGATCTGCTTGGGGAACTTCTTGGGCGGCGTGGCGCCCAGGACGAAGACATTCTTCGTCTGGTCGAACAGTTCGTCCATGCCTTCCTTGCCGGCCCCGGAGACCGACTGGTAGGTCGAGACCACCACGCGCTTGATCCGCGCCCGGTCGTGCAGGGGCTTCAGGGCCACGACGAGCTGGGCGGTCGAGCAGTTGGGATTGGCGATAATATTCTTGCGGCTCGCCCATTCGACGTCGTCGGGGTTCACTTCCGGCACGATCAGCGGGACGTCCGGATCCATGCGCCAGGCCGAGGAGTTGTCGATGACGATCGGGCCGGCCGCGGCGATCTTCGGCGACCATTCCTTGGAGAAGGTCCCGGAGACGCTCATCAGCACGATGTCGACGCGGCCGAAATCGAACTGCGCGATGTCCTCGCAGCGGACGATCTGATCGCCGAACGAGACTTCCACGCCGATGGATTTGCGGGACGCGATCGCGTGAATCTTATCCACGGGGAAGTTCACTTCCTCGAGGATGTTCAGCATTTCGCGGCCCACGTTGCCCGTGGCGCCGACGACGGCCACCCGGTAACCCATCGCAATTCTCCTAAAAAACGGAGCGTCCCGTTACGCTCTCGAACGCACCTAAGCAAGGCGAGCGATACTCTTCGCCTCTTAAGAATGGCTGAGATGGCGGCTAGGCTCGCGCCACGCAACCCACGCCCAGCGAGAAACGGAACCGTCATGGCCGATGCGCCACAGTCCCTAACCGGCATGCCCTTCTCCGACCTGATGGGGGTGGAGATCCTCGAACGCGAAAAGACTCGCGTCGTCGGCCGGCTGACGGTGCGGGCCGACCTCTGCACCTCGGGCGGCATCCTGCACGGCGGGGCCTATATGGCGTTCGCCGATGCGCTGGGGGCGATCGGCGGGGTCTTGAACCTGGCGCCCGGGACGCACACCACGACGCTGGAGAGCAAGACCAACTTCCTGCGCGGCGCGCCGGTCGGCTCGGTGGTCACCGGGGAGGCGACGCCGCTGCACGTCGGCCGGCGCTCCAGCGTCTGGCAGACCCGGCTGACCAACGCCGAAGGCAAGCTCCTGGCGCTGGTGACCCAGACCCAGATGACGATCGAGGCCGCCTGATCCGGATCAGGCGGCCTTGAGCCCGCAGCCGTCCAGGACGGCGCCGTCGAAGCGGGTGGCGAGCTTCAGGCCCGAGTGCAGGTCGAGTTCGCTGAGATCGGCGCGGTCGAAGACCGCGTGGGCCAGGTTGGCGTTCACGAACGAGACGCCGCGCAGGTCCGCGCCGGTGAAATTGGCCGCGCGCAGGTCGGCGCCCTCGAAGTTGGCGCCCTGCAGCTGGGTGCCGGTGAAGTCGACGCCGATCGCCATGGCCGCCTTGGCCTGCAGGCCGGCCAGCAGCCGCTCGCGGAACAGGTGGCTCGCCGGGCGCAGGTCGAAGCCCTCCAGATTGGCCGGCCGCCCCTGGGTCGCGACCCAGTCGTGGGCCCGGTCGAGCTCGCGCTCCACCTCGTCCACGCGCGCGCGGGCCTCCTGGGAGGGGTCGAGCACGCAGCCCTTCAGAACGGTCGGGCCGATGGCGAGCCTCGTGACATCGATGCCGCTCAGGATGGCGCCCAGGAAGCGCGCGCCCTCCAGGCGCGCCCCGCCAAGGTCTGCGCCGCTGAGATTGGCGCCGCTGAAGTCGGCGTTCTTCATGTTGGCGTCGCGCAGGCTCGCGCCCTGCAGGGAACAGTTGGAGAAGTCGACGCTGTGGGCGACGGCTTCGCCCAGGTCGGTGTTGTTGGGGCTGGCGTCGCCGACGCCGGTGCGCCCGCCGACCCAGCGGATCCCGTTGATGTCGTCGCTCGCGAAGAGGACGGCCGCGCGAAGGTCGGCCCCGTCCAGGTTGGCGCCGGCGAGGTTGGCCCCGCTCAGCGTCGCGCCCCGCAGGTCCGCGCGCTTCATCCGCGCTCGCCGGAAGTCGCATTTCGAGAGGTTGGCGCAGAACAGCGAGGCGCGGCTGAAATCGGTTTCGACGAAGCTCGTGCCCCGGAAGTCGGCGCCGTCGAACCGGCCCTCGGCGAGCACGCGCCGATCGCAGTTATAGCCGGCGGCGACGATGAATTTGAACGCCGCCCGGCGTCCGCCGCGCCGCCCGGCCACGAAGGCTTCGTGGGCGCTGATCAAGGCTTCGAACCGGTCAGGCTTGAGCCTGATGGGGCTGGTCTGGACTAGACTCGGTCTCATGAACGACACCGAACTCACGACGCCAATACGGCCTCTACTTATTATGAAACTCTTATAACAACCCTTAACGGACCGGGGCGGTGAGGGTGAGGGACCCTTCGCTATTCGCCGCCCATCTTCAGGATCGTCGCCCATTCGTCCGGCTTCACGGGCGAGACCGAGAGCCGGAATTCGCGCAGCATGGTCATGCCGGCGAGCGCCGGATTGGCCTTGATCTCGGCCAGGGTCACGGGTCTGGGCAGGGCCCGGACCGGCGCGAGCTCGACGGCCACGAAGCGGCCCGCCGCGTCGCTCGGATCCGGAAAGGCTTCGCGGACCACCTTGGCGATCCCGACGACGGCGAGTCCCTCCTGGGAATGGTAGTAGAAGACCTCGTCGCCCAGCTTCATAGTCTTCAGGTGCAGGGCCGCGGCGTTGTTGCGCACGCCGTCCCAGACGGTCTTTCCGTCGCGCTTCAGGTCATCGAACCCGTATTTCGCGGGCTCCGATTTCACGAGCCAATGGGCCATGTCCGTTTCCCCCTCGACCGGCGTCTGATGCTGCAGACGGACCATGACGCCGCGGAATTGGCAACGGGAGAGAGGTCCGAAACCCGCGGCCGGGGGAGATTGACTCAGTCACGGGCTCCGCCCATTTCGCGCGTCTGGAGGACGCCGATGCCGACCGAGTCACCTGAGCGCACGGCGCTGTCGCGCGCCGCTGAGCACGCCTTCGCCTGGCTCGACGGCCTCGACGACCGCGTGGTGGCCACAACGGCGTCGGTCGCTGAGCTGCGGGCCCGGCTGACCAAGCCGTTGGCGGCCCACGGCCTGCCCGCGACCCAGGTGATCGACGAGCTGGTCGCCGACACCGAGGGTGGCATCCTGGGTTCGCAGAGCGGCCGGTTCTTCGCCTGGGTGATCGGCGGCGGCGCGGCGGCCCCCATGGCGGCTGACTGGCTGACCACCGCCTGGGACCAGAACGCCGGCATCCACGCTTGCGGGCCCGCCGCCTCGGTCGTCGAGGAGGTCGCGTCCGAGTGGCTGAAGGACATCTTCGACTTCCCGGCCGAGACCAGCGTCGGGTTCACCACCGGCACCCAGATGGCGCACATGACCTGCCTGGCCGCCGCCCGCCACGCCCTGCTGCGCAACCGCAACTGGGACGTGGAGCGCCAGGGCCTGGCCGGGGCGCCGGCGATCCGCATCCTGGCCAACCCCGACCAGCACGGATCTCTCGACCGGGCTGCGCGCTTCCTGGGCCTGGGCTCGGACGCCATCGTCCCCCTGCCCGTGGACGGCGACGGCCGGGTGACGCCGGACGCGCTGAGCGCCGCCCTGGCCGTCTCGCAGAACCCGACCATCGTGGCCTTGCAGGCCGGCGACCTGAACCGGGCGGCCTTCGACCCCTTCGAGACGCTGGCCCCGCTTGCCCGGGCCGCCGGGGCCTGGACCCACGTGGACGGCGCCTTCGGCCTCTGGGCCAAGGCCAGCCCGCGGCATCGCGACCTGGTCCGCGGCCTGGAGCTCTGCGACTCCTGGACCACCGACGCGCACAAGTACCTGAGCGTGCCCTACGACTCGGGCCTGGCCTTCGTGCGCGACGCCGACGCGCACCGCGCGGCCATGACGCTGTCGACCAGCTATCTGCCGGCCGGCGCCGCGCGCGACCAGATCGACTGGAACCCGGAGTTCTCCCGGCGGGCGCGGGGCTTCGCCGTCTACGCCGCCCTACGCGAACTCGGCCGCGACGGCCTGGCGGCCCTCGTCGAGCGCACCAGCCGCCACGCCCAGGCGATCGTCACCGGCATCGGCGCCCTGCCGGGCGCCGTACTGGTGGCCAATCCCCGCCTCAACCAGGGCCTCGTGCGCTTCGAGTCGTCGGTCCCGGGCGCCAGCGAGGCCGACGACGACCGCTACACCGACGAGGTGATCGCCGCGGTCAACGCTTCCGGCGAGGCCTTCTTCGGCGGCGTCACCTTCCGGGGTCGCCGCTGCATGCGGGTCAGCGTTTGCAATTGGCGCACGAGCGACGACGACGTGGCCCGCGCGGTCGCCGCGACCAAGGCCGCACTGGCTCGGGAAACAATTGACTCCGTCAACTAGTTCGCGCTCCTCTGTGACGGAGGAGAAGCGTCCATGTCCGCCGAGGTTCTCGATCCCGTCGCCGCCGTCCGCCGGTTCAACCGCTTCTACACCCGCGCCATCGGGGTGCTGGAAAAGGGCTACCTCGGCACATCCTACACCGTGGCCGAGGGCCGGGTGCTCTACGAGATCGCCAAGGCCGATGGCGTCACCGCCAAGGCGATCGGCGAGATCACCGCGCTCGACGCGGGCTATCTGAGCCGCATCGTGGCCCGGCTGGAGCGCGACGGCGTGGTCGGCCGCGAGCGGCTGGCGAGCGACGGCCGCAGCACGGTCCTCAGGCTCACCGACCACGGCCGCGAGGTGTTCCCGGCCTTCGACCGGCGCTCCGCCGCGCTCGTGGAGGGGATGATCGGCGGGCTTTCGGCCGAGCGGCGCCGGCGGCTGACCGGAGCCATGGCCGAGGTCGAGGCCCTGCTGGGCGCCCCGGAGCCCGGCCCGGTCGTCCTGCGGCCGCACGCGACCGGCGACATGGGCTGGATCACCGAGCGCCACGGGGTGCACTACGCCCGGGAATACGGCTGGAACGGCCATATCGAGGCGGTCACCGCCCGCATCTGCGCCGACTTCCTCGACAGCCACGACTCGGCCCGCGAACGCTGCTGGCTCGCCGAGCGGGGCGGCGAGCGGCTGGGCTGCGTCTTCCTGGTGAAGGACGAGATCGACGGCGTCGCGCGCCTGCGCCTGTTGATGGTCGAGCCGTCGGCCCGCGGCCTCGGTGTCGGCAAGCGCCTGGTCGCCGAGTGCGTCGCCTTCGCGCGCGCCGCCGGCTACCGCGAGATCGTGCTCTGGACCCACGCGGTGCTCACCGCCGCCCGGGCGATCTACGCCGTGGAGGGGTTCCAGCTCGAGCACACCTGGACCCACGACGACTTCGGCGCGCCCGAGGTCAGCGAGACCTGGCGGTTGGTGCTCTAAAGCTCCGCCAGCACCGCGTCGGCCATCTGGACGGTGGTCATCGCGCCGCCGAGGTCCGGGGTGCGGGCGCCCTTTTCCAGAGCCTGGCCCACCGCGGCGAACAGCTTGTCGGCGAGGTCGGCGCGATCGAGCGACCAGCGCAGCGCCATCTCGAAGGAGAGGATGGCGGCCAGCGGATTGGCGATCCCCTTGCCGGCGATGTCCGGCGCCGAGCCGTGGATCGGCTCGTAGAGGCCGGGCGTGCCGGGCAGGCCGAGCGCGGCGGACGGCAGCATCCCCAGCGAGCCGGTGAGCTGGGCCGCAGCGTCGGAGAGGATGTCGCCGAACAGGTTGTCGGTGACCATGACGTCGAACTGCTTCGGATTCTTGACGATCTGCATGGCCGCGTTGTCGGCCAGGATGTGCTCCAGCTCGACGTCGGCGTACTCGCGCCTGTGCAGGTCGGTGACCACCTCGCGCCAGAGCAGGCCGGTCTCCATGACGTTGGATTTCTCGGCGCTCGACACCTTGTTGCGGCGGCCGCGGGCGAGTTCGAAGGCGACGCGGGCGATCCGCTCGATCTCCATGGTCGTATAGACCTGGGTGTCGACGGCGCGGCGGCCGCCGCCGGGCAGGTCCTCGATGAACCGGGGCTGGCCGAAATAGACCCCGCCGGTCAGTTCGCGGACGATCAGGAAATCCAGGCCCTCGATCAGCTCGCGCTTCAGGCTGGAGGCCCCGGCCAGCGGCTGGAAGCAGAGCGCGGGGCGCAGGTTGGCGAAGACGCCCATGCCGGCGCGCAGACCGAGCAGGCCGGCCTCGGGCCGTTTGTCGCGCGGCGCATCCTTCCACTTCGGCCCACCGACCGCGCCCATCAGCACCGCGCGGGCGG
The DNA here is from genome assembly GCF_041691455.1 of Phenylobacterium sp. Lineage (GTDB taxonomy): Bacteria > Pseudomonadota > Alphaproteobacteria > Caulobacterales > Caulobacteraceae > Phenylobacterium. The sequence continues at coordinate 59,908 of NZ_JBEPUO010000001.1, read as the reverse complement.
CCTTGGCGGCGGCGAGGGTCTCGTCGGTGAGCGGCGAGCCATGGCTGTCGAAGCTCGACCCGCCGAAGGGCCGCTCATCGATCGTCAGGTCCGGCGCGATCTTGGCGGCGACGCGGCGCACCTCCGCCGTCACCTCGGGCCCGATCCCGTCGCCGGGCAGGAGCAGCAGGTCGGTCATGTAATCGGTCTCAAGATGGGAGGCCTCGGCGCTAGAGCGGACGTTCGGAGGCGACCTCGTAGGCGAAGAGCTTGCGGTCGGAAACCCCATGCTCGGCGCAGGCCGCCCGCCAGGTCGCCATGTGGGCGGCCTTGAAATGCGCCTCGATCGCCGCCTGGTCGCGCCAGGCCTCGAACACGCGGATCAGCCCGGGCTCGGCCACGTCCTCGCCGTAGGAATAGGTGAGGCAGCCATCTTCGGCCCGGCTGGCGGCCAGCATGGCCAGCATGTGGGGCTTCAGGGCCGCGAGGTTCTCCGGCGGCACGCGCACCGTGCCTGCGATGAGCAGGGTCATGCGTCTTCGAGCCAGGGCTTCGCCAGCGCCTGCTTCATCTCGTAGAGGTCGATGTCGGGCGCCGCCTGCAGGGTCTCGCCGATGGCGTCGAGGCCCTTCAGCATCTTCTCCTTGCGCTGGGCGTCGACCTCGAAGGTGAAGGTGCGGCCGGAGGGCGAGACCAGGGTCTGGGTCTCCAGGTCGACGGTGACCAGGTGATTGCCGCCCTTGGCTTCCTCCATCAACGCCTGGACCTCCTCGGCCTTCAGCACCACCGGCAGCAGGCCGTTCTGGAAGCAGTTGTTGTAGAAGATGTCGGCGAAGCTGGTGGAGACCACGCAGCGGATCCCGAAGTCCATCAGCGCCCAGGGCGCGTGCTCGCGCGAGGAGCCGCAGCCGAAGTTGTCGCCCGCCACCAGCACGCCGGCGCCTTTGTATTCGGGGCGATTCAACACGAAGTCGGGCCGGGACTTGCCCTCGCCGTCGAAGCGCAGGTCGTAGAACAGGCCCTTGGCCAGGCCCGCGCGTTCCACGGTCTTCAGGAACTGCTTGGGGATGATCTGGTCGGTGTCGATGTTGGCCAAGGGCAGGGGGGCCACCTTGGCGTCCAGGCGGGTGAAGGCGTCCATCAGGCGGCTTCCGTCGTGTCAGCTTTTTGCGGTTCGGCCGAGAGCATCAGGGTCGGCACACCGGCCGGGGCGTCGCGCACGGTGAAGACGTGGGTGCCGGGCTTGCGGCCGGTGCGGACCTCCGAGACGTTGAAGCCGGCGGCGGCCATCGCGGCCCGGGCGGTTGCGGGGTCGGGAACCCGCCAGGCTAGGCCGCCGAAGCTGTCGGGGCCGTCACTGGCGGGGGTCTTCAGGCTCGCGCCGAACTCGACCACCGCCTCGCCCGCCTTGAAGAACAGTTGCCGCACGCCCCAGCTTTCGTTGGAGCGGTCGAGGCGCAGGTCGAGGCCAAGGCGGCCGCCGAAGTTGGCCACCGCGCGGTCGGCGTTCGGCGTGCGGATGACCACGTGGTCGAGGCCGGCGATCGGGCCAGTGGCCTTGGCCGGCGGCGCGGGGCCGTCGAAGAACAGCACCTGCAGGCCGGCGAGACCAGCGGGGTCGAGTAACACGGCGCGCGGCGTGCGCTCGGAGATCTTCAGGCCTCGGCGTTCGCTGAGCTTGGCGACCGCATCCAGGTCGTGCGCGGCGAAAGCCAGGATCCACATGCCCTCGCCGTTGGCGTCGAGCCAGGCGCGGAGCCGGTCACCGGCCGGGCCGTCACCATCGGGCCCGATGATTTCCAGCGCCATGTTCGGGAAGCGGAACCAGGCCCGCTTCGCCCCGCCGCCGTCCTCGCGGTCCGGCTGGACGCCCAGCAGGCGCCGGTAGGCGTCCGCCGCGGCCTCGGCGTCGCGAACCGCGACCGTGACATGGTCGAGGCGCGGGCTCACAGGAAGTCCCTGACGTCGGCGATGTGGCCGGCGATGGCGGCGGCGGCCGCCATGACCGGGCTCATCAGGTGGGTGCGGCCGGCGCGGCCCTGGCGGCCTTCGAAGTTGCGGTTGGAGGTCGACGCGCAGCGCTGGCCGGGGGGCACCTTGTCGGGGTTCATGGCCAGGCACATGGAGCAGCCCGGCTCGCGCCATTCGAAGCCGGCGGCCAGGAAGATCTCGTCCAGGCCCTCGTCCTCGGCCTGGGCGCGGACCAGGCCCGAGCCCGGCACGACCAAGGCGCGGACGTGGCCGGCCACCGTGCGGCCCTCGACGATCTTGGCCGCGGCGCGCAGGTCCTCGATGCGGCTGTTGGTGCAGGAGCCGATGAACACCACGTCGACCTTGGCGTCGCCGATCGGCTGGCCGGCGGCGAGGCCCATGTACTCCAGCGCACGCTCGGCCGAGGCGCGCTTGTCGGGGCTTGCGAAGCTGGCCGGATCCGGCACGCGGTCGGTGACGGCGATGACGTCCTCCGGGCTGGTGCCCCAGGTGACCAGGGGCGCGATCTTCCCGGCATCGAGCGTGATCTCGCGATCCCAATGGGCGTCGGGATCGGAAAAGAAGCTCTGCCAGTAGGGGAGCGCCATCTCCCAGGCCCCGCCCTTGGGTGTCGCGGGCCGGCCGCGCAGGTAGTCGAAGGTGGTCTCGTCGGGCGCCACCAGGCCCGCCCGCGCCCCGGCCTCGATGGTCAGGTTGCAGAGCGTCATGCGCCCTTCCATGGAGAGCGCCCGGATCGCGGAGCCGGCGTATTCGATGACGTAGCCGGTGCCGCCGGCGGTGCCGATCTCACCGATCACCGCCAGGGCGTAGTCCTTGGCGCCGACGCCGGGGATCGGCTCGCCCTCGATGGTGACGCGGAAGTTCCGGGCCTTCTTCTGGCGCAGGGTCTGGGTGGCCAGCACATGCTCGACCTCGGAGGTGCCGATGCCGTGGGCGAGCGCCCCGAAGGCGCCGTGGGTCGAGGTGTGGCTGTCGCCGCAGACGATGGTCATGCCGGGCTGGGTGCGGCCCTGCTCGGGCCCGACCACATGGACGATGCCGTTGCGCACATCGCCCATCGGGAAGAACTCGATGCCGTAGTCCTTGACGTTGCGCTCCAGGGTCTGGAGCTGCAGGCGCGCCTCCTCGTCGGCGACCGCGGCGACGCCCAGCGCCTGGCCCTCGGTCGGCACATTGTGGTCGGCGACGGCGAGCGTGCGGTCGGGTCGGCGCACGGGGCGCTTGGCGGCGCGGAGGCCCGCGAAGGCCTGCGGCGTGGTCACCTCGTGGATCAGGTGCAGGTCGATATAGAGGATCGCCTCGCCGTCCTGTTCGGCGACCAGGTGGCCGTCCCAAATCTTGTCGTAGAGCGTCTTGCCGGGCATGGACCGCATGTAGGTCCGCGACCCCGCGCACGTCTAGTGCCGCGGAGCCGCAGTTTTTCACCTATCGGCGCAATGTCTTGCCGCGGTCAGGCGGCGAGCGCCGCCGTCTCGCGGGGCAGGGCGTCCAGGCCGGCGAGGGCGGCCCTGAGCGCCGCCTGGGTGGGCGTGTGCGGTTCGGCGCCAAGGCGCGCGGTGAGCTTGCTGTTGTCCAGCAGCACCGGGCTCTCCCAGAGGTAGCGCATCTCCAGCATCTCGCGCATCGTCTCGTTGAACGGCGCCATAGCGCGGATGGCGAACCAGGGCAGGCGGCTGACCGGCAGCCTGCGGCCGGCGACGGCTTCCAGGGCCGCGACCAGCTCGTCGCCGGTGAGCGTCTGGCCGCGCATGTGGAAGACCTCGAAGCCGGCGAGGTCTTCGCGTTCGGCCAGCCGAACCATGGTCTCGGCCAGGTCCGGCAGGTAGGCCCAGCAGTGGGCCACGGACATCGGCCCGGGATAGGTGAGCGCGGCGATCGGGCGGCCGGGCTTCAGGAGGCCCTGCGACAGCCAGTTGTTTCCAGGCCTGGGGCCGAAGAAGTCGCCGGCGCGGACGATCAGCACCCGCAGGCCGTCTTCGGAGGCGACCTTCAGGGCCTCCTCCATCCGCACCCGGATCGCGCCCTTGCGGGTCAGCGGGTTCTGCGGCGAGGCCTCGGTGAGGGTGGGGAAGGCGTCGGGGCCGTAGTTGTAGACCGTGCCCGGGAAGACCAGCCGCGCGCCGGCCGCCCTGGCCGCGGCGATACTGGCGTTCAGCATCGGCAGCTGCAGCCCGGCCCAGTTCCTGTACCCCGGCGGGTTGGCGCCGTGGACCAGCAGGCTCGCGCCTTTCGCGGCGGCCACGACGTCGGCCTCGACCATGGCGTCGCCCTTGACCCAGTCCAGGCCCGGACGGCCCGAGGTCTTCCGCGCGGTCTCCGGATCGCGGTGCAGCGCCCGCACGCGCCAGCCGCCGGCCACGAGGCGGTCGGCCACCGCTCCGCCGATCCCGCCCGTCGCTCCGATCACCAGCGCCAGCTGTGCGTCCCGCTTGCCCGACATCTCAAGGCCTCCCTTGGCTTCGCGACAGAGATGCGCCCTCCGCAGTCCAAACAGAATTGCCGAATCTTCTAGATCGGCTATTCATTGGCGCATGCCTGGACCGAACGACTGGGACCTCTTCCAAAGCCTGCACGCGGTGCTGGAGGCCGGCACGCTGTCGGCCGCGGCGCGGCTGCGCGGACTGACCCAGCCGACGCTGGGCCGCCACATCGAGAGCCTGGAACAGCGGCTGGGCTCGCCGCTGTTCCTGCGCAGCCCGCGTGGGCTGCAACCGACGGACCTGGCGCTGGAGCTGAAGCCGCACCTGCACGACATGGCCGCGGCCGCCTCCGCGGCGGTCCGGGACGCTTCCGGCGCAGCGGATTCTCTGACCGGCTCGATCCGCATCACCGCCAGCGAAATGGTCGGGGCCGAGGTCCTGCCGCCGATGCTGACGGCCTTCCGGCGCCAGCACCCCGGCATCATCATCGAGCTGATGATGTCCAACATCGTCGACGACCTCTCGCGCCGCGAGGCGGACATCGCCGTGCGCATGGCGCCGCCGACCCAGAGCGCGCTGGTGGCCAAGAAGGTGGGCGAGGTGCAGCTCGGGTTCTACGCCACCGAGGACTACCTCGAGCATCATGGACGCCCGGGCTGCGTGGAAGACCTCGACGGGCACACCATCATCGGCTTCGACGGCCCGGCGCGAAGCATCAAGGACCTGGCTGGGATCAATCTCGAGGTCAGCCGCGAGAGCTTCGACTTCAGGTCGGACAGCGACCTGGCCCAGCTGGCGTTCCTGCGGGCCGGCTACGGCATCGGCGTCTGCCAGCCGACGATCGCGCGCCGCAACGGCCTGGTGCGCGTGATGCCGAACGTCGTGGTCTTCAACCTGGGCGTCTGGATCGTCATGCACGAGAACCTGCGGGCCAGCCGCCGGATGCGCCTGATGTTCGATCACCTGGTCGAGGGCACCACGGCCTATATCGGCGAAGGCCGCGAGGCCTGAAGGCGCCCGAAAAAGGAAGACGGCGGCTGCCTCTCGACAGCCGCCGCCCGGCCTGGATCCGACGCGTGGTGGTGGGGATCGCGTCGCCGGATCCAGGTCAGCTCTAGGCCGCCAGCACCCGACGGCGGCGCAGGGTCGAACCGATCATGCCGAAGCCCGCGATCATCATCGCCCAGCTCGCCGGTTCCGGAACCGCGCTGCCCTCGAAGTTGCTGGCGCCCGGCAGGAAGCTGGCGACCAGCGTGTTCGAGGCCAGGCCGTTCAGCCGCGGCCAGATGTTGAAGCCGTACTGGGCGAAGTCGGTGAAGCCGTTGCCGGGCAGGTCCGACCGCGCCAGCGTCAGATCGATGTCATTGCCCGAATAGCTGATGTTGCTGGCGTCGAGCCCGAAGGTCCCGGCGACCTTGCCGTCGTCGCCGATGAGCGCCACGAACCCGTCGCCATGGCCGTCGGCCAGGTCCTGGAGGACGATGAAGGCGTCGAACTTGATGTCCGGGCCGCCGATCGGCGTGGAGGTGTCGGTTCCCAGGTTGTTGGGGCCGCCGTTCAGGATCGCCTTGCCGTTGCCCCGGTTGACGCCCCAGACATAGACGCCCTGCTGCTTGCCGTCGCTGTTCGCCGCGGTGAAGCCGATCGCGCCGGCCATGGTGGCGTTCAGGTAGACGTTGTTGAAGTCGAAGGTCGCCGAGGCCGACACCGCGTTGAGGTCCGGGTGGTCCTCGTTCTTGCCGATGAAGGTGTCGAGAATGCCGGAACCGTTGGTGACCGTGGTCGCCTGGGCAACCGAACCGACGAGCGCCACAGCGCCGGCCAAGGCCGCAGCGGCGGCCAGCCGCAGAAAGCGGCCTTGATGAGATCTCATGGTTAAACAATCCTTTATGGGTTGGCCGGGGAAACTGCTTGGGTCGCGCCTTCGCAACAAGCTGGCGATCCGGACAACCGGAGGGGGTGATGATGCAGCCAGGGGTCGAACCACCCCCTGCCATGGGTGGACCTTGCGTCACCCCGGCGCGGCCGATGGAGCGAGGGCGATGAATGAGACGCTTTACTCAGGGCGCTGCCTCTGCGGCCAGGTCCGCTGGCGGGCCGCGGCAGAGCCCGCCAACGTGCGCCTGTGCCACTGCCGAAACTGCCAGCGCGCCACCGGCGGGGCCTTCTTCGCCCGCGCGATCTTCCTAGCGGAGGACATCGCCTGGAGTGGCGAGACCACCCGCTGGCCCACCTCGCCGCGCATCGACCGGCTCTCCTGCGCCCGATGCGGCACGCCGATGTTCGCCGCGCCCAAGGACCCGCCGGCCCGGCTCGGCGTGTCGCTGGCGAGCCTCGACGAGCCCGGCGCAATCCGGCCGCAGGCGCACATCTGGGTCAGCGAAAAGCTGGACTGGGTGACCCTGGACGACGGCCTCCCGCAACATCCGCGAGGCGTCTGATCGGCCCCCAAACGAAAACGGCGGCCGCATCGCTGCGGCCGCCGCCTGAAATTCGTTGAGGTCGGGGAGCTCTAGGCTTCCTCGGCCTCCGGAGCCACGTCGTCGCTCGTCCGCGCCATGGAGCGTTCGGCGATCCGGGCCGACTTCCCGCGGCGGTCGCGCAGGTAATAGAGCTTGGCGCGACGCACCACGCCGCGGCGCTTCACTTCGATGGAGTCGATCATCGGGCTCATCACCGGGAACAGCCGCTCGACGCCTTCGCCGAAGCTGATCTTCCGCACGGTGAAGCTCTCGTTGATGCCCTGGCCGCCGCGGGCGATGCAGACGCCCTCATAGGCCTGGACGCGCTCGCGCTCGCCTTCCTTGATCTTCACGTTCACGCGCACGGTGTCGCCGGGCTGGAACTCGGGGATCTTGCGGGCGGCGAGGAGGCGGTCGGCCTCTTCCTTCTCGAGGGTCTCGATCACGTTCATGGTCTTCGTCCTTCTGGGCTTAATCGCCCTTTGCCTGTTGATTGGCGGGATGCCGCGCCCACAAGTCCGGCCGCCGCTCCCGCGTGGTCCTCTCCCGTTCCGCCTGCCGCCACTTCCGAACCTCGGCGTGGTTGCCGCCTAACAGGACCTCGGGGATGTCCAGCCCTTCGAACGCCCGCGGTCGCGTGTACTGCGGATGCTCGAGGAGCCCGTCCTCGAAGCTTTCTTCACTCAAGCTCTCGGCCTGCCCCAGCACACCCGGGACCAGCCGTACGCACGCCTCGATCGCCACCAGCGCCGCAGCCTCGCCACCGGCCAGGACCGCATCGCCCACGGCGACCTCCTCGAACCCGCGAGCCTCGATGACCCGTTGATCCACCCCCTCGAACCGACCGCACAGGACGATCAGCCCGGGCCCTTGGGCCCACTCACGCACGCGCGCCTGGGCCAGGGGCCGGCCCCGGGCGCTCATGTACAAAAGCGGCCGTTCCCGCCGCTCCACGCTGTCCAGCGCAGAGGCGATCACGTCCGCCCGCATCACCTGTCCAGGACCGCCACCCGCGGGGGTGTCGTCGAGGAAGCCGCGCTTATCTTTGGAAAAGCCGCGAATGTCCACTGTTTCCAACGCCCAAAGCCCCTGTTCGCGCCAGGCGGTCCCGATCAGCGAGACGCCTAGCGGGCCCGGAAAGGCCTCGGGAAACATGGTCAGGACAGTGGCGTCGAACGGCATGGCGCTTCAAAGGGCCGCGAGAGAGTTCGGCGTCAAGTCTTGCTGGGCCGACAGCCGGAGCGTAAGCGGCGCCACATGGAAACCGAGAACCTGACCGAGACGCTCCAGCTTGAGCGGATCGAAGTGAACCTCTTTCGCGGCGTGACCGCCGACAATTCGCCGGGGCGGATCTTCGGCGGCCAGGTGATCGGCCAGTCGCTGCTGGCGGCCTACGAGACGGTGGAAGACCGCATCTGCCACTCGTTGCATTGCTATTTCATCCGGCCGGGCGATCCGACCGTGCCGATCGTCTTCGAGGTCGACCGTTCCCGCGATGGCGGCAGCTTCACGACGCGGCGGGTGATCGCCATCCAGCACGGTCAGCAGATCTTCAACCTGGCGGCCTCGTTCATGGAGGCGCAGGACGGCTTCGAGCACCAGGCGGAGATGCCCAAGACCAAGTCCTGGGACGAATTGCCCGACGAGGCCGAGCAGCAGCGCGAGGCGATGGCGGCCATGAAGGACCTGCCGGAGGAGGCCAAGCGCTGGATGTCGCGGCCGCGCCCCATCGAGATGCGCTCGGCCGACGGCCGCAGCTTCTTCCAGGGCGGCGAGCCCAGGGACCCCACCAGCGAGGTCTGGTTTCGGGCCCGCGAGCCGATCGGTGACGACCAGCACATGCACCAGGTGATCCTGGCCTACGCCTCGGACATGAACCTGCTGTCGACCGCCATGCGGCCGCACAAGGTCCACTGGCAGACGCCGGGCTTCCAGTCGGCCAGCCTCGACCACGCCATGTGGTTCCACAAGCCGATCAACTTCAACAACTGGCACCTCTATTCGCAGGACAGCCCGAGCGCGTCCGGCGGCCGGGGCTTCATCCGAGGCTCGATATTCGCCGCCGACGGAACCCTGGTGGCGAGCGTGGCGCAGGAAGGCCTGATGCGGATGCGGAAGCCGAAGGGCGCCTAAGTCCGCGGTGGCTATTCCGTCTCTTCCGGCTTCACGCCGACGATGCGGCGTTCGGAGATCGAGACCTCCGGAACCGCTTCCTTGGTGAAGGGAAGCCACCAGCTTTCGCCGGCGGGGGGCTCGATCTCCAGCAGGTCGCCGGCGCCGAAGTCGCGGACGGAGCGGACGCGGCCCAGGGGCGCGCCGTCCGGGCTCACCACCGAAAGGCCCACCAGGTCGGCGACATAGAACTCGTCCTCGTCGTCCGGCGGGGGCAGGACGGCGCGGGGGATGTAGAGGCGCAGACCGCGGGCGGCCTCGGCCTGGTCGCGGGTCTCGATCTCCCGGGCGCGGGCGACGACGCCGCCCTTGGCGGCCCGGCCGCCCATCAGCGTGAGGGCGGGCGAGCCGTCCTCACGCAGCAGGGTCTTGTAGTCCACTAGCGCCAGCGGCTCGGCCGTGAAGCTGGTGATGCGGACCTCGCCGCGGACGCCAAAGGCGCCCGCCACGCGGCCCACGAGGATCAGGTCATCGCTCAAGAGCGAAGGCCGGATCAGCCTTCGGCTTTTTCGTCGCCGGCTTCGTCGCCGGCGTCGGCAGCGGCCTCGGCGGCGGGTTCTTCAGCGGCTTCCTCGGCGACGGTCTCGCCGGCCGGTTCCTCGGCGGCGGCTTCGGCCGGAGCCTCTTCCGCGGGGGCGGCCTCAGCGGCAGGTTCTTCGGCCACGGCTTCGGCGGCCGGGGCTTCTTCAGCCGCAGGAGCTTCTTCAGCAGCCGGAGCCGCTTCCTCGGCCACGGCTTCTTCCGCGGGCGCGGCTTCGGCGGCGACTTCTTCCACGACCGGTTCCGGCTCGGGGGCCGGCGGCGGCGCGTTCTTGGCTTCCTCGATGGCCGCGGCGCGGTCGGCTTCGCGCTTGGTCTTTTCCTCGACGCGTTCCAGCGCCTTGACGCCCGGCTTGCCCTTGTTGGGGTTGTTGCCGTGTTCCCACTTCACCAGGTCCAGCTTGCCGAGCTCGCGGGCTACGCGGTCGGTGGGCTGGGCGCCCTTGCCCATCCATTCCTGGATGCGCTCGACCTTCAGGACGACGCGGTTGGGGTCGTCCTTCTTGAGCAGCGGGTTGTAGGAGCCCACCTTTTCGATGAAGCGGCCATCGCGGGGCGAATGGCTGTCGGCGACGACGATGGAGTAGTAGGGGCGCTTCTTGGCGCCGCCACGGGCGAGACGGATCTTCAGCATCGGATGGTCCTCTTGAACTCAGCTATTTCTTGAACGGGTTGAAGCCGGGCAAGCCGCCCAGGCCGGGTAATTTCGGGCCGCCGCCCTGTTGCAGCTTGGCGGCCATCTCTTCGATCTCTTTTTCCGACGGCATCGGCATCTTTCCGCCGCCCATGTTCCGCATGCGGTCCATGCCGCCACCGCCGCCGGCGCCGCCCAGCATCTGGGCCATCTGGGCGAAGCCCTTGCCGCCGCCCTTGCTCATCATCTTGAAGGCGTCGGCCATCTGGCGGTGCTGTTTCAGGAGGCGATTGACCTCGGCCACGTCGACGCCGGCGCCGGCCGCGATGCGGCGCTTGCGCGAGGCGGCCAGGATGTCCGGCTTCTTGCGTTCCAGCTTGGTCATGGAGCCGATGATCGCCGCCTGGCGGTCGACCATCTTGTCGGAGATGTTGGCCTCGGCGATCTGCTTCTTGATCTTCTGGACGCCGGGCAGCATGCCCATCAGGCCTTCCATGCCGCCCATCTTCTTCATCTGGGCGAGCTGCTCGGCCATCATGTCGAGGTCGAACTGACCCTTGGCCAGCTTCCGGGCCATGGCCTCGGCCTTGGCCGCGTCGAACTCTTCGGTGGCCTTTTCGACGAGCGCGACGATGTCGCCCTGGCCCAGGATGCGGCCGGCGACGCGGGCGGCGTCGAAGGCTTCCAGGCCGTCGATCTTCTCGGAGGTGCCGAGGAACTTGATCGGCAGGCCGGTGACCGCGCGCATGGAGAGCGCCGCACCGCCGCGCCCGTCGCCGTCGGCGCGGGTGAGGATCAGGCCGGTCAGCGGCAGGCGCTCGTGGAAGGCCTTGGCGGTGCGCACCGCGTCCTGGCCGGTCAGCGCATCGGCGACCAGCAGGGTTTCGGACGGATTGGCGATCTTCGCGATCTCGGCCGCCTCGCTCATCATCGCCTCGTCGAGCGTGGTGCGCCCGGCGGTGTCGAGGATGACGACGTCGTAGCCTTGCAGCTTGGCCGATTGCAGCGCGCGGCGGGCGATGTCGGGCGCGGCCTGACCGGCGACGATCGGCAGGCTCTCGACACCGGCGAGGGTCGCCAGCGTCGCGAGCTGCTCCATGGCGGCGGGACGGCGGGTGTCGAGCGAGGCCAGGAGGACGCGCTTGCGCTCCTTGACCAGGCGCAGGGCCAGCTTGCCGGCGGTGGTGGTCTTACCCGAGCCCTGCAGGCCGGCCATCATGATGACCGTCGGCGGGTTCAGCGAGAGGTTGAGGCCCTCGGGCTCGCCCTCGCCGCCCAGCATCTCGACCAGGCCGTCGTAGGTGATCTTGACTACCTGGTCGGCGGGCCGGACCGAGCGGATCACCGCCTCGCCGGTGGCGGCCTCGGTCGCCTTGGCGATGAAGTCGCGGACCACCGGCAGGGCGACGTCGGCCTCGAGCAGGGCGACGCGGATCTCGCGCATCACCTCGGCGACGTCCTTCTCCGACAGCACCCCGCGGCCGGAGAGCCGGTCGAAGACTGACGACAGACGATCTGTTAGCGCGTCAAACAAGCTCAAGCCCTAGTAGTCCAAACGCAATCGACCCCCGTGGACGATTGCGTCGACGGGGGGCCTCGCCGCCCTCGTCCCAGAAGCTGGGGGTCGTGGCGGTGGAGGGCGCTGACCGAGGTTGGCGCCGGAAGGGCGCGCTTATGCGCTCAAAGGGGCGGTGGGGTCAAGGAAGGGGGTCGGTTGGGCTGGCGGACTCCTCGTCGAGCACGCCCAGGTCCACTCGTTCAATAGTTCGCAAAGCGCCGTGGGAGAGGTTGGGAGAGGGCGGCCGGGCCTTGCGGCTTCCTGAGTGTTGGGACGAGGCCCCTCGATCCAAAGCCTGGGCGCACCCGCCTCGGCGCCGCCCTCTCCCAGCCTCTCCCTTCGCTGCGCGAGGGAGAAGAGCGAGGTCGCGCATCGATGTCCGAAAGCCGCCAGCGGAAGCGTCCGATCCCCGCTATATTCACCTCATGACCCAATACACCCTCTTCGAAACCGAGATCGGCTGGGCCGGGTTGGCCTGGAACGACAACGGCCTGATCGGCGTGCACCTGCCCGAGCGCGATCCGGACAATAACCGGCGCAGCTTCGAGCGGCGCTTCCCGGGGATTGCCGAGGCGCCCGCGCCGGAAAGCCTCGCGGCGACGATCCAGGGTATCCAGGCCCTGATGCGCGGCGAGAAGGCGGACCTTACAGGCGCGCCGCTCGACATCGCCCGCGTCCCCGATTTCAACGCCCGCGTCTACGAGATCGCCCGCGCGATCCCGCCGGGTGAGACCCTGACCTATGGCGAGATCGCGGTGCGGCTCGGCGACAAGCTGCTGGCCCGCGACGTGGGGGCCGCGCTCGGCCAGAACCCCTGGCCGATCGTGGTGCCCTGCCACCGGGTGACGGCGGCGAACGGCAAGCTCGGCGGCTTCTCGGCGCGTGGCGGGGTCAACACCAAGGTCAAGCTGCTGGCCATCGAGGGCGCCAAGGTGCTGGAGCCCGCACCGCCGAAGGCCAGGCTCGCGCCCGCGCCGCAGCCCTCACTGTTCGACTAGCCGCCCAGCGAGCGCCCGAAGAACTGGGCGATGTAGAGCCCGATCAGGCCCAGCAGAGCGATGGCGTGGACCCAGCGGTTGCGTACGAACGCCAGGGCGATCGCGGCGGGGATGATCGCGAAGACCGGCGCCAGCAGGGTGCGGGGATCGAAGCGCGCATGGCCGATCGCCATCTGCGCCCAGATGTCGACGCCGATCATCAGGACCAGCTCGCCGCTGAACAGCAGCCAGAAGCGCCGGGAGACCGAGCGGTAGTGGGCGGCGAGGTCGACCTCTCCCTCGCCGAGTTCGTCCGGCAGGGCCGCGGCCGCCAGCAGGAACATCATCACCACCCCGACGAGCACACCCAGGAACATCTCGAAGGTCAGGCCGCGGGCGATCTGGGCCGTCGCGTACCAACTCCACCATTGGGTGACGATCTTCAGGAAGGCGACGACGGCGGCCAGGGGCGCGAGCGCGTCCCATCGCACGCGCCGGCCCGCGCCCAGCAGCCGATGCAGGCTGGTCGCCAGATCGCTGACCGCCAGGCCCAGGATCACGGCCGCGAACATCAGCAGATATTCGAACGCCCCCAGTGTCCTGCCCCCTTCGATGATTGCGGCCCTAGGTCGGGAAGCCCTTAGGTCGGGAAACCCTTGTCGCGCAGGTAGGCCTTCACGTCCGGGTCGCGGCCGCGGAAGGCGCGGTACTGGACGGCCGGATCGACGGTGTTGCCGACCTTCATGATGTTGTCGTGCAGCCGCTTGGCGACCGCCTTGTCGTAGGGCCCGCCCTTTTCGGTAAAGGCCTCGAAGGCGTCGTGGTCCAGCACCTCGCTCCAGAGGTAGGAGTAGTAGCCGGCCGAATAGCCGTCGGAGGCGAAGATGTGCTGGAACTGCGGGGTGCGGTGGCGCATCGGCAGCTCGGCCGGCATGCCCAGCTTGGCGAGCTCGTCCTTCTCGAAGGCCCGGGGGTCGATGTCGGCGTCGCCGGCCAGGTGCAGCTTCATGTCGATCAGCGCCGAGGACAGGTACTCGGTGACGTCGAAGCCCTGGCGGAAGGTGTGGGCCTTGTCGATCTTGGCGACCAGCTCGGCGGGGATCGGCTTGCCCGTCTGGTAGTGCAGGGCGAAGCGGTTGAGCACCTCCGGCGTCGGCAGCCAGTTCTCGTTGAGCTGCGAGGGGAACTCCACATAGTCGCGGGCCACCCGCGTGCCCGACAGGCTGGGGTAGGTGACCTCGGAGTTCAGGCCGTGCAGGGCGTGGCCGAACTCGTGGAACATGGTGGTCCCGTCGTCCCAGGAGACCAGCACCGGCTGGTCCGGCGCGCCCTTCACGAAGTTGGCGTTGTTGGAGACGATGGTGGTGATTTTGCCTTCGTAGGTCTGCTGGGCGCGGTAGGCGTTCATCCAGGCGCCGGAGCGCTTGCCGGTCCGCGCATAGGGGTCGAAGTACCAGAGGCCGACGAGCTGGCCCGCGCGGGTCACCTTCCAGACGCGGACGTCGGGGTGCTGGACGGGGACGTCGGCGATGGGTGTGAATTCGAAGCCGTAGAGCTGGCCCGCAGCCCAGTGCATGCCCTCGCGCAGCTTCTCGAGCTGCAGGTAGGGTTTCACGTCGTTCATATCGAGGGCGTAGCGCTCGGCCCTGACCTTCTCGGCGTAGTAGCGATAGTCCCAGGGGGCGATCCTGATCTTGCCGCCTTCCTTGTCGGCGACCGCCTGCATCTCGGCCACCTCCTGGTGGACGCGCGCGACCGCGGAGGGCCAGACCCGCATCATCAGGTCCATGGCGAGCTCGGGGGTCTTGGCCATGGCGTCGTCGAGGCGCCAGTGGGCGTGGGTCGGATAGCCGCGCAGCTTGGCGCGTTCGGCGCGCAGTTTCAGGATCTGCTTGATGCCGGCGTTGTTGTCATGGGCGTCGCCGTTGTCGCCGCGGGCGTAGAAGGTGCGCCAGACCTTCTCGCGCAGGTCGCGGCGGTCGGAATAGGTCAGGAACGGGTCCATCGAGGACCGCGTGTTGAGGATCGCGTACTGGCCGGGCTTGCCGTGCTCCTTGGCCGCCTGGGCGGCGGCCTCGGTCACGTCGTGCGGCAGGCCTGAGAGATCCTTCTGGTCGAGGTAGAGGACGTAGTCGGTCTCGTCGGCCAGCAGGTTCTGGTTGAAGGTGGTGAAGAGCCCGGCCAGCTGCTTGTTGATCTGCGCCACCCGGGTCTTGGCGGCAGGCGAGAGCTTGGCGCCGGCCCGGACGAAGCCGTTCCAGCGCACCCAGGCGAGCCGCTTCTGCTCGGGCGTCAGGCCGGCCTTGTCGCGGCCTTCGTAGACCGCCTCGATGCGGTGGAAGAGCTTCTCGTTCTGCAGGATCGTGTCGTTGTGCGCCGCGAGCTTCGGCTCGACCTCGGTTTCAACGGCGCGCATCTCGGGTGTCGAGAGCGTGCCGCTCCAGATGCTGTAGATCGTGCCGACCCGATCGCCGGCCGCGCCAGCGCGTTCCAGGGCGCCGATGGTATTCTCGAAGGTGGGTGGGGCGGGGTTGTTGGCGATGGCGTCGATCTCGGCCAGCTCCGCGGCCATGGACGCCGCCCAGGCTGCCCGGAAGTCGGCGACCTTCACCTGACCAAAGGGCGGAACGCCGCCGTAGGGCCCGGTCCAGGGCTGGGTCAGCGGGTTGGCCGAGGTTTGCGCCCCGGCGTCGCCGGAGATCATCGAGGATGCGGCCATGGCTGTAGAAGCCGCGAGAAACGTGCGCCGTTGCATGGAAACTCCGGAAGGACATGTCGCGTCGGCGCGACCTTAGGCAGAAGCCTGCCCGGCGTCACGCCGCCGAGCGTGTCATCCGTCCGTAGAGTTCGGCCAGGCGGCCGACCGCCTGCTCGGCCTCGGCGCGGTCGGGCGCCTCATGGTCGTCGCCATAGCCGAATTCGTCGCCGCCCCAGAGCGCCTGGACCACGATGCCGTCGCGGCGGGAGAGCATGCCGACGCCTTTGTAGAACACGCCGTAGTCGACCTCCGGCTGGGGGATCAGCCAGGTGATCTGGCCGCGCACCGGCGTCACCGTCTCGTCCCTGCAGAGCGCGCGGGCGCCGTAGCCGGGGCAGTTGATCACCACCTTCTGCTTCAGGGTGGCGAGCTCGCCCAGGCTGTGGAATTCGCGACGCTCGATCCGCCCGCCGCCGCCCAGGAAATCGGCCATCAGGGTGTGGCCGTAGTCGGCGATGTTGAACTGCATGCTCGAGGTGCGCCGCACCCGGGCGGTCGGGAAGGGCGTCGCGCCGGCCGGCAGGAGCTCCCAGGGCGGCGTCAGGTCGCGGATGCGGTCGCCATAGTCCGCGAAGTCGTGGGCGGGGGCGGTTGGAGCTTGGGCTGCGGCTGGCGCGGCTTGGGCGGGCGGAGGGTCGGAGAGGGCGTAGCGGTCAGTCCATTCCACCGGGTTCCCCGGCAGGCCGAGGTAGCGCCGGTAGCGCTTGAACGAGGTGCGGGCCATCTCCTCCCAAAGCTCGCCGAATTTCGGGCCGGCGGCCTCGGTGAGGGCGATGCGACTGTCCGGCGTCCAGCTGCCGGTCGCCCGGGACGAGCGCGCGTCGGCCAGCAGGTCGCGGGCGTAGATGGTCACCTTCGCGCCGGCCTCCTGGGCGAGGATGGCGGAGGTGAGGCCGAGCGCCCCGCAGCCGACCACGGCGATCTCGGTCGGGGTGTTGGCCATGGCCTTGCGGACCGCGATGGTGCTGGAGCCCCAGGAGAGCGACCAGCCCGACCCGCCGTGCCCGTAGTTGTGCACCACCAGGGCGTCGCCGACCGGCTCGGCGTCGAGCCTCGGGCCCTGGGCGCGGAACGGCCGCAGGCAGACGGTGATGTCGAACACCCGGTTCATCTGGGCGTGGACCGGCAGGATCGGCGGCCGGCGCTCGGCGAAGGGGACTGGGGCCGGGCCTGGCCCCGGGGCGGCGAGCGGCCGGGTCGCGCACCCGCCGAGGCCGATCAGGCCGGCGCCGGCCGTCCCCAGGATAAGCCCCCGGCGGCTCATGATTGCCGGACTGGTCATGGCGCCCCTCGCGATCCGTTCGCTCCGCGCTTAACCGCCGCCGGCGACAGCGTCCAGACGTGTTGACGCCGGATGACAGCCGACCCGCCCGCCGCTAACACCCAGGGATGGCCATCGGCGTGTTCGATTCCGGGGTGGGCGGGCTTTCGGTCCATCACAAGCTCGTGGAGCGGTTCCCGACCGCCGATTTCGTCTACCTCGCCGACCAGGCCAACACCCCCTACGGCGGCCGGCCCGGCGAGGAGATCGTCGCGCTGACGAAGGCCGGCTGCGAGCGGCTGTTCGCCGAGGGCTGCGACCTCGTCGTGCTGGCCTGCAACACCGCTTCCGGCATCGCGCTTCGCCGGCTGCAGCAGACCTGGCTGCCCGGCTACCGGCGCGAGCTCGGCCGGCCGGTGAACGTGCTGGGCATCATCGTCCCCACCATCGAGGCCGCCACCGGCCTGCCCTGGGAGCACGAGGCCGAGCGGCGCGGCGACAAGGTCGAGAAGCTGGACATCCTGGCGGTGTTCTCGACGCCGGCCACCACCGCCTCCCGCGTCTACGAGATCGAGATCGACAAGCGCCGCCAGGACGTGGCGGTCTTCTCCCAGCCCTGCCCTGACCTCGCCCCGATGATCGAGCAGGGCACGCCGCGCGAGGAACTGGCCGCCGCCATCGCGGGCCACGTGAAGGCGATCACCAGCCGGATCGGCCGTGCGCCCGACCGGGCGATCCTCGGCTGCACCCACTATGAGATTACGGCCGACCTCTTCCGCGCGGCCCTGCCGGCGGGCACGCCGCTGATCCACCAGCCACAGGCGACCGCCGACGCGCTGGTCCGCTATTTCGAGCGGCACCCGGAATTCAAGACCGGGACCGGCTCCGTTCGTCGCTTCTTGACCACCGGCCGTCCCGGCGCCCAGTCGAGTCTGGTTGAAGCCTTCTGGGGAGCGCCGCTAAGCTTCGAGCGGGCTTAGGGGACTTGGATCCATGAAACGGCTGATGGGACTGGCGCTCGCCGCGGCGATGCTGGGCGGGACGGCGCGCGCGGAGGTGACCGACAAGTCGGCCGCCGGCTTCGAGGTCACCGAAAAGGCCACGATCGCCGCGCCGCTGAGCAAGGTCTGGGATGGCCTGATGCGGCCGGACAAATGGTGGTCGAGCCAGCACAGCTGGTCGGGCGACGCCAAGAACCTCTACTTCGACCCCTCGGGCTGTTTCTGCGAGCGGCTGAAGCGCGGCGCGGTCCGGCACATGACGATCGTCTACAACGATGGCGCCACGACGCTGCGGCTGAACGGCGGCCTGGGGCCGCTGCAGCTGACCGGCGCCTCCGGCAACCTGGGGATCACGCTGAAGGACAACGCCGGCAAGACCGACCTCGTGCTCACCTACGACGTCGGCGGCTACGCCAAGGGCGGGATCGATCAGCTCGCGGGGCCTGTCGACGGCGTAATGGGCGAGCAGGTCTCCAGGCTCAAGAAGTACCTGGAGACCGGCAAGCCGGACTAGGCGGCTGCGAGCGCCGTCTCGGCGGTCACGACACGGCTTACGGCGTTGACCACAGCGGCGATGCGGAGCGCGGCCTGGATCTGGTGGGCGGAGACGCCGTGCTTCTTCAGCTCGGCCTCGTGGGCGTCGAGGCACATGCCGCAGCCGTTGACCGCCGAGACCGCCGTCGACCAGACCTCGAAGTCGGCCTTGTCGACGCCGGGATTGGCCAGGAGGTTCATCCGCAGCCGCGCCGGCAGGGTCCCGTACTCCTTGTTCGCAAGCAGGTGGGTCGCGCGGTAGTAGACGTTGTTCATGCCCATGATCGCGGCGGCGGATTTGGCGGCGGTCAGGGCCCCCGGCGAAAGGCCGGCCTCCGCGGCGGCGGCCTCCACCGCGCGGATCACGGTCGGCGCGCCCAACGCATAGGCCGAGGCGACGAAGGCGCCCCACTTCTGCTGGTCGGTGAGCAGGGTTTCTCCGGCCAGGCTGGACAGGTTCAGGCTGAGGTCCTTGGCATAGGCCGGCAGCGTCTCGCGCAGGGCGTCGAGCAACATGGCAGTCTCCAATTGAAAGAGGGTGCGGGAGGCGCCGGCGCCTCCCGCCGTGACGGCTTCAGGCCGCCTTCAGGGTCTCGCCGCCCACCGAGCGGTTGCAGGGGCAGAGCTCATCGGTCTGCAGGGCGTCCAGGACCCGCAGGGTGTCCTGCGGATTGCGGCCGACGTTGAGGTTGGTGACATAGACGTGCTGCACCACGTTGTCGGGATCGACCACGAAGGTGGCGCGCAGGGCCACGCCCTCGTCCTCGTTGAGCACGCCGAGCGCGCGGGCGAACTTGCCGGACGAGTCGGCGAAGTTCCAGATCGGCAGGCCCGTCAGGTCGGGATGTTCGCGCCGCCAGCCGAGCTTGGAATGCTCGTTATCGGTCGAGCCGCCGAGCACGACGGCGTCGCGCTCCTCGAACTGCGGATTGAGCTTGGCGAACTCGGCGATCTCGGTCGGGCAGACGAAGGTGAAGTCCTTCGGATAGAAGAAGATCACTTTCCACTTGCCGGGGAAGCTCGCTTTCGTGAGCGTCTCGAAAGCGCTCTCGCCACCCTCCTCGTGGCGGTTAAACTTGGGCTTCACGCCCACGATCTTGAAGTCGGGCAGGGTCTCGCCAACGCCGAGCATGAGTACAGTCTCCAGTTTTCAGATGGGCCGGGACGGGGAGGTCCGCGGCGTCGAGGGCTGGAGATAGGGCCGCCTCGAACCAATAGCCAATCGATTGCCTCTGGATTTTCGATAGAGCAAGCCTATCTTGTATCCATGCTCCCCACCCTGCGCCAACTCCAGTACCTGAAGCTCCTCGCCGAGCAGGGCAGCTTCGGCCGCGCCGCCGACGCCGCCCACGTCACCCAGCCGACGCTCTCCTCCGGCATCCAGGAGCTGGAACGCACCCTGGGCGCGCCGGTGGTCGACCGCGCCCGCTCCGGCGTGATCCTGACGGCGGTGGGCGAAGAGGCGCTTCGCCGGGCGACGGTGATCCTCAACGAGGCCGAGGAGCTGGTGGAGGCGGCGAAGAACGCCGGCCAGCCGTTGACCGGCCGGTTCCGGCTGGGGGTGATCCCGACCGTCGCCCCGTTCCTGCTGCCCCGCGCCCTGCCGCTGCTTCGCGCGCGCTTCCCGAAGCTGCGGCTCTATCTGCGCGAGGACCTGACCCAGCGGCTGATCGCGGCGCTGAAGGCTGGCCAGCTCGACGCGGCGCTGATCGCGCTGCCCTTCGACATGCACGGTCTCAACTGGGCGCATGTCTCCGACGACGAGCTGCTGGCCGCCATGCCGGCCGGCCATCCGCTGGCCAAGCTGAAGTCGGCGGACCCGCAGGCGCTGGAGCAGGAGGACATCATCCTCCTGGAGGACGGCCACTGCCTGCGCGAACACGCGCTCGCGGCTTGCGGCCTCAAGCCGCCGAAGACCGCCTCCGGCGAAGAGTCCTTCGCCGCCACCTCGCTGCCGACCCTGGTCCAGATGGTGAGTTCGGGCCTGGGGGTGACCTTCCTGCCGGCCATGGCAGTCAATGCGGGGCTCACGGATCCGGCCTCGGTGGCCGTGCGCCCGATCGCGCCCGGCCACGCCAGCCGCGAGATCGTCGTCGCCTGGCGGGCCGGCTCCAACCGCGCCGCCGAGGGGCGGTTGCTGGCCGAGGTGCTGCGGGAATGACAGACTAATTTAGACATATCGAAATACGCTTGCATCCTCGATCCGATTTAGATATATCGATAGCGCCCCACCTAAGGAGGGGGCTTTCGATATGCACAGACATCATCACTTTCACGGCGGCCGGGACGAACATCGCGGCCGTCATCCCTGGGGCGGCCGCATGGGCGAGCGCCACAGTCACGGACGCCACCGCGGCGGCCGCATCGGCCGGTTCCTGGAACACGGCGACCTTCGCTTCATCGTCCTGGCCCTGCTCGCCGAGCAGCCGCGCCACGGCTATGAGCTGATCAAGGAACTGGAAGACCGCACGGGCGGCGCCTATCGCCCCAGCCCCGGGGTGATCTATCCGACGCTCGCCCTGCTCGAGGACGAGGGCTTCATCCGCCCGGTGACCGGCGAGGCCGGCCGCAAGCTCTATGAAGCCACCGACGAGGGCCGCGCGGCGCTCGAGGAAAACCGCGCCGGCGTCGACGCCGTCTTCGGCCGCATGGCCGAGGCCGCCGAAGGCTCCGATTCCACCCGCCCGCGCATCCACCGCGCCATGGCGAACCTGGGCATGGCCATGGGCCAGCGCATCTCGCGCCGTCCGATCACCCAGGACGAAATCGACCGCGTGGTCGCCATCATCGACGAGGCCGCCGCGGCCATCGAAAAGGTCTAAGGGCCTCCCCGATGCGGTCCAGTTCGACCATCGTCACCGGCCAGAGCCACCGCTACATGGCCGAGCTCTGCCACCACTTCCTGCACGGCGCGGTCGCCCTCCTGGGCGAGCGCGAAGGCCGGATCGCCTTCGACAGCGGCGAGGTCTATCTGCGCGCCTCGCCGGTGACGCTGATGATCCTGGCCGACGCGGCCGAGCCCGAGGCGCTGAGCGCCCTGGAGCAGGCGATGGAACGCCAGTTGAAGCGGGTCGCCGTCCGCGAGCCCGAACTGGCGGTGGAATGGCGCCGCGCGCCGCAGGCCTCTCCCGCCGCCTAGTCCATCAGCTTCTGCGCCAGGTAGACATAGTGCCTGGCCCAGCGGCGGGCGTTGAGCTCCGGATCGGCGTCGTTGGCGTGCCCGCCGAAGGTCTGCTCGTAGTAGAGGTAGGGGATCCCCATGGCCTCGAGCCGGGCGGCGAACTTGCGCGGATGCCCCGGGTGCACCCGGTCATCCCGCGTATTGGTGGTGATATAGGGCTCGGGGTATTTCACGCCGGGCTTGAGGTTCTGATAGGCCGAGTACTTCTCGATGAAGGCGCGGTCGGACGGGACATCCGGATCGCCGTATTCCGCCACCCAGGACGCGCCGGCCGACAGGTGATTGTAGCGCAGCATGTCGATCAGCGGGCTTTCGATGACGATGGCGTTCCAGAGCTCCGGATGCTGGGTCATGGAGACACTCATCAGCACCCCGCCGTTCGACCGGCCGTAGATGCCGAGGCGCCGCGGGGAGGTGACCCTGGTCTTGAAGAGGTCGCGGGCGACGGCCGCGAAATCGTCGAAGGCGAGCTGGCGTTTCTCGCGCAGCACGGAGTCGTGCCAGGCGGGGCCGAACTCGCCGCCGCCGCGGATGTTGGCGATCACATAGGCGCCGCCCCGCTCCAGCCAGATCTTGCCCATCTCCGGCACATAGACCGGCGGCTTGGCGATCTCGAAGCCGCCGTAGCCGTACATCAGGGTCGGCGTCGATGCGTCCGGCTTCATGCCCTTCGGCCGCACCAGGAAGTAGGGGATCCTGGTCCCGTCCGAGGACGTCGCCCAATGCTGTTCGACTACATCCTTCGAGGCGTCGAACCGGGCCGGCAAGGTCTTCATCTTCGCAACGGCGCCGGACGCGCCGTCGGCGAGCCACAGCGACGTCGGATCGAGGAAGCCTTCGGCGGTGAAGAACAGCTGGTCGTCATCGTCCGAGGTCGAGACCTCGTTGATGTTGGCGTCCTTGGGCAGCGGCAGGCGCCTGGCGGTCCAGCGGCCGTCCTTGCGGCCATAGACGTCCACGGCGCCCTTCACGTCCTCCAGCAGGGTCACCACCAGCCGTCCCTTGGTGGAATCCACCGTCTGCACCGCCTGGCGAGGGCCCGGCTGGAAGATCAGCTGGGGCTTGGCGGCCCCGCGCTTCAGGTCGGCGAGGTCGAAGGCGATCACCGCGCCGGCGCCGAAGCCCCGCCAGGCCTGCTTGAGCTGGAAGACGGCCTGGCCGGCGACGTAGGTCTGGTATTCGGCCTTCGGCGGCAGGGCGATGGGCGTCTGGCCCTGGTCGCCCATCAGGCTGAAGGCGCGATCGTAGAAGGTGAGCGTCCGCTGGAGGATGATCCCGTCGGCCTTGCCGCCGGCGCCGTCCAGCACGATCCCCTGCGCGCCGACGTCGGTCTTGGTCCCGCGGAACACCTCGCGGGGTTCTCCGCCACGCGCCACGGTCTTGACGATGTATGCGTAGCCCGAGGCGGTGACGTCGCCCGGCGTCCATTCGCGGCTGGCGATCAGGGTGTCGCGGTCGATCCAGCGCAGGTTCTGCTTGCCATTGGCGAAGCGGAAGCCGCCGTCCACGAACCGGCCGGTCGCGGTGTCGAACTCGCGAACCTCGACGGCGTCGCCGCCGCCGTTGGAGAGGCGCACGAGGCAGAGCGTCTGGGCGGGCTTCAGGCAGTCCGCGCCCTTCCAGATCCAGTTCCTGCCTTCGGCTTTCGAGAGCGCGTCGAGGTCGAGCAGCGTCTGCCACTGCGGACTGGCGGTGCGGTAGGAGGCGAGCGTCGTGTGGCGCCAGACGCCGTGCACGTGACCCGCGTCCTGCCAGAGGTTGTCGATCCCGCCGGCCCGGAAATGCGGCGTGGCGATGCGGTCCTCGGCGGTGAAGATCGCGCGCGCCTCGGCGTGGAAGGTCTCGTAGCGCGGATCGCCTTCCAGCCGCTTGGCGGACTTGACGTTCTGGCCCTCGACCCAGGCCATGGAGCGGGGCGCGTCAATGTCCTCCAGCCATTGGAAGGGGTCGGCCGGGGCGGCTTGCGCGTGCGCGGCGAGGGGGGCGAGGGCAAGCGCGGCGAGCGCGCCAAGCAGGGCTTTCATGGCGGCGTTTCTAGCGTTGTCGGCGCCGGCCTGCCTAGCGCCGCGTGCCAAGGGGGCCGTCTTCGCCTATATGTCCGCCGCCATGAGCCGTCCGTTCCTCAAGATGAACGGGCTCGGCAACGACTTCGTCGTGGTCGAGGCCCGCACCGCGCCCTTCGCGCCGAGCGCGGCGGACGTGCGCGCCATCGCCGACCGGGCCGGCGGCGTCGGCTGCGACCAGCTGATCGCCATCGAGCCGGGCGAGGGCGTCGACGCCCGCGTGCGGTTCTGGAATTCCGACGGCGAGGAGATCGCGGCCTGCGGCAACGGTACGCGTTGCGTCGGCTGGTTGCTGATGCAGGCCAGCGGCAAGGACCATGCGGTGATGGAATCCCGCGCGGGCCTGCTGGTCGCCACCCGGGCCGGCGAGCGGCTGGTCAGCGTCGACATGGGCAAGCCCGGGCTCGACTGGGCCGACATTCCGCTCGCCGAGGCGCACGACACCGCCGCCCTCGACGTGACGCTCTCGGACGACCCCGCCCTGGCGACGGCGCCGGGCTGCGTCTCCATGGGCAATCCGCACGTGGTGTTCTTCGTCGACGACATCGACGCCGCGCCGGTCGCGACCGCCGGACCGGCCATCGAGCGTCATCGGCTGTTCCCGGAGGGCGTGAATGTCGGTTTCGCCCAGGTTTTGGATCGCGACCGGATCGCCCTACGCGTCTGGGAGCGCGGCGCGGGCCTGACCCAGGCCTGCGGCACCGGCGCCTGCGCCGCCCTGGTCGCCGCCGCCCGCCGCGGCCTGACCGAGCGCACCGCGACCCTGCTGCTGGACGGCGGCGAACTGCTGATCGAATGGCGCGCCGACGACCATGTGATCATGACCGGCCCCGCCGCCGTCGACTTCGCGGGGGAGCTGCCATGAGCGGCCCCATGGCGAATGATGTGGAGGTCGTGACGTTTGGCTGCCGGCTGAACGCCTATGAGAGCGAGATCATCCGCAAGCAGGCGGCGGCCGACGGGCTCAGCGACGCCATCGTCTTCAACACCTGCGCGGTGACCGGCGAGGCCGTGCGCCAGGCTCGCCAGGCGATCCGCAAGGCGCGGCGCGAACGGCCGGGAGCCCGGCTGATCGTCACCGGCTGCGCGGCCCAGATCGACCCCGCCGCCTTCGCCGCCATGGACGAGGTCGACCTGGTGCTGGGCAACGCCGAGAAGAGCGCGGCGGGCTCCTATGTCCCCGCGCCGGAGCTCGGCCGCGTGCGGGTCAACGACATCATGAGCGTGCGCGAGACCGCCGGGCACCTGATCGACGGGCTGAAAGACCGGGCGCGGGCCTACGTGGAGGTGCAGAACGGCTGCGACCACCGCTGCACCTTCTGCATCATCCCCTATGGCCGCGGGAATTCGCGCTCGGCCGCGGCCGGCGAGGTGGTGGCGCAGGTCAAGCGCCTGGCCGCCCAGGGCTACCGCGAGGTGGTGCTGACCGGCGTCGACGTGACGAGCTGGGGCGCCGACCTGCCGGGCGCGCCGACGCTCGGCCAACTGGTGGCCCGGATCCTGAAGCTGGTCCCGGAGCTTCCGCGCCTCAGGCTCTCTTCGATCGACGCCGCAGAGATCGATCCGGACCTGATGCGCTGCCTGGCGACCGAGCCGCGCCTGATGCCCTATCTGCACCTGTCGCTGCAGGCCGGCGACGACATGATCCTGAAGCGCATGAAGCGCCGGCACAGCCGCGCCGATGCCCTGAAGCTGGTGGCGCAGGTGCGCGCGGTGCGCCCCGACACCGCGTTCGGCGCCGACCTGATCGCGGGCTTCCCGACCGAGACCGACGCCATGTTCGAGAACACGCTGTCGCTGGTGGAAGCGGCGGGCCTGTCCTTCCTGCACGTGTTTCCCTACAGCGCGCGGCCCGGGACGCCGGCCGCACGGATGCCGGCCGTAGCCGGTCCGGTGGTCAAGGCGCGCGCCGCCCGCCTGCGCGCCGCTGGCGACGCGGCGCTCGCGCGCCACCTGCAGCGCCAGGTCGGCCGCACGGTCATGGGCCTGGTCGAACGGGCCGATCTTGGACAGGGGGGCGTGGCCCGCGCCGAGGACTTCACGGAAATCGCCTTCACTGGCGAGGCGCAGGTCGGTTCGATCGCGCCGCTCACCGTGACCGGCCACGACGGCAAGCGGGCGCTCGCGGGCGTGCGGCTGCTTGAAGCGGCGGAATAGGCCCTAGGTCGGCGGGTCCTCGGGCAGCGGCCCGCCGAAGCCGGGCAGCGACCATTTCCAGAGGATCGCGCCGGCCCGCAGGCTGAGCGCCACGACGAACCCCGCGACGCCCGCCGGGATGGTCGGGGCGCCGACCAGGCCCAGGACCACGAAGGTCGCCGCCCCCGCCAGCGCCGGGGTGACGTAGAGCTCGCGCTGCAGCAGCACCGAAGGCTCGTGGGCCAGGACGTCGCGGATCACCCCGCCGAAGGTGGCGGTCAGCACCCCCATCACCACGGCGGAGAAGGGCGGGACGCCGAGCGAGCTGGCCTTCAGCGCCCCGACGACCGCATAGGCCGCCATCCCCACCGCATCGAGCCACGTGAGGATGCGGCCCCGGAAGCGCCTGGGGCCGAGGATCCAGACGGCCGCGGCGGCGCCCAGGCAGACGGCGATGTAGTCCGGCCGTCCGACCCAGAATACCGGCGCCCCGATCAAGAGGTCGCGCAGGGTGCCGCCGCCGACCCCGGTGACCGCGGCGAAGAAGCCGAAGGTGACGATGTCGTGCTTGCGCCGGGCCGCGGCCAGCGCCCCGCTCGCGCCGAACACCGCCACGGCGGCGTAGTCGAGGACGATGAGGGTGGCGGCCAGGCGATCCATGACGCCGCACCCTGTAAGGGCGCGTGACGCGGTGCAAGCCTGCGGCCAAGGCCTGTCCCTTGGACAGGCCGGCTATTTTTCGCCTTGAGCGCATCCTCGTCGCCAAACCGGTTTCCACTTTGGCGGGATGCGCTCTAGAAGCCCGGTCATGACCGAACCCAAACGTGGCTGGTTCTCGCGCCTGACCGAGGGGCTCACCCGCTCCTCCAAGCAGATGACCGAGCAGATCACCCAGGTCTTCGTCGCCAAGGAGCCGCTGGACCAGGCCAAGCTCGACGAGCTGGAGGAGATGCTGATCGAGGCCGACCTCGGCCCGCACTCCGCCGCCCGCATCACCCAGCGCTTCTCCGACGAGAAATTCGGCAAGTCGGTCGGCGAGGACGAGATCAAGGAAGCCCTGGCGCTGGCCATCGGCGACGAACTCGCCGCGCGCCAGGGCGACTTCGACGCCCTGTCGGGGCCCCGGCCCTACGTGGTCCTGTTCATCGGGGTGAACGGCTCGGGCAAGACCACGACCCTGGGCAAGATCGCCGCCGACCTCACCGGGCGCGGCGCCAAGGTGCTGGTGGTGGCCGGCGACACCTTCCGCGCCGCGGCCGTCGAGCAGCTGAAGGTCTGGGCCGAGCGCGCCAAGGCCGACTTCATGTCCCGGCCGCAGAACTCCGACGCCGCCGGCCTGGCCTTCGAGGCGGTCGAGCGCGCCAA
The DNA here is from genome assembly GCF_041691455.1 of Phenylobacterium sp. Taxonomy (GTDB): domain Bacteria; phylum Pseudomonadota; class Alphaproteobacteria; order Caulobacterales; family Caulobacteraceae; genus Phenylobacterium. The sequence goes on along the minus strand of NZ_JBEPUO010000001.1, from coordinate 32,875 downwards.
GGCGGAGAACTACGACGTCGTGCTGATCGACACCGCCGGGCGCCTCCAGAACAAGCAGGGCCTGATGGACGAGCTGCACAAGATCATCCGGGTGGTGAAGAAGATCGATCCCGATGCGCCGCATGAGACCCTGCTGGTGCTCGACGCCACCGTGGGGCGCAACGCGCTCGCCCAGGAGAACATCTTCGGCAACCAGATCGGGGTTTCCGGCATCGTCATGACCAAGCTCGACGGCACCGCCCGCGGCGGGGTGCTGGTGCCGGTCGCCCAGGCCTCGGACAGTCCGATCAAGCTGATCGGGGTCGGCGAGGGGATCGAGGACCTGCAACCGTTCAACGCCCGCGCCTTCGCCCGCTCCCTGGTGGGGCTGACGGAGCCCGTGCAATGAGCGAGGCCACGACGCCGCGGAGCGCGCCGAAGTGGGTGCGCTGGTTCGTCGACTACGCCGGGCTGGTGGTCTTCCTGATCACATTGGTCGGGATGAAGGTCAGTCACCATTCCGACAGCGACAGTGCGATCGCCGCCAGCTGGGCCATCGTCGGCGGATCGATCCTGGCGCTGGTGGCCGGCCTGGTGTTCGAGCGGCGCCTTGCGCCCATGCCGCTGGTGACGGCGGTCCTTGGGCTGATCTTCGGCGGCCTGACGATCTTTTTCCACGACGAGCGCTTCATCAAGGTCAAGCCGACGATCCTCTACACGGCCTTTGGGATCTTCCTGATCACCGGGGCGCTGCGTGGCAAGAATCCGCTGAAGGTCCTGATGGGCGACGCCTTCCACCTGCCCGACCCGGTGGTCCGGACGCTGACCCTGCGCTACGCCCTGTTCTTCTTTGCCCTCGCGCTGACCAACGAGGCGGTCTGGCGCACACAGAGCACGCTCACCTGGGGTTTCTTCAAGTTCCCGGGCACCCCGATCCTGATCTTCCTCTTCGCGCTCAGCCAGGCGCCCTTGATGATGAAGCACATGCCGGACGAGGAACCGGTGGACGCCAAGCCGCCGACGGACGCACCATAGGAAGAGGCCTGCGCCGCCCACGGAGCGTCTGTAATTAAATCGACGCAATCGGCCTCTAGCTTCCGCCCAAGCCTTGGGGGACGACCGATGGCCAAGTCAAAATCCGGCGCGAAGGGCGGCATCGCCGCCTTGGACCTGTCGCCGAGCCACCTCCTGCATCGCGCCTTGCAGCGCGCGCTCGACATCTATGCCGAGGAATTTGGCGAGGGCGGGATCACCCAGCGCCAGTTCGCGGTTCTGGCCGCGGCGGACGAGCGCGACGGCGCGACCCAGGCCGACCTCGTGCGGATCACCGGCATCGATCGCTCCACCCTGGCCGACATGGCCCGGCGGATGATGGGCAAGGACCTGCTGGAACGGCAACGCTCGCCGCTCGACGGCCGGGCCAATGCGGTGCGGGTGACCGAGGCCGGGCGCGCCGCCCTGGCCGAGGCCCGGCCGAAAATGGCCGCGGCGGACGCCCGGCTCCTGAAGCTGATTTCCGGCGGCGGCCGCCGGGCGACCTTCGTCAGCCTGCTGCATGATCTGGTGAAGACGGGCGCGGCTTCCGAGGCCAAGACGCCCAAGGCGAAGGCTAAGGCTGCGAAGGCGCCCAAGGCCGCGAAGGCGCACAAGGGCGGCAAGAAGGCGAAGAAGAAAGCCGCCTAGCGCAGTCCGGAGCCCTGCTCTGTGGGCTGGCCCGGCCCGACGATCGTCGAAGGCCGCAGGAATGGCGAGCGCAGCCGTTCGTACGAGGGGTCGCCGAGGCTGCGGGTGATGATCTCAAGCATCGTCGTTCCATCGGCGCGGGCCGGCGGCGGCTCGTGGAAGATCTCGCGCCAGAGGGCGGCGGCCTCCTCATAGATTCGCTGTTCGCGGCTCATCATGACTGAGCAAACACCGAGTCACGGCTGGCGTTCCGGATTCGGAAAGTTAATTATATTAAGAACTTAACACCAAGCGTGGCCGTAGGCTCACACACGTATGTCGAGTAGCGACCCTGGCCGCAGCAGTTTGGCCGGCGGCTCGGCGGTCGGATCGGGCCGAATCTCGGCGCGTCGGACCGGCGCGGCGGAGGGCGTGAACGCCGCCGTCTGGGGCGCGGCGGGCGCCGCGGCCCGGCCCATCGCCGCGGCGAAGAAGGCCTTCTGGGCCGCCGCCCGCGCGGCGTCGGCCGCCGGGTTGGCGGCGGGCGTGACGGGGTAGGGGTTGGGGCGGATCGGCGTCACGGGAGGCGGCTCGGCTTATGGTTAACGTCGGCCAATCTGCGGGCCCGCGGATCAACGCCCGGTTAACAGCCGCCGCATCAGCGTCTTGACGTCCCGCTCGTCGAGGTTGGTGTACTTGGCGACGATCCGGCCGTCCTGGGCGACGACATAGGTCTCCGGCACGCCGGTGAGGCCGAATTCGATGCCGGCGCGGCCGTCGGGATCCACCAGGCGCTGGATGTAGGGATTGCCGAGCTTGGCCAGGAAGGCCTGCGCGGCCTGCGGCGAGCCCTTGGGCTCCACGTCCTCGTAATTGACCCCGATGATCCGCGCGCCCTGCGCCTTGAGGCTGAGCAGGGCCGGCTGCTCCAGCTGGCAGGGGCCGCACCAGGACGCGAAGAAGTTCACCAGCACCGGCCCGTCCTTGAGCGCGTCGTGCAGCCGGACCTTCGAGCCGTCGTCGAGGCTGGCCAGCGTCAGGTCCGGCATCGGCTTTCCGACCAGCGCCTCGGGCACGACGTGCGGGTCGTGGTGCAGGGCGTAGCCCGCGAACAGCACGGCCAGGGCGGCCAGCACGATCAGCGGCAGGAGGGTCAGCCAGCGGCTCATTTGCGCGAAAGGGCCTCGGCGCGGGCCTTCCAGTGGCGGGCGTGGTTGAGCGAGGCCGCGATCATCAGCCCGAACACCAGCGCGGTGAGGCCATAGGCGGTCCAGACGTAGAAGGCGTACTTCCCGGTTTCGAGGTGCAGCATGTCCTCAAGCCCTCGCCGCGCGCAGCGCCGCGGTCTCGGCGCGGCGGCGCCAGACCTCGCCGCGGATGCGGACCAGCCACAGTGACCCGAAGGCCGAGGTATAGGCCAGCGCCATCAGGATCGCCGGCCAGTAGAAGACCGGCGCCAGGGCCGAGCCGCCGGCCCGGAACACCGAGGCGCCTTGGTGCAGGGTGTTCCACCAGGTGACGCTGTAGTGGATGATCGGCAGGTTCACCGCGCCCACCAGCGCCAGGATCGCCGCGGCGCGAGCCGCCTTGGCCTCGTCGTCCATCGAGGCCCGCAGCGCCATGTAGGCGACGTAGATCAGCAGCAGCACCAGCTCTGACGTCAGCCGCGCGTCCCAGACCCACCAGGTCCCCCATTCGGGCCGCCCCCAGAGCGAGCCGGTGGCCAGGGTCAGCAGGGTGAAGCCGGCGCCCAGGGGAGCTGCGGCCTGGGCGGCGGCGTCGGCCAGGACCTGGCGCCAGACCAGCGACAGCAGGCTCGCGCCGGCCAGGCAGACATAGACGAACTCGCTCATCCAGGCCGTGGGGATGTGGATGAACAGGATCCGGACCGTCGAGCCCTGCTGGTAGTCCTCCGGCGCCGTCCAGCCGAGCCACAGGCCCGCCAGGCCCAGGACGACGGCGATCGCTCCGAACATCGGCGCGGCCCAGCGCGAAAAGGCCATGAACCGCTCGGGGTTCGACAGGAAGGCGGGCGCCGGTACCATCTGATGCCGGGATTAGACCGCGCACACGGCCCGGACAAGCCGGACCGTCGCAAGGGGCCGCCTCAGGGCTGCGGCGGGACGGGCGGAACCGGCGGCGCGGGCGGCGCCTTGGGCGGATGCGGCGGCCGAGGCGGCAGCGGCGGGATCGGCGGCTCGAAGCGGTCCACCCCGTCGAAATGCCGCGAGCTGATCATCACCTTCATCGGGCCGCTCGGCAGCATCATCGGGCCGATGGGTCCGATCGGGCCGATCATCAGCATCGGCAGTTCGTCGAACACCTTCTTCTGCGAGGGTTCGAGCTGGTCGTAGAACCTGCGGGTCGCCTCGATGCGGGCGTGGGTGGCCGCGGTGTTCTCGGCCATGCGGGCCTCGACCTCGGCCAGCCTCTGCGGCGTGGTCCTGGCGTCGCCCTTGTTCGACATCTCGACCACGTGGTGGTCCATGTGCTGCGGCTTGGTTGCGGCGAGATAGGCGGCCAGCGCCGGCTGCTGGCTGGGCTTCAGCTGCAGGAGGGTGCTGAGGTGCTCGCCCATGTCGCGATGATGTCCGATCTCGAACTCGCGGTTGCCGTCGCCGTCGCGGATGATGACATGGCGCTCCGTGCGCACGTGGTCGCGGGCATCGGCGTCGGGCGCCGAAGACTGCGCATAGGCCGTCGCGGCGGCCGCCGCGGAGAGGGCGAAGGCCGCCCCGGCGAGATAACCCATCCATGGCCGTGACATCGGTGTCTCCTGTTGCAAGGCTCGAGCTTCACCGTCATGCCGGATATTGGCGAAACGGCGCCATGCGAAGTGAAGCTTTCGTAATGTCGGCGGGGGTTTAGGCGCGGTCAGGAGAGTGCGTTGCGGCAGGCCGCGGCCATGGCCAGCGGACCCAGCGCCACGGCCGCCGCCGCATAGGCGCAGAGCAACGCGAACCCGCCGGTCCACGGCAGGCCGCCCGCCAAGGCGGCGAGCGCGCCGCCGCCGAAGATCACCGGCGGCACGAAAAGCGGCAGCACGATCACCGCGGTCAGCAGGCCGCCGCGCCGCGCCCCGAGGCTGAGCGCCGCGCCGATCCCGCCGGCGAAGGCGAAGGCGAGGCCGCCGATCAGGGCGCAGACGAAGATCAGCGGGACCAGCGCCAGGGACGCGCCCAGACCGATCGCCGCGATGGGGGCGGCGAGCGCCAGGGGCGCGCCGGTCGCCAGCCACTGGCCGGCGCACTTGGCCGCGCAGGTGAGCTCCAGCGGAACCGGCGACAGGGCCAGGTGATCGAGCGCGCCGTCCTCGTAATCGCGCTCGAACAGGCGGTCGAGCGAGAGCAGGGACGCGAGCGCCAGGGCCACCCAGGCCGCGCCCGGGGCGACGGCGGCCAGCCGCGCCGGCTCCGGCCCGATGGCCAGCGGCAATAGGGTCGCGACCCCGGCGTAGAAGCCGACGCTGACCAGCGGCCCGCCGCCGCGGCCCCAGGCCAGCACCGTCTCGCGGGCCAGCAGGGCGCCGATCCGGCTCACGCGCCGATCTCCAGCACCTTGGCCTTGATCGGCAGGGGGTCGTGCACCGCCGCCAGGATCAGGCCGCCGCCGGCCAGGTGCGCCTGCATCATCGCCCCGAACCGTGCTCGCCACCCGGCGTCTAGCGGGCTCAGCGGCTCGTCCAGCAGCCACAACGGCCGCGGCGCGGCCAGCAGCCGGGCGAGCGCCAGGCGCCGCCGCTGTCCCGCCGACAGCCTGCGGACTTCCAGGTCGAGCAGGGCGGTGAGGTCGAGGGCTGTGGCGGCTGCGTCCGCGGCGGCCGTCGTCCCGCCGCTCCAGACGCTCCAGAACCGGAGCTCCTCACGCGTGGTCCGCGCCGGCTTTAGCCCGTCCTGGTGGCCGACCAGATGCAGTCCGCCGCCGCGCGCCTCGGTGGCGTCGGCGCCGCCGAAGGCGATCTCGCCGGCTTCCAGCGGCACGAACCCGGCCACGGCGCGCAGCAGGCTGGTCTTGCCCGCGCCGTTCGCCCCGGTCAGGGCGCAGGCCTCACCGGCCTTCAGCGTCAGGGACAGATCGGAGAACAGCCGCCGGCCGCCCCGGCGCACGCCGACATTCCGCAGCTCCAGGGCCTGGATCATCGCCGCGCCAAGCTAGGCCGTGGCGGTGCATGGACGCGTAAGACTCTCGGGTCTATGTAGCGCGCGGTCGCCGTCGCCTCGGGGGACCCTCGCCGCGCAGGATCGGACGCTGTGTGTCCGCTCATCAAAGCGCGCGATCTCCGGGGTTGGCGTGATGCGGCCGGGAACAGAGAGAGGATCTCCCCACATGGCGTCTGCTGACAGCCTGAAAACCCGCCGCGAACTCGTGGTGGGTGACAAGACCTACGCTTACTACAGCCTTCGCGCCGCCGAGGAAGCGGGACTTTCCGGCATTTCGCGCCTGCCCAACTCGATGAAGGTGCTGCTCGAGAACCTGCTGCGCAACGAAGACGGCCTGTCGGTCGGCCGCGACGACCTGCAGGCGATCGCCGCCTGGATCGAGAACAAGGGCTCGGTCGAACATGAGATCAGCTTCCGCCCGGCGCGGGTGCTGATGCAGGACTTCACCGGCGTGCCGGCGGTGGTCGACCTGGCGGCCATGCGGGACGCCATGACCCACCTGGGCGCCAATCCCGAGAAGATCAATCCGCTGAACCCCGTCGACCTGGTCATCGACCACTCGGTGATGGTCGACTACTTCGGCACCGCCAAGGCCTTCGGCGAGAACGTCGAGCGCGAATACGAGCGCAACATGGAGCGCTACCGCTTCCTGCGCTGGGGCTCCTCGGCCTTCAACAACTTCCGCGTGGTGCCGCCCGGCACCGGGATCTGCCACCAGGTGAACCTGGAGTACCTGGCCCAGACCGTCTGGGTGAACGAGGACGGCGGCCAGCCGGTCGCCTATCCCGACACCGTGGTCGGCACCGACAGCCACACGACCATGGTCAACGGCCTGTCGGTCCTGGGCTGGGGCGTGGGCGGCATCGAGGCCGAGGCGGCCATGCTCGGCCAGCCGATCCCGATGCTGATCCCCGAGGTCATCGGTTTCCGCCTGGAGGGCGCCATGCCCGAGGGCGCGACGGCGACCGACCTGGTGCTGACCGTCACCCAGATGCTGCGCAAGAAGGGCGTGGTCGGCAAGTTCGTGGAGTTCTACGGCCCGGGCCTGGCGCGGATGACCATCGAGGACCAGGCGACCATCGCCAACATGGCTCCCGAATATGGCGCGACCTGCGGCTTCTTCCCGGTCACCCGTTCGACGATCGACTACCTGACCGCCACCGGCCGCGATCCGGAGCGGATCGCCCTCGTCGAGGCCTACGCCAAGGAACAGGGCCTGTGGTTCGATCCGTCCGACCCGGATCCGGTGTTCAGCGACACCCTGGAGCTGGACCTCGGCAGCGTGCTGCCTTCGCTGGCCGGCCCGAAGCGTCCGCAGGACCGGGTGGTGCTGACCGGCGCGGCGGTCGAGTTCAAGGCGGCCCTGGCCGGCGACTTCGGCAAGGCCGACGACATGGCGACGCGGGTGAAGGTCGAGGGTGCGAACTTCGACGTCGGCCACGGCGACGTGGTGATCGCCGCCATCACCTCGTGCACCAACACCTCCAACCCCAGCGTGCTGATCGCCGCGGGCCTGGTGGCCAAGAAGGCCGTCGAACTGGGCCTGAAGGTGAAGCCGTGGGTGAAGACCTCGCTCGCGCCCGGAAGCCAGGTGGTCACCGACTATCTGAAGGCCGCCGGCCTGACCAAGGGCCTCGACGCGCTCGGCTTCAACCTGGTGGGCTACGGCTGCACCACCTGCATCGGCAACTCCGGCCCGCTGGCCGAGCCGATCTCCGAGGCCGTGCAGAAGGGCGACCTGGTCGCCGTCTCGGTGCTCTCGGGCAACCGCAACTTCGAGGGCCGGGTGAACCCCGACGTGCGCGCCAACTACCTGGCCTCGCCGCCGCTGGTGGTGGCCTATGCGCTGGCCGGCTCCATGTCGATCGACATCACCACCGAGCCCCTGGGCGAGGGCAAGGGCGGCAAGCCGGTCTATCTGAAGGACATCTGGCCGACCTCGGAAGAAGTCGCGGTCCTGCAGCGCAAGTTCGTCACCCAGAAGATGTTCGCCACCCGCTATGCCGACGTCTTCAAGGGCGACAAGGCGTGGCAAGGGATCAAGGTCTCCGGCGGCCAGACCTACGCCTGGGACATGGGCTCGACCTACGTCCAGAACCCGCCCTACTTCCAGGACATGTCGATGGAGCCGAAGCCGGTCACCGACATCGTCGAGGCCCGGGTGCTGGCGGTGTTCGGCGACTCGATCACCACCGACCACATCTCCCCGGCCGGTTCGATCAAGGCGACGTCGCCGGCCGGCGTCTACCTGCGCGACCATCAGGTGCCGACCTCGGAGTTCAACTCCTACGGCGCGCGGCGCGGCAACCACGAGATCATGATGCGCGGCACCTTCGCCAACATCCGGATCCGCAACCGCATCACGCCCGAGATCGAGGGCGGCATGACCAAGCACTTCCCCTCGGGCGACGTGATGTCGATCTATGACGCGGCCATGCGCTACCAGTCCGAGGGCCGCTCGCTGGTGGTGTTCGCGGGCAAGGAATACGGCACCGGCTCGTCTCGCGACTGGGCGGCCAAGGGCACCAAGCTGCTCGGCGTCCGCGCCGTGGTCGCCGAAAGCTTCGAGCGCATCCATCGCTCGAACCTGGTGGGCATGGGCGTGCTGCCGCTGCAGTTCCTGCAGGAAGGCTGGAACAAGCTGGCGCTCACAGGCGAGGAGATCGTCACCATCCGCGGCCTGACGGAGCTGTCGCCGCGCCGCCAGCTGACCATCGAGATGTACCGTCCTTCCGACGGCCGCATCGCCCGCTTTCCGGTCCGCTGCCGCATCGATACGCCCACGGAGCTCGAGTACTTCAAGAACGGCGGCGTGCTGAACTACGTGCTGCGCAACCTGGCGCGCCAGGCCGCCTAGGCGCCTGGTCGGGGCGGGCGGCGCCTCGATGCGCCGTCCGCCTGCCGCCGCTCACGCCTTGTTGCAATTTACAGGGCGGGGAAGTCCCCTTAAGCCCGGAGCCATGCGGAAAGCGGCGCTTTTCAGCCTGGCCCTGCTCGCCCTGCCTTTCCAGGCGGCGGCCAGGCCTCCCGTGGTGGTCGAGCTCTACACGGCGCAGGGCTGCGCCTCCTGTGGCGAGGCCAATGCGCACGTCGCCAAGCTGGCCGAAAAGCCCGGTGTTCTCGCGCTGACCTTCTCCGTCGACTACTGGGACTATCTCGGCTGGGCCGACACCTTCGCCAAGCCCGAGTTCGCCGAGCGGCAGAAGGCCTATGTGGCCAAGCTCGCGCTGCGCGAGCCCTATACGCCGCAGGTGGTGGTGGACGGCGCCGAGCAGGCCGCGGGGTCCAAGACCGACAAGGTGGATTCCCTGGTCGAGGCGGCCGCCAAGGGGCCGCACAATCCGCCGGACATTCACTTCGCCGGCGACCGGCGGGTCTATGTCGGCTCGGCGCGCGCGCCCAAGGGCGGCGGCGAGGTCTGGCTTATCCGCTACGACCCGCGCGAACAGGACGTCGCCGTCAAGACCGGCGACAACAAGGGCCAGACCATCCCGCACAGGAACGTCGTGCGCGAAGTCACGCGACTGGGCCCCTGGCGCGGCAAGCCCGCGGCCTTTCGCCTGCCTGCCGCCTCGGAGGAGGGCCTGAAGACCGTGGTCCTGGTGCAGGCCGGCCGCGGCGGCCGGGTGCTGGGGGCGGGCGAGCCCAAGGGCTGATCAGGGCTTGGCTGAGGTTCCGGTGAACACCGCCGCGGCGTCTTCAGGCGTCTGCTTCAGGAGGGCGCTGAAGAATCCCACCATATATTCGCACACCACACGCTGGTCGGCGGGATCGGTCGCGGCCCGAAGGTTGGTCGACAGCCGGGTGAACCGCTGGCGGCTGTCGTCGGACGGAAGCTCGTCATAGGCGATGAGCGCCATCTGCGCCGCCGTTGGCGGCTCCCTGGGCCCGGGCCTGCGGACGTAGGGATGAGTGGCCGTCTGTTGCAGGATCTGCGCGTCCAGCTTGAGCTCCTTCTGCGCCAGGTCCGGGGAGATCAGCTGATCGATACGCGTTTGGAAGGGCGTGAGCCCCAGGAATGACATGCAGTCGGAGGGCGCGCTGACCAAGCCTTCCGTTTCGCTCCGCGAGAGTTCGAGCAGGGCGACGACAAGCGCGGGTTCAGCCTTGGGGAGCTGGGCCTTGAGCAGCGCCAGATAGGTCGGGCGGATCTCTCCCTGCAACGCCAGGATCGTCTTACCCTGCGCCAGGCCGTCCATCGCCCGGGCGAGGAGGTTGTTGTAGACCTCGGGGTAGTACTGCTTCATCACCGGATAGACCGGCACGCGAAGCAGGCCTTCCTCAAGCTGGGCTTGAAATTCGGGGGAGAGCTTCGCCGGCTCCGCGGAGCCGGCTCCCGCCAAGGCGGTCGCCAGGCACAGCCCCAGGCCGCCGCGCCAGATCCAACGCATCATCGACTCGCCTCCCCAATTCAGGGAGCTTCTTCAGCAATCGGCGGCGAGGCAAGCGGCCAGATGCGAAAACCCCCGCGGCTGGAGAGCACCCGCGGGGGTTCGCGTTTGGAGGAGATCTAAGCGCCGATTGGCCAGGCCGCCGATCCAGGGGGGCTGGGGGGGCTGTTCAGGATCCGGGACCGCCGTCTCTGACCAACCGACCTCTCCAATATCGAAACCGCATCGGGCGCTCGCGGGTCGGGAATAAGGTCATTTCGCGGCGGGACCGTTACGGCCGCATCCGCCGAAGAGGCGCGCAAGGCCCCTGGCGAGACGGCCTGATTCCGGTTTAGGCTCGCGGTCGATGGCTTTCGACATGTCTCACGCGTCGCCACGTCAGGCGACCGTCTTTTTCGAGCGGCGCGAGCTGATCCGCCTGCTTTCCCTCTATGGCCGCATGGTCTCTGCCGGCGAGTGGCGCGACTACGCCATCGACGGCCTGAGCGAGTCGGCGGTGTTCTCCGTCTACAAGCGCAGCTCCGAGGCCCCGCTCTACCGGATCGAGAAGCGCCCGGCCCTGGCCCGCCGGCAGGGCGCCTGGGCTGTGCTGGGCCAGGGCGAGATGGTCCTGCGCCGCGGCCACGACCTGGAGCAGGTGCTGCGCTTCTTCGACCGCGGCCGGTTCAAGGTGGTCGACTAGGCCTTTCCCGCGCAGCGGGAAGGCAAAAGAAAAGGCCCCGGAGGTTTCCCCGGGGCCCGATCCGTTCAACCTGTTCCCCGCCTTATCGGCGGCTGCCCGTCAGGCTGAGCAGGAATTGGAAGAGGTTGATGAAGTTCAGGTAGAGGCTGAGCGCGCCGTAGTTGGTCGCCACGCCCATCGCCGCCTGGTCACCGCCCAGTTGGTAGTAGCTCATCTTCAAGCGCTGGGTGTCGTAGGCGATCAGGCCCGCGAAGATCAGCACGCCAAGGATGCTGAAGATCATCGAGAAGCCCGCCGGATGCCAGAACATCCCGACCAGCGAGGCCAGCACCAGGCCGATCAGCCCCACCATCAGGAAGCTGCCCATGCCGGTCAGGTCCCGCTTGGTGGTGTAGCCGAACAGCGAGAGGCCGCCGAAGGCCGCCGCGGTGATCAGGAAGGTCGAGGCGACGGAGACGCCGGTGTAGGCCAGCAGCCAGACGCCGAGGCCCGCGCCGATGCCCGAGACGACGGACCAGTAGACGATCCCGGCCGCGCGGGGGCTGGGATTGCGGATGAACATCGCCCCGATCAGCACGACCAGCGGCAGGAACCGGATGATCATGCCGAGCGCCGTGAAGCCGGCGAGCCGGCCGTCCGGCGTGGTGATGTAGAGCAGCTGTTGGACAGGCGCGAAGTCGGCCGTCAGCCAGGCGAGCGCGGCCGAGAGCACCAGGCCCAGCGCCACCTTGTTGTAGACCCCAAGCATGAAACTGCGGAGGCCTGCGTCAACCGACATATCGGCGCGGTCTGTGGAGACCGTGCGCGCGTAGCCGCGGTTGAAGTCGCTCATTTGAGCATAGCCCTTGATCTAAACGTCCCGATTGGACGCCACTGAAATATCGTGGCCCCGTGAGGCGGAAGCAAGGCCTTGTTGCTTAAGGTGTTGTCAGCGATCCGCCGGCGTTTTCGGGGGGCCGTGGCGGCCCGCCGCCGCCTGCGCTAGTTAGGGGCATGATCCGGCTCTTCGCCGCGCTGAAAATCCCCGACGAGATCGGCCGGGCGCTGGCGCGGCGCCAGATGGGCGTGGAGGGGGCCCGGTGGCGGCCGCTGGAGGCCCTGCACGTGACGCTGAGGTTCTTCGGCGAGATCCGCGAGGACGTGGCCCGCGACCTCGACGCCGAGCTTTCGACCGTGCGCGGCCGGGCCTTCGAGATCGAGCTTTCGGGCGCCGGCGCGTTCAGCGACGGGCCGGACATCCACGCCGTCTGGGCGGGCGTCGCCGAGTGCGAGCCCCTGCGGCGACTGGCCAAGGCCTGCGAGACTGCCGCCCGCCGGGCCGGCCTCAAGGCCGACAGCCGCCACTACCGCCCGCACGTGACCCTGGCCTACCTGCGCCACCCCGATCCCGCCGAGGTCGCCGCCTGGATCCAGGCCAACAACCTGCTGAAGTCCCCGCCGATCCGCATCGAACGCTTCGGCCTCTATTCCAGCTTCCTCGGCAGCGAGCAGGCGCACTACCGCCTGGAAGCGGACTATCCGCTGATCTAGGCCTCGGCCGCGTGGTCCTTGAGGACGCCCAGGGTGACGATGGCCAGGGTCTCCTCGTGGGTCGCTTCGAGCACCACCTTGGGCGCGGCGCCGGCGTCGAGCGCTTCCTTCCAGCGCGGTGCGCAGAGGCACCAGCGGTCGCCGGGCTGGAGGCCCGGGAAGTCCGACTCCAGGACCGGGGTCGACAGGTCGTTGCCGACCGCGCGGCTGAAGGCCAGGAAGTCGGCGGTCATCACCGCGCAGACCGTGTGCAGGCCGATGTCTTCGTGGCTGGTCTCGCAGCAGCCGTTGCGAAAGAAGCCCGTGAGAGGCTCGACCGAGCAAGGCTCGAGCTCCCCGCCCAGCACGTTTCGGGCGCCTGGATCGTAGCGTGTGGTCATGGTCCCACCCTAACCGCTAAGAGTGGCGGATATCCATGCGAGAAGGCGCGCGAATGGCGACGATGGCCGCCCTGCCGGAAAATGGCGCGAGACCCCGCCGCAGCGCGCTCTATCTGCCGGGCTCGAACGTGCGCGCCATCGAGAAGGCCCGCACCCTGCCTTGCGACGTGGTGATCCTCGACCTGGAGGACTCCGTCGCGCCGGAGGCCAAGGTCGCCGCCCGCGCGCTGGCCGTCGAGGCCATCCGCGCCGGCGGCTTCGGATCGCGCGAGCTGGTGCTGCGGGTGAACGGCCTCGACACGCCCTGGGGCGCCGACGACCTGGCCGCGGCGGGCGGCGCAGGGGCCGACGCGGTGCTGGCGCCAAAGGCAGGCTCGCCCGAGGACATCGCCGCCTACCGCCGGGCGCTGGGGCCCAGGACGCCGCTCTGGATCATGATCGAGACCTGCCAGGCGGTGTTCGCCCTGGATGCGCTCGGCCGGGCCTCGGCGGCGGAAGGCGTCGGCTGCTGGGTGATCGGGACCAACGATCTGGTCAAGGAGATGCGCTGCCGCCTCGGCGCCGATCGGGCGCCGCTGGTTCCGGCGTTGGCGATGAGCGTGATGGCCGCCCGCGGGCATGGCCTGGCGATCCTCGACGGCGTCTATAACGACATCCCCGACCTCGACGGCCTGGCGCGGGAGTGCGCGCAGGGCGCGGACCTCGGCTTCGACGGCAAGAGCCTGATCCATCCGACGCACCTCGAAACCGCCAACCGCGCCTTCTCGCCAGAGCCTCAGGCGGTGGCCTGGGCGCGGACGGTGGCGCAAGCCTTCGATTCGTCGGAAAATGCCGGCAAGGGCGTGCTCAAGGTCGAGGGACGCATGGTCGAGCGGCTGCATCTGGCGGAGGCGCGGCGGCTGATCGCCGTGGCCGAGGCCATCGCCGCCCGCGAGGGCTGACGCGATGCGCTTGCGCCTGCCGCCCCTGCTGATCGCCGCCGCTCTGGCCCCGCCGGCCTGGGCCCAGCCGGCGACTCCGCCGCCCGCGCCCCGCGACGTGATCGGCGCGCTGCTGGACCATCGCGGCCAGCAGCCGACCGACGAGGACGAGCCCGACACCGCCAGCGCGCCGCGCGCCGCCCCGGAACCCGAGCCCGTGCTCACGCCCCAGGCCGGGGCCGTCCCTTACGTCCCGGCGCCGCGGCCGCACCTCGACGCGCCGGTCCACCTGGAGGAGACCGGCAAGACCGCCGACGCCCCGCCCACCCCGCGCGACATGGCCTATGAGGCGCGCATCCGCTCCTCCTTCGCCTCGGCGGAAGGCTTCCAGGGCCCGCTGGACGGCGGCTGGACGCTGACCGCGGACGGCCAGGACCTCTACGCCCTGCAGCTCGTCGACCAGCGCGATCGCCTGGAGGGCGTGTGGCGCGACATGCGCCGCAAGGGCTCGATCAATGCATCGGGCCTGGTGGACGACATCCAGCGGCAGGGCTCGGAGGTCACGCTGCGCTTCACCCCGGCGCCCGGCGCGCCGACCACGGTGGCGACCTTGCACGGCGGGGCGGACGGCCGCTGGACCGGCGAGCTCGCCGAGGGCGGCGCACGGCGGCCCGTGACCCTGCGCCGCAGCGGCCCCTACTAGAGGCCCAGCGTGGTCCGCGCCGCGGCCAGGGCGGTTTCGAGGGCGGTGGGCGTATAGGCCTCGGCGACGCCGAAACCCCAGACCGGCGCCGGCCAGGCTGCGTCGTCGGGGCGCCGGGCGATCACATGCACATGGAGCTGCGGCGTCACATTGCCGAGCTGGGCGACGTTCAGCTTGGATGCCGGCCGGCCCAGCGCCTCGGCCACCGCGCGCACCGCCGCGCCGGCCCGCAGAACCTCCTCGATCAGGACGTCGCGCTCGCCGGCCTGCAGGTCCTCCAGCTCACGGGCCGCGGCGATGCGCGGGATGAGCACGATCCACGGGAAGCGTGCGTCGCCCTGCAGGCGCACGTGGCTCAGCGCCAGGTCGCCGACGGCCTGCGAGGTGGCCGGAAAGGCGGGATCGATCTCGAACATGCCGGCAGGGGAACACGCCGCGCGCGCCGCCGCAAAGCCCGTTTGCCAAAGCCCGCGCGAGCGCCCGCCATTGCGGCCCGCCCCACGCTGGGCTAGGGACCCGCCGCAGTCATCCAAAGGAGCAGCAGCATGGCAAAGACACCGATCCGCGTGGCGGTCACCGGCGCCGCGGGCAACATCGGCTATGCGCTGCTCTTCCGCATCGCCTCGGGCCAGATGTTCGGCGCCGACCAGCCGCTGATCCTGCAGCTCCTGGAAATCCCCGTCGAAGGCCCGCAGAAGGCGCTCAAGGGCGTCGCCATGGAGCTCGACGACTGCGCCTTCCCGCTCTTGCAGAGCATGGTCCTGACCGGCGACGCCGACGTGGCCTTCAAGGACGTGAACTGGGCGCTGCTGGTCGGCTCCAAGCCGCGCGGGCCGGGCATGGAGCGGGCCGACCTCCTGAAGGACAACGGCCGGATCTTCGTCGCCCAGGGCAAGTCGATCGACAAGGTCGCCGCCGACGACTGCCGCGTGGCGGTGGTGGGCAACCCCTGCAACACCAATGTGATGATCGCCGCCAACCAGGCCAGGCGCCTGTCGAAGGACCGCTTCACCGCCATGGTCCGCCTGGACGAGAACCGTGCGCGCGCGCAGCTCGCCCAGAAGGCCGGCGTGGCGATCGACGCGGTCACCGACACCTTCATCTACGGCAACCACTCCCCGACCATGTTCGCCGACTTCACCCACGCCAAGATCAACGGCAAGCCCGCCGCCGAGGTGATCGGCGACGAGGCCTGGCTGAAAAACGATTTCCTCCCCGCCGTCGGCAAGCGCGGCGCGGCGATCATCGAGGCCCGCGGCGTGAGTTCCGCGGCCTCGGCGGCCAACGCCCTGGTTGACCACGTCCGCGACCTGACCACCGTGGGCAAGGTCCACTCCGTGGCGGTGGAGAGCCAGGGCCGCTACGGCTTCGCCGACGGCGTCTGGGCCGGCATGCCGGTGCGCACCACCGCCACCGGCCACGAGGTCATCGACAGCTACCAGATGGACGATTTCGCCAAGTCGAAGATCGCGCTGACCAACGACGAGCTGGTCGGCGAGCGCGAGACGATCAAGGAGATGCTCTCCTAGCCGGGAGCGCCCCTCAATAGCCCTCGTCGTGGGCGTCGTGCGCCTGGCCGTTCAGCTCGGCGATACGCGCCAGGTAGACGTCATGCACCGCCCAGGGGGCTTCGCGGGCCGCGGCCGAGCGGGCGGCGAGCCAGCGCTGCTGCTGGCGTTGCAGCTGGGCGTCGGGGACTCCGGCCGCCCTCGCGCCCTGATAGGCGCGGGCGAGCTGGCGCTCGGCGGCGTCCACGGCCGGATCGGTCCGGGCCGGGGTGGTCGAAACCCTCATTAGGCCGGCGTGCGGTTGCGGCGCCAGCGGGATCGGGTGGGCCCTGTACGACGGCTCGACCACGCGCGGCGGCTTGCGGGCCGAGGCCCGTTCGACCTTCGGCTCATGGCGGACCTTCTGGGCGGCCCTGCGGTCCAGCCGGGCGAGTTCGAAGCTCGGCGCCGGCCTCGCCGCATGCGCCGAAGCCCGGGCCGTGGCCCGCGCGAGGCTGGCCAGATGGATGCGCCGGCGCGCCTCGTCCTGGGCCTGGGCGAAAGCCTGAACCTTGGCCTCCGCGCGCGCCTCGGCGCGGCCCCTGGCCTCGGCCTTGGCCAGGCGGATCTGCTCCTGCTTCTGGACCTTGAGCGCCTTGGCGAGCTCGGTCCTATGCGCTTCGGCCTTGGCGCGGGCGGCCCTCGCGAGCTCGGCGCGGGCTTCGGCGGCGCGAGCCAGCAGGATCTTCTGCGGGGGTTTGGCCGGGGTCACGACCTTGGCGAGCCGGACCGGGGCCGCATGAACCGAAGCGGCGTGGACGGGCGGCGCGACCAGCCGAGCCCTGGCGAACACCAGTTTCGGCGCGGGCGGGGCCAGGGGCCTGGCCTTGACCGGAACGGGCTTCGGCGGCGGGAGCGGCGCCTGAGCGGGCGGCGTTATGGACCGCACCCGCGTCAGGCCTTCCGGGGGCCTGACCGGCGCCCGGAGCTCCGGCGCGAGCGGCGGGGCGGGCAGGACGACGGGCGCGGGCCTGGCCGGGGCGGACGACAGCACCTCGATCGGGGCGCCGATCGGGGCCGGATTGTCGACCACCACAATCTGGATCTTGCCCTTCGGCGCGGCCGCCGTGACCGGGGCCTCCGGGACGGCGACCGCCATCTGCCGCTCGTTCATCGCCGGCCGGGCCCAGAGGCCGAGGCCGCCGCCGAGCAGGCAGGCGCCGGCGACGCCGGTGAACAGCACAAGACGGCCCGGGCCCCTGCGACGCCTGGCCGGCGACCTGTGGTTGAAGTTGTCAGACGTCATCGATCGAGATCCCAGCCCTAGCGGATCCCTCGACGAACGAAGCGCTGGCCGCCTCGCCGCGCCCACGGCTAAGGTGACGGCCCCCGCAACGAGCTCTCTCCCCGACGCAGTATGAGCCTGAAATATGACCGTTACGCTAGCGCCAATTCTTGAGACAGAACGCCTCATCCTGCGCGCCCCGGCCCCGGAAGACTTTGAAGCCTGGGCGGAATTCGCCGCGGATGAGGTGACCATGCGCCATCTGGGCGGGCCGCAGGCGCGTTCGGTGGCCTGGCGCGGCATCTGCACGGTGACCGGCGCCTGGTCGATCCGCGGCTTTTCGATGTTCTCGGTGATCGAAAAGGCGTCGGGCCGCTGGATCGGACGCCTGGGGCCCTGGCAGCCCGAGGACTGGCCGGGCCGGGAGGTCGGCTGGGGGCTGGCGCGGGAGACCTGGGGCAAGGGTTACGCCACCGAGGGGGCCGCGGCCTGCATGGACTATGTCTTCGACGTCCTGGGCTGGCCCGACGTGATCCACACCATCGAGCCGGCCAACACGGCCTCGCAGGCGGTGGCCAAGCGCCTCGGGTCGACGCTCTGGGGCCCGTCGGCCATGCCGGCGCCCTATCAGGACACCTTTGTCGAATCCTGGGGCCAGACCCGCGAGCAGTGGCTGGCGAGACGGCAGGGGAATCGCACCGCGATTCCCTGAAACAAGGACTAGCTAGATCCAGCCGCGCTCGCGCAGCAGCCGCGCATAGGTGCGGCTCACCGGCGCCTCGGCGCCGTCGGTGAGCGTCAGGGTGGCGCGCCCGTCGCCCCGCACGGCGCCGGCGATGGCGTCGCGCGACACCCACCAGGAGCGGTGGACCTGGGCGCCTTCGATCCCCTCCAGCTCGGCGATGGCGTCGGAGAGCCGCATCAGGATCAGGTCCTGGCCCTTGGAGGTGTGCAGCCGCAGATAGTGGTCCTCGGCCTCCACAGCCCAGATCTCGGCGCCGCGCAGCTTGAGGGGCAGGCGGTCGAGGAACTTGGGCGGCTCCGACGAGGCCGAGGTCATGGCGCCCATCTGGCGGCCGACCAGCACATTGATGCCGATCATCACCGCCGAGATCAGGGTCACCGAGACCAGCAGGTCGGTGAGGTCGATCAGGTTGTCGAAGCGCGATCCGCGGGTGAAATGGGTCACGACGCCCACGACGACGGAATAGGGGATCGAGATCGCCAGTGAGGTCAGCAGAACGCGCCGCCAAAGGTGTTGGCGAACGCGGCGGTGGGGGCGGAAGACATAGCTCGATACGAAGACGCCCCAGACCCAGCCCACGATCATTAGGCCGAACCAGTAGGCGAAGCGGACCGGCGTGGTCAGCACCCCGGACCCGAAGGCGCCGCCATAGGCCAGGAAGCCCGCCGCCACGACCGCCAGGCCGAAGCCGCGCGCCCAGTCCACCCAGGTGTCGTAGGGCCCCCAGCTCAGGCGCTTTTGCGGTGACGCCATCGGCGGGCGGGCTCCGGGCCGGTCTCTCAGGCGTCGGGATAGCGGATGCCGCCGGTTTCGCAAGCGGCGCGCGCCTAGCGTCGGTCATCGCGGCGAGGCATAAGACTGGCCGATTCACCTTGGGCCGCCGGTTCTCAATGGCCGATCTCATCTTCCACGATCCGACCGGGCGGCGCGCCAGGCGCGTGCGGTTCACGGGCGGGCTTGTAGCCTCCGCGATCGCCCTGATGGTCGCCGGCTTCTTCGCGACCCTGGCCTTCGCGCCGCGGCTGCCGAGCCTGACTTTGAAGGACCCTCAGGTGCTGTCGGCGCTGCACGCCGAAAACGCCCACAAGCTGAAGGGCCGCGCCCAGTGGAGCCGCATCCCCCATCCGCGGGGCGCCGCGGCATCCGGCGGGCCCGCCCGCCCGCTGGCCGTCGGCTTCTACGTCTCCTGGGACGAAAGCTCCCGGGAATCGCTCGCCGACCACATCGATCAGCTGGATGTGGTCTCGCCCCAGTGGATCGCGCTCAGCGGCGTGGACGGCAGCCTGTCGATCACCTCGGACCTTCAGGCCCGCGCGATCATCGCCTCGGCAAAAAAGCCGCCGTCGATCCTGCCCGGGGTCTTCAACTACAACACCGCCGGCCACGAGTGGAACGGGCCCCAGGCCGACGCCGTGCTGCTCAGCCCGACCGCGCGCACGGCGCTGATCGCCAATCTGGTCGCCCAGGCCCAGAAGCGCGGCTACGCGGGCTATGTCTTCGACTTCGAGAGCCTGTCGGAAGCTTCCGCGCGGGCCTATCCGGCCTTCATCGCCCAGGCGCGCGCGGCGCTGAAGCCGATCGGCCGCGAAGTCTGGGTCACCACGCCGTTCGCCGACGACGACTTCCCCATCAAGCGCCTGCAGGATGTCTCCGACGCCGTGGTGCTGATGGCCTACGACCAGCATTGGGGCGGCGGCGAGCCGGGCCCGGCGGCCGGCCAGGACTGGTTCGAGGCGACGCTCGCCAAGCGGATGGAGACGCTCGATCCGGCCAAGACCGTGCTGGCGCTGGGCGCCTATGGCTACGACTGGACGCTGAAGGGCCCGAAGAACAAGGCGTCGGCCGAGACCATCCTCTTCAACGAGGCCACCCAGAAGGCCCACGACGCCGAAGCCCAGGCCGAGATGGACGAGACCTCGCTCAACCCGACCTTCGGCTACCAGGACGACGCCGGGCGCAAGCACGTGGTCTGGTTCCTGGACGCCCCGACGCTGTTCAACCAGATCAAGGTCGCCGACGGGTTCCGGCCCATGGGCTATGCGCTGTGGCGGATGGGCGGTGAGGACCAGCTCGACTGGCAGGTGCTGCGCCACGAGTACGGGCAGGTGAAGTCCGAGGGCCTGGAGCTCCTGAAGCCCGGCGTCGACGTCGACTTCGACGGTTCGGGCGAGGTCCTGAGGGTGGAATCCATCCCGACCCCCGGCCGCCGTTCGCTGGAGATGGATTCCGACACCGGCCTGATCTCCGGCGAGAACTACGAGGTGATGCCCACCTCCTATGTGATCCAGCGCTACGGCTTCCATCCGGGCTGGGTGGCGCTGACCTTCGACGATGGGCCGGACGGCCGCTGGACGCCGAAGATCCTCGATATCCTGAAGGAGAAGAAGGCGACGGCGACCTTCTTCGTGATCGGCAAGAACATGGCGGCCAAGCCCGGCCTGGTGGCCCGCGAAGTGCGCGAAGGCCACGACGTCGGCAACCACACCTGGACCCACCCGGACATCTCCAAGGTGCCGGCGGCGCAGACCGCGGTGGAGCTGTCGGCCACCCAGCGGCTCTTCGAGACCATCACCGGCCGGTCGATGCGCCTCTTCCGGCCGCCCTATTTCGGCGACGCCGAACCTTCGACCCCGCGCGAGGTCGCCCCGCTGCTGGCCGCCCAGACCCAGGGCTATCTCAGCGTCGGCCTGCGCATCGACCCCGACGACTGGAAGTCGCCCGACGCCTCGACGCCGAAGCACATCGTCGAGACGGTGATCTCGCGGCTGCAGGACACGGTGCGGCCGGGCCAGGTGGTGCTGCTGCACGATTCCGGCGGCGACCGCAGCCGCACGGTCGAGGCTCTTCCGGCGCTCATCGATGCGATCCGGGCCCACGGCTACAAGCTCGTCACCGTCGGCGACCTGGCCGGCATGACCCAGGCCGAGGTGCTGCCGCCGACCAGCCGCAACTCCGTCCAGCTGCTCCTCGACCGCATGGGCTTCGGCTTCTTCCACGGCGTGCAGATCGCGCTGCAGAGCCTGTTCATCGTCGCCATCGTCCTGGGCGTCGGTCGCCTGCTGCTGCTGGGCGTGCTGGCCCTGGTGCATCGCTTCACGATCGTGAAGCGGACGCCGCCCATGCCCGATCCGACGACCGGGCCGCTGATCAGTGTGCTGATCCCCTGCTTCAACGAGGAGAAGGTGATCGAGTCCTCGGTGCGGCGGATCCTGGCGTCGAACTGGGCGCGCCTGGAGGTGCTGGTGCTCGACGACGGCTCGCAGGACCACACCGCCGAGGTGGTGCGCCGCGCCTTCGCCGACGAGCCGCGCGTGACGCTGATGGCCTTCGAGAACGGCGGCAAGGCGCGCGCGCTCAACCGCGGCCTGACCAAGGCCAGCGGCGACGTGGTCGTGGCGCTCGACGCCGACACCCTGTTCCCGTCGGACACGCTCCCCAAGCTCGCCCGCTGGTTCGGCGACCCCGAGGTGGGCGCGGTGGCCGGCAACGCCCTGGTCGGCAACCGCCGCAACCTGATCACCCGCTGGCAGGCGCTGGAATATGTCACCGCCCAGAACCTGGAGCGCCGGGCGCTGGCGGCGCTCGGCGCGGTGACCGTGGTGCCGGGCGCCGTGGGGGCCTGGCGGCGGGCAGCGCTGGAAGCCCTCGGCGGCTATCCCGACGACACCCTGGCCGAAGACCAGGACCTGACCCTGGCCATGCAGCGGGCCGGCTGGCGGGTGGAATTCGATCCGGAGGCGCGCGCCTACACCGAGGCGCCGGAGACGGTGGGCGGGCTTCTGAAGCAACGGTTCCGCTGGTCCTTCGGCACCCTGCAATGCATCTACAAGCACCGCGCGGCGCTGTTCGACGTGAAGCGGCCGGTGCTGGGCTTCGTGGCCCTGCCGCAGATCTGGCTGTTCCAGATCATCCTCACCGCCATCGCCCCGCTGGTCGACCTGGCCATCGTCTGGAGCCTGATCTCGGCGATCTACGCCTGGGCTTTCCACCCCGTGGAGTGGTCGCCCGACGACCTGTCGCGGCCGCTGTTCTTCTGGGCCGCGTTCATCTTCCTCGACCTCTCGGCCGGCGCGCTCGGCATGGCGCTCGAGCGCCGCGCCCCCTGGGCCGACCTGGTCTGGCTGCCGGTCCAACGTTTCGGCTACCGCCAGCTGATGTACTACGTGGTGGTCAAGTCGATCGACGCGGCCCTGCATGGCGCGCGGGTCGGCTGGGGCAAGCTCGAACGCCGCGCCTCGGCCGGCTTCGAAGGCGCCGGCTAGAGACCCCGGTTTTCCGGCCTCGCGCGGTTGTCATCCCTGGGAGCGGCGCCTATAACCGCGCCCACTCGCCGCTGAGGCGAGGCGACATTCCCAGCGCCCCAAAAAGCCTCACCGAGCCTCATGAATATCCACGAGCACCAAGCCAAAGCCGTCCTCTCCGAGTTCGGCGTGGCGGTCCCGCGCGGGTTTCCCGCCTTCACCGTCGAAGAGGCCGTCGAGGCCGCCCAGAAACTGGGGGGACCGGTCTTCGTCGTGAAGTCGCAGATCCACGCCGGCGGCCGCGGCAAGGGCCGCTTCGAGGGCCTCGGCCCCGACGCCAAGGGCGGGGTCCGCGTCGTGAAGTCGGTGGACGAGGTGAAGACCAACGCCGCGGAGATGCTCGGCCGGGTGCTGGTCACGCACCAGACCGGGCCCAAGGGCAAGCAGGTCAACCGGCTCTATATCGAGGAAGGCGCGCAGATCGCCCGCGAGCTCTACCTCTCGCTGCTGGTCGATCGCGAAACGAGCCGCGTCTCGGTGGTGGCCTCGACCGAAGGCGGCATGGACATCGAGGAGGTCGCCCATTCGACCCCCGACAAGATCATCACCTTCGGCATCGATCCGGTGACCGGTGTCCGTGGCTTCCACGGCCTGAAGCTCGCCGCGGCTCTGGACCTGAAGGGCGACCTCGCCAAGCAGGCGGGCAAGCTGCTCGGTCAGCTCTATGCGGCCTTCCTCGCCAAGGACATGGCGATGCTGGAGATCAATCCGCTCATCGTCACCGCGGACGACCAACTGCGCGTCCTCGACGCCAAGGTGTCCTTCGACGACAACGCCCTCTTCCGCCACCCGGACATCAAGGCCCTGCGCGACGAGAGCGAGGAGGACCCGAAGGAGATCGAGGCCTCCAAGTACGACCTCTCCTATATCGCGCTGGACGGCGAGATCGGCTGCATGGTCAACGGCGCGGGCCTGGCCATGGCCACCATGGACATCATCAAGCTCTATGGCGCCGAGCCCGCCAACTTCCTGGACGTTGGCGGCGGGGCG
Organism: Phenylobacterium sp.; assembly: GCF_041691455.1. GTDB lineage: Bacteria > Pseudomonadota > Alphaproteobacteria > Caulobacterales > Caulobacteraceae > Phenylobacterium. The sequence continues at coordinate 9,660 of NZ_JBEPUO010000001.1, read as the reverse complement.
GATGAGGCGAAGGTCACCGCTGCCTTCAAGATTATCATCTCGGACCCCAACGTGAAGGGGATCCTGGTCAATATCTTCGGCGGCATCGCCCGCTGCGATATCCTGGCCCAGGGCGTCGTCGCGGCGGTGAAGCAGGTCGGCCTTAACGTGCCCCTGGTGGTGCGCCTCGAAGGCACCAATGCCGAGCTCGGCAAGAAGATCATCAACGAGAGCGGCCTGAACGTCATCGCCGCCAACGACCTCTCCGATGGTGCGGAAAAGATCGTCAAAGCCGTGCGGGACGCTGCCTGAATGTCGATCCTGATCAACAAATCCACCCGCGTGATCTGCCAAGGCATCACGGGGGCGCAAGGCACCTTCCACTCTGAACAGGCCATCGCCTACGGGACCAAAATGGTCGGTGGCGTGACGCCTGGCAAAGGCGGCACGACCCACATCGGCCTGCCGGTGTTCAACACCGTCGGCGAGGCGGTGCGTCAGGAGGGCGCGGACGCCAGCGTGATCTACGTCCCGCCGGCCTTCGCCGCGGACTCCATCCTGGAAGCCATCGACGCGGAAATCCCGCTGATCATCTGCATCACCGAGGGCATACCGGTGGCCGACATGGTCAAGGTGCGGCGCGCGCTCGACGGCTCGAAATCCAGGCTGATCGGACCCAATTGCCCCGGCGTGCTGACCCCGGATGAATGCAAAATAGGCATCATGCCGGGAAACATCTTCAAGAAGGGCTCGGTGGGCGTTGTCTCCCGCTCCGGCACCCTTACCTATGAGGCCGTGTTCCAGACCACTCAGGTGGGCCTCGGCCAGACGACGGCCGTTGGCATCGGCGGCGACCCGGTCAAGGGGACCGAGTTCATCGAGATGCTCGACCTGTTCCTGAAGGACCCGGAGACCGAGTCGATCATCATGATCGGCGAGATCGGCGGGTCCGGCGAGGAGGACGCGGCTGAGTTCATTAAAAATTCAGCAACCAAGAAGCCTATGGTCGGCTTCATCGCGGGACGCACCGCGCCGCCCGGACGGCGCATGGGTCACGCGGGCGCGATCATCTCGGGCGGCAAGGGCGGGGCGGATGACAAGATCGCCGCGATGGAAGCCGCGGGCATCCGTGTCTCTCCCTCTCCCGCGGCCCTCGGAACCACCCTGCTCGAGGTGCTGAAAGGCGCCTAGAGCGGCAACTAACGTTAAAGAGCGGTCCGCGCTCGGCTCCTCCTCAGAAGCTCCGCGGTCCCGCTCGGGAAAGCGGACGACATGGCGGACGACGCAGGTCTGATCAACGAGGTGCTCGCCGAGACCTCGTTCCTCTACGGTGGCAACGCGGCCTTCGTTGAGGACCTCTACGCGAAATGGTCGGCCGACCCGAACGCGGTCGAGCCCTCCTGGCGCGCCTTCTTCGCCTCCCTGCACGACTCGGCCGGCGACGTTCAGCGCGCCGCCGCCGACCCCGCCTGGATGAAGGCCGGTGCGCCCGCCGCGCGCCCCGACTGGCTCTCCGCCATCGACGGGATGTGGCCGGCGGTCGAGGCCAAGCTCGCGACGAAGATCGCCGAGCGCGCGCCGGCCGGCGCCCCTGCCGTCTCCACCGACGCCGTGCGCGCCGCGACCCTCGACAGCCTGCGCGCCATCATGATGATCCGCGCCTTCCGGATGCGCGGCCACCTGAAGGCCAACCTCGATCCGCTGGGCATCGCCACCACGCCCGGCGACGCCTCCGAGCTCGACCCGGCGACCTACGGTTTCTCGGAAGCCGACTTCGACCGGCCGATCTTCCTCGACTTCGTGCTGGGGCTGGAGACGGCCACGATCCGCGAGATCCTGGCGATCCTGCGGCGCACCTACTGCGGCAGCGTCGGCGTGCAGTACATGCACATCTCCGATCCCAAGGAGAAGGGTTGGATCCAGGCGCGCATCGAGGGCCGCGACAAGGAGATCGTCTTCACCAAGGAGGGCAAGATCGCCATCCTGAAGAAGCTGATCGAGACCGAGGGCTTCGAGAAGTTCCTCCATCGCCGCTTCCCCGGCACCAAGCGGTTCGGCCTCGACGGCGGGGAAAGCCTGGTTCCGGCGCTGGAGCAGATCATCAAGCGCGGCGGGGCGCTGGGCGTGAAGGATATCATCGTCGGCATGCCGCACCGCGGCCGGCTGAACGTGCTCGCCGCCGTCATGGGCAAGCCCTACCAGGTGATCTTCCACGAGTTCCAGGGCGGCTCGAGCCTGCCGTCCGACGTCGAGGGCTCGGGCGACGTGAAGTACCACCTGGGCGCCTCTTCGGACCGCGAGTTCGACGGCAACTCCGTCCACCTGTCGCTGACCGCCAACCCCAGCCACCTGGAGATCGTCAATCCGGTGGTGATCGGCAAGGCCAGGGCCAAGCAGGCCTTCACCCTGCGCGCCAGCCCCGACGCCGGCCGCGGCCACGTCCTGCCGCTGCTGATGCACGGCGACGCGGCCTTCGCGGGCCAGGGCGTCGTCGCCGAGTGCTTTGCGCTGTCCCAGCTTCGCGGCTACGGCGTCGGCGGCTCGGTCCACTTCATCGTCAACAACCAGATCGGCTTCACGACCAGCCCGAAGAACAGCCGTTCCTCGCCCTATCCGTCGGACGTGGCGCTGATGGTCGAGGCCCCGATCTTCCACGCCAACGGCGACGATCCGGAAGCCGTGGTGTTCGCCGCCAAGGTCGCCACGGAATACCGCCAGCAGTTCGGCAAGGACGTGGTCATCGACATGTTCTGCTACCGCCGGTTCGGTCACAACGAGGGCGACGACCCGACGATGACCCAGCCCTTGATGTACGCGAAGATCAAGGAGCACCCGAGCGTCCGCGACCTCTACGCTCAGCGCCTGGTCGCCGAGGGTACGGCCACCCAGGCCGAGGTCGACGGCTGGATTTCCGAATTCGACGCCTTCCTCGACGCCGAGTTCGACAGCGGCAAGAGCTACCACGCCGACAAGGCCGACTGGCTGGACGGCAAGTGGTCCGGCCTGAAGCTCCCGGGCTCCGAAGAGAGCGGCGTCACCGGCGTTTCCAGGCAGAAGCTCCTCGACCTCGGCCAGAAGATCACCACCATCCCCGCGCGGATCAGCGTCCACAAGACGGTCGAGCGCGTGATCGCCGGGCGCCGCGAAGCCATCGAGAAGGGCGCGGACCTCGACTGGTCAACGGGCGAGTCCCTGGCCTTCGCCTCCCTGCTCGACCAGGGCTATCCGGTGCGCCTCTCCGGCCAGGACTCGATCCGCGGCACCTTCACCCAGCGCCACTCCGGGATTGTCGACCAGAAGACCGAGGAGACCTATTTCCCGCTGCGCAACCTCGGCCCCGGCCAGGCGCACTTCGAGGCGCTGAACTCGGCGCTGTCCGAAGAGGCGGTGCTGGGCTTCGAGTACGGCTTCTCGCTCACCGACCCCAACACGCTCGACATGTGGGAAGCCCAGTTCGGCGACTTCGCCAACGGCGCCCAGGTGGTCATCGACCAGTTCATCTCGTCGGGCGAGCGCAAGTGGCTGCGGATGAGCGGCCTCGTCATGCTGTTGCCGCACGGCTACGAGGGCCAGGGGCCGGAGCACTCCTCCGCGCGCCTCGAACGCTTCCTGCAGCTCTGCGCCGAGGACAACCTGCAGGTCATCAACCCGACCACGCCGGCCAACTATTTCCACGCCCTGCGCCGGCAGATGATCCGCGAGTTCCGCAAGCCGCTGATCGTGATGACGCCCAAGTCGCTGCTCCGGCACAAGCGAGCCGTCTCGAACCTCAGCGACATGGCCGAGGGCACCAGCTTCCATCGGGTGATGGTCGACGGGGCTGAGGCCGGGGCCGACGTCGGCGGGGTCGTGCTCAAGCCCGACGACAAGATCACCCGGGTCGTGCTCTGCTCCGGCAAGGTCTACTTCGACCTGATCGAGCATCGCGCGAAGACCGGCCGCGACGACATCTATGTCCTGCGGCTGGAGCAGTTCTATCCCTGGCCGCTGAAGTCGCTGTCCAATGTCCTGAAGCGCTTCAAGAACGCAGAGCTGGTCTGGTGCCAGGAAGAGCCCAAGAACATGGGCGGCTGGACCTTCGTCGACCCCTGGTTGGAGCTCACGCTGGAGCGCATGGCGGTGAAGGCCAAGCGCGCCCGCTACGTCGGCCGCCCCGCCTCGGCCTCGACCGCCGCCGGCCTGATGACCCGCCACCTGAAGGAACTCGAGACGTTCCTGACGGAAGCCTTCGCCTAAAGATCTTCAAGACCCCCAAGGAGCGCATCCCCAATGGCCGACATCATGACGCCCGCCCTCGGCGAGTCCGTCACCGAAGCCACGGTGGCGCGCTGGACCAAGAAGGCCGGCGATGCGGTGCGCAAGGATGAGATCCTCGTCGAGCTGGAAACCGACAAGGTGAGCCTGGAGGTGGCGGCGCCCTCCGACGGCACGCTGTCGGAGATCTCCGCGGAAGAAGGCGCGACGGTCGAGCCGGGCGCCGTGCTGGGCAAGATCACCGAAGGCGCCGCCGCGCCCAAGGCCGCGCCCGCCAAGGCGCCCGCCCCCGAGCCTGAACCGGCGAAGGCCGCCGCGCCCGCGCCCGCGCCGTCGCCTGCGCCCGCCGCGGCTCCGGCCCCCGCCCCCGTGAAGGCCGCCGCTGAACCGGTGCTGGCGCCGTCGGCTCAGCGCGTGGTCGCGGAGAACAAGCTCGACGCCGCCGCCATTCCCGGCACCGGCAAGGACGGCCGCATCACCAAGGGCGACGCGCTGGCGGCCCTGGACGCCCGCGCCAAGACCCCCGCCCCGGCGCCGGCGCCCGCCGGTCCGCGCGAGATCCACGAGCGCGAGGAACGGGTCCGCATGACCCGGCTTCGCCAGACCATCGCGCGCCGGCTGAAGGAAGCCCAGAACAACGCCGCCATGCTGACCACCTTCAACGAGGTGGACATGACCGCGGTGATGGCGATGCGCGCGACCTACAAGGACGCCTTCGAAAAGACCCACGGCGTGAAGCTGGGTTTCATGAGCTTCTTCGTCCGCGCGGTGACCCACGCGCTGAAGATGGTGCCCGACGTCAACGCCGAGATCGACGGAACCGACCTGATCTACAAGAACCACTACGACATCGGCGTGGCGGTCGGCACCGAGAAGGGCCTGGTCGTGCCGGTGGTGCGCGACGCCGACGCCATGAGCCTGGCCGAGATCGAAAAGGCCATCGGCGCGCTTGGCAAGAAGGCCCGCGACGGCCAGCTGGCCATCGAGGACATGCAGGGTGGGACGTTCACGATCTCCAACGGCGGGGTCTACGGCTCGCTGATGTCGACGCCGATCCTCAATGCGCCGCAGTCGGGCATCCTGGGGATGCACAAGATCCAGGAGCGGCCCATGGCCATCGGCGGCCAGGTGGTGATCCGGCCGATGATGTACCTGGCGCTGAGCTACGACCACCGCGTCGTCGACGGCCAGGGCGCGGTGACCTTCCTGGTCCATGTCAAGGAAGCCATCGAGGAACCGCAGCGCCTGTTGCTCGACCTCTAGGTCGATACCCGTCAAATAGTTGAAATGTTTAAATAAATCTATGGCCCGGCTGGTCCGGGCCACCCATGAACACGGCAAACGCGTGATTGGTCGCGCCGCCGCCGCCGAGAACGTCGTCGGCGCGGAGATCATGGGTCGCCCGGACAAGCCGGGCGATGACGATCAAGAGGGGCAAGAGGTTGGCGCTCGACCCCTGGGCTCGACGCACGGCCTTCCGCGGCGCAGATTTCCGGCCTCGGGGGAGGCTGAGGGATGATCTGGCTGCGCATCGTGCTGGCGATCCTGCTGTTGCTGCAGGCGGCGTCGACCGGCTTCCCGCTGATGGGTTTCGCCGCCTATCGGCTGGGGGTCATCCATCCGACTGCCGGCCCGGCCGTCCTGATGATCTCGCTGTGGAGCGCCACGCCGGACTGGCAGCTGGTCGTCTGGCTGGCCGCCGTGCTGCTGCTGCCGGTCGCCGCCCTGCGCCTGGTGCTCCGGCGTCCGGCGCTCTGGTTCTATGTCGCGGGCATTGGGCTGAACATGGGCCTGACGCAGCTCATGCACCTCAGCGGCGCCTACCGGCGGGTGTTCGGGACCGCCGCGCTGCGCTTCAACTATGACCGGCTGGCGGTCCTGGTTCTGGTGGGCCTGCTCATCTGGTGGGTCGAACAGCGGCCGGTGAAGGCGATCTCGCCACCGGCATCTCCCTGATCCTTCGGCTGGACGACTGCTGGCGTTAAGGCCAAGCTTCCGGCCATGCGTTTTGTCGAAGTCGCCCGTTTTACCGATCTGACGGAACCACAGGTCGCCGCCTCGGCGCTGCGGGCGTCCGGCATTCCCGTCATCCTCCAGCGCGACCTGGTCATCCAGGTCCACGTCAACCTGATCTACGCGATCGGCGGTCCCGGCCTCTTGGTCCCGGAGGAGGATGCGGAAGCGGCGCGCGCCTTCCTCAACGAGGTTCGAACACAACCTTCAACCCTTGCGCCCCTGGGAAGCGTCGAGGCCACCCTCCGCCTCATTCTCTCCCTCGCCTTGACCTGGCTCACTGGATTTATCGTGCCCCTGCGTCCCCGCCGCTTCGAACGGCTAGGAGACGGGCCCGCTCTCTAGCCAAGACCGCCGCCAGGCCCCCCTCGCATCCTCGCCAAAAGGCCTATATCTGGGCGACATCTTCCCGAGCAGGCACGGACACCCATGGCCCAGTACGACGTCATCATCATCGGCGGCGGTCCCGGCGGCTACAACGCCGCGATCCGGGCGGGCCAGCTCGGGCTGAAGGTCGCCTGTGTCGACAGGGGCGTGGACGGCGGCGCGACGCTGGGCGGCACCTGCCTGAACGTCGGCTGCATGCCGTCCAAGGCCCTGCTGCACGCCTCGGAGATGTACGACGCCGCGGCCAACCACTTCGGCGAACTCGGCATCGACGTGAAGCCCAAGCTGAACCTCGTCCAGATGATGGCCCAAAAGGCGACCTCGGTGGCCCAGCTCACCAAGGGTATCGAGTTCCTGTTCAAGAAGAACAAGGTGGACTGGCTGCGCGGGACGGGCCGCATCGCCGGCGCCGGCAAGGTCGAGGTGACCGGCGATGACGGCAAGACCACCGCCTACGAGGTCAAGGACATCGTCATCGCCACGGGTTCGCTGCCTTCCGGCCTGCCAGGCGTCACCGTCGACCAGAAGCGGATCGTCGATTCCACCGGCGCGCTCTCGCTGCCGGAAGTCCCGAAGAGCCTGTTGGTCATCGGCGCCGGGATCATCGGCCTGGAGCTGGGCTCGGTGTGGCGCCGGCTCGGCGCCCAGGTGACGGTGGTGGAGTTCCTCGACCGCATCACCCCCGGCATGGACGCTGAGGTCGCCAAGACCTTCCAGCGGTCGCTGACCAAGCAGGGGATGGTCTTCAAGCTCTCCAGCAAGGTGACCGGCGCCAAGGCCTCGAAATCCGGAGTTTCGGTGACCGTCGAGCCGGTGGCCGGCGGCGCGGCCGAGACGTTCGAGGCCGACTACGTGCTGCTGGCGATCGGCCGTAGGCCCTACACTGAGGGCCTGGGCCTGGAGAGCGTCGGGATCACCCCCGACAAGCGCGGATTCATCGAGACCGACCATTGGAGGACCTCGGCGCCCGGCGTCTGGGCGATCGGCGACGTGACCCACGGGCCGATGCTGGCGCACAAGGCCGAGGACGAGGCGGTGGCCTGCATCGAGACCATCGCCGGCAAGGCGGGCCACGTGGCCTATGGGATCATCCCCAGCGTGGTCTACACGAGCCCCGAGGTCGCCTGGGTCGGCAAGACCGAGGAGGAGCTGAAGGCCGAGGGCCGCGCCTATAAGGTCGGCAAGTTCCCGTTCACCGCCAACAGCCGCGCCAAGATCAACCACGAGACCGAGGGCTTCGTGAAGGTGCTGGCCGACGCGGTCACCGACGAGGTGCTGGGGGCCCATATGATCGGCCCGTCGGTCTCCGAGATGGTCGGCGAATACTGCGTGGCCATGGAATTCCGCGCCGCGTCCGAGGACGTGGCCCGCACCTGCCATCCGCACCCCACCCGCTCCGAAGCGCTGCGCCAGGCGGCCATGGGCGTCGAGGGGTGGACGATGCAGGCCTGACGGCAGGCCCTGGAGACAATGGAGGTCCGCCGCGCCAGGTCAGACGAGATCGGCGCCTGCGCGGACCTCTATGTGAAGGTGCTGAGCGAGACCTTCACCTGGCTGCCGCCGGAACGGCACAGCCGCGAGGACTTCCTGCGCTCGGCCCGCGAGGAGGAGATCTATGTGGCGGTGGAGGCGGCGCAGATTCTCGGCCTCGCGGGCTATTTCCGACCGCAGAACTTCCTCCACTCGCTCTATGTGGATGCGCGCGGCCGCGGCGTCGGCAAGGCCTTGCTCGATCACGTCGTGGGCCTGGGCGACGGCCCGCTGTCGCTGAAGGTGCAGGCGCCCAACCGCCGCGCCCAGGCCTTCTACCGGCGCGAGGGGTTCCGCTGCATCGAGCACGGCCGCGACGCCGGATCCGACATCGCCTGGCAGAGGTTCGTGCGGCAGAGTTAACTTGGCGCCGGTCCGCGGAGGTGAGAGCCTCCGCCATCGAAGCGATACGGAGACAAGCGCCATGATCGCCATGCTCCTGGCCGCCCAGCTATCCGCGGCCCTTCCGCGGGACGCGCCGCTCGACCAGTTTCCATCGTTCAACTCGCCCGCCGTCCGGAGCGCCTTTGGCGGCCGGCCCGGGATCATCACAAGGCTGCCGGCGCCGGCGACCTGTGCGGGCGCGGGGCGGATGGAGGCGTCCCTCGCCCAGCCGATGGCGCTCTATCGGCGCGGCGACCGTCCGGGGCGGATGTATCTCAAGTGGGCCGACTATCCTGACGGCCGCATGTGCATGGTGGAGGTCGCGCCATGATCCTCGCCGCGCTCACCTTGGCCGGCGCTCTCACGATCGCCGCACCCGCGGTGAAGGTTCCGCCGCCGATCGCCGAGCGCACGCCCAATCTATATCGCCAGCCTGCTCACTGCCGATCGGTCGTCGAGCAGGAGGTCGGCCGCCAGACCGTAGCCCTCGGCGGTCGCGCGCGCGGCAGCGTGCGTGAGGGCATGCAATATGCGGTGCACCGTCAGCTCGATGGCTGCTCGGTGCCGACGCCCATCGGCTATCACCCGGCCGTGGCGCCGGGCGCGGCGGACGTTCCGCCGCCTCCCGTCACGCGTGAGGATGGGCCTTGGAATAGGCGCTGAGCAGGGCGGCTGCGTCGACCTGGGTGTAGCGCTGAGTTGTCGAGAGCGAGGCGTGGCCGAGCAGCTCCTGGATCGAGCGCAGGTCCGCGCCGGCCCCCAGCAGGTGGGTCGCGAAGGAGTGGCGCAGCGCGTGCGGCGTGGCGCTGGCGGGCAGGCCGAGGCGGCCCCTGAGATTCTGCACCGTCGCCTGCACATGGCGGGGACTTAGGGGCCCGCCGCGCTTGGCGCGGAACAGCGGCTCATCCGGGGCGATGGCGAAGGGGACCTCGGCCAGATAGGCCTCGATCGCCTCGCGCACGGCGGGCAGCACGGGGACGATGCGGGTCTTCGACCCCTTGCCGAGAATGCGCAGGCTGTCGGGAAGCGGCGCGTCGGAGCGCTTCAGCGACAGGGCCTCGGAGATCCGCAGGCCGCAGCCGTAGAGCAGGGTCAGCACCGCCTCGTCGCGGG